>JAGTRP010000002.1 GCA_018261935.1 Rhodocyclaceae bacterium
GATCCCGGTGGCGGTGATGGCCCGGGCGGCGATGCCGGCGGTGGCGCCGCTGGCATCGCTTACCGTGTAGTTGCCGGCATCGGTGCCGCTCAGGGCCAGACCGGTGACGGTCACCGCCTTGCCCGTGCCGACGTTCTTGTTGGCGAAAGTGCCGCTGGCGCCGCTGGTGTCCAGGCTCAGCAGATCTCCGGCGATGACGCCGCTCAGGGCGGCGCTGCCGAAATTGAGCGTGGCGGCCAGGGTGGCATCATAGATTTTGTTGCTGGCCGTGATGCCGGCGGCGGTGAGTGCCCGGGCATTGACCGTCAGTTCGGCGGTGCTGCCGGTGTTGTCGGTAAACAGGTATCCCAGGCTGCTGAGAAGGCCGCTGCCATAGGTGACGTTGTGGCTGCCGGCGGTGGCATGCCCGGCGGTGGAGAAGGGGCCGCCCACCGTCCAGTTGGCGGTGCCGGTTACCGTGCCCGGACTGCTGTCGCCGTCGATGAAGCCGCTGTAGCTGGCGGCGACGAAAGTCGGGGTGGCGTTGCCGTAAGTGATGGTGGCCGCTCCCGGCGTCACCGAAAGAGTCGGCGCGAGGGAATACAGGAACCAGTTGCCGGTGCTGGCGTAGGTCGGGGTAGTGCCGGCAACATCGTAGATCTGGTTATAGTGCTTGTTGTAGTTGGTGAAACCTTCGGTCGTGGAGGAAGGATCGGCTGCGTAGACCAGCCAGCGTCCCGCTCCGCTGGTGGCGATGGCACCGTCGCCGGCGTTATTCACCACGTTGCCGGCGATGGCAGCCAGGGTGGCGATGCCGGTGCCCACATTGAGGATTACCCCGCTGGCGATGGTCAAGGTCGGGGTGCCCGGATCACGGAAGGCCGGATCGGCCCCCCCGTCACCGGCGATAGCCGTCAGGCTGCCGTTGGCTGTCGTGATATTGGCATTGAAGTTGATGTTCCGCCCGGCCTGGAGGGTCAGGTTGCCGCCATTTCCGGAGGCAGGGGTGACGATGATGGGCCCGGAAACCGTGATGTCGTTGCTGGCCTGGAGAACAACGCTGGTTCCCATCCCCAATTGGGTTTCCAGATCGACCCGGGAAACGGTGATGCTCTGGTCGGCGTGATTGGCGAAAGTCTGGCCGAGGGCGGAATCGGAGCCGGCCTTCTGGGTGTCCGAGAAGAGATAGACCGCACCGCTGCTCGCCGTGGCGTTGGAGGGGCCGCTGTCGTTCAGGGCGCCGACGGCGAGGCGGTTGCCGGCGGCGTTCAGGGCAACGGATTGGCCGAACCGGTCATTCGACTCGAGGTCGCTCACGTTCGCGTCGTTGGCGCCGCCGTAGCCCTTGCCCAGGGTGCTCTGCAGCGTCCCGCCGGTAAAGCTGCCGTCGGTGAAGCTGAAGAGATAGACCGCGCCGCTGTTCATCGCTCCATTGCCGAAGCCGGCATCGTTGGGAGTTCCTACCGCCAGCCGGTCGCCGGCGGCATTCAAGGCCACGGAGAAGCCGAAGTTGTCGTTCATCTCCAGGCTACCCATGTTGATGTCCTTGATGCCGGTGTAGCCCCAGCCGATGGTGCCCAGGAGGGAACCGCCGAGGAACAGGTTGTCGAGGAAACCGAAGAGATAGACGGCACCGGTGCCGGTTAACGAATCATCCGGGGGCGGCGGGGTGTCGAATGGCGCGCCGACGGCCAGACGGGTACCGGAAGTATTGAAGGCGACGGATTGGCCGAATCGGTCGCCCATCGCCAGGTTGCTCACATCGATATTCTTGCCGCCGGAATACCCCTTGCCCAGGGTGGCCTGCAGCGTCCCGCCGCTGAAGCTGCCGTCGGTGAAGCTGAAGAGATGCACGGCACCGCTGTTCAGCACCCCGTTGCCGAAGCCGGCATCGTTGGGCGCTCCCACCGCCAGCCGGTCGCCGACGGCGTTGAGGGCCACGGCGGAACCGAAGCCGTCGCTCATCTCCAGGCTGGGGACGTCCACGTTATTGCCGCCGGTATAGCCCTTGCCGACGGTGCCTACCAGGGAACCGCTGGAGAAGGTGTTGTCGAGGAAGCTGAAGAGGTAGACCGCACCGGCACTCGTCGCCACGTTGCCCGAGCCGCTGTCGTAGGGTGCGCCGACGGCCAGGAGTTTGCCCGTGCCGTTCAAGGCGACGGACTGGCCGAAGCGGTCGCCCATCTCCAGGCTGGCGACGTCGATATTCTTGCCGCCGGTATAGCCCTTGCCCAGGCTGGCCTCCAGCACGGCGCCGTTGAAATTCTTGTCGGTGAAGCTGAAGAGGTGCACGGCGCCGCTATTCAGCACCGCGTTGCCGAAGCCGGCGTCGTTGGGGACGCCCACGGCCAGCCGGTCGCCGGCGGCGTTCAGGGCCACGGCGGAACCGAAGCCGTCGCTCATCTCCAGGCTGGCTACATTCACATTCTTGCCGCCGGTATAGCCCTTGCCGACGGTCCCCACGTGTATGCCGCCAATGAAGGTGTTGTTTTCGAAGGTGAAGAGCCGCACGGCGCCGCTGTTGCTGTTGGCGAGGATGTTGCCGCTGCCCCAGTCGCCGGAGCCGCCGACAGCCAACCGGTCGCCGATGCCGTTAAGCGCTACGGCCTGGCCAAAACTGTCGTTGGCCTCCAGATTAGCAACGTTCACCTGGTTGGCCAGGGTGTAGCCTTTGCCGAGGGTGGACGACAAGGAGCCGCCGGTAAAGCTGGTATCCGTGAAGCTGAAGAGGTAGACGGCGCCGCTGCCCCCGGCAAGGTTCATGTAACCGCCATCGCTGGGCGCCCCTACAGCCAGGCGGTCCCCGGCGGCGTTGAAGGACACAGCGCTGCCGAAGTAGTCGCCGGCCTCCAGGTTGGCGACGGAAACGTTCTTGCCGCCGGTGTAGCCGTAGCCGATGGTGCCCTGCAGGCTGCCGCCGCTGAAATTGCCGTCGGTAAAGCTGAAGAGATGGACCGCGCCGCTATTGGTGGCACTGGCGCTGAAGCCGTCATCTCCGACGCCGACCGCCAGCCGGTCGCCATTGCCGTTGAGGGCGACGGCCTGGCCGAAGAACCGGCCGGCCGGCAGGGTCGGCATATCGATGTCCTTGCTGCCGGAGTAGCCTTTGCCGACGGTCCCCTGCAGGGTGCCGCCGCTGAAATTGCCATCGGTGAAGCTGAACAGATGCACCGCGCCGGTATACGGTTGGGTGTTGTTGTAGCCGCCGTCGCTCACGGCCCCGACGGCCAGCCGATCCCCGACGGCATTGAGGGCGACGGACGATCCGAAGGCATCGTTGTAATCCAGAAAGCTGGCATTGACGTTCTTGCCGCCGGTGGAGCCGTAGCCAATGATGGCCTGCTGGGTGCCGCCGCTGAAGCTGGAATCGGTGAAGCTGAAGAGGAACACGGAACCGCCGGAACCGTAGAAGGTCGCTCCGACGGCCAGGCGGTCCCCCGCCCCGTTGAGGGCCACCGAGCGGCCGAAGTAGGCGCCGGCGTACAGGCCGGGAACATTGACGTTCTTTCCGCCCGTATAGTCTCTGCCGATGATTCCCTCCAGGCTGCCGCCGCCGAAACTGCCGTCGGTGAAGCGGAAGAGATGGACCGCGCCGCTGTCACTTGCCCCGTTGGTGGCGCCATCGTCTCCATGGGTCCCCACCGCCATCAGATTGGCCGCCGAATTGATGGCGACGGCAAAGCCGAACCAGTCTCCCCCCTCCAGGCTGTTGGCGTTCGCATTACTGCCGCTACTGGTGTAGTCCTTGCCCAGCACTGCCTGGTAGCTCCAGCTGGAGACAGCGGCGGCATCGCCGATGATGATGTTCTTGGGATCGAGGAGCAGGAAGCGGGCGCCGCTGATGCCGCTCAATCCGGCATGGCGCAATACTTCCGCCGAGGAAATTTCCACCGCGCCGCCCCCTTGGGCGCCGGCTGCATTGATGCTGCCGAGTTGGGTGGTCTCCTGGTTCGACCATACGACTACCGTTCCGCCCACACCCTGGCTTGAGGATACGTTGACCCGTGTGCCGTCGTTCAGGAAGACTCGCCGGGAATTGCCGATGGCCGGAGCGGCAGGCCAGCGGGCGACGAACAGATCGTAGGCCGTAGCATCGGGAACGCCCTTGCCCCCCTGAAAGGCCCCGCCCACCCGGACGAGGCCTCCACCGGCGTTGCCCGAAGCGTCGAGGTTGGCGGAGAGCAGGCGGACCGTATCGCCGCCCACATCGATCCTGCCGCCGGTGCTGCCGCCCTTTGCCACGTAGGTGCCGGAGGAGAGGATGCCGCCCTTGGCATCGACCCGGATGCTGCCGCCGTCGGTGGCGCCGGAGGCGTCAGTATGGCTGGTGGAGGTTTCGATGGTGCGCCCGCCGCTGGCGTAGCTGACGCTGCCGCCCGCCCCGCCATGGCCGACGGCGGAGACATTCTCCGCCAGGGAGAGGGTGCCGGCCGCCTGGACTTCGATGTGGCCGCCCTGGGTCTGCCCATCGGCCTTGACCGATCCCCCCATGGCGACGAAGCCGCCTTCGAGGCGGATCATCCCCCCCTCGGCACTGGCCGATGAGGCATCGGTGAGGCCGGTATGGTTGATGGCGCTGGTGGCCAGTTCCCCTGCCGATTTGGCGGTGAGAAGCACCACCCCGCCCTCGGCCCGCACCGCCCCCTGCTGGGCGATCAGGGTATCCACCTGGGCGGCGGCCACGTCATAGGACAGCAGTCGGTCATTGGCGAACTGCAGGGTCACCGTGTCGCCGGCGGCCAGGGCCACGGTGCCCCGGGGGGCGTTGATGGTGCCGGTGTTGGCGATCTTGGGCGCCACCAGGGCGACGTAGCCCTGGGGCAGGGCGGTCAGGAGACCCTGGTTGGTGATCCCGGCGGCCCCGTTGCCGCCGGTGAAACGGTAATTTCCGGCCAGGAAATCTTCGTTGGCGAGGTTCAGGGTCGAGGCCACGATGCCGCCCACATCCACCCGGGCGCCGGGCCCGAAGAGGACGCCGTTGGGGTTGACCAGGAAGACCTGGCCGTTGGCGCTGAGCTGCCCGAAAATCTGGGAAGGGTCGGAGGATTGCACCCGGTTCAGGGCCATGGCGCTGGCCGAGGGCTGGTGGAAATGGACCTGGGCGCTGCTGCCGATATCGAAGCTGCTCCAGTTGATGATAGCCTTGGCCGACCCCTGGGTGATGTCCATGCGGGCGCCGCCTTGGGCAATGGCGACCTGGCCGGCGACGATCTGTCCCCCCGTCGGCAGGGCGGTCGGCGCCGGGGGGGCGGCCAGCGCCCCGGAGGCCAGTCCGGCGGCGCAGAGGACGGCCCCGGCCTTCTTGCCCCGGGCGCGGGCGAATTCGGCGACAGCCACCCAGGCTTGGATCAGATCGCTCCAGATCAGGCGGTAGGACTTGTTCATGTCGGCCTCACAGGGGGTGGTTGAGGAGCAGCCAGAAGCGCTCGTGTTGGCGTCGGCCATCGGAATCCAGGCCGTTCACCCGGCCGGGGTTGCCGCCGATGGGGGTGGCCAGGACGGCGGCGGCGGTGAAGCCGCCGGGGGCCATCCAGGTGAGCCCCAGCCCGGCCCCGGAGAGGCCGTATTCCTGGCGGCTGCCGGCCAGGGCGCCCCAGGGCCGGCGGTTGAGGCGGATGCGGCCGCTGTCGATGAAGGCCGTGGCGCCCAACTGACCGGGCAGGGCTTCCAGGGGCAGGAGCTTGGCCCACTCCAGGCGCGCCAGCCAGCCTTCGTCGCCGCTGGCTTCGCCGGTGGGATAGGCCCGCACCCCGTCGATGCCGCCCAGGGACATCTTCTCCGAGGAATCCAGGTTCTTCTCTGCCCACTGGCCGGTGATCCGCAGCTGCAGGATGTCGGTGGCGGTCGCATTGAAGCGCAGCGAGTAGCCATACCGCAACTTGGTGTAGTCGCCGTTGCTGCGGGCGCTGGCGGCGTCCTGGGCGAGCGCTGCCCCATTGCCCGAAAGGTCCAGCCGGCCCCTGACCAGGGTGGCGTCGCCGCGCTGGACCAGATTGCCGACGGATATCGTCGCATTGACGCCGAAGCTGCCGAGGTCGAGGGTCTTGTCGCTGACATTGCCGGCGCGGGTGTCGTCCTTCAGGGCCTTGTGTTCGAGGCTGCCGGTCAGGGAGAGAGAGTGGTTCTGGCGCAGCACCAGGGGGTAGCTGGCGGTGGCCGCGACGGTGCTCGCTTCTCCCTTCGAGCCGATGGGGGGGGCGCCGCAGCACAGCTCGTAGCGCATCCAGGAGGCATTGAGGCCGAGCTTCAGGCCGTCGTAGCCGACCGGTGCCTGATAGGCGGCGAGAAGAAAATCAAGACCCTCGCCGTGGATGAGGCGCAATCCCAGGGAGTCGCCGGCCAGGAAAGGCTGGGCGAAGTTGATGCCGCCGTTGGCCCGCCAGGCGCCGGTATAGCGGGAGCCGTAGTTATCGAGCCCGAGGTTGCCGGAAACGGGGGCCCGGCCCCGGGTCTCCAGGTTGAGATCGCCGCTGCCCAGGGACGCGCCGGGGCGCAGGCTGGCCTTGACTTCGGCGCCCACCAGGTCCTCCAGGAGGAGCACGCCCCGCTCCAGGGGGTCCCGGGTAATCGGCTGCTGGGGTGTGAGGCCCTGGGCGGCCAGGGTGGCGGCCATGCGGGCCTTCAACTGCCCATCCGGATCGCCCGGAACGTCCGCCAGGTTGACGGCCCCCAGGCGGCCTTCCAGCACGGTGATGCGCACTTCGCCATTGGCGATGGTCTGGGGCGGCAGGTAGGCCCGGGCGACGAAGTAGCCAGCCTCCTGGTAGTGCCGGGTGATGCGCTCCACCCCCTGGCGGACGCTCCCCAGGGTGACTTCCCGACCCACGAGATCGGACAGGATGGCAGCGAGTTCGCTTTCCGGGAAGGCGTGGGCGCCTTCGATGTGGAATTGGCGAACCACGAAAGCGGGGCCTGCATCGGCTGCCTCGCCGGGCGCCGCCGCGGCGGGGACGACGATGGGTGCATGGGGAGCGACGGGCGGCGGCGGAGGAGGCTGGAGGGTTTCCAGCAGACGTCCGGCGTCAGGGACCGGCGGGGTCTGAGCGAGGGACTGGCCTAGGAAGCCAATGGCGGAAAGGGCCGCCAGAAAATGGTGGCGAAAGGACAAGCGACGCTCCCTGAAATAATCGTGGGTTCATTTCGATCGCTGAAAAATATGCAATCGATTTACTTTTATGTAATTGATTATTATCGGTCATGCCGGCATGTAATTGAGGAGAAAAATCGCCCCCCTGGGCGGGTGGCATAAGGCGTTCACATGCGGCTATAAAAATGCGGTCCATGACTCAGTTGCGGTCAGCCGGCCAGAGAAGGTCTACCAATCCGCTCTCCCGCACCACCTGGCGCTCCACGGCCCCATCGAGGACCTCGGGGCGGCTCTCCACCAGAGTGAAGGCTTTCCTGGCGCGGGTCACCGCAGTATAGACCAGCTCCCGGGTCAGGATCGGGTTGGGCCGGTCCGGCAGGGCCAGGGCGGCATGGGCGAATTCGGAGCCCTGGGACTTGTGCACGGTCATGGCGAAGGCGGTTTCGACGGCGGTAAGGCGGCTGGGGTGCAGGAAGCGGGCCCGGCGGCTGTCGTCCGGGTGGATGAAGGCCACGCGCAATTCCGGGCGCACCGTGCCGGCTCCGCCGAGGCCGTGGAGCACGGGGACCCGCAGGGCGATGCCGATGTCCCCGTTCATGATGCCGAGGCCGTAGTCGTTGCGGGTCACCAGCACCGGCCGCCCCTCGTACCAGCCCTCGTGGCCTTCCAGCAGCCCGGCTTCCTGCAGGATCTTGGAGATGCGCGGGTTGAGGCCGTCCACGCCCCAGGGGCCGCGGCGCAGCCCGGTCAGGAGCTGGAAGCTGCCGAAGGCTTCCAGCACCCGGACAGCCCATTCGTTCCAGACCGGGTCGGCCGGGGAGGCATCGGGCTCCCGCCTCGGGCGGGTGGTCTGGAGGACGCGGAGATAGTGGCCATAGCCGGTCCGGTCGGCGTCACCGTGGCCCTGCAGGACCAGGCGGCCAAGGGCGGGGGCGGCATCGTTGTCGAGGAGGAGGGCGGCGACATCGGGCCGGCCTTCGGCGAGGAGCAACCGGCAGGCGTCGCCATCTCCCTGGTTCACGGCCCGGGCCAGGCGGCCGATGCCGCTGTCCGCGTGGAAGCGGCGGGAGTGGCGCAGCATGACGGTCTGCTGGGCCAGGGCATGGCGGACGGGCTCGCCGGGATGCAGGCTCGGGTCGTCGAGGCGGTGGCCGGTCTGGTCCTCGATCCACGCCAGGGTGGCGGGGGTGTAGTGGCCCCTTTCGGCCTGGTGGCAGAGGTCTCCCAGGACCGCGCCGGCCTCCACCGAAGCCAGCTGGTCCTTGTCCCCCAGGAGGATGAGCCGGGCCCGGGGGGGGAGGGCTTCCAGGAGGCTGGCCATCATCTCCAGGTCGATCATGGAGGCCTCGTCCACCACCAGGACGTCCAGGGTCAGGGGATTGTCCCGGCCGTGAATGAAATGCCTGCTGCCGGGCCGGCTGCCCAGGAGGCGATGCAAGGTGCCCACCTCGGCCGGGATGGCCTGGCGGACGGCGTCGTCCACGGCGAGGGCGGCGATCTGGCCGGCGATGGAGGCGGTGAGCCGGGCAGCGGCCTTGCCGGTGGGAGCGGCGAGGCGGATGCGCAGGGGCCGCCCCTGGCCCAGGGCGTGGCCCTGGAGGAGGGCCAGCAGGCGGATGACGGTGGTGGTCTTGCCGGTGCCGGGGCCGCCGGTGATGAGAGTGAGGGCGCCGCGGGCGGCGAGGGCGCAGGCGATCTTCTGCCAGTCCGGTAGGCCGTCCCCGGCCGGGGCGAAGAGGCCGTCCAGGGCCTGCCGCAAGCCGGCGGGCGGGACGGCTTCCATCCCCAGGCGCCGGTGCAGGGCCCGGGCCACCTGCTGTTCGTAGCGCCAGTAGCGGCGCAGGTAGAGGCGGGGCCGGGGGGCGGCGCCCGTTAGCACCAGGGGCTGGCCGGGGCTGTCGTCTTCCCCCTCCGGGGCCAGGCCGGCACCCTTGGCGGAAACGGCATGGGGGGCGGCCAGCAGGGCCTCGCGCCAGGCGGCCAGGGTGATTCCTGCCAGGGCCTCCGAGGGCAGGGGCGGGCGGCCGTCGCCTCCGGCGTCGTCATCCGGGGGCAGGGAGAGGGCGAGGTCGGGGGTTTCCAGGGTGGCGGCCAGGTCCAGGCAGACGTGGCCCCGCCCCAGCTGGTGGCTGGCCAGGGCGGCGCCCAGGAGCACCAGGGGCGGGCATTCCGGCACCAGGTCCCGCAGCAGGTTGGCGATGGCCAGGTCAAGGGGACGCAGCCAGCCCCGCTCCACCCAGGCGGCCAGGATCCGGTGCAGGCCTTCTCCATTCTGGAGGGGGTTGGGTTTTGCCGGCGAAGGCGGATCGAAAAGGGAGAGTTGGCCGGAAGTCATGATGGGTCAGCGTCGTCGTCGGCACCGCGGAAAAGGGCGTCCATGGCCTCGATCAGGGCTCGGGGCGGGCGTTCGAAATGGACTCCCCGGCTGGCGGACCGGCTGCCCCGCAGGAAGACATAGACGGCGCCGCCGATGTGGCGGTCGTAGTCGTAGCCGGGCAGCCGGGCCCGGAGCTGGCGATGCAGGGCCAGCAGGTAGAGGGCGTACTGGAGGTCGTAGCGCTTTTCCAGGATGGCGGCGGCCATGGCCTCCGGCGTGTAGTCGCCATCGGCGGGTCCCAGCCAGTTGGATTTGTAGTCGGCCACGTAGTAGCGGCCGGCATGCTCGAAGACCAGGTCGATGTAGCCCTTCAGCATGCCCTGGAGGAGGATTTTCTCCAGGCCCGGCCGGGGGGCGCCGGCCAGGGTGTGGGCGCGGACCAGGGCATCGAGCCGGCGGGTATCCACGCCGGAGGTCTCGAACCAGAATTCCATTTCCGGCTGGTAGGACTCCAGCTGGCGCAGGGCCGCCCGCTGGTCTCCCAGGGGCAGGGGCGTCTCCAGGAGGTGGCGCAGCCAGGCCTCCAGGGGGGCGATCCAGGCTTCCCAGCCCCGGCGGTTGCAGCGCCGGGCGATGGTGTCCACCAGACGCTCCGGGTTGGCCGAGAACTGGGCGAAGCCTTCCTGGGCGACCCATTCCAGGAGGCCGTGGAGGAAGGTGCCGGGCCCCGCTCCCTTGGGGAAGCGGTGGATCTGGGCGGCGGTGGCGTCGGTGGGCCGGGCCCCTTCCGGATCGGCGGCGGCCTCGGCTTCCATCAGTTTCTGGGCCAGGGCCGTTTCCGGCGCCAGCAGCTCCAGCTCCAGCTGGCGGGCCGGGGAAGACGGGGGGGCGTCGGCCGGCAGGGCGGTCCCGTCGCCGCCTTCCTCGCTCATTTCCTCGCCGATCCGGAGGGCGCTGTAGCTGGCGATCCACCAGGGATCGCTGGCCGCCCGCCGCACCACGGTACGGGCGGCCAGGGCCGGCGCGCCGGCAGCCTGGAAGCGGAAGGGCTCGTCCGTGGCTTCCGGCAGGGGGGCGATGGCGATGTCGGGGCACCCGCCCTGCATGGCCTCCAGGGCCGGGGGCAGGCCACCCGTGGCCAGGGGCTCGCCGCCGGTGAGGAGGCAGCCGAAGGCGGTGCGGTGGAGGTCGGAGCCTCCGGAGCGGCCGCTCTTGACGTCCGCCACCCCGAGCCAGCAGGCATGGCGGGCCCGGGTCAGGGCGACGTAGAGGAGGCGCATGTCCTCGGCCAGGCGCTCGGCGTCGGCCTCCTCGACCTCCTCCTCGCCGGGGGCGAGGACGGTGATCCGGCTGCCGTCGGGGCCGTGGAACTTGACCGCCGCGTCGTCCGTCTTGACGGGCCGGTAATGGCAGGCGAAGGGAATGAAGACCAGGGGGTATTCCAGGCCCTTGGACTTGTGGATGGTGATGACCTTGACCAGGTTCTCGTCGCTCTCCAGGCGCAGGATGCGCTCCTCGGCGGCGCTTTCCTCGGCGATCTGCTCGGACAGGAAGCGGATCAGGGCCTGTTCCCCGTCCAGTTCGCCGGCCCCCTGTTGGAGGAGTTCGGAGAGGTGGAGGAGGTTGGTCAGGGTGCGCTCCCCGGCGGTGGTCTGGGCCAGGCGCTGGGGCAGGTCGAAATCGTGGATGATGCGGCGCAGCATGGGCAGGACCCCCTGCTGGCGCCACAGGCTGCGGTAGGTGCGGAACTGCAGGACCCGGGCTTCCCAGGCGGTTTCGTCCTGGTTGAGGTGCTCCAGGTCGGAGAGCGGCAGGTCGAGGGTGCGGGAGCCCAGGGCGGCCCGCAGCAGGCGGTCGTCCTCCGGCTCCGCCGCCGCCCGCAGCCACATCCGCAGGTCGTGGGCTTCCGCTGTCTTGAGGACCGAGTCCTTGTCGGACAGGTAAACGCTGCGTACCTCCCGCCGTACCAGCTCCTCCCGCACTGCCTTGGCCTGGGCGAAGCTGCGCACCAGCACCGCTAGGTCGCCGGGGCGCAGGGGGCGCAAGGGCTTGCCATCCGCCTGGAATCCGGCCCGGCCGGACTGGCCGAGGTTCAGGAGGCGGGCGATCTCGCTGGCGCAGCTGGCGGCCAGGCGCTGCCGGTACTCGTCCTTGCCCAGGGGCTCGGTCTGGTCGTCGGGGTGCCAGAGGGTGAGGGCGGGGACTTCGGCTTCCTCCGCCACCAGGCGCTCCTTCCGCCCCTGGGCATCCACCGGCACGAAGGGGACCGGGTTGTCGCCGCCGGCGCGGAAGAGGAAGGCGCCCTGGCCCTGGGGCCGTTCCTCGGCCTGGAGGAAGAGCCGGTTCACCGCCGCCACCATGCCCCGGGTGGAGCGGAAATTGGTGCCCAGGGTGTAGTGGCGGCCCTCGGTGGCCCGCCGGGCCGCCAGGTAGGTGTAGATGTCGGCGTTGCGGAAGGCGTAGATGGCCTGCTTGGGATCGCCGATCATGAAGAGCCCGGTTTCCGGGGCGTTGTCCTCGACGCCGTAGATGCGGGAGAAAATGGCGTACTGGACCGGGTCGGTATCCTGGAATTCGTCGATCAAGGCCACCGGGAACTGGCGGCGGATGGATTCTGCCAGCTGGGGTCCCTTGCGCCCCTGGAGGGCGGCGTCGAGCCGGGTCAGGAGGTCGTCGAAACCCAGTTCCGCCCGGCGGGCCTTCTCCTGCTCGAAGCGCAACCGGACCCAGGCGGAGGCGTGGCGCAGCATGTCCCGGTCGGGGCGGGGCAGGGCCGCCAGGGCCTGGCGCAGGCGGGAGGTTTCGGCCAGGGCCGGGTGCTCGGGCGGGGCGCCATCCTTCCAGGCTTCGGCCAGCCCTTCCGGCGTCAGGCGGTTCCATGCCGAGTCGGACAGGCCAAGCTCTGCCTGATCCGGCGTGGTGGCCCAGGTTCTGAGGGCCGCCAGCCAGGAATTGTAATGGCGGGGCTGGATCTTGGTGCCATTCACCGCCTTGCGGGTGGAGGCATCATCCAGTAGGGACTGGAGCTGGTCAGCCCACTCGGCCCAGGGGGCCTTGAGCTGGTCCAGGGCTGCCAGCCGCTGCCCCCTGGCATTTCCGAAGACCTCGGCCAGGGGCGGCTGGGCCAGGGCCGGGTCGGCATCGGGGGCATCCAGCACCAGCTTGCGGACCAGCTGGCGCGGCTCCTGCCAATGGTCGAGGACCCATTCCAGTCCCTCTCCCGCCAGGGGGTAGCAATGGACCCGCCAGTAGTCCCGCACCACTTCGAGCAGCAGTTCGCTGTGGTCGGCCTCCAGGTTCTGGGCGAAGAGGCTGCCGCTGTCGAAGGCGTGCTCCCGCAGCATGCGGTTGCACCAACCGTGGATGGTGGAGATAGCAGCCTCGTCCATCCATTCGGCGGCGATTTCCAGGCGGCGGGCGCAGCGGGGCCAGTCGGCGGGCGGGTAGTCGTCCCGCAGGCGGGTCAGGTAATCGTCGGGCCGGGGCAGGGTGGCGCGGAAATGCTGGGCGGCTTCGGTGAGGCGCAGGCGGATGCGGTCCCGCAGCTCCTTGGTGGCGGCGTCGGTGAAGGTGACCACCAGGATATCCGGCGGCAGCAGTTCCTGGCGGCAGGCGTTGTCGCCGCCGTGGCCCAGGACCAGCCGCAGGTAGAGGGCGGCGATGGTGTAGGTCTTGCCGGTACCGGCACTGGCCTCGATGAGCCGGCTGCCGTAGAGCGGCAGTTCCAGCGGATTCAGGAGATTGGGCAGGCTCACGCCGAGCTCCCCCTCTTCCTGGCCTTGGGCTCGTCCCCGGTGGGCTGCACCAGGGCGAAGAAGGGCTGGTAGAGGGCCAGGGCCCAGCGGCCGAATTCGCCGTCGACGCAGAGGCTCTCGAAATCCGGGTATTGGCGGGTCAGGTAGCTACAGTAGCCGCATTCGCCCCGGGATTGGTAATCGTTGCCTTCATAGACTTGACGGGCCGAGGCCATGGCCTGTTCCTCTCCGGCGGGTAGCCTGGCGAGCCACTGGAAAGCCGTGCGGGGGGCCACCGGCAGGGGGGCGCACATGCCGGCGAGCCAGGCCGAGAGCAGGGCCGCCAGGGCTTCCTTGGCTGTTTCCTCGGCCACAGGCGGCAGCTGGAGTGTCTCGTCGGCGGCCACCACGACAGTGGTGAGCCGCAGCCCGACGGCGCAGGCGGACAAGTGGGCCACCCACTGGGGCAGCAGGCGATGGTGGAGGAGGTCCTTTTTTTTCCGCACATTGCGGGCCATGGAGACCACCATTGCCAGGTCGCCGGCCGGGTTGCGGCGCAGCCCCCCCAGCCAGTCGTCCAGGCAGAGGCCGCCGTGGGAGAAGACCAGGGGTTCGGGTTCCGGCTGGAGGTCGGGCCAGTCGGCGGCGGCGGCCTCGAAGCGGGTCGCCAGGTCGGGAAGGGGGGCGGCGAGCTTCCTGAGGATGAGCTCGCCGTGGCCGCCCATGGGCAGGCACCCCTTCCGCTGCAGGCTCTTGCCGGCCTCCTCCAGCTTGCCGTTCAAGGCCGCCTTCATGAGGAATTCCCCCAACTGGTACTCGTCCAGGGAATTGAGGCCGAAGGGCTCGGCGTTCTCCAGGGACTCGCCCTCGCCGTCGAAGTGGACCTTGAGGCGGCGGTTGAAGAAGGCCTTGACGGGATTGCGCAGGAACTGGGCCAGCAGATCCAGGGTGAGGGTGGGCAGGGGCTCGGGGGGGGGCAGACGGGAGCCGGGGTCCATTGACAGGGTGGCGGCGCCGGCGGCCTGGTCGCCGGCCCGGGCCGAGCGGCCCAGCCATTCGTGGGCGTAGCTGAAGTAGCGGGGATCGCCAGCCTCGAAATAGGCAGGGCTGAAAGGCTGCAGGGGATGTTCCAGGGTCAGGGCGGCGGCCAGGGCGCCGTCGCCGGAGGCGAGTCGCCAGCCGGCATCGAGATGGTCCCGCAGCTGGGCCACCAGGACCGAGGGCGGGCGTTCGCTGTTGTCCCGGACGCTCCTGCCCACCCAGCTGATGTAGAGCTGTTCCCGGGCGGAGAGGAGAGCTTCCAGGAAAAGGTAGCGGTCGTCCTCCCGGCGGGAGCGGTCGCCGGGGCGGTAGTCCCGGGCCATGAGATCGAAATCCGCCGCTGCCTGGGAGCGCGGATAGTCGCCGTCGTTCATGCCCAGGAGGCAGACCCTCTTGAACGGGATGGCCCGCATGGGCATGAGGGTGCAGAAATTGACCGCCCCAGCCATGAAGCGCTGGGAGAGGCCCCCCTGGTCCAGCCGGCCCAGCCAGGCTTCCCGGACGACGTTGAGGGGCAGTGGCTCGGCGAAACCGGCGGCCTCGCAGGCGGTTTCCCATTGCTCCAGCAGGTAGTCGAGCTGGGTGAGGAGGAGGGTGTCCTGATCGTCGGCGGGGAGGAAGAAGGTCTTCAGCAGGGTGCGCAGCCGCAGGCCCCAGTCCTTCGGGGAGGCGGGCTCCTGGAGGCTTTCCCAGCTTTGCTCCAGCGCTTCCAGGAGGCGTGCCAGGGGGCCCAGGAGGGCGGCTTCGAGGCCGCCGATCTCGTCGTGGGGCTCGATGTCCTGCCACTCGCCGCCGCTGCCCACGGCGTAGCCCAGGAGCATGCGGCGCAGGCCGAAGCGCCAGGTGTTCTGCTCCAGCCCGGTGGGCAGTTCCAGGGATTCCCGCTGGGCGGCGTTGAGGCCCCAGCGGATGCCGGCGCCGTCGATCCAGCGGTGCAGGGCCGGCACGTCGTCTTCCCGGATGCCGAAGCGCTGGCGGATGGCCGGTACGTCCAGGAGGTCGAGGACTTCGCTGGCAGCGAAGCGGCTGTCGGGCAGCGCCACCAGGTGCTCGAGGGCGATCAGGAGCGGCTCCCGGCCCCGCTGGCGGCGGTCGGCCAGAGTGAAGGGAACATGGCGGGGATCGCTGCCGTCGAACTGCCCGAACACGGCCTGGACATGGGGGGCGTAGAGGTCGATGTCGGGGACCATGACGATCACGTCCCGGGGCTGCAGGCTACGGTCCTGGTTGAAGTGGTGCAGGAGCTGGTCGTGGAGGATTTCCACTTCCCGCTGGGTGCTGTGGGCGACGTGGAAGGCGATGGAGGTGTCGTTCCCCGCATCGACGGGACCGTGGCAGGCCTGGGTGTCGGCGAGGGAACGGAGCTCGAGGATGTCCTCCTGGAGCTGGCCGAGGAGGGTTGGGGCATCCGGGGCCGAGAAGAGGTCGATGCGCTGGAGGGATGGATCGAGCCCCTCCATCTGGAAACGGTGCCGGTAGCGTTCCGGGTCGTCGAATTCGTCCAGGAGGCGGATGTAGTCCCGGCCTTGCCGGCCCCAGGCGGCCAGGAGGGGATGGGCATGGAGGTGGAGGGCGGCCTCGTCCACGTCCAGGGGCATCCCGGCCTTGGCCGGATGGCGGCGGCGGGCCGCCTTGAGGAGGTCCTTGCCGGTGACGATGTCCCCCCAGTAATGCTGGCAGGGGTTGTGGACGAACATCAGCACCTGGCAGAAGCGGGAAAGGGCGGCCAGGGCGTGCAGTGTCTGGGCCGGCAGGGAGGAAATGCCGAAGACGATGACCCGCCGGGGCAGTCCCGCAGGCCGGCGGTCCAGGGACTGGGCGGCGGCCAGGAAGCGGGCGTGGACTTCGGCCCGGCTGAGGGAAGCGGCGCTGCCCGGGGCAGCGGCGATATCCGCCACCAGGGCACGCCACAGCCGGGGCTGCCAGCCTTGCCCCGGGGGCAGGGGGCGGGGATTGCCATGGACATCGAGGAGGCGGTCCTCGCCCGACGACCACTCCCGCAGCCAGTCGGCCCGGTAGACCTGGTACTGGTCCAGGAGGTCGGCCAGGCGCTCGGAGAGCTGATGGCGCTTGCGGCGGTCCGGGTCGTCCTCCAGGTAGGCGGCCAGGGGTGCGAAGTCGGCGCCGTCGAGGAGCGATGGCAGGAGGCCCATGATGCGCCAGGCGAGGGCATCCTTGTCGAAGGGGGAATCCGCCGGGATGGCGCTGCTTCCCAGGACGGCGCGGTAGGCTTGCCACAGGAAGCGGGCGGGGAGCTGGACGTCGATGGCGGCGGCGATCCCCATGCCGCCATCGCTGCCGCCGGGGTTCCTGGCCAGGGCAAGCTTGAGCCACTGGGCGACGCCGTTGCTCTGGACCAGGATGACTTCGTTCTCGAGGGGCGCCAGGGGGTGGTGCTGCATCCAGCCCACGGTGAGGGCACGCAGGTCCTCCATCCGGTTGCCGTGGACGACCATCATTCCGGGTTCGAGGGCGGGCTGGTTCATCGGGGCGGGTTGGGGGGCGGGGCCGGGAGTGTTGGTGCCGGCCATTATCCCATACTCGAATGCAGCGCCCCGTCCGGAACCCTGGCTGGGACGGCCAGGCCGGGAGAATTTGCCCCCAGGGGGGCGGGTTGGGCCGGCCGCGCCGCCGCCGGAGAGGGCGATGGGCTGACGGTGCGGCTCAAAGATGGAAAAGCGGCTGGGTCAGTAGGTGGTGCACTGGACGAAACCAGGCGGGCCGAAACAACTGGTGGTCAGCGGATACATGTACGCGCGCTCATAGCTTTCCTTCTGGGCAAGCCGCAGGATGCAGTCGCGCCAAAGGTTGGTGTCTCGCTGGAAGCCGAGCTTTTCGCAAGCCGGACCGTAAACCACCATCAGACGATCCATTTCCCGTTCTGCCCGGGCCGCCTGTTCGGCCGGGGTGGCGCAACCTGCCACCAGCAGGGCGGCCGCGATGGCCGTGGTCCATGGAATTCGCATAAAAGCCTCCAATCCTCGTGCTCCGGCCGATGCGCCGAACCCATCCACTTCTTAGGTCCCGAAGCGGGAGCCCCGGTTCCTGCCGGGAAAATCAGGTCGGTACAAATTGTTGCAAACGGTTACTTGAGGTCCCCGGGGAGGAATCTTATCTTGCCGGATCCGAAACGACAGGAGTGCTTGTCCCGGAGCAACAGGGTTTATCCATGGAGAACCGAACATTGGAACAATTTTTTGCCGATACAAGGCGATACTTCGATCTGGTGCCGGGCCCCGGAGGCGTCGCCGGGAAGCCGGCCGGGAGAGTCGGAGGGGACTTGAAGCAATGGTTTGCCACCCCCATCTTCCCGGTCGTGGATGAGCTTCCAAGGAGATCAACATGAAGAAAATCATCATGGCTCTTAGTCTGGTCCTGGCTTCTTCCGTGGCCCTGGCGCTCCCCGCCCCGAAGGATATCGAGGCAGCGGTGAAGGCGGGGCAGTTGTCCCAGGCCGAGACGATGCTGCATGAAGTCATCAAGGAAAAGCCGGCGAGCGCCAAGGCCCATTACGAGCTGGGCCAGGTACTGGCCAGGGAAGGGAAAAATCAGGAGGCTCGAAAAGAACTCCTGGAGGCCCAGCGGCTCGATCCCTCCCTCAAGTTCGCCAGCGATCCCCAGCGTTTCCGCGATCTTCTGAATCGTATTCCCGTCGGGACGCCAGCGGCTCCTGTCGCCAGGTCGGTTGATGCCACTCGACCTGTCGCCCCCGCGCCGGCCCCGGTTCAGGCCTCCTTCCCCTGGATCTATGTTGTCCTGGGCGGGGCGGCTCTCGTCATCGTTTGGCTGCTGATGAGCCGGCGCCGCGCTGCGGCCGCCCCGGCCCCGGTTGGAGCGGCAGCCTCCGGGGGCGGCGCCCCCGGCGGTTATGGCAGCTACGGGCCGGGGTATGGTCCCGGTTATGGCGCCCCGCAAACTCCTGCCTCCGGCATCGGCGGCGCCGTCCTGGGCGGCCTCGCCGGCATGGCTGCCGGCTATGGGCTGTCCAAAATCCTGGAGGGCAACGAGCCCCATGAGCCCCAGGCCCGCAACGCCGCCGCCGACAACGACTTCATTCCCATCGGTTCGGATGGGGGCGGCGCGCCGGACTATGGATCCTTCGACGCGGGGTCGGGGGGTGGCGACTCGTGGGATGGCGGCGACTCATCTTCATCGTCCGGGGACGACAACTGGTAGCCGACTGGGCCTCAGCTGGTGCCGATCCTGTCCGATTCGCTGAATCGGACAGCTGCGCAAAGTTTCGGCACCGCAGCTGAAATCTTTACGGGGCCGCGACTTAGCGGCTTTCCCCAGGGTTTTCCCCCAAGCTTATCCACAGGAAATGTGGATAAGCGGAAATTCCATTGGTAAAACGGTTGGTTGCGGTCATGCCTTAAGGTCATTCCTGGGAGTTCAAGCCGTTACACGAGAGGCGTGGCCAGAAAACCCGGCAGCTTCATTTCAGTTCTTCATGGCGCTCGAGAAAGAGGGCGTAAGCCCGCTCCGGACCGACCGGCCAGATCTTGGCCGGATGGGGTGGCGGCAAATGGCCCCAGTCCATCCAGGCCGGCGGCAGGAGGTCCCGCAGTTCGGTGGCCATCGCCACCAGATCGGCTTGCTTGACCTCGGGCAGGTGGCTGCGGAAACCGAAGCGCCGGCCCAGCGCCGCCTCGATGGGCTCCAGCTTGGCATTGATCTCGTTCCGTCCCAGGAAGATCTTGAGGGGCGACGGCCAGTCGCCGGTGACGAATTCGATACAGTCGTGCCAGAGGGCGTCGTAGGCGAATTCCTCGGGCACCAGGCGGGAGACCATCACGCTGTGCTCGGCGACGGAGTAGAAGGACTTGGTCGCTCCACACCAGCGCGGCTGGTAGGAGAGGGCCCGGGCCACGTCGGCGACCGGCAGCCCGGTGGCGTCGGGATTGGCAAGGTCGAGGGTAAAACCCGAAGCGGTAACGATGGCGGTGCGTCCGCTGGGCTTGGTCAGGAGATCGAGTTGCATGGGCTACCTCGCGGCTTCCCTCGGGAAAACCGGGGCGCACGCGGATGGAAAGGAAATATCCTGGTCCAAGGATAACCCGCTCGAGGCTTCAGCGGCCGACCCTTGATTCATAATTGTGGGCGGCATGATCCGAATCGAAAGGCAGATTGACCCATGGCATTGCTTCCCCTCCTCAAGATGGGCGACCCCCGGTTGTTTCAGACCGCCGAGCTCGTGCGGGAATTTGGCACTCCGGAACTCGACAGTCTGGTTGCCGACATGTTCGAGACCATGGCCGCCGCCGGCGGTGTCGGACTGGCAGCCCCCCAGGTCGGCAGAGGAGTGCAGGTGGCGGTCTTCGGCTCCGAGAAGAATCCCCGCTACCCGGAAGCGCCGCCGGTGCCGATGACTGTCCTCGTCAATCCGGTGATCACTCCCCTGGGGGACGAGGAAGAGGAGGACTGGGAGGGTTGCCTGTCGGTGCCCGGGCTACGGGGCGTGGTGCCGCGCTGGAAAAGGATACGCTACCAGGGATTCGACCTTCACGGCGAAGCCATCGACCGCACGGTGGAGGGCTTCCACGCCCGGGTGGTGCAGCACGAGTGCGACCACCTGGCGGGCAAGCTCTACCCCATGCGCGTGCGGGACTTCACCCGCTTCGGCTTCACCGAGGTGCTTTTTCCGGATCGGGACGGGTAGCGGTGCCGGCTCAGGGGGCGGCGCCGAGGCGCTCCCGCAGCAGTTGGGCCGACCATTCGTGGATGACCAGCACCAGCTTCAGCATGGCCCGGGTGGCGCCGACGAAGAGTTTTCGGACGGTCTGCCCGTCCAGGGTCTCGAAATCGATCTCGGCGAAGATGATGGCGGGAGCGGCCTGGCCCTTGAAGCGGTAGACCGACTCCAGCAGGAGTTCGCCCTCGGAGAATACCGGCTGGCCGAACAGGTCGTATTGCCCCGTGAAGTGCTTCAGGGTATGGGTACCGAGGCGGTTCAGGCCCATGAGTTGGGAATGCTCGCGGCCGTGGTAGCTGACGATGGCGACGTCGTGCCGCTTGTAGCCTTCCGAGTAGCACCGGCGGATGGCTTCCTTCACCCCCTGGAGCAGGCCGGCGGTGTCGCCGTAGGTGATGAATTCCACTTCACCCATGGTGAACGGCGAGGCGGCCTCGATCCGGACATCGGAAGGGAGCAGGGCTTCCAGCATCCGGATCACGGCCCGGGGGCTGCGGTAGTTGCTCCGGGCGTGCAGGCTCACCCAGCCGGGGAAGGGCAGGGGCTCCCGCCCGTAGAGGTTCTGCAGGGGGTCCTCCAGCCAGAAGAGCCGGGCGTCGGGGCGGGCGTGGCGGAAAACAAAGTCCCGCCACTCTGCCGAGAAGTCCTGGCCCTCGTCGATGATGACCACGTCGAAGAGGAAATCCTCGCCGATGGGCAGCTCGAAGGCGCGCTGGAGCAGCCTGTCGAAGGCGCCCGGGACGGCGAAATCAGGAACGTCGCCGGCCGCCCGGACCCGCCGGTCGCACAGTTGATGGAAATTGCAGATCAGCCCACCGGCGGGGGCGATGCGGGCGAAGTGGTCGGCGAGGGGGCGGTTGTAGCTGACGTAGAGGGGGCGTTTGCCCGCCTCCAGGGTGTCCCGGTATTCGGCCAGGGCGAGCTGGGTCTTGCCGGAGCCCGCAGTGCCGATGACCCGCAGGCGAAAGGGGGTGAATTCCAGCTGCCGGGCCCAGTGGGCGAGACCGCCGGAAATGCGGGTCACCAGGTCCCGGGCGTAGCCCATGAGGGCGCTGACGTCGCTGTCGAGCTGGATGACGTCCCGGAAGAAGCGGTGGATCTTCTGGGTGGTCGGGGTTTCCTCCCCTTCCGGCAGGATCGCCTGGATGATCCCTATGAGCTGATCGCGCCGCCCGGCGTCCACGATGCGCTCGGGATTGAGCCCGGCGGTGTGGGGATTCCTGACCCGGTAGTCCGGGCAGTAGAGGAGGGCGTCAATGTGGACGCTGGGCACGTCCGGCCGGGCGGCGAGTTTGCCGCGCAGGAGGCTCACCATGCGGGACATCTGCACCGGGACGTTGCGCACCTTTCCGGGGTAGTGCATGACCAGGCCCTCGGCGGTTTCGTCGAGAAAGCCGCTCTTCTGCTCGATGAGCAGGATGTCCCCAGCCCGGTTGACCACGACGAAGTCGATTTCCCCGAAAACGGCGTAGTTGTGCTCGATATTGGTCCAGTGCACGGCGTGATAGACCGTGTAAGCCGCGGGCAGGGCGCGGGCCAGGCGGGAAAGGGTGTCGACTTCGCGCCTGGCGGCGCCGGTGACGGCGACTTCCCGCCAGCCATCGGGAATGATCTGGGCCATGGGGCTGCGTTATTGAAAAGTCATTGGGTGGCAATCATATCCGACGGCTGGATAGCTCCGGGGGAGCGGGCGGAACGTCGGTTAACCTGGGAATTGGCCCGAATTGCCGGGGATAGTTCCGCCGGCCCAGGGGCGGCCGCCAGCCGGAGGTGGCGGGCAGACCGTGATCTGATGCGGGTTTGCGGGGAACAAAGTGTTGACTTGGGTTCTCCCATCCGTATAATGCGCGCTTCCTTAGGCGCATAGCTCAGCTGGTTAGAGCACCACCTTGACATGGTGGGGGTCGTTGGTTCGAGTCCAATTGCGCCTACCAAACATATGAAAAGTCAGAGTGAGAGTCGGGGCGACCCGCTTCGAGCTCTGGCTTTTTTGCTTTCTGGAGATGGTCATGCCGGTCATTACCCTGCCCGACGGTTCCAAGCGGGCGTTCGAACAAGCGGTCACGGTCGCCGAGGTGGCGGCCAGCATCGGCGCCGGCCTGGCCCGGGCGGCTTTGGCCGGCAAGGTGGATGGCAAGCTGGTGGATACCTCCTTCCGGATCGAGAGTGACGCAGACCTGGCTATCGTCACCGACAAGGATGCCGATGGCGTGGATGTCATCCGCCATTCCACTGCCCACCTCCTGGCCTACGCGGTGAAGGAACTCTTCCCGGAAGCCCAGGTGACTATCGGCCCGGTGATCGAAAACGGCTTCTACTACGACTTCGCCTACAAGCGCCCGTTCACCCCGGAAGACCTGGAGGCTATCGAGAAGCGCATGGCCGAGCTCACCAGGCGCGATATTCCGGTGAGCCGGGAGGTCTGGGGACGGGATGAGGCGGTCGAGTTCTTCCTGGGGCTGGGCGAGAAGTACAAGGCCGAACTGATCGAGGCCATTCCCGCCGGCGAGCAGGTCTCCCTCTACCGGGAGGGCGATTTCATCGACCTCTGCCGCGGCCCCCATGTGCCTTCCACCGGCAAGCTCAAGGCCTTCAAGCTCATGAAGGTGGCCGGCGCCTATTGGCGGGGCGATCACCGCAACGAGCAGCTGCAGCGCATCTACGGCACCGCCTGGGCCAAGAAGGAAGACCTGGAAGCCTATCTCCACATGCTGGAGGAGGCCGAGAAGCGGGACCACCGCCGCCTGGGCAAGCAGTACGACCTCTTCCATATGCAGGACGAGGCGCCGGGCATGGTCTTCTGGCACCCCAAGGGCTGGGCGGTGTGGCAGGAAATCGAGCAGTACATGCGCCAGGTGTACCGGAACAACGGCTACAAGGAAGTGCGCTGCCCCCAGATCCTCGACAAGAGCCTGTGGGAAAAGTCCGGCCACTGGGAGCACTACAAGGACAACATGTTCACGACTTCCTCGGAGAACCGCGACTACGCGGTCAAGCCGATGAATTGTCCGGGCCATGTCCAGGTGTTCAATGCCGACTTGCGTTCTTACCGGGACCTGCCGCTACGCTACGGCGAATTCGGCTCCTGCCACCGCAACGAGCCTTCCGGCGCCCTCCATGGCCTCATGCGGGTGCGGGGTTTCGTCCAGGATGATGGCCACATCTTCTGTACCGAAGACCAGATCGAGTCCGAGGTGACGGCCTTCAATGCTCTGGTGCGCAAGGTTTATGCCGATTTCGGCTTCCACGACGTGGCGGTGAAGCTGGCTCTGCGGCCGGACAGCCGGGTCGGTTCCGACGAGGTCTGGGACAAGGCTGAAAATGCCCTGCGCGACGGCCTGCGGGCCTCGGGCCTGGAGTGGACGGAGTTGCCGGGGGAGGGGGCCTTCTATGGCCCCAAGATCGAGTTCCACATCAAGGATGCCATCGGCCGCTCCTGGCAATGCGGCACCATGCAGGTGGATTTCTCCATGCCGGGCCGCCTCGGCGCCGAGTATGTTGCGGGCGACGATACCCGTCGCACGCCGGTCATGCTGCACCGGGCGATCCTGGGCTCCCTGGAGCGCTTCATCGGCATCCTGATTGAAAACTTTGCCGGCGCCTTGCCCCTCTGGTTGGCGCCGGTGCAGGCAGTGGTGCTCAATATTTCCGAAAAACAGGCGGATTATGCCCAGGAAGTCGCCGATATCCTGCATCAAGCAGGGCTTCGGGCCGAGGCGGATTTGCGCAACGAAAAAATTACCTATAAAATTCGGGAACATAGCGTTAACCGGCTGCCTTATCAGCTCGTTGTGGGTGATAAGGAAAAGGCAGGCGGACTGGTGGCCGTGCGTACCCGCGGCGGCCAGGACCTCGGGCAGATGCCCGTACAGGCCCTGGTTGAGCGACTTCAGGAAGAAGTCGCGGCGCGGAGTGGCACGGCTTAAATTTTTGTTTTCGGGAGTTAAGTCATAGCTCAGAACAAGGCGCATCGCGTCAACGAAGAAATTACGGTGCCGGAAATCCGCCTGGTCGGGGAGAATTCGGAGCAGCTCGGCATAGTGAACGTCAGGGCGGCCATTCAGATGGCGGAGGAAGCAGGGGTTGATCTCGTCGAGATTGCGCCCATGGCCAAGCCGCCGGTCTGCCGCCTCATGGATTATGGGAAATTCAAGTACCAGGAAGCCAAGAGGGCCCATGAAGCGAAGCTGAAGCAGAAGCAGGTGCAGGTGAAGGAAGTCAAGCTGCGCCCGGGCACCGACGAAAACGATTACCAGATCAAGCTCAGGAACATGACCCGTTTCCTGGAGGAGGGCGACAAGGTCAAGGTGACCTTGCGTTTCCGGGGTCGGGAAATGGCCCACCAGGAATTCGGCATGCGCCAGCTGGAACGGATCAAGGCCGATCTGGATGCCGTGGGCCAGGTGGAGCAGATGCCAAAGATGGAAGGCCGTCAGATGATCATGGTCATCGGCCCCAGCAAGAAGGCTGTGAAGTAAAGGTTAGCAACAAAAAATAAGTGACGTTGGGTTGAGAAAGCGTTCCCGCCGGGAGCCACCTGACGACATGTCATTAAGGAGCAGTCAATGCCCAAAATGAAGACCAAGAGCGGTGCCAAAAAGCGCTTCCAAGTGCGCGCCGGCGGCAGCATCAAGCGCTCGCAGGCGTTCAAGCGCCACATCCTGACCAAGAAGACCACCAAGGGCAAGCGTCAATTGCGCGGCATGACTGGTGTTCACGAGCGCGATGCAGCTGCAGTCCGCGCCATGATGCCCTACGCGTAAGGAGATAGAAGATGCCCCGAGTTAAACGTGGTGTAACGGCGCGCGCGCGCCACAAGAAGATTCTCGCCCAGGCCAAGGGTTATCGCGGCCGTCGCAAGAACGTATACCGCATCGCCAAGCAGGCGGTGATGAAGGCCGGGCAGTACCAGTACCGTGACCGTCGTCAGCGCAAGCGTCAGTTCCGCTCCCTGTGGATCGCCCGTATCAACGCGGCGGCCCGTGAGCTGGGCATGAAGTACAGCACCTT
The DNA here is from genome assembly GCA_018261935.1 of Rhodocyclaceae bacterium. Classification (GTDB taxonomy): domain Bacteria; phylum Pseudomonadota; class Gammaproteobacteria; order Burkholderiales; family Rhodocyclaceae; genus JAGTRP01. The sequence goes on from JAGTRP010000002.1 coordinate 24,861, forward strand.
CATGAACGGCCTCAAGAAGGCGAACATCGAAGTCGACCGCAAGGTCCTGGCCGATCTCGCCGTCTTTGACCAGCCCGCCTTTGCTGCCCTCGCCAATCAAGCGAAAGCCAAGCTCGGCGCCTGAGCGTAAATGTAGTAACGAAAAGGAGGCGCAAGCCTCCTTTTTTAGTTTCGGCCGCCGCTTTGCGGCTTCACGTCGGCCGTGCCGACATGAGCCTTCACTGAAACTGACGTTTTGTTGGTGGAACGTATGGACAATCTCGATATCCTCGTCGGCGAAGCCCAAGCGGCCTTTGCCGCCATTTCCGATCCCGACGCCCTGGAGCAGGCCAAAGCCCGCTACCTGGGAAAGAGCGGCCAGATCACCGAACTCTTGAAGGGGCTGGGCAAGCTGCCCGCGGACGAAAAGAAAGCTGCCGGTGCCGCCATCAACCGCGCCAAGGAAGCGGTCGAAGCGGCCCTTAACGCCCGCCGGGAAGCCATCCGCCAGGCAGCCCTGGAAGCGCGCCTCGCCGAGGAGGCCCTGGATGTCACCCTGCCGGGGCGGGCCGAGGTTCGCGGCGGCCTTCATCCGGTGACCCGGACCCTGGAGCGCATCGAGGCCCTGTTCCGCTCCATTGGCTTCGAAGTGGCCGACGGCCCGGAAATCGAGGCCGACTTCCAGAACTTCACCGCCCTGAACACGCCGGAAGACCACCCGGCCCGTTCCATGCACGACACCTTCTATCTCCAGGACGAATCCGGGAAGGTTGCCGAGGGTGTACTGCTGCGGACGCACACCAGTCCCATCCAGGCCCGCTACATGCAGGCCCATGTGGCCAAGTACGGCCACCTGGAGCGCATGCCGGAAATCCGCATCATCGCGCCGGGGCGGGTCTACCGCGTCGATTCCGATGCCACCCATTCCCCCATGTTCCACCAAGTGGAAGGCCTCTGGGTGGGCGAGGGGGTGTCCTTCGCCGACCTGAAGGGCGTGGTGGCCGATTTCCTGCGCCGCTTCTTCGAGAGCGACGACCTCAAGGTTCGCTTCCGCCCTTCGTTCTTCCCCTTCACCGAGCCCTCGGCCGAGATCGACGTCGCCTTCATGAGCGGCCCCCTGGAAGGCCGCTGGCTGGAAATCGCCGGCTGCGGCATGGTCCATCCCAACGTGCTGCGCATCGCCGGCATCGATCCGGAGAAGTACACCGGCTTTGCCTTCGGTTTTGGTCCGGACCGGCTGACCATGCTGCGCTACGGGGTGAACGACCTGCGCCTTTTCTTCGAAGGCGACCTGCGTTTCCTTCGGCAGTTCGTCTAACCATCCGCTGATAAAGCCGCGATGCCCGATTCCCGCCCAACAGAGCGTATGGCCTTTGCCACGATGAAAAACCAGTTCGAGCAATTTTCCCGGTCGAAGGCCTACGACCTGTTGATGCGGCTTCCCATCCTCGCTTTCAACGGTTATTTCCTGGTCAGGGAGGTTCAGGCTCTCTGGGCTTATCTGGGCGAGCATCCGGCCTGGGGGCCGAGTTTTGGGGATGTGTTGCTCAATACGGCCTCGCGCCTGGCCATCATCGGGTTCATCGGGCTGCTGTTCCTTTTTCATCTCCTGCGCTCGCGGCCCGTACTGAAATCCCGGGGAGTGGTGCCGCGGGTCGTTGCAGTCATGGGCGTCGTGCTTGTCCTGGGCTGGGTGGTGCTTCCGCGCGCTGTACCCGATGTCCGCTACGACTTGGCCGCGATGCTCGTGATCCTCCTGGGCAACCTGCTGTCGGTGGTTTCCGTCGTCCATCTGGGACGCTCCCTCAGCGTCATGCCGGAGGCACGGAAGCTGGTTACATCCGGGCCCTATGCCCTGGTGCGGCATCCCCTCTATCTGGCTGAAGGCATTTCGCTGCTCGGGATACTTGTCGCATTCCGGTCCTGGGCGGCGCTTGTCCTGGTGGTGGTCAATTTCGGCTTTCAGGTGGCGCGGGCCCGCTATGAGGAAAGGGTTCTGGCTAGAGCCTTTCCGGACTATGAGACTTACCGGCAGACAACCCCCATGCTGATTCCGAAGCCGGCGAAGCTTTTTTCCGCCCTGGGCGCTTCGGCTGGCTTCTGGGGGCTCGGGCTGGCAACGGCCGTGCTGACCCTGGGGCTCTCCTGGGGGTTGGCGGCAGGCGTTTTCGGCGACCGCTATTTCCCGGTGGTGGAAACTGTTTTCCCGGAGGCGACCTTGCGGGTTTTGACCAAGCCCCGCGCCTCGCCGGAAGCCTGTCAGGCAGTGCTGGACAGGTATCAGGGTGAATATTCGAAGCGTTGCCCTAGTTGCCCGGCCGGGAAGGCGGAGTGCCGAAAGTCGGTCTCGACCGACGATGAGGCCATCCTTCTCGGCCAGGCAGGTACCAGGGTCTACCTGCGGCAGGACGATACGCGAATCGTGATTGAAGGCAGGACGAAAGGCGAATCCATCGGGATTTGCCTCAGCATGCTGAAATCGCTGACCGAAGCGCGGGCTGCCCGGGTGGTCGAATGCCATGCCTCGAATTCCGATGGCTAGAAATGGATTACGGTGTCCCGGGGGGGTTCCCGAGGCGCTTTCAAGAAAACCCTACTGATATTTTTCTTCGGACGGCAATATGAAATTTTCCGAATCCTGGCTGAGAACCCTCGTCGATCCCCAATTGTCGAGCGAGGAACTGTCGCATCTGCTGACCATGGCCGGCCTCGAAGTCGAGGAGCTGGACCCGGTGGCGCCCGCCTTCCACAACGTCGTCATTGCCCGCGTCCTGGAGGTGACCAAGCATCCGGACGCCGACCGCCTCAATGTCTGCCGTGTGGACATGGGTGAGGGCGAGCCGCGCACCATTGTCTGCGGCGCTCCGAATGTCGCCGTTGGGCTGCGGGTTCCCTGCGCCCTGCCCGGGGCGGTGCTGCCCGGCGGATTCACCATCAAGGTGGCCAAGGTCCGCGGCATTGAGTCGTCGGGGATGCTCTGCTCGGCCAAGGAACTGGGGATTGCCGAAGATGCTTCCGGCCTGCTCATCCTCCCGGAGGATGCGCCGGTCGGCAAGGATGTCCGCGCTTACCTGGACCTGGATGACCGGCTCTTCACCCTGAAACTGACCCCGAACCGGGCCGACTGCCTCTCCCTCACCGGCATCGCCCGGGAAGTGGCGGCCATCACCGGAACCCATGCCAGCTTCCCGGAGGTGCCTGAGGTGCCGGCCAGCATCGACAAGCGGCGCGACATCGTACTCGACGCCCCGGCCGCTTGCCCGCTTTATTGCGGCCGCGTCATCTCGGGGGTCGATGCCAAGGCCCCGACGCCGGATTGGATGAAGCTGCGCCTGGAACGGAGCGGCATCCGCTCCATTTCCGCCCTGGTGGATGTCACCAATTACGTCATGCTCGAGCTTGGGCAGCCCCTCCACGCCTTCGACAACCACTCCCTGGATGGCGCCATTCATGCCCGCATGGCCAAGCCGGGAGAAAAGCTCCTTCTCCTTAACGAGCAGACCATCGGCCTGGATGCCGATGTGCTGATGATCGCCGACGACAGCAAGCCCCTCGCCATGGCCGGCATCATGGGCGGCGAGGAGAGCGGCATCACCATCGAGACCACCGAGCTTTTCCTGGAATCCGCCTTCTTCGCGCCCGGCGCCATCGCCGGCCGCGCCCGCCGCTACGGCTTCGGTTCCGACGCGTCCCATCGCTTCGAGCGCGGGGTGGATTTCGGTGGCGCCCGCCGCGCCATCGAGAGGGCGACCCGCCTCATCGTCGACATCTGCGGCGGCCAGGCCGGTCCGGTAGTGGAAGCGGCCGCCGAGCTGCCCCGGCGGGCGCCGGTGCGCCTGCGCACCAGCCGCGCCACCAGGGTCCTGGGCATGACCTTCACCGCCGATGCCATCGCCGCGCTGTTCCAGGGCCTCGGCCTTTCCTTTGTGCGGGAAGGCGATGATTTCCTCGTCACCCCGCCCTCCTGGCGTTTCGATATCGAGATCGAGGAAGACCTAATCGAGGAAATCGCCCGCCTCCACGGCTACGACAACATTCCCGCCCCGGCCCCCCTGGGCGCCCTGGCCATGATGCCGCAGACCGAGGGGGAGCGGCCGCTGCAACGGATCCGGCAGGTGCTGGTGGATCGTGGCTACCAGGAAGTGGTGAATTTCGCCTTCGTCGAAGAAGCCTGGGAAAAGGACTTCGCCGCCAACGGCAATCCCATCCGTCTTGCCAACCCCATCGCCAGCCAGATGGCGGTTATGCGCTCCAACCTGTTCGGCGGCCTGGTCGCCAACCTGGTCACCAATCTGCGCCGCAAGCAGGGGCGGGTGCGCCTGTTCGAAACCGGCCGCTGCTTCCATCGCGATGCCCAGGGCGGACCGGTGGACGGTTTTCGCCAGCCGTGGCGGCTGGCCGGCCTGGCCTATGGCAGCGCCTTGCCCGAAGGCTGGGGGAGGGACGGGCGCAAGGTCGATTTCTACGACCTGAAAGGGGATCTGGAAGCGCTGCTGGCTCCGCTGCCGCTACGCTTTGAAAAGGCGGTCCATCCCGCCCTGCATCCGGGGCGTTCGGCTCGCCTGGTCATGGAAGGCCGGGAAATCGGTTGCATTGGCGAACTTCATCCCCAGTGGGTGCAGAAATACGACCTGCCGGCAGCCCCGGTGGTCTTCGAAATCGATCTGGAAGCAGCTAAGGCAGCACACCTGCCGGCCTATGCCGAGGTTTCCAAGTTCCCGCCGGTTGTCCGGGATCTGGCTATCGTGGTGGATCAGGGGCTCGAATTGCAACGCCTCCTGGATGGCCTGCGCGGCAAGGTTCCGGCCATCGTTCAGGACATTCAATTGTTCGATGTTTATGCCGGCAAAGGGGTTGCTGAAAACAAGAAAAGTCTTGCGTTTCGTATAGTTATGCAAGATACTCAACGCACTTTGCAAGATTCGGAAGTCGATGCTGCAGTGCAGCAACTGATGGCCTACCTGGAGCAAGAATTCGCTGCTCAATTGCGCGCCTGATGGAAAATAACGATGACGCTCACCAAAGCCGAACTCGCCGACCTGCTGTTCGAGAAGGTTGGTCTCAATAAGCGGGAGGCAAAAGACATGGTCGAAGCCTTTTTCGATGAAATCCGCAATGCGCTGGAAACCGGGGACGGCGTCAAGCTGTCCGGTTTCGGCAATTTCCAGCTGCGGGACAAGCCCCAGCGTCCCGGTCGCAATCCCAAAACCGGCCAGGAAATTCCCATCACGGCGCGGCGCGTGGTGACTTTCCACGCCAGCCAGAAACTGAAGGCGGATGTCGAACAGCTCTACAATGGAACCTCGGCCTAAGACCCTGGGCGGCGACGAGTTGCCGCCGATTCCCGCCAAGCGCTATTTCACCATCGGTGAAGTCAGCGAGTTGTGCGGCGTCAAGCCCCATGTCCTGCGCTATTGGGAGCAGGAATTCAACCAGCTGAAGCCGGTGAAGCGCCGGGGCAACCGGCGCTACTACCAGCACCACGAGGTCCTGCTGGTCCGGCGCATTCGCGAACTCCTCTACAACCAGGGTTTCACCATCAGCGGCGCCCGAAATCGTCTGGATGAGGGCGGGGCCGTGAACCAAGGGGCTGCCGACTCGGCCGAGGCCGCGATGGCGACCCTCGGGCTGCGCGCCGAGCTGGAATCCGTAATTGAATTACTTCGCATTTGACCCCATCTGATTTATCTGTATAATGCGCGGCTCAGTCGGGGCGTAGCGCAGCCTGGTAGCGCACTTGCATGGGGTGCAAGGGGTCGCGAGTTCGAATCCCGCCGCCCCGACCAATAGTTTCAAAGATCTCAAGAAAACCGGCCTAGGCCGGTTTTTTTGTTGGTTTCTTTTGAAGATATAATCAAGCCAATTCAAATGAATCTGTTAGCTTGATTTCGTCATGCGTATATTGCTGAGTAACGACGACGGGTATTTTTCCCCGGGTATATCGGCCCTGGCCGAGGCTTTGAAGGATTTGGCGGAAATCGTCGTTGTTGCGCCCGAAAGGAATCGTAGCGGCGCCAGCAATTCGCTGACCCTGGACCGTCCCCTGTCCCTGCGGCAGGCAGCCAACGGCTTCTACTTCGTCGATGGCACGCCCACCGACTGCGTCCACCTGGCCGTGACCGGCATGCTGGATCCCCTGCCGGACATGATCCTTTCCGGCATCAATCACGGCGCCAACATGGGCGACGACACTATTTATTCGGGTACGGTCGCCGCGGCCACCGAGGGCTTTCTCCTTGGCATCCCGTCGATGGCGATTTCCCTTACCAGCTTCGAAGGCAAGCACTTCGATTCTGCCGGGCGGGTGGCGCGGAGCCTGGTGGAACGCTTCCTGCAGCAGCCCATCGCCCAGCCGGTGCTTCTCAATGTCAACGTGCCGGACTTGCCCTACGAAGAGCTCGCCGGCATGGAGGTTACCCGTCTCGGCAAGCGCCACAAGGCGGAATCTGTCGTCAGGATGCAATCGCCGCGCCGGGAGACGGTGTACTGGATTGGTGCGGCGGGAGCGGCCCAGGATGCCGGCCCCGGCACTGACTTCCATGCCGTCGAGCGCCGCATGGTGTCGGTGACCCCACTCCAGATCGATCTCACCCACGTTTCGCAACTGCCGACCCTTCGCGCCTGGATGCAATGACCTATCGCCATCTGTCCGGCATCGGCATGACCTCCCAGCGCACGCGTGCGCGCATGATCGAGCGCCTGCGGGAGCGGGGGGTCCGCAGTGAAATGGTGCTGTCGGCCATGGCGGCGGTACCGCGCCATGTTTTCGTCGAGGAGGCGCTGGCCTCCCGGGCCTACGAGGACACTGCGCTGCCCCTCGGGATGGGACAGACCATTTCCCAACCCTATATCGTCGGCCGCATGATCGAAGTACTGCTCAGCGGCCGCGCCGGATTGGGTAAGACCTTGGAAATCGGCGCTGGTTGCGGTTACCAGGCAGCGGTGCTGGCCCAACTCACCAATGAAGTCTATGCCGTCGAGCGCATCGGGCCCCTGCTCGAGAAGGCCAAGGCCAACATGCGCAAGCTGCAGCAGTTCAATGTCCGCCTCAAGCATGGGGACGGACAGCTCGGCCTGCCGGAGGCAGCCCCCTTCGATACCATCATCGTCGCCGCTGCGGCGTCGCGGGTGCCGCCGGCGCTGCCACATCAGCTGGCCGAAGGCGGCCGCTTGATCTTGCCAGTCGGTACTGGTGAACAGTATCTTCTTCTCATTGAGCGCACCCCCCAGGGCTTCACTGAATCCCGACTTGACGGCGTGCGCTTCGTACCGCTACTTTCCGGAACAGAATGACTCGACTGCTCGCAGCACTACTCCCCGCGTTCATGCTGGCCGGTTGCTTCACCCAGCCGCCGGCACCCTCTGTCGACCGTGCTCCGACCGCCCAGTCCAAAGGGCCCGTGGCTTCGGCGGCCAATGGCGCGGCCAGATCCGGCCACTACACCGTCAGGAAGGGCGACACCCTGTACCGCATCGCCATGGAACATGGACAGGACTACAGGGACATCGCCGGCTGGAACAATATCACCAACCCGGACAGCATCAAGGAAGGGCAGGTGCTGCGTGTGGCGCCGCCAGCCGCCGAGCCGGCCAACGGCACTGTGGTGAGCAAGCCCATCGCCACCGGCTCGGTGGTCGAGGCGCGCCCCTTGGACAAGTCCCCGGCGCCGGCGTCGTCGCCCGCACCGGCGGCCAGCGACGGCGTCAAGCGCGAGCCCAAAGTGAACAAGGAGCCCTATTCAGCCGAGGGCTATGCCCGGCTGAACGGCACCGGTGAGGCGGCATCCCGTCCGGCGGAGCCCAAGCCCGAACCGAAACCCGGGCCCCGGCCGGAAGTGGCGCCGGTGTCCATGGGGGCGGACGACATCGCCTGGGCCTGGCCGTCGGCCGGTAAGGTCCTGGCGGCCTACAGCGAGAATACCAACAAGGGTCTTGATCTCGGCGGCAAGTCCGGAGACCCGGTGTTCGCCGCCGGCGATGGCAGGGTGGTGTATGCCGGCAGCGGATTGCGGGGCTACGGCCAGCTGGTCATCGTGAAGCACAACAATTCCTTCCTGTCGGCCTATGCCCACAACCAGAAGATTCTGGTGAAGGAAAAGCAGGAAGTGACGCGGGGGCAGAAAATTGCCGAAATGGGCGATACGGACAGCGATAAGGTCAAGCTGCACTTCGAGATCCGGCGCCAGGGCAAACCGATCGACCCCTTAATCTACCTGCCCAAGCGATGACGACTGCCGACGAGGACGGATTCGAAGAGGAGGGGCTGGAGCCCGAGCCGCTCGCGGGCGAGGCGGCACTGCTGCCCGAGCCGGAGCAGACGACGCCGGAAATAGAGCTGCTCGAAGACGTCACCCAGCTCTATCTGAACGAGATCGGCGCCAAGCCCCTGCTGACTCCGGAGGAGGAGCTGGAGACCACCCGCCGGGTGCGCCAGGGGGATTTCGCCGCCCGGCAGAAGATGATCGAACACAACCTGCGGCTGGTGGTGAATATTGCCAAGCACTACCTGAATCGCGGCATTCCCCTCCTCGACCTCATCGAGGAAGGCAACCTGGGCCTCATCCATGCCCTGGAAAAATTCGATCCGGAGCGGGGCTTCCGCTTCTCCACCTATGCCACCTGGTGGATCCGACAGAGCATCGAGCGGGCCATCATGAACCAGTCCCGGACCATTCGGCTGCCGGTGCACGTGGTCAAGGAAATCAACCTGGTCCTGCGGGCCATCCGCCACCTGGAGACGGCGGAAGAGCGGGAAACCTCGGTGGAACGGATCGCCGCCCTGCTGGAGCGGCCGGTGGCCGAGGTACGGCGCATCCTGGCCCTCAATGAGCACATCGCCTCCCTGGACGCGCCCCTGGAGATCGATCCGAACCATACCGTGGCCGACGTCATCGCCGACGAAGCCAGCATCGATCCGGAGACCATGCTGCAGTCCAACGAGTTGGGCGGCCTGATCGACGAATGGCTGGCCCAGCTGACCGAGCGGCAGCGGGAGGTGATCGCCCGCCGCTACGGCCTCAACGGCATGGACATGGCGACCCTGGACATCATCGCCACCGACCTGGGGCTGACCCGGGAGCGGGTCCGGCAAATCCAGATGGAAGGCCTGGTGCGGCTGCGCAAGATCATCAAGCGCGGGGGCATTTCCAAGGACAGCCTCATTTAGCCCCTACAGACGCTTTTGCTGCTGCACGCGGGCCTTGATGGCTTCGGCCAGCTGATAGACCGCCATGGCGTAGAAGCTGGAACGGTTGTAGCGGGTGATGACGTAGAAGTTTTCGAAGCCGAGCCAGTACTCGGTGTCGGCACCGGGGCTGACCAAATCCACCAGGGTCACCGTTGCCTCGGGGTTGGCGTCGCAGTCGATGCCTTGCTGCAGCAGGGCCGCCACCTTGAGGGTCGGGCGGATGCCGGCTTCGATAAGGGCCCGGTCCGGTTCGCCGCCGATGCGGGCGGGGATCGCCACCGGTTGCCCGGCTTGCCAGCCGTGCTGCTCCAGGAAGCGGGCGACGCTGCCGATCGCGTCGTCCACGCTGCCCGCCAGGTCGATGCGCTGGTCGCTGTCGAAATCGACCCCGTAACGGCGCTGGCTGCCGGGCATGAACTGGGGAATGCCGATGGCGCCGGCGAAGGAACCCCGGATCGACAGCGGGTCCATGCCGTTTTCCCGGGCGAGCAGCAGGAACTGCTCCAATTCGGTGCGGAAGAAATCGGCCCGCGGCGGGTAACGGAAGGCCAGGGTCGCCAGGGCCTCCAGGACCCGGAACTTGCCCCTGTTTTGGCCGTATTCGGTTTCGACGCCGATGATGGCGACGATGATTTCCTCCGGGACGCCGTAGAAGGCAGTGGCACGGGCCAGGGTGGCCCGGTTGGCTTCCCAGAAACGAGCCCCGCCCTCGATGCGGCGCTCATTCAGGAAGCGGGGGCGGTAGCGTTCCCAGGAGCGCTGCAGGGGCGTCTCCGGCGGCTTGATGAGCTTCAGCACCGTCGGGTTGGGGCGGACCTGGGCAAAGCAGCGCATCAGTTCGTCGGCCTCGAAACCCTGCCGTTTGGCCAGGTCCTGGGCAAACTCCTGTACCGCCGGGTCGTCGGCAAGGCTTCCGGCGGCCTGGGCCGGGGCGGCGATCGATGTTTGCAGCAGGGCATGAAAGGCCAGGCAGGCGGCACAGAGGAACTTCTTCACGCTTCACTCCATCAGGGTAGGCGGGCGACGGCCGCTCGCAAGGCACGCAAATTCGCCGGCCCGGTGCCGTAACGGGCCTGGCAGTAGATTTCCGCTGCCGCTTCCAGGGCTTCTGCCAGTTCGGGGCGCTCGCTCCGCAGGCGTCGGGCCAGGGCCAGGGGCGTTTCCCAGGGCTCGCAGCTTACCTGGCGCCGCCGCAGGCGGCGCAGGGCCCGCTGCCAAAGCCGTTGGGCGGGATCCCGGTGGGGCCGTCGGTAGAGGGTCCAGGCCGTCACCGCCAGCAGAATGCTGCCGCAGGCTGCCAACAGCACGGGGGCCAAGGTCCGCCAATTCGGGTCAGGGAAGCCGAGGCTGGTCAGGAATTCACGCTGCCGCTGGGGATTGTACCCGAGAACCCACTGGTTCCAGGCGTTGTTGGCAGCCTCCCAGCGATAGCGCAGGCCGCGCAGCCAGGAAGCGTCGACTCCCATAAGGGCCGGCAGGGATCGGGTGGCGGGAACGGAGGCGGCCAGCCCGTCCTCGACCCGGGCCGGGGAAACAGCCGCTGTCGGGTCCACCCGCACCCAGCCGCGCCCGGCCAGCCAGACCTCGGCCCAGGCATGGGCGTCCGACTGGCGCACCACGAGGTAGCCATCCACCGGGTTGATTTCGCCGCCCTGGTAGCCCCCCACCACCCGGGCGGGCACCCCGGCGGCCCGCATGAGGACCACGAAGGCAGAGGCGTAATGCTCGCAGAAGCCCCTGCGGGTCTGGAACAAGAATTCGTCCACCGGATTTTGGCCGAGAAGGGGGGGGTGCAGGGTGTAGGCGAATTCCTGGTCGTGGAAGAGGGCGAGGGCCCGCTGCACCAGCCCTTCGGGATTGGCGCCGGTGCGGCGCCATGTCTCGGCGAGGGCCCGGGCGCGCGGGTTGCGGCCGGCCGGCAGCAAGGTGTCGCGCTTGAGGACGGCAGCGCTTTCCTGAGTGTTGAAGCGATAGGAGAGCGCCGAGCTCACCGCGTAGCGCAGGCGCTGGCTGAGGGGGCCGCGGGAGACGGCGGACAGGCTCGGCGTCAGGCCGGATTCCGGGGGCAGCGCCGTGGGCGCGTCGAGGGCCAGGAGCCAGCGCTGCTCGTAGGGTTCGAGGGTGATCTCATAATTCAGAGGTGCCGACAGGGCAACCACCGCGGGAGCCGGCCCGAAAATGGGTCCGCGCCGCCAGGTGATGCCGTCATAGTCTTCCATCACCGGGCCACGCCAGTAGAGCTGATCCCGCTTCGGCAGAGGCGCGTCGAAGCGGGCCCGGAAGGCGATGTCGGTGGACAGGGCCAGGTCGGCGATGGAGCCCGGGGACATCTGATCGGAAAGGCCGCTCCTGGCTCCCGCGGCATCCTGGGGCAGGCCCCAGAGAGGGCCGGAGACCCGCGGAAAAAGCAGGTAGAGGACGAGCAGGAAAGGCAGGGACTGCAGGATCATCAGGCCGGCGTAGCGCAGGGTTGGCCCCGGGGTGCTGGCACGGCCGCCGTGGAGGCGGATAAGGGTGGCAGTGACGATGACCATGGCTCCCAGCAGCCAGAGGCCGGTACCGATGCTCTGGGAATGGAAGTAGTGGGTCAGCAGAAGGAAGTAGCCGAGGTTGATGACCACGTAGGCATCGCGGCGGGAGCGCAGTTCGAGGAGCTTCATGGCCATGAACAGGAAGAGCATGGCGACGCCCGCATCCCGGCCCAGCAGGGTGTGGAATTCCAGCACCACCCCGGCGCAGCTGCCCGCGACGAGGAGTGCCAGCAGCCAACGGCTGGGCAGGCGCCGGCCACGCCACCAGAGCCAGGCGCCCCAGGCAAACAGGAGTCCCGCCAAGGCGGAAAACCCGGTGGGCTGGTGCGCGAAATGGGGCAGGGTGGTGGCCAGGGCCGTGGCGAATAGCCAGGGAACAGCGCTACGGTCCAGGGTTTCCGGGGCGGCGGTGCTCATGGCTGCTGGTAGAGGGCGAGGGTTTCCAGGCAGAGTTGGCGATGGAAGGCGCCCTGGGCGGGTTTGAGTTCGATGCCGGGCAGGGCCAGCCCGTACAGGACTCCGGCTGCATCGGCCGCCAGCACCCAGCCGGCGAGGATGGACAGGCGGCTCTCGCTATCGGCTCCTGGCGGGAGTTGGCGCCAGTCCAGCCACAGTTCGCTCTGGGCGCCGCCGGCGAACTGCTTGACCAGGAGCGGCCGATGGTCGAAATCCCGGGCTACCGCCTTCCAGGCGATATGCCGCGGGGAGTCGGCGGGCTGGCGTTCCCGCAGGCCGGCAAAGTCCTCCTGGCCTCCCTGGCCATGGCGCTCCCCCTGGGCGGCCGCAAAGGCGAGGGGGGGCAAGGGCCGATTGATGGGGCGGGGATAGACCAGGCAGCGCAGGCTGGGGTGGAGATAGCTCCAGGCCACGAAGAGCCCCAGGGGGTAGCGGGTGGAGAGTCGCACCCGTGGCAACAGGAGCCATCCCCGTTGCCGGGCGGGCACCGGCAATTCGATGCGGATGCGGCCTTCCGATGGCAGGTCGCAGACGACCGGGACGCCGTCTCCGGCACGGAATTCCAGCGCCAGGCGGGGCACCCGGCGGCTGTTGGCGAGGTGGAGGGGGAAATGGGCGTTTTCCCCGGCAAAGACAGGTTCCGCGCGCCCCCCCGTCAGGATCAGTCCCTCCAAGTTGCGAAACACATGGATCATGCCGGAAAGCCCTACTCCCGCCAGCAGGAACACCAGGGCGTGGCCGAGGGCGAGGTTGTAATTGACGGCGCCCAGGAGCATGACGATAAGGACAGTCGCAAACAGGAAGGCGACGCCGGTGGGGAGGATGAAGATGCGGCGCTGGCGGAGGACGATAGGCCCGGTGCCGTCGCTGCGCCAGCGGAAAAGCCAGTTCTTGAAGGCAGTGGCGGAGGCCATCAGGGAATAGGGACGGAGCGGACGAGGGCGGCGATATCCTCGGCCCGGGCATGGCCGCCGCCCTGGGCGGACAGCAGGCGGTGGCGCGCCACCGCCGGCAGGACGGCCTGCACGTCATCCGGCAGCACCATGTCGCGTCCTGCCAGGTAGGCCCAGGCCCGGGCAGCGGCCAGCAGGGCGAGGCCCGCCCGAGGCGACAGGCCGTGCTGGAAGGCGCTGTCGTAGCGGGTCGCCTCGACCAGGGCCTGAACGTAGTCGATCAGGGGGGCGGCCGCGTGGATGGCGGCGACCTCCTGTTGCAGGACAGGCAGCTCCTCGGTGGACAGCAGGGCAGTCAGTTCCTCGGCCTCCTCTCGGCGACTGCCGGCGGCCAGCAGGGCGCGCTCGGCGGCCCGATCTGGGTAACCCAGTTCGAGCCGCATGAGGAAGCGGTCAAGCTGGGATTCGGGGAGGGGAAACGTGCCGACCTGGTGGGCCGGGTTCTGGGTGGCGATCACGAAAAAGGGCATCGGCAAGGGGCGAGTTTGACCTTCGGCCGTCACCTGGCGTTCCTCCATGGCTTCCAGCAGGGCGCTCTGGGTCTTGGGCGTGGCGCGATTGATCTCGTCGGCCAGGACCATCTGGGCGAAGATGGGGCCGGGCAGGAAACGGAAGTCGCTCTTTTCCCGGTCGAAAATGGAGATGCCCGTGATATCAGCCGGCAGCAGGTCGCTGGTGAACTGGATGCGGGAAAACCTGAGCCCGAGGAGCCGGGCCAGGGTGTGGGCCAGGGTGGTCTTGCCCACGCCGGGCAGGTCTTCGATCAACAGGTGGCCGCGGGCCAGCAGGCAGGCCAGGGCCAGGCGGATTTCACGTTCCTTGCCGAGGACGATGCGGCCGGCGGACTCGAGAATTGCACCAAGGGAATGGGGTTGAGGCATGAACGCTCCGGTTGCGGATTCCGACAGTCGGGTATGGCCATTCTAATGCTTGTGGCTGCGCAGGAATTGCGACGATAATGACATTACATAAGCCCCGGCTGGGGTGCCGGCCGGCGGAGGAGAGAGAATACAATTGACGACTACTGCCTTCATCACCCACCGCGACTGCCTCCTGCATGACATGGGTGCGCACCATCCGGAGTGCCCCCAACGCCTGACGGCCATCAATGATCACCTCATTGCCCAGGGGCTGGACGCCTATTTCGTCTATTACGACGCCCCCTTGGCTACGGATGAACAGCTCCTGCGGGTGCACCCGGCCGGCCATGTGGAGCGCATCAGGGGGGCTTCGCCGGAACTCGGCATCGTCCATCTGGACCCGGACACCGCGATGAATCCCCATACCTGGCAGGCCGCCCTGCGCTCCGCCGGAGCCGGCGTCCTGGCGGTGGACCTGGTGATGAAGGGGGAGGTGGAGAACGCCTTCTGCGCCATCCGCCCGCCCGGACACCATGCCGAGCGCAGCAACCCCATGGGATTCTGCTTCTTCAACAATATCGCCGTCGCCGCCCGGCACGCCCTCGAGGTCCATGGTCTGGAGCGGGTGGCCATTATCGATTTCGACGTCCACCACGGCAACGGCACGGAAGACGCGTTCGCCGGTGACGAGCGGGTGCTCATGTGCAGCATTTTCCAGCATCCCTTCTATCCCTACTGCGGTGCCGACAAGCCGGCGGCCAACATGTGCAACGTGCCGCTGCCCTCCGGTTCCGGCGGCGACGAATTCCGCGGCGCGGTGCAAGACCTGTGGCTCCCGCGCCTTCATCAGTTCAAGCCCCAGATGATTTTCATCTCCGCTGGTTTCGACGGCCATTACGAGGATGACATGGGCGGCCTGAAGCTGCTGGAGAAGGACTACGCCTGGTGTACCGAGCAGATGAGGCTGCTGGCGGCCCAGCATTGCGGCAAGCGCGTCGTCTCCATGCTGGAGGGCGGTTACGTCATGTCCTCCCTGGCCCGTAGCGTCGGCGCCCACCTGCGGGCTCTCGCCCAGCTCTGAAACAGGTTCAGAAATACCTGAGGGTAGGGTAAAATCCTGCCCTCTTTTTCCTGTTTCTAACGTTCAACCGGATAATTCCATGGCGTTGATTGTTCAAAAATACGGCGGCACTTCGGTGGGCAACCCCGAGCGCATCAAGAACGTCGCCAAGCGCGTTGCCAAGTTCCAGGCCCAGGGACATCAGGTGGTTGTGGTCGTTTCCGCCATGAGCGGCGAGACCAACAAGCTCGTCGCCCTGTGCAAGGAAGTCCAGGCCAACCCGGACCCCCGCGAGCTGGACGTCGTACTTTCCACCGGCGAACAGGTCACCATCGGCCTCCTGGCCATGGCCCTTAAGGATATCGGCGTCAAGGCCAAGAGCTACACCGGCGGCCAGGTCAAGGTCCTCACCGACAGCGTGTTCACCAAGGCCCGCATCCTTTCCATCGGCGAGGAGAATATCCGCCGCGACCTCGATGACGGCTCCGTGGTCATCGTCGCCGGCTTCCAGGGCGTCGACGAGCACGGCAATATCACGACCCTCGGCCGGGGCGGCTCCGACACCTCCGGCGTGGCCCTGGCGGCGGCCCTCAAGGCCGACGAGTGCCAGATCTACACCGACGTGGACGGCGTCTACACTACCGACCCGCGCATCGTTGCCGATGCCAAGAAACTCGACAAGATCACCTTCGAGGAAATGCTAGAAATGGCCAGCCTCGGGTCGAAGGTACTGCAGATCCGCTCGGTCGAGTTCGCCGGCAAGTACAAGGTCAAACTGCGCGTGCTTTCCAGCTTCCAGGACGAGGGAGAGGGCACGCTGATCACTGTTGAGGAAGACACGAACATGGAACAACCGATCATTTCCGGCATCGCCTTCAACCGCGACGAAGCCAAGCTCACCATGTCCGGGGTGCCGGACAAGCCGGGTATCGCCTACCAGATCCTGGGCGCCGTCGCCGAAGCCAATATCGACGTGGACATGATCATCCAGAACGTGGGTCACGACGGCACCACCGACTTCTCCTTCACGGTGAACCGCGGTGAATACGCCAAGACCCAGGCTATCCTGGAGAATATCAAGAAGACCCTCGGCGCCCGGGAAGTGACCGGCGACAACAAGATCTGCAAGGTCTCTGCCGTCGGCGTCGGCATGCGCTCCCACCCGGGCGTGGCCAGCCAGATGTTCAAGGCCCTGGCCGACGAAGGCATCAACATCCAGATGATCTCCACCTCCGAGATCAAGATTTCCGTCGTCATCGACGAGAAATACCTGGAACTGGCCGTCCGCGTGCTCCATCGCGCATTCGGATTGGATCAGTAAGTTTGACCGTAGGGCGCGGACATATTATCATCCGCGCTCTTCAAACGGAGACGTGGCCGAGAGGTCGAAGGCACTCCCCTGCTAAGGGAGCATGCGGGCAAAACCTGCATCAAGGGTTCGAATCCCTTCGTCTCCGCCAGAATTAAGTGGAAAACGGTCTATGACCGAAGAAACGCCCCGCTGAGCACCAAGCCCCGCGGGGTTTTTCTTTTCTGCTTCTGGATAGGTGCCTTGGATATTGCGGGCTTTGCTTAGAGAGGGAATGTCATGAGTACTCGGGGTACGCAACACCGTACACATTTCAACGAAGTGGAAATCGGGCAAAGGTTCTACGACCCGATCAGCGCCGAATACTTCATCAAGCAATCGGCGACCACTGCGGCCATGGTGACCGGAATCGGCGATGGTACGATAGCGGATGAATTCGAGCCCGATGATGTGGTGAGGGTCGAGGATCAGTAAGACCCGCAGGCTAGGTACCATGGGCCGCCCCATTGCCATTCCGCCAGAAGAAGTCGAAATTACCGCTGTCCGAGCCCAGGGCGCCGGGGGCCAGAACATCAACAAGGTCTCCAATGCGGTCCATCTGCGTTTCGACATTAACGCCTCGTCGCTGCCGGAACAGATTCGGGACCGGCTCCTGAGGCTGGGCGACCACCGTGTCAGCAAGGACGGGGTGGTCGTCATCAAAGCCCAGGAATTCCGCAGCCTGGAGAAAAACCGGGCTGAGGCCCTGCGGCGGCTCCATGAACTGGTTGCCAAGGTCGCCGTGCTGCCGAAGATTCGGAGAGCCACTCATCCGACCCGATCGAGCATGGCGAAACGGCTGGAAGGCAAGAAGCGGCACTCGGCGTTGAAAGCCGGGCGGCGCGTAGTCCCGGAGTAGGGGCGGCGACTATCGGCTACCGGCATGCTGACCGGTGGTTCCTCCCTCTGCGGGGCATGGGACTTGCTGCAGAGGGGTTTGGAAAGCGAGGAGCGCCGATGAAAAATCCCTGGACCAGGAAAAATCCTCTGATGAGCATGTGGCTGAGCGGCGCCAATGCCGTTGCGGGTTCGATCCGCAGCCGGGCAACCGCCGAGGCGAAACGCCAGGCGGCCACCATGGCCACCAGAAGCGCGAAGCAGATAGCCGATTTCTGGAGCAGCATCCTGACGCCGCAGGTGCCGAGAAAGAGGAAAAAGTCTCGGTAATCCGAACTGCCTAGTCGCCGCGAAAACGGCTCAGCTGCCGCCTGTCCCGCTTGGTGGGGCGGCCCTTCTGTTCGGGGGCTGCCATGGGGGCCAGTTTGCGCAACTCCGCTGCCTGAACGCGCTGCTGCGAGCTTTCCGGCGTCTCCTGGTAGAGCAGCTGGGCTTCCGCAGCCGGGCGTCGCTGCTCGTTGAGGCCCTGCACGACCACTTCCCAGTCCTGGTCCCCGGCACGGATCTGGATGCGGTCTCCGACTTTTATGTCCTTCGCCGGCTTGGCAGCGGAGCCATTGACCTTCACCTTGCCGCCGTCCACGGCGTCGGCGGACAAACTGCGGGTCTTGTAGAAACGGGCTGCCCAGAGCCATTTGTCGAGACGCACCGGCCTTCTCCTGAAGTGTGTTGCCCGGCGCCGGGCTCACATCGCCCGATAGCGACGGGGCCTGCGCCAGCAAGCGGGTTTTTCCAAGGCTGCAATATTAATGGACGACCGGGTTTGGAAGACTTCTATGGCCAGATTGATCCGGTCAAGTTCCTCCTGGGTGATGCCTGCCAGTCGTTGGAACAGTTTCTGGATGGTTCTCATCAGCAGTATTCCTTTCATGATTGGGCCTGGGAGACCCCCTGGCCGAAGGAGCCGGGGAGTCCATTGAGGCGCAGAATAGCGGAATACTGTATGGATGTACAGTATGTGTTGTTTGGCTGACTGCCGATGCCCGGGGTGATCCGTTTGATGCAAGACGGATTTAACGCCGGGCTAATGGCGACGATGTGGTCTGGGTAGGGACGCGGCTCGTCCGCGCGTTCGGCAACGCGCCTTCCCCGCCGGGAAGAGGCGGGCGGGAGGCTAAGGAATTGTGGGTGCCGCCTGGGGCCCGGCGCGTGCCGGGCAGGGGGCTTTACATGCCGAGGGACTCGAGCAGGTCGTCGTGGTCGTTCGGTTTCGGCTGCTGGGATGGGGTGGCGGATTCGCCATTGATCTGGGCGATCAGCTCGTCCGGATCGGGGGCCTCGTGGGGGTCGAAGTCGTACAGCTTGATGAACTCGGTCCGGTCGATGGCCAGTTCCAGGTAGAAGATGTTGTTGCGGCCGGTGAAGAAGGTGACGCGGCGGGCCTCGGGATTATCCAGGTTGGTGTCCACGCTCAGCATCACCTGCTTGTTGAGGACCAGCATCTTAGGCTGGTTCTGGGTGATGTGGGTCTGCAGTTCGCGCCCCACCTTGCCGGTGAAGTCGCCGACGATCTGGTTCATCAGCTCCCCCATGACGTTGCTCACCTCGTCGGAGGTGTGGGAGCTGGCCAGTTCCTCCTTGGCCATGCCCATGCTCAGCAGGTAGCTCTGGTAGAGCTCCATGGCGGCCTGGGCGGAGAAGTTGATGACCACGAGGCCGGAGAAGCCGCCGTCGAACAGCACGAAGCAGCCGATATCCGGCTTGAGGCAGGTCTTGGTGATGCGCTGGACCATGCCGGAATAGCGGATCTGGCTCTGGGTCGCCACCGTCAGGACCTTGGTCACCGAATTGCAGAGGCTGGTGAGGATGTCTTCGGTGCCGAATACGACGGAATTTTCTTGCTTACTCATGATCTTGTGCCAGCCCTGCCGTAAAAATATCGCTATCTATAACATAATCCCCGCACAGATGGGGGCGCCCTGGTCAAAGGGGACGGCCATTCACCGGGGAATTCAGCGCCCCCGGATGGATTCCCGGCGGGCCAAGCCGAGCTTGGCGGAGCGTTCCATCTTCTGGACGAAGGCCGGGAAGTCGAGGCCGAACTTGGCCCGCAGCTCTTTGGCATGGTTATGGAGCCAGCGCCAGCGGGGCTCGAAATAGCGGGCCTTGAAGGCGAGCAGGATGTGGTTGCCGTCTTCCGGCACGGAGACCACGATCACCTGGTCGTCGAAGACCTCCATGGCGGTGCCGATCAGGCCGGCATAGGTCTCCCTGTCTCCCGCCAGATTGACCACCAGCAGGCCGTTGCCCGAAAGCTTGGCCCAGGCCGCCGCCAGGAAGTCCCGGTTGGCGAGGCTGGGGGCGAAGCCGGTCTTGTCGAAGGCATCCACCAGGAGGACGTCGATGCCCTTTTCGGCTTCCTCGACATATTGCGCCCCGTCGGTCTGCAGAATCTGCAGACGGGGACCGTCCGGCGGCAGCAGGAAGGCATCCCGCAGGGCGATCACATGGGGGTCGATCTCGATGGCCGTCAGCTCGGTGGACGGCAGCCGGTGATAGCAGAACTTGATCAGGGAGCCGCCCCCCAGCCCGATCAGCACGATGCGCTTCGGATGCGGGTTGAAGAGGAGGAAGGACATCATCTTCTGGGTGTAGCGCAGCTCCAGGGCGTTCGGCGCCTTGATGCTCATGGCGCTCTGCATGAGCCGTACGTTGAAATAGAGGTAGCGCTTCTCCCCGTCATCCACCACGAAGGGCTTCGGGTAGGACTCGTCCAGGAGCCGGGCCCGCAACTCCTCCGCCTTAGCCCAGGCGGGCTCCAGCATCAGGACCTTGCCGGTCTCGATATCGAAGGGACTGGGCATTTCGAACCAGGGGGAGGAAGCGGAGCGGCGCATGGCAATCGGGAAAGTTATGGCAGAGGCTGGACGGCCCGGGTCAGGTCGATGTGAATGAGGGCATCGTAGGCCCGGGCCGGGCGGACGGGATGGTAATGGTTCTTCTCCTCGGCGTCCGGAAAATAATTGACCCCGATGGCGCGATCCGGGCGGCGCTGCTCCAGGTGGCCGGCCAGGCCCTGGTCGCGCCGGAAATCGAGCAGGAAGGCTGGCAGGCCGACGTCGTGGAAGAGGGCCTGCCAGCTGTCGGGATGGGCTGGCGCCAGTTCCTTGACCCGGTCCGTCGTGGCCCAGCCGCTGGCCGCCCGGACCGTGCCGGCGGCGGTGGTGAGGCCGACCAGGAAGACCGCCTCCTCTCCGTAGCGCTCCCGGGCCAGTTGGCCGATGGTGAGCAGCCCGGCGGCGCCATAGCCCGTCGCCCGGGCATCCCCCTGGTGGGTGTTGTGGGCCCAGACCACGGCCTTGCCATGGCGGCCCAGGATGAGGTCGATGGATTCGGCCAGATGGCGTTCCCGCACGTTCCACGAGCCGCCGCGGCCGTAGACGGCCCGGTAGTAGGCCTCGGCCCCGTGGACGGTGCGGGCCCCCAGCAGGGCCGCGAAGCCGGCGTCATCGCCGGCCTCGGCGGCCAGTCGGCGTACCGCCTCCACGCGGCTACCTACCCGCTTTTCGCAGGAGGGCATCCAGCCTCGGGCCACGTCGCGGCCGTAGTACATGGGGTCGAAGGCCTGCCGCCGGTAGGGGGCGAAGCAGCGGTAATCCCCCTTCGCCCGGCGGGCGGCGGTGGCATCCCGGGTCCTCAGGTAGTCCACCACCTTGACGGCCGCCTCCGGCGCTTCGTAGATGTCCATGCCGTAGAGGGCCACCCGGGGCCGGCCGGGGGGCAGGGCGGCGTTGTGGGCCCGCAATTCCTCCAGGAAAGCAGCGAATTCGGCATTGCGCCAGGTCCAGCCGGGAAAACGGCGGTAATCCCGGAGGGCCTCCCCGGAGCTGCGGTCGGCGGACCTTCCCCGGACGTAAGCGTCGAGGCGGGCCGCCGGGGCCCAGCCGGATTCCAGGATGACGGTATCGAAGCCCTTTTCGGCGATGAGCCGGCGGGTGATGCGGGCCCGCTCCCGATAGAATTCGGCGCTGCCGTGGGTGCCTTCGCCGAGGAGCACCAGCCTGGCGGCACCGATGGAGGCGAGGAGGGCATCGTAGTCCTGGGGCTGGCCGGTAATTTCCCCGGCCTGGGCACGGATGGCGGCCACCGTCTCGGCGCGGTCAGGGAGGGAAGGCGCCGGCTCCGCCAGGGCGGGGAGGGCCAGGAGCCAGGGGAGGGCGGCCGCGAGCAGCCGCCGGCGGCGGTTTTTCCCCGCTATCGATGTGCTCTGGATGGACGTCCCCATCGCTCCATTATCCCTTGCGGCGGGGGGCGAGGGACAGGGGGAGTGTCGATTTCGGGCGACAGAATGGCCGGGGTGGGGCGGAAAACCTGCAAATTGCGATGCCATCCGGAGCCATTACCGAGCGATAATAGAGGGCTGCGTCAGAATGGAAGTGGAAGCGATGAAGCGAGTGGATGATTTTCGCCTGCGCCTGGGAAGGCAGGAACTGGTACCCATCATGATCGGCGGCATGGGGGTCGATATCTCGACCGCCGACCTTTCCCTGGAGGCCGCCCGCCTCGGGGGCATCGGGCACATCTCGGATGCCATGGTGCCGACGGTGGCGGATCGCCGCTTCAACACCCGGTACGTCAAGGACAAGCTCGCCCAGTACAAATTCAACGTCGGCAACCCGGACAAGTCGGTGGTTCAGTTCGACCTCGGCCTCCTGGCCGAAGCGACCACCCTGCATGTCAGCAAGACCATGGAGGCCAAGCGCGGCCCCGGTCTCATCTTCATCAACACGATGGAGAAGCTGACCATGAACGGCCCCAAGGAAACCCTGCGGGTCCGGTTGCGGGCCGCGCTGGATGCGGGCATCGACGGCATTACCCTGGCGGCGGGCCTGCACCTGGGTTCCTTCGCCCTCATCGAGGACCATCCCCGCTTCCGGGACGTCAAGCTCGGCATCATCGTCTCCTCCCTGCGCGCCCTGCAGCTTTTCCTGAAGAAGAGCGCCCGCACCAACCGCCTGCCGGACTACGTGGTCATCGAGGGCCCCCTGGCCGGCGGCCACCTGGGTTTCGGCATGGACTGGGCCCAGTACGACCTGGCGACCATCGTGGCGGAAATCCAGGCCTGGCTGAAGGCCGAGCAACTGGACATCCCCCTCATCCCGGCCGGCGGCATCTTCACCGGCTCCGACGCGGCGGCTTTCCTGGAGATGGGTGCCGCCGCCGTGCAGGTGGCGACCCGCTTCACCGTCGCCAAGGAATGCGGCCTGCCGGAGCGCGTGCAGCAGGAATACTTCAAGGCCAGCGAGGCCGACATCGAGGTCAACCAGATCTCTCCCACCGGCTACCCCATGCGCATGCTCAAGGGCAGCCCGGCCATCGGCGACGGCATCCGCCCCAACTGCGAGGCCTACGGCTACCTGCTCGACGCTTCCGGCGGCTGCCAGTACATCACCGCCTACAACCGGGAAGTCGCCGCCCATCCCGGGGAGCGCAAGGTCAAGGTGTGGGACAAGACCTGCCTGTGCACCCACATGCGCAACTTCGACCTGTGGACCTGCGGCCACTACACCTACCGCCTCAAGGACACCACCCGCAAGAACGAGGACGGCAGCTACCGGATTCCTTCGGCCGAGCACATCTTCCGGGACTACCAGTTCAGCACCGACAACCAGATCGCCCTGCCGGAGTAGCGGGCAGGGAAGACCGGGGATGCGGCGTCGGACCTTTCTGCTTGCGACCGCCGGGGCGCTGGCCCTGCCGGCCTGCGGCCGATCGGCCAGGCTCCCCGCCATCCCGGCGGGGGCCGCGGTCCTGGCTTTCGGCGACAGCGTCACCTACGGCACCGGCGCCTCGCCCGGCGAGGACTGGCCCTCCCTCCTGGGGGGCATGACCGGCTGGAAAGTGGTCAATGCCGGCATCCCGGGAGACACCGCCGATGCCGCCAAGGGCCGGATCGGGCCCCTCCTGGAGGAGCACCGCCCGGCCCTGGTCATCGTCGAGATCGGCGGCAACGATTTCCTGCGCCGGCGGCCCCAGAAGGCGGTGAAGGAAGACATCCGGCAAATCCTGGCCGCCGTCCGCGGCAGCGGCGCCTCCGCCGTCCTGATGGCCGTGCCCGAGCTCTCCCTGCTGGGGGCCGTCACCCGCAGTCCCTCGGACGCCGCTTTCTATGGCGAATTGGGGAAGGAAGAAAAGGTGCCGGTCATCGAGGACGTCTTTTCGGACATCCTCGGCCACCCGGAACTGTGCGCCGACCAAATCCACCCCAATGCCCGGGGCTACCGGCAAATGGCCGACGGCCTCCATGCCGCCCTCAAGAAAACCGGGATAGCCCCCCGCTAGCCAGCCTGACCCGCGGGCAATCCAACCCCCCGGAACCACCGCCCTGGGGCGGCGTCGAAACCATCGGCTAAAGGGCGATCAGCGAGAAGGATTGCGAGGCTCGGCTCAAGCCACGATGGAATTCCCGCCGCCCGGGGCGCCTCGCTCCGGCCCGGCACAAGAGGGGTGGCGAAACGGTGGCTGTGGCGGTTCTTCTGTTCTGCGTCGGAGTCTTGCTCGCAACCGGTGTGGGCGCCGTGGCGGGCGCCCGCCGATCCGCCACCGCCGCCATCGTCTATGGGCTCTCCCTCCTCGTCAGCGCGGTTGCGCTGGCCGTCGCCTTTGCGGCCCTGGCCTTCGATTCCCAGTGGGTGCAGACGCTGCGCCTGCCCGTCGGCCTGCCCTGGCTGGGTGCCCATTTCCGCCTGGATGCCCTGGCGGCGCTCTTCCTTATCGTCGTCAACCTGGGCGGCCTCACGGCCAGCCTCTACGGCCTCGGCTACGGCCGGCACGAGGAGGCCCCCGGCCGCGTCCTGCCCTTCTTCCCGGCCTTCCTGGCGGGCATGAACCTGGTCGTCCTCGCCGACGATGCCTTCACCTTCCTGCTCGCCTGGGAGTTCATGTCCCTGGTCTCCTGGGCCCTGGTCATGGCCCACCACCGGGAGGCGGGCAATGCCCGGGCAGGCTACATCTACCTGCTGATGGCCAGCTTCGGCACCCTGGCGCTGCTCCTTGCCTTCGGCCTCCTGGCCGGCCCGGAGGGGGGCTATGCCTTCGATGCCATCCGCCGTGCCGTCCCCGACCCGGCCCTGGCCACCGCCGTCCTTGTCCTCGCCCTGCTTGGGGCCGGCTCCAAGGCCGGGCTGGTGCCCCTCCATGTCTGGCTGCCCCTGGCCCACCCGGCGGCGCCGAGCCATGTGTCGGCCCTGATGAGCGGGGTGATGACCAAGGTGGCGGTGTATGGCTTCGTGCGTATCGTCTTCGACCTCCTCGGCCCGCCGCTCTGGTGGTGGGGCGCGGTGGTGCTGGTCCTGGGCGGTGTCACCGCCGTCCTCGGGGTGCTCTACGCCCTCATGCAGCATGACCTGAAGCGCCTGCTCGCCTATCACACGGTCGAGAACATCGGCATCGTCTTCATCGGCCTCGGCCTGGCGCTATCCTTCCAGGCCAACCTCATGGGTCCGGCCGCGGCCCTGGCGCTGACGGCGGCCCTGTTCCACGTCTTCAACCACTCGGTCTTCAAGAGCCTGCTCTTCTTCGGGGCTGGCGCCGTCCTCACGGCCACCGGCGAGCGCGACATGGAGCGCCTGGGCGGCCTCATCCACCGCATGCCCTTCACCGCCTTCGCCTTCCTGGCCGGCTCCATCGCCATTTCGGCCCTGCCGCCCCTCAACGGCTTCGTGTCCGAGTGGCTGACCTTCCAGGGGATACTCCTGAGCCCCAAGCTGCCCCAGTGGCTGCTCAAGTTCCTGGTGCCGGCCATCGGCGCCATGCTCGCCCTGTCCGCAGCCCTTGCCGCCGGCTGCTTCGTCAAGGCTTTCGGCGTCACCTTCCTCGGGCGCCACCGGTCGAGCGCGGCCCAGGGGGCCCGGGAAACCGACGGTTTCTCCCTGGCGGCGATGTTCCTCCTGGTTTTCCTCTGCCTGCTCGCCGGCGTCCTCCCCGGATTCTTCATCGACGGGCTGGCCCCGGCGACCCAGCAGCTCCTGGGCGCCCGATTGGAGCCCCAGGCAGAGATGGCCTGGCTCACCCTCGTGCCCATCGCCGAGGGCCGCAGCTCCTACAACGGCCTGCTGCTCTTCCTCCTCATCGGGGCGGCGGCGTTGCTGTGCGCCAAGGCCATCCACCGCTGGGCATCCCGGGCGGTGCGGCGCTCGGCGGCCTGGGACTGCGGATTCCCCGATCCCAGCCCGCTGACCCAATACACCGCCGGCAGCTTCGCCCAGCCCATCCGGCGCGTCTTCGGCACCGTCGCCTTCCGGGCCCGGGAGGAGGTCTCCATGCCGCCCCCCGGGGAAACGGGGCCCGCCACCCTGCGCGTCCACATGCGAGACCTGGTCTGGGATGGGCTGTACGTCCCGGTGGAGCGCTTCATCGGCTTTGCCGCCGATCTCCTCAACCGGGTGCAGTTCTGGACCATCCGGGCCTATCTGAACCTGGTGTTCTTCTCGGTGGTGCTCCTCCTGATGGTGCTGACCCTATGGAGCTGATCGGCAAGGTGCTCGTCCAGCTCGTCCAGCTCCTGCTGGTGCTCGCCCTGGCGCCCCTGCTGACGGGCTACATCCGCCACCTCAAGGCCAGGCTGCTGCGCCGCCGGGGGCCCGCCGTGGTGCAGCCCTACCGGGACCTCCTCAAGCTGATCCGCAAGGAGGTGGTGCTGGCGGACAATGCCTCCTGGCTCTTCCGGGCGGCGCCCTACATCATTTTCGCCGCCACCCTGATCGCCGCCTCCCTGGTCCCCACCTTCGCCACCGGGCTGGTCTTCAGCCCCGCCGCCGATCTCATCGCCATCGTCGCCCTCCTGGGCGCCGCCCGCTTCTTCCTGGCCCTGGCCGGCCTCGACGTCGGCACCAGCTTCGGCGGCATCGGCTCCAGCCGGGAGATGATGATCGCCTCCCTGGCCGAGCCGGCCATGCTGATGTTCGTGTTCAGCCTGTCCCTCCTGGCCGGCTCCACTCAGCTCTCCTCGGTGGCCGATTTCATGCAGCGCCCCGAGGTCGGCCTGCGGGTCTCCCTGGCCCTCTCCCTGGTGGCGCTGATCATGGTGGCCATCGCCGAGAACGGGCGCATTCCCGCCGACAACCCCGCGACCCACCTCGAGCTCACCATGATCCACGAGGCCATGATCCTGGAATACTCGGGGCGCCATCTCGCCGTCATCGAGCTCGCCGCCTACCTCAAGCTGCTGCTCTATTTCTCCCTCATCGCCTGCGTCTTCGTGCCCTGGGGGCTGGCCACCGCGGGGGAGGGCTTCGGGGCCTTCGCCATCGGCCTGGGGTGGTACGTCGCCAAGCTGGCGGTGGGGGGATTCCTGCTCGCCGTGTTCGAGACCGGAACGGCCAAGATGCGGGTTTTCCGCCTTTCCGATTTCCTCGGGGTGGCCCTCATGCTCGGCCTGCTGGCGGCCTTGCTCCTTTTCGTCTCCCGGGGCCTGTGATGGACCGCCTCGCCCTCGACGTCGCCCACATGTTCGCCGGCGGGCTGGTGCTGGTCAGCTTCATGCTGCTCTACCAGGACCGGATGTTCGGGCTCCTCAACATCTTCGCGCTGCATGCCCTGGTGGTTTCCCTGTCGGTGGCCTGGCAGGCCTATATCCAGTTGGCGCCCCATCTCTACATCACCGCCGGCATCGCCCTCGTGGTCAAGGCCATCATCATTCCGGTGGCCCTGCACCGCATCATCGTGCGCCTGGGCATCCATCGCACCATCGAGACCATCGGCGGCATCGGCCGCACCATGCTGGCGGGGATCGCCCTGGTGGCCCTGTCGATCACGGTCATGCTGCCCATCACCGCCGCGGCCGGGACCCTGACCCGGGAGGACCTCGCCTTTTCCCTGTCGGTCATCCTGCTCGGCCTCCTCATGATGATTTCCCGGCGCAACGCGGTCAGCCAGATCATCGGCTTCATGTCCATCGAAAACGGGCTGATCCTCGCCGCTACCGCCGCCAAGGGCATGCCCCTGGTGGTGGAGATCAGCGTCGCCTTTTCCATCATCATCGCCCTGATCGTGGTGGGCATCTTCCTGTTCCGCATCCGCGAGCGCTTCGACACGGTGGACGTGCATGCCCTCGAACGCTTCCGGGGAAGCCTCTGATGGACGACTACGGTCCCCTCCTGGTGCGGCTGGTCCTCATCGTGCCGACCTGCAGCGCGGCGCTCCTGGCCTATTTCCCGGACGACCGCGCCACCGGCCGGCTGAACGCCGTCGCCAGCTTCATCACCTTCCTGGCCTCCACTTCGCTGCTGGTGGTCCGGCCCGCACCGACCGCCTTCCTGATCGTCGATGACGTCAATGTGGTGTTCATCCTGCTCAACACCTTCGTCGGGTTCACCACCAGCGTCTTCAGCGCCAGCTACATTTCCCACGAGATCGAGACGGGACGCCTGACGCCGGCCTATCTGCGCTTCTACCACGCCATGTACCAGGGCCTCATGTTCTCCATGAACCTGGCGCTGCTTGCCAACAACGTGGGGCTCATGTGGGTCGCCATCGAGCTCGCCACCCTGACCACCGTGTTGATGGTCGGCATCTACCGGACCCCGGCGGCCCTGGAGGCGGCCTGGAAATATTTCATCCTGGGCAGCGTCGGCATCGCCCTGGCCCTGTTCGGCACCATCCTGGTCTATCTGGCGGCCAGTTCGGCGGCCGGGGAGGGGCTCGACGCCATGGCCTGGAGCGTCCTCGTCACCCGGGCGGCGGAATTCGATCCCCATCTCCTCAACGTCGCCTTCGTCTTCCTGCTCCTGGGCTATGGCACCAAAGTCGGCCTGGTGCCGCTCCACGCCTGGCTGCCCGACGCCCATGCCGAGGGCCCGACCCCGATCTCGGCGGTGCTCTCCGGGCTCCTGCTCAACGTCGCCCTGTTCGCGGTGCTGCGCTTCAAGATGGTGATGGCGGCGAACCCCGGCGCCCTGGCGCCGGGACCGCTGATGGTCGCCCTCGGCCTGCTGTCCGTCCTCTTCGCCTCCTTCATGCTCTACCGGCGCCACGGCATCAAGCGCATGTTCGCCTATTCCTCCATCGAGCACATGGGGGTCATCACCTTCGCCTTCGGCATGGGCGGGGCGCTGGCCAACTTCGCCGGGCTGCTGCACATGGCCTTCCACAGCCTGACCAAATCGGCCATCTTCTTCTCCGTCGGCCATATCGCCCAGATCAAGGGCACCCAGAACATGACTGAAATCCGGGGGCTGACGGTTTCCCATCCGGTCCTCGGCTGGGGCCTGGTCCTGGGGGTGATCGCCATCGTCGGCCTGCCTCCCATGGGCATCTTCATGAGCGAGTTCCTCATCATCACCTCCACCTTCGCCCGCCAGCCGGCCCTGGCGATCGCCCTGGCCCTCGGCCTGCTGGTGGCCCTCGGCGCCCTGTTGCTGCGGCTCAACGGCCTCGCCTTTGGCGATCCGGTGGGCAGCGACGCCCGGTCCCAGGCTTCCTTCATCCCCATGTTCGCCCATCTGGCCCTGGTCCTGGCGGCGGGAATCTATCTGCCCGCCGAGCTGGTCGCCTGGTTCCAGTACGCCGCGGGCCTGCTGGGATAGGCGGAGGGCGGAGTGGCAGCCACGAAAATATTGCGGGACATCCTGGCGGAGGGCCAGGCAAGACCGGCCCATCGCCCCTGGCCCTGCGCCGCCGTCGGGGGCGAAGCCTGGGAGCAGGCGATCAGCCTGCTGCAGGAGGAACAGTGCACCCTGCTGGGCCTCTGGGGCGACCAGGGAATGGTGCATCTCGCCCTCCTGGACGCGGACGGCAAACCTGCAATCCTCAGCCATCCCTGCGAGGGCAACCGCTATCCTTCGGTCGGATCGCGCCATGGGGCCGCCATCCGCCTCGAACGGGCGGTGCGGGAACTGTCCGGCTTCGAGCCCGAAGGCCTGCCGGATTGGCGGGACTGGCTGGACCACGGCACCTGGCCCCTGCAATGCCCCCTCGGGCCGGCGGAACCCGTTTCCGCCGCGCCCAAGACCTATCCCTTCCTGCCGGCCGAAGGCGAGAGCCTGCACCAGATTCCGGTGGGCCCCGTGCACGCCGGCATCATCGAGCCCGGCCACTTCCGTTTCACCGCCGGCGGCGAGACCATCGTCCGCCTCGAGGAGCGCCTCGGCTACACCCACAAGGGGATCGAATCCCTCATGGCGGGCGCGACCGTGGAGCGGGCGGCGGTCCTGGCCGGCCGGGCTTCCGGCGACAGCACGGTGGCCTATGCCCTGGCCTTTGCCCGCGCCGTGGAGGCGGCCCGGGGCGCGGAAGTCCCGGCCCGGGCCGTCTGGCTGCGGGCCCTCATGGCGGAGCTGGAAAGGCTGGCCAACCACCTGGGCGACATCGGCGCCATCTGCAACGATGCCGCCTTCGCCATGCTGCATGCGCAATTCGGGTTCCTCCGGGAGCAGGTGCTGCGGGTCGCCGACCGGTGCTTCGGCCACCGCCTCATGATGGACCGGGTCGTCCCCGGCGGCCTGCGGGACGACCTGCCGGAGGAAGGGCAGGGAGCGATCGGCGGCCTCGTGGCCGAGCTGGGCCGGCGCTTTCCCGAACTGGTCGAGCTGTACGAGAACACTGCGTCGCTGCAGGACCGCACCGTCGGCACCGGCGTCCTGCCGGCCGGGCTGGCCCGGCGCTTCGGCGCCGGCGGCTACGTCGGCCGGGCTTCCGGGCGCGCCTTCGATGCCCGGCGCACCCCCGGTTACCCGCCCTACGACGAGCTCCAGTTCGAAGTGCCGGTGCGGGAAGAGGGGGATGTGGATGCCCGCGTCTGGATCCGCATTAGGGAGGTGGAGCAAAGCCTGGCCATCGTCGGCCAGATACTGGAGCGGCTGCCCGCCGGCCCGGTGCATACGCCCCTGGCGGCCCCGGCCTTTGCCGAGGAGCGGGCCGGGGCCGCCCTGGTCGAAGGTTTCCGCGGGGATGTGCTGGCCTGGGTCAGGACCGGTGCCGACGGCGGCATCCTGCGCTGCCACCTGCGGGACCCTTCCTGGTTCCAGTGGCCCCTGCTCGAAGCCGCGGTCGAGGGCAACATCGTCGCGGACTTCCCCCTCTGCAACAAGTCCTTCAACTGCTCCTATTCGGGGCACGATCTCTGAGGCGGCCACCATGCGCAGGATGCTGTTCAAGAGCCTGGTTTACGGCCCTCTGACCGAGGCGGCGCCGCCCCGGTCAGAGGCTGCGGTGGCCGAATTGGCGGCCCGGGTGGACCAGGCCGCCCGGGCGCGCCTGGGGCGGACCCTGGCCATCCGGGAGGTGGATGCGGGCTCGTGCAATGCCTGCGAACTCGAGATTCACGCCCTCAACAACGTCCTCTACGACCTGGAGCGCTTCGGCATCCGGTTCGTCGCCTCGCCCCGCCACGCCGACGTGCTCCTGGTGACCGGGCCGGTCACTACCAACCTGCGCCAGGCCCTGGAACGCACCTACCAGGCGACGCCGGACCCCAAGTGGGTGGTGGCGGTGGGCGACTGCGCCCGGGACGGCGGCGTTTTTGCCGGCAGCTATGCCTGCGTTGGGGGTGTCTCGGCGGCTCTTCCGGTGGATCTGCACATTTCCGGCTGCCCGCCCACACCGCTGGCGTTGCTGCAAGGCCTGCTGGCGCTGCTGGAATCCGTCGAATCGCCGTCCGGCGGCAAAAAAGTCAGGGACTAGGCCGCTGCCCGCCGAAGAGGATGCGGCGGGCCTCCTCGTCGAAGGGCTGGGGCCGGGGATTGATCTCCTCCGCCCGGGCATAGGCCCGCTGCACGGCAGGGCGAGCGGCCATGGCGGCGAGCCAGCGCTGCACATGGGGAAAATCTTCAATCCGCTGGCCCTGCTTTCCCCAGGGGACGACCCAGGGGTAGATGGCCATGTCGGCGATGGAGTAGGCGCCGGCCACGAATTCCCGGTCCGCCAGGCGGCGGTCGAGAACGCCGTAGAGCCTGGCCGTTTCCCGGACGTAGCGTTCGATGGCGTAGGGAATGGGTTCCGGCGCGTACTGGGCGAAATGGTGGTTCTGGCCCGCCATGGGTCCCAGGCCCGCCACTTGCCAGAATAGCCACTGCATGACCTCGATGCGGCCCCGTACATCCGCGGGCAGGAAGCGCCCGGTCTTTTCGGCCAGGTACTGGAGGATGGCGCCCGATTCGAAAATGCTGATCGGCGCCCCGCCGTCGGCCGGAGCATGGTCCACGATGGCCGGAATCCGGTTGTTGGGGGAAATGCGCAGGAAATCCGGGGCGAACTGCTCGCCCTTGCCGATATTCACCGGGACGATCCGATAGGGCACGGCGGCTTCTTCCAGGAAGAGGGTGATCTTGTGGCCGTTGGGGGTGGTCCAGTAATGGAGGTCGATCATGGGAGCTCGCTGGGAGGGGAAATGTCTTCTCTCTGACAGCTTGGAGAACCAAGCGTTGTTCCGCCGCTCGAAGCGGAGACCCGCCCATAACCGACAAGAAGATGCCCCTCCCGAAACCCTTCGCCCGGCCCATGGCCGGCTCCTTCCGTGCCTTCCGGCGGTTGCGCCCATGGCGTACCAGCTGACGGCGTGGCCGGGGCGCCCGTACCCCCTCGGGGCCACCTGGGACGGCCAGGGGGTAAATTTCGCCCTGTTCTCGGAACATGGGGAACAGGTCGATCTCTGCCTCTTCGATCCGAAGGGCCGCCGCGAGATCCAGCGCCTCCGGCTCCCCGAGCGGACCGACCACGTCTGGCACGGCTACCTGCCGGAGGCCCGTCCCGGCCTGCTCTACGGCTATCGGGTCCATGGCCCCTACGACCCGGGGGCGGGCCACCGCTTCAATCCCCAGAAGCTCCTCCTCGATCCCTACGCCCGGGACATCGTCGGCACCCTGCAATGGCGGGATGCCCATTTCGGCTACCGCCTGGGCGGCCCCCGGGAAGATCTCGCCATGGATCAGCGGGACAGCGCCTTCGGCATGCCCAAGTGCCGGGTCGTGGACGAAGCCTTCACCTGGGGCGACGACCAGCCGCCGGCAACCCCCTGGAGCGATACCCTCATCTACGAACTCCATGTGGACAGCTTCACCCGCCTGCACCCCGGGGTGCCCCAGGCCCTGCGGGGCAAGTACGCCGCCCTGGCCACGGCGCCGGTGATCGACCACCTGCTGCGGGTCGGCGTGACGGCGGTGGAGCTGCTGCCGGTCCATGCCCACATCGACGGCCGCTACCTCCTCGACAAGGGGCTGTGCAACTACTGGGGCTACAGCTCCATCGGCTACTTCGCCCCGGATGGCCGCTACTGCGCCAGCGGCACCATCAACGAATTCAAGAGCATGGTGAAGAGCCTGCACTCGGCCGGCATCGAAGTGATCCTCGACGTGGTGTACAACCACACCGCCGAGGGCAGCCACCTCGGCCCGACCCTGTGCTTCCGGGGCATCGACAACGCCGCCTACTACCGCCTGGCCCCGGAGGACCCGCGCTACTACATGGACTACACGGGCTGCGGCAACACCCTCAACGTCCAGCATCCGCGGGTGCTGCAGCTGGTCGCCGACAGCCTGCGCTACTGGGTGGAGGAAATGCACGTGGACGGCTTCCGCTTCGACCTCGCCTCGGCCCTGGCCCGGGAGGCCAATGGGGTGGACCGCTCGGGGGGATTCCTGGACGTCATCCAGCAGGACCCCGTCCTCTCCCGGGTCAAGCTCATCGCCGAGCCCTGGGACCTCGGGGAAGGGGGCTACCAGGTGGGCAATTTCCCCGCCGGCTGGTCGGAGTGGAACGACCGCTATCGGGACACCGTCCGCTCCTACTGGAAGGGGGACGATGGGCAGATCGCTGAGATCGCCTTCCGCATCGCCGGCTCCAGCGACCTCTTCGCCGCCGACGGCCGCCGGCCCACCGCCAGCATCAATTTCGTC
The DNA here is from genome assembly GCA_018261935.1 of Rhodocyclaceae bacterium. Classification (GTDB taxonomy): domain Bacteria; phylum Pseudomonadota; class Gammaproteobacteria; order Burkholderiales; family Rhodocyclaceae; genus JAGTRP01. The sequence goes on from JAGTRP010000002.1 coordinate 57,962, forward strand.
ACCGTCCACGACGGCTTCACCCTGGAAGACCTGGTGAGCTACAACGACAAGCACAACGAGGCCAACCAGGAGGACAACCGGGACGGCCCGAACAACAACCTGTCCTGGAACTGCGGCGCCGAGGGGCCTACCGGCGATCCCGCCATCCTGGCCCTGCGCCGGCGCCAGAAGCGCAACCTGATGGCGACCCTGCTCCTTTCCCAGGGGGTGCCGATGCTGCTGGCCGCCGACCCCATGGGCCACAGCCAGGGCGGCAACAACAATGCCTACTGCCAGGAGAACCGGATCAACTGGATCGACTGGGACCTCTCGCCGGCCCAGGAGGCATTCTTCGACTTCGTCGCCCGCCTGGTGCGGCTGCGCAAGGAACACCCGGTGTTCCGCCGCTGCAACTTCTTCCAGGGGCGCCCGATCAAGGGCGGCCCGGTCAAGGACATCGTCTGGCTGAAGCCCGACAACACCGAATTCAGCGCCGAGGACTGGAACCATTACCCCGCCCTCTGCTTCGGCTTCTTCCTCGCCGGTAGCGGCCTCACCCAGCGGGACCGGCGGGGACGCCGTCTCCGGGACGGCAATTTCCTCCTCCTCTTCAACGCCCACTACAAGCCCCAGTCCTTCGTGCTGCCGGGCTGCGGCAACCGGCGGGCCTGGGAGCCGGTGCTGGATACCGCCTGGGAGAAGCCGGTGCCGTCCCCGTCCCGTCTCGCCGGCGGCGCCGCCTACCCCCTGGAGGAGCGCAGCATGGCGGTGCTTCAGCTCGTCCGCGACCATGGCGCCGGAGGGAGGAAAGCGCCATGAAGCGCCGGCACCGGATGCCCTTCGGCGCCGAGACCCAGGGCGAGGCCGGCGTCCGCTTCCGGCTGTGGGCGCCCTCCGCCGGGCGGGTGGATCTGCTGCTGGAAAATGGGGAAGTGCCTATGGAACCCCTGGCCGGGGGCTGGTTCGGCGCCCAGGTGGCCACCGCCCGCCCGGGCAGCCGCTACCGGTTCCGGGCCGACGGCGGCCCGCCCATGCCGGACCCCGCCTCCCGCTGCAATCCCGATGACGTCGGCGGGGCCAGCGCAGTCATCGACCCGGAAGCCTTCGACTGGCGGGATGGCGGCTGGCGCGGGAGCCCCTGGGAGGAGGCGGCGATCTACGAGCTCCATGTCGGCACCTTCACGCCGACGGGCACCTTCGCCGGCGCCGCCGAGCACCTCGACTACCTGGCATCCCTGGGGGTGACCGCCATCGAACTGATGCCGGTGGCGGATTTTCCCGGCCGCCGCAGCTGGGGCTACGACGGTGTCCTGCCCTTCGCCCCCGACAGCGCCTACGGGCGGCCCGAGGATCTCAAGGAACTGGTCCAGCGGGCCCACGAAAAGGGCCTGATGGTGCTGCTGGATGTGGTCTATAACCATTTCGGTCCCGAGGGCAACTCTCTCCACGCCTACGCCGCCCCCTTCTTCACCGAGCGCCACAAAACCCCCTGGGGACCCGCCATCGATTTCGAGGGCCCCGGGAGCCGGCCGGTGCGGGATTTCTTCCTCCACAACGCCCTGTACTGGATCGAGGAATACCACCTGGATGGCCTGCGCCTCGATGCGGTCCATGCCATGGTCGACGCCTCGGCGCCGGACATCATCGAGGAAATCGCCGCCGCGCTGCGCCGCGCCGACCCCGGGCGGCCTATCCACCTGGTGCTGGAGAACGACCGCAACCAGGCCCGCTACCTGGAGCGCGACCGGGAAGGCAGGGCGGTGCGGGCCACGGCCCAGTGGAACGACGATTTCCACCACGCCTTCCATGTTCTCCTCACCGGCGAGACCGACGGCTATTACGCCGACTACGCCGGCGATCCCATCGCCCACCTGGGGCGCTGCCTGACCGAGGGCTTTTCCTTCCAGGGCCAGCCTTCCGCCTACCGGGGCTGGAAAAGGCGGGGTGAGCGGAGCGACCAGCTGCCGCCGGGGGCCTTCGTCGATTTCCTGCAGACCCACGACCAGGTGGGCAACCGGGCCTTCGGGGAGCGGCTTTGCCAGCTGGCGCAGCCGGAGGCCCTGGCGGCGGCAGCCGCCGTCCTGCTCCTGGCCCCCTCGCCGCCGCTGCTCTTCATGGGGGAGGAATTTGCCGCCGATCGGCCCTTCCTCTTCTTCTGCGATTTCGGTGGCGACTTGGCCGCCGCCGTCACCCAGGGGCGCCGGGGCGAATTCGCCGCCTTCGGCCGCTTCGCCGATCCCGCCGTCCGCGCCCGCATCCCCGATCCCAATGCCGAGTCCACCTTCCGGGCCAGCGTCCTCGACTGGGATATCCTGGCGGAGCCGCCCCATGCCCGCTGCCTGGCCCTTTACCGCGAGCTGCTGGCCCTGCGCCGGGAGTGGATCGTGCCGCGCCTGGCCGGCATGGGAGGCGGGCAGGGGCGCTTCCGGGTGGTCGGGGCGATGGCCCTGGCCGTTTCCTGGCGCCTGGGGGACGGCAGCCGCCTGGCCCTCCTGGCCAACCTGGGGGCGCAGCCTGCCGGGGAGGTGGCAGTGCCTTCCGGCCAAATCCTCTACCGCAGCGACAACTTCCAGGCCACGGACTTCCAGGCCGGACGGCTGCCGCCCTGGTCGGCGGCCTGGCTCCTCGCCCCGACCGAAGCACCCTGATGGACCGCGCCGAAGCCCTGCGCCGCCTGGCCGTCCTCCACGGCATCGAAAGGGTTTATCGGGACAACGCGGGGGAGGAGCACGAGACCGCTGCCGACACCTGCCAAAAGCTCCTGGCGGCCATGGGCGTACCGTTGGCCGAAGACCTTGACGGGCAGGTCGCGGCCGACGAGGACCGCCCCTGGCGCCGCCTCCTGCCGCCGGTGGCCGTGGTGCGCTGCCAGTCCGGCCCAGCGCCGGTGGACCTGACCCTGCCGGCGGGGCGGATGGGGGATGCCTGGCGCTGGATCCTTTGCCGGGAAGACGGCAGCCGGGAGGAGGGCGTCTTCCATCCCGCCGACCTGGAATCACGGGGGCGGCGGTCGGTGGACGGCACCGACCGGGTCCGCCTGCGCCTGCCGCTGCCCCTGGGGGAGGCCCTGGGCTACCACCGCCTGGAGGTAGCCCCCGCCGACCCGGGGGCCGGGGAGGGCGAAACCATGCCCCTGATCGCCGTTCCCGCCGCCGCTTATCTACCCGGGGCGCCGGAGGGCGAGCCCCGTCTCTGGGGCCTGGCGGTGCAGCTTTACGGCCTGCGTTCCCATCGCAACTGGGGCATCGGCGATTTCGGCGACCTCGGCCGCCTCGCCGACATCTGCGCCGAGGCCGGCGCCGGCTTCGTCGGCCTCAATCCCCTCCACGCCCTGTTCGCCGCCGACCCGGATCACTGCAGCCCCTACAGCCCCAACAGCCGGCTTTTCCTCAACCTCCTCTACATCGACGTCGAGGCGGTGGCCGACGTGCAGGAAGGCGAGGCCGCCGGCGCGCTGCTGGCCGACCCCGGCTTCCAGGCCCGCCTGCACCGCCTGCGCTCCGCCGACCAGGTGGATTACCGGGAGGCGGCGGCAGCGAAACTGGAGATGCTGCGCCTGGCCTTCGCCCATTTCCGTCAGTGCCACCTCGGCCGGGACACCGAGCGGGCCAAGGCCTGGCGCCGCTTCCGGGAAGAGGGAGGCGAGGCCCTCGCCCGTTTCGCCCTCTTCGAGGCTCTCCACGGCCACTGGCGCCGCGAGGATCCCTCGGTGGGGGGCTGGCCGGCCTGGCCCCCTGCCTACCGCTCCCCCGATGCCGCCGAAGTGGGTGCCTTCGCCGCGGCCCATGGCGAGGACATCGAGTTCGCCATCTACCTGCAATGGCTGGCAGACGGGCAGCTGGCCGGGGCCGCTGCCCAGGCCCGCGGCCGGGGCCTGGGGCTCGGGCTCTACCGGGACCTGGCCCTGGGGGCCGACGGCGGTGGCGCCGAGGCCTGGGCGTGGCAGGGCGTCTATGCCCAGGGCGCCCACATCGGCGCCCCACCGGACGCCTTCAACCGCCGCGGCCAGGACTGGGGCCTGCCGCCCCCCATCCCGGAGCGCCTGCGGGAGGCCGCCTACCGGCCCTTCATCGCCATGCTGCGGGCCAACATGCGCCATGCCGGCGCCCTGCGCGTCGACCATGTCATGGGGCTCTCCCGGCTCTTCTGGGTGCCGGCGGGGAGTCCGCCGACGGAGGGCGCCTATGTCCGCTACCCCCTCGAAGAACTCATGGGCATCGTCGCCCTGGAAAGCGTGCGCAACCGGTGCCTCGTCATCGGCGAGGACCTCGGCACGGTGCCCGGGGATTTGCGGGAAAAACTCGCTGCCGGCGCCATCCTCTCCTGTCGCACCCTCTATTTCGAGCGCGAGGCGGACGGCGGCTTGAAGCCCGCCAGCGCCTATCCCCGACTCGCCCTGGCCACCGTCACCACCCACGACCTGCCCACCCTGGCCGGGTTCTGGCAGGGCTGGGACATCGAGGAGCAGGGCCGGCTCGGCCTCTTTCCCTCTGCCACCCAGCAGGAGGAGGCGGTGCTGGCGCGATCCCAGGACCGGGCCCGGCTCCTCATCGCCCTGCAGCGGGAGTCCCTGCTGCCGGAAGGCGTCGGCGCCGACCCGGTGGCGGTCCCCGCCATCACCGGCGAACTCGCCGCCGCCGTCCATGCCTGGCTGGCCCGCACCCCGGCAATGCTGGTGGGGGTGCAGGCGGAGGATATCCTCGGCGTCGTCGAACAGCCCAACCTGCCCGGAGCCGGGGAAACCTATCCCAACTGGCGGCGCCGCCTGCCGGTGGCCCTGGAGGACTGGCCGGGGGACGAGGGGCTGGCCCGGGTGGCGGCCGTCCTGCGCCGGGAGCGGGGGAGCGGCACCGCCGCCGCCGGCGAGGGGAACGGCCAGCCCCGGCGGTTGGTGATCCCCCATGCCACCTACCGGCTGCAGTTCAACCGGGATTTCACCCTGGCCCAGGCCACCGAGCTGGTGCCCTACCTGGCGGAACTGGGCGTCAGCCACTGCTACGCCTCCTCCTACCTCAAGGCCCGCCCCGGCAGCAGCCACGGCTACGACATCGTGGACCACAACGCCTTCAATCCCGAGATCGGCTCGGTAGAGGATTTCCAGGCCTTCGCCGACGCCCTGGCCGGGCAGGGCATGGGCCAGATCCTGGACATCGTGCCCAACCACATGGGGGTCATGGGGGCGGACAACGCCTGGTGGCTCGACGTGCTGGAAAACGGCGAGGCGTCGGCCTTCGCCGGATTTTTCGACATCGACTGGCAGCCCCCGAACCCCCAGCTCTGCTGCAAGGTGCTGCTGCCGCTCCTCGGCGACCATTACGGCACGGTCCTCGACCGGGGCGAGCTGGTGCTGCGCTTCGACGCCGGGCAGGGGGAGTTCAGCCTTTTCTACTACCAGCACCGCCTGCCCATCGACCCCACCGACTATCCCCGCATCGTCGGCCACGGCTTCGAAGCCCTGGTGGCGGTGATGGCGGACGATCCGCGCCTGGCCGAGCTGCAGAGCCTGCTCACCGCCTTCGGCCATCTGCCGGGCCGCAGCGACGCCTCCCCCGAGGCCGTCGCCGAGCGCAGCCGGGACAAGGAAGTCCACAAGCGCCACCTGTCCGCCCTGTGCGCCGATTCGCCTGCCATCCTTCGGCATATCCAGACAGCAGTGGCCGCCTTCAACGGCTGCACCGACGACCCCGGCAGCTGCGACCTGCTCCACGGTCTGATCCAGACCCAGGCCTGGCGGCTGGCCTACTGGCGGGTGGCGGCGGACGAGATCAACTACCGGCGCTTTTTCGACATCAACGACCTGGCGGCCCTGCGCATGGAAAATCCGGCGGTCTTCGAGGCCACCCACCGCCTGACCCTGGCCCTGGTGGCCGAGGGACGGCTGCAGGGGCTGCGGGTGGACCATGCCGACGGCCTCTTCGACCCGGCCGCCTACTTTCGCCGCCTCCAGGGCGCAGCCAACGGCGGGCATCTGGCCGAAGGCGCCGGGGAAGGGGAGCCGCTGCCCCTCTACCTGATCATCGAGAAGATCCTTGCCGAGCATGAGCGCCTGCCGAACGACTGGCCGGTCCATGGCGACACCGGCTACCGCTTCGCCAGCCTGGTGAACGGCCTCTTCGTGGACCCCGACGGGGAAGGCCGCATGACCCGCATCTACGCCCAGTTCACCGGCATCCACCCCGACTTCGACGATGTCCTCCACGACGCCAAGCGCCTGGTCATCCGCCGCTCCCTCCACGGCGAATTGAATGTGCTGGCCAACCAGCTCTGGCATATCGCCGCCGCCAGCCGCCACACCTGCGACTTCACTCTCCACGGCCTGCGGGACGCCCTGGCGGAGGTGGCGGCCTGCTTCCCGGTGTATCGCACCTATTTTGCCGACGGCCGCCTGTCGGCTGAGGACCGCCGCCACATCGAATGGGCGGTGGGGCTGGCCCGGCGGCGCAGCCTGGCGGCGGACGTCAGCGTCTATGACTTCGTCGGCGCCGTGCTGAGCGGCGACATCGCCGAGAGCAAGGAGGCAGGTTACCGGGACGCGGTCTGGCGCTTCGCCGGCAAGTTCCAGCAGTTCACGGCGCCGGTGGCGGCCAAGGGCATGGAGGACACCGCCTTCTACCGCTATAGCCGGCTGGTCTCCCTCAACGACGTGGGCTGCGACCCGCGCCGCTTCGGCCTCGGGGTGGCCGCCTTCCATGCCGCCAACCGGCAGCGGGCCGCCCAGTGGCCCCACTCTCTCCTGGCCGGATCGACCCACGACAGCAAGCGTTCGGAGGATGTCCGCGCCCGCATCGACGTCCTTTCGGAAGCGCCCGCGGCCTGGAAGCTCGCCCTGCGCTGCTGGTCCCGCATCAACCGCAGCAAGAAGCGCCGGGTGGATGACCGCCAGGCGCCGTCCGCCAACGATGAATACCTACTCTACCAGACCCTGTTCGGCACCTGGCCCCTGACCGACCCCGATGAAGCGGAACTCGCCGACTACAGCGGCCGCATCTCCCGCTACCTGCTGAAGGCGGCGCGGGAATCCAAGGAGCACACCAGCTGGATCAACATGAACCAGGAGTACGAGGCGGCCCTCACCGCCTTCGTCGAGGCGCTGCTGGCCCCGGGGGAAAAGAACCTGTTCCTGGCCGATTTCGTCCCCACCGTCCGCCGCCTGGCGCCCTTCGGCCTCGTCAATTCCCTGGCCCAGACCCTGTTGAGATTCACCTGCCCCGGGGTGCCGGACATCTACCAGGGCTGCGAGCTGTGGCACTTCCGCCTGGTGGACCCGGACAACCGCCAGCCGGTGGATTACGCCCCGCGCCGCCGCCAGCTGGCCGAGGTCAAGGCCCTGTGCTCGGGCCCGCCGGAAACTTGGCGGGACGGGCTGCGGCCCCTGGTGGAGGACATGGCGGACGGGCGCATCAAGCTCTACCTGACCTGGTGCGCCCTGCAGCTGCGCCGGCGCTGGCCGGAGGTGTTCCGGGACGGCGAATACTTGCCCCTGGCGGTCGCTGGGGCCCGGGCAGACCATGTCTGCGCCTTCGCCCGGCAGGCTGGGGACCGCATCGCCATCGCCGTGGTCCCCCGGCTGCTGGCCCGGATGCAGGGGGAGCGGGGGGAGGGGGACGGGACGATCAACGGTTGGGAGGATACGGGGGTGGAGCTGCCGGGGGAGTGGGCGGGGCTGCCCTGGTTCAATGTCCTCACCGGCGAGGCCCTGGGGCCGGTGCTGGCGCTGAAGGTTGGCGATTTGCTGGCGGGGTTTCCGGTAGCGTTGCTGGTCTGCGGGAGCGGCGAGGAATTCGCCTCGTAGGATGTCAGGGAAGCAACCGGATTGGCAGGGTGCGGCGCTTCATGGGCATGACATGCACGGTATCGGCAGGTTGGTGGGGGGTAAGGGGCGATAACGGTTGTGCAGATTGATGAGCCCCATGCCACCTTCGCTATTGGAGCACGTGTATGTCTTGATGGCCTTGCCCTCGGGCGTTGCCTGAGGCGAACGCAGGGGGCAGTCTTTGCTGCAAGGCTCTTTCATCTTCCAGACGGTGATGGATGACGAATGTTTCGCCGAACCATCTGGTTTTCGCTTTTCACCGGCGTAGGCAACATACGAGTAGCCCTGGTGATAAAACTGCAGCGAATATTCATAAACAGAATAATCGGCGCTTCGATCGGCGCTATACCTGAAATTCTCCTGGTCGCTTCTGTTGTTTTCCGGAGGCGGGTATATGAATTCGGGGCTGCCGATTAGGCCGAATCTGTACTCGATCCGGTCTTTTTCGCAGACCGAGGCAACCTTCTTCGAGCCTTTGATTGAACAATTGAGGATGGCTTTTTCACCATCGTTGCAGTGAGAGGCTTCCATGTCTGCCCGGGAATTGAGCGAAGTACAAATGATGAGAAAGAAAGCTGCTGACCTGAGCATGGTGAACTCTAGCATTTGAATTCACCGGCCTGCGCGGCTCTTCGCGCAGGTCCGGTAGAATGATTGGTTAGCGATTTAGCCACCAATTGCTTCTCGAATACGGCGCGCTAACTTAATTGAGTAGGCGCCGGGAATTTGTGCTACGAACCCGTACGTCATGGCAATTGTTGCGATAATCCACGGTTCTGACACAAGTAATGCAAGTGCAACCAAAATGACCAAACCCATTAACACGCCAACAAATGCGGCTTGGCCTTGAGGAACCCCGAGAATCTGATTCTGTGGCCCCCGATATTTTAGCTTGACACCTTTGAGCGTAGCAGAAAGCCAGATACTAGGCGTTGAAGAACCTTGGGCAGAGTTCAGATAAGTGATTCTGATTACTTGGCCACGGTTGAAAATCGGAACGACATACTCGCGTTGCCCTGTATAGATGCTCCATTGAGTATCAGTTGGGCTGTTGCCGACCTCAACATGTAGTTGCTTTCTGAACTTTTCGGACCATTCAAGAATATTTGGGCTTTCGAGTAACTGCGTTTGTTCAGTCATCAACTTGGTGTCACTCGTATACGCGCGAACGATTACATTCTCATAGTCGTTCAGGCTTTCATTTTTCATCTCTATGGTAGACAAGAAGAGATTGGAAATTGTGTTTCCATTCCACGTTACGGCGACGGACCCGAAAACCGGATCTTCAGAAGTAATGCCAACTCTGTTGTGTGTCACAGAATAGGAGAAGATGCCTCGCCTATTGAGTACCCGCTGTGTAAGCCATGCAGTAAGAATGCCACCGAGGCCGCCAGCGACTACAGAGATGTATTGGTTCTGGAACAGTTGGACTAGCTCATTCATGTCTGCTCGCTAACTATTAAGTAAGCCTCCCAATTTGGGAGGGCAAAAACCTCGGATAAATTTCCAGTGATCTTTCAGATCAATGACGTGCCCAAAAAATATGCCTCTCATTGATCGGTGAAAACGTCCACATCCTTATCGGCACAAGCTACGAAACGGTGAACGAGAGCTCGTAAATTTAAGAACAAAAGCATACGTGTGAAAAGGCACTATGTCCAAGCATCACCCTGATAGCCAGAGCCTACAAGCCTCTCGTTTTGAGGAAAGCTGCGTACCGGGACATGCCTGCCCCGGTTTCCGCGTCACAGATACCCCAACACCCTCGGCAGCCACAGCGCCAAATCCGGCACAAAAGTCACCAGGAACATCGTCCCCGCCATCGCCGCCACCATCCACAGTACCCAGGGCACGGTCGATTCCATGGACACCCCGGCCATGCGGCAGGTGACCATCAGGTTCACCCCGAGAGGCGGGTGGAACTGGCCCAGGGCCATGTTCATGGTGATGACCACCCCGAACCACACCAGGTCCCAGTTGAAGTGCATGGCGATAGGCACCAGGAGCGGCAGGAAGATGAAGTAGATGGAGATGGCGTCCAGGAACATCCCGGCGATGAGGAGCAGGACCTGGATGCTGATCAGCATCACGATCTCCGGCGCGCCGGTGCCAAGCATGGCTTTCGCCAGGTGGTCGAAGGTGCCCAGGGTGTTGCTGGCCCAGGCGAAGACGCTGGCCAGGGCGACGACGGTGAGGATCACCGAGGAAATCTCCGCCGACTCCACCAGGACGTTGTAGATGTCGCGCCAGTTCAGGGTCCGGTAGATCACCGTGCCGACGAAGAAGCCGTAGAAGACGGCGACCACCGCCGCCTCGGTGGGGGTGAAGAAGCCGCTCCTCATGCCCCCCAGAATGATGACCGGCGCCGCCAGTCCCCAGCCCGCCGCCTTGAGGCTCTGCCAGAAGGGCGGCCGGGGTTCGGCCGGCTGGGACTCGAAACCATTGCGCACCGACAGCCACCAGGCGACCAGGATCAGGGTCAGGCCCGACAGGATGCCCGGGATCATGCCGGCGGCGAAGAGGGCCGGCACCGAGGCCTGGGGCACCAGGAGGCTGTAGATGACGAAGGCGATGGAAGGCGGGATCAGGATGTCGGTGGAGCCGGCGGCGGCGATGACCCCGGCGGTGAAGGCGCGGGGATAGCCGGCCTTGATCATGGAGGGCAGCATCACCGCCCCCACCGCCGCCGAGTCGGCGGGGCCGGAGCCGGAGATGCCGCCCAGGATCATGGCCACCAGGATGGCGACCATGGCCAGGCCGCCCCGGCGCTGGCCCACCACCGCCGAGGCGAAGCGGACGATGGTGGCGGCTACCCCCGCCCGCTCGAAGATGAGCCCGGCGATGACGAACACCGGAATGGCCATCAGCGGGTACTTGGCGATGCCGGTATAGACGTTGGTGGGCAGGGAGAGCATGCCCAGGCCGCTGGCGGCCACGACGGCGGCGCCGGCGAGCCCCATGGCCACCGCCAGGGGCACGCCGGAGACCATCAGGAAAACGAAGATGCCGAAAAGCAGCCAATCCATCACGCTTCCTTCCGGGGCAGCATGGCCACGAGGCGCAGGACGATGAGGACCGACAGCACCGGCAGCCACACCGAGTACCACCACTGGGGCACGCCCAGGGACGGCGAGGTGACCTCGAAGCGGTAATCGTCCCAGGCCATGCGGGCGCCGTACCAGGCGAGCAGCCCGAACATGAGGAGCGAGCAGGCGGCGGCGAAGCGCCGGGCCGCCCCGGCGAGGGCCGGCTTGCGGTCCACGAACCAGGTGATGGCGATGTGGTGGTTGGTGGCGAAGGCGTGGGAAGCCCCCACCAGGGTCATCACCACCATCAGCCCCACGGAAATCTCCTCGGTGAAGGCGAAGGAGATGTCGGTGAAGTAGCGCACCAGGACGTTGGCCATGGTGAGCAGGCAAAGCGCCCCCATGGAGACGGCCATCAGCAGCCGCTCGACGGCGGCCAGCCCGGATGGGCCGCCGCTCTCTTTCCCGCTCGTCACCTTCTTAGCGCTTGGAAATGGCGGTTTCCGCCTTCTTCACCAGATCGGCGCCGATGGTCTTGGACCACTTGTCGTAGACCGGGCGGGTCGCCTTCACGAACTCGCCCCGCTGCTCCGGCGTCAGGGCCGTGACGGTGACGCCGGCAGCCTCGATCTGCTTCAGCACGGCGTTGTCGCTGCCGGCGATGCCCTTGCGGGCCTTCTCCACGTTCTCGCGGCCGGCCTGGAGGGCGGCTTGGCGCACTGCCTCCCGGTCGGCGGCGGACCAGCTCGCCCAGACATCCTTGTTGACCACGAAGATGAGGGGATCGGCCACGTAGTGCCAGAGGGTCAGGTATTTCTGGCCGACGGTGGGCAGCTTGGCGGCGACGAACACCGACAGGGGATTCTCCTGGCCGTCCACGGCCCCGGAAGCCAGCGCCGGCTGGGCGTCGGCCCAGCTCATCTGGGTCGGGTTGGCGCCCAGGGCGGTGAAGGTCTCGTTGAACAGCGGCGAGCCGACGACCCGGAACTTGAGGCCCCTCATGTCGGCCGGCGACTTCACCGGGCGCTTGGAATTGGACATTTCCCGGAAGCCGTTCTCCCCCCAGGCCAGGGGCACCACGTCCCGCTGCTCCAGGGTGGCGAACAATTGCTTGCCGACCTCGCCCTGGGTGAGGGCGTCGATGGCCTTGTAGTCCGGCATCAGGAAGGGCAGGGAGAAGAGGTTCAGTTCCCTGATCTGGGGCGACCAGTTGATGGTGGAGCCGATGGCGAGGTCGATGACCCCCTGGCGGATGGCGGTGAATTCCCGGGTCTGGTCGCCGCCGACCAGGGAGGTGCCGGGGTAGAGCTTGATGTTGATGCGGCCCTGGGTCTTTTCCTTCACCAGCTCCGCCCAGCGCTCGCCGGCCTGGCCCCAGGGAAAGGCGGTGCCCAGCACGGTGGACAGGCGGTACTCGGTCCGGTAGTTCTCGGCCATGGCGGGGGCGGCGGTCAGCAGCAGGCAGGCCGCGGCGGCGGCCAGAAGGGTTCTTCTTGACATTGTTTTCTCCTCGTCCAAATCGGTGTGGATCAGCCTGCGGCTGCCGGCGGCGGCATGACGACTGATTGGGGGCGGATTATCGGGGAGATGACAACGGCGAGCAAATGGGGGATGGGTGTCTCACAGGGCGCAGCTGCGGAACCCGGCGTGGATGTCGGCCCGTTCCGGGGTGAAGAAATTGCGGTATTTCGGATGGGCCAGGCGGGGGGCAGTGGCGCGGCTCGCCCCCTTCAGCACGTAGCGGTTTTCCTGGAAGCCGAAGCGGGAATAGTCCCGGTAGGGATGGGGGACGAAGCCGGCGAAGGGGGCGAAGCGGCTCGCCGTCCATTCCCAGACGTCGCCCCAGGCAAACTCCGGCCGGGTCAGGGCGGCGCATTCCCACTCCGCCTCGCTCGGCAGGCGGCGCCCGGCCCAGCGGCACCAGCCGTCGGCCTCGTGCCAGGTCAGATGCACGGCGGCGGCTTCGAGGTCGAGTTCCTCCCAACGGCCGAAGCGCAATGCCTGCCAAGTGCCTCCGGCCAGGCGCAGGTAGCGGGGCATCGGCAGGGCCCCCGCTTCCACGGCAGGCAGGAAACGGCGCCAGCTCACCGGAACGCTGTCGATGGCGTAGGGAGCCAGTTCGACGCCGTGGGCGGCCAATTCATTGTCGAAGGCGAAGCCGGGGCCGGGGTAGCCGAGGTGCCAGCGGGTCGCGGGGATCGACACGTCGGCTGCCCACGGCAGGCGCCGCTCCCGGGGCCGGAGGTGGGAGGGGAGAGGGACGCCGAGGGCCTGGGCCATGTAGGTGGCAGCCTCCCCGTGCATGTCTTCGTGGAGCAGGGACAGGCGGTGGAAATAGAGCCCGGCGGTTGTCCCGGCGCCGTCCTTCAGCAAAGCCAGGGTTTCGTCCAGGCTGGCGGCGAGATAGGCGCGGGTGGCCGAAAGATCGGGCAGGGGGAGCTGCCAGCGGCTGTCATGGGGGACGGTGCTGGAATTGTAGAGGGCGTCGGCGCCGGACAGGCGGCCGGCGGGGCGGGGATGGTCCGGGTCGCAATCCGGGCCCAGGTGGCGCTGCCGGTTCCGGGCCAGCCAGAAGTCGTAGAACCAGGCCACATGGCCGGCTTCCCAGCGGGGGGGATTCAGCTCCGCCGAAACGGGAACGGCCAGTTCGGGACCGAGTTCGGCGACATAGGCATCGAGTAGCCCGAGGGTGCGCCGGCGGGCCGCCTGCATGCCGGCGGCGAGAAAAGCGGCGTCGCCTTCCCGGGCGCGGTGGGCAATGGAATAGTCGGTCGCCATGGATCGGCACTCCCAATGTCGGCCCAGGTCGCGGTGGCCTTCCCGGGGCTCAGGAAAGGCTTTCAATACGCATCATCCTGGGGAGCATCCCCTTTCCCCGCCAGGGTCGGATAGTCGATATAACCCCGGGCGTCGCCGCCATAGTAGGTTTGCGGGTCGGGCGTGTTCAGGGGGGCTCCGGTCTTGAAGCGTTCCACCAGGTCCGGATTGGCCAGGAACAGCTGGCCGAAGGCCACCAGATCGGCCTGCCCCGCCTGCAGCACCGCCTTCGCCCGCTCCAGGGTGTAGCCGCTGGCGACGATCAAGGTCCCGGGATAGAGGGGCCGGAAGAAGCGCGCCGACAGATCGGGCAGGGGACGCTCGCCCAGGGATCGGGACGGCTCGATCAGGTGGAGGTAGGCCAGGTTCAGGGAACCCAGGCGTTTGGCCACGTAGCCGAAGGTTTCCTCTGGGCGGGAGTCGCACATGTCATTGAACGAGCCCCCCGGCGACAGCCTGATGCCCACCCGGTCGCTGCCCCAGGCCTCGCTCACCGCCGCCAGCACCTCGAACAGCAGGCGGGCGCGGTTCTCGATGCTCCCGCCATACTGGTCGGTGCGCTGGTTGGTGCCGTCCTCCAGGAACTGGTCCAGCAGGTAGCCGTTGGCGCCGTGCACCTCCACGCCGTCGAAGCCGGCGGCCTTGGCGTTGCGGGCGGCTTGCCTGAATTCCTCGACGAGGGCGGGGATTTCCCGGGTTTCCAGGGCCCGGGGGGTGGGGATGGGCTTCAGGCCCTGGGCCGTGTAGGTCTGGATGCCCCGCGGGGCGATGGCCGAAGGCGCCACCGGCAACTCGCCGCCCCGGAAGTCGGGATGGGAAATCCGCCCCACGTGCCAGAGCTGGACGAAGATCAGGCCGCCCTTGCCATGGACGGCATCGGTCACCTTTCTCCAGCCGGCGACCTGGGCGTCGCTATGGATGCCCGGGGTCGAGATATATCCCTGTCCGCCGGGTCCTGCCTGGGTGGCCTCGGTGATGATCAGGCCCGCCTGGGCCCGCTGGCTGTAGTAGGTGGGGGCCATGCCGGAAGGCACATTGCCCGCTTCCGCCCGGCTGCGGGTCAGGGGAGCCATCACCATCCGGTTCTTGAGAACCAGGGGACCCAGGGGATAGGGGGCAAAGAGGTCGGGCGGCTTGGCGTTCATGGCGGGGGCATCCTGGCCGGGATAGATTCCCATGGGACCCGGGCCGGAGGCATTGCGTTCCTCGACCCGGCCCGGTAATTCCTGGTGCGGAAGTGTAAGAACGACGATGGCGCCGGGGGGCCGCGGCGACTGGGTAGGGGAACGCCGATTGCATGCCCGAGCGGACCGTCGCCTGCCGGGAAGTCGAGCGGCCTTTTCATGCTCAGACACCTCATCTGGATTGCCGCGCTGTTCCTTCTGCCCCTGCCGGCCCGGGCCGGCGTGGTGGTGACGGCCGAGCTGCGGGGGGCGGTCAGCCCGGCCAGCGCCGCCTATTTCGAGCGGGTCCTGGGGGAGGCCCGCAACCGGCAGGCGGCGCTCGTCGTCGTGACCCTGGATACGCCGGGAGGCCTCGACACCGCCATGCGCCGGATGATCCAGGGCATCCTCGCTTCCCCCGTTCCGGTGGCCATGTTCGTCTACCCGAGCGGCGCCCGTGCCGCCAGCGCCGGCACTTTCCTCCTCTACGCCAGCCACGTCGCCGCCATGGCGCCGGGCACCACCCTGGGCGCGGCGACGCCGGTGTCCATCGGCGGGGGCGGCGGGGACCGGGGGGCCGGCGACGGCAAATCCGACGGCAAGGGGGCGAAGGCCCCGGGAAGCGCCATGGAAGCGAAGGCCATCCAGGACGCGGCGGCCTATGCCCGCGGCCTGGCCCAGCTGCGCGGGCGCAATGCCCAGTGGGCGGAGCAGGCCGTGCGGGAGGCGGCCAGCCTGTCGGCCGAGGAAGCCCTCAAGGCGAGGGCGGTCGACGTCCTGGCCAACGATGTCCCCGACCTCCTCAACCGCGTCGACGGCCGCCCGGTGAAGATGGCGGGCGGCCAGATGCGCCCCCTGGATCTGGCCGACGCCACCCTGGTCAAGGTCGAGCCCAACTGGAAGGAGGGCCTCCTGGCCGGCATCGCCGATCCCAACATCGCCCTCATCCTGCTCATGGTGGGGGTCTATGGGCTGCTCTTCGAGTTCTATACGCCGGGCACGGGGGTGCCCGGCATCCTGGGCGGCATCTGCCTGCTGCTGGCCTTCTACGGCCTGGCGCTGCTGCCCATCAGCTGGGTGGGGGCCAGCCTCGTCCTCCTCGGCATCGGGTTCATGGTGGCCGAGGCCTTCATGCCCAGCTTCGGCGTGCTCGGCATCGGCGGCATCGCCGCCTTCATCGCCGGGGCCCTCATGCTGGTGGACTCGGATATCCCGGGCCTTGCGGTGTCCTGGGCCCTGGTGGTGCCCCTGGCCATCGCCAGCGGCATCGCCGTCGCCGCCATCGGCGTGCTGGCGCTGCGGGCCCGGAACCGGCCCCCGGCCTCCGGGCGGGAACTGATGATCGGCGCCCCGGTGCAGGCCCTCGAAAATATCGACCACGAGGGCTGGGTGCGGGCCTTCGGCGAACGCTGGCGGGCCCGCAGCTCGGCGCCGCTGCCCGAGGGCGGCGAGGCACGGATCGTCGCCATCGATGGTCTTACCCTGGTGGTGGAGCCGGCCGCCAAAGGAGAAAGGCAATGATCTGGGACTATGGCTTTCTGATCGTCATCCTGGCGATCCTGATGTTCGTCAGCGCCAGCATCCGCATCCTGCGGGAGTACGAGCGGGGCGTCGTCTTCTTCATCGGGCGCTTCTGGCGGGTCAAGGGCCCGGGGCTGGTGATCATCATCCCCGGCATCCAGCAGATGGTGCGGGTGGACCTGCGCACCGTGGTCATGGACGTGCCCAGCCAGGATGTCATTTCCCGGGACAACGTCTCGGTCAAGGTGAACGCGGTGCTGTACTTCCGGGTGATCGATCCCCAGAAGGCCATCATCCAGGTGGAGAACTACTTCGAGGCCACCTCCCAACTGGCCCAGACCACCCTGCGCTCGGTGCTGGGCAAGCACGAGCTGGACGACATGCTGGCCGAACGGGAGAAGCTCAACGCCGACATCCAGCAGATCCTGGATGCGGCCACCGACGCCTGGGGCATCAAGGTGTCGGTGGTGGAAATCAAGCACGTGGATATCGACGAGTCCATGGTCCGGGCCATCGCCCGCCAGGCCGAGGCCGAGCGGGAGCGGCGGGCCAAGGTGATCCACGCCGAGGGGGAGCTGCAGGCCTCCGAGAAGCTGCTGGAGGCTTCCAAGGTGCTTGCCGGCACCCCCCAGGCCATGCAGCTGCGCTACCTGCAGACCCTCACCGCCATCGCCACCGAGAAGAACTCCACCATCATCTTCCCCTTGCCCATGGACATCATCGAGCCCCTGCTCGCGGGCCGGAGAGGCCTTCGGTCCCGAAGGGAGCAATGAACGCCCGTCCTCTCCGTGCTGGCGCCCGGGGTGGCCCCAACGGTCCTATGGCCGGCCCGGCTGTCCGCCGGCTGCCCGTCGGCGCCGAATCCCAGCCGGGGGGCGGTACGCATTTTCGCCTGTGGGCACCCAAGCGGCATCGGGTGAGCGTAGTCCTCGAGGCGGGGCCCGGGGCTCCCGCGGAAATCGGGCTCGTTCCCGAAAAGGGCGGCTATTTTGCCGGCATGGCGCCGGAAGCGGCGCCGGGGACGCACTACCGTTACCGTCTGGATGGCGGCAAGGCGTTCCCCGATCCGGCTTCCCGCTTCCAGCCCGAGGGGCCCCATGGCCCGTCCGAAGTGGTGGACCCCGCCGCGTTTCCCTGGACCGACGAGGGATGGCAGGGGCTGACCCTCCGGGGGCAGGCCCTGTACGAAATGCATGTCGGCACCTTCACCCGGGAGGGCACCTGGGCGGCGGCCGAGGGCGAGCTCCCGGCCCTGGCCGACCTCGGGGTGACGGCCCTCGAAGTCATGCCGGTGGCCGATTTCCCCGGCCGCTTCGGCTGGGGGTATGACGGCGTTTCCCTGTTCGCTCCCTTCCATGGCTACGGCACCCCGGACGGTTTCCGCCATTTCGTGGATCGGGCCCACGGCCTCGGCATCGGCGTCCTCCTCGACGTGGTGTACAACCACTACGGCCCCGACGGCTGCTATCTGAGGGAATTCGCCGACCAATACTTCTGCGCCGAGCGCAGGAGCAACTGGGGGGATACCCCCTGGTTCGACGGCCCCGGGAGCCGGCCGGTGCGGGAGTACTTCCTGGCCACCGCGACCTGCTGGATCGGCGAGTACCACCTGGACGGCCTGCGCCTCGACGCGACCCAGACCATCCGGGACGATTCCGACCTCCACATCCTGGCCGAACTGGGACGCTGCGTCCGGGCCGCGGCCCCGGAGCGCCGGACCCTCGTCATCAACGAGAACGAATCCCAGGAAGCCGCCCTGGTGCGGCCTCCCGAACAGGGTGGATACGGGCTCGACATGGTCTGGAACGACGACTGGCACCACACGGCCCTGGTCGCCCTCACCGGACAGGACGAGGCCTATTTCACCGACTACCGGGGCGGCCCCCAGGAATTCGTTTCCGCCGCCAAGTACGGATTCCTCTACCAGGGCCAGTGGTATCGCTGGCAATACCAGCGGCGCGGAACGCCGGCCTTCGACCTGGAGCCCGCCCGCTTCGTGCACTTCCTCGCCAACCATGACCAGATCGCCAATCTGGTGGGCGGCGAGCGGCCCGACCGGCTGAGCAGTCCGGGCCGCTGGCGGGCCCTGACCGCGCTTCTGCTCCTCGGGCCCCAGACCCCCATGCTCTTCCAGGGCCAGGAATTCTCGGCCTCGGCCCCTTTTCTCTATTTCGCCGACCACCACCCGGAACTGGCCCGGTGGGTGGAGCAGGGGAGGCGCGAGTCGCTGGCCGAATTCCCCAACCTGGCCCTGCCGGAGGTCTCGGCCACCCTGCCGGCGCCCCATGACCCGACGGCCTTCGAGCGCTGCAAGCTCGACCACGGGGAGCGGGGCCGGCCCGGCCACCGGGAGGCCTGGCTGCTGCACCGGGACCTCCTGCGCCTGCGGCGGGAGGATCCGCGCTTCAACGCCCAGCGGCGCGGCGGGCTGGACGGCGCCGTCCTCGGTGCCGATGCCTTCGTGCTGCGCTTTTTCGGGGCGGCCGGGGACGACCGGCTGCTGATCGTGAACCTGGGCCGGACCCTGCACCTGGATCCCGTCCCGGAGCCCCTCCTGGCGCCGCCGGCCCGGGCCCGGTGGCGCACCCTGTGGTCCAGCCAGGACCCGCGCTACGGCGGCATCGGCACCCTGGACCCCGAGGCCGCCGAAATGGATCGCACCGTTCCGAACCGGGAACAGCCGCGGCCCCGGGAAAACTGGCGCATCCAGGGGGAGACGGCCCTGGTGCTGGCGTCGGAGCCCGGTTGATGAACGATCCCCTGGAAGCCATCGTCCGCGCCGTGCCGGTGGCGGCCGCCCCGCCGGCCGCCCTGGCGGAGCGGGAGTGGCTGGTGACCAACGGGATCGGTGGCTATGCCTCGGCCAGCCTTCCCGGCCTCGTGACCCGGAAGTATCACGGGCTCCTGGTGGCGGCGCTGCCCAATCCCCTGGGCCGCGTGGTGATGCTCAATCACCTGGTGGAAAACCTGGCGCTTCCCGGTGGCGGCGGTGTCCAGTTGAGCGGCGAGGAATTACCGGGGCGGCGTCTTCTCCTTCCCGGCGCCGGGCACCTACGGGAATTTCGCCTGGAGGCAGGACAGCCGGTCTGGGTGTTCGAGGTGGACGGCAACCTCCTGGAGAAGCGCGTCGCCATGCCCCACCAGCAGAATACGACAGTGATCCTGTACCGGCTGCTGCAAGGCCCTTCGCCGGTGAGTCTGGAGCTGCGGCCGGCGGTGCACTTCCGCCACTACGGGCATGATGTGACCGAGCCCCTGCAGGCGGGCTACCGGCTCACCCAGGCCGAGGTCTACGAAATCGCCTGCGCCGACGCCCCGGCCGTGCTCCGGCTGGGGATTTCGGGAGAAGGCAGCTTCAGCCTGGATGAGCGCGAGCTGGAGGAGCTGTACTACCGGCGGGAGGAGGAGCGCGGCTACGGGCACCGGGGACGGCTCTGGAGCCCGGGAATCCTTTCCCTGCGGCTGATGCCGGGGGCGGCGGCGGGCCTGACGGTTTCGACCGAGCCCCTGGACATCATGCTGGCCCTGACGCCGGCGGAAGTGATCGCCGCCGAGCAGGAGCGCCGGCGCCGGCTGCTGCGCTCGGCGCCGCCGGTGGCCTGGCAGGGAAGGGCTGCCGAGCTGGTGCTCGCTGCCGACCAGTTCGTCGTCACCCCGGTGGGCCGGCGGCGGGACGCGGCCCGGGCGGCGGCGGAAGGCGACGAGATCCGGAGCCTCATCGCCGGCTACCACTGGTTCACCGACTGGGGCCGGGACACCATGATCAGCCTCGAAGGCCTGACCCTCACCACCGGCCGGGCCCGGGAGGCGGGGAGCATCCTGCGCACCTTTTCCCACTACGTGCGGGACGGCCTCCTGCCCAACATGTTCCCCGACGGCAGCAACGAAGGGCTCTACCACACCGCCGATGCCACCCTCTGGTTTTTCCACGCGGTGGACCGCTACCACCAGGCGACCGGCGACGATGCCCTGCTGGCCCGCCTTCTGCCCACCATGACGGATATCGCCGAGCGCCACCTGGAGGGCACCCGCTTCGGCATCGGCGTCGATCCCGGGGACGGGCTGCTGCGCCAGGGGGCGGAAGGGTTCCAGCTCACCTGGATGGACGCCAAGTGCGGCGACTGGGTGGTGACGCCCCGTCGGGGCAAGGCGGTGGAAATCAACGCCCTCTGGTACAACGCCCTGCGCGTGCTGGAAGGCTGGGTCCGGCACCTGGGCGCCCCGGGGGCCGAGGTCTGGGCCGGCCACGCGGCGAGGGCTCGGGAGTCCTTCAACCGGCGCTTCTGGTATGGCCCGGGCGGCTATCTGTACGACGTGGTGGACGGACCCGAGGGGGATAGCACGGAATGCCGCCCCAACCAGGTGTTCGCAATTTCCCTGGCCCATCCCGTCCTTGAGCGGGAACGCTGGGCGAGTGTCCTGCAGGTGGTGGAGGAGCGGCTGGTGACCCCGGTGGGGCTGCGTTCCCTGGCGCCGGGCAGCGAGCGCTACGCCTCCCGCTACTTCGGTGACCTGCGGGAGCGGGATGGCGCCTACCACCAGGGGACGGTCTGGGCCTGGCTCATCGGCCCCTGGATGGACGCCTGGCGCAAGCTCCATCCCGATGACAATGCCGGCGCCCGGCGCTGGCTGGCGGCCCTGCTGGACCACCTGGACGACTTCGGCGTCGGCTCCATCGCCGAGGTCTTCGATGCGGAGCCGCCCTATACGCCCCGGGGATGCATCGCCCAGGCCTGGAGCGTGGCTGAGGTCCTGCGCCAGCTGGTCGCCTGCGGCGAGGCGTAAGGTTCTAGCGCAGCTTGCCGCCGAGATAGGCCTGCAGGTCCTTCAGGGTCACCAGCCGGGCGTAGTCGGCCTCGGGAATCTCCACCGCCAGCTTCCGGTGCAGGGCGATCAGGAAATTGAGCCAGTCCATGGAATCCAGGTCCACCTGGCTGCGCAGGGGCTTGTCGTCCCGCAGGCGGGCGGCCTCCACCTCCGGGGCGATGTCGAGCAGCGTCTCGATGAGGACGGCCCGCAATTCCTTTTCATCCATGGCGATCTCCTCGGGGTCAGAGGTTTTCCGGGGCTTGCAGGCATTCCCGCAGCTTGGCCAGGAAGAGGGCGCCCCGGTGGCCGTCGGAGACCCGGTGGTCGGCGGCCAGGCTGGCGGTCACCGTCGGCATCACGGCGAGGGCGCCGTTGTCCGCCCAGGGGCGCGGGGCGATCCGCCCGAAGCCGACCAGGGCCACCTGGGGCGGATAGATGACGCCATAGACCGCCTCGACCCCCTGGTCCCCCAGGTTGGTGACGGTGATGGTCGGGTCCGACATCTCGGAGCTCTTCAGGGAGCCGCTGCGCACCCGCTTGACCAGGTCGGCGAGGTCTCCCATGACCTCGTCCAGGGTCTTGTCCCCGACATCGTGGATGGCTGGGGCGATGAGGCCGCCCTGGCGCAGGGAGATGGCGACGCCGATATGGGCCGCCGCTGCCGGCTGGAAGGCGCCGTCCCGGAAGAAGCCGTTCATCTCCGGATATTTCTTCAGCGCCGCCGCCACCGCCTTCAACTGGACTGCCGCCATCAGCAGGCGGGCGCTCAGGGGGCGGCCGGCGTTGGCCTGGGTGAGCCAGTCCTGGGCCCGGGCCATGGGCACGGTTTCCGACAGGTAATAGTGGGGGATTTCCCGCTTCGAGCGGCCCATGGCGGCGGCGATAGCCCGGCGCATCTCCGCCTGCCGGATGGCGGCGGCCGGCGGTTTTTCGGCCGGCCGGGCGGCTGCCGCCCGGTCCACGTCGGCCAGGGTGACGGCGCCGCCGGGGCCGCTGCCGGCGAGCTTTTCCACGTCCACGCTCAGGCTCTCGGCATGCTTGCGGGCCGCCGGCGAAATGCGCCGGCGCCCGGCGGCGGGAACCGCCTTGCGCTCGGCGGGGGGCGGCGCCGTCTCGCCGGGTTCCAGCACGGTCATGAGAACGGTGCCCACCGGGATTTTCTCGCCGATTTCCACCAGCAGCTCATGGACCCGGCCGGGGGACCAGATCTCCACGTCCACCGCCGCCTTGGAGGTGTCCACCACGGCCACCACCTGCCCCTTCTTCACCGGGTCCCCCGGCTTCACCTTCCATTCCAGCAGGGTGCCCTCGTCCATGTCGGACCCCAGGGACGGCAGCTTGAAGTCAAGCATTGAGCATCTCCCGGACGGCGGCGGCGATCTGCTCCGCCTGGGGCAGGGCGGCCTCCTCCAGGTGGCGGGCGTAGGGGGTCGGCACCTCGACGCTGCAGAGGCGCCGGGGCGGCGCGTCGAGGTCGTAGAAGCCGTCCTCGGCGATGCGGGCGAGGATTTCGCCGGCCAGGCTGCCACTCTTCCAGCCTTCGTCCACCACCAGGACACGATGGGTCTTGCGCACCGAATCCATGACGGTTTCCATGTCGAGGGGCCGCAGCACCCGCAGGTCGATGACCTCCGCCTCGATCCCCTCGGCGGCCAGCCGCTCCGCCGCCGCCATCGCCTTCGGCAGGCAGCCGCCGTAGGTGACGACGGTGACCTGGCTGCCGGGACGCCGCACCGCGGCGCGGCGGATGCCGCAGCGCCAGTCGGCGGGCAGCTCGCCTTCCAGGTTGTAGAGCTGGGCGTGCTCGAAGATGACCACCGGGTCCGGGTCGGCCAGGGCCGGCGCCAGCATGCCCCGGGCGTCGCCGACGGTGGCCGGGGCCAGGACCCGGATGCCGGGGATATGGGCGTACCAGTTCTCCAGGCTGTGGGAATGCTGGGCGGCCAGCTGGCGGCCGGCGCCGGTGGCCATGCGGATCACCAGGGGCACCGAGAACTGGCCGCCGGACATGTGGCGCAGCACGGCGGCGGCGTTCACGATCTGGTCCAGGGCCAGGAGGCTGAAATTGACCGTCATCACCTCGACGATGGGCCGCATGCCGCCCAGGGCGGCGCCGATGCCGGCGCCGACGAAGCCGAGTTCGGACAGGGGCGTGTCGCGGATGCGCTCGGGGCCGAACTCGTCGTAGAAGCCCTTGGAGACGGCATAGGCGCCGCCGTAGCGGCCCACGTCCTCGCCCATCAGGAAGACTCTCGGATCGTCGCTCAGGGCCTCGTGCAGGGCCTGGCGCAGGGCTTCCCGGTAGCTCGTCCTCATGGCCCAGCCTCCGGGGTGTAGACGTCCTTCAGCAGGTCCGCCACCGGCGCCAGGGGGGCGGCTTCCGCTGCCTCCACCGCCGCCGCCACTTCGGCCTCGGCGGCCCTTTCCAGGACCAGCAATTCCTCGTCCGTCAGCTTGCCCTCGGCCTTGAGGCGGGCCGGGAAGGTGTCGAGGGGGTCCCGTTGCTTCCAGGCCGCGATCTCGGCCTTGTCCCGGTAGAGGTCCGGGTCGAACATGGAGTGGGCCCGGAAGCGGTAGGTCTGCATTTCCAGGAAGAAGGGGCGGCTGTCCTCCCGTACCCGGGCGGCCGCCTGCACGGCGGCCGTATGCACGGCCAGCACGTCCATGCCGTCCACCCGGGCGGTGGCCATGGGGTAGGCGGCGGCCTTGGCGCAGAGGTCGGTCTGGGCGTGGGCGCGGTGAAGGGCGGTCCCCATGCCGTAGAAGTTGTTCTCGCAGCAGAACAGCACCGGGAGCCGCCACAAGGCCGCCAGGTTCATGGTCTCGTGGAACACCCCTTCGGCCACGGCGCCGTCGCCGAAGAAGCAGGCGGTGATCCTTTTGCGGCCCTGCATCTTGTCGGCCAGGGCGAGCCCCGCGGCCAGGGGCAGGCTGCCGCCGACGATGGCGTTGCCGCCATAGAAGCGGGCGGCGGCGTCGAAGAGGTGCATGGAGCCGCCCCGGCCGCCGCAGCAGCCGGTGGCCTTGCCGAACATCTCGGCCATGATGGCCTCCATCGGCACGCCCCGCACCAGGGCGTGGCCGTGCTCCCGGTAGGTGGCGGCGATGTTGTCGTCCATGGTGAGGGCATGGAGGACGCCGACGGCGCAGGCCTCCTCGCCGATGTAGAGGTGCAGGAAGCCGCGGATCTTGCCGGCGCCGTAGAGCTCGGCGCACTTCTCCTCCAGGCGGCGGATGCGCAGCATGTCGGCCAGGAGGCGGCGGGGGAGCGATTTGGCGTCGGCGCTCCGGGCCATTCAGCCTCCGCTCTCCAGGGTCGAGGTGTCCCCTTCCGGCAGGCCCAGTTCCCGGGCCTTCAGGAGCCGCCGCATGATCTTGCCGCTGCGGGTGCGGGGCAGGACGCCGACGAACTCGATTTCCTTGGGCGCCACGGCGGCCCCCAGCTTCCGGCGGGCATGGCCGAGCAGTTCCCGGCGCAAGGCATCATCGGGATTGAAGCCCTGGCGCAGGGAGACGAAGGCCTTCACCACCTCGCCCACCATCTCGTCCGGCTTGCCGATGACTCCCGCCTCGGCCACCGCCGGGTGCTCCATGAGGGCGCTCTCCACCTCGAAGGGGCCGATCAGGTGGCCGGCGGACTTGATGACGTCGTCGGCCCGCCCGACGAACCAGTAGTAGCCGTCGGCGTCCCGGCGGGCGAGGTCGCCGGTCAGGTACCAGTCGCCGGCGAAGCACCTGCGGTAGCGCTCCTCGTTGTCCAGGTAGCCCCGCAGCATGGAGGGCCAGCCCCGCTTCAGGGCCAGTTCGCCGTCGCGGTCGGGCTCGTCGACCATTTCCAGCCGGCCGTCGGCGCCCTTCTGCACGATGGCCGCCTCGATGCCGGGCAGGGGGCGGCCCATGGAGCCGGGCTTGATGTCCATGGCCGGGGTGTTGGCGATCATGATGCCGCCGGTCTCGGTCTGCCACCAGTTGTCGTGGATCGGCAGCCCGAAGGCTTCCAGCCCCCACCAGACGGCTTCCGGGTTGAGGGGCTCGCCGACGCTGGCGATGAAGCGCAGGTCCGGGAAGGCGTATTGCCGCGCCAGGTCGGCGCCGGCCTTCATGAGCATGCGGATGGCCGTCGGCGCCGTGTACCACACCGACACCCGCTGCTCCTGGAGGATGCGGTACCAGCGCTCGGCATCGAAATCGGCGGCATCGACGATGGAAGTCACCCCGTGCAGCAGGGGGGCGATGACGCCGTAGGAGGTGCCTGTCACCCAGCCGGGATCGGCGGTGCACCAGTAGATGTCCCGGGGATGGAGGTCGAGGGCGTACTTGCCGGTGGCCCAGTGGGTGACCACCGCCTCGTGGACGTGCATGGCCCCCTTGGGCGTGCCGGTGGTGCCGCTGGTGAAGTGCAGGAGCGCCAGGTCCTCCGGCCGGGTCGGCACGATCTCGAAGCGCTCCGAGGCTTCGGCCAGCAGGCGCCCGAGGTCGAGGGTGCCGGGGATGTCGGCGCTCCCGCCGTCGTCGCCCACGACCAGCACGTGGCGCAGGGTCGGCAGCTGGCTGCGCACCGGCGCCACCTTGCGCTCGTAGAGGGAGGCCGTGGTGACCAGCACCGTGCCGGCTCCCAGGTTGATCCGGGTGGCGATGGGTTCGGGGCCGAAGGCGGAAAACAGCGGCGACACCACGGTGCCGTTCTTGAAGCTGCCGAGCACGGCGATGTAGAGCTCGGGAATGCGGCTGGCGAGCAGGAAGAGGCGGTCGCCCTTGGCGATCCCGAGCGCCTTCAGGACATTGGCGAAGCGGTTGGTGAGGCCCGACAGCTCGGCGAAGGTCACCTCCCGGGCCCCGTTGTTGCCCAGGAAGCGGAAGGCGATGTGCCCGGCCCGTTCGCCCCGGGCATGGCGCTCCACCGCCTCGTAGGCGATGTTCAGGCCGCCGCCGGGCAGTCCCGCCAGTTCGCTGCGGGCCCGCTGCCAGGAAAAAGCCGCCCTTTCGGCCGCGTAATCCGCAAGATGGGGCGGCTCGGGCAGGTCGCCGGCAGATTTTCGGATGATCCTTGGACGTTCCACGATTCCCTCTTGAGGTTAGAGGGAATTCCGGGAAAAAGGTCTCAGAGGCAATGAATCCGGCGCGCAATCCCGCCCTGATTACAACTCCTTACAACCCCGTGTCGGTCGGCGGTTCCCGAGCCGCGTTATTCGGCTTGTGGATGGTGTCGTTGCCGACATCGCCAACGGGATCATCCGGAACGAAGGAACCACCGCTCATGGAGTTGGCAATGCGCAAGTCAATCATCGCTGTCATCGCAGCCTTTTCCCTGGCGGCACTGCCCGCCCATGCCGATCGCGGTGGCTACTACCGGGGCGGCGGCCACTATGGCGGCCATTACCAAAACCATGGCGGTCATCACGGCGGAGACTCGGTCTGGGCCGGCCTGGCCATCGTCGGGGCCATCGCCGGCCTCGCCATCCTGGCCGACCAGGCCCGGCCCCGCTATGCGGTTCCCTACGAGGCGCAGCCGGTTTATCCGCCGCAGCCGACCTACGTCGAGCCGCCGCCGGGACCGGCGCCGGTGCCGGCTCCTGCCGCCTCGGCCACCTGGTATTACTGCCCATCCGCCCAGGCGTACTACCCGTACCTCCGGGACTGCCCCGGCGGCTGGCAGGTGGTGCCGGCAAACCCGTATTGAGGAGAAGGGGGGCGGGCTATTGCCCGCCGATGACGCCGGCTTCGTTGGCAGCGACGTTGCCGCGGCCGGCCGCGATGGCGGTGGCGCCGTCCTGGGCGGCGGTGATGGCGGTGTTGCCCCGGATCTGGGCGCCTTCCCGGATGACGCCGGCGCTGTTGCGGGCGATGTTGCGTTCCCCGTCGCTGCGGGCGGTGGCGTCCCGGTGGGCAGCGATGAAACTGGTGCGGCCGTGGACCTGGGTGCCGTGCTGGCGTTGCTTGAGCAGGGTGGCGTTGGCGGAGGAGGCAAGAATGGCGGCGGCCACGAACAGCAGGATATTTCGCATCAGGGGAATTCCAGAGGGGTCAAACGCCGCGCGCCAGGTGGCGCCGCAGCACCTCGAACAGCGCAACGAGGGCGTTGGGAGCGACGGCAAGGGCAGCTGCGCCAAGCAGCATTTCAGCCAGATCGGTTTCCATGCTTCACCTCCGTGTTTGTCCGGTGCCAGTATTACAGCATCGCGGTCCGGTGAAATCGCCCTGGAATATGTAACTGCAGCCGGGGCATTGTAAGCAGTTGTATCTACCTTGAAGGAGTATGGCGTTCGGGAGATGGCGCTGCCGGCCCTGATCTGGGCGACAATGCCGCCCCATGGCCGACGGGATCGGTATTCCTGGCGAAACATGGGGAGATGAGCGGAGTTCGTATGGCGCAAGCAGTCATCGTCACGCCGGCCCTGGCCGACGCCAACAACGGCAATTGGCGGACCGCCCAGCGCTGGGCCCGCTTCCTGGCGCCGGTGTGCCGGACCCGCCTCGTCAAGACCTGGCCGGACGCCGAAGCGGCCAAGGATACGGTGATGATCGCCCTCCATGCCCGGCGCTCGGCGGCTTCCATCGCGGCCTGGAGCCGATGCCGGGGCGGCGGTTCCCTGGCCGTGGTGCTGACCGGCACCGACCTCTATCGCGATATCCATGACGACTCCTCGGCGCAGCAATCCCTGGCCCTGGCCGATACCCTCGTCGCCCTGCAGGAGCGGGGTCCCGCCGTCCTGCCGCCGGAATGCCGCGCCAAGTGCCGGATCATCTTCCAGTCGGTCTCCGGGCGCAGGTGCCTGCCCAAGACCGGCCGGCACCTGCGGGCCCTGATGGTCGGCCATCTGCGGGAAGAGAAGTCGCCGGAGACCCTGTTCGCGGCGGCGCGCCTGCTGAGGCCGGAGGAGGGCATCCTCATCGACCACGTCGGCGGAGCGCTGGATGCGGAGCTGGCCGAGGCGGCGCGGGCGGCCATGGCCGACTGCCCCCATTACCGCTGGCTCGGCAGCCGGCCCCACGAGGAAACCCGGCGCCGCATCCAGCGGGCCCATATCCTGGTGCATTCAAGCCGCATGGAAGGGGGCGCCCATGCCATTCTGGAGGCGGCGGCCAGCGGCACGCCGGTGCTGGCCACCCGCATCGACGGCAATGTGGGACTGCTCGGCGACGATTATGGCGGGTACTTCGAGTGGGGCGATGCCGCCGGACTGGCGGATCTGCTGCGCCGGTGCCGCGCCTCGCAAAATGCTTCGGCGTCCTTCCTCCAGTCCCTCGGGGCCCAGATCGGGAAGCGGACGCCGCTGTTCTCGACCTTGTCCGAGCAAAGCGCCGTCAGGCAACTGGTCGCCGACCTCGGGCGCGCCGCCGCCCAGAAAGGAGTGGATTGCCATGAGCAGGAGCATCGATTTTTTCGAGACCCAGTTCCGCCGGCAGGTTGACTCCGGGGACCTGGCCCTCAATCCCTTCGAAGCCGCCGCCTTGCCCTATCTGCGGGGGCGGGTCCTGGACTTCGGCTGCGGCCTCGGAAACCTGGCCCTGGCAGCGGCCCGCAACGGGTGCCCGGTGGTGGCGCTGGACGGTTCTCCCACGGCCATCCGCCAGCTGGCCGGGACATCGGCCCGGGAGGGACTGGCCCTCGAAGCCATCGAGGCGGACCTGGGAAGCTACTGCGTGGCGGGGGAATTCGATACTGCCGTGTCCATCGGGCTGCTGATGTTTCTCGACTGCGGGGCCGCCCGGCATCAGCTCGCACGGCTCCAGGATTGCGTGCGGCCCGGCGGAACGGCCGTGGTCAACGTCCTGATCGAGGGGACGACTTACCTCGACATGTTCGATCCCGCCGCCCATTGCCTTTTCGGGCGGGACGAGCTGGGGCAGCGGTTCGCGGGCTGGGAGATCCTCGGCGAGAGCTTCGACGAGTTTCCGGCGCCGGGGGGCACGGTCAAGTCCTTCGCCACAGTCATTGCCAGGAAGCCGGAAGCCTAGCCAGGAAAAGAAGGTGTCCGTGATCCCCGGCTGATTTCGCACAGTGCGCCGCGCTATCAACTGGCATGCCTATGCCAGTGCTAATGGCGGGCTGAGTTCAGCCAAGAGCGGTTCATCGTGAATAGGTTTGAGCCCGATGGATGGCGGCCCGGATACGCTGAATGGTGTCCTCGACGGGAGCTTTCCTGGAGACCTCCAGCCCGAGGTTCCGTGCGATCTCGTTGATCTTGACGGGGTTAAGCGGTACCCCGCCGGCGTCAATGGCCGCGATCACCTTACGGGCCTTCAGGACTTCCGGGGGATGACTGCCACCCGGTCGCACAAGACGCCTCAACCATTTGAGCACGCTTATTCCTCCAAGTCGCCCTTCGAGGTCACTCGTGATCGTAGGTGTTGCCGACTCGCCGGGGTGAGCGAGCGTCGAGGGGAACAGGATGATTATCGTCATTGACCACGATCTCTTCCCTCCCCGGCGTCGTTGGCCATCCGAACGACTTCTTCAGCCTCGCCAACAAGGTCGCTGCGAAAAAGAAGCCAACCACCGCGATGCCAAGAACAAGGGCCGCCGGGAGCCATAGGGGCGCGAGAACCCAGCCCCAGGACCAGTCGATGACCTCTGCCGCCTTCAGGGCGACAAGGATGGCCGTAACGTAAAGAAGGAGATTGGGACGAAGTCGGATGACCATGGTGGCGATCAAGGCGGGTGGCGCGTGGGCACCACGATAGCAAATCCATCCTTGGCCGGGTCAGAAATCCAACATCAATCGTGGCCGATGAACTAGGGGCACACAGTCTCGGTTCGGCCAGTAGCAGCCACTTATCTATCTAAGATTGAATGGCAGCATTACGCACAAATGCTGCCAGAAGGCTCTACACCCTTCCGAGATGTCTTGTCGAACCGAACCGGTCACTGGACCTTATAGGACGCGTGACAGGCAGCGCACTGCTGCGTGACCTTGGAGAGGGCAGCCAAGGCCGGCTTCGGATTGCCAGACCTGCCGGCCTTATCGGCCTCGACGGCGAAATCGCTGGCTGCTTGGTGCATTGACAGGCCAATGTTGCGCATACTTTCGGGCATGAACTGGGTCATCTGGTGGTCCATGCTGGCCGGCTTCGATATCTGGGGCTTGCTGGGGGTGTCTTCACCCTTGCAGCCTTCAGCGGAAGGGGAGTCCATCCCGAGGCGCACATTAGCGACCTGGGCGGCCTTGGCGTACCGGCCGGCCGACATGTTGGACAGAATCTCCGACAGCGCTTCGAGATGGTCGCGCATATTGGCCAAGGTGTGTTGACGCATTTCCGGCGGGAAACTCACTAGCTGGCGGGTGTCGTTGCTTGCTGCGGCCATGTGTTGCATATGCTGCATGTGGTCCATTTGATGCATCGGCGCCTGTGCGTAAGCAGTAATGCCGAACGCCAGGGCGACAGCCGTCATGGAAATCCTCAAGGTCTTGCGCATGGGTGCCTCCTTTTTCTCTGAGTGTGATTGAAGGAATATTAGGAAAACGAGAAGAACCGCCCGTATGATTAGAATCATACGGAAGGCACTGTGTTGGTATCTTTATATGGATTGGCAGGCACTCATTTCAGGGCAACCGACATTGGCTCATGTACCTGAATCGCTCAGGCAACGCGCTGAGCCGTGGGACTTGGAAGCAGGGGAACAGCTCTTTCGAATTGGCGGTTCGATTCATGCCGTCTTCACGGTCATCAATGGCGAGGTTCGACTCACTCGCCGTGACCGCAACGGAACGGAGGTGGTGCTCCAGCGCTCCAGAGGAGGCTTCTTTGCAGAGGCCAGCCTAAACAGCAAGGCCTACCATTGCGATGCGGTTGCCGCAGAGAAAAGCACGCTGCTCCGCTTTCCGCTACAGGCGTTTCGGCTGGCTCTGGCTGAGGATGCCGGCTTTAGGGACGCATGGATGACCCATCTGGCCCGCGAAGTCCGGAAGCTGCGAGCCCAGTGTGAGCGGTTAAGCTTGCATTCGGCTGCTGAACGAGTCCTTCATTACCTTGAGTCCGAGGGAAGCGATGGTTCCGTGGCTCTCACGCAAACCCGTAAGGCATGGGCTGCGGAACTGGGTCTCAGCCATGAGGCCTTGTATCGAACGCTGAAGAAGCTACAGGAAGATGCCGTAATCCAAATTGATGGGAACGAGGTTACGGTTCGTGACCGTTTTAGGCCTAATTGCTGACGTCGCCAAGGTCCAAAACGAATGACGGCAGCGGGTCGAACTGAGACGGCCGTTTTTTCGATCAGGGCAACAGTTCAACGTACGAATCTGTCACACCGCCGCATCCAGATTGCCCATCAACCGCAGATTACCGGTACCTGAAAAAGAAACGGCCACGGATTCCTCCCTGGCCATCGTTCCAGCGGACGCTGCTGCCGGTTATTCGCCGACCGGCGGGCAGGCGCAGAACAGGTTGCGGTCGCCGTACACGTCGTCGATGCGGTTCACGCTCGGCCAGAACTTGTTGGCCGCGACAAAGGGCAGCGGGAAGACGGCTTCCTCGCGGCTGTAGGGGCGATTCCATCCGGCATCCACCACGTCCGCCTGGCTGTGGGGAGCATTTTTGAGCGGGTTGTTGTCGGCGGGCCAGGCGCCGGCTTCCACCTTGCGGATTTCCTCCCGGATGGCGATCAGGGCCGCGATGAAGCGGTCCAGTTCGGCCTGGGATTCCGACTCGGTGGGCTCGACCATGATGGTGCCCGCCACCGGGAAGCTCACGGTGGGGGCGTGGAAGCCGTAGTCCATCAGGCGCTTGGCGATGTCTGTCTCGGTGATGCCGCTGGCCGCCTTGAGGGGACGGATGTCCAGAATGCACTCGTGGGCCACCCGGCCGTTCTTGCCGACGTAGAGCACCGGATAGTGGTCCTTCAGCCGGGCCGCCACGTAGTTGGCGTTGAGGATCGCCACCTGGGTCGCTTTCTTGAGGCCGGCGCCACCCAGCATGGCGATGTACATCCAGGAGATGGGCAGGATGGAGGCGGAGCCGAAGGGGGCGGCGGAAACCGCGCCCTGGCCGGCGTGGGGGCCTTCGACCGTCTGCACCGCATGGTTGGCCATGAAGGGCGCCAGATGGGCCTTCAGCCCGATGGGGCCCATGCCCGGCCCGCCGCCGCCGTGGGGGATGGCGAAGGTCTTGTGCAGGTTCATGTGGCTGACGTCGGCGCCGATGAAGCCGGGGGCGGTGAGGCCCACCTGGGCGTTGAGGTTGGCGCCGTCCATGTACACCTGGCCGCCGTACTGGTGGACGATGTCGCAGATTTCCTTGACGGCTTCCTCGAAGACGCCGTGGGTGGACGGGTAGGTGATCATCAGGCAGGCGAGGTCGGCGGCGTGCTGCTCGGCCTTGGCCCGCAGGTCGGCCACGTCCACGTTGCCGTTCTCGTCGCAATTCACCACTTCCACCTGCATGCCGCACATCTGGGCGCTGGCCGGGTTGGTGCCGTGGGCGGAGCGGGGGATGAGGCAGACCTTGCGGTGGCCTTCGCCGCGGCTGGCGTGGTAACGGCTGATGGCCACCAGGCCGGCGTATTCGCCCTGGGCGCCGGAGTTGGGCTGCATGCAGATGGCGTCGAAGCCGGTGATGGTTTTCAGCCAGCCTTCCAGGCTGCGGATCATCTCCAGGTAGCCCTGGGCCTGGGACAGGGGGGCGAAGGGATGGATGCCGCCGAATTCCGGCCAGGTGATTGGGATCATCTCGCTGGTGGCGTTGAGCTTCATGGTGCACGAGCCCAGGGAGATCATCGAGTGATCCAGCGCCAGGTCCTTGTTCTGCAGGGACTTCAGGTAGCGCAGCATCTCGTGCTCGGTGTGGTGGCTGTTGAACACCGGGTGCCGGAGGATGGCGTCGGTGCGCAGCAGGGAGGCCGGTACGGCCGGGTCGGCGGCGGTGACCTGGGCGTCGATGGCGGCCATGTCCAGGGTGACGCCGGCGATGGTCTTGAAGAGCCCGGCCACGCCTTCACGGGTGGTGGTCTCGTCGAAGGAAACCCCGAGGACGCCGGCGGAAACCCGGCGCAGATTGAAGCCCAACCCCTGGGCATCCCGGTAGACCGTTTCGGCCCGGCCACCCAGATCCATGTGGATGGTGTCGAAGAACTGCCGGGTCAGCAGCTTGATGCCGGCCCGCTTGAGGCCTTCGGCCAGGATGGCGGTGAGGCGGTGGATGCGGCTGGCGATGGTCTTGAGGCCCCTGGGGCCGTGGTAGACGGCGTACATGCCGGCCATGTTGGCGAGCAGCACCTGGGAGGTGCAGATGTTGGAATTGGCCTTCTCCCGGCGGATGTGCTGCTCCCGGGTCTGCAGTGTCATGCGCAGGGCGGTGTTGCCCCGGGCGTCCTTGGAGACGCCGATGATGCGGCCGGGCATGGAGCGCACGTGGGCTTCCCGGGTGGCGAAAAAGGCGGCGTGGGGGCCGCCGAAGCCCATGGGGATGCCGAAGCGCTGGCTGGAGCCCAGGGCGATGTCCGCCCCCATGGCGCCCGGCGACTTCAGCAGGACCAGGGCCATCAGGTCGCTGGCCACGGCCACGACGCCGCCCTTGGCCTTGATGGCGGCGACGAGGCCGGTGAGATCGGTGACTTCGCCCCGGTCGTTGGGGTACTGGAGCAGGGCGCCGAAGACGTCGTGCTCGGCGGCTTCCTCGGCGGGCCGGATGACCAATTCGTAGCCGAAGTAGGCGGCCCGGGTCTTGACCACGTCGATGGTCTGGGGGAAAGCGGCGCTATCGACGAAGAAGCGGTTGGACTTGGACTTGGAGACGCGCCGGGCCATGGTCATGGCTTCGGCCGCTGCGGTGGCCTCGTCCAGCAGGGAAGCGTTGGCCAGCTCCAGGCCGGTGAGGTCGATGACGACCTGCTGGAAGTTCAGCAGGGCTTCCAGGCGGCCCTGGGCGATCTCGGCCTGGTACGGGGTGTAGGCGGTGTACCAGCCGGGGTTTTCCAGGACGTTGCGCAGGATGACCTTGGGGGTCAGGGTGTCGTAATAACCCATGCCGATGCAGGACTTCATCGCCTGGTTCCTGGCGGCGATGGCCTTCAGGGCGGCCAGGGCCTCGTGCTCCCGCCGGGGGGCCGGCAGGGGCAGGTCGGCGGGCAGGCGGATGGCGGCGGGCACCGTCTGGTCGATGAGCTGATCGAGGCTGTCGGCGCCGATGACGGCCAGCATGGCGGCCGTCTCGTCGGCGCACGGGCCGATGTGGCGTTCGATGAACTCGTCTTTTTGCTCCAGGGCGGAGAGAGGAAGGCTGTTCGGCATGGGGTCGTCCTGATTACTCGTGGTCGGCGGCGGCCTGGTAGGCGGCGGCGTCCAGCAGGCCATTGACGTCGGCGGCGTTGTCCGGCTTCAGCTTGAAGAGCCAGGCGGCGTAGGCGTCCTGGTTGACGCTCTCGGGGGCGTCGGCGGCGGCCGGGTTCACCTCGGTGACGGTGCCGGAGAGGGGGGCATAGACGTCGGCGGCGGCCTTCACGGATTCCACCACGGCCAGTTCCTTGCCGGCGTCGAAATGGGCGCCGACTTCCGGCAGTTCCACGAACACCAGGTCGCCCAGGGCTTCCTGGGCGTGGTCGGTGATGCCCACGGTGACGGTGCCGTCGGCTTCGACGCGCAGCCATTCGTGGGATTGGGTGTACTTCAGGTTGGCGGGGACATTCGACATGTTGTTCTCCTTAATGAATGGTTAAACCAGGGCCTTGCCGTTGCGCACGAACGAGGGTTTGACGACTTTGGCGTCGAGTTGTTTGTCGCGGATGGCGACCTTGACGGTATCGCCGATCTGCACGCCCAGGGGCAGGCGGGCGAGGGCGATGGACTGCTGCAGGGAGGGGGCGAAGGAACCGGAGGTGATTTCGCCGTCGCCCAGGGGGGTGACGACCTGCTGGTGGGCGCGGAGCACTCCCTTGTCCTGGAGCACCAGGCCGAGGAACTGCTTCTTGGAGCCGTTCTTCACCAAGGCGGCCTTGCCAACGAAATCCCGGTCGCCGTCGAGGGCGACGGTCCAGGCCAGGCCGGCATCCAGGGGGGAGACGTTCTCGTCCATGTCCTGGCCGTAGAGGTTCATGCCGGCTTCCAGGCGCAGGGTGTCCCGGGCGCCCAGGCCGCAGGGGGCGACACCGGCAGCGGCGAGGGCATTCCACACCTGCTCGGCCTCGGCGGCGGGCAGCATGATCTCGAAGCCGTCCTCGCCGGTGTAGCCGGTGCGTGCGACGAAGTAGTCGCCGCATTCGGCAGCGAAGAAGGGCTTCAGGGGCTCGGAAGCGGCCCGGGTCGAGGGCAGGGCTTCCCACACCTTGGCCCGGGCGTTGGGGCCCTGGACGGCGATCATGGCGAGATCGCGGCGGGGAGTGATGGTGAGGTCCAGCTTCCAGTCGGCCAGCCGGGCCTGCATCCAGGCGATGTCCTTGTCGGCGGTGCCGGCGTTCACCACGATGCGGAAGCGCTCGTCGGTGAGGAAGTAGATGATGAGGTCGTCTACCACGCCGCCGGCCTCGTTCAGCATGCAGGAGTACAGGGCCTTGCCGGAGGCCTTGAGCTTGGCCACATCGTTGGCCACCAGGCGGGACAGGAAGGGGCGGACATCCTTGCCGACCACATCCACCGGGCACATGTGGGAGACATCGAACATGCCGCAGTCGCGGCGGACGGCGTGGTGCTCCTCGATCTGGGAGCCGTAGTTGACGGGCATGTCCCAGCCGCCGAAATCCACCATCCGGGCCTTCATGGCGCGATGGGCGGCGTTCAAAACGGTTTTCTTCAGCATATCAATCCTTTGAGGAGGTTTCCCGACAGCGATTCGAGAAACGGAAAAGGGGTGAAACGAGCCAGCGTTTCACCCCTCTGTCCTTGATACCTGAGAGAATTTAGCCCCATCGGTGGGCAGCCTGGGCTGCCGCTCTCCAGAGTGCGGATCGTGCTTCGATCCGGTTCCGCGGTCCTTTTGCCTGAGCGTTTGCGGGTGCGTTGCGCCTTCGGCGACGGCTGGGCCGTTCTCTCCCACGGAACGGGGCGAACTATAGCATCGATCAGCCCTTAATCGAAGAGCAGGGCGGCGGCCACGTGGCGGCCTTCGGCGGCCAGGATGTTGTAGGTGCGGCAGGCCGCCTGCATATCCATGACCTCCAGGCCGATGCGCTTGGCGGCGAAGGGGCGGAGGAGCGGGCCGGGAGGAAAGCGCAGCCGGCTGCCGGTGCCGAGGAGGACGATCTCGGTGCCGAGTTCGAGGAGTTGCTGCAGGTCGGCCTCGCCGAGGCTGTCGGGCTTGGCGGCGGTCCAGCCGGAGCGGATTTCGCCGGGCAGCACAATGAGGTTGGTTTCGTGGCGCTGGTGATTGACCGAGATATAGCCTTCACCGTAGGCGGTGAAGATATTGAGGCCGGCGAGATTGGAAAGATGCAGTTTCACAGGGGGATGGAGCCGCTCAAATTGCGGTGCACAATGGGTTAAAGTAGGATTATATCTTTTCGCTTACTCCCATCGGACATGCCCATCCAGGGCTTGTTCCGCAAGGACGGACAGAATGCCAACCATCAAGAAGTCTGCCAAGCTTGCCAACGTCTGCTACGACATCCGCGGCCCCGTACTGCAGAAAGCCAAGCAGATGGAGGACGAGGGCCACAAGATCGTCAAGCTCAATATCGGCAACCTGGCCGCCTTTGGCTTCGATTCGCCGGAGGAAATCCAGCTCGACATGATCCGCAACCTGCCCAACGCGGCCGGCTATTCGGATTCGAAAGGCATTTTCGCGGCCCGCAAGGCCATCATGCACTACTGCCAGCACAAGCGCATCAAGGGCGTGACCCTGGAGGACATCTACGTCGGCAACGGCGTCTCCGAGCTCATCGCCATGGCCATGAACGCCCTGCTGGACAGCGGCGACGAAGTGCTGGTGCCGGCCCCCGACTACCCCCTGTGGACGGCGGCCATCAGCCTCTCCGGCGGCACCCCGGTGCATTACCTGTGCGACGAGCAGAACGGCTGGCTCCCAGACCTCGACGACATGCGCCGCAGGATCACCCCCAGGACCCGGGCCATCGTCATCATCAATCCGAACAACCCCACCGGCGCCCTCTATCCGGATTCGGTGCTGCAGGACATCGTTGCCCTGGCCCGGGAGTTCGGCCTCATCATTTATTCCGACGAGGTGTACGACAAGGTCCTCTACGACGGCAATGTCCATACCGCCATCGGGTCCCTGTCCGAGGACGTGCTGACCATCACCTTCAACGGCCTCTCCAAGAACTACCGTTCCTGCGGCTACCGGGCCGGCTGGCTGGTGGTGTCCGGGGACAAGCGCCGGGCCAAGGACTATATCGAGGGCCTCGACATGCTGTCCTCCATGCGGCTGTGCTCCAATGTGCCGGGCCAGCACGCCATCCAGACCGCCCTCGGAGGCTACCAGAGCATCGACGACTTGGTGTCCGATGGCGGCCGCCTGCGCCGCCAGCGGGACGTGGCCCACGAGCTCATTACCGCCATTCCCGGCGTCACCTGCGTCAAGCCGAAGGCGACCCTCTACATGTTCCCGCGCCTGGACCCCGAGATGTATCCCATCAAGGACGACCAGCAGTTCATTGCCGAACTCCTGCAGGAGGAGAAGGTGCTGCTGGTCCAGGGGACCGGCTTCAACTGGCCTGATCCGGACCATTTCCGGCTGGTCTTCCTGCCTTACGAGGACGATCTGCGGGAGGCCATCGGCCGCATCGCCCGCTTCCTCGAAAGCTATCGTAAACGTCATTCCACCTGAGTAAGAAAGAATCATGAAACCCATCAATGTTGGCCTTCTCGGCATCGGCACCGTCGGCGGTGGCACCTGGACCGTCCTTTCCCGCAACGCGGAAGAAATTACCCGCCGCGCCGGCCGCCCGATCCGGATTACGGCTGTGGCCGACAAGAACCTGGAACTGGCCAAAAAGGTCACCGGCGGCGCCTGCAAGGTGACCGACGACGCCTTCGCCGTGGTCAATGATCCCGAAATCGATATCGTCATCGAACTGATCGGCGGCTACGGCGTTGCCAAGGAACTGGTGCTGAAGGCCATCGAGAACGGCAAGCACGTGGTCACCGCCAACAAGGCGCTGCTCGCCGTGCATGGCACCGAGATTTTCCAGGCTGCCGGCAAGAAGGGCGTCATGGTGGCCTTCGAAGCCGCAGTGGCCGGCGGCATTCCCATCATCAAGGCCCTGCGCGAAGGCCTCACCGCCAACCGCATCGAGTGGATCGCCGGCATCATCAACGGCACCACCAACTTCATCCTGTCCGAAATGCGGGACAAGGGGCTGCCCTTCGAGACCGTCCTCAAGGAAGCCCAGCGCCTGGGCTACGCCGAAGCCGACCCCACCTTCGACATCGAGGGCGTGGACGCCGCCCACAAGGCCACCATCCTCTCCGCCATCGCCTTCGGCATCCCGGTCCAGTTCGACAAGGCCTACGTGGAAGGCATCACCAAGCTCCAGGCCGCCGACATCAAGTACGCCGAGCAGCTCGGCTACCGCATCAAGCTCCTGGGCCTCGCCAAGCGCCAGGCTGAAGGCATCGAGCTGCGGGTCCATCCCACCCTGATCCCGGCCAAGCGCCTCCTGGCCAGCGTCGAGGGCGCCATGAACGCCGTGGTGGTCCAGGGCGACGCCGTCGGCACCACCCTCTACTACGGCAAGGGGGCCGGCGCCGAGCCCACCGCCTCCGCCGTCATCGCCGACCTGGTGGATGTCACCCGCCTGGCCACCGCCGACCCCGAGCATCGCGTCCCCCATCTGGCCTTCCAGCCGGACGCCATGTCCAACCTGCCGATCCTGCCCATGAGCGAGATCCTGTCCGGCTACTACCTGCGCCTGCGGGTCGAGGACAAGCCGGGGGTGCTGGCCGACGTCACCCGCCTCCTGGCCGAGCAGCAGATTTCCATCGACGCCATGCTGCAGCGGGAGCCGGAGGAGGGCGAGGGCGAGACCGACATCATCATCCTCACCCACGTCTGCAAGGAAAAGGCCGCCGACGCCGCCATCGCCAAGATCGAGGCCCTGCCCGCGGTCAAGGGCAAGGCCATGCGCCTGCGCATCGAAAACCTGCAATAAGGCGAAGCCGGCGCCTTCGGGCGCCGGCGTCCCTATTGGGGTTGGGGGCATTACGATTCGCATCAAGGAAAGCCCACCTCCGCCCCGGCAAAATCGGCCGCTCCTGCCGTCAGGAAAATTACCTCACTAGGAGCTACGACGATGCACATTCACGTCTGTAACCACACCACTCCGGAAGCCCTCTATCCCTTCGATGCCCGGGGCATCGCCAAGCGCTTCCGCCACGCCGCCATTTTCGGCGCCCTGGACGCGCTGCAGCCGGGGGAGACCATGCGCTTCTGCAACGACCACGATCCCTTGCCGCTCCTCGCCCAGCTGCAGCAGCGCTACGGCGAACGGGTGAGCATCACCTACCAGCAGCGGGAGCCGGGGGCCATCGTCATCGACTTCACCGTCCAGAACTGATTGCTCTATACCGCCGCCGTCACCGTCCTTACCTTCCTGGCCAGCGTCGGCCTGACGCTGGCGGGCTGGGGCCGGCCGGCGGCGATGGCCCACCTCGCCTTCGCGGTGGGCATCGTGCCCCTGATCTTCGGGGCGATGATTCATTTCGTGCCGGTCCTGACCCGCTCCGGCAACCCGGCCCGGGCCATCCTGCGGCTTCCCCTGGGGGCCCAGGGGGCCGGCCTGCTGGCCGTCGCCGCCCTGCAGGGGCTGGCGCCCCGCTGGCTTCTGCACGCTGCGGCCAGCCTGGATTTCCTGCTGGCGGCCATGCTATTGGGCTGGATCGTCCGCCGCGCCCGGAACAGCCTGGGCAATCCCCATCCGGGCTGGCGCTGGTACGCCGCCGCCCTCGGCTGTTTCCTCCTGGCCCTGGCCGCCGTCCCGCCCCTGGTAGCGGTCCCGGATCTCTACGGCAGCCTGCGGGCCTTCCATCTCCATCTCAATCCCCTGGGCCTGGTGGGCCTGGCGGCCCTCGGCACCCTGCCGGTCCTGCTGCCCACGGCCCTGGGCCAGCCGGACCCGGAGGCGGCCAACTGGCTTCGTCGCCGCCTGGTGCCGGCCACGGCGGCGGTTGCGCTGGTGGCCGGCGGTGCCGCCTTCGCCTGGCCCCTGGCCGTGGCCGGCGCTGCCGCCCTGTGGATCGTGGCCCTGGGGCTGGCCGGGCAGTGGTGGCGGCGCTTCGGCCCGGCCCTCCTATGGAACGACGGCGCGGCGGCGTCCCTCAGTCTTGCCCTGGCCGGGTTCCTGGTCCTGGTGCCGGCGGGAGTCCTCCACGCCGCCGGCTTTATCCCGGCCCGGCCTTCCATCGCCGCCTGGGCGGCGGGCTTCCTGATGCCCCTGGTGACGGGGGCCCTGAGCCAGCTCCTGCCGGTGTGGCGTCGGCCCGGTCCGGCCACGCCGGAGCGGGCGGCCATGGCGTCCGGGTTGAAGGCCGGCGGGCGCTGGCGCGGGCTCCTCTTCCTCGCCGCCGGCGGGG
The DNA here is from genome assembly GCA_018261935.1 of Rhodocyclaceae bacterium. GTDB lineage: Bacteria > Pseudomonadota > Gammaproteobacteria > Burkholderiales > Rhodocyclaceae > JAGTRP01. The sequence continues at coordinate 98,544 of JAGTRP010000002.1, forward strand.
CGATGGCAGCGGATAGGGCGGCCCTGGGGGGCGTGCTGGCCGGGACCGGATTGCTGCTCTTTGTCGCCGGCTTCGTTCACGCCGTGCGCGTAGCGCCTCCGGCGCGGTAAAATCCGGCCTTTTCGCCTCCCATCATTTTCGCCATGCGCTATATCTCGACCCGCGGCAATTCGCCGGCCCAAGCCTTCTGCGACATTCTCCTCGGCGGCCTGGCCCCGGACGGCGGCCTCTACCTGCCGGAAAGCTATCCCCAGGTGACCCGGGCCGAGCTGGACGCCTGGCGCAAGCTCTCCTACGCCGACCTCGCCTTCGAGATCCTGTCCAAGTTCATCGACGATATCCCCGCCGCTGACCTGAAGGCCCTGGTGGCCAAGACCTACACCGCCGACACCTACCGCTATGTCAGGAACGGCGGCAACCCGGCCGAGATCACCCCGCTCACCCAACTGGAGGATGGCCTCTACACCCAGGAACTGTCCAACGGCCCGACCCTGGCCTTCAAGGACATGGCCATGCAGCTCCTCGGCAACCTGTTCGAGTATGTCCTGGAAAAGCGCGGCGAATCCATCAACATCCTCGGCGCCACCTCCGGCGACACCGGCTCGGCGGCGGAGTACGCCATGCGGGGCAAGCACAACGTCAAGGTGTTCATGCTCTCGCCCAACGGCCTCATGAGCCCCTTCCAGCGCGCCCAGATGTATTCCCTTCAGGACGCCAACATCTTCAACATCGCCGTCACCGGCATGTTCGACGATGCTCAGGACATCGTAAAGGCGGTGTCCAACGATGCCGAGTACAAGAAGCAGTACAAGATCGGCGCCGTGAATTCCATCAACTGGGCCCGGGTCGCCGCCCAGATCGTCTATTACTTCCAGGGCTATTTCCTGGCCACCCGGTCCAATGACGAGCAGGTGGCCTTCGCCGTGCCCTCGGGCAACTTCGGCAATATCTGCGCCGGCCATATCGCCCGCCAGATGGGCCTGCCCATCGCCCGCCTGGTACTCGCCACCAACGAGAACGACGTGCTGGACGAGTTCTTCCGCACCGGCGTCTACCGGCCCCGCGCCACGGCCGAGACCAGCGTCACCTCCAGCCCCTCCATGGACATTTCCAAGGCCTCCAACTTCGAGCGCTTCGCCTTCGACCTGGTGGGCCGGGACCCGGCGGTGGTGCGGGAGCTGTGGGCCCAGGTGGACAAGGGCCAGGCCTTCGATCTTTCCGGGACGGACTTCTGGGCGAAGATGCCGCAATTCGCTTTCGTTTCCGGCAAGAGCACCCACGCCGACCGCATCAAGACCATCCGCCTCGCCCACGGCCGCTACGGCGTCATGCTGGACACCCACACCGCCGACGGCCTCAAGGTGGCCCTGGAGCACCGCCTGCCGGGCGTGCCCATGATCGTCCTCGAAACCGCCCAGCCGGCCAAGTTCGAGGGAACCATCCGCGAGGCCCTGGGGCAGGAGCCCCAGCGTCCGGCCGACCTGGCCGGCATCGAGGAGCTGCCCCAGCGGGTGGAAGTGATGGCGCCGGACGCCGGGGCCATCAAGCGGTATGTCGCCGAGCGGGCCTGACGGCCAGCCGGCCGGCCGAGGCCGGGAAAGGCTGCCGGCGCCCTGAAGCTGGCGTTCTCTTCCCTCTCCAATGCCCCGCTTTATGCGGGGCATTTCTTTTTCCTCCCAATCGCTCCGATCCAGACCTTCGGGTTCGGCGGGTGGCTGCGCAATTGTTTCGGAATCGGAAATGCCCGCTTATCATGGGAGCTTCATGCCGCCAGGTTATTGATCGCCCACTTGCCCAAAGGAGGATACATGCGCAAATTGCTGCCATTGTTGGCCTTGATCGTCTTTTCGCTTGCCGGATGCGCCAGTCTGCAGCCGGGCCCGGCTTTCAAGAGCGTTTCCATCAGTGTCGGCGGTGGCGGCTACGGCATGGCGAGCCGCAGCCTGTCAGCCGACGGCACGGTCTTCGGAACGCACATGTCCGGCAGCCCGGGCGGTGCACCGATGATTTCCGAAAGTACCGAACAGGCCAGGCCGCAAGACCTGGCGGAGGTGGCCCAACTGGTGCGCGATCTGCCGGAGCAGGGCGAAATCCCCCCTCCGGCCAGTCTCGGCGGACCCTCGGTCATCATTCTCGAAGTCGCCTTCGCAGACGACAGCATTCGGCGCTTCTATCGTCCCGAGAACCAGGACTTCAAGGACAAGCGCCTGGCGCGCCTGCAGGCTATCCTGCGCTCCTACCGAGCCGGCTACTGGTGATATCAGCATGTCAATAAAATATCTCTTTCTTCTCGGCCTAGGCGCCTCTGCCGTCGCCCATGGCGCCAGCACCGAATTGAAGGCGCAACTCGAAGCCCTCGACCAGCGCTTCGTGGTCGGCGACTATCGCATCCATTACACCCTTGCCGGCGACCATGCCTTTCCCGCCGGTGAAACCGACGGCGACCGCCGATCCCGGGCGGAGGGAATGTTGAACAGCCTGGCCGACCAGCTCCGCCGGGCCGACCAGTTCTACAGCCAGGAACTGGGGCTGACGCCGCCGCTGCGCTCCGAGCGCTACAGCGGCGTGGCGACCATCGACTTCCACATCCTCAAGCTGGACGAACGCAACGGCGCCGCCGGCGACGATCCCAAGGGGCACAGCTACCAGCACTTCGGCGCCTCGGAGCGGGCCCTCAACATCAGCCTGAACAATCGCTGGATACCCACCGGGCTGACGCCCAGCCACGAGATATTCCACCTCTACCAATACGGCTACACCTATTTCAAGAATGGCTGGTACCTGGAGGGAATGGCGAGGAGCCTGGAGAGCCCCTTCCGGGACCGCCAATACAAGACCGAGCCCTTGCCGGCCACGGCGGAAGAACTGAACGACCTGCTGGAGCGTCGTCACGACGCCGGGCCGTTCTGGAGCCGCCTTTTCTACCAGTGCAACCCGTCCTGCCAGGTGAGCTGGAAGGGCACGCGCTATCGCTCGGAAGCCGCGATGTGCAGCCCCGGCCTGGTCAAGGCACTGCTCGACGAATACCACCTTCTCGACCGAGAAGCCGCCAAGGCGCGCGGGTTCAACCCGGAGCGCTGGCCGGAGAGCGAGCAGAAGTCCCTGGACAACAATCCCTGGCTGCTGGCCGGCCTGGACAGGGCCATCGACAAGCAGTGCGCTCCTTCCGCCCCGGACAGCGAACTGGGGAAATTCCGCAGGCTGATCCGCGACAAGCTGCCGGCGCCCTCGCCAGTCGTGCAAGGGCGGACCGAGCCCGCCCTGGCGGAGGGCGTGCAATGGCTGGGCGACCCCTACGCCGAAATCTATGGCGACCGGCGCTACGCCAAGAACATCTGGGAGATGGTCTTCTTCAAGGGCCGCCTCTACCTGGGCGCCGGCAACAGCAGCAACCAGCCGCCGGCCGCCAATGCCGGGCCCGTGCCGCTGATCGCCTACGACCCGCGGGAAAGGCGCTTCGCCCGCCAGGCGGTCCTGGACGAGGAGCAGATCGACCGCATCGTCCGGGTCGGCGGGACCCTCTGCATCCCCGGGCACGACCCGACCCAGTCAGGGGCCCTCGGGAATCTCTATTGCCGCCAGGACGACGGCCGCTGGAAGAAGAAGCGCACCATCCCCGGCGTCCTGCACGCCTACGACCTGGCCGAGCACAGCGGCGCCCTCTATGCCGCCCTCGGCATCGAGGGCAGCGGCGGGGGCGGCGTCGGGCGCAGCCGGGATGGCGGCGATAGCTGGGAAGTTGTCCCCGCCGGCCGCTATCGCGCCTACAGCCTGCTTCGCCTGGACGGGACACTGTATCCCACCCGCGTCTTCCTGGCGGCGGGCAGAAACAGGCAATCCAGGACGCCGGCCGTCAGCGAGCTCGTCGGCGACCTCGATTTCGCGCCCCGGCCCGACCTCGAAGCCGATGTGCTTTTCCCCGATACGCCCCTCGATAGCAAGCGCAGCCAGAAAATCATCAAGCCGGTATTCCCGGGCGGCCTGGCTCTGTACATCGGCGCCTATATCCACAACGACCACCAGTCCGAGCCCTTTGGCCTCTACGTCGCCACCTCGCTCAGGACGGGCAGCGTAGACGTGCGCAGAATCCCCCTGCCGGAGGGCTTCGTGGCCTGGAACCTCCTGGTCCATGAGGGCGAGACCTATGTCCTCGCCAATGCCCGGCGGTCCAGCGGCTACGAAACGGCGGTCTTTGCCTTGAGCGATCCCCGGCGCCAGAAGCCGCGCCGGATTCTCGCCTTCGAAACCGCCGCCCTGGCGCGCTCGTTCGCCACCGATGGAAACGGCTGGTATTTCGGCCTGGGTTGCGAAAACTTCCAGGGCGAGCCGGAGGAAGCGCTGAGTCCCCAATGCGGCCACCTCCTCAAGGTGCAGGCGCCGCTGGGTTCAGGTCCGCTCGCTCCCGGTTGATCGTCATGATGCCGGCTCTCCCGGCTGCGGGGGAGCAGTTTCCGGCAAAGGCAGGGCGAAGTGGAAGATGGCGCCGGAACCGGGCGTTCCCTCGCCCCAGATGCGGCCGCCGTGGCGCTGCAAAATGCGCTGGACGATGGCCAGGCCGACCCCGGTGCCTTCGAATTCGTCCTGGCGGTGCAGGCGCTGGAAGACCCCGAAGAGCTTGCCGGCGTACTGCATGTCGAAGCCGGCGCCATTGTCCTTGACCCAGTAAATGGCCTCCCCGCCTTCGGTGCGTCCGCCCACCTCGATCCGGGCGACCGGCCGCTGGCGGGTGAATTTCACCGCGTTGCCGAGAAGGTTGGCCCAGACCTGGCGGAGCAGGGCGGGGTCTCCCCGGGCGGGGGGCAGGGGCGAGAAGGCGAACTCGATGGCGCGCTCGGGTTCGCTCTGCCGCACTTCCTCGGCGACCTCCCTGGCCATGGCCTCCATGTCCACCGTCCGCTGGGCCATTTCCTGGCGTGCCATGCGGGAAAAGGCGAGGATGTCGCCGATGAGCTGGCCCATGTGCTGGGCGCTGTCCCGCACCACCTGGAGCTTGCGCCGGCCTTCGTCGTCGAGCTGGCCGCCATAGCCCTCCAGCACCATGCGGGAGAAGCCGTCGATGGCCCGCAGGGGTGCCCGCAGGTCGTGGGAGACCGAGTAGGCGAAGCTTTCCAGTTCCTTGTTGGCGGCGTCCAGGGCGGCGGCACGGCGCTCGAGTTCCGACAGCAGGTGTTCCCGCTCCCGCTCATGCTGCTTCCGGTCGGAGATGTCGAGGAGGGTGCCGATCAGTCCTCCGACGCTGCCGTCGGGGTTCGGGTAGGTCGCCTTGTGCAAGATGACGTCGTGCTCGGTTCCATCGGCATACCGGAAGCGGGTCTCGTAAGTCTGCACCCCGCCGTGCTCGAACAGATCGTCATCCGACTTGTTGTAGATGTCCGCCAGATGCTTCGGATAGACGTCGTGGACGGTCTTGCCCACGATGTCTTCCCGGGCCAGACCCAGATAGTCGAAGAAAGCCTGGTTGGCGCCGAGGTAGACCTCCTGCCGGTTCTTGTAAAACATCGGCTCAGGGATCGCTTCGATCAAGGTTTCCAGAAAGGCGGCGGACCGTTCCAGTTTGTCGTTCGCCTCCTTGAGTGCCATGGTGCGATCCGCCACCCGTTGTTCCAACTCGGCGTTGAGCTTGCGGATTTCCTCCTCGGCCCGCTTGCGCTCGGTGATGTCCCGCAGGATGCGGGAGACGCCGATGACCCTGCCGCTGGAGTCCTTGACGGGGGAAGAGGTCACGGCGACAGCGATGGGCGTCCCATCCTTGCGCAGGCGCATGGTTTCCCGGTGGCCGGCGCGCCCGCCGGTGCGGATGGTCTCCAGGTCCCGGGTCACTTCGTCGACATATTCGGACGGCACGACGAGTTCCGGGATCGATCGCCCGATGGCCTCCTCGGCGGTATAGCCGAAGAGCTGCTCGGCGCCGGCGTTCCAGCTGTCCACCACGTCGTCCAGGTTGGTGGAGATGATGGCGTCCTCGGAGGATTCGACAATCAACGCCAGCCTCGACCTGGCCTCGACCGCGGCGGCGACGGCGGACAGATCGGTCACCACGGCCGCGATGGCCTCCTGGGAATCCACCTTGAGGGGGTGGGTGGAGAATTGCACCGGCACTCGAGCGCCTTCCGCCGTCTGCAGGGTGGTTTCCCAGCGGGCGGGCGCCTCGCGGCTGTGTCGCAGACAGGCCTCGAAGCGGTGGCGCTCGGCGGGGACGACGAAGCCCTGCAGTGCCGCACCGATGGTCTGTTCCAGCGGCAACTCCAGGAACTCGGCGAAGCGTGCGTTGCAGTAGAGGATGGTTCCATCCTGGGCGAGGGTGACTGCCCCTTCGGTCATGGCCTCCACCATCACCCGGTAGGGTTCCTCCGCCCCCTTTCGGGTAAACACCATGTCGCCCACCGGGCCGAGCACCAGGGCATCCACTTCGCCGGTGCGGATGGCGTCCAGCGTCTCCTGCGCTTCCTCCAGCCGCGCCCGGAGATCCGCGTTCTCCGCCAGCAATTCTTCCTGGGTCAGGGATTTTTCCACAGTGGTTCCATGGGTCCCGGCGAGTCATCAGACTTCTGTCGGGTCCGAATCGTCATTTGATGCCAAGGGGCGGCGCAAAGTTTTGGCGGCGAATCAACTCCGGGCCTGGCGCTAGCGCTTCCGCAACGGCTCCAGCAAGCCCGCCAAGGCGTTGTGGTCGAGTTCGTGCATTAGCGCCAGCAGGCGGCCGATTTCGCCGGGAGGGAAGCCTTCCCGAGCGAACCAGGCCAGGTAGTGGCCCGGCAGGTCGGCGATCAGGCGGCCCTTGTACTTGCCGTAGGGCATGGTCCGGGTCACCAGGAGCTGCAGGTCGTCGGGTCTCATGGTTCCCTGGCCGGGCCGGGGCCCGATCAGCCCGCGAAGCGCATGGAGAGGTCCAGGGCCTTCACATCCTTGGTCAGGCTGCCCACCGAGATGCGGTCCACCCCGGTTTCGGCGATGGCGCCGATGGTTTCCAGGGTGACGTTGCCCGAGGCTTCGAGAATGGCCCGCCCGGCGCTGATGCCGGCTGCCGCCCGCATCATCTCCAGGCTGAAATTGTCCAGGAGGATCATGGTGGCGCCGGCGTCCAGGGCGGTTTTGAGCTCCTCCAGGTTTTCCACCTCCACCTGGATGAACTTGCAGCGCTCGCCGACCCGGTCCGCCGCCATCTGCGCCTCCGCCAGGGCTTCGGGAATGCCGCCGGCCGCCAGGATGTGGTTTTCCTTGATCAGGATGGCGTCCCACAGGGCCAGCCGGTGGTTGCCGCCGCCGCCGGCGCGGACGGCGTATTTCTGGGCGATGCGCAGCCCCGGCAGGGTCTTGCGGGTGTCCACCACCTGGGCCTGGGTGTGGGCGATGGCGTCGGCGTAGGCCCGGGTCTTGGTGGCGACGCCGGAAAGGAGCTGCAGGAAGTTGAGGGCGCTCCTTTCGGCGGAAAGCAGGGCCCGGGCATCGCCCTCGATCTGGCACAGCACCTGGCCGGCGGCGATGGGGCGGCCGTCATCGGTGGCCCAATGGACGCTGGCCGTGGGGTCGAGCTTCAGGAAGCAGAGCTCGAACCAGGCCGAACCGCACAGCACCCCGGCCTCCCGGGAAATGACGGTGGCCTGGACGCGCTTGCCGTAGGGCACCAGTCCGGCGGTGAGGTCACCGTCGCCGACATCCTCGGCAAGGGCGTCGTCGACATTGCGGGCGATTTCAGGGGCGAGGGGATAGGGGAAGTCGATGGACATGGCAGTCTCGGATCGGCGGGCTAAGGGGCGGCATTGTACCGCGCCGAGAAGCCCAGATAGAGCCCGCTGGCGACGATGACGATGCCCCCCAGGAGGGCGAAGGCATCGGGCCAGTGGGCGAAGACGGCGGCCCCCAGGATGATGGCCCAGACCAGTTGCAGATACATGCAGGGGGACAGGATGGAGGCCGGCGCATGGCGGAAGGCCCGGATAAGCAGGAAATGGCCGCTTCCGCCCAGCACCCCGAGGGCACAGATCAGCAGCGCCTCGGTGGCCGATGGCCAGGGCCCCGCCCAGTACCAGGGCAGGAGGAGGGTCATGACCACCGACCCGACCAGGGCCGTGTAGAACAGCATGGCGATGGAATTCTCGGTGGGCGCCAGTTGCCGGGTGAGGATCTGGTAGGCCGCGTTGCAGGCCGCTGCCGCCAGGGCCAGGGTGACGCCATCCACGGTCACCGCGCCGCCGGGGCGGGCGATGAGGAGGACGCCGCCGAAACCGGCCATCACGGCCAGCCACTGGCCCGGGGAAAGCCTTTCATGGAGCCAGGGGCCGGCCAAAAGGGCGACGATGAGGGGCGTGGTGAAGGCGGTGGCGGTGGTTTCCGCCAGGGGCATGCGGGACAGGGCGCCGAACCCGAGGCTGGTGCAGCACAGGAGCAGGAAGGCCCGGGCCAGTTGGCGTCCCGGCCGCCGGGTGGCGACCAGGCGCCGGCCCAGGCGGGGAGCCAGGAAAACCACCATCAGGAGGCAGTGCACCGAGTAGCGGGCCCAGACCAGCATGGGAATGCTGAAGGTCTGGGTCAGGTACTTGGCTGCGGCGTCCAGGGCTGCAAAGAAGAAGAGGGCATTGACCGCCAGGAAGACGCCCTGGAGCGGACGTTCCTCAGGCAGCGGCATGCCAGCCGTTGAAAATGCACCGGGCCGCATCGATCAATTCCGAGGCCGTCAGGCCAATGGGTCCTCTGCCGGCCGCCACCGACCCATCCCCGGCCGCGCCGTGGAGATGGACGGCGGCCAGGAGCGCCCGATCGGCCTCCCAGCCCTGGGCCAGGAGGGCGCCGGCGAAGCCGGTGAGCACATCCCCGGTGCCGGCGGAGGCCATGCCCGGGTTGCCGGTGGTATTCACCCACCAGCGGCCGTCGGGCGCCGCGACCACCGTGCCGCAGCCCTTGAGGGCGACATGGGAACGGTAGCGGGTGGCGATTTCCAGGGTTTTGCCGATGCGGTCCGCCTGGATGGCAGCGGTTTCCATGCCCAGGAGGCGAGCCGCCTCGGCCGGGTGGGGGGTGAGGAGGGTGGGTGCCGGGCGGGCGGCCAGGGCGGCCTGGAGGTCGGGCTCGGTGGCGACGAGGTTGAGGGCGTCGGCGTCGAGGACCAGGGGCAGGTCCAGGGCCAGCGCTTTGTCCAGGAGGTCGCCGGCCTGCTGGCTGGTGCCCAGGCCCGGGCCGCAGGCCAGGGCACTAAGCCCGGCGGCGAGGACGCCTTCCGGCCGGCGCAGCATCAGTTCGGGCTGGACGGGGTCGAAAGCCGGCCCGCCGGCGTCCAGGAGGCCGACGTAGACCCGGCCGGTGCCCAGCTTCAGGGCCGCCCGGCCGGCCAGGAAGGCCGCTCCCAGCATGGAAGGGGCGCCCCCCAGGATGCCCAGGCTGCCGTAGGTGCCCTTGTGGCTGTTGCGGCGGCGCGGTGCCAGGCGGTCCGCGAAGAGGGCGGGGCTGACCAGCCCGCCTTCCGGGGCGGCGATCTCTTCCGGCACCAGCCCCAGGTCGGCGACCCGGATGGCGCCGCAGTGGTCGGGGCCGTCGGCGGTGTAGAGGCCGGGCTTGGCGGCGATGAAGGTCAGGGTGTGGCTGGCCCGGATCGCCGGTTCGAAGGCCCGGCCGCTGTCGGCGTCCAGCCCGGAGGGGCAGTCGAGGGCGAGGCAGGGGCAACGGTCCCGCCGGACCAGGACGTTGGCTTGGGTGATCAGTTCCCCATGGCGGCCTGCCGGCGCCCGGGCGAGGCCGATGCCGAAGAGGCCGTCGAGGACGAGCCCCCAGCGCGGGATTTCCGGGATGGCGCCGAGAGGCGTGCCCCCGGCGGCAACGAAGCGGCGGTGGGCGGCCTGGGCATCGGCGGGCAGCCGGGCCGGGTCCCCGGCGAAGACCAGGCGCACGTCGAAAGCGCGTTCCTGCAGGAGGCGGGCGGCTTCGAAGGCGTCACCGCCGTTGTTGCCGGGGCCGGCCAGCACCAGGACGGGAAAGTTGCGGTCCGCCGCCAGTTCGGCTGCCCACAGGGCTGCTGCTGCCCCGGCCCGTTCCATGAGGGGCTGGGTGGCGCAGGCGGTTTCGATGCGGCGCAGGCTGGTGCTGCGGTAGAGGGATGTCATGGCGGGATTCTAGCCGGGGTTGCGGGTCTCCGCGCAAGGAGAGCGGTTGGGGAACCAGACACCGTGCCCGTTGCCGGAATGGAAAAAGCCGCCGGGGCGGGCGGGCGCTGGATCATTGGTTGCAACTACCGTGGTGGTATGGCCAAACTCGACATCTCGACGACAGAGGGCGAACTCCGGATGGCCCTCGGCGGCAGGCTCGATGCCGATGGAGTGGCCCCCATCTGGCAACAGGCCCGGGCCGCATTGGACCGCAACCGGGCGCTGCCGGTTCGGGTCGAGGCGGCCGGGGTCGATTACTGCGATGGGGCGGGGCTGGCTTTCCTGGTGGATCTGCGGCGCCACCCGCGGCAGGGCGGCGCCGCAGTCGAGATCCAGGGGCTGCCCGAGCGCTTCCGGCGGCTCCTGGACCAATTCGACCCGGCGGCTTTCCGCTCGGCTCCGGCGGCGAGGCAGGCCGGGGAGGGCATCTTCGCCTCCATCGGCCGCTCGGCGGCGGCCCTGGGCCTGGACCTCAAGTCCCAGGTGGCCTTCGTCGGCGAGGCGGGGCGGGCCCTGGCCCTTGCCCTGCGCCATCCCCGCCAGGTCCGCTGGCGGGACACCCTGGCGGTGGCGGAAGCGGCGGGAGTGAATGCCCTGCCCATCGTCACCCTGGTGGCCTTCATCCTGGGGGTCATCATCGCCTACCAGTCGGCCCTGACCATGCGGCAGTTCGGGGCCGAGGTCTATGTAGCCGATCTCATCGGCATTTCCATGGTGCGGGAACTGGCGCCCCTGATGACCGCCATCCTCCTCGCCGGGCGGTCCGGGGCGGCCTTCGCGGCCGAAATCGCCACCATGCGGGTCAACGAGGAGATCGACGCCCTCTCCACCTTCGGCTTCGATCCGGTGCCCTTCCTGGTGCTGCCCCGGGTGCTGGCGGCCATGGTGGTGACCCCAGTGCTGGCCGTGTACGCCGATGGCATCAGCATCCTGGGGGGCGCCGTGACCCTGCGGCTGTTCCAGGTCCCCCTGGTGACCTTCTACAACGAGGTCTTCAGCTGGGTGCAGATGCACGATCTCTTGGGCGGACTCTTCAAGTGCCTGGTCTTCGGCCTGGTCATTGCCGGCATCGGCTGCCTGCGCGGCCTGCAGACCGGCAACGGGGCGGTGGCGGTGGGCATTTCGACCACCCGGGCGGTGGTCAGCGCCCTGGTGCTGATTGTCGTGGTGGACGGCGCCTTCGCCGTCGTCTATTACCACCTCGGCATATGAGCGGGCCCCTCATCTCCGTCCAGGGGCTGGCCGTCGGCTTCGGCGGCCAGCCCCTGCTGGAGGGCATCGGCTTCGAGGTGGAACAAGGCCAGGTCCTCGTCATCATCGGCGAATCGGGCTGCGGCAAAACCCTGCTGCTGAAGAACATGATCGGGCTCTACCGCCCCCTGGCCGGTCGGGTCCTCATCGCCGGGACCGACTTGGCGGCCAGCGAGGGTGACCAGCGCAGGGCGGTGCAGCGCAAATTCGGGGTGGCTTACCAGTCGGGCGCCCTGTTCGGCTCCATGTCCCTCCTCGACAATGTCCGCCTGCCCCTGGAGGAATACACCCGGCTCGACGATGCCGCCATCGAGCTCGTTGCCCGCCTGAAACTTTCCCAGGTGGGCCTGCTGGGCTCGGAGGCCAAGATGCCGGCGGAGCTGTCCGGGGGCATGCAGAAGCGGGCGGCCATCGCCCGGGCCATGGCCCTCGATCCGGCCATCCTCTTCCTCGATGAGCCCTCGGCGGGGCTGGACCCGGTCACCGCCGCCGGAATCGACCAGCTCATCCTGCAGCTGTCGGATGCCCAGGGAATCACCTTCGTCGTGGTCACCCACGAGCTGGCCAGTATCTTCGCCATCGCCGATCGGGCGGTCATGCTGGACCGGGAAGCCCGGGGCATCATCGCCGCCGGCAAGCCGGAGGACCTGCGGGACCATTCGCCCCATCCCCGGGTGGCCCGCTTCTTCCATCGCGAGGCGGCCCCATGAGCGGCAAGATCAGCCCTTTCCGGCTGGGGATCTTCGTGGTGGTGGCTGCCATCATTCTCCTGGCCTTGGTTGTGTCGGTGGGCGGCGGCAACGTCCTGCGCCCCAAGGTCACGGTGGAGACCTATTTCGACGAGTCGGTGCAGGGCCTGGATATCGGCTCCAAGGTGCGCTACCGGGGGGTGGAAATCGGCGCCGTGAGCCGGATTTCCTTCACCTACACCCGGTACGAGCAGAGCAAGCCGCCGGCCGACCGCCGGCAATACGTGCTGGTGGAGATGGCGGTCTATCCGGACCTCCTGGGCAAGGTGGGCGCCGACCGCCAGTTCGTGGAGCAGCTGGTGGGGGAGGGCCTACGTATCCGCATGGCGCCCATCGGGATCACGGGCATCGTCTATCTGGAGCTGGATTTCGTCCGCAACGGCAATGTCCTGCCCATCAACTGGACGCCGGAAAATCTGTACATTCCATCCACCCGGAGCCGGGTGCTCAATTTCGTGGAAGCCGTCGAGGGCTTCATGGACAAGCTGGCGCCCCTCGACATCGATGCCCTGGTCGGCAAGCTCGATCGCCTGCTCACCACCCTGGACCGCAAGGCCGAGGGCCTGAACACGGAAAAGCTGACGAAGGACGTGGCCGCCGCCCTCCGGGAGCTGCAGCACGCCGCTGGCGAGGTGAGCCGATTGGCGGGGCGGAAGGAATGGCAGAGCGTTCCCGCCGACCTGTCCGCTTCTGCCCGCCGCCTGCGGGAGATTGCCGAAGGGCCGGAACTGCAGCGCACCCTGGAAGCCCTGGAGAGAACTTCCCAGGGGCTGGATCGAGCCCTGGACGGGCACGACCAGGATATCGCCGAGCTGATCGTCAATCTGCGGGCCGCCAGCGCCAACCTCAAGGCCCTGTCGGAGAGCCTCAAGCGCGATCCGGCCGGCACCCTGCTGGCGAAACCGCCCCGGCCTACGGACGCCTACGACCCGAAATGAGAAATGCCCTGATCTGCCTTCTTGTCCTTTGCCTCACGGGCTGCGGAGTGAAGCTGGAGCGGCCGGCAGTGGAAAGGCAGTCCTTTCTCCTCCGGCCGGAGCGTTCCGGGATGGTGACAGCGAAACCGTCGGCGGCGGTCCTGCGGGTCGGCATCATCGACATTGCCCCGCCTTTCGATGGCCGGGCCCTGGTGTACCGGCGGGATGACGTGCGCTTCGAGACCGATTTCTACAACCAATTTGCCGTCGATCCCGATGCCATGGTGGCGGTGGCGGTGACGGAGTGGCTCGGGCAGAGCGGCTTGTTCCGGCAAGTGGTGCCGTGGTCGGCAGCGGCTGCGACGGACTATCGGCTGGAGGCCCAGGTTCCGGCCCTCTACGTCGATTTCCGGCAGGAGCCGCCGGCAGTCCTCCTGGAAATGCACTGGCAGCTGTTGCGGGAGAGCGACAGGAGCCGCGTCCTGGCAGTGGACTGCCGGGAACGGGTGGCACTGGCGGAAAGATCTCCGGCCGGTGCCGCCAGGGCTTACCGGGAGGCCCTGCGGCGGGCGCTGGCTCGGCTCGAGGCCGCCCTGGCGGCGGCCAGCATTTAATTCAGCGCGGCGGAGAGGGCGCGGCGGAATTCCCGGATGAGGTCGTCGAAGCGCTCGTCCGAGCCCAGGGCCTCGAAAACCTGCAGCATGGCCTTGCGGCCGGCGCCTTCATCGAAAAAGCGGTCCCGGCGCACGACTTCCAGGGCCGCTTCCAGGGCTTCCCTGTAACGGCCGGCGGCGGCATGGGCCTTGGAGAGCTCCAGGCGGGCGGCGTGGTCGTTCGGGTCGGCGGCGAGCTTCTGCTCCAGGGCCGCGGTGTCGGCGCTGCCGGCGGCGAGGGCGAGGCGGGCACGCAGGGCCTGGGCGCGGTCCTTTTCCTTTTCATAGTCCAGGTTGAGGAGCTGCTGGGCTTCGTCATTGCGCTGCAGGGACATCAGGATATCGGCCGCATCGAGGCGGGCGGCCTCATCGTCGGGATTGACCTGGGTCGCTTCCGCCAGCTTGTCCAGGGCGCCTTCCAGGTCGCCTTCGGCCGCCAGGGCGGCCGCTTCCTCCCGCAGGCCGCCGTCGCCGGTGCCGGGCGGCAGGATGCGGTCGAGGAGGGCGCGGACCTCGCTTTCCGGGATGGCGCCATTGAATTCATCCACCAGCCGGCCGCCGAAGAGCACCTTCACCGAAGGAATGCTGCGTACGCCGAAGTGCTGGGAGAGTTCCGGATTTTCGTCGGCATTGACCTTGGCCAGCAGGAAGCGGCCGCCGTATTCGTCGGCCAGCTTTTCCAGGATCGGCGTCAGGGCCTTGCAGGGGCCGCACCAGGGCGCCCAGAAGTCCACGAGGACCGGAACCTGAAGGGAGGGCTGGAAGGCTTTGGCTTCAAAGTCTTCAATGGAAACGTCGAAAACAAATGCGGACATGGAACCTCTGATCGGAAAATGACTGGCGCAACAAAGTGCTGGAAAACCCTGGATTTTCTTGCGGGGTCGGGGTGTGCCGAATGCTATCAGAAAAGCCGGTTCCTTCTTCTGCCGGCCGCTATTGGACAGCGGCACCCGACCGGCGTTTGATCCCCTCGGGCCCCGGGGGAACCCCGGGCGACCTCGCTGGAATCGCGGATTTCGGGCAATATTGTCATCTGTTCTCCCGAGAAAACCATGCTGCGCTTTCTGTACTTCGCGCTAGTCGTCCTGCTGTCGCTTGCGCTCGGCGTTCAGGCGGCGGAACGGCGCGTAGCCCTGGTGGTAGGCAATAGCAGCTACCCCGGTGCTCCCCTCAGGAACCCGACCCATGACGCCAAGGCGATGGCCCAGGTGCTCAAATCCCGCGGCTTCGACGTCACCCTGCTGACCGACGCGGGCCAAAAAGAGTTCAACCGGGGAATCAGCGCCTTCGGCGAAAAACTGGGCCCCGACACCGCGGCCGTATTCTATTTCGCCGGCCATGGCATGCAGGTCCGCGGCCGCAATTATCTGATTCCAGTGGACGCCCAGATTCGAGCCGAGGGATCGGTGCGTAGCGAAGCCATCGATGTCGATGCGGTGCTGGAGCAATTCCAGTCTGCCGGCAGCCTGCTCAATCTGGTCATCCTCGACGCTTGCCGCAACAACCCGTTCGAACGCCGCTTCCGGAGCGGAACCGGCGGGGGGCTGGCACAGATGGAGGCGCCGAAGGGAACCTTGATCGCCTATGCCACCGCCCCCGGCCGGGTGGCGATGGACGGCGAAGGGGAACACGGGGTCTATACCACCGAGTTGTTGGGCGCTTTGAGCGAACCGGGGCTCAAGGTCGAGGACGTGTTCAAACGGGTTCGGGTCCGCGTCGCCAATGCCACCGCGGACCAGCAGATTCCCTGGGAGTCATCGTCGCTGGTAGGGGATTTCTATTTCTACGGGGCCGCAGCCGGCATTGCCCCATTGGCGCCACAGCCGCTATCCAGCCCGGCCCCGATGCCGCCGAAGGCAGCTGCCGGCGGCGAAGCCCGAAACAACGCCGCCCCGGTGCGCGGGGTGCTGACCCCGGAAGAGGTCGCCTTCGTCGAGGATGAAAAGGTGCGTCGGCGGTTAGGGGAACTGGGCCTCGAAGTCGCTTTCGAGATCGCCACGTCGCGGGAAGCGCCGGAACGGGTGGATCCGAAGAAGCACGACTTCGCCTTCATCGGCGGCCACGCGGCGTCGGTGCGCGTTCAGGAAATCACCGGCGTGCGCCGTACCTATCGTCCCTTCTTCTCCATCCTGGTGCTGGCATCCTGGCGCCAGGTGGCCGATGTGCTCGCCGCCAACGGCCTGGTGCAGAAGAGTGAAGAAGGGGCCTACGTGGTCGATACGGCTCAGCTGTTCGAAGCCATTCGCGGCGGCCGCCAGTGGAGCGACCTGCGCGGCGGCTCCAGCCTCAAGCTGCTGCGTCCCATCTCCGTGCAGGCAGCGGATTTCCGTCTGGCCAATTCATCGCGGGGGCTTCTGGCTTTGGCCGGTTACGCCGCCAACGCCGGCAGTGGCTTGGAGAGCGGCGGAAGCCAGGGGCGCACTGCGCCATACCTGCGCCCTCTGATGAAGCGGCAGGGCTCCCAGGCGGAAAGCGGCGTGGACCTGTTTGCCGATTATGTCGGGGTGGGCATCAGCGGCTATCCCCTGATCGCCGTCGACGAGTCCGAATTCATTGCCTATCGGCTGCGCCAGGAGGGGAATGGGCTTGCGGACGCCACCTTGCTGTATCCGCAGCCGGGCGTCACGATCAAGCACACCCTGATTCCCCTGACGCCCGCCGGGGACCACCTGGGGCGCGCATTGCGGGATGATCCCGAATTGCGCCGCCTGGCGACGGCCTATGGCTACCGTGTCACCGGTGATGCCGCCTCGGTCCGCCAGTGGCGCGAATCCGGCCTCCCGGTGGCCGAGCACCTGCCGGAACAGCTGGAGGCCCCCGGGTTTGACGCCATCGAGCGCTTGCTGGCGGAAGCCGGCAAATGAAGGAACCGGAGGCTTTCAGGGGATAGGCTTGAACGATTGGGCCGCGCCGGTCTCCACCGCCTTTCCTGCCAGCCCCTGTAGCTGTCCGGCCACTGCAGATTTCGCCAGCCACCTCGGCTGAATCGGAACAGGCGCCTTGCCGCCGGAACCTTAAGCCATTACCTGGCGCGAAGGCCTAATGATCACGACCGTGGCCGCGTCCATGGCCGTTTCCGCGCCCCTCATGCCGGTCGCCACCGCGATCGTTTTCCCAGCCCCCACCTCGGTCATCACCACGGGGATCGCGATAGCGCTCCTGATAACGGGGAGCGTATTCGCGGGCGTACCACTCGTCCTGGACGAAATAGACGGGCTCGCCGCAGGCGTTGTATTCGTGGCAGTGCTTGCGCCAGTGTTTCGCGTGCCCCGGCGGGACGTGCAGGTAGACCGGTGGCCGCCCCATCGGTACGGGCTGGACGAGGATCGGCTGGGTATAGATCACGGGGGGCGGTGGGTAGCCACCGATATCCAGACGGCCATAGAAACCCGGCTGGCCAACGCTGACCGATACACCAACGTCGGCGGCAAATACGGGGGCACAGAAGGTGGCAGCGGCCATGGCGGCTGCGGATAGCATGCGTTTCATAATCCAAATCCCTTGTAAAAGCCCGTTTCGTCTTGTTCCACTGGGCTGGAGCGGCTAACGATCCCGAAATTGGACGCCGCTCACAGGCCAGTGTAGACCGGCGCAATGGAGTTTGCTGTAAGGAGCGGTAACAACATGTAATTCCCCGGCGGGGCTTCACGCCGGAGCTATCGGCTCGACGACAGGGCTGCCCAATGCTCGACATGGCGCTGCGCATCATGGAGCCAAGCCTGGAAATCCCCGGCGAAGCCCTCTGGGTCGGCCTGGAACTCCCACTCGCCACCCTCAAGCGGATTGGGCCGCCTTGCCCGGCGTGACATCCGGGCAAGGACATCGGCGATCCCCTCGATCTCCCCGTAGCTCTGCAGCCAATCTTCCCGGGCCATCAGTTCCAGGGCATAACGGGCGGATTCGGGAATATCGTCCAGTCGGCAGGCGATTTCCCGATAGACGTTGGCACAGTAGCTATCCAGTGTCTCGGGGTGGTATAGCGCCCAGTCGCGGGCCAGCAGATGATCGTAAAAGATATCGACCAGGACACCGGCGTAGCGCCGACGTCCGGCGGATACGCGCCCCCGGCTGCGACAGAAGGCCGGATGCGTCTCGGCGAAGCCGTCGATGGCGCGATGCAGGGCGACACCTCTCGCCAGATCGGCCGGCAGCGCCCCGGGCAGTGGCCCCTTGATCCAGTCGCCGATGACTCCGCCCACAATCAGAGCCGGATCGTTGCCGGCGAGAAAGGCGTGGGAGAGAAAATTCATGGGCAGGGAAACAAGTGTCTTGAGGGCTCAGATTTGGACGAAGGCTGTGCCGGGTCAGGGGAGGAAGCGTACCAACTGGCCCCCGGGCAGCACCATGCAATCCCGGCCATGCTGTTTGGCTGCATACATACGCTCGTCGGCACGGTTAACGAGGGTAGGCCACGCCGTGATGTCTGCTTCGCTGCTGCAGGCGATCCCGATAGAGGCTGTGAGCGGCATCCCATCCGGCCGCAGGCCGAGTCCCAAGTCACGCAGACGCTGAAAGAGATTGAGGATATTTTCAGGGGGCGTATCCGGCAACACCGCCATAAATTCCTCGCCGCCCCACCGGATCAGGAAATCGCTGCGGCGCAGGCTGCTGCGAAGGCGATTGGCCACATCACGCAAAGCCTGGTCGCCGGCTTCGTGGCCATAGCCGTCATTGATGGCCTTGAAGCGGTCCAGGTCGATGAAGGCCACACTCAAGGTCTTGCCCGATATCTCGCTCAACTGGTAGAACAATTTCAGCGCTTCTTCGCCGGACTGGCGAGTAAAGGCCCCCGTCAGCGGATCATGCATGGCCCGATGCACCAGGCTTGCGATGTAATGGCACTGGCTCATGCCGGAAAACATCGCCACGCCCAGCATCATCACCATGAACCAGAGGGTGCCTCCCTGTTCCACCAGGTTGAATTGGATACCCTGAGTCATGAAGGTAACGATGGCGGTGACGATGACCGGCAGCGCGAGCAGGCCGATTTCCAGTGCGGTCAGCGGGAAAATGGCCAGTCCACCGAGGACGACGGTAGGTAAATAGCCGTAGAGCTGTGCCAATAGTTGCTGAGTTCTGTCATGGGCCGCCGCATTCAACATGCCGGCCGACAGAAGATGGAAGAGCGGCGGCACCATGAGCAGGATGACCAGCATCGCCATGGCCTGACGGTAAGAGGCCGCTGCGGACAGCTCCCGGGGCCATGCCAGCACGACAAACAATCCCGCCGCCAGCAGGCGTAGCCCGATCATGTGCGCTGCGGTGGAAAAATCGAATACCAGGAGGTCGGCCACCGAGCCAAGCGGCACAAGAACGGCAAACAGAGCGGCGATCAATTGCACCCGTGCCGCGATGATCGCCGCTATATGGCGGCGTACGGGCAAAGAGCGCCCGCGGGGAAGCAGAAGAGCCTGAACGTTGGCAAGGCTCAGCCGGGAAGGGGCAATAATGTTCCTGCAGATGGATTGCCAAAGTCTATGGCGCATTGTGTGTTCGTTAAATCGGCAGAGAAATACCAATGACAAATCTGCAACCGACTGTACTTGCCGCACATCCCGATCTGGCCTGATCTGCCTCTCACACCGATCTTACGCGAGGCAAAGCCTAATGCAAAACTGGCTGGCCGAACTCGCAAGGAACTACGCTTGCCGCCCTTGGGGTGGAAGCAGGAAGCAAGGAACAACAGGCCCGTCGCATTATCGTGAACTGTGCCCGGAAAAATCGGGGAAGCGCGCTGGCGCGCACAAGGCTGCGCACGCAGCGGATGGCTTGAAAACCCGGGTAAAGGATCAATGCCTGGGAAGCTTGCCTTCCAAGTATTCCTTGAGGGCCAGGGCGTTGTTGTGCTCGGTGTCCCGAGCGCTGTAATAGAGGGTCACGTCGCCGCGCCTTGCCGCTTCCAGGAGCGGTTGCCATGTCTCGGGATGCGCGTCCAGTTCGGCGCGGTAGCGGCGCTGGAACTCCTCCCACCTGGCCGGATCATGGCCGAACCAGCGGCGCAGTTCATTGGTGGGCGCGATATCCCTCAGCCACCCGTCCAGAGGCAGGGATTCCTTCCTCACACCCCGCGGCCACAGCCGCTCCACCAGGTAGCCGGGGCCATCCGGATGTCCATGGGGTTCGTAAACGCGTTTGACTCGGATCATGGTGCGCTAGTCCTCTGGGCGCCGCTGGATTGGACCGCCCATGGCGTGGAGCGTTTCCGGCATGGGAGGCACATTAATCGGAGAACTACTGGCGTTGCCTTAGGAGAGTCTTCTCCCTCTTCCTAAAGGCGGGCATCGACCCACCTTCAATCCCTGGCGCCCGGTGCTAATGTCATACCTAATACAACCAAAAAGGAGACAGCTGGCATGGACGAGCTACGTGAAGACATGGATCCCCCGGGGGATGACGACTACCTCGACGTTGACGACGACTGGGTCACCGACTTTGACGACGACGATGACGACGACTTGAGCCGATTCGATCTGGCAACCTATGCCGGAGCATTAAGGTAGGAAGGCAGGGAAGAAAGAAGCCCCCGTTGAAACCGGGGGCTAATCTTCTATAGTAGTCGATTCTTCAACTTGGTGGGTGCTGAGGGGCTCGAACCCCCGACATCCAGCTTGTAAGGCTAGCGCTCTACCAACTGAGCTAAGCACCCGCCTAAATCGGCAAAGCCGGTTAATTGACGGCTTCCTTCAAGCCCTTGCCGGGACGGAATTTCGGCACCTGTGCAGCTTCGATCTCGATGGCGGCGCCGGTACGCGGGTTGCGGCCGCTGCGGGAAGAGCGCTTGCCGACGTAGAAGGTGCCAAAACCGACCAAGGTGACCGTGCCGCCTTCCTTCAGGGCTCCCTTGACGGCGGAGACGGCTGCTGCGAGAGCACGACCGGCCGCTGCCTTGGAAATATCGGCGGACGCGGCGATCTGATCGATCAGTTCGGATTTGTTCATGAAACCCCCTTGAAAGTAGTGTAGAAGTACTGGAAATACCTTACCAAAACCACTTGCGAGGGAATTTATATCGCCCCCGAAATGCCCATGTCAAGCGGCTCTTGGCAAGGTTTACCGACTGCCACGGAAGGGGGAGGGCATGCCGGAATCAGGATTCCGGCATGCGATCGTTTCAAATCAGTGGGTAACGACCGTTTTTGAAGGGGCGTTCTCGTTGGCAGCAGCCACTTCGGCCGGCGCCTGCTCGGCCTCGGGCAAGGCTTGCGGGGTGCGCTCGAGAGCCCTTTCCAGGACCTGATCGATCCACTTCACCGGGACGATCTCGATCTTGTTCTTGATGTTGTCAGGAATCTCGGTGAGATCCTTGACGTTTTCATCAGGAATCAGGGCTGTCTTGATCCCGCCGCGCACGGCTGCCAGCAGCTTTTCCTTCAGGCCGCCGATGGCCAGGACCTCGCCCCGCAGGGTGATTTCGCCGGTCATGGCAACGTCGCAGCGCACCGGGATGCCGGTGAGGGACGACACCAGGGCGGTGGTCATGGCGATGCCGGCGGACGGGCCGTCCTTGGGGGTGGCGCCTTCGGGAACGTGGAAATGGACATCGTTCTTCTCGAAGGCTTCCTCCTTGATGCCCAGGCGGCGGGCCCGGGTGCGCACCACGGAGCGGGCGGCTTCCACGGATTCCTTCATGACATCGCCCAGGGAGCCGGTGCGCAGGATGTTGCCCTTGCCGGGGAAGGCGACGCATTCGATGGTCAGCAGTTCGCCACCGACTTCGGTCCAGGCCAGACCGGTGACCTGGCCCACCTGGTTCTCCTTCTCGGCCATGCCGAAGGTGTAGCGCCGGACTCCGAGGAACTTGTCCAGGTTCTTGGCATTGACCACCATCTTGCTGCCGCGGGCACGGAGCAGCAGGGTCTTCACCACCTTGCGGCAAATCTTGGAAATATCCCTTTCCAGAGCGCGGACGCCGGCTTCCCGGGTGTAGTAGCGGACGATGTCGCGGATGGCGCTCTCGGTGACGGTGAGCTCGGTCTTCTTGACGCCGTTGTTCTTCATCTGCTTGGGCAGCAGATAGCGCATGGCGATATTGACCTTCTCATCCTCCGTGTAGCCCGACAGCCGGATCACTTCCATCCGGTCCAGCAGGGCCGGCGGGATGTTGAGGGTATTGGCCGTGGCGACGAACATCACGTCGGAGAGGTCGAAATCGACCTCGGCGTAATGATCCTGGAAGGTGTGATTCTGTTCCGGGTCGAGCACTTCCAGCAGGGCGGAGGAGGGGTCGCCGCGGAAATCCTGGCCGAGCTTGTCCACCTCGTCCAGCAGGAAGAGGGGGTTGCGCACGCCGACCTTGGTCAGGCTCTGCAAGATCTTGCCCGGCATGGAGCCGATGTAGGTCCGGCGATGGCCGCGGATTTCGGCCTCGTCCCGCACGCCGCCCAGGGCCATGCGCACGAACTTGCGGTTGGTGGCCTTGGCGATGGACTGCCCGAGGGAGGTCTTGCCGACCCCCGGGGGGCCGACCAGGCACAGGATGGGGGCCTTCAGCTTGTCCACCCGCTGCTGCACGGCGAGGTACTCGAGGATGCGTTCCTTGACCTTGTCCAGACCATAGTGGTCATGATTGAGGATCTTTTCGGCTTCCTTCAGATCCTTGCTGGTCCGGGTCTTCTTGCGCCAGGGCAGGCCGACCAGAGTCTCGATGAAATTGCGGACCACCGTGGCTTCCGCCGACATGGGGGACATCAGCTTGAGCTTCTTCAGCTCGCCCTGGGCCTTGGCCAGGCCTTCCTTGCTCATGCCGGCGGCCTTGATCTTCTTGTCCAAATCTTCCAGGTCGGCGCCTTCTTCGCCTTCGCCCAGTTCCTTCTGGATGGCCTTGACCTGCTCGTTCAGGTAGTACTCCCGCTGGCTCTTTTCCATTTGGCGCTTGACGCGGCCGCGGATGCGCTTTTCCACCTGCAGGATGTCGATTTCGGTTTCGAGCTGGGTCAGCAGGCGGTCGATGCGCTCGCGCACGTTCTCCATTTCGAGAACTTCCTGCTTCTGCTCCAGTTTCAGGGGCAGATGGGCGGCGATGGTGTCGGCCAGGCGGCCGGCATCCTCGATGCCGGAAATGGAGGAGAGGACCTCCGGCGGGATCTTCTTGTTCAGCTTGACGAACTGGTCGAACTGGGCGACCACGGCCCGGCGCATGGCCTCGATCTCGTGGTCGTCCACGCCGACGGGCGGCAGCGGTTCGGCCGTTGCCATGAAAAGGGCAGCCTGGACCTCGATGGCCTCGATCCGGGCGCGCTGGGTCCCTTCCACCAGCACCTTGACGGTGCCGTCGGGCAATTTGAGCATCTGCAGGATGTTGGCCATGCAGCCGATGCGGTAGAGATCGTCGGGTTCCGGCTCATCCTTGGCCGCCGACTTCTGGGCGACGAGAAGGATGCTGCGGCCGCTTTCCATTGCCACCTCCAGCGCCTTGATCGACTTGGGCCGACCGACGAAGAGAGGAATGACCATGTGCGGAAACACCACCACGTCCCGCAGGGGCAGCAGGGGCAGTTCGACTGTTTCCGAAAGGGTGCTGGGGAGCGACATGGAGTTGCCTTAGTAAATGAAGGTAGCCCCTATGATAGGGGCCAAATGCTGGAATTCAAGTCCCGGCTCAGTTCGAGCCGGCAACTTTCGGCTGATCAGCGTAGATAAGCAGCGGATTTGCGTCGCTGGTGATCATATTTTCGTCGATCACCACCTTCTTGACATTTTCCATGCTCGGAAGTTCGTACATGGTTTCAAGTAGGACTTGTTCCAGGATTGAGCGTAGGCCGCGGGCGCCGGTCTTGCGCTCCAGGGCGCGTTTGGCGATGGCGATGAGGGCGGAGGGACGGACTTCCAGTTCCACGCCTTCCATGGCGAAGAGCTTCTGGTACTGCTTGATGAGGGCGTTCTTGGGCTCGATGAGAATCTCCACCAGGGCGGTTTCGTCCAGTTCCTGGAGGGTCGCCACTACCGGCAGGCGGCCGATAAGTTCGGGAATGAGGCCGAACTTGATGAGATCCTCGGGCTCGACGGTGCGCAGGACTTCGCCCACGGCCTTCTTGTCGTCCTTGCTCTTGACCACGGCGCCGAAGCCGATGCCGCCCTTTTCGGAGCGGTTGCGGATGATCTTTTCCAGTCCGTCGAAGGCGCCGCCGCAGACGAAGAGGATATTGGTGGTGTCGAGCTGGACGAAGTCCTGGTTCGGGTGCTTGCGCCCGCCCTGGGGCGGGATCGAGGCGATGGTGCCCTCGATGAGCTTCAGAAGGGCCTGCTGCACGCCCTCGCCGGAAACGTCCCGGGTAATGGAGGGGTTGTCGGATTTGCGCGAAATCTTGTCGATTTCGTCAATGTAGACGATGCCCTGCTGGGCCTTCTCGATCTCGTAGTCGCACTTCTGGAGAAGCTTCTGGATGATGTTTTCCACGTCCTCGCCGACATAGCCGGCTTCGGTCAACGTGGTGGCATCGGCGATGACGAAAGGCACGTTGAGCAGCCGGGCCAGGGTCTGGGCAAGCAGGGTCTTGCCGGAACCGGTGGGACCGACCAGGAGGATGTTGCTCTTGGCGAGCTCCACCTCGTCGGTGCTCCGGCTGTGGTGGCGCAGGCGCTTGTAGTGATTGTAGACAGCCACGGACAGGATGCGCTTGGCCATTTCCTGGCCGATCACATACTGGTCGAGGATGCTGCAGATCTCCTTCGGCGTCGGCAAGTCGGAACGACCGCCCTGGCCGGAATCCTCCGGCACCTCGTCGCGGATGATGTCATTGCATAGCGCGATGCACTCGTCGCAAATGAACACCGAAGGGCCTGCGATGAGCTTCTTCACCTCATGCTGGCTCTTGCCGCAGAACGAGCAGTAGAGCAGTTTTTCCTGGCCGCCTTTAGACATCTATACTCCTTTGATTTAAACCGCCTCAGACCGCTTCGCGGCGGGTCAGAACCTTGTCGATCAATCCGTATTCTGCCGCTTCTTCGGCGGAAAGGAAATTGTCCCGGTCGGTGTCCTTCTCGATGCGCTCCAGGGGCTGGCCGGTGTGCTGCGCCATGAGGCGGTTCAGGCGGTCGCGGATGGAAAGGATTTCCTTGGCATGGATGGCGATATCCGACGCCTGGCCCTGGAAGCCGCCCAGGGGTTGGTGGATCATGACGCGGGAATTGGGCAGGGCGAAGCGCTTGCCGCTGGCGCCGGCGGTGAGCAGGAAAGCGCCCATGGAGGCGGCCTGGCCGATGCACAGGGTGGATACGTCCGGCTTGATGAACTGCATGGTGTCGTAAACCGACATCCCGGCAGTCACCGAGCCCCCCGGCGAATTGATGTAGAAATAGATGTCCTTGTCCGGATTCTCGGCTTCCAGGAAGAGCATCTGGGCCACCACCAAGTTGGCCGTGGCATCGTTGACCGGGCCGACAAGGAAGACGACCCGCTCCTTCAGCAGGCGCGAATAGATATCGTAGGCGCGTTCGCCGCGTCCGCTCTGTTCGATCACCATGGGGACCAGGCCCAGGGCCTGGGGATCCCAGTTGCTTCCGTATTGAGTGCTCATGTCGGTTCCTTGTCGGGTGTCAGACGAATGTCGTTGGCGAGCTTCAGGCCTTCTTGCCCATCAGCTCGTCGAAGGGTACCGCCTTGTCGGCCACCTTGGCCTTGGAAAGCACCCATTCGACCACGTTGTTTTCGATAACTACGCCTTCGACCTCAGTGAGGCGCTGGGGTTGCGCGTAATACCAGCGTACCACTTCTTCCGGGTGCTCATAGCTCTGGGCGGTTTCCTCGACCAGGGTCTTGACCTGCTCAGGCTTGGCCTGCAGCTTTTCGGTCTTGACCACTTCGGCCAGGACGAGGCCGAGGGAAACACGGCGGTTGGCCTGCTCGGCGAACCACTCGGGCTGGAGGGGGAAGTCCTTCACCTTCATGCCGCGCTGTTCCATGTCCTGGCGGGCGGCCTGCATGAGGCGCTGCACTTCCATCTCCACCAGGGCGTTGGGAATGGCGATGGGGTTGGCCTTGAGGAGGGCATCCATGACCTGGTCCTTGAGGCGGGCTTCGATGCGGCGCTTCACTTCACGCTTCAGGTTGCCCGCGATCTCTTCCCGCATCTTGGCGACGTCGCCGTCGGCGATGCCCATGCTCTGGGCAAATTCGCTATCGATTTCCGGCAGCTTGGCGGCCTGCACCTGCTTGACGGTGATTTCGAACTGAACGGTCTGGCCGGCCAGATCCTTGGCGAAGTAGTCTTCCGGGAAGGTCATGTCGAAGGTCTTGGACCCGCCGGCCTTCAGGCCTTCGACGGCCTTTTCGAACTCGGGCAGCATCATGCCCTGGCCGAGGACGAAGGGGTAATCGTTGGCCTGGCCGCCCTGGAAGGGCTCGCCATCCTTCTTGCCGAGGAAGTCGATGACTACCCGGTCTTCCTTGGCGGCAGCCCGGTCGGTGTCTTCGTAGCTGACCCGCTGCTTGCGCAGGATATTGATGGTCTCGTCGATTTCGGTGTCGCCCACTTCCAGGACCGGGCGCTCGATCTCGGCGCCGGACAGGTCGCCAGGGGTGAATTCGGGATAGACCTCGAAAATGGCGGAAAACTCGAGGTGGGAGGTGCTTTCGGTGGTCTTCGGCTCGATGCGGGGGTAGCCGGCGACGCGCAGGTTCTGGGTGGCGACGGCCTCGCCGAAGGCACGGTCCAGGGCTTCGGACAGCACTTCATGGCGGGCTTGCTCGCCGTACTGCTGCTTGACGATGCTGAAGGGCACCTTGCCGGGACGGAAGCCGGACATCTTGATATTGCGGCCCATGCGCTTCAGACGTTCGTCGAGGTTCTTCTCGACATCGGCGATGGCGATGGACAGGTCGATGCGGCGTTCCAGGTCGTTGGATT
The DNA here is from genome assembly GCA_018261935.1 of Rhodocyclaceae bacterium. Lineage (GTDB taxonomy): Bacteria > Pseudomonadota > Gammaproteobacteria > Burkholderiales > Rhodocyclaceae > JAGTRP01. The sequence goes on from JAGTRP010000002.1 coordinate 125,095, forward strand.
TAGCGGGAGTCGCTTCCATGAATTATTTCCTTCGTGACTACGGGCCGAAAAATAAAGCGGACGATTCTACCACGGCCGCTCAAATCGGCACGATCCGGCGTCGGCACTGAAATAGTGGACACACGATGCGAACATCCTTTAGAATGCGCGCCTCTTGCAGTTGGCCGGTTCGGTCAGCGGCAACGGTGGCGGCGTTAGCTCAGTTGGTAGAGCACTGGATTGTGGCTCCAGGTGTCGTGGGTTCGATTCCCATACGTCGCCCCAAGAATTCAAAGGCCCAGCGATTTTCGCTGGGCCTTTTTCGTTTGGAATGCTGCCGGAGATCGCACCGCAGGTTTCCAGCGTGGTCCAGCCAAATAGCTGGCGCCAAGGTGAGCGTAGCGCTCCATCATCTCGATATGGGCTCAGTCGCCCCGTTCAACAGCGGTTCCCCAGGCTTTCCTCGACCGGCCCACTACTGTCTAGCGACGCCTCGAAAGGCATGCAATTGGGTAGTTTCCGGCCAAATTATTTTCGTTAGCATGATTCGCTCCTGACAGGCCTATCGGGTCAAGTCAATGCCAGTAAGGAGGGCAAGATGATGGCGAAAGATGCTAATGGATTTGCCGCTGGACTGACCCGCTGGGCGGCCGTCGGCGTTTTCTTGGCGGTGATGGCCGGCTGTGCGAGCTATCCCCCGGCACCGGTCACGGCCGCTTCCCCGGAGTACAACTACATCATCGGCCCGGGGGACATGGTCAACATCGTCGTCTGGCGCAACCCGGAACTGTCGATGTCGGTTCCGGTCCGGCCCGACGGCAAGCTGGCCACCCCACTGGTGGATAACTTGACTGCCATTGGCAAGGACCCCTCCACCCTGGCCCGGGAAATCGAGGCCGCCCTCGGCAAGTTCATCCGGGATCCGGTGGTGACGGTGGTCGTCACCCAGTTCGTCGGTCCCTACAGCGAACAGATCCGGGTGCTGGGCGAGGCGGCCAGGCCGCAGATGCTCCCCTACAAGCAGAGAATGACCCTGCTGGACGTGATGATCGAGGTCGGGGGGGTGACGGATTTCGCCGACGGCAACAGGGCGTCCATCTTCCGGACCTCCGAAGGCGGCAAGCAGTACGGGGTCCGCATCAAGGATCTCGTCAAGCGCGGGGACATCAGCGCCAATGTCGACATGAAGCCAGGGGATATCGTCATCATTCCCCAGAGCTGGTTCTGAACAGGCAGCGGGAAATACGTCAATGGATGATCTGATCCGCCAAGCCGTCAGTAACCTCCGGGCCATGTGGAAACACCGCTGGCTCGGAGTCCTCGTCGCGTGGCTCGTCGCCGCGGCCGGGTCGGTGGGCATTGCGCTCTTTCCGAACAAGTACGAGGCCTCCGCCCGTATCTATGTAGACACCCAATCCATATTGAAGCCCTTGATGACCGGATTGGCCGTGCAGCCCAACATCGATCAGCAGATCGTCATGTTGAGCCGGACGCTGATCAATCGGCCCAATGTGGAAAAACTGATCCGCATGGCGGACCTCGATCTCGAAAGCCAGACCAAGGAAGACAAGGACAGCCTTGTCGATGGCCTGATCAAGAGCATCGAGATCAAGAGCGCCTCGTCAGCGCCGGGAGCCCCGGCCCCGGGGGCGCGGGACAACCTTTACAGCATCACCTACCGCCACACGGATCCGGAGAAGGCCCGGCGGGTGGTGCAGTCCCTGGTCTCCATCTTCGTCGAATCCAGCATGGGCGACACGCGCAAGGATACGGATTCCGCCAGGAAATTCCTCGACGAGCAGATCAAGGTTTACGAGAAGAAACTGGAGGTCGCCGAGAACCGCCTCAAGGAATTCAAACTGCGCAACCTGGAAATTCAGGCGGAAGACGGAAGGAGCATGGGCAACCGCCTGGCGGAAATCGGCAACGAACTGAACAAGGCCCGGCTGGATTTGCGGGAGGCGGAAAATTCCCGGGACGCCCTGAAGCGCCAGATCGTCGGCGAAGACCCCGTTCTCCTCCCCGATGGCCAGGATTCCGAAAACGGCATCGCCATCCCGGATATAGATAGCCGCATCGATGTCCAGAAGCGCAACCTGGACACCCTGCTGCAGCGCTACACCGAGCAGCACCCGGACGTCCTCGGCGCGCGCCGCATGATCAAGGATCTGGAAGAGCAGAAGCGCCAGGAAATCGCTGCCCGTAGAAAGGCTGGCCCAGGCAATGGGGCCATGGCGGTCAGCAACAATCCGGTATACCAGCAGTTGAGGATATCCCTGGCGGAAGCGGAAGCCAACGTCGCCTCCCTGCGCACGCGGGTGCAGGAATTCGAGTCCCGGCAGCAGCACATGAAGGAGCTGATGAAGATCGCTCCCCAGATCGAGGCGGAATTGGCGCAGCTGAACCGGGACTACGAAGTGACCAAGAAGAACTACGAGGGGCTGGTGACACGGCGCGAGTCGGCCGATATTTCCGGCAACCTGGACTCGGTGGCCGGGATGGCGGATTTCCGCCTCGTCGATCCACCCCGGGTGGCGCCGAAGCCGGTGGCGCCGAACCGGCTTCTTCTCCTACCCTTGGCATTACTGCTCAGCCTCGCGGCAGGGGTGTTCGCAACCTTCGTCGCCAGCCGGCTGCGCCCCGTGTTCTTCGATTCCCGCCTCCTGCGTCAGGTGACCAGTTTGCCCTTGCTCGGCAGCGTTTACCTGGTCGAAAGCGAATCCGGCCGGCATCAGGAAAAGAGCGAATTAAGACGTTTCTTCGTCGCATCCGGTGGCCTGCTGGCGGCTTTTGGCGCCGGATTGGCGGTCCTGGTGGCGATGTCAAAAACCGTAGTCTGAGGAAGACTTATGAGCAGCTTAATCGAGCAAGCGGCCAAGCGTCTGGCCCAACTGCGGCAGGCCGGCGTCGAGCTGCCCACCCCCGTCCCAGGGCCGGAGGAGGGGAGTGGGCCGGAAACCATCGTGGGCGAATCCTCCATCACGGCAGCCATGACCCTGGCCCTGGCCGGCGACAAGGTGGAGGAACCCGGCCCGGCTTATGCCGAGCCGCCAATGATCGGCCCTCTGCCGGCGCCAACGGGCATCCGGCGGAAGCGGGTGGAAATCGACCTGGAAGCCATGGCGGCGGCCGGGATGGTCAGCCCCCAGGCTCCCGGCTCCCAGATCGCTGAACAATACCGGGTGATCAAGCGGCCGCTCCTCATCAATGCCACCGGCAGGGGCTCGATTCCGCCAGTGGCCAACGGCAATCTGATCATGGTTACCAGCGCCTTGCCCCGGGAAGGCAAGACCTTCAACGCCATCAACCTGGCCATGAGCATCGCCACCGAACTGGACCGCACGGTGATGCTCGTGGATGCGGACGTGGCGCGGCCATCGGTGCTGCAGCTGCTGGGCCTGCCGGCGGAGCCCGGCCTGCTGGATCTGCTCCAGGACGATTCCCTCTCCGTCGCCAACGTCCTCCTCAAGACCAATGTGGAGAAACTCTCCATCCTGCCCAGCGGTACACCCCATCCCCGGGCAACGGAACTCCTCGCCAGCGATGCCATGGTCAGACTGCTGAACGACATGGCCGGCAGGTACAAGGACCGCATCATCATTTTCGACTCGCCCCCCCTCCTGGTGACCACGGAATCCCACGTACTGGCCTCCCATATGGGGCAGGTCGTCCTGGTCATCGAGGCCGAGCGCACCCTGCAGAGCGAGGTGGCCCAGGCGCTGGCCACCATCGATGCCTGCCCGGTAAAACTGACCATCCTCAACAAGGCAAAGGTGGAATTCAAATCGGGTTATAGTCATGGTTACGGCTACGCTTACGGCTACGGATAATTTTTTTCCTCCTCGAAAACTTTTATGATTCCTGCCTACGATTCGTGGTTGCGCCATCAAGATAGAAAGTTCGCGGTCGCCTGCTCCGTGTTGGGGGCAGCGGCCATGGGATTGGGGGGAACGGCACAGGCCCAGGCACAGACGGATGCAGGGCAGCCTGCAACGGCGGTGACCACGCCGGGACCGATACCGGCCCCGGCCGGAAGGGCGGGCACCGGCCCGGCTGCCCAGCCGACCATCCCTCCCTTGGGACAGGAAACCACGGTCCCTCCCAGGCATGGCCTGTCCATCGTTCCGCGCATCACGGTGGCGGAAACCCTGACCGACAACGTCGCCCCCAGCAGCGGCGTCAAGCGCAGCGACCAGATTACCGAGATCGCGCCGGGAATACGCATCGACAGCGACGGCGCGCGCCTCAAGGCCCACCTGGATTACCAGTTGCGCCAGCTTTTCTACGCCCAGGAATCGGGGCGCCAGAACACCCAGAACCACCTCAACGCCTTCGGCACCCTGGAAGCGGTGGACAAGTGGCTGTACGTCGACGCCAGTGGAGTGGTGGCGCAGCAGGAAATCTCCCCCTTCCGGCTGCAGTCGGCCAGCAACACCACCATCAACCCGAACCGGGTCGAGACCTCCAGTTTCCGCGTTTCGCCCTATGCCCGAGGCAGATTGTCGGGGACGGCCGATTACGAGCTGCGCTACGACCGGTCGGCCACCCGCAGCAGCTCGGCCTTCGCAGCGGATGTGGATACCGATGAATGGCGGGGGATACTCAAGAGCACGACGCCCTTGTCGGTCATGGACTGGAGGCTGGACGCCAGCCACAGGAATACCGATTACAGCGGCGGTGGCCGCAGCAATGTCGACGACCACTGGCGCGCCCAGCTCGGCTATCGCTTAGATCCCGAATTCCGGGTATCCGCCAGCGCCGGCCAGGAGGACAACAACTACGGCAGCGCCACCAAGGAGTCCCATGGCCTCTACGGCTACGGTTTCGATTGGCTGCCCAGCGACCGCACCCGGGTGTCGGCCTTCCGGGAGACCCGGTTCTTCGGCCATGGCCACAATGTCAGCGTCGACCATCGCACTCCCCTGACGGCCTTGAGGTTCACCGACGTCCAGGATGTCGCCGTCCTGCCGAGCCGGTTTACCGCCGTCGGCCTGGGCTCCATCCACGACCTCCTGTTTACCCAGCTCACTTCCAGCATCGCCGATCCGGTCGAAAGATCGAGGTATGTGGACAGCCTGCTGCAGCAACTGGGCATCGCACCCAACGCGGTGGTGACCCGGGGCTTCCTCACCTCCCGGGTGTCGGTGCAGCGCCGCCAGGAACTGGCCTATTCCCTGCAGGGCAGGCGGGACGTGCTGACCCTGTCGGCGGCGCGAACCGAACACAAGGCCGTCGGCCCGGACGCCGGGGCCAACGACATCTTCACCGTATCGGGCAACATCAGGCAGCGCGGCGTCGCCGCCAATTTCGCTCACCGCCTGACGCCCCTGTCATCCCTTGGCCTGGTCGTCTCCCAGCAGCACAGTTCGGGCTCGACCAGCGCGGATCTCGGCAACCGCTTGAGGTCCTTCCACGTGAGTTTCTCGACCCGGCTCGGTCCCCAGACGACGGCTTCCCTGGGTGCCCGCCGGGTGCTCTTCGACAGCAGGACCGCGCCGTCGTACATGGAAAGCGCGCTGTTGGCATCATTGACCGCGTTCTTCTGATCCGCCTCCGTCCCCGCTCTTCCTGAAGCCCGACCGCTGGTCGGGCTTCTTGTTTTTGTGCCGCTCCAGCCGCGGGCTGCCTGCTTTTGTATTACTTATTGCATACCCTGGAAATGCTGGCGTTCACCTATATGCCAGGCCTGGGCCCGAGCGTACGTTAGCCGCCTAACACATACGCCGTCGGAAAGGTCTCCAGAACGCCATGTACGAAGCCTTCTATGGTTTGAACAGCAAGCCCTTCCAGCTCAATCCCGATCCGTCGTTCTACTTCGGCAGCAAGCAGCATCGCCGGGCTACCGCCTATCTCGAGTACGGCATGCACCAGAACGAGGGCTTCATCGTCGTGACGGGGGAGGTGGGGGCCGGGAAGACCACCATCGTGCGCGGGCTGCTGGACGGCCTAGACCGCAACAAGGTGGTGGCTGCCCATCTGGTCAGCACCCAGCTGGACGCCGACGACACCCTGCGCCTGGTGGGGGCCGCCTTCGGCATACGGACCAAGGATGTGTCCAAGTCCGATCTCCTGATGGCCCTGGAGGCCTTCCTGGTCGGCGTCACCGGCCAGGGCAAGCGCTGCCTGCTCATCGTGGACGAAGCCCAGAACCTCACACCCCGGGCGGTGGAGGAACTGCGCATGCTGTCCAACTTCCAGTTCAGCAACCATGCCCTGCTGCAGAGCTTCCTGGTGGGGCAGCCGGAATTCCGCCAGATCCTGCAGAGCCCCCACATGCAGCAACTGCGGCAGCGGGTCATCGCCTCCTGCCATATCGGCCCCATGGCCCAGGAGGAAACCCAGGGCTATATCGAGCACCGCCTGAAATGCGCAGGCTCCCAGGGCAGCCCTTCCTTCGAGCCGGAAGCCTATACCGCCGTCTTCCGGGCCAGCGGCGGCATCCCGCGGCGCATCAATGCCCTCTGCGACCGCCTCCTGCTGATGGGATTCCTGGAAGGGAAGACCTGTTTTTCGGGGGCGGACGTGGAGGCGGTGGCCAGGGAAATCCACGAAGAAACCCTGGCTCCCGTCGGCAAGCCGGTTCCCGGCGATGGTGCCGGATCCATCCCCATGCCGCCGGTGGAGGGCGACGCCGGCGATGTCGATTGGTCCGTCCTGGGAACGGACCGGGAAGCGCTCCGCGACATGCCCCAGATCGTCGCCTGCCTCAACGCCAGCTACGTAGGCGAGCGGCTGCTGCGGATGGAGCGCAGCTTGCTCCGCCTGGAGCAGATCCATTCGGCCACCCTGAACCTGCTGCGGCAGATGTTCACGGATGTCCGCAAGCAGCCCCTGGTCAAGGACAATTCGGCATGACGGCCAGCCTGTGGCCCACGGGCCTCGGCCCCGTCGCCTGCGTGGTGGGGGCCCGTCCCAACTTCATGAAGATGGCGCCTATCCTGCGCGCCTTCGCCGCCCATGATCCCCCTTTGCCGGCCCTCCTGGTCCATACCGGCCAGCATTACGACCGGGATATGAGCGACCGCCTGTTCGAAGAGCTGGGCCTGCCCCGTCCCGACATTAATCTGGAGGTGGGCTCGGGGAGCCACGCGGTGCAGACTGCCGAGATCATGCGCCGCTTCGAGCCGGTGGTGGACGAGAAGGGGCCGAGCGCCGTGCTGGTGGTGGGGGATGTGAACTCCACCCTGGCCTGCAGCCTGGTGGCGGTGAAGAAGGGCATCCCGGTGGTGCATGTGGAGTCCGGGCTGCGCAGCCACGACCGCACCATGCCGGAGGAGATCAACCGCGTCCTCACCGACCAGATCGCCGACCGGCTCTACACCACCGAGCGGGGCGCCATGGCCAACCTGGCCCGGGAGGGAATCTCCGCCGAACGCATCGGCTTCGTCGGCAATGTCATGATCGACTCCCTGCTGGGCAATCGCCGACGGGCCCGCCCCCCCGGGGAAATCCTGGCCGCGGCCGGGGCCGATGCCGCCCTTTTGGCCGGCGCTGCGGAATACGGCCTGGTGACCCTGCATCGGCCCGCCAATGTGGACCAGCCCGAGACCCTGGAGCCCTTGCTCGCCACCCTGCGGGAAGTATCGGAAAGGCTGCCCCTGGTCTTTGCCCTGCATCCCCGCACCCGGGCCCATATCGAGCGCTTCGGCCTGCGCGGCCTGGCCGAGAGTCCCCGCATGATCCTGCTGCCGCCCCAGGGCTACCTGGAAATGCTGGGGCTGATGGCCGGCGCCACCGTGGTACTGACCGATTCCGGCGGGCTGCAGGAGGAGACCACCGCCCTCGGCATCCCCTGCCTGACCCTGCGGGAAAACACCGAGCGGCCGATTACCGTCGAGGAGGGCACCAATACCGTGGTCGGCCGGGAGCGGGCCGCCATCCTCGGGGGGGTCGATGAAATCATGCTGGGGGGCGGCAAGCGGGGCAGGGTGCCGGAGCTGTGGGATGGCCGGGCCGCCGAGCGCATCGCCGCCGATCTCGGCCGGTGGCTGCCCCGGCGCCACGGGCCGGGTGGAAATTGACGGAGTCCCGCCATGGCATCCGGGTCGATCACCAACGGGCTGACCGTCGACGTCGAGGACTATTTTCATGTGGCGGCCTTCGCCCCCTACATCGCCCGCGCCGAATGGTGCGAGCGGGAGTGCCGGGTCGAGGCCAACGTGGACCGCATCCTCGCAATGCTCGACGAATACCAGGTCAAGGCCACCTTCTTCACCCTCGGCTGGATCGCCGAGCGTTACCCCCTGCTGGTGAGCCGCATCGCCGCCCACGGCCATGAGGTGGCCAGCCACGGCTACGGCCACGAGCGGGCCACCGGCCAGAGCCAGGAGGCCTTCTTTTCCGATGTCCAACTCGCCAAGCTCCTGCTGGAGGACATCACCGGTGAGGAAGTGAAGGGCTACCGGGCGCCGAGCTTCTCCATCGGCAAGGGCAACCTGTGGACCTTCGACTGCCTGGCCCAGGCCGGCTACCGCTACAGCTCCAGCATCTATCCCGTTCTCCATGACCACTACGGGATGCCCGACGGGCAGCGTTTCGCCCACCAGGTACGCAACCTCCTGGAGCTTCCGCCCACCACCGTCCGCCTCGCCAACCGCAACTGGCCGGCCAGCGGCGGGGGGTATTTCCGCCTGCTGCCCTATGCCCTGTCCCGCTGGATGCTGCAGCGGGTCAATGAGCAGGAGGGCAAGCCGGCCATTTTCTATTTCCATCCCTGGGAGATCGATACCCAGCAGCCCCGCGTCGCCGGCATCAATGCCAAAGCCCGATTTCGCCATTACGTGAATATCGGGCAGATGGAGAGCCGGCTGCGGCGCCTGCTGGCGGACTTCGCCTGGGGGCGGATGGACAGGATATTTCTCGACCATGCTCAACATACAGCGGCTCCAGCCTGAGGATACCGAGGGCGCCGCCCGATGGGACAGCTTCGTCATGGCCGCGCCCACGGCGACCTTCTTTCACCGGGCCGGCTGGCAGAGGATCATCAGCGACATCCACGGCCATCGAACCTATTTCCTCTACGCCGAGCGTTCAGGCGCCATCGAAGGCGTGCTGCCCCTGGCCCATGTGGATAGCTTCCTGTTCGGCAATGGCCTGGTCTCCTTGCCCTTCGCCGTCTATGGCGGGGTGGCGGCAAGCACCCCGGAGGCGGCAGCTGCCCTGGAAGGCGAAGCCGAGCGACTCGCCCGGAATCTCAAGGTGGATCATCTCGAGTTGCGCCACGTCGCCCAGCGCCACCCCGACTGGCCGACCCAGGATATCTATGTCACCTTCCGGCGCACCATTCCGGAGGTGCTCGACGACAGGATGGTCCCGATTCCGGCGAAGCGCCGCAACATGGTTCGCAAGGCGATCAAGCTGGGGCTCTCCGCCACCTGGGGCGATAGCGTGGATGAATTCTTTCCCCTCTATGCGGAAAACTCCCGCGACCACGGCTCTCCAGCCCTGCCCAGGCGCCACTTCGAGAAGCTGGTGGAGGAATTTGCCCAGGACTGCGAAATCCTCATCGTCAGGGGGGACGACGGCACGCCGCTGTCCGCCATGCTCTCCTTCTACTTCCGGGGCGAGGCCATGGCCTACTATGCGGGCGAATCGGCGCGGGCCCGCCCTACGGCGGCCAACGACCTGAAATACTGGGAATTGATGAAACGGGCGGTGGCCCGCGGTTGCCGGGTCTTCGATATGGGGCGGAGCAAAAGCGGTACGGGGTCCTTCGAGTTCAAGAGGACCTGGGGTTTCGAGCCGCAACCCCTGCACTATGAGTACGTGCTGCTGAAGCGGCAGCACATTCCCCAGAACAACCCCCTGAATCCCAAGTACAGGGCAATGATCGCCCTCTGGCGCAAGCTGCCCATCGGGGTGGCCAATGTCCTCGGCCAGCCGATTGTCCGCAATCTTGGCTGACCCATTCCCGGCCCGGGACATACCCGGTTTCCCGGGGGCTTTCCGACATTGCTTCTCCATGATTGTCTTCCACTCGATTGCCGGCGTTGACCCCATGGGAGCGAGATGCCCACCCTCTTATATTGCCTCAGTAGTCGCACCGACCACCGACCATCGACCGCGATCTGGCATGCGAGGGCAGAGAGACTTAATGGCAACGTTATCCAACCATGAGTTATGGGAATCCTGGACTCGCCCCCTTCTCCTGATTGCGGTGGTTCTCGGATGGGTTTCGTTCCTGTATTCGGCAACCCTCTGGTCCATGGTCAGCACCTGGGAAAGGTCGGAGACCTTCGCCCACGGCTTCCTGGTCCTGCCTATTTCCCTCTGGTTGGTCTGGCGCCAGCGCGACAGCCTGGCCGGGTTCGCCCCCCACCCGGCTCCATCGGCGGCCTGGCTCCTGCTCGCGATCGGCATCGTCTGGCTATTGGGCAATCTGGCGGCCGCCAACGCCGTCAGCCAGCTGGCTTACGTCGCCATGCTGGTGCTGTGCGTGGCGGCACTGCTTGGCTGGCCCTTGGTAAAAAAGCTCGCCTTTCCCTTGGGGTTTCTCTTTTTCGCCGTGCCCATCGGGGATTTCCTCACCGCCCAGTTCATGGAGTGGACCGCCCGCTTCACCGTCCTGGGGCTACGCCTATCCGGGGTTCCCGTCTATCGGAACGGGATGGAGTTTGTCATTCCCTCGGGCACCTGGTCGGTGGTGGAGGCCTGCAGCGGCATCCGCTATCTGATCGCCTCCGTCATGGTGGGCACCCTTTTCGCCTATCTGAATTTCCGTTCCCTGCCGCGGCGGCTGGCCTTCATCGCGGTGGCCGTGGCGGTGCCGGTGATCGCCAACTGGGTGCGGGCTTACGCCATCGTGATGATTGGCCATCTATCCGAAAACAGGCTGGCGACGGGCATCGACCATCTGATCTATGGCTGGCTGTTCTTCGGTGTGGTGATGCTGCTGATGTTCCTGATCGGCTCACGCTGGGCTGAGCCCGGAGAGGCCGTCGCCGGCGGTGACGGGGGGGCGGCGAAAGCGCCTGATGCGTCCTTCGACCCGGCACGGGGAAACGCCGGCTGGGCGGCGCTGGCAGTGGCCCTGGTGGCTGCGCTGCCGGTGTTGGCCACGCGGAGCGCGGAGCAGTTCAATCGTGCCGGCGCGCCGGTCCTCGACAAGGATCCGGCCGCCTTGGCGGACAGCGGCTGGCGCGCTGTCCCCGATGGGGATTCCGCCTGGCAGCCGGCTTTCCAGGGAGCGCCGAGCGAATGGCGGCAGGTGTTCGAAAAGGAGGGCAGGCAGGTGGCCGTCTACATCGGCTATTACCGAAATCAGGACTATGAGCGCAAGCTGCTGTCGTCATCCAATGCCCTGGTCAGAAGCGACGATCCGACCTGGATACTGGAGACACGGGGGCCGCGGCTGGCGGATGTCGGCGGAAGCCCCTTGACGGTCAATGAAGCCAGGCTGCAGCCGCGTTTCGCCCAAACCGCGCGGCAGCCCCGGGCGGTCTGGCAATGGTACTGGGTGGCCGGCCGGCTGACGGCGAGCCCGGCCTGGGCTCGTGCCTACGGCATCTGGTCCCGGCTCCTGGGGCAGGGGGACGACGCGGCGGTCATCACCCTGGATGCTCCCGCCGGCGAAGGCGAGGCGGCCCTGGCGGAATTCGCCCGCTCGGCCGGCCCCGCCGTCGCCCAGCTTCTGGACGAGACGAGGAAGCGGCGATGACTCCGGATCGGGAACAGCCGCCCCTGGTGGCCCATGTGCTCTTTCGCCTGGACGTCGGCGGCCTGGAAAACGGTGTGGTCAACCTGATCAACCATATGCCGCGGGAGAGCTATCGCCATATGGTGATCTCCCTGACCGAGATCACCGATTTCCGGCGCCGCATCGTCCGCGACGACGTGGAGATGGTGGCCCTGCACAAGCGCCCGGGCCACGCCTTCCGGCTCTATCCCCACCTCTATCGCCTGTTCCGCCGCTACCGTCCGGCCGTGGTCCATACCCGCAACCTGGCGGCACTGGAAGCGGCGGCCCCCGCCTGGGCGGCCGGCGTGCCGGTGCGCATCCACGGCGAGCATGGCCGCGACATGGACGATCTCGACGGCTCCAACCGGAAATTCCAGCTCATTCGCCGCCTCTACAGCCCCTTCGTGACTTCCTATGTGGCCCTGTCCGGGGATCTCGAGGAATACCTGTGCCGGCGGGTCGGCATCCGGCCGGACCGGGTGTCCCATATCCCCAACGGGGTCGATACCCGGCTGTTCCATCCCGCCGCCGCAAGGCAGCCCATCGCCGGTTGCCCGTTTTCCCCCGGCAGCCACTGGCTCGTGGGCACCGTGGGACGCATGCAGTCCGTCAAGGACCAGGCCAACCTGGCCCGGGCTTTCGCACAGGCTCTCCAGCACGCGCCCGAACTCGCGTCCCGCCTTCGCCTCGTGCTGGTGGGGGATGGCCCCCTGCGGGCAGCCGTGGAGGAAATCCTGCGCGCCGCTGGCGTGCGGGAGTTGGCCTGGCTGCCGGGAGAACGCCAGGACGTGCCCGACATCCTGCGGGGGATGGATTGCTTCGTCCTTCCCTCCCTGGCGGAGGGTATGTCCAACGTCATCCTGGAGGCCATGGCCAGTGGCCTGCCGGTGATCGCCACGGCGGTGGGGGGCAGCCCGGAACTGGTGGCCCACGGCTGTACCGGCGCCCTGGTCCCGCCTGCCGATCCGGAGGCCCTGGCCCGCCAGATCATCGCCTACGCCCGGGACCCGGACCATGCCCGTGCCCTGGGGCGGGCGGGAAGAAAGGAGGCGGAACGGCGCTTCAGTCTCGACGCCATGGTGTACGCCTACCGGGATCTTTATCAACACCGGCTCTCCCGAGGGGCAGAGCCCGGAACAAAACGATCGGAAGCCAGACATGTGCGGCATCACGGGAATCTTTGACCTGCGCGGCAGGCGCGAAATCGATCGATGCGCCCTGGAGCGCATGAACGAGTCCCAGCGCCACCGGGGGCCCGACGAGGGCGGGCTGCATGTGGAGCCGGGGGTCGGCCTCGGCCACCGGCGCCTTTCCATCATCGACCTGTCCGCCGGCCAGCAGCCCCTCTATAACGAGGACGGCAGCGTCTGCGTCGTCTTCAACGGCGAGATCTACAACTACCAGGAATTGATTCCCGAGCTCCAGGCCCTGGGGCACCGCTTCCATACCCGCAGCGATACGGAAGTCATCGTCCACGCCTGGGAATCCTGGGGCGAGTCCTGCGTCGAGCGATTCCGCGGCATGTTCGCCTTCGCCCTCTGGGATCGCCGGCAGGAGAGCCTGTTCCTGGCCCGGGACCGCCTGGGGGTCAAGCCTCTCTACTATGCCCAGAATGACGACGGCTTCCTGCTCTTCGGCTCGGAACTGAAAAGCATCCTGGCCCACGGCAGGCTGGCCCGGGGTATCGATCCCTGCGCCATAGAGGAATACTTCGCCCTGGGCTATGTGGCGGAGCCGCGCACCATCTTCCGCTCGGCCTGCAAGCTGCCGCCGGCCCATACAGTGCTGTTCAGACGCGGCAACCCGCCGGGCAAGCCCAGGGAATACTGGGATGTCCGCTTCCGGCCGGATGATCGCTGGCAGCCGGCGGACGCCCGGGCGGAGCTCCTGCGGCGGCTCCAGGAGTCGGTCCGCCTGCGCATGATGTCCGAGGTGCCTCTGGGGGCCTTTCTGTCGGGGGGCGTGGACTCCAGCGCGGTCGTGGCGGTCATGGCCAGGATCGCGTCCGAGCCGGTGAATACCTGCTCCATCGCCTTTGCCGATCCCGCCTTTGACGAGGCGCGCTTTGCCCAGACGGTGGCGGAACGGTACCGCACCAACCATTTTGTCGAAGCGGTGGAAAGCGACGACTTCGGCCTGATCGATACCCTGTCCCGTCTTTACGACGAGCCCTACGCGGACAGCTCGGCCATTCCCACCTACCGCCTCTGCCAGCTTGCCCGCCGCCACGTCACCGTGGCCCTTTCCGGCGATGGCGGGGACGAGAGTTTCGGGGGATACCGGCGCTATCGCCTGCATCTCTTCGAGGAGGGCCTGCGCGGCATCCTGCCCCTGGCGGCGCGCCGGCCGTTCTTCGGCCTGCTGGGCCGGATCTATCCCAAGGCCGACTGGGCGCCCCGGGTCTTTCGCGCCAAGACCACCTTCCAGGCCCTGGCCCGGGGTTCGGTCGAGGCCTATTTCGAGACCGTCTCCATCCTGCGCAACGACATGCGCAGCCAGCTCTTTTCCCCCCGCTTGCGGAAGGAACTCGCCGGCTACAACGCCATCGAGGTATTCAACGGCCATGCGGCCAGGGCCGGTACCGACGATCCCCTGGCCCTGATCCAGTATCTCGATCTCAAGACCTATCTGGTGGGTGACATCAACACCAAGGTGGATCGGGCCTCCATGGCCCATTCCCTGGAAGTGCGCGAACCGCTGATGGACCACCCCCTGGTGGAATGGCTGGCGACCCTGCCGTCGACTTTCAAGGTCCATGGCCGGGAAGGCAAGTGGCTGTTCAAGAAAGCCCTCGAACCCGATCTGCCCCACGACGTGCTCTACCGCCCGAAGATGGGCTTTGCGGTTCCGCTGCAACGCTGGTTCCGCGGCCCCCTCAGGGATCGGGTGCGGGAGGGGCTGCTGGGGAGCACCCTGGCCGATACCGGGTGGTTCGACCGCAATTATCTGGAGCATCTGGTGACGGCCCACGATAGCGGCGCCCGGGATTACTCCAGCCCCATCTGGACCCTTCTTATGTTCGATGCATTTCTGCGCAACGTGGCAGCGGAGTCCCCGTCCCGCTCCTGGCCCAACCCCGTGGAGACCATGGCATGAAAGCGGATTTCCCCCTGGCCGAGCAGAACCGGGCCGCCCAAGGCAGGCTCAGGATCCTGCATATCCTGGATCATTCCATTCCCCACCATAGCGGCTACGCCTTCCGTACCCTGGCCCTTCTGAAGGCCCAGCAGCAGATGGGCTGGGAAACCGTCCAGCTCACCACTCCCAAGCAGGGAAGCTGTGCCGCCGACGAGGAGGCGGTGGACGGCTGGTCCTTCCATCGCACCTCCCTGGCCCGGGAGCGGCCCGGCGTGCTCGGCTATGCGGATCAGATGCAGGCCACCGCGGCCCGGATCGAGGCGCTGGCGCGCCGCTGCCGGCCGGATATCCTCCATGCCCACTCGCCGGTGCTGAACGCCATTCCCACCCTGCGGGCCGGCCGCCGGCTGGGCTTGCCGGTGGTCTATGAGATGCGGGCATCCTGGGAGGATGCGGCGGTGGATTCCGGCGTCACCACCGAAGGCAGCCTGCGCTACCGGCTGTCCCGCTGGCTGGAGACCTGGGCCCTGCGCCGGGCCGATGCGATCACCACCATCTGCGAGGGCTTGCGGGGCGACATCCTGGCCCGGGGCGGCATCCACCAGGGCAAGGTGAGGATCATTCCCAATGCCGTGGATGTGGAGACCTTCGCCTACGATCCACCGGCGGACCCGGAACTGCGCCGGCAGCTGGGCCTGGAAGGCTGCACCGTGCTGGGCTTCGCCGGCTCCTTCTACGGTTACGAAGGCCTCGACCTGCTGCTGGAGGCCTACGCCCGCCTGCTGCCCCGGCATCCCCGGCTGCGGGTGCTGCTGGTGGGGGGCGGTCCCCAGGAGGACAGGCTGCGGGAGCAGGCCCAGGCCCTCGGGCTGGCCGGGAAGGTGGTCTTCGCAGGCCGGGTGCCCCACGACGCGGTGCAGCGCTATTACGGCCAGATCGACCTCCTGTGCTATCCCCGCAAGCCCATACGCCTCACCGACCTGGTGACGCCCCTGAAACCCCTGGAGGCCATGGCCCAGGGGAAGCTCCTGGTAGCCTCCGACGTGGGCGGTCACCGGGAGCTGATCCGCAACCGCTACAACGGCATCCTGTTCCGCGCCGGCGATGCCCGGGACCTGGCCCTGGCGGTGGAGAGCCTCCTCGCCGCCCCGGAAAGCTGGGAACGCCTGCGCCGGGCCGGGCGCAGCTTCGTCGAGAGGGAACGGACCTGGGCCCGCAGCGCCGCCACTTACCGGGCGGTCTACCGGGACGTGCTGCCCCCGGGCAGCTTCCTCGCCGGCGGCCAGCGGTAAGCGCCCCATGTGCGGCATCTACGGCATCCTCCATCTCGACGGCAGCCCCGCCGACCCCGGCACGGTGGCGGCCATGGGCGCCATCACCCGCCACCGGGGCCCCGACGACGAGGGCTGGCACCAGGACGGCAACTGCATCATCGGCATGCGCCGCCTTTCCATCATCGACCTGGCCGGCGGGCACCAGCCCTTCGCCAGCGAGGACGGCAGCATCTGGCTGGTATGCAACGGCGAGGTGTACAACTTCCGGGAGCTGCGCCGGGAGCTGGAGGCGGCCGGCCATCGCTTCCGCAGCGCCTCGGACTGCGAGGTCATCCTCCACGCCTACGAGGCCTGGGGCGACGGCTTCGCGCTGCGGCTCAGCGGCATGTACAACTTCGCCCTCTGGGACGCCCGCCGCCGCCGGCTTCTCATCGGCCGCGACCGGATCGGGGTGAAGCCCCTCTACTGGCGCCTGGACGGGCAGCGCTTCGCCTTCGCCACCGAAGCCAAGGCCCTCCTGGACCTGCCGGGGCCGGCGCCCCGGGTGGACCGGGTGGCCCTGGCGAGCTACCTCAACCTGGGCTACGTGTCGGCGCCGCGCTCCATGTTCGAGGGCATCGCCAAGCTGCCGGCGGCCACCCTGATGAGCATGGAGGACGGGGCCACCACGGTGGCTTGCTACTGGACGCCGCCCGAGCGGACGGAGCAGGGGATCGGCGAGGTCGAGTGGGCCGAGCGCATCCGCACCGGCATCGAACGCTCGGTGCGCATGCAGATGGTCTCCGACGTGCCCATCGGCGCCTTCCTGTCCGGGGGCATCGACTCCTCCGCCGTGGTGGCCTGCATGGCGGCGGCGGCCCACGGGCCGGTGAAGACCTATGCCATCGGTTTCGAGGGCTCCGCCGCCGACAATTTCTACAACGAGCTGCCCTATGCCCGCCGGGTGGCCAAGCTCTACGGCACCGACCACCACGAGATCGTGGTGCGCCCCGACGTGGTGGCCCTGCTGCCCCGGCTCCTCTGGCACCTGGACGAGCCCATCGCCGACACTGCCTTCATCACCACCTACCTGGTGAGCGAGTTCGCCCGCCGGGAGGTGACGGTGATCCTCTCCGGCGTGGGCGGGGATGAGCTCTTCGGCGGCTACCGGCGCTACCTGGGCAACCATTACGCCGCCCGTTTCGCCCGCCTGCCGGGCTTCCTCCGGAGCCTCGCCAAGCAGGCCGGCCGGCTGCTGCCGGCGGACCGCCATTCCTCCTGGCTGAACGTGGCCCGGCTGGCCAAGGCCTTCCTGGAAAGCGCCGAGCTTTCCTTCGACGAACGCTACCGGGCCTACCTGCAGATCATGGAGCGCTCCCTGGCCGGCCGCCTCCTGGCGGGCGGGACGCCGGCTCCGTGGGATCCCCTGGTGGAGGCCTTCGCCGGCTGCCGGCAGGACGACGCCTGCAACCAGATGCTGGCGGTGGACATGGCCTCCCAGCTTCCCGACGACCTCCTGCTGCTGACCGACAAGATGAGCATGGCGGTGTCCCTGGAGTGCCGGGTGCCGCTGCTCGACCACGAGCTTCTGGAAATGGCCGCCACCATGCCGGAGACCGTGAAGATCCGGGGGGGCGTCCTCAAGGCGGCGATGAAGAACGCCCTCGCGGACCGCCTGCCCCCGGACATCCTGCATCGCCCGAAGCGGGGCTTCGGCACCCCCATGGGGGCCTGGCTGAAGGGGGAGCTCTCGGCTCTCCTGGAGCGCCTGCTGTCCCCCGAGGCCCTGGCGGCGCGGGGCCTCTTCGACCCCGGGGTGGTGGGGCGGCTCCTCGCCGACCACCGGGCCAATCGCCGGGACTACACCGACGCCCTCCTGAGCCTCGTCAATTTCGAGGTCTGGGCCCGCATCTATCTCGACCGCCGCAGCCACCAGGACGTGACTGCCGAACTGCAAGGAATGCTGGCGTGAACATCCTCTACCTCTGCCACCGCTTTCCCTTCCCCCCCGCGCGGGGCGGCAAGATCCGGCCCTTCAACATGATCCGCCACCTGAGCGCCCGGGGCCATCGGGTGACGGTGTGCTCCCTGGCCCGCTCCCTGGAAGAGGCCAAGGCCGGCGGCGGCATCGCCTCCCACTGCGCCCGCTTCGAGATGGCGACCGTGTGGAACCCGGTGCAGACCCTGCGCATGGTGGCGCGGCTGCCCACGCCGGTGCCGTCCTCCATGGGGTTCTTCTACTCCCGGGATCTCGCCCGGCGGGTGCGCCACCTCCTGGGAAGCGAAGGCTTCGATCTCATCTTCGTCCACTGCTCCTCCATGGCCCAGTACGTGGAGCATGTCCGGGGCATTCCCAAGATCCTCGACTTCGGCGACATGGATTCCCAAAAGTGGCTGGATTACGCCCGCTACAAGCCTTTCCCCCTGTCCCTGGGCTACCGGCTGGAGGGGGTCAAGCTGGCGGCGGCGGAAAGGCGGCTGGCCGCCCGGTTCGACCTGTGCACGGCCACCACCCGGGCCGAGTGGGAAACCCTGGAAAGCTACGGCACCGCCCGGGCCACCGGCTGGTTTCCCAACGGCGTGGATGCGGAATTCTTCAAGCCCGACGGCGGGGATTACGACCCGGACACCCTGTCCTTCATCGGCCGTATGGACTACTACCCGAACCAGGAATGCATGTTCCGCTTCTGCCGGGAGGCCTGGCCCCTGATCCGGGCCGAGCGGCCGGGGGC
Organism: Rhodocyclaceae bacterium; assembly: GCA_018261935.1. Lineage (GTDB taxonomy): Bacteria > Pseudomonadota > Gammaproteobacteria > Burkholderiales > Rhodocyclaceae > JAGTRP01. The sequence continues at coordinate 143,814 of JAGTRP010000002.1, forward strand.
GCGGTTCTTCATCGTCGGCGCCGACCCCAGCCCGGCGGTGAAGGGGCTGGGGAATCTCCCGGGGGTGACGGTGACCGGATCGGTGCCCGACGTGCGCCCCTATGTCCTGCGCTCGGCGGCCATGGTGGCGCCCCTCAACATTGCCCGCGGGACCCAGAACAAGATTCTCGAGGCCATGGCCATGGGGGTGCCGGTGGTGACCAGCCGGGTGGCGGCGGGCGGGGTGGACGCCGAGGACGGGCTGCATTTCCGCATCGCCGACACCTCTCCGGACATCGCCCGGGCCTGCCTGGATCTGATGAAAGACCCCCAGGAGCGGGACCGCCTCGCCCGGGAGGGCAGGGCGCGGATGCTCTCCCATCACGACTGGCGGGCTTCCATGGTGCGGCTCGACGCCATCTTGGACCAGGCCCTGGCCGCCCATGGCCTGACGGCGCGGGCGGCGGAGGCCGACCGGCAGCCCGGCGCTTTCCCGAATGAATCAAGGCCGGCCACCGGTGCCGGCGCCAATGGCGGTCCTGTCTGGCCCGGCCCGGAAGGGCAGATCCTGCGCAGGACCGGTAGTCAACCGAATCGATAGGGTAAGACGATGAATATCAGCATATTTGGCCTCGGCTATGTGGGTGCGGTGTCCCTCGCCTGTCTCGCCCGGGACGGGCATACGGTCATCGGCGTGGACGTGGACCAGGCCAAGCTCGACCTCATCAATGCCGGCATGACGCCGGTGGTGGAGGAGGGCATGGTGGAACTCATGCAGTCCGTGGTGGCCTCGGACCGGGTGAGGGCGATCCGGGACGTGGAGACGGCCATCCGGGATTCCGCCATCTCCTTGATTTGCGTCGGCACGCCTTCCGCCGCCAATGGCAGCCAGGACCAGGGCGCCGTCCTGCGCCTCGCCCACCAGTTGGGGGCGGCCCTGCGCAACAAGATGGCGCCCCATGTCTTCGTCTTCCGGTCCACCCTGGTGCCGGGGACGGTGGAGGAGGTGATCCGGCCCATCCTGGAAGCGGAGTCGGGGCAAAGGGAAGGGGTGGATTTCTTCTGCGCCTTCCAGCCGGAATTCCTGCGGGAGGGGACCTCCATCCGGGACTACGACAAGCCGCCCTTCACCATCGTCGGCTGCAACCACGACTTCCCGGCCGAGCGCCTGCGCGCCCTGTTCGGGCATCTGCCCTGCGAGTTCTACCGCACCAGCGTGCGGGCGGCGGAATTGGTGAAGTACTGCTGCAACAACTTCCATGCCCTCAAGATCACCTTCGCCAATGAAACGGCGCGGCTGTGCGAGGCCCTCGGGGTGGATCCCTTCCAGGTCATGGACCTCCTCTGCCGGGACGGCCAGCTCAACATCTCGAAGGCCTACCTGCGCCCGGGTTACGCCTTCGGCGGCTCCTGCCTGCCGAAGGACCTGCGGGCCACCCTCTATCTCGGCAAGCAGCGGGACATCGATCTGCCCATGCACGCCGGCATCCTGGCCTCCAATCGCCACCACGTGGACCACGCCATCGCCAAGGTCCTGGCCAGCGGCTCCCGCCGGGTGGGACTCATCGGCCTGTCCTTCAAGACCGGCACCGACGACCTCCGGGAATCGCCCCTGGTGACCCTGGCCGAGCAGCTCCTGGGCAAGGGCATCCAGCTCCGGGTGTACGACCCCGAGGTGCACCTCTCCCGGCTCCTGGGGGCGAACCGGCGCTTCATCGACGACCACGTTCCCCATCTCGGCGAACTCCTGCGGGAAACCCTTGGGGAAGTGGCCGACGAATGCGACGTGCTGGTGGTGGGGCTGTCCAGCCCGGGCATCTTCGCCGCCCTGGAGGCCCACGTGGACAGCCGCCACTACGTCCTCGACCTGGTCGGGCTGCCCAACCGGGCCGCCCTGGGCGGGCGGGTGGAAGGGCTGTGCTGGTAACGGCCATGGGGCAACGGCGCGCTCGCCTCGGCTGGTGGTGCCTGGCCAACGCCCTGCTGGTGGCCGCCCTGGCCCTCCATCTCTTGAGCCAGTCCCAGCCTTCCACCGAGGCCGTGCGCCTGCGCAACGCCCTGGTCATGGAGCCGGAGCCGGCGGCCCGGATCGCCTGGGCGCCCACCGAGCGCCCGGCCAATTTCCAGGCCGAGACCCTGCCGCCGGATCCCCGCTTCGTGGCCGTCGTCCATGCCATCGGCGCCGACAGCGGCAGCGATTTCTCCCGCATGCTGGCCATCGCCGGCCATCTCACCGAGCGGGCCCGCTACGGCGGCCCCATCCAGGCGGACAACTGGACCACCTACAAGCGCATCCGGGAAGGGTGGGGCTACTGCGCCGATTTCACCCAGACTTTCCTGGCCCTGGCCCATGCCGCCGGGCTGAATGCCCGGGAATGGGGATTTTCCTTCGACGGCTTCGGCGGCTGGGGCCATGCCGTGGTGGAGGTCTATGACCGCCAGCGCGGGCACTGGGTCTTTCTCGATGTCTTCAACAACTTCCATGTGGTGGACCGGGCCACCGGCGAGCCCCTGGACGTGGAGGGGTGGCGGGCCGTCCTGGCCGGAGGGCATGATGTCCGGATCGTCCTCAACGGCCCCGGCCGCTTCGGCTGGGCGGACGGCGAGTCCGGCCTGTGGGAGTACTACCGGCGGGGCATCAACGGCTGGTACCTGTGGCTCGGCAATGCCGTCGAGACCTATGACAGCCAGCCCCTGGTGAGCGTGGCCGGCCACCTGTCCCGGGCCCTGGAGCAGGCGACCGCCATCCTGGTGGGCGTCCATCCCCACATCCAGGTGCTGGGCAGCGCCGAGAACGAGGCGGCATTCCAGCGCATGCGCCGGCTCCGCTTCCAGCTCCTGGCGGAATTGCCGGTCCTGGTCCTGGCCAGCCTGGCCCTGCCGGTGATGGGCTTCATGTGGTGGCGGCGCCGCCCGGCTTCCCGCCCCCCGGCCGCCGCCACCCGGGTGCTGCTGGTCGGCCCCTTGCCGCCCCCGGCCGGCGGCATGGCCGGCCAGTGCCGGCAATTGGCGGACCTCCTCGCAGCCGAAGGGTTGGAGGTGGAAGTGGTCCGGACCAATCGGCCCTACTGGCCGGGCTGGGTGGGAAAGCTGCGGGGCCTGCGGGCGGCGGCCCGGCTCGTTCCCTATCTGGGGCGCCTGTGGGCGGCCCTGGGACGCAGCGATGTGGTCCACGTCTTCGCCAACTCGGGCTGGGCCTGGCATCTCTTCGCCCTGCCGGCGCTGGTGCTGGCCCGGCTGCGGCGGGTGCCGGCCATCGTCAATTACCGGGGCGGCGAGGCGGAGCGCTTCTTCGCCGGGGCGCCGGCCTGGGTGCGGCGGAGCCTCGCCCTGGCCGATACCCTGGTGGTGCCGTCGGCCTACCTGGAAGGGGTTTTCCGCCGCTTCGGCTGCGAGCCGGTGGTGGTGCCCAACATCGTCGATGTGGAGCGCTTCCGGCCCCGGGGAAAGCGGCGTCATTTCGGCTCGCCCCACCTCATCGTCACCCGCAACCTGGAGCCCATCTACGATGTTGCCACCGCCCTCCGGGCCTTCGCCCTGGTCTGCGCCCGCTTTCCCGCCGCCCGCCTGACTGTCGCCGGCAGCGGGCCGGAGGGCCCCAGGCTGCGGGCCCTGGCGGCAGCGCTGGGGCTGTCCGGGCAGGTGACCTTCAGCGGGCGCATCGACAACCGGGACATTCATGCCCTCTATGCCGCCGCCGACGTGGTGGTCAATCCCAGTACGGTGGACAACATGCCGGTGTCCCTGCTGGAAGCCTTCGCCAGCGGCGTTCCGGTGGTCACCACCGATGCGGGGGGCATTCCCTGCCTCGCCCGGGAAGGGGAAAACGCCCTCCTGGTGCCGGTTGGGGACCATCAGGCCATGGCGGACGCCGTCCTGGCCCTCCTCGACGATCCCGAATTCGCCGCCCGTCTCGCAACGGCGGGCCTATCCACCGTCTCTGGCTGTGCCTGGCCCCGGGTTCGCCCCCTGTGGCTGGAGGTCTACGGCAGCCTGCTGATCGGGAAAAAGGCCGCCCATGCGTGACATCGCCTTCATGCTGGTTTTCATTCCCCTCTGGCTATCGTGCTTCGTGCGCCCCTATTTGGGGCCGCTGGTGTGGGCCTGGGTCAGCATGATGTATCCCCACCGGCTGGCTTACGGTTTCGTCCACAACTTCCCGGCGGCATATGTCGTCGCCGTGACGACGCTGCTGGTGTTTGTCGTCACCCGGGAAAAATACCCGTTTCCCCGTAACGGGCCGGCGGTTCTCCTGGTGGTCTTTTTCGGCTGGGCCTGCGTCAGCTCCCTGGCCAGCTTCAACGATCCGGACATGGTGTTCGACCTGTGGCTCAAGGTGGCCAAGATCCAGCTCATGCTGTTCGTCACCATGATGATGCTGTCGGGGCGCCGGCAGATCATCTGGCTGGTGGCGGTGATCGCCCTGTCGGTCGGTTTCTACGGCTTCAAGGGCGGCATCTTCACCCTGCTCACCCAAGGCCGGGGCAATGTCCTCGGGCCGCCGGGCAGCTTCATCGAGCCCAACAACGAGCTGGGGGTGGCCTTGGTCACGGTTTTTCCGCTCCTTTATTTCCTCTATGGCATCAGCCGCAACAAGTGGCTGCGGTGGGGGCTGCTGGCGACGGCGCTCCTAACCCTGGCGGCCATTTTCGGCACCTATTCCCGCGCCGCCGTCCTGGCGGTCGCCGCCATGGCCGTCTTCATGGGTTTCAAGAGCAATCACAAGGTGCTGACCGTCACCGTGCTGGCGGTGGCCCTGGCGGGTACCGTCGCCCTGCTGCCCGAACGCTGGATGGAGAGGATGCAGAGCATCTCGACCCACCAGGACGAATCGTCCCAGTCGCGCTTCAAGGTCTGGACGCTGATCGGCAGGATCGCCATGGATCATCCCCTGACCGGCGGCGGCTACCGGATTACCGAGAATCCCAAGACCTGGGAGAAGTACGGCTCGGACGATTCGACGGTCGCCTACGCACCCCACAGCATCTACTTCCAGGTCCTCGCCGAACATGGCTTTGTCGGCCTCTTCCTGTTCCTGGTCATTGGTGTCGCCACCTGGCGGCTGGCCTCTAGGGTCGCCCGCCAGGCCCGGGACGGGCCCGATGCCGACTGGGCGCCCCAGCTCATGGGGATGATCCAGGTGTCGCTCATCGGCTACGGGGTGGCTGGAGGCTTCAATGCCCTGGCCAATTACGACGTGCCGTACTACCTGGCGGCCATTGTCGCCATGGTGGCGCGAGACCTGAAAGTCGGCCGGGCCCCCATGATCGAGGCGAAGGCCGGGGCCGCGGTGAACCTCTCTCGCTAGAAGGACAATCAAAAAAATGGATATGGTTTTTCATCCCGGCTTCGGCCGCAGCCGGAGCGCGTATACCGCCTTGTGCTCCGGGGTGTTGTTTCCGGTGCATGAGCTGCTGAAAGGGCATTCTTCGGTGGCGGTACGCCGCCGGTTGGAGGCCCAGGAATGGTGGCCCCGGGACCGTCTGGAAGCCTGGCGGGTGGAGCGGCTGCGGGATTTCCTGATGGCGGTGGGGGCCCGGGTGCCCCACTATCGGGCGCTCTTCGCCCGTCTGGATTTCGATCCGGCCGGGGTGACCAGCCTCACCGACCTGCAGCGCCTGCCCCTTACGGACAAGGGAGTCGTCCGGGCCGCCGGCGACAGGCTGAAGGCGGAGGGGGCCCGGGGCCTTTCCAGCTACAGCACCGGAGGGTCCACCGGGGATCCCCTCATTTTCTCCATCGGCAAGGCCAGGAGGAGTCACGACGTCGGCGCAAAGTGGCGGGCGACCCGGTGGTGGGGGGTGGATATCGGCGATCCGGAACTTCTGGTCTGGGGCAGCCCCATCGAACTCAAGGCCCAGGACCGGGTGCGGCAGTGGCGGGATTGGGTGCTACGCACCAAGCTGCTGTCGGCCTTCGAAATGTCGGCGGCCAACCTGGACCGTTTCGTCGCCACCATCCGGGCCCGCCGCCCGGCCATGCTCTTCGCCTATCCGGCGGCCCTGGCGCTGGTCGCCAGCCATGCCCGGGCCCGAGGCATCGCCTTGGACGATCTGGGCGTCCGGGTGGCCTTCGTCACCAGTGAGCCCCTCTACCCGGCGCAGCGGGCGGCCATTACGGAGGCCTTCGGCTGCCCGGTGGCCAACGGCTACGGCGCCCGGGATTCCGGCTTCCTGGCCCACGAATGCCCCCACGGAGGCATGCATGTGCAGGCCGAGGACATCATTGTCGAAATCGTGGATGGGGCAGGGCGGGTGCTGGGGCCGGGGGAGGCCGGAGAGATCGTGGTGACCCACACGGCGACCCGGGATTTCCCTTTCCTGCGTTACCGCACCGGCGACATCGGGGTGCTCTCCGACGAGGCCTGTCCCTGTGGGCGCAGCTTGCCCCTTCTCCGGGAAATTCAGGGCCGTGCCATCGAATTCCTTCTCGCCACCGACGGCCGCGTCGTCTCCGGCCACGCCATGGAGTACACGGTGCGGCAGGTGGCCGGTGTGGAGCGCTACCAGGTGGTGCAGCACCGGCGGGATCTTGTCGAGCTGCGGCTGGTGGTGCGCCCGCCCTTCGGGGCCGCCGGAGCGGAGCGCCTGGTGCGGGACTGCACCGCCCGGCTGGGGCCTGACACCACGATCCGGATTAGCCTGGTGCCGGAAATACCGAACGACCGGAACGGGAAGTACCGCCATGTCGTCAGCCACCTGCCGGCCGCCGAGCGCACCTGGGCCCAGGCCTCGCCGCAGCCGTGACCCACTGCGAGGAAATCCATGACTTCCACGAGTCGTCTTCAGACTTGCCTGTCTGCTCCCAAGGAGCACCACACCCTGCGGCTGCTGCTGTCGGCCGTTTCCACCCTTTGGTCATGGGCCGCCGACAGGCGCCTGGCCATCGTTGTCTTCCATCGTGTCCGGCCGCGGCGGGACGCCCTTTTTCCGGGCGAGCCGGACCGGCCCCAATTCGCGGCAATCATGGAAATGCTCGCCCACTGCTTCAATTGCCTGCCCCTGGATGAGGCCGTGGAGCGCCTGTCCGCAAACCGCAGCCTGCCCAATCGGGCGGTGGCCATTACTTTCGACGACGGCTATGCCGACAACTATACCGAGGCCGTGCCCATCCTCCAGCACAATGGCCTGACCGCCACCTTCTTCATCGCCAGCGGCTTTGTGGATGGCGGCTGCATGTGGAACGACGAGGCGGTGGAAACGCTGCGTGCCTTTCCCGGGGCGGAGATCGACCTGAGGCCCCTGGGCCTGGGGGTGAGCCCGTTCCGGAACGCCGAGGAGAGGGTGGCGGTGGTCACTGCCGTCAATCGCTTTCTCAAGTATCAGACGCCGGCGGTACGGCGGGAATCCCTCGACCGGCTGCGGGATATCACCGGCTCCGGGCCTCGGCCGCGGCTCATGCTGACCAGCGAACAGGTGCGTCGGATGCATTCGGCGGGGATGGGTATCGGCGGTCATACCGTCAATCATCCCATCCTCGGCTGCATCGATGACGAGGCCGCCAGGCGGGAAATCGGCGAGGACCGGGAGCGGCTGGCGGGAATCATCGGCGCGGCGCCTAGCCTCTTCGCCTATCCCAACGGCAAACCGGGCCAGGACTACCGGCAGTCCCACGTCGACATGGTCCGGGCGGCGGGATATCGGGGAGCGGTGACGACGGTCTGGGGGGCCGGAGGCCGCGGCGACGATGTCTTTCAACTCCCCCGTTTCAGCCCCTGGGACCGCCAGCCCGTGCGTTTTGCGCTGCGCCTGGCCTACAACTACACCCGCAGCCGCTTCAGGCTGGCATAGCCGTTCGAGCCATCTGTCGGAATTCTTTACATGGCTTCGAGCCGACAACCGATGCGCTTCGCTTTGCGGCTGGTCCGTAACCAGGCGGGTAGTCGCCGCTGGCAGGCATGGCCGTCGGAAGCGTCTGTCGGAATTCTTTACAACGGGAACGGGGGTTGTTTAGATTGTGTTGAATAATCAGTCACATAGAAATATGGCACGCTTTGTGCGGTAGGGTGGGCGGCCACCCTTGTGGCGAGCCGAAAACCTCTATCAAGCAACAACTCCAACAAGGAGGAAATTCATGAAAACACCGAATGGGCTTAAGCCCCTTGCTATCTGCCTGGGCGCTTTGGCCCTGAGTCTTTCCACTACGGCTGCGCAGGCCGTCACCTGCGATTTGACCAGTGGCGTCGGCGGTAGCTGCACCATTGGCGACGCCATTTACGAGAACCCGAATAACGCCACGATCGTGGGTTCCGGGGTCATCGATCCTTTCCTGACGCTCCAGCACACCCCGACCGAATCGGGCTTCAGCACCGATGCCGCCACCAACAACCTACCTCTGGACGTCAAGCGCGCCGAAGGCAACAACCAATTCACCCGGACTTTTACCCTGGGGCAGTTGGGTGCGGTCACGGTGGGGGGCAACTCCTATTACCAGTTCTTCCTGGACATCAACGAGCCGGCGAACGTCACCAAGAGCGGCATTTCCCTGGATCTCCTCAAGATCTACAACGCCGGGCAGGTCGCCTCGGTGAATCTGGGCGCCGGCACCACCCTCGCCGATCTGCAGACCCTCTTCGGCAATCCCCTGTACAGCCTGGGCGCCAACAACGTGTTGCTCAACTACAACGTGTTCGGCTCGGGCAGCGGCAAGGGAGCCGACATGGATGTGCTGATATCGACCAGCCTGTTCAGCGGCCTTGCGGCCGATAGCCGCCTGGTGTTCGCCTCCACCTTTGGCAATGCCGACCCCAGCCAGGCCGGATTCGAGGAATGGTTCTTCCGGAAGGGGCAGGCCGTTCCCGAGCCGGGAAGCATCAGCCTCCTGGGCCTTGGGCTGGCAGGCCTGGTAGCAGCCCGCCGCCGCCGGACAGCCTGATCGGTTGACCTGGCGGAGTACGGCGCCGCCAGGCGCCGTACAAGATGATGGGCAGGAATAAACAAGGGCCGTCGGATATCGACGGCCCTGCTGATTTTGGGGATGGGGGCGCCGGGGCCCGAGGCCTCTACCCCTGGCCGCTCAACTCAATCCGGCTGCTCCATGGCGTTCGTCCACTTCTTCTCGACGCCAAAGCGGCGCTGCAAGCAGAATGATCCTTGGTACTCGAATCCCATCGTTTCGATCACATGCCGGAAGGCCGGATTGCCGCTGGGAACCGATAGATAAGCATATCGGGTCGCCAGATCGGAGAAGGCGGCCTGCAGCATGTGTCCGATGATCGCCCGGCACAAGCCTTGTCCCCGGAATTCAGGCGCCGAATAGAAATCGTAAAAGCTGACACTCCCCGGCGGGAAGGCCATGGATTGCCCCACTTCGGGCATATGGCATTCGGATCGAGGCGCCATCCAGCCATGGTGGGCGACGCGGCCTTCCTGACTGACGAAATAGGCGGACTCCCCTTGCTCCAGGCGGGCCAGTGCGCTGGAGAGAAATACCTCCCGGTTTCGCCCTGATTCCCCGGGCTTGAAGGCGAGCAGGTCGGCCAGGGAATTGCAGCGTACCCTTTCATCCCGTCGATACTGTTCTGCCAGCGACCGATCTCCGCGGTAGACGCGAAACTCGCGCTGGACGCTGGCCCATTCCCCCATCCTGCGGATCATCGCGGAGGGCGCCGCCATGCGAGCAGCAGCCAGGGCAGATTGCACCTTGGCAGGGGTGAGCCCTCCCAGGCCTGCGCACCGCCTGCCCCATTTCAACAGCCGCTCCAATGTGTCGGCCCACCGGTGCGCCCACGGGGATGCGTACAGGACGGCCTCCGCCACCTCGTCGTCGGCATTGGCGAAACGTTCCTTCCAGGCGCCGCCAGGGGTCAGATCGAGCAGTTCCTTACCTTCCTGGAGGAGATATTCGCTCAGCTGCATGAGGTGCAGCTTGCCGGGGGAGTGCTCGGCGAGAAAAGGCGAGTGGATCAGCATGCCGACGTGTACGGTCTTGCCGCTGGCAGTTCCCCAGAAACCAGCGATGGGCCGCTCATCGAGCAAGGTGACCGTGACATAGGTCTCGTTGTCCCCCGCGACGGAAAACAGGTCGCTATGGAAGCGGCGCTTCCGGGGATCGATCCTGAACGGGGCACACTGGTGAACGGCGTCCTGCCGAAAGTCGTAAAAGTCGATCAGTTCGTCGAACACCTTTTCCAGTTCCGCAGGGTCCGTCAGGCGTCTGAACTCGACCTTGCCCAGCTTCTTCAGGCGGTTGATCCGGCTCCTGTTGCTTTTCTTGGCGAAGGACGCCTTGATGTCGCCGGGATCGAGGCGCAGCAGCGGTCGATGGTGCCGCCGGACAATGACTTTGCCCCCCGTGCCCAGGGCTGTCTGCAGCGTTTCCGCCAAAGCCGTGGCCGGGAGGTATTTGAAGGAGAGCTTCGGGAAGGGAAGGTTTCGGACGAGTTCAGCCCAGGCTCCTGCGAGAAAGGCTGTGTCCTCCCCCGGCAAGGCGAGCCATGCATGGTACTCAGCCTGGTGGGCGCCGGCATGGACCAGGACATGGGTTGCCGGCTGATAGGCCAGCAACCAAAGGCCATTGAGGTCGCCCCAGGCGTTTTGCGACTGGACGATGACCGGCTCCCAGACGTCCTGGTAGGTCTCATACCAGGTGCGTACGAAGCCCGGGGCCTGAAAAGCCGTCGCGTGCGGACAACAGCTATGAAGGGTTCGCCAACGGGAGAGAAACGACGGGTCCGCCAGTAACGCGAAAGCCACAGAGCCGCGGACGATATGATGGCTATGGCGCCCGACGTCCGTGCTTCTCCAAAAATGGCTTAGCAAGTCGAGTCTCTCGAGTAGCACGGTCGTCCACTCCTGCGTTAATCAAGCGAATTGCATATCAGCCCGGGTGGTCTCCACTCGTTCCTTGAAAGACCACTGGCTTTTTCGCCACTTCATAGGTCCCGGTCATTCTCGTTTCGCCGCTGCCGGCTGCATCCCCGTCCGCTCCCGGAAGGCCCGCAGGGCCAGCTTCACCAGTATCCGGGCGGTGGCCAGGGGGCGGGAAGCCAGGGATCGGCGATAGGGCGGTGCCAGGCAATCCCGCCAGGTAGCCGGGCCCTGTTTTGCGGCGTGCTCGGACATCAGGGCCAACTGCTCGCTGACCAATTGCTCCAGCACGCCAGGCGGGTGGATACCGGAGCGTCGATTCGCTGCCAGCAGGGCGGCCAGCCATTCGGCCGTAGCCACCAATACTTCCCGCGAGAGGGGAAGCTTGTAGTACTGCAGATTGTGATGGAGTTCGATCTCCTCTTTCGACGGAGAAAGGCCGACATGCTCTATGAGACGGCGTTTCACCTCGGCGCTCAGAGCCATCGTTTCCCAGCCCATCTGTCTGCCATAGTTGTTGGAATGGATCCGGTAGGAAATCAGGGCCTCGGGGACGACCCATATCTCGCCGATCTCGGAGAAACGGGCGATGAAATCAAAATCCTCGGCCAGAGGAAACTCGGGCCGATAGCGCATGGCCGGTACCCCCTCGCGCCGGAAAAAGAGAGAGGAATTGGCGAATCGGTTGGTGAAAAGAAGACTGGCCTTGCAGAGCGCCGGCGAGTCGGGCCGGGGTCGATAGGCCCCCAAGGGGCGGCCATGCCCGTCGATGTATTTGCACCAGCTCCCCACCAGCACCAGGCGGGGATTCGCCGCCAGCGCCTTCAACTGGACTTCCAGTCTCCTGGGGTGTGCCAGGTCGTCGTGGTCGATCAGGGCGATGTAGCGCCCTCTGGCAGCTTCCAGGCCGACGTTGCGCGTCTCCACCAGGCGCCGGTTGCTGCTGTTCCGGAACAGGCGCAGGCGCGGATCCCGAAAGGCCTTGATGCGATCCACGCTGTCGTCGGTGGACGCGTCGTCGATCAGGATGTATTCGAAGTCCGTGAATGTCTGGGAAAGGATGCTGCGGATGGTTTCCTCGATGAAGGCGGCACCGTTGTACACGGCGGTGATGACGCTGATCGAAGGGCGCTCGCTCATGGTCAGACCCCTTCACCGCTCGTGGCGCCCACCGGTCGATGGCCGGGGGCACCCGTCGGCAAGGGGGCGCGGCCTGCCGGCCCGTCGCTCGCCAGGCAGCGGCGGAAAATTTCGGCGAAAGCCGGGCAATGGGTTTCTTGCAGGATGTTGTCGCCGGTACTGGTGGCGGGCCCGTAGTGCTCTTCCACATGCCCGGCCCAGCGGCGCCAGCGGGTGGCCAAGCCACCTGCTTCTGCCCATGCCGGTGAGGGCAGGAAGAGGTGAATGGCGCCGGGATAGGGCGCCGGACGATAGCGGGCCAGGGCGGCCAGGGTGGCCTGCTGCACCCGGGCGCGCTGGGCCAGGAGGTCGGCTTCCATGCGGTCCCGCTCCTCGGCCTGGTTGGCCCGGTGGCGCTGGATGGCTTCGGCGACATAGCGCCGCTGTTCCTTCGGCGGGAGCAGCAGGGCCGGGGCATGCCTCCGCACCCGCTGCCACTGGTCCTTGAGATAGCGGCGGAACTTGGGCAAGCCTCGCAACTCCTGGGGGTGCGGGCAGGCGATGAGGGCGAGGAGGCCGATAGCGGCGCCGGATCGGTGCAACTGCTGGGCGAGTTCGAACGCCACGGAGCCGCCGGCGCAGTAGCCGGCCAGCAGATAGGGGCCTTGGGGATGAAAGGCGCGGATTTGCTCGGCGAAATAGGTGGCGATGTCTTCCACCCGCTCCAGGGGTTCGCCCTGGCCGCCCACCCCGGGCGGCTGGAGGCCGTAGAAGGGCTGCTCGGGGCCCAGGCAGCGGGCCAGGATACGGAAACCGAAGACGTCACCCGTGTGGCCCGGAATGGCGAACAGGGGCGGGCGCCGTCCCCGGGGCTGGAGGGGCACGATGGCGCGCTGCTGGTTGCTGAGGGCCTGGGCATTGCGCAGGAATTCCAGCAGCGCTGCCTTGCTGGCCGCCAGCCGTTCCCGGAGTTCGGGTGTCAGCACGCCGGGGGGGGCATCGCAGTGCAGCCGGTCGCCGTCGGCCCAGACGTGGATGTCGCGGCTGCGCAGCTCGGCCAGAAGAGGAGTGATGTTCATGGTGCGATCTCCTCCCGGCCTTCATGGAGCCCGGTCCTCCGGACCGGGGCCTGGCCGTCCCTCGCCCCTTGGGATGGCGGCTTGCGCAGGGTTACCAGAATCCAGCTGCGGAGGAGGCGCAGGGCCTCGAAGCGGCTGATCAGCTTCTCGAAGCAGGTTCCGGCGAAGAACAGGAGGCCGTTGAACATCAGGTAATTGGGGTACTGGCTCAGGTACTCGAAGGACTCCACGTCCAGCCGAGCGCCCGCGGCCAGGCGGCGGACGTCGCTCCGGGTATTGGTCCGGTAGGCGGTGGGAAAGGTATCCTCGGGCGCCCGTCCCTCGGCCCAGCCGACGATGGCGGCATGGAAACGGTTGGGTATGAAGCGGGCAGCCAGGGTCCCGTAGTCCCACATGTTGGCGGTGAGGAAGACCACAGCTCCCCCCGGCCGCAGGACACGGGCGAACTCCCGGTACACGGCCTCGGGATCGGTCAGGTGCTCGAAGACGCTGCGGGACATGATGAGGTCCACGCTGGCGTCGGGCAGCGGCAGGTGAGCCAGATCGGCGTTATAGGTTTCGATGCCGCTGGGGACATCGGTGAATTCCACCAGCTCCACCCCGATCAGCCGGTCGGCTCGTCCCAGATATTTCCTGAGAACGGGGACGGTACGCCCGCAGCCGGCATCCAGCAGGACGCTGTCGGGTCTCAGCAGGGAGTTCACTTTCTCCTCGAAGACCCGGTAAGGGTGGGGAACGCCGGTGTAATACTTGTGCAGCAGATGGTTGGCGAGTTCAGTCATGTCGATTCACCGGTAGAGAGATTGTGTGATTTGTCTGCACTGCAAGCTCTGACAATGTATGAGTTCAAATCCTTCGGCTAAATGCATTCGGGAAAGTACTTTCTGCATTAGCCGGCTGGTACGCTGCGGTATGTTTCGCGGTAACCCGCCCGTTGCCGCCATTCCATCCGATTGCCGTTGAACTTTCCAATGGATGAGACAATCCAGCCTGAAACTTTTTGGAGAGCAACATGGCTTCACATTACGATAACGTCAGCATGGCGGTCTTCTGCGACTTCGAGAACGTCGCCCTGGGCGTGCGCGATGCCAAGTACGAGAAATTCGACATCAAGCCGGTCCTCGAGCGCCTGCTGCTCAAGGGCAGTATCGTGGTCAAGAAGGCCTACTGCGACTGGGATCGCTACAAGAGCTTCAAGGCCACCATGCACGAAGCCAACTTCGAGCTCATCGAGATCCCCCATGTGCGCCAGTCGGGCAAGAACTCGGCGGATATCCGCCTGGTGGTGGACGCCCTCGACCTCTGCTACACCAAGTCCCATGTCAATACTTTCGTCATCATCAGCGGCGACTCGGACTTCTCCCCCCTGGTCTCCAAGCTGCGGGAGAACGCCAAGCAGGTGATCGGCGTGGGGGTCAAGCAATCGACTTCCGATCTCCTCATCGCCAACTGCGACGAGTTCATTTTCTATGACGATCTGGTCCGGGAAATCCAACGGGCCGCCGCCCGGCGCGAGCCCCGGGAGGCGCAGCACGCGCCGCGGCGGACCCCGGAGGAGGAAAAGCGGCGCCGGCAGGAACAGGAAGCGCGCAAGACCCTGGCGGTGGAGATGGCGGTCGAGACCTTCGATGCCCTGGTCGCCGAGCGGGGCGACAGCGGCAAGATCTGGGCCTCCGTGCTGAAGCAGGCCATGAAGCGCCGCAAGCCCGATTTCAACGAGTCCTACTACGGCTTCCGGGCCTTCGGCAATCTGCTCGAAGAAGCCCAGGCCCGGGGTCTGCTCGACTTCGGCCGCGACGAGAAGTCGGGCGCCTACGTTTATCGCAACGCCGGTGGGGCTGCCGCCGCACCTGCCGCCGAGCCGGCTCCGGCGGAGGCCGCGGCCCTGGCCGAAGCCGCACTAGTTGCAGCGGAGGCGCCCGTCGCCGAAGCGACCGCCGACAAGCCCGAAACCCGCCGCAAGGCCAGGGGAGGGCGCAAGCCGGCGCAGAAGAAGGCGGAGGCGGCTGAAGTGGCGCCTCCGACAGCCCTGGAAATCCCGGAGGAAACCAAGGGAGCAGCCGAGCCGCCCGCCGAAGCGGCTCCTGAGAGTCCCCCCAAAGGGGCCCGCAAACCCGCGGCCCGCCGCCGCACCCGCAAGCCCGAGGTAAAGCCCGAAACCGCCTGAACGGCGTGGCCGCTCCCTCCGCTGGGCCGCGTCCCGATTGGCTTGTCGGCGAAGACTTCCTTTGCTAAACAAGGCAATTGGGCGCATAATCGATCTTTCGCGAGCTTCAAGCCCCCCTCGCTTTTGTCTGGTTCAACACCCGCTGTCCTGCGGGCTTCTTCCCTTCATTGCCCGGCCGTCTTGATCTTCGCCCTCACAGGGCATCTGCCTTTCACGATTTTCAGGACAAAGACATGGCCAAGGAAGAACTCATCGAAATGCAAGGCGTTGTTATGGAAGTGCTGCCGGACTCGCGCTTCCGGGTGACCCTCGAAAACGGCCACAGTCTGGTGGCCTACAGCGGCGGCAAGATGCGCAAGAATCATATCCGCGTCCTGGCCGGCGACAAGGTGTCGCTGGAATTGTCTCCCTACGACCTGAGCAAGGGCCGCATCACTTTCCGCCACATCGAAGGCCGTCCTCCCCGGGCTGCCACTCCCCCGCGCCACCGCTGATACCGGTTTCGCTGGTTTTGCCGGGAATCCGGGCCGGGCAACGGAACTAGAAGCACCAATCGGCGTCCGAATGGGCAAGCGGCCTCCGGTTTATCCGTGGGCGCCTTGAAGGCCCGCCCTGACCGGGTAGTATCCTCCGGTGGAGTCGGGCCGCTTTGTCTGCCCCGATTTCAGGAGAGTTCCCTTGGGCAAAAAGCTTTATGTCGGCAATCTGGCCTACAGCGTCGGCAAGAACGATCTCCAGGAGATGTTCAACCCCTACGGTACGGTCAGCTCGGCACAGGTCATTACGGATCGTGATTCCGGGAATTCAAAAGGTTTTGGTTTCGTGGAGATGAGCTCCGACCAGGAGGCTCAAGCCGCGATCGACGCCCTCAATGGCAAGAGCGTCGATGGCCGCAACCTGATCGTCAATGAGGCCCGGCCCCAGGAGCCGCGTAGCGGCGGCGGCTATGGCGGACGAGGAGGCAATGGCGGCGGCTTCGGCGGCCGCGGCGGCAAACGCTACTGATTCGCGGTCGGTCGCCCGCGGCTCAATGCCGCCCCCTCAGACCAGGACCTCCACCGGCCCAGGGTGGCTCAGGAAGCCCCGGGGACTGGCGGTGAGGCCGTAGGCTCCCGACTGGAAAATCACCACCAGGTCGCCGGGCCGGGCCACCGGCAGTTCCATGCGCTCGGCCAGGAGGTCGAGGGGCGTACACAGGGGGCCGACCACCGAGGCGATCTCCCGGGGTTCGCCTTCTCCCAGCCGGTTGCCGATGGCGACCGGGTAATTCTTGCGGATCACCTGGCCGAAGTTTCCGCTCGCCGCCAGGTGGTGGTGGAGGCCGCCGTCGGTGACGAGATGGACCAGGCCCCGGGAGACCTTGCGGTCCACGACGCGGCAGACGTAGATCCCCGCTTCTCCCACCAGGTAGCGCCCCAGCTCGACCACCACCTCGGCGTCGGCATGGGCGGCTTTTACCCTGGACAGAAGTCCCTCCAGATTGGCGCCGACGGGCGCCAGGTCGAGGGGGGCGTCGCCGGGGAAATAGGGAATCCCGAAACCGCCCCCGACGTTGAGGGTCCTGATCGGCAGATCTGCCGTCCGGGCCAGGTCGAGGGCCAGGTCCACGGCCTTGGCCTGGGCTTCGCACACCGCCTCGGCCCGCAGGTTCTGGGAACCCGAGTAGATGTGAAAGCCCTCGAAGGCCAAGCCCCGGCGACGGATTTCCTCCAGGAGTTCGGGGACCTTCTCCGCGTCGACCCCGAACTGCCGGGGGCCGCCCCCCATCTTCATGCCCGAGCTTTTCAGCTCGAAATCCGGATTGACCCGCACCGCCACCCGGGCCGGCAGGCCGAGGCGATCCCCGGCCTGGGCGAGGAGCGGCAGTTCCCGGAAGCTTTCCACATTGACCAGGATGCCGGCGGCGACCGCCTGCTGGAGTTCGCCGTCGCTCTTCCCCGGGCCGGCGAAACTGATGGCGGCGGGGTCCATGCCGGTGTCCAGGGCTGTCCGCAACTCGCCGCCGGAGGCCACGTCGAGGCCATCCACCATGCCGGCCACATGGCACACCAGGGCCGGCATGGGATTGGCCTTGACCGCGTAATGGAGCTTCACGGCCCGGGGCAGGGCGCTCCGCAGCCGGGCCACCCGGGCCGAGATCAGGGTGCGGTCATAGGCATAGAAGGGGCCGCCGCTGCCGACCCGGGCGGCCAGGCGGCTGAGGGGCAGGCTCCCCACCAGCAATTCGCCGTCCCGCACCGGGAACTGGTCCATGGGGGCGTGGCGGGGCGCGCTCATGGCCGGCTCCCGTCGAACAGGCCTTGGAATTGGGCGGCCAGGCCCTTGCGGTCGATCTTGCCGTTGGGATTGCGGGGCAGCGGCCCCGGGCGGACCTCGATGCGGACGGGCACCATGTAGGCCGGCAGCTGTTCCCGCACCCGGCGGAGCAGGGTTTCGCCATCGAGGAAGCCGTCCCGGGCGGTGACCACGGCCATTACCGACTGGCCCAGCTGGGGATGGGGAATACCGAAGGCCGCCGCCTCCCCGACCTCCCGGGTGGCGTAGAGGACTTCCTCGATCTCGGTGGGGCTGATCCGGTAGCCGGAGGTCTTGATCATCTCGTCCCGGCGGCCGATGAAGTAGAGGTAGCCTTCCTCGTCCCGGCGCACCGTGTCCCCCGAGAAGACGGCGATTTCCGGCAGCACCAGCCCGGCTTCCCGGCTGGGCAGGGGGCGGTAGCGCTCGGCGGTCTTCTCCGGGTCGTTCCAGTAGCCCATGCCCACCAGGGCGCCCCGGTGTACCAGTTCCCCCGGCTCGTTGGCGGCACATTCGGTCCCGTCCTCCCGCAGCACCAGGATCTCGGCGTTGGAGATGGCCTTGCCGATGGAGTCGGGGCGCCGGTCCACCTCCTCCGGCGGCAGGTAGGTGGAGCGGAAGGCTTCGGTGAGGCCGTACATGAGGTAGGGGCGGGTCTGGGGCAGGGCCGAGCGCAGGGCGTTCAGGGTCTCCAGGGGCATGCGGCCGCCGGTGTTGGCGAAATAGCGCAGGTGGCCGGTGATGCCCTCGGGCCACTTCTGCTGGGCGAGCTGGATGTAGAGGGGCGGCACGGCGGTGAGGCCGGTGATCCTTTCCCGGGCCAGGGCGTTGAGGACATCCCGGGGCAGCAGGTAATTGAGGAGCACTACCCGGGCGCCGGCGTGGAAGGCAGTGGTGAGCTGGCTGAAGCCGGCGTCGAAGGACAGGGGCAGGGCGGCCAGGAGGCTGTCCTCCGGGCGGTTCTCCAGGTAGCTGGCCACGCTCTTGGCGCCGGCCACCAGGTTGCGGTGGGAAAGCACCACCCCCTTGGGCCGGCCGGTACTGCCGGAGGTGTAGAGAATGGCCGCCATGTCGGTGTCGATGACCCGGTGGAGGGCGGCCTCGGCGCCGGCCTCCATTTCCGGCCAGGCGTCGAGGGCGAAGGGCAGCCCGGCGCCATCGGGGTTTCCGCTGCCGGTCAGCACCACCCGGCGCAGGTCGTGGCATTGCAGCAGGTGGTCCTTGAGGAAGGCGAAGCGTTCCGCCGAGGTGACCAGGACCCGCACATTGCAGTCCCGCAGGATGTAGCCCACCTGCTCGGGCTTGAGGAGAGGGTTGATGGGAACGAAGACGCCCCCGGCCGCCGGGGCGCCGAAGGCGGCGACCACGAACTCGAAGCGCTTTTCCAGGTAGATGCCGACCCGTTCTCCCCGCTCCAGGCCGCGGGCCGCCAGGGCGCCGGCGAAGGCGCGGAGGCGGGCGGCCATGTCGCCGTAGGTGAGGGTCAGGTCGCCGCAGGTGAGGGCCCGGGCTTCCGGGTGGCGTGCTGCCGCGTGCAGCGGCAATTCGTGCAGCAATGTGGTGGTCATGGCGGTTCCGGCAATGGGGCTATGGTTGTTGTCGCCGTGGGCGGTCCCATGCGGCATGAGACTTCGACTTTTGGGGCGGCGCTTTCGTTCGCGCAATTGCCGGTGGCCGGGAACCCCAAACCCCATCCAGTGCCGAAGGGCTGTGCGCCTGCCGAAATAGGCGTGGACGGAGGGTTTCCATGGCATCGAAGCGACAAATCCTGTTCGGCATTTCCCTTGCCCTGGCCTTTGCCGGGTCGGCCCAGGCCCGCCTGGAGCGGGGCGGAATCGAGTGCGGCGGCTTCACCAAGGCGGCCGCGGGCATCGACGCCGGGCCCTACGACTACCGGACCGGGCCCGCCGACAGGAAGCGACAGGCCGACAGGAGCTACGCCCAGCTTGTGGCGTCGTCCCAGGGCCCCCTGGCGCAGGAAAGGCTGGCCGCCGACCTGGATGCCACCCTGCGCCTCTTTCCCAACCATCCCCGGGCCCTCATGGCCATGGCGGAACTGGCCCGGCAGGGGAACACCGATCATCCCCGGGGCTCCCGCTACTCCATGAGCTGCTGGTACGACCGGGCGGTGCGTTTCGCGCCCGACGACGTCCAGATGCGCCTGGCCTACGGTTATTGGCTGGCGAAGCACGGGGAAAGGACGGCGGCCATCGAGCAGCTGGACCAGGCCCGGGCTTCGGCCCGGGAGTCCGCTACCCTGAGCTACAACCTGGGGCTGGCCTACTGCGAGGCGGGGGAGTACGACAAGGCGCTGGGGGCGGCACACACGGCTTACTCCCTGGGGCATCCCTTGCCGGGGCTGCGCAATCGCCTCGCCGCCGCCGGCAGGTGGCGCGAGCCGGTGGGCGCGAAGGCGGTGCGGCCGGTGGGCGAGCGGGCGGCAGACTAATCAGGGGCCCGGGAGACCATGACCGGGCGGCGGAAGATCGTGACCAGCTTGTCCAGGACGTAGGCCTCGGCGCCCCGGGGGCGTTCCGCCAGCAGCCACAGGAGCAGCAGGGCGACGCCGTAGAGGGTGCCGCCGACAGCGCAGCGGACCAGCAGGCTGGGGAGGGGAGACCAGCCCTCCAGGCTCAGGAATGGCAGCAGGCCGGCCATGAACGCGGTGGCGACCACGGGGCGCCAGACCACGGCATAGATGTGCCGGGGACGCAGGCTGGGAACCGCCTGGAATATGAAGAGGAGAAAGGCCAGGGTGTAGAGGGCGCAGACCGCCAGCCGCCAGTGGGCCAGGGCGAGGGGGCCGGAGCCGGCCAGGAAGGTGACGGCGCCGAGGCCGAAAACGAGGATCTGCACCCAGACGAACATCCCGACGATATGCACCCGGCCCAGGGCCATCAGGAGATGGCTGGTTCCGAAATTGATGGCGTTGAGGCCATAGACCAGGGCCAGCACCTGGACGAAGGGCACCGCGCCCATCCACTGGTCGCCGAGAAGCAGCGCCACCGCGTCCCGGGCGACGATGGCCAGGCCGACGGCGGCCGGAGCGGCAATCATCACCTGCACCGCCATGGCCAGCAGAAAGGCGCGCTGCAGTTCCTCGGGATGGTCCCGGACCTTGACCAGGGCGGGGAAAAGCACACGCCAGATGGGCATGAGCAATTCGCTGGTGGGCATCACGGAAATTTCGTCGGCCAGGTTGTAGGCGCCCATGATGGCGGCGTCGGCCCGGTTCCCGACCAGAAGCTTGTCGAGGCGGCTGGCGAAGTAGTCCCCGCTGTTCCGGAGCAGCATCCACCGGGAGAAGGACCAGACCTGGCGGAAGCGGCTCAGGGTCAGGCGCGGCCGGAAAGGATGGAGGACATAGCTGAGCGCGACGCCGCCCAGGCGGCCGGCCAGGGCGCCCAGGGGCAGGGCCCAGTAGGACTGCAGCCAGAGGGCGAGGGCCAGGGCGGCAACGAAGCCGACGAGCCGCCGCAGGAAAAAGAACTGGAAATCCTTGCCGAACTGCATGTCCTTCTGGAAGAACACGACCCCGACATTTTCGAATCCGGTCACCAGGACGCTTATCGCCATGATCTTCAGCACCGGAGCGACCCTGTCGTCGTGGTAGAAGTCCGCGGCCAGGGGGGCGGTCAGGATGATGAGCATCGCCACGACGATGCATTCGATGACCCTGACCGTCCAGGCATTGCTGAAGTCTTCGTCGTCGCAGTCCCGCTTCTGGATGAGCATGGCGATGACCCCCAAGTCGAGGAGCACGTCCATCAAGCCCATGATGACCGATGCCATGGCGATGATGCCGAAGTCGGCCGGGGTCAGCAGGCGGGCGAGAACGAGGGTGCTGACGATGCCGAGGAGCCGGTCGATCCAGCGCATGGAAGCGGCCAGCAGGGCGCCGGTGAAGATGTTTCCCAACATGGGGTCAGGTCGTGAGTGCGTGCGGGATCAACGGCCGGCCTTCGCGGCGAGCCGCTTCGAGGCTGGCGCCGGCACGGCGTTGCATTGCCCCGAGGCCGGGTAGCCCGGGGCGGCGATGGGACAGCGGGAGACGATCACCTCGTCGTACCAGGTGGAGGCCTTGTCAGTGGCCTCCGTCGGGTCCTTGGCGGTCATGAAGGAGAGCAGCCAGAGCTTGCCGTAGCGGGCCTGGGGGTGGCCATTGCTGGGGCTCCAGCCGCCCTGGTAGGAGGATTTGAGGATGGGATCGCCACCCACGTAATACTGCCCCTTGGGGATGACAATGTCGCCCTGCCGGTGCAGCAGCTGGAAATCGTCGCCGTTGCGGGCTGCGTAGAGTTCGTAGAGGGAGTCGGTATATCCGGGCTGCTCGCGCCCGGAGGCCGAGCTGACGGCCCGCCCCTCGGGACCCAGCTTGACATGGACCATGTAGGTGATCCACTCGTTCGGCGCATAGGTGAAGCATCCCGACTGGTCCATGGTCTTCGGCGGATAGGAAATGCAGTTGAACCCTCCGTGGGGGTCGGTTCGCATGTTCTGGGCGGTGACGACGGTATGGCCTCCGGGGTCGCCGGCATAGCTGCCCCTGGCCAGAACCTGCTTGAATCCCAGATAACGATGGCATTCGATATAGCCGGCGGGAAAGGGCGGTCCGCTGCGGGGGTCGGAGCTGACGATGACCAGCTCCGCCTCGCTGCAGGCGTTGGCGGTCAAGATCCTGGCGGGGCCCGGTATTGGCATGTCGCCCTGGGCGATGATGACATGCTTGAAATAGGTGACGTCCCCGTTCTGGGCCCGGTAGCCCTGGTAATAGCGCTCGTCCATGCGCTGGCGCCAGGAGACCCAGAATTCGCTGTCGGCCCCGAACTGGCGGGTGGCATAGTCGCCGAAGGGGATGGCGAGGCTGCCGCCGCCGTCCTCGCCGGTGCGGGGCAGGATGTCGAAGCGCAGGGAGCCCTTGCCCGAAGTCCGTATGCGGGGATCCCAGGCATTGTTTCGGCAGCCCGCCATCTTGCCGTCCACCCGGACCTGGTAGTCCGGGTTGCAGTCGTGCCGGTCCCAGTTGTACCTGGCCCACTCCCGGATGTCGTCGAAACCCACGGCGACCACCACCCCGGGAGCCCGGGAGCGCCGTTTCCAGTCGCGGTCGGAATCCAGGGCCGGGGGCTTGGATGAAGGGGGTATGTCGGCCGCCGGCACGTCGGCCAGAGAGGCCCTCGGGAAGGCCCCCCCGCCAAGAATGGCCAGCAGCCCCAGGGACGCCGCCAGAGTCCCGCAACGCCGGATCATCGGCTTTCCTTGATCGACGCCTTCCCGTGTTCCCATCCTGTCTTTCCGTCCCATGTATTGCGCTATCCGGATCCAAGCACGAAGTTCGTCCGACCGGCCCCGAAAACCCGCGGGCATAGGGCAGGATGCCCATTGAGACTCCGGGCGAGAGGCGGCGGTTCCGACGGCGCCAGCCCATTGAAGGCGGCTGTTCACCGCCTTTCCAGCCGGTGAACAGGGTAGTCGGGGGGAGCGGCGGGGGCTGGCGCCGTCCCGGCGCACGACCGACCCGGTCATGCCAATTACAGCATCCGTCATGACCGGGTCAGGCGCTTTGCTACTTTGCACGGGTCAGGGCGGTCGCTAATGTTGATGGGAATGTCCTGGCTGATCGCCGGTCCTGCGACGGAGAATTTGATTGTGAACATGAATTTCGCGGTCAAGGACGCGAGGCCTGCTTCGTCGGCCCGTTCCGCGACGGCGCTCCTGCATGTCCTGAACAAGGCCGAGACGCTGCAATTCGTGGAGGAACGACAGGATTTTCTCGACCGGGCCGCAGGGAAGAATCCCTTTGCCAGCAGTGCCTGGACCCTGCATTTCATCAGGGAAGTCGCGGGCGACGACTGGATATTCGTCATTCCCCACTGCCAGGACGAGGACGAAAGCCTCATCCTGCTTTACGCCGAAAGGCGGGCCCCCCATCGTCTCCTGGCCGTGGCCAATTTCTATACTTCCCTGTATTCGCCTCTCATCAGTTCGGCCCGGGATCGCAGCGCCGCCATCGACGCCCTGGTGGATCGCCTGCTGGCGAGGCAACGGGACTGCGCCACGGTCGATCTGGGGCCCCTCGATGCCGATTCGCCGGACACCGCGGCCCTGGCGAGCGCCTTTGCCCGGCACGGCTGGTACGTGAAGCGCTACTTCCGCTTCGGCAACTGGTCCCACGCCTGCCAAGGCCAATCCTTCGAGGATTACATGGCCGGCCGGGACGGGAAGATCCGTCACACCTGGCAGCGCAAGACGAAGAAATTCCGGAGTCTGGGGCCGGCCGCCCGCCTGGAAATCATCACCGACAGCCAGGGCGTCGAGGCGGCGATGGACGCCTACGAGGCAGTCTACGTGCAGAGTTGGAAAGATTCGGAACACTATCCCCTGTTCGTCCGCCACTGGGCCCGGATCTGTGCCCGGGAGGGCTGGCTGCGGTTGGGGCTGGCCTGGATCGGGGAGGTGCCGGTCGCCGCCCAGTTCTGGTTCACCCTCCATGGCCGGGCGAACATCTTCAAGCTGGCCTACGACCAGCGCTATGCCCAGTGGTCCCCGGGAACCGTGCTCGGGGCCTATTTGTTTCAATACAGTCTCGACCAGGACCGGGTGGCCGAGATCGATTACCTGACCGGGGACGATTCCTACAAGCGGGACTGGATGAGCCGGCGACGGCAACGCATCGGCCTTCTGGCCTGCAACACCAGAACCTGGCGGGGGCTGACGCAGGCGGCCTGGGAATTCGCCGCCCAGCTGTCTAGCCCCTGGCGCCGCCGGTTTCTCTTTCCCGGCGGGCCAAAAGGGGGGATTTCGCCATGAAGCGGCCATCGTGGCCGGACAATAGGAGGTGACGTGGATATCAGACGGGAAGTGATCGCGATTCTCGACGAGATTCTGAGTCTGGGGGGCAGGGGGCTCGCCTTCGCCGACGATACCCCCTTGCTGGGTGCCATGCCGGAGGTGGACTCCATGGCTGTGGTGGCAATTCTCACCGCCCTGGAGGAGCGCTTCGGCTTCGCCATCGACGACGACGAGATCGACGGCGCAGCCTTCGCCACCGTCGGCGCCCTGCACCGCTTCGTCCTCGGCAAGGTGGCGGGCTGATCCGGCCGGTATCGCCATGGCGGGCACCCCTTTCTTCCTGCCCGCCGGGAGCGGGCAGCGCTTCTGCCTCTACCATCGCCCTCCCGAGGAGAAGGCCGGACGGGGCGCCGTGGTTTTCATTCATCCCTTCGCCGAGGAAATGAACAAGTCCCGGCGCATGGCTGCGCTGCAGGCGCGAGCCCTGGCGGCGGCCGGCTATGGCGTCCTGCAGGTGGACCTGACGGGCTGCGGCGACAGTTCGGGGGACTTCGCCGAGGCCACCTGGAGCGCCTGGGTGGAGGACGTGGTGCGGGCCGTGGCCTGGCTGCGCCGGCGCAATGCCGGGCCCCTGTGGTTGTGGGGGCTGCGGACGGGCTGCCTGGTGGCGGCCGCGGCCGCCGGAAAAATCGACGGGGTGGCGAATTTCCTGTTCTGGCAGCCCCTGGCTTCGGGCAAGCCCTTCCTGGCGCAGTTCCTTCGCTTCAAGACGGCCGGCGCCCTGCTGGGCGACGGGGCCAAGGGGATGACCGCGGAACTGCGCCGGCAGTTGTCGGCCGGGGAAGCGGTGGAGGTGGCCGGCTACTCCCTGTCCGCCGCCCTGGCCACGGGCCTGGAAGCGGCCGAACTGGCGCCGTCCCCTAGGGCGGCCCGGGTGGCGTGGCTGGAAGTGGCCTCCCGGGCGGAAGCCGGGCTGGCCCCGGTTTCCCTGCGCAGCATCGAAGCCTGGCGCCAGGCCGGCCACCAGGTGCGGGAAAGGGTGGTGGCGGGGCAGCCCTTCTGGCAGACCGTGGACACTGTTGAATGCCCCGCCCTCGTTGCCGCCACCCTGGACGCCCTGGAAGGACCCATGCCATGAAATATGTGGAGCGACCTCTTCTGTTTCCCTGCGCCGGGAAACAGCTGGTGGGCATCCTGGCTCAGCCGGAACGCCATTCGCCCATCGGGGTGGTGATCGTGGTGGGCGGTCCCCAATACCGGGCTGGCAGCCACCGGCAGTTCGTATCCCTGGCCCGGGCCCTGGCGGCCGGGGGTTACCCGGTGCTGCGCTTCGATTACCGGGGCATGGGGGACAGCAGCGGGGAAATGCGCGGTTTCGAAGCCGTCGGCGAGGATATCGGCGGCGCCGTCGCCGCCCTCCATGGGGCCTGTCCCGAGGCGACGAGGACGGTGCTCTGGGGATTGTGCGATGGCGCCTCGGCGGCCTTGCTGTACTGGGATGAGTGCCGCGATCCGAGGATCGACGGCCTGGTGCTGGTGAATCCCTGGATCCGCTCGGAAGCCACCCAGGCCCGCACCCAGGTCAAGCATTATTACGGCCAGCGCCTCCTGCAGCGGGAATTCTGGTTGAAACTGTTGCGTGGGAATGTCGCCCTGGGCGACTCCCTTCTGGAACTGGGGCACAAGATCGGCCTGTCCGTGGCCAGGGCGGCGCCGTCCGGACAGCTGTCCTACCACGCCCGCATGGCCAGGGCCTGGCGGGATTTCCCGGGACAGCTCCTGCTGATCCTCAGTGGGCAGGATTACGTCGCCAAGGAGTTCCTCGAATATGCCCGGAGCGATGCCGCATGGTCGGGTTTCCTGGATCGGCCCGGAGCCGAGCGCATCGACCTGGCGGCTGCCGATCATACCTTCTCCGCCAAGGGGCAGCAGGAAGGCCTGGAGACGGCGGTCCTGGGCTGGCTGGAGCGCCAGGCGTGGGAGGCGGAGCGCCTGGCCGGCTAGGGTAGGGGCGGACAAAAAAAGGCGGGTCTTTCGACCCGCCTTTGGGGGGCCGGCGCAGGGCTATCGAGCCGCGCCGGCAAGGTGCTCCTCCTTATTTCTTGACGGGGCCGATGTACTTCTTGGACACGACCACGTTGTCGATGTACATGCCCAAGTCATGGGGAACCATGCTGGTGCCGCCATAGTAATGGTTGAACCAGGCCATCTCGATCGGCCAGCCAGAGACCGTCCGCAGGTTCAGGTTGGTCTTCTCGTAGGCCAGCTTGCCATCGACCCACACCCGCAAGATGCCGTTCCGGGAACCCGGGGTATTCATCTTCACGTACTGCTCGATGGAATACCAGCGGTTCTGTTCCACCATCCCCAGGCCGTTCTGCTGCCACGACCAGTGGTCGCCGTAGATGGTGGCCATGTCGGCGTGGTAGGCGTAGGTGCCTAGCAGGATGCGGGGGTAGACCGGGTTGCTCGGGTCATTGGTGGTAAAGAACGAACCCCGCAGACTCCAGCCGTCGGTGCCGGTACAGGCCCGGCCGCCGTTGCCGCAGGCGGCATTGGACCCGGAGAGGCCCGGCATCTTGCCGCCGTCCGGGGTGTTCTGGAAGTTGGACCCCAGGCGGAGGTTGTAGCGCATGTACAGCTCATCCGGCTGATAGCCCATGATCTTCTGGGTCTTCAGCTGCAGGGAGATGCCGAAGTTGGTGCCCGATTCGATCCGTACCCGCAGAGCCGAGTTGTTCAGCGGCTGGAAGCCGTTCGAGTCGGAGCTGACCGGTTCAGCGGTCCAGTTGCTCGGCTTGGTGGAGTATCCCCAGCGCTGATAGTAGTTGCTCTGCTCGAAGCGTTCCACGAAGACGACATTGGGGTCGTTCTCGATCCCCACGTCGTTCGGGTAGGCCGCCGCGACGCCCTGCTGCACCGGAACGTTGGCCCCGGTTTCCGGCTGGCGCAACTGGTACACGCCGACGGATGCGGTGCCGGAGGAAGACGCCGTGGTCAGCTTCAGGGTGGCGGAACTGACGTCGCTGCGCCGCGGGATGTCGAAGGACAGGGCGGATTTCAGCGAGGAACTTACGGTCAGGGTGCTCGCCGTGCCCTTGGCGTAGGCTGTCGAGCAATCCAGGTAGGAGTCGGCATTGGGCTTGACCGTGGCGGTGGTGCCGTTGGTGTAGGTCACGGTCAGGACCGGCGGGGCCGAGCCTTCCCGGGAACTGAAGTACACGGTGCCGCTGGTTTCGTTGGGCACCAGTTTCAGCATCACGCCCCGGTAGGCGGTCGGGGAAGCCCAGCCCTTGACGAGGCTGGTGACGTCAAGGCTGTAGGCCTTGCCGGCGCCGCTCGCCAGCACCTTGGCGAATGGAGTGGCGCCCTGGGCGCTGTTGCTGGCGTCGAACCAGTCGCCGCCCTTGTTGCGCCAGGTCAGCTTGGCTGCGCTGTTCCAGGCGGAGCAAGTGACGCCGGTGCTGCCGTCGTAGAGCCGATACCAGGCCGGCGGCTCGGAACTTGTCGGGGTCGGGGTGGGATCCGGCGTGGGTGTCGGAGTGGGTGTGGGCGTCGGCGTCGGAGTGGGCGTCGGAGTGGGCGTCGGAGTGGGCGTCGGAGTGGGCGTCGGAGTGGGCGTCGGAGTGGGCGTCGGAGTGGGCGTTGGAACGGTCGTTGCCCCGGGTTGCCGCATCTGGAAGACGCCGGCCGAGACGTTGCCGTACTGGCCAGTGGTGGTCATGGTCAGGGTCGCGCTCACCACATCGCTCCGGCGCTGGGCACCGAAGCGCAGGACGATGTTCTGGACCTTGTCCAGGACCATGGTGCTGGAAGTGCCGATGGGGGTGTACCAGGGGCACTGCAATTGGGAATCGGCCTGGGTGGTCAGGGTGGCGGCGGAGCCGTCGGCATATCTGACGACCAGCTTCGGCGCCACGCTGCCCTGCCGGGAGCTGAAGACCACGGCATTGCTGCCGCCGATGTTGCGGACCACGATGCCGCGATAGACCGAGGCGTTGCCCCAGGCCTTGACCATGCTGGTCACGTCCCAGCTCACCGATTTCACCGTATTGGTGTCGGTGATGTAGGCCACTTTGAAGGCATTGGTGCCCTGGGCGGCGCCCGAGGCGTCGACCCAGTCGCCGCCCTTGTTTTTCCAGGGGGTCGATGTTGCCTTGTCCCAGTACTGGCAGCTGACCCCGGTGGAGCTGTCGTTGAAGTCGGACAGGGCCCATGCAGGCAGGGAGGCCGCGAGTCCAAGGATGGCAATGACGGATTTCTTGCGGGCGAAGACGCGCCGCAGGCTGGCGTTGTCGAATCTAGACACAGCTATCTCCAAGAAAGTGAACAAAGCACCGGGGAGGGCATGTATTTCGATCGACGTGGGCCGTCTCACCTGCCGGCACCGCATTCCGGGTACCGGACTCCCTGTCGCTGCTGCGACCGGTGAAACTCTTTTTTTCTTGGAGAACGCCGATGAACTTTGCGGCCACGAAACAACCTGTGACTGCAGTCCTCCCTGGCTATTACTAAAGTAATAGTGTGAGGCATTGTACGTACCTAGAACCTACTGTCAAGCACTAACAGTAGGGATAACTCAGGTCTTGCCTGCATTCAGCGAGGTCCCGCGGCCGGGCATATGACCCTGTCCCATGCAATCGTCTTTGCTGGCCGCCATGCGGGTGGCAAACAGCGCAAAAAGCGGGGCCAGGATTTCCTCTAGGGAAAGCCGGTGAACCCTCCATTCAGGTCATGGCAAACCAGGGAGCCGCAGAGAAGGCCGGCCGGGATGTCCCGCTCTTGAATACCGGTTGGCACCCCATACAGCGAAATCTGGCAAGCGCCTAGCCTTATGTCACGCCACCGGCCGGTCTCATTCCGAATATCAGCAGGCCGGGCAGGGAGCCGCGGGTGCTAGCCGAGGAGTTCGATTTTGCTTAAGCCGTTTATTTACTGTGGTCGGTGGGGCGGGCTGCTGCAACTATCCTTCGACGCCATCTTCCTGGGCGTCATTGTCTTCTCCTCGATCAAGTGGATCGACCACGGTCCGCCGGTGGGGGGGGCCATGCTGGGACTCTATGCCGCCGCCCTGGTGGTTGCCGCAATGGCGCTCAAGGCGTGGTCCGGCGACTGGCAGCGACCGGCCCATCGCCTGGATCTGCCGCCCTCCTGGATGCGCCTCGGATTCCTGCTCTACCTGGTGGTGCCGAGCGCCTACGCCGTTTCCGCCGTCCTGCCCCTGGCCGAGATGGACCGCCAGCTGGTGGAGCTCTCCGCCCTGGCGGTGGCGTTCACCGTCCTGACCACCCGGGCCATCGCCCTGCCGGGAACGGCGGCGGCCATCCGCTATCGGGTCCTGGTCTTTGGCATCGGCGAAAAGGCCGGGGCTGTGGAGAAGGCCCTGCGGGAATCCGATCCGGCGGTGGAAATCGTCGGTTTCTACCCCGGCCCCCTGGAAACGGAAGCCAAGGTGATGTCCAACGGCGTGCTGTCGCGGGCCGTCTCCCTGACCGACACGGCCGTGGAGCTGCAGGCCGACAGCATCGTCGTGGCCGTGACGGAGCGGCGCGGCGGCCTGCCCCTGCGGGAACTCCTGGACTGCCGCCTGTGCGGCGTGCGCGTCCTCGATCTGGAGAGCTACTTCGAGCAGACCCTGGGGCAGATCCGGCTGGACGCCCTCTATGCGGGCTGGCTGGTCTTTGGCCAGGGCTTTCGCCAGGGCGCGCTGCGCAGCGCGGTCAAGCGGCTATCCGACGTC
Organism: Rhodocyclaceae bacterium; assembly: GCA_018261935.1. Taxonomy (GTDB): domain Bacteria; phylum Pseudomonadota; class Gammaproteobacteria; order Burkholderiales; family Rhodocyclaceae; genus JAGTRP01. The sequence continues at coordinate 173,793 of JAGTRP010000002.1, forward strand.
GTTTTCGCCGCCGCCCTGCTGACCCTGGCGCTGCCGGTCATGGCCCTGGCCGCCATCCTCATCGTCCTGGAGAGCGGCTTTCCCATCCTCTACCGGCAGGAGCGGGTCGGCCGCAACGGCCGCCTGTTCAACGTCATCAAGTTCCGCAGCATGCGCACCGACGCCGAAAAGGATGGCAAGCCCCGCTGGGCTACCGCCCAGGACGACCGCATCACCCGGGTGGGGCGAGTCATCCGCAAGCTGCGCATCGACGAGCTGCCCCAGCTCTTCAGCGTCCTGGCCGGCGACATGAGCCTGGTGGGGCCTCGCCCCGAGCGCCCCTTCTTTGTGGACAAGCTGATGCGGGAAATCCCCTTCTATGCCGTGCGGCACAGCATCAAGCCCGGCCTGACCGGATGGGCCCAGGTGCGCTACCACTACGGCGCCACGGTGGAGGACTCCGCCGAAAAGCTCCAGTACGACTTGTACTACGTGAAGAATCACAGCCTGGCCCTCGATTTGCTGATCCTGTTCAAGACCGTCGGCGTGGTGCTGACCGGGAAGGGGGCCAACTGACCATGGACCGGACACTGGCCGGCCGGCCCCATCCCGCCTCGTTTCCCCCGGCTCCATGGCAGGCGGCATGATCCCGGCGGCGGCGAGTTACGGCCTGGGCGCGCTGGCCTACAGTGCCCTGGTCCTGCAGCTCATCCATCTGCTCTGGCGGCGCCGGGGCGGGGGGCGTCTGGGCGTCATGCTTGCCGTGGCCGTCCTCTCCGCCGCCTGGGGCTGGCTCGGCTTCGCCTATGCCACCCGCTTCGAGCCGAGTTTCCTGGCCCTGGGGATCCTGACCGATATCCTGCGCTATGGCGGCTGGTATGCCTTCCTGCTCCTCCTCCTGGTTCACCCGGGGGAACGCGGCGGCGGGACATGGTCCCGGCCCCCCTGGCTGTTGTCGGTGGCTACCGGCCTGGGACTGCTGCTCCTTTTCGCCCTCGGCTCGGTGGTCCTGGGGATCGTTTCCGGAGGCTATTTCTACCACCCGGGCCTTTTTCACATGCTGGCCCTGGCGGTCCTGGCCCTGGTTTTCCTGGAGCAGTTGTACCGCAACATCTCGCCGGATGGGCAGTGGAACGTCAAGCCCCTGTGCCTGGGCCTGGCCGGGGTCTTCATCTTCGACATCTATTTCTATTCCGACGCCGTCCTCTTCAATCGGGTGGATGGCCAGGCGTGGACTGTGCGCGGCGCCGTCCACGGCCTCGTCGTTCCCCTGCTGGCCCTCTCCGTCAGCCGCGGCCAGGGCTGGGCCGACCGCATCCGGCTGTCCCACCGGGCGGCGCTGCACACGGCGGCCTTGTCCCTGGCCGGGGCCTACCTGCTGTTCATTGCCGCCGTCGGCTATTACGTCCGCTACTTCGGCGGCGAGTGGGGGAGGGCGCTGCAGCTGGGCCTGGTCTTCGCCGCCCTCATGGTCCTCGGCCTGCTGGCCGCTTCGGCCGCCATGCGGGCCAAGCTGCGGGTCCTGGTCCGGAAGCATTTCTTCAGCTATCGCTATGACTACCGGGAGGAGTGGCTGCGCTTCACCCGCACCCTGTCGCCCCAGGATTCTCCCCGGGAGATGGGGCAGCAGGCGATCCGCGGCCTGGCCGACATGCTGGAAAGTCCGGCCGGGGGCCTGTGGCTCAAGGACGCCGGACAGCCTTTCTTCTATCTGGCCGCCCGCTGGAACATGGCGCCGGTGGCCGCCCGGGAGGAGGCCGGCTCGTCCCTGTGCACCTTCCTGGCCGGCAGCGGCTGGGTGATCAATCTGGAGGAGGTGCGCTGTTTCCAGAAACGCTACGACGGCCTGGAACTGCCGGCCTGGCTCCTGGAACTGCCCAATGCCTGGCTGCTGGTCCCCCTCCTGGCGGGCAGCGAACTGGTCGGCTTCGTGGTCCTCACCAGCCCCCGCACTCCCGTGCCGGTGAACTGGGAAGTCAACGACCTCCTGAAGACCGCCGGCCGCCAGGCTGCCAGCTTCATCGCCCAGATGCAGGCGACCGAGGCCCTGCTGGAAGCCCGCAAATTCGACGCCTTCAACCGTATGTCGGCCTTCGTGGTCCATGACCTCAAGAACATCGTCTCCCAGCTCTCCCTGATGGTGCGGAATGCCGAGCGCCATCGCGCCAATCCGGAATTCCAGCAGGACATGCTGACCACCGTCCAGGATGCGGTGGACCGGATGCGCCAGCTCATGCTGCAGCTGCGGGAGGGGAGCGCGCCGGCGGGGCTGTCCTGCGGGGTCGACCTGGCCCGGGTGGTCGGCCGCATCCAGGCGGCCAAGGCCCGCCACGGCCAGGCCATCGAGGTGGAGATCGGCGAGCCCCTGGTCACCCGTGGCCAGGAAGAGCGCATCGAACGGGTCATCGGCCACCTCGTCCAGAACGCCATCGAGGCCAGCGACGGCCTGGGGCGGGTCTGGATCAAGCTGGGGCGCCAGGGCAGCCAGGCCCGCATCGAGGTGGGGGACAACGGCCGCGGCATGTCCCCGGAATTCCAGCGGGAGCGCCTGTTCAAGCCCTTCCAGACCACCAAGGAGGCGGGGATGGGTATCGGGGCCTACGAGAGTTTCCTGTACGTCAATGAGCTGGGAGGAAAGATGCTGGTCGATAGCGAGGTCAACCAGGGCACCCGGGTCGCCATCCTGCTGCCGGTTCTGGAGGTGGGCGGGCGTTCCGGCCTGGACCGGCAGGAGGCGGCCGCATGAATACGGCGAAATCCCGCTGCCTGCTCATCGTCGAGGACGACCTCGCCCTGCAGAAGCAGATGCGCTGGGCTTTCGACCGTTTCGAAATCGCCACTGCCGCCGACCGGGAGGGCGCCCTGGTGCAGTTGCGCCGGCACGCACCGGCGGTGGTGACCATGGATTTGGGCTTGCCCCCCGAACCGGGCTCGGTATCCGAAGGCTTCCGGCTCCTGGAGCAGATCCTGGCGGTGGCCCCGGATACCAAGGCCATCGTCCTCACCGGCCAGAACGAGCAGGCCCACGCCCTGCGGGCGGTGGCCTCGGGGGCCTACGATTTCTTCGCCAAGCCCTTCGAGCCGGAACTGCTGGCCCTGACCATCGAGCGGGCCTTCCGCCTCCACGACCTGCAGCAGGAGAACCGGCGGCTCCAGGCCATGCAGCAACCGGCGGCCCTCTCCGACCTCATTACCCGGGACCCGGAGATGCTGCGCCTGTGCCGCACCATCGAGAAGCTGGCCGGCAGCGGCGCCACCGTCCTCCTCCTGGGGGAGAGCGGCACCGGCAAAGAACTCCTGGCCCGGGGGCTGCACCAGTCTTCCCTCCGGGCCCGGGAGCGCTTCGTGGCCATCAATTGCGCCGCCATTCCCGACAATCTCCTGGAGAGCGAACTGTTCGGCTACGAGAAGGGAGCCTTCACCGGCGCTGGCAAAACTTCGCCGGGCAGGATCGAGACCGCCCACCGGGGCACCCTCATGCTCGACGAGATCGGCGACCTGCCCCTGACCCTCCAGGCCAAGCTCCTGCGCTTCCTGCAGGAGCGGGTGATCGAGCGGGTCGGCGGCCGCCACGAGATTCCGGTGGATGTCCGCATCGTCTGCGCCACTCACCAGGACTTGAAGGCCCTGGTGCGGGAAGGGCGTTTCCGGGAGGACCTCTACTACCGGCTGGCGGAGATTGTCCTGGATATCCCCCCTCTGCGGGCCCGCCCGGGGGATGCGGCCCTCCTGGCCCACGCCTTCCTGCGCCGCTTTGCCCTCGAGCAGAAGCGCGGCGCCATGGTCCTGGGCGAGGACGCCCTGCAGGCCATCGAAACTTACGGCTGGCCGGGCAACGTGCGGCAGTTGGAAAACTGTGTCAAGCGGGCGGTCATCATGGCCGAAGGCAACCAGCTCACCTGCCGCGACCTCGGCCTCGACGCCGTGGCCGCCGACCAGGGCATGGACTTCGACCTGCGCACGGTTCGGGACGAGGCGGAGAAGCGCGCCGTCATCGCCGTCCTCGGCCGGGTCAACGGCAATGTCGTCAAGGCGGCGGAGCTCCTGGGGATCAGCCGGCCCACCCTCTACGACCTGATGCACCGTTTCGGCCTCAAATAGCCGCGGCGGCCAACCCTGAACGTTGATGGAGGTGACCCCGATGACAGCCTGCTTCCCCCTGCGTCTTTCCGCCCTGGCGCTCGCCCTTGCCGCCGTTTGCCTGCCCGGCTGCAAGGACCAGCCTCCCGAGACCCTGCTGGCCTCGGCCCGCGATTACCTGGCCAGGAAAGACAGCCGGGCGGCGATCATCCAGGCCAAGAACGCCCTGCAGAAAAGGCCGGACCTGCCGGAAGCCCGATTCCTTCTGGGCAAGGCCCTGCTGGAGAGCGGCGATGCCGCCGGGGCCGAATTGGAGGCGCGCAAGGCCCTGGAACTGAAATACCCGGGGGACCAGGCGGTGCCGCTGCTGGCCGAGACCCTGATGGCCCAGGGCAAGGCTGCCGAGGTGATCGACAAATACGCCGGCACCGAGCTGCCGGCGGGGGAAGGCCGGGCGAACCTGCTGACCCTGCTAGCCATGGCCCACGCCCTGCAAGGGGCGCGCCCGGCGGCCGAGGCAGCCCTCATGAAGGCGCTGGAGACCCAGCCGGGCTACGGGCCAGCGCTATTGGTCCAGGCCCGCCTCATGGCCGCTGGCGGCGACTATCCCGGTGCCCTGGTCCGGCTGGAGACGGCCCTGGCCAAACTGGCGGACCGGCCCGAACCCTGGAAGCTGAAGGGGGATATCCTGAGCGCCCAGGGCCACGGGGCGGAAGCCCTGGTGGCCTACCGCAAGGCCCTGGAAATCAGGCCGGATGCCGTGCCCATCCATGATGCGGTGATCGGCGCCTTGCTGCAGCAGGGAAAGGTGGCGGAGGCCGAGCAGCAGTTGGAGGCGCTGGAGCAGGTGGCGCCCAAGAATCCCCAGACCCGCTATCTGCAGCTCCTGATGGCCTACCGCAAGGGCGACTACAAAGCGGCCCGGGGCTACGCCCAGGCCTTGCTCCAGGTCGCCCCCGACAACCCGAACGCGCTGCAGCTGGCCGGGGCGGTGGAATACCAGCAGGGCGCCTGGCCGCGGGCCGAAAGCCATTTGACCAAGGCCCTCGCCATCGTCCCCGATCTTCCCCTGGCCCGCCGCCTGCTGGTGTCCACATTCCTGCGCAGCGGCCAGGCGGGCAAGGCCCAGGAGGCCCTGCTGCCGGTACTGGAAAAAATCGGCGGCGATCCCCAGATGCTGGCCCTGGCGGGGCAGGTCTATGTCCACACCGGAGAGCTGCAGAAGGCGGAACAGTACTTCGCCAAGGCCGTGGCCCTCGATCCCCAGGATGCCGGGAAGCGCACATCCCTGGCCCTGACGCGCCTGGGCAGGGGCCAGCCCGATACGGCCCTGGCGGAACTGGAGCGTATCGCCGCCGCCGACAAGGGAATGGTGGCCGATCTGGCCCTGGCCACCAGCCTGCTGCAGCGGAAGGAGTTCGACCAGGCCCTGCAGGCCATCGCCGCCCTGGAAAGGAAACAGCCCGGCCAGCCCCTGGCCCCCGAGCTGCGGGGCCGCGCCCTGGCCGCCAAGGGCGACCGGGGCGGGGCCCGCCGCAGCCTGGAGCAGGCCTTGGCCGCTGATCCGGCGTATTTTCCCGCCGTCCTCGGCCTGGCCCGCCTCGACCTCGCCGACGGGAAGCCGGAGGATGCCAAACAGCGTTTCCAACGGATGCTGGCTGCCGATCCCGGGAATTTCCAGGCCCTGCTGGCCCTGGCGGAAGTACTGGGGCGGACCGGAGCCCGGGCGGATGCCATCCAGCCCCTCCTGGCCCGGGCGGTGGCTACCGCGCCGAGCGAGCCGGCGCCCCGGCTAGCCCTCATCGAATACCATCTGCGCAACAAGGACGCGGCCCATGCCGTCGCTGCCGCCCGGGAGGCGGCCGACGCCCTGCCGGAGCGGCCCGAAATCCTCGATGCCCTCGGCGCCGCCCAGCTGGCGGCCCGGGACTTCAACCAGGCCCTGGGGACCTACGGCAAGCTGGCCGGCCTCGATCCCAAATCGGCCCTGCCCCATTTGCGCATGGCCGACGTCCACCTGGCCGCCGGCCGCCGGGACGATGCCCTGGCCAGCCTGCGCAAGGCCCTGGCCCTGGCGCCCAGCGGGGCGTTGGCCGCCAGGCTGCACGGGGTGCTGCAGGAACAGGACGGTGGCGATGCCGGGCGTTTCGCCGCCGCCTGGCTCAAGGATCACCCGAAGGATGCCGGCTTCCTCTTCTATCTGGGGGACCGGGCTATTAAGCGCCAGGATTACCCGGGGGCTATCCGCTACTACCGGACCCTGCTGGAGATCCAGCCCGACAACGCCCCCGTCCTCAACAACCTGGCCTGGGTGGCGGGGCAGCAGAAGGATCCGCAGGCCATCGAGTACGCCGAGAAGGCCAACCGCCTCGCCCCCAACCAGCCGGCCCTGATGGACACCCTGGCCATGCTCGTCCTCGAGAAGGGCGATGCCCGGCGGGCCGTGAGCCTTCTGCAGAAGGCGGTGGAGCTTGCGCCCGGCATCCCCTCCATCCGGCTCAATTACGCCAAGGCCCTGATCCGCGCCGGCAACAAGACCGCCGCCCGCCAGGAACTGGAGACCCTGGCCAAGCTGGGCGACCGCTTCTCCGGCCAGGCCGAGATCGCCCGCCTGCTGAGCCAGGTTTGATGCATTCGTTTCGTTCAGCCTTTCGCTACCCCTGACACGAGGAGAAAAAATGACAATCATCGCTGTAGTAGGCCTGGGCTACGTCGGCCTGCCCCTGGCCGTCGAATTCGGCAAGAAATTCCGCACCATCGGCTTCGACCTGTCGGCCGGGAAGGTGGCCAGCTACCGGGACCGCATCGATCCCACCGGGGAGGTGTCCCGGGAGGATTTCGAGGCGGCGAGCTTCCTGGAAGTGGGGACCGATCCCCGGGCACTGAAGGAGGCGGACTTCATCGTCGTGGCCGTGCCGACGCCGGTGGACCAGGCCCACCAGCCGGATTTCAGCCCCCTGGTCGGCTCCTCGGAAATCATCGGACGGAACCTGCAGCGGGGGGCGACGGTGGTGTTCGAATCAACGGTTTACCCCGGCGCCACCGAGGAAGTCTGCATCCCGATCATCGAAAAGCACTCCGGGCTCAAGTGGAAGGACGACTTCTTCGTCGGCTACTCCCCTGAGCGCATCAATCCCGGGGACAAGGAGCGGACCGTCACACGGATCGTCAAGATCGTCTCCGGGGATAGCCCGCGGACCCTGGATTATGTGGCCAGGATCTATGGGGAAATCATCAAGGCCGGTATCCACCGGGCCTCCAGCATCAAGGTGGCGGAGGCCGCCAAGGTTATCGAGAACACCCAGCGGGACCTCAATATCGCCCTCATGAACGAGCTCGCCATCATTTTCGAGCGTCTCGGCATCGACACCGGCGAGGTGCTCCAGGCCGCCGGCACCAAGTGGAACTTCCTGCCCTTCCGGCCGGGCCTGGTGGGCGGCCACTGCATCGGGGTCGATCCTTATTACCTGACCCACAAGGCCGAGATGCTGGGCTACCACCCCCAGGTCATCCTGGCCGGCCGGCGCATCAACGACGGCATGGGCAAGTTCGTGGCCGAGCAGACGGTCAAGAACCTCCTCAAGAACGGCTGGCACATCAAGGCCACGCCGGTGACGGTCATGGGGCTCACCTTCAAGGAGGACTGCCCGGACCTGCGCAATTCCCGGGTCATCGACGTGATCCGGGAATTGCAGTCCTACGGGGCGGAGGTGCTGGTCCACGACCCGGTGGCGGACCCGGTCGAGGCCCGCCATGAATACGGGGTCGAGCTGACCGCTTGGGAGGATCTGCCGCGCTCGGCGGCCATCGTGGTGGCGGTCGCCCATCGCCAGTTCAAGGCCCAGGGAGTGTCCGACTACATCGGCAAGCTGCAGCCCGGCGGCGTCATTGCCGACGTGAAGAGCATCCTCGACCCGGGCGAGTTTGCCACCCGGGGCACCATGGTGTGGCGCCTGTAGGGCGACGGTCGGGAGGCAGCAGGATGAGGGCCTGGCCGCCCCTCCTGCTGCTGGCCTCCCTGGGCTGCGGTGGGGCCGTCGCCGGCCCCGCCGACGCGCTGCTCACCGAGGCCCGGGCCTATGAGCATGGGGAGGGCGTCCCTAAGGATGAGGGCCGGGCCCTGCGGCTCTATTGCGAGGGCGCCCGGCAGGGCGACGCCGAGGCCCAGTACAGCCTCGGCTGGATGTACGCCAACGGCCGCGGCGTCCTCCGCGACGACCCGTCGGCAGCCTATTTCTTCGCCCGGGCGGCTTGGCAGGGCCATGCCCAGGCCCGGCGCATGCTGGCCTACGTGGGGGAGCCCGCGCCCCGGGCGCCGGACTGCCTGTTTCGGCCCGATGACGGAGGCCGGGCGGAGGAGGGTGAGATTTTCACCCCCAGGACGCCGGCCCAAAAGGAAGTCGTGGATCTGGTACAGAAGCTGGCGCCCCAATACGGGATCAGCCCGCGCCTGGCCCTGGCGGTGATCCGGGCCGAATCGAATTTCAACTCAGGGGCGGTCTCGGGCCGCAATGCCCAGGGGCTCATGCAGCTCATTCCGGAAACTTCCGCCCGCTTCAAGGTCGCCAAGCCCTTCGACCCGGAGCAGAACATCCGCGGCGGACTTGCCTATCTGCGCTGGCTGCTGGCCTATTTCCAGGGCAACGTGGCCCTGGTGGCGGCCGCCTACAACGCGGGGGAGGGGGCGGTGAACCGCTTCCGGGGAATACCCCCCTTCGCCGAGACCCGCAGCTATGTGAAGCGGATCCGGAAGCTCTTCGCCCGGGACGAGCATCCCTATGATCGATCGGTCACCGATCCCTCGCCGGAACTGCCCCGGATCCGGGTCAACGGCTGAGTTCGGCCCGTCCCGCCAGGCGCCGCAGGATTTCGGAGAAGCCGCTGACCTCGGCTTCGAAGATGACTGACGGGAGGGTCTGGAAATCCAGGAAGCGCTTGAGGCCCAGGCGGGGCGTGGAGGCGTAGTTGCGCCCCGGCAGGCAGGTGGTGGCCGTCGCCACCCCTTCGGCCGCCAGCACGGGCCATAACTGCTTGGACCAGATGCCACTGGGATAGCAGAGGTGCCGCAGGGGCCTTTCGCACAGAGGCCTCAGCACGACACGGTTGTCGTGCAGTTCACGCCGGGCAGCCACCGGATCGACCGGCAGCTGATGGCGATGGGTGTGGAGCTGGATGTCGAATCCCTGTTCCGCCAGCTTTGCCACCTCCGCCTCGGACATGAGGCTCAGCCGGCGGGAACTCACCAGTTCGTCGAAGTCCACTTCCAGCCGCCGGGCCACCTCCCGGGCGAGAGCCATGCGCCCGACTTCGTTCAGGCGCGCTTCCCCCACATCGATCAATTGCCACAGCAAGGTATCGGCGGCGGCCCCCCGGGTCGGGCAGGAATTCCTGCCGTCGTTGGGCAGCCCGATACAGTCCAGGGCATTCAGCGGGGTCTTCCAGAACAGGTACTGCAGGGCAAGGCGGAAGATGGGGTTGTTGCGCTCCACATAATAGGTGGTCACGTAAATGGTGGCGGTAAAGCCCACTTCCTTCAGGATGGGGGCGGCCAGCGCTGCAATGCTGTAGAAGCCGTCATCGATGGTGATGACCAGTTCCTTCTCCTTCAGCCGGGCGTGCTGCAGTCGCTCCAGGGCCTCGTCCAGGGACAGGGCGGTATAGCCGGAGCGTTTGAGATATTGCATGCGTTGCCGGAAGAGTTCCGGGGTGATGAACAGCTTCGGCCGGAACTGGTGCTCGTCGGTGAAGGACAAGCCGTGGTAGCAGAGGATGCACAATCCGTCCCGGGTCTTCTGCTGGGCCCAGGGAAACAGCCCGCCGGCTTTGGCGGTGGCATAGATCAGATCTTTGACTGACATGGGGAAGCTCGGGACAAGAATGGAGATGGATAGGGAAAGCCTCGGATCAGCTCATGAACTGCCGGATGGAACGGATGATCATGCGGCCATAGAGCAGGCGGTCGCCGGGGAAGCTGAGGTCCGAATAGACCCGCGGATCGAGCCCCAGGGCGGCGAACTCGGCGATGGGCCCGAGGCGCCGCGACCAGGGCAAGGAACGGTCCTTGAGGCAGGAATAGACATATTCGATCTCCCCAGGAAAAGTTAGCCGGCATTTGATGGCCTGGTAGCTGGTCACCGGCGGATTGGGGCGGCCCAGGATGGCGTCGGCCAGGAGGCGGGGAAAGTCCACGCCGGCGAAAAGCGCCAGATGCAGGGAGCCCCAGAAGCGGGAATTGAATTCGATAAGTTGGAAGCGGCCGCTCTCCGGGTGCCAGCGATATTCGAACATGCCGACGCCCTCCCAGCCCAGAAGGGCGAGCCGGGCCTCGGCGTCGGCCAGGATATCCTCATGCTCCCAGCTTTCCCGAAAGGAGGAGACGCCGCCCCAGTGGGGGACTTCGTGGAGCCGCCGGTGCATGAACTGGCCGAGGGGCCGGCCCCGCCAGCGGGCCAGGAAGGCACCGACCCCGACTCCCGGCGCATAGCCCTGGACCAGGATGGCGCGGTAAGCAGCCCGCAGCTCGCCCACCTTCCTGGCCGCCGCCGCGGCGTTTTCGCAGCGGAACACGCCGCCGTCGCCGCCCCGGCGGGCGTAGGTGCAGTCCACCTTGACGAACAGGGGCGGGGGCAGGGAGCGCAGCTCTTTCCAGGAGAGGGGGCCGTCGTCGGCGACGAGGAGGAAGGGCGCCAAATTCGCGCCCAGTCCGGCCGCCGCGCATTGCTGGAACAGGTCGTACTTGCTCAGGGCGCTGTAGACCCTGGCGGCGTCGGCCGGCACCGGGAGAAGGGCGCTAAACCGGGGGAAGCGGGGACGGATAGCCAGCAGAAACCCTTCCGAGGGGATGATGAGCCGGACCGATTCCTCGACCAGGATTTCATCGAGCCAGCCGGCGAAGGCCTCGTCGTCCTCGTAGGGAGGATGCGCCAGGGCCTTGCGGCTGTAGCGGGAGTGGAACCCCAGGGCATCCTGGCGATGGGAGGCGGCAAGCACCGGGTAGCCGGCTTTCCCCAGGGAACGGATGGTCGCCAGGGCGCCGATGGTCTGGGCTTCGGCCACCAGGATCGGATAATCGGCGCGCCAGTTTTTCAAGCCCTGTTCTCCCTGTCGGGGCGGGCGTTGATGCAGCGCTTTTCCAGCCCCGCGAGCCCCCCTTCGATACGGCGGAAGCAGGCCTCGAAGTAAGTCTCGGGGCAACCGTAGGGGTCGTGAAAGTAGACTATGGGGGGAGCGGGGGACCACAGTCCGAGGAGGGTCAGTTGGGCTCCGGGGGAAGCGGACGCCAAGGGCCGCAGCCGGTCCGCGTGATCCGGCTCGAAGGCTACCAGGAGGTCGCCCGGCCCCAGTTCCAGCGCCGCGATGTGGGTGCTGCGATGATTTCCCAGGTCGGTGCCCAGGCACCGTGCCACTCTGGCGGCCCGGGGGTCCGCCGGCTTGCCCGGATCGGCATCGAGGCCGGCCGATGCCGCCGCCATGCCCCGGGTGCGGAACCGGCTCCCGGCGAAGGCGCTCCGGCAGATGTTGCCTTTGCATACGAAGACGACCCGGGATACCCGTTGCCAGTCCACCTGCCGGTAGCGCTCGAAGGCCCCGGCGCCGGCGCGGACCCGGTGCCAGAGCATGCGGGCGAATGCCCGCTTGCCGCCATGGGCCAGAGCAAGGTAATCCGACACGGGGTTCCACGGGTATTGCATGACCGACTCGCAACGAACTCGCCGCGCCAAGTGGCGCCGGGAATCATGGTGCGCGCCGCCGGTGCACCGGACCATGGGTCGATAACCCCAACTTCCCGGCTTCGGACAGTTACCCGGGGCCGCCCCCAGCTATCCCGGCATACCGCCGGAGGCGGACTCCGCGGCCGCAACTGCAGGATTGCCACCATATCCGAGGAGTCATAGGATGGTGGTATATTCCGTTGGCAGACGCTCTAGCTACAGTGTTTTACTACCGTTCCATGAGGGGTTTTGCGAATTCGCCGCTTGGGCTCGAAGCCTTATATTTAAAGCATCCTTCGGCACAGATCCGATGGGCGCCCCACCGAGGGCATACATTTGAACCCCACAGGCTAGATAAGAGGAAGAAATGATCCAACTCCCCTTGGTTCTCCAAGCCTATACGCCCCAGCTCCACCTGGGTGACTGGCAGATCGTCGTCTTCGTGAATCGGCGCAGGAACCGGATTTCTGTAGAACGTTGGCATTCATCCGAGAAAGCGCATTACCCGCTGGAGGAGACTGGCCAGATGCTGCGGATCGATACCGGCATCCGGGCTTTCCGGCGACAGATGCCGGTGCTCGCCAATGCCCTGGACGAGATCGATATGGCGGGCATGGACGATGAGCAGATCATCCATGCCATCTTCCGGGCTCTCGCCAATCTCTACCGGGCGGCGCCCCAGGACGATCAGGTCGGCTTTGGCGGCGAGGGGCTGACGGAACGGGAGTTCGCCGACTTCCTGGAAGAGAAGAAACAGGAAGCCCTGGCCGCCCTCACCACGGTCAAGCACTGAAGCCGGGAAGCGGGGAGATCCCCGCCCCGGTCAGCCCGGCAGTTCTTCTTCCCGCAGCAGGAAAACGAACTCGTTGCCGGCGCTGGTCTCCAGCCAGGTGAACGGCAGGTCCGGGAAGGCTTCCTCCAGCACGTCCCGGTTGTGGCCGATCTCGACCACCAGCAGGCCGCCGGGATTGAGGTGGCTCTTGGCTTCCCTGAGAATCACCCGGGTCAAGTCGAGGCCATCTTCCCCGGAACCCAAGGCTAGTTCCGGCTCGTGCAGGTATTCCGGGGGCAGGGCGGCCACCGATTCCGCGTTGACGTAGGGCGGGTTGGAGATGATGAGGTCGTAGCGGCGGCCGGCCAGTTTGGCGAAGGCATCCGACTGGATCAGATGGAGGCGGTCCTGGAGACCGTAGTCGTCCACGTTGCGGCGGGCGACGGCGAGGGCGTCGGGGGAGAGGTCCACCGCGTCCACCGTTGCCTCGGGAAAGGCCAGGGCCGCCAGGATGGCCAGGCAAGCGGAGCCTGTACACAGATCCAGGGCGCTATTGACCGCCCAGGGATCGTCCACCCAGGGGGTCAGCTGCTCCTGGAGCAGTTCGGCGATGAAGGAGCGGGGCACGATGACCCGCTCGTCCACGTAGAAGCGGTGCTCCCCCAGCCAGGCCTCGTGGGTCAGGTAGGCGGCAGGCAGGCGTTCCTCCACCCGGCGCCGGAAGATGGCCAGCACGGCCTCCCTCTCTTCTTCCAGGAGACGGGCGTCGAGGAAAGGCTCCAGGCGGTCCAGCGGCAGGTGCAGGGTATGGAGGACCAGATAGACGGCTTCGTCCCAGGCATTTTCGCTGCCGTGGCCGAAGAAGAGTCCAGCTTCCTGGAAGCGGCTGACGGCGAAGCGCAGAAGATCGCGAACGGTCAGGAGTTCGCGGCGGGCGGTGTCGATGTTCATCGGCTGAGGAGCTTTTCGAGGATGCGGGTGAAGATGCCGGACAGTTTGACGAGGGACTCGGCGTCCACGCATTCGTCGATCTTGTGGCTGGTGGCGTTGACCGGACCCACTTCGATGAGCTGCGGGCAGATATCGAAAATGAAGCGGCCGTCCGAGGTGCCGCCGGTGGTGGACAGCTCGGTCTCGATGCCGCATTCCTCCCGGATAGCGGCGATGGTGGCGTCGGCCAGGGGGCCGCGGCCGGTGAGGAAGGGCTTGGCCCCCAGGGTCCAGGCGATGTCGTAGTCGAGGCCGTGGCGGTCGAGGATGCCGGTCAGGTGCGCCTTGAGGCTTTCGGGCGTACTGGCGGTGGCGAAGCGGAAATTGAAAAGGATTTCCACCGTGCCGGGAATGACGTTGCCGGCGCCGGTGCCGCCGTGGATATTGGAAACCTGCCAGGTGGTGGGGGGGAAATACTCGTTGCCCCGGTCCCATTCGGTGGCCGCCAGTTCGGCGATGGCGGGGGTGGCGAGGTGGATCGGGTTCCTGGCCAGATGGGGGTAGGCGATATGCCCCTGGAGGCCCTTCACCGTCAGCCTGCCGGTGAGGGAGCCCCGGCGGCCGTTCTTGACCATGTCCCCCAGGGTATTCACCGCCGTCGGCTCGCCGATGACGCAGTAGTCGATGGTATCGCCCCGGGCCTTCAGGGCTTCCACCACCGCCACCGTGCCGTCCACCGCGTCGCCCTCCTCGTCGGAGGTGAGCAGCAGGGCGATGGAGCCCGGGTGGTCGGGATGGGCGGCGACGAAGGCCTCGACGGCGACGACCGAGGCCGCCACGGAAGACTTCATGTCGGCGGCGCCGCGGCCGTAGAGCTTGCCGTCCCGGAGGGTCGGCTCGAACGGGGGCGAGGTCCAGGCGTCCACCGGGCCGGTGGGCACCACGTCGGTATGGCCGGCGAAGCAGAAGAGGGGCTTGGCGGTGCCGCGGCGGGCCCAGAGATTGGTGACGCCCCCCCGGTTGATGAACTCGAACTCGAAGCCCAGGGGCTTCAGCCGCTCGGCGATGAGGTCCATGCAGCCGGCGTCGGCGGGAGTGACGGAATTCCTGGCGATCAGTTGCCCGGCCAGGTCGAGGGTGGGATTACGTTTCAAACGGCTTCTTCTTCCGGGTCATTCAGTTGCAGGGCGAAGTCCTTGAAGGAGGCGCCTTCCGAGGCATCCACCTCCTGGGCAGGCTTCTGCTTGCTGTCGTCCTTGCCCTCGGTCGCCTCCGAGTTGTTGATGAGCCACGACAGGTTGGTGGGCGAATCGGCATTGCCCAGGGCCTCGTCCAGGGTGATGGTGCCTTCCCGGTAGAGGCGGAAGAGATCCTGCTCGAAGGTCTGGGACCCCGGCGCCAGGGTCTGTTCCATGGCGTCCTTGATGGCCTGCACCTCGCCCCGCTCGATGAGCTCCGCCACGTGGCGGGTGTTGAGCATGACTTCGGCGGTGGGCACCCGTTTGCCGTCGGGCTTCTTCACCAGCCGCTGGGAAATGATGGCCCGCAGGCTCACCGACAGGTCCAGGAAGAGGGCCGGCCGGTTCTCGATGGGGAAGAAGCTGATGATGCGGTTCAGGGCGTGATAGCTGTTGTTGGCGTGGAGGGTGCCGAGGCAGAGGTGGCCGGTCTGGGCGTAGGCGATGGCGGCCTGCATGGTGTCCTTGTCGCGTATCTCGCCGATCAGGATGCAGTCCGGCGCCTGGCGCATGGCGTTCTTCAGGGCGGCGTGCCAGTCCAGGGTGTCCATCCCTACTTCCCGCTGGTTCACGATGGACTTCTTGTGCTTGAACAGAAATTCGATGGGGTCCTCCACCGTCAGGATGTGCCCGGACTTGTTGGCGTTCCGGTGGTCCAGCATGGAGGCGATGGTGGTGGACTTGCCCGAGCCGGTGGAACCGACGATCAGGATGAGCCCTCGCTTCTCCATGATCAGGTCGCCGAGGACAGGGGGGAGGCCCAGGGAGTCCAGGGCCGGGATGTTCCCGAGAATGAAGCGGATGACAATGCTGGCCGAACCCCGCTGCCGGAAGACATTGATCCGGAAATTCCCGACCTGGGGGACGCCGAAGGAGAGATTCATCTCCATCGTCGCCTCGAAGGTCTTGATCTGGTCCGGCGACATCAGCTCATAGGCGATCTTCTCGATCATGTCCGGCATCATCACCTGCTGGTTGACCGGGAGGGTTTCGCCATTGATCTTGATGTGGATGGGGGCGCCAGCCGTGATGAAGATGTCCGACGCCTGCTTCTCGGCCATCAGCTGGAAAAGCTTGTCGAGGATCATCCCGTTCTCCCTGGGTGAAGGACTTTAGGCGCGCAGCAGATCGTTGATGCTGGTCTTGGCGCGGGTCTGGGCGTCCACCTTCTTGACGATGACGGCGCAGTACAGGCTGTACTTGCCGTCGGCGGAAGGCAGGTTGCCGGAAACCACCACCGATCCCGGCGGGACGCGGCCGTACATGACTTCGCCGGTATCCCGGTCGTAGATCTTGGTGGACTGGCCGATGTAGACGCCCATGGAAATGACGGAGTTTTCGCCGACGATGACGCCTTCCACCACTTCGGAGCGGGCGCCGATGAAGCAGTTGTCCTCAATGATGGTGGGGTTGGCCTGCAGGGGCTCCAGGACGCCGCCGATACCGACGCCGCCGGACAGGTGCACGTTCTTGCCGATCTGGGCGCAGGAGCCGACGGTGGCCCAGGTGTCCACCATGGTGCCTTCATCCACATAGGCGCCGATGTTCACGTAGGAAGGCATGAGGACGGCATTCCTGGCGATGAAGCTGCCCTTGCGGGCCACGGCCGGGGGCACGACCCGGAAGCCGCCCTGGCGGAACTGCTCCTCGGTCCAGCCCTGGAACTTGGTGTCGACCTTGTCGAAATAGCGCAGGTCGCCGGATTCCTGGATGCCGTTGTCGCGGGTGCGGAAGGAAAGCAGGACCGCCTTCTTGATCCACTGGTGGGTGACCCACTCGCCGTCGATCTTCTCGGCGACGCGCAGCTTGCCGGCGTCCAGTTCGGCGATGACCTGTTCGATGACGCCGATCTCGTCCCTGGACTGGGGGGTGAGCTCGGTGCGGCGTTCCCAGAATTGCTCGATGGCGGCTTGCTGCGGATGTTGCTGGTTCGGCATGGAGTGGACCTCGATTATGTGATTATTGGGTTAGATTTGTTGCGTAAAAAGGCGGATGCGCTCGGCGGCTTCAAGACAGTCGGCGAGGCCGGGCACCAGGGCGATGCGGACAAAGTTCGCCCCCGGATTGACGCCGCCCGCCTCCCGCGCGAGATAGCTGCCGGGCAAGACCACAACATTATAGGCGGCGAAGAGACCCCGGGCGAAGTCGGTATCGGCGATGGGGGTTCGGGCCCACAGGTAGAAGCTGGCATCGGGCCGGCGGGTCCCCAGGACCTCGGCCAGAAGCGGGGTCACCGCGTCGAATTTCTCGCTGTACTGGCGGCGATTGTCGCGGACGTGGGTTTCGTCGTTCCAGGCGGCGACCGAGGCGGCCTGCACCGGAGGCGCCATGGCGCAGCCGTGGTAGGTGCGGAACAGGAGGTATTTCTTGAGAATGGCGGCGTCACCGGCGACGAAGCCGGAGCGCATGCCCGGCACGTTGGAGCGCTTGGACAGGCTGGAGAACATGACCAGACGCTCGAAGCTGCGGCCCAGCAGCCTGGCGGCCTGGAGGCCGCCCAGGGGCGGCTCGGCGCCGTCGAAATAGACTTCGGAATAACACTCGTCCGAGGCGATGATGAAGCCGTAGCGGTCGGACAGCTCGAACAGGGCCTTCCAGTCTTCGAGGTTCAGGACCTTGCCGGTGGGGTTGGCGGGGGAGCAGACGTAGAGCAGCTGCACCCGGGCCCAGTCGGCGGCGGAGAGGGAGGCGAAATCGAAGGCGAAGTCGTTCTCCGGCAGGGTGTTCAGGAAGCGCGGCTCGGCGCCGCCCAGGTAGGCCGCCCCTTCGTAGATCTGGTAGAAGGGGTTGGGGCTGACCACCAGGGGCACGAAACCGCGGCTGGGGTCGATGACGGTCTGGGCGAAGGAGAAGAGGGCTTCCCGGGAGCCATTGACCGGCAGGATCTCGGTTTCCGGGTTGAGCTCCAGGCCATAGCGGCGGTTGGCCCAGGCGCCGATGGCCTGGCGCAGGGCGGGCGTTCCCTGGGTGGTCGGGTAGTTCGCCAGACCCTTCAGTCCGGCGGCCAGGGCCTCCATGATGAAGCCCGGGGTCGGATGTTGGGGCTCGCCGATGGAGAGCTTGATCTCTTTATATTGGGAATCGGGGGTGGCGCCGGCGAAAAGCTGGCGCAGTTTCTCGAAGGGGTAGGACTGGAGCTGGGCGAGATGGGGGTTCACGGGGCTGGAGAAGAATGGCCGAAACCCGGAATTATCTCCGAAAAACGGGAGAACGCGGATGCCGGCGCCAGCGCCGCTGCCGGCTCCCTCAGTAAGCGGTGCGGCCGGGGTTCTCGTGCCAGCGCCGGAGCGGCTCGGCGGCCCCGGGGATGGGCAGGTGGCAGGTCGGGACGCTGCGGGCGGCGTGGGGTAGCCGGAGCTCGTCGTAAAGGGCGTCGTCGCAGAAGCCGATGGCCGCCGCCTGGTCCCGGGTGTTGGCAAAAACGATGCGCTGCAGGCGAGCCCAATAGGCGGCCGAGAGGCACATGGGGCAGGGCTCGCTGGAAGCGTAGAGGACGCAGTCGGCGAGGTGGAAGCGCCCAAGCCGGGCGCAGGCGGAGCGGATGGCGGCGATTTCGGCATGGGCCGTCGGGTCGTTGCTGCCGATGACCCGGTTCCGGCCCTCGCCGATGATTTCGCCGTCCTTGACCACCACGGCGCCGAAGGGGCCGCCGTCCCCCCCGGAAACGCTGGCGTGGGCCAGTTCGATGGCGCGCTGGAGAAAGATTTCGTCCATCAGGCCAGGGAACCGTGGGCGCTGGATCGCGGGGCGGAAGCCGGCTGAGTCATGGGGGTCTCCGGTGGATGGACTAGGCGGTCACGCCATTTTATCCGCGGGTATTCGAATCGGGTTCGAATTCGGTCAGATCCACCCGGGGGGTCGGGATCCAGCCGTTCTTGCGGTGTTCGGCCACGACATTGGTGAAAATGCCGCCGCGCACATAGAAGCGGGCCGTGAGCCGCATGTAGCGGGGCTGGGTGGCGGCCACCAGGTCGTCCAGGATGCGGTTGGTCACCGCCTCGTGGAAGGCCCCCTCGTTCCGGTAGGACCAGATGTAGAGCTTCAGGCTCTTCAGCTCGACGCAAAGTTCGTCCGGAATGTAGTCCAGGGTCAGGGTGGCGAAATCCGGCTGGCCGGTCTTGGGGCACAGGCAGGTGAATTCCGGAATCTGCATGTGGATGTGGAAATCACGGTCGGGAGCCGGGTTGGGGAAAGTCTCGAGTTGCTTGGAAGGCTGGGTAGACATGCTGCGATATCTTGATTGAATGACTCGGATGCTATTATACGGCCCCCCGCCAGGCCGCGCTGCAATAGCTGGCCGGATGGCCACTCCCCTGCGTCACCGATGCGTTTAACCAAGCTCAAGCTCGCCGGCTTCAAATCCTTCGTCGATCCCACCGCCGTGGCCCTGCCGGGCCAGCTGGTGGGCGTGGTCGGCCCGAACGGCTGCGGCAAGTCCAACATCATGGACGCCGTGCGCTGGGTGCTGGGGGAATCGAAAGCCTCGGAACTGCGGGGCGAGTCCATGCAAGACGTGATCTTCAATGGCACCACCGGCCGGAAGCCGGTGTCCCGGGCCTCGGTGGAACTCATTTTCGACAACGCCCTGGGGCGGGCAATGGGGCAGTGGTCCCAGTACGCCGAGCTGTCGGTGAAGCGGGTCCTGACCCGGAACGGCCAGTCGGACTACTTCATCAACAACATCAAGGTCCGCCGCAAGGACATCACCGACCTCTTTCTCGGTACCGGCCTCGGGCCCCGGGCCTACGCCATCATCGGCCAGGGGATGATCTCCCGCATCATCGAGGCCAAGCCCGACGATCTGCGGGTCTTCCTGGAAGAAGCCGCCGGCGTCACCCGCTACAAGGAGCGCCGCAAGGAGACCCAGGGGCGCCTGGAGGACACCCGGGAAAACCTCACCCGGGTCGAGGACATCCGCCTCGAACTGGCCAGCCAGATGGAAAAGCTGGAGGCCCAGGCCGAGGTGGCGCGCCAGTACCACGCCCTCAACGACCAGCTCACCAGGAAACAGCAGATTCTCTGGCTCCTCCGGAAGAACGAGGCCGCGGCCGAGCGCCAGCGGGTCGCCCTCGAGGTAGAGCGGGCCGCCACCGAACTGGAAGGCCAGAGCGCCGCCCTGCGGGAAGTGGAAGCCCGGCTGGAAGAAACCCGGGAAAGCCACTTCGCCGCCGGCGACGCCCTCCACCAGGCCCAGAGCGACATGTACGCCGCCAACGCCGAAGTGGCGCGGCTGGAGGCCGAAATCCGCCATCGCCGCGAATCCCAGCGCCAGCTCCAGTCCCGCCTGGCCCAACTCGAGGGCGAATATGCCCACTGGCGGCAGACGGCGGACACCCTGGCTGCCGACAGGGAGCGCTGGGAAGATCTGCAGGAAGCCACCTCCTTGAGAGTGGAGGAAGCCCAGGCCCGCCTCGAGATGCAGATGGAAGTGGCGCCCCAGGTGGAGGAAACCCTCGCCCAGGCCGAAGAGGAACTGAACCGCCTCAAGGCCCGCACCGCCAACGGCGAACAGCGCCTGCAGGTGGAACTGAACAACAAGGCCCACGCCCAGCGCACCCTTCAGGCGATCGTCCAGCGCCGGGAGCGCCTGCGGGAGGAAATCGCCACCCTGGTGGAGCCGGATACCGACGGCCTAGCCGAGAAGGAGGATGAGCTCGCCTTCCTGCGGGAGGAACTGGCGGCGGACCAGGAGAACCTGGCCGACCTGCAGCAGGAAGTGCCCCAATTGGAAGCCGCCCGCAAGGCGGCCCAGGCCGAGGTCCAGCAGGCCGGCAAGGAACTGGCGGCGGGGGAAGCCCGCCTGGCGGCCCTGGAGCAGATGCAGGTCCGCGCCCAGCAGGGCGGCAAGCTGCCGGAATGGCTGCGCCGCCATGGCCTGGAAGGCGCCTTGCCCCTCTGGAAACGGATTCACGTCGAGCCCGGTTGGGAGGACGCGGTCGAAGCGGTGCTGCGGGAGCACCTCAACGCCATTGCCTGCGAAGACGACGCCAAGCTGGCCGACTGGCTCCACGACCGGCCCGACGCCAAGCTCACCGTGCTCCTGAACGCCGAAGGCGGCGCCGGGGTCGGGGGGGAAGGGCTGCTGCTGGGCCGGGTGCGCTGCGACGACGGGGTGATCGCCGCGGTCCTGGCCGACTGGCTGGCCGGGATCCGCACCTGTGCGTCCCTGGCGGAGGCCCTGGAGCGCCGTCCGCAACTGGCGCCGGGCACCGTGCTGGTGACCCCGGGGGGCGACGTGGTGAGCCGTACCAGTGTCACTTTCTTCGCCCCGGACAAGGCGGAACACGGCCTCCTGGAGCGGCAGCGGGAAATCGAGGCCCTGGTGTCCGGCATCGCCGGCGGCGAGGCCCGCCTGGCCGCAGCCCAGGAAAGGGTGGCAGCGCTGGAAAACCAGCTGGAGGAAAAGCAGGAAGCCCTGCAGGAGGCCCGGCGCTACGTCGCCGACCGCCAGCAGCGGGTCCATGCCCTGCAGATGGAAACCCTGAAGCTTTCCCAGGCCATGGAGAATTTCCGCGACCAGAAGGAGCGCCTCAAGGAGCAGCTCGCCGACCTGGCCGGAGAAGAGGAGGCCGAGCGGGAGCGTGACATGGCGGCGGACGAGAAGATCGCCGAGGTCCGCGAGGGGCTTTCCCGTATCCAGGTCCTGGTGGCCGGGGCCAAGGGGCGCCTGGACGAGGCCGAGCGGGCGGTGCGGGCGGAGCGGGAACGCCACGCCGACCTGGACCGGGCCCTGCGGGAAGCCCAGTTCTCCCAGCGCGAATGCCAGGGCAAGCTGCAGGACATCTTCGCCCAGCAGGCCACCGCCCAGCGGGAGCTGCAGCGCATCGAGAACGACCGGGGCCAGTGCGAGGAACAGGCCCAGGCCCAGCCGCCCGATGTCCTCGAAGAACAATTGCAGGCTGCCCTGGCCGACCGGCAGGAGAAGGAAAAGGGGCTGGCCGCCTGCCGCGATGCACTGGAGGCTGCCACCAATGCCCTGCGCGGCCTGGAGGAGCAGCGCCTCAGGATAGAGCAGGGGCTGGAGCCCCTGCGCAGCCGCATCGGCGACCTGAAGCTCAAGGAGCAGGCGGCGGCCCTGAACGCAGAACAACTGGCGGCCCAGCTCCTGGAAGCCGGCGCCGACGAGGCGGCCCTGCTGCCGGAAATCGCGACATTGGCAAATGCGGCCCGGCCGTCGGCCCTGCAGGGGGAAATCACACGCCTGTCCAACGCCATCGCCGATCTCGGGGCGGTGAACCTGGCGGCCCTGCAGGAACTGGAGACGGCGCGGGAACGGAAGGGCTACCTGGATGCCCAGGCGGCCGACCTGACCGAGGCCATGGAAACCCTGGAGAACGCCATCCGCCGCATCGACCGGGAAACCCGGGATCTGCTGCAATCCACCTTCGACACGGTGAATGGCCATTTCGGCCGGCTCTTCCCGGAGCTCTTCGGCGGCGGCCGGGCCGAGCTGGTGATGACCGGGGACGAAATCCTCGATGCCGGCGTCCAGGTCATCGCCCAGCCGCCGGGGAAGAAGAACTCCACCATCCACCTCCTGTCCGGCGGCGAAAAGGCCCTGACCGCCATCGCCCTGGTCTTCTCCATGTTCCAGTTGAACCCGGCGCCCTTCTGCCTGCTGGACGAAGTGGATGCCCCCCTGGACGACACCAATACCGAACGCTTCTGCTCCATGGTCAAGAAAATGTCCGGGCAGACGCAGTTTTTGTTCATCAGTCACAATAAAATCGCCATGGAAATGGCGGAGCAACTGGTCGGCGTGACCATGCAGGAATCAGGCGTTTCCCGCGTGGTCGAGGTCGACATCGAGGAAGCACTCAGAATGAGGGAAGCGGCGTAATGACCGAACTCCAAATCGGATTGATAGGGCTGGGCGCGGCGGCGGTAGCCGGCGTCGTGGTCTACAACAAGTGGCAGGAACGGGCCCACCGCAAGGTGGCCGAAGGGATGCTGAAGACGGAGCACAACGATGTCCTGCTGGGCGAAAGGGATGGGAGCAGCCAGCCAGCCCGGCGGGTCGAGCCCACCATCGAGGCAGCGGTAGGGGAAGAACGGCTGGAGCCAGTCCTGACCGCCGCCTTCGAGCCTGGATCCGAAGAAAGCGTGCCGCCTCGGCTGGAGGCGGAAGAGGCCGCAGCGCCTATGGGAGACGTGTCCGTGGATGAGAGCCCGGCCCCCGACGTGCCCACCAGGCTCCTCGATCCCCGCCTGGATTTCATCGTGGTCATGGAGCTGGTTGATGCGGTGCCGGCCGCCGAGATTCTCCATTCCCAGCGGGACGCCCTGCAGCGCCTTTCCAAGCCGGTGGTCTGGGTCGGCTTCAACGAGCGCACCCGGAACTGGGAGATCTTTTCTCCGGATGCCGCTTACCGTCGCCTGCGCATCGGACTGCAGCTCGCCGATCGGCGCGGCCCCCTATCGGACGCCGACCTCAATGTCTTCGTCGCCGCCATGCAGGACCTGGCGGATGAACTACTGGCCGTGGCCGACATGCCGCCTCCCCAGCCGGTCCTCGACCAGGCCCTGGACCTGGACCGTTTCTGCGCCGAAGTGGATCTTGAAATCGGCGTCAACCTGGTCAGCCGCGGCACGCCCTTTTCGGGCACCAAGCTGCGGGCCCTGGCCGAAGCGGCCGGCATGGTCCTCGGCGCCGATGGCCTGTTTACACGCTACGATGACGAAGGCCGGGCCCTGTTCAGGCTCCAGAACCAGGAGAGCCCCCCCTTCTCGGCGGAGTCCATCAAGAACCTGAGCACCCACGGCCTCACCTTCCTTCTCGACGTGCCGCGGGTGGACCACGCCGAGCGGGTGTTCGCCCAGATGACGGAATTGGCGAAGCGCTTCGGGGACGCCCTCCAGGGGACCCTGGTGGACGACAATCGGCAGCCTCTGTCCGATGCCCAGCTCGACCACATCAAGCGCGAATTCATCATCAAGCCCCAGGCGGCCATGGCCAGCTTCGGTCTGGCCGCCGGCAGCTCCCAGGCCCTGCGCCTCTTCTCCTGAGCGATGACGGTTCCTGCTGCAGCCGCTGAGCGCGCCGCCTTCCTGCGCGGGGAGATAGAGCGCCACAACCATGCCTATTACGTGCTCGATGCGCCGACCATTCCCGATGCCGAGTACGACAAGCTGTTCCGGGAACTGCAGCAGCTGGAGACGGACCATCCGCAGCTGCTGACGGCGGATTCCCCCACCCAGCGAGTGGGCGCGCCGCCCCTCAAAGAATTCCCGCCGGTGGTCCATCGGCTGCCGATGCTGTCGCTGAACAACGCCTTCTCGGAGGCCGAGGTGCAGGCCTTCGACCAGCGGGTGCGGGACGGCCTCGATCTCCCCGCCGGGGCCGGGCCGGTGGAATATGCCGTGGAACCGAAATTCGACGGCCTCGCCATCAGCCTGACCTACGAGAACGGCATCTTCGTCCGGGGCGCCACCCGGGGCGACGGCGCCACCGGCGAGGACGTGACCCCCAATCTGCGCACCATCCGCCGCATTCCCCTGCGGCTCGCCGGCACGGGCTGGCCGGCCCTGATCGAGGTGCGGGGCGAGGTGCTGCTGTTCCGGCGGGATTTCGAAAAGCTCAATGCCCGCCAGCGGGAGCGCGGCGAAAAGGAATTCGTCAATCCCCGCAATGCCGCCGCCGGCAGCCTCCGGCAACTGGATTCCCGCATCACCGCCAGCCGCCCCTTGTCCTTCTTCGCCTATGGCGTCGGAGCCGGCTACGAGGCCTTGGCGGCCAACTCCCACGCCGAGCTGATCGACCGGGTCGCCGGCCTGGGTTTCCCGGTATCTCGGGAGCGCCGGGTGGTCGCCGGCGCTGAGGGGTTGCTGGACTATTTCGCCGAAATGGGGGAGAAGCGCCCGAACCTGCCCTACGACATCGACGGGGTGGTGTACAAGGTGAACCGGCTCTCCGCCCAGGATCGCCTCGGCTTCGTCTCCCGGGCGCCCCGCTTCGCCATCGCCCACAAATTTCCGGCCGAGGAAGCCACCACCGAGATCCTGGCCATCGAAATCCAGGTCGGGCGCACCGGCGCCCTGACCCCGGTGGCGCGCCTGAAGCCGGTGTTTGTCGGCGGCGTCACGGTGACCAATGCCACCCTCCACAACGAGGATGAAATCCGCAGGAAGGATGTCCGCATCGGCGATACCGTCATCGTCCGGCGGGCCGGCGACGTGATCCCCGAGGTGGTGGCCGTGGTGCCGGAAAAGCGTCCGATCCTGGCGCCGGAATTCATCATGCCCAAGGCCTGCCCCCAGTGCGGCTCGGCGGTGGAGCGCCTGCCCGACGAAGCGGTGGCCCGCTGCTCCGGCGGCCTCTACTGCCCGGCCCAGCGCAAGCAGGCGCTGCTCCATTTCGCTTCCCGCCGGGCCATGGATATCGAGGGCCTCGGAGAGAAGCTGGTGGACCAGTTGGTGGACGGCGGGCTGGTCCATTCCCCCGCCGACCTCTACGGCCTGGATATGGCGACCCTGGCGGATCTGGAGCGAATGGGGGAGAAATCGGCCCAGAACCTGTGCGCGGCCATAGCCAAGAGCCGCAACACGACCCTGGGCCGCTTCATCTACGCCCTCGGCATCCGCAATGTGGGCGAAGCCACGGCCCGGGACCTTGCCCGGCACTTCGGGCGCCTCGAGGACATCATGGCGGCGGACGAAGCTAAACTCCAGGAAGTCCAGGATGTGGGGCCGGTGGTGGCCGTGAGCCTTACCGCCTTCTTCGCCGAACCTCACAACCGGGAAGTCATCGAACGTCTGCGCGCCGCCGGCATCCACTGGCCGGACGCGGCACCCAGGCACGATGGCCCCCGGCCCCTGGCCGGCAAGACCCTGGTGCTGACCGGCACCCTGCCGACCCTGAAGCGCGATGAAGCAAAATCCCTGATCGAGGCGGCCGGCGGCAAGGTGGCCGGTTCGGTCTCGAAGAAGACGGATTTCGTGGTGGCCGGCGACGAGGCCGGCTCCAAGCTGGAGACTGCGCTGGCGCTGGGCCGGCCGGTGATCGACGAGGCGGAGTTGCTCAATCTGCTCAACAAGAAGGACTAAAAATGGCACAAGTACGCAAAGCGGTATTTCCGGTAGCCGGGCTCGGCACCCGGTTCCTGCCGGCCACCAAGGCCAGCCCCAAGGAGATGCTGCCGGTGGTGGATAAGCCCCTGATCCAGTACGCGGTGGAGGAAGCCGTGGCGGCGGGGATCACCGACATGATTTTCGTGACCGGCCGTTCCAAGCGGGCCATCGAGGACCATTTCGACAAGGCCTACGAACTGGAGAACGAACTGGAGCGCCGGGGCAAGACGGAAATGCTGGAATTCGCCCAGAACCTTCTGCCCAAGAACATCAACTGCATCTACATCCGCCAGCCGGAGGCCCTGGGGCTAGGCCACGCGGTGCTCTGCGCCAAGCCGGTCATCGGGGACGAGCCTTTCGCGGTGCTGCTGGCGGATGACCTCCTAGACGGCGAGCCGCCGGTCCTGAAGCAGATGGTGGACAGCTACGACTATTACCGCTGCTCGGTCCTGGGGGTCCAGGACGTGCCCCTGGCCGATACCAAGAGCTATGGCATCGTCGATGCCAGCCCCGTCGGCGAACGGGTCGAGCAGATCCATGCCATCGTGGAGAAACCCGAACCCGAGAAAGCGCCCTCGACCCTGGGGGTGGTGGGGCGCTATATCCTGACCCCGCGGATTTTCCATCACCTGGAGACCATCCCCACCGGTTCGGGGGGCGAGATCCAGCTCACCGATGCCATCGCCTCGCTGCTCGCCGAGGAGCAGGTGCTGGCCTACCGCTACCACGGTACACGGTACGATTGCGGTTCGAAGCTGGGCTACCTGCAAGCCATGGTGGTGTTCGGGCAGCGGCACCCTGAAGTCGGCCCCGCCTTCAGCGACTACTTGAAAAACCTGGGAGTAAGCCGATGACTGGAAAAACCGCCCGCGACATTCTGGCAGCCGCCGAACTGATCTATTCGAAGGAAAAGGTGCAAGCGGCCCTGGACAGAGTGGC
The DNA here is from genome assembly GCA_018261935.1 of Rhodocyclaceae bacterium. Taxonomy (GTDB): domain Bacteria; phylum Pseudomonadota; class Gammaproteobacteria; order Burkholderiales; family Rhodocyclaceae; genus JAGTRP01. The sequence continues at coordinate 200,510 of JAGTRP010000002.1, forward strand.
AGGCGAAATCGCCGATGCACTGTCCGAGCGCAACCCCCTCGTGCTCTGTGTCATGACCGGCGGCATCATCTTCGCCGGCCAGCTGCTGCCGCGCCTGGAATTTCCCCTGGATTTCGACTATCTCCACGTCACCCGCTACGGCATGGAGACCCAGGGAGGCAAGCTGTCCTGGCGCAGCGCCCCGTGGACGCCGGTCAAGGGCAGGACCGTGCTGGTGGTGGACGATATCCTGGACGAAGGGGTGACCATGGCCGCGATCCACGACAGCCTGAAGCGCCTGGGGGCGGCCGAGGTCTTGACCGCGGTCTTCGCCGACAAGCTGAACGGCAAGAACAAGCCCATCAAGGCGGATTTCGTCGCCCTCACCGTGCCGGACCGCTATGTCTTCGGCTTCGGCATGGACGTCAAGGGCGCCTGGCGCAATCTGCCGGCGATTTATGCATTGAAGGAAGAAGTTTGATGAGTGGTGCGACGGTTGCCGATTTCGTCGGTTATTGGCAAAACGAAGGGGAAGCCTACGCCAAGCGCGGCGACTACGACTGGATGGCTTCCCAGGTGCCGGGAAAACGGGTTCTCGAAATTGGCTGCGGCCTCGGTTTCGGCACGGTGGCCCTGGCCAAGCGGGGCATTGCTGTGCTGGCGATCGATTCCCTGGCCGAGTGCCTGGACGCTACCCGCCAGCGCCTGGCGGAAATCCCCTCCGCCGACGTGACCCTGCTGCGGGGGGAAATCACCGACCTGGAGGCCGATGCGCGCAACGCCATCGAGGCCTTCGCGCCGGATACCGTGGCCTGCTGGCTGATGGGAGCACCGGCGGAGACCACCGGGGCCAGCCCCTCCGATGCGGGGCAGGCGGTGGCCGCTTACCGGGAAAAGGTGCATCGCGCCATCGCCGAACTAGCGGCAAGCCTCCCCAGCGTGCGGGCGCTGCACTACGTGGACCGCACAGTCATTCCCTGGCAGGCCAAGGACATCGGGCGCGATACCCTGGTCGGTTATCACGCCGCCAAGACCCTGGCCGGCCTGCCGTTCACGGCCGAGCGCCGGAACGCCCTCTATCGCAAGCTCGAAGGCAACGTCGCGGATCTGGCTGAGATCCGGCGTTCCCATCCTTCGTTGAAGAGTGTCGTACCCACCCTGGCTTCCCTGGTGGCTGAAAGGAAGAACTGAAATGCTGGCAATCATCGGCGGCAGCGGCCTCACGACCCTGTCCAATCTCGACGTCTCCCACCGCGAAGTGGTCCGCACGCCCTACGGCGAACCCTCCGGCGCCCTGGTCATCGGCCAGATCAGCGGCCAGCCGGTGATGTTCCTGCCGCGCCACGGCTACGGCCACACCATTCCGCCCCACATGGTCAATTACCTGGCCAATATCTGGGCGCTGCATGATCACGGGGCCACCGGGGTCATCTCGGTGGCATCGGTGGGCGCCATCCGGGCCGACCTGAAGCCGGGGGACATCGTCCTGCCGCACCAGATCATGGACTACACCTGGGGCCGGCGCTCCACCTTCTTCGACGGCGGCAATACGCCGGTGACCCATATCGATTTCACCGAGCCCTACGACATGGCGCTCTACACCCGCATCGCCGCCGCAGCCGAGGCGGCCGGTATCGAAGCCAAGCGGGGAGCGGTCTATGCCGCCACCCAGGGGCCCCGGCTCGAGACGGCGGCGGAAGTGAACCGCCTGGAGCGGGACGGCGCCGACGTGGTGGGCATGACGGGGATGCCGGAAGCCGCCCTGGCCCGGGAAATCGGTTTGCCCTACGCCGCCATCAACGTGGTGGCCAACCACGCCGCCGGGCGCGGCAGCAGCGCCCAGGGCATTCATTTCGAGACCCTGGAACCGGTCCTGCAGGAAGCCATGGGCCGGGTGCGCACCATCATCGAGCACCTAGTCTGCAGCCAGAGCCGCCAGCAGCCGGCGGAAACCGCGGAAGGCTGTTAAACCTGCAGCTGCTCCAGCAGCTCGGTTTCCAGCCGGATGCGGCTGGAGCTCTGGTCCAGGTCGCCGCCGCTGATCAGGAAGACGTCTTCCGCCCGCTCGCCCAGGGTGGCGATCTTGGCGGTGTGGAGGTCGGCGCCGTGGCGAGCGAGGGTGGTGGCCACTGTGTAGAGGAGTCCCGGGCGGTCGGCGGCCACCAGGGAGAGGAGGTAGTAGGCCCCCTTCTCGTCCGATCGGATGGTGACTTCGGGCGTAATGGGGAAATGCCGAACCTGGCGGGACAGCCTTCCCGGCGAGGGGGCTTCCGGCGGCAGCTGGCCAGCCAGGCGCTCGGCCAGCTCGTGCTCGATGTAGGCGATCATTTCCCGGTTGTTGTCCCGCTGGGACACATCGAGCAGGACGAAACTGTCGAGGGCGTAGCCGTGGCGGGTGGTGTGGATCTTGGCGTCCACGATGTTGTAGCCGGTCCGGGCGAAGAAGCCGACGATACGGGCGAAGACATCCGGCTGATCCCTGGTGTAGACCATGACCTGCAGGCCTTCGCCTTCCTGGTAGGGGCGGGCGCGGACCACCGGCCGGTCGTCGGAAATGCGGTAATGGAGGGAGCGGGTGTGCCAGGCGATTTCTTCCGCCGAATGGCGCAGAAAATAGACCGTGTCGAACTGGTTCCACAGGCGCTCGTGGACCGTCTCCGAGAGGGCGAAGTAGCGTAAGAGGCGCATGGCCTCCGCCTGACGCTCGGCGATGATGCCGTGAGCCGCCGGCGCAGCTCCCTGCCCAAGGCAGTGCAGGGTCTGGTAATAGAGGTCGGCCAGCAGCTTGCCCTTCCACTGGTTCCACACCTTCGGGCTGGTGCCGCGGATGTCGGCGTGGGTGAGGAGGTAGAGGGCGGCCAGGTGGCGGGTGTCCTTCACCCGGGCGGCAAAGGCGGAAACCACGTCCGGATCGGAAATGTCCTCCTTCTGGGCCACCTGGGACATGACCAGGTGGTTGCCCACCAGCCAGATCACCAGTTCGGCGTCCTCTTCGGCGAGGCCGTGGGATTCGCAGAATTCCCGGGCATCCGCCATCCCCAGTTCGGAATGGTCGCCGCCGCGCCCCTTGGCGATATCGTGGAAGAGGGCGGCCACGTAGAGCAGCCAGTGCCGGTCGAAGTCGCTGATGATCTGGGAGCAGAGGGGGTACTCGTGGGCGAACTCCGCCATGGTAAAGCGCCGCAGGTTGCGCAGGACCTGCAGGATGTGCTGGTCCACCGTATAGGCATGGAAGAGGTCGTGCTGCATCTGGCCGACGATGCGGCCGAAGGCCGGCAGATAGCTGCCCAGGATGTCGAGCTGGTTCAGGCGCCGGAATTCGTGCACCACGCCCTGGGGGCTCTGGAACAGCTTCAGGAACAAGGCCTTGTTACAGGGATCGGCGCGGAACTGGGGGGTGATGCGTTCCCGGGCGCGCCATAGGGCGCGCAACGTCCGGGCCGTCATGCTCCGCAGGTCGGGGCATTCCTGCATCACCAGGAAGCTGTCCAGGATGGCCGACGGCTTGCGCTCGAAAATTTCCTCGTCGCGGACATCCAGGAGGTCCCCGACAGCCTGGAAATTCTCGTCGATCGGCTGGGGGGGCTGTTCCCTTGCCGGGGCCAGGGCGGCGCCGATATTCTGCAGCAGGATGGTGTTGAGGACGGTGACCGCCTTGGCGTTGCGGTAATAGCTCTGCATCAGCTGTTCCGAGGCGCGCCTGGCCTCGGTGTCCTCGAAGCCGAACTGGTGGGCCAGGGAGGTCTGGTGCTCGAAAAGCAGGCGATCTTCCCGCCGCCCGGCGGTGAAGTGGAGATTGATGCGCAGATGGCGCAGGAAGCTCTCGCAGCTCTCCGCGTGCTGCATCTCCTCCCGGGTGAGGAAGCCGTGCTTTTCCAGGTCGGCCCAGGTGGCGCCGTAACCGGCCACCCGGGCGATCCAGAAAATGACTTGCAGGTCCCGCAGGCCGCCGGGGGAATCCTTGCAGTTGGGTTCGACGCTGTAGGGGGTTTCGTTGAAGCGCAGGTAGCGTTCCTGCTGTTCCAGGCGCTTGGCCTCGAAGAAGGCCAGTGGGTTCAGCATCCCCCGCAAGCGCTTCCGGAAAGCCTCGAAAAGCCGGGAGTTTCCGGCCAGCAGCCGGGCTTCGATGAGGCTGGTCTCCACCGTGATGTCGGCCGCCGCTTCCTTCAGGCAGTCGTCGATGGTGCGGACACTGTGGCCGACTTCCAGGCCGATGTCCCAGAAATGGCCCACCAGGCGCTCCAGCCGGGAAGCCAGGTCGGCGTCCGGAGTATGGGGCAGGAGGATGAGAAGGTCGATGTCCGATGCCGGGTAGAGCTCGCCGCGGCCGTAGCCGCCGACGGCGGCCAGGGCTAGATCGGCCGGGAATCCCAGGGTTTCCCAAAGTTTCCGCAGCACCCCGTCCACCTGATGGCAGCGCTGTTGCAGGAGAAGCTCGGGGTCGCCGTGCCTCTCGTAGTCGGCTTGCAGGGCCAGGCTGCCGACCTTGACCTCGTCGCGCAGCCCGGCAATGCCCAGCTTTCTTACCTGATCCATTCGGGCTTGGGACGGCTGCCGGCGGAAGCCGTCAGCACCTCGCAGCCGGTCTCGGTAACCACCACCGTGTGTTCCCATTGGGCCGACAGGCTATGGTCCTTGGTGACGATGGTCCAGCCGTCGGCCAGTTCGCGGATGGCGGCCTTGCCGGCATTGATCATCGGTTCGATGGTGAAGATCATGCCCGGCTCCAGCCGGGGGCCGGTGCCCGCCTTGCCATAGTGCAGGACCTGGGGATCTTCGTGGAATTTGCGGCCGATGCCGTGGCCGCAGAATTCCCGGACCACCGAATAGCCGTTCTTCTCGGCATGCTTCTGGATGATGGCGCCGATGTCGCCCAGGTAGGCTCCCGGCCGCACTACGGAAATGCCCAGCCACAGGCATTCGAAGGTGATTTCGCACAGCCGCTTGGCCTGGATGGAGGCGTCGCCCACCAGGAACATGCGACTGGTGTCGCCGTGGAAGCCATCCTTGATGGTGGTGATGTCCAGGTTGACGATGTCGCCGCTCTTGAGCTGCTTGTCTCCCGGTATGCCGTGGCAGACCTGATGGTTGACCGAGGTGCAGATGGAGTTGGGGTAGGGTTTGTAGCCGGACGGGGCGTAATTGAGGGGGGCCGGGATGCAGCCCTGGACGTTGACCATGTAGTCATGGCACAAGCGGTCGAGTTCGCCGGTGGTGACGCCGGCCTTGACGTAGGGGTCGATGTAATCGAGCACTTCGGAGGCCAGGCGTCCGGCGACGCGCATTTTTTCGATTTCTGCCGGCGTCTTGATTTGGATGCCCATGGGAATAGGAAATTACGGTTGGGGAAGGCCCAAGGATAAAGGATGTGCCTGGTTTCGCAAAGCCAGTAAGGGAGGCATACTTGCTGCCTTTTGGCTATAGACACCGGCAATGGCAAAGATTCTTCTTCTTGGCAAGGACGGGCAAGTCGGCTGGCAGTTGCAGCGTTCCCTGGCCCCCCATGGGACCGTGGTCGCCTGTAGCCGCACCGAGTGCGACCTGGCGGATCTGGATCAATTGCGCCGGGTGGTGCGGGATGTGGCTCCGCAGGTGATCGTCAATGCGGCTGCGTATACGGCCGTGGACAAGGCGGAAACGGAATTCGACCTGGCCCATCGCATCAATGCCGAAGCGCCGGGGCTGCTGGCCGAGGAATCGGCCCGCAGCGGCGGGCTGCTGGTGCATTACTCCACCGACTATGTCTTCGACGGCGAAAAAGCCGCGCCCTATGTCGAAACCGATGCACCCCGTCCCCAGGGCGTCTACGGGCGCACCAAGCGGGCGGGGGAGGAGGCCATCCTGGCGTCGCCCGGCCGGGCGCTGATCTTCCGTACCAGCTGGGTGTTCGGCGCCCGGGGGGGGAATTTCGTCAAGACCATCCTGCGGCTTGCCAAGGAAAGGGAGAGCCTCAGCGTGGTGGACGACCAGGTGGGCAGCCCGACGCCGGCCGCCCTCATCGCCACCGTGACCGGGGTGGCCCTGGCCATGCTCCGGCAGGGCAGGGAACTGGCGCCGGCGGAGAAGCGCCTGTACCACCTGGCGGCAGCGAGGCCCGTGAGCTGGTGCCAATTCGCGAGGACTATCATCGGCCTGGCGGCCCAGATGCCCGGTTTCTCCTTGAAGCTCACGCCGGAAGCCATCCGCGCGATCCCCAGTAGCGACTATCCCACCCCGGCCCGCCGGCCCGGGAATTCACGCCTCGACTGCAGCCGCCTGGAGAGCGATTTCGGACTCGAGATGCCCGATTGGCAGCCTTACCTGGAACGAATGCTGCAACTCCTTTCTCTCAAGCAGAACGGCTACTGAGCGAGGATCGGCCTTTATTTGACCACCATATCAATGCTATAATTGAAAAGTTTTTCCGAGCCGAAAGGCGACGAGAAGCGGTTGTGCACAGGATGTGTGCGACCTATCCCACACACCCGCCGATTAAGGGTGTCCGCCGGAATTTCAAGGATGGCGGACGTTTCTGGCGGGTGGCGGTTCAACCCTTAAAGGAGTTTCAAAATGTCCGTGACCATGCGTCAAATGCTGGAAGCCGGTGTCCACTTCGGCCACCAGACCCGCTTCTGGAGCCCGAAGATGGCTCCCTACATCTTCGGTGCCCGCAACAAGATCCACATCGTCAACCTGGAAAAGACCCTGGCCAAGTACAACGAAGCCATGGCCTTCGTGAAGAAGCTGTCTTCCAACCGGGGCAATATCCTGTTCGTTGGCACCAAGCGCCAAGCCCGTGAAATCATGGCCGAGGAAGCTGCCCGCGCCGGCGCTCCTTACGTCGACCAGCGCTGGCTGGGCGGCATGCTGACCAACTTCAAGACGGTCAAGACCTCCATCAAGCGCCTGAAGGACATGGAAGCCGCCGTCGAAGCCGGTGAACTGGAAAAGATGCCCAAGAAGGAAGCCCTGACCTTCCGTCGTGAGCTGGAAAAGCTGCAGAAGTCCATCGGCGGCATCAAGGAAATGGCTGGCCTGCCGGACGCCATCTTCATCGTCGATGTCGGCTACCACAAGATCGCCGTGACCGAAGCCGCCAAGCTGGGCATTCCTATCGTTGGCGTTGTGGATACCAACCATTCTCCGGAAGGCGTCGGCTACGTCATTCCGGGCAACGACGACTCTTCCCGCGCCATTCGCCTGTACGCCCGCGGCGTGGCTGATGCCATCCTTGAAGGCCGTAACCAGGCTGTCCAGGATGTCGTCGCGGCCGGTTCCGAAGACGAATTCGTCGAAGTCCAAGAAGAATCTGCAGAGTAATTACTGTGCGATACCGGCGCGCCACGATTGGCGCGCCGGCGCATGTTCATTGATTGGAGTGATCTAAATGGCGGCAATTACCGCAAGCATGGTGGCTGAACTGCGCGGCAAGACCGACGCACCCATGATGGAATGCAAGAAGGCCCTGACCGAGGCCGACGGCGACATGGTCAAGGCTGAAGAAATTCTGCGTGTCAAGCTGGGCAACAAGGCCAGCAAGGCCGCAGCCCGCGTGGCTGCCGAAGGCGTGGTCGGCATGTACATCTCCGACGACGGCAAGCTGGGCGCCATGGTCGAAGTCAATAGCGAAACCGACTTCGTGGCCAAGAACGACGAATTCATCGCCCTGGCCAAGGGCTGTGCCGAACTGGTGGCCACCAAGAATCCGGCCGACGTGGCTGCCCTGTCCGCCCTGCCCATGGGCGACGGCACCGTCGAGTCCATCCGTTCCGCCCTGGTCGGCAAGATTGGCGAGAACATGTCCATCCGCCGCTTCGCGCGCATGGAAGCCAAGGGCAAGCTCGCTTCCTATGTCCATGGCGGCTCCAAGATCGGCGTCGTCATTGACCTGGTTGGCGGCGACGAGCAGCTGGCCAAGGATCTGGCCATGCACATCGCCGCTTCCAAGCCGAAGTCCCTGGATGCTTCCGGCGTCTCCGCCGAGCTCCTGGATACCGAGCGCCGCATCGCCATCGAGAAGGCCCGTGAGTCCGGCAAGCCCGAAGCCATGCTGGAAAAGATCGCCGAAGGCACCGTGCAGAAGTACCTCAAGGAAGTTACCCTGCTGGGCCAAGTCTTCGTCAAGGCCGAAGACGGCAAGCAAACCGTCGAGCAGCTCCTGAAGCAGAAGGGCGCTTCCGTTGCCGGCTTCACCCTCTACGTGGTGGGCGAAGGCATCGAGAAGAAGGTGAGCGATTTCGCCGCCGAAGTGGCCGCGCAGGCCGCCGCAGCCGCCCAGAAATAAGCAACGGACAACGCCCATGACCATGCCCAAGTACAAACGCATCCTCCTGAAACTCTCCGGCGAAGCCCTCATGGGTTCAGACCCCTACGGCATCAATCCGCAAGTCATCGCGGATATCGTCGGGGAAATCAAGGCGGTGGCGGACTTGGGCGTGGAAATCGGCGTCGTCATCGGCGGTGGCAACATCTTCCGGGGCATGGCGGGTACCGCCACCGGCATGGATCGAGCCACTGCCGACTATATGGGCATGCTGGCCACGGTCATGAACGCCATGGCCCTGTCCGACGCCATGCGCCAGGCCGGCCTGAACGGCCGGGTGCAGTCGGCTCTCAATATCGAGCAGGTGGTGGAGCCCTATATTCGCGGCAAGGCCATCCGCTATCTCGAAGAAGGCAAGATCGTGATTTTCGGGGCTGGTACCGGCAACCCCTTCTTTACCACCGACACCGCTGCAGCCCTGCGCGGATCGGAAATCGGCGCGGAAATCGTGCTGAAGGCCACCAAGGTCGATGGCATCTACACCGCCGATCCGAAAAAGGATCCGGAAGCCACCCGCTACGACAAGATCAGCTTCAACGAGGCGATCGCCAAGAATCTCGCGGTCCTGGATGCGACCGCCTTCGCGCTTTGCCGCGACCAGAAACTGCCGATCAACGTCTTCTCCATTTTCAAGGCCGGGGCGCTGAAGCGCGTCGTCTGCGGCGAAAATGAGGGGACGCTGGTCTATTGCTGACGGAGGATGTGATGACCCCGGAACTTAAAAAGACAACCGAGAGCAAGATGCAGAAGTCCATCGAGGCGCTCAAGCACGATCTCGCCAAGGTGCGCACGGGCCGTGCCCACACCGGCCTGCTGGACCATATCCAGGTGGACTACTACGGCTCCCCGGTGCCAATTAATCAGGTGGCCAACCTGACCCTAGTCGACGCCCGGACCATCGGCGTCCAGCCCTGGGAAAAGGGCATGGCCCAGAAGATCGAGAAGGCCATCCGGGATTCGGACCTTGGCCTCAATCCGGCCACCCAGGGCGATCTCATCCGCGTCCCGATGCCGGCACTCACCGAAGAACGCCGCAAGGAGCTGATCAAGGTGGTGAGGCACGAGGGCGAGAACGCCAAGGTGGCGATACGCAATCTGCGCCGGGATGCCAACGCCAGTCTCAAGGACGCCCTCAAGAAGCACGAGATTCCCGAAGACGACGAGCGCAAGACCCAGGACGAGATCCAGAAGCTCACCGACAAGTACGTTGCCGAAGTGGATAAGATGCTTGCCCAGAAAGAGGGCGAGCTGATGCAGGTCTGAGTCCCGGCAGCGGCTGCATGCGGCGTTTTTTCAGTTCCACCCGCGAGGTGCCCGAGGCGTCCGCCATGCCGACCCATGTGGCCGTCATCATGGACGGCAACGGCCGCTGGGCAAAGAAGCGTTTTCTGCCGCGCTTCGCCGGCCATACCAAGGGCGTCGATACCCTGCGCGAGATGGTGCGGGGCTGCCTGGACCGGGGAATCCCCTATCTGACGGTTTTCGCCTTCAGTTCGGAGAACTGGCGGCGCCCCCAGGATGAGGTGACGCTCCTCATGCAGCTCTTCATGAAGGCGCTGCAGCAGGAGGTGAAGCGCCTCAACCGGCACAATGTGCGGCTGCGCATCATTGGCGACATTTCCCAGTTCGACCCCAAGCTCCAGGAGTTGATCCGGGAGGCAGAAGCGCAGACGGCTCAAAATACCAAGCTCAATTTCACCATCGCCGCCAATTACGGCGGGCGCTGGGACATCATGCAGGCGGTCAACCGCATGCTGGCGGCCCAGCCCGACAAGCGCGACGGCTGGGTGGAAGCCGACCTGGAGCCCTATTTGTCCATGAGCTTCGCGCCGGAGCCGGATCTCTTCATCCGCACCGGTGGCGAGGAGCGCATCAGCAATTTCCTCCTCTGGCAGCTGGCCTACACGGAACTTTATTTCACCGGCACCCTGTGGCCGGAGTTCGATACGGAAGCCTTCGAGGCCGCCATCACATCCTATCGCCAACGGGAGCGGCGCTTCGGGCGGACCAGCGAGCAACTGGCCGGCGATTCCGCAAAGACCGATACGCATGCTTAAGACCCGGGTACTGACCGCGGCCCTCATCCTCGCTGCGTTCCTGCCCAGCCTTTTCTATTTTCCCCAGCGCTACTGGGCGTGGCTGGCTGCTCTGATCGCCGGAGTTGCCGCCTGGGAATGGGGGGGGCTCATTCGTTTCAGCGGGAAAGGGCGGGCGTTTTATGGCGTGCTTGTGGCCGCCGCGTGTATCGCGTCGTCCATGGCGGTGCCAGCGGCGATCGGCGATGGGGTGCCGGCTGAGCCGGCTGCACCGGGCGTCTTGGCGATTTATGGCCTGGCGGCCATTTTCTGGGGGGGGGTCGTCCCCTTTTGGCTGCGCCTGAAGTGGCAGTTGGCGGACGCCCGGCTGGGTGCGGTGGTGGGGCTTGCCGTCATCGTCCCCGCCTGGCTCGCACTCGTCCAGTTGCGCCTTCTCGGTTCGGGGATGCTGCTGGCTATCCTGGCGGTGGTCTGGATTGCCGATATCGCCGCCTACTTCGCCGGCAAAACGTTCGGGCGCCACAAGCTGGCGCCATCCATCAGCCCGGGCAAAACCTGGGAAGGGGCCGCTGGCGCCACCGTGGGGGTGCTGACCTACGGTCTCCTCGCCCGCCATTTTCTTGCCGTCGATGGCGTATCCGCCGCCTTCTGGGTGCTTGGCCTGCTGCTGGTGACCGTGGTCAGCGTGGTGGGCGATCTGTTCGAATCCCTCCTCAAGCGCCAAGCCGGCCTGAAGGACAGCAGCCATATTCTTCCCGGTCATGGCGGCGTCCTTGATCGCATCGATAGCCTGACCTCGACTTTGCCCACGGTGGCCCTATTGTGGTTGATTTTCGCTCCCCGTCTTCCATGAAAGTCCAGAATCTCACCCTGCTCGGATCCACCGGCTCCATCGGCGCCAGTACCCTGGATGTCATCCGGCGGCATCCAGACCGTTATCGGGTCTTCGCTCTCTGCGCCCATCGCCAGGTGGATAAGCTGTTCGAGCAATGCCTCGAGTTCAGGCCAAGCTATGCCGTGGTGCGGGACGGGCAGTTGGCTGCTGATCTCTCTCGACGCTGCCGCGGCGCTGGCCTTCCCACGGAGGTGTTGTCCGGCACCGCAGCCCTGGCGCAGATGGCATCTGCCCCCGAAGTGGATACGGTCATGGCAGCCATCGTTGGTGCAGCCGGCCTCGAGCCGACCCTGGCGGCAGCCCGGGCGGGCAAGCGGATTCTGCTCGCGAACAAGGAGGCGTTGGTCATGGCGGGGGAGATTTTCGTCCGCGCCGTACGTGAGAATGGGGCCGTCCTGCTGCCGGTCGATAGCGAACATAACGCGATATTTCAATCCCTTCCGCAGGGGTTTTCAGGTGATTTATCAAAACGGGGGGTGCGCCGCATCTTGTTGACCGCCTCGGGCGGCCCCTTCCGCAATGCTTCCCTCGACTCCCTCAAGGAGGTCGGTCCGGAGGCCGCCTGCGCCCATCCCAACTGGGTCATGGGGCGGAAAATCTCGGTCGATTCGGCCACCATGATGAACAAGGGCCTGGAAGTGATTGAGGCGCATTGGCTTTTCGGTGTGCCGCCCGAAAAGATTCAGGTAGTGGTGCATCCCCAAAGCGTCATCCACTCCATGGTCGAGTACGTGGACGGTTCGGTCCTGGCCCAATTGGGCAATCCCGACATGCGCACTCCCATTGCCCACGCCCTGGCTTATCCGGAGCGTATCGAAGCGGGGGTCGAGCCCCTGGACCTTTTCAAGATCGGCCGCTTCGACTTCCAGGCCCCGGATTTTGAACGCTTTCCCTGTCTGCAGCTGGCCTACGATGCTCTTGCCGCCGGTGGCACGGCGCCCGCCATCCTGAACGCAGCCAACGAGGTGGCGGTCGAATCGTTTCTTGACCGGCGCCTGCCCTTCCTGGGTATTCCGCGGCTGATCGCCGCCACCCTCGATGCCGTGCCGGTCAAAGCGGAGGGTAGCCTGGACGATGTCCTGGCTGCGGATGCCGAGGCCCGGCGGCTGGCCGGCCGGATGGTTGTTGACTGCAAGCTCGCGTGAGCGATTTCCTCCTTTACCTGTCGGCTTTTGTCGTTGTCCTGGGCGTGCTCATCGTCGTGCACGAATTCGGGCACTACCTGGTGGCGCGGCTGTGCGGCGTCAGGGTGTTGCGTTTCTCCGTCGGCTTCGGCCGGCCGCTGTGGCAGCGCACTCTTGGGCGCGACCGCACGGAATGGGCCATCGGGCTTTTCCCCCTGGGGGGCTACGTCAAGATGCTGGACGAGCGCGAAGCCGAGGTGGCGGAGGGCGAGTTGCATCGCGCCTTCAACCGGCAAACGGTGGCGAAGCGCAGCGCCATCGTGGCGGCCGGTCCGGTGGCCAACTTCCTGCTGGCGATTCTGCTCTACTGGGCGATCTTCATCCATGGTAGCGACGAATTGCTGCCCGTCCTCGGGGCGCCGCCGGCCGAGACGCCGGCGGCAGTAGCAGGGATCGCCAACGGGGAGCAGGTGCGGGCGGTGAACGGACGGCCCGTGGCGACCTGGTCGGATTTCCGCTGGCTGCTGCTGCAGGACGCGGTGGGCAAGGACGCCGTCCAGCTGGAGACCATCAACAGGCAGCAGGAAATCGCTTTTCGGAATCTGCCGGTGGGGGATCTGGCCAAGCATAACTGGGAAGGCGATCTCTTCGAGCGCTTGGGCCTCAGGTTCTATCGGCCGCGGATCAAGCCGGTGATCAGCAAGGTCCAGCCGGGTGGTGCCGGAGCGCGTGCCGGTCTGGAGGTGGGTGACGAGGTTGTCGCCATCGACGGTGCGCCCATCGCGTCGTGGCCCGATGTGGTGACTAGGGTTCGCGAATCGCCCGACAAGGTTCTGGCATTCGACGTACTGCGTCAGGGGCGCATCGTCGGCCTGGCGGTCAAGCCCGAGGCCCTTGCCAATGGGGGGAAGACCTTCGGCCGCATCGGCGTGGCCGCAGCTGACGATGCCCAGGCGAGGGCAGAGGTCAGGGCCTTCATCAGTTACGGCTGGCTGGAGGCGGGGCGCAAAGCACTGCGCGAAACCTGGGAGCAGTCGAGTTTCAGCCTCGTCATGCTGGGCAAGATGCTGACCGGCGAGGTGTCCTGGCGCAATCTGTCCGGTCCGGTCACCATTGCCGACTATGCGGGGCAGTCGGCCAAGGCAGGGTTGGAGTATTACCTGAAATTCATGGCCCTGGTCAGCATCAGCCTCGGGGTCCTGAATCTACTGCCTATACCGGTGCTGGATGGTGGGCATTTGTTGTATCATATGATAGAAGTCGTCAAGCGCAGCCCGTTATCCGAACGGGCGATGGAGCTGGGCCAGCAGATCGGCCTTTCCATTTTGTTCGCCTTGATGGCTTTCGCCTTTTTTAATGACATAAATCGCCTGCTTTCCGGCTAATAAATGAAAAAAACTTTGTTGGGGGCGCTGGTCGCCGGACTGTTTGTCCTGCCGGCGGCGGCGTTCGAGCCTTTTGCTGTCAAGGACATTCGCATCGAGGGTATTCAGCGTACGGAAGCGGGGACGGTCTTCAGTTACCTGCCCGTGAAAGTGGGAGATACGCTGACTGACGAGAAGGCGGCCCAGGCCATCAAGGCCCTGTTCGCAACCGGCTTCTTCAAGGATGTCCGCATCGAGGTGGAGAGAGGCGTGATGGTGGTCGTGGTGCAGGAGCGCCCGGCCATCGCAGCCATCGACTTCGTCGGCATGAAGGAGTTCGAGAAGGATCAGATCAAGAAGGCCCTCAAGGAAACCGGCATCGCCGACGGCCGCATTTTCGACCGCTCGCTCCTCGACAAGGCCGAGCAGGAGCTGAAGCGGCAGTACCTGGCCCGGGGCAAGTACGGCGTCAATATCACCACGACTGTAACTCCCCTGGAACGCAACCGGGTAAGCATCAACTTCAATATCGACGAAGGCCAGGCGGCCAAGATCAAGCAGATCAATATCGTCGGCGCCAAGGATTTCCCCGAGAAGGACTTGCTCGGTCTTTTTCAGTTGACCACGCCGGGATGGCTCACCTGGTATACCAAGAACGACCAGTACTCCCGCCAAAAACTGTCCGCCGACCTGGAGAAACTGAAGTCGTTCTACATGAACCGGGGCTACCTGGAATTCAATGTCGAATCCACTCAAGTCTCCATTTCCCCGGATAAGCAGGACGTCTATATCACCGTCAATATCAACGAGGGTCAGCGTTATCAGGTGTCGTCCGTCAAGCTGGCCGGCGATCTCACCGTGCCCGAGGCGGAACTCCGGGAGCTGGTGAAGATCAAGCCTGGCGATGTCTTTTCCCGGGAAAAGGTCAACGAATCCACCAAGGCCATCAGCGACCGCCTGGGCAAGGAGGGCTACGCCTTCGCCAACGTCAATGCGGCGCCGGAACTGGACAAGGAAAAACACCGGGTCGCCTTCACCATCTTCGTCGATCCGGGCAAGCGGGTGTATGTCCGCCGGGTGAACGTGACTGGCAACACCAAGACCCGGGACGAGGTGATTCGCCGGGAGATGCGGCAGATGGAAGGCGGCTGGTACGACGCCGACAAGGTGGCCCTTTCCAAGCAGCGGGTGGACAAGCTCGGCTTCTTCCAGGATGTGACGGTAGAGACGCCGGCAGTTCCCGGGACCGCCGACCAGGTGGATGTGAATGTCAATGTCACCGAAAAGCCGACAGGCAATGTGATGCTCGGCGTCGGCTTCTCATCGACGGAAAAAGTGGTCTTGTCGGGTTCCGTCGTCCAGAACAATATCTTCGGCAGCGGCAAGAACGCCTCGATTCAGCTCAATACGGGCAAGATCAACAAGATCATCGCGGTTTCGTATACCGATCCGTATTTCACTATCGATGGAATCAGCCTCGGTTACGATGTTTATCATCGCACCGTGAATCCGACTTCTCTGACGGTGGGCAACTACAAGACCGCCTCCACAGGCGGCGGCGTCCGTTTGGGATTCCCGATTGCCGAGAAGGAAGCGATTGGTGTCGGCGTCGGTATCGATACCACGACCGTCGATACCTATGCGGACAGTCCGCAGCGCTATCTGGACTTCGTCAACACCTTCGGCAGCACGAACATCACGCTGCCAGCAACCCTGAACTGGGCCAAGGATACCAAGGACAGCTTCATCTACCCGACTACCGGCTATTTGCAGCGGGCTGGCGTTGAGTGGGGACTCCCAGGGGGGGACCTGCAATACTACCGCGCCACTATCCAGCATCAGCAATTCTTCCCGGTCACCAAGACTTTTGCCCTGATGGTTAATGCCGAACTGGGCGGAGCCAAGGGACTCAGCGGACAGAAACTGCCGTTCTACAAGAATTTCTACGGCGGCGGCATCGGATCGGTCCGGGGCTATGCGACAGCCAGCCTGGGCCCTCGCGACAGACTGGTGACTGGAGAATTCTCGGACGATCGGCTGGGCGGCAACAAACGCCTGGTCGGCAACACGGAACTGCTCTGGGGGGTGCCCGGAATGGAGAAGTCCGTGCGCCTGGGCTGGTTCGTGGACGCTGGACAGGTTTACGGTCTTTCCGAGAAAATGAAGCTCAGCGAATTGCGTTACTCGACTGGCATTTCGGCGGCCTGGATTTCCCCCTTGGGCCCCCTCAAGTTCAGCATTGCGCAACCGCTTAACGACAAGCCCGGCGACAGGACCGAGCGATTCCAATTTCAGATGGGCACTACTTTTTGATTCAGGAGCATCATGTTGAAAGCTAAATCCCTTGTTCTGGCCTCGTTGATGTCCGCACTGTTCGTCGGCGGCGTGGGGGCGGCCGAGTTGAAGGTGGGGTATGTCAATACCCAGCGCATTTTCCGTGATGCGCCGGCTGCGGTGAAGGCCGCCAAGAAGCTGGAGAGCGAATTCTCCAAGCGGGACGCCGATCTGCAGAAGATGGCCAAGCAGCTCCAGGCCATGCAGGAGAACCTGGAAAAGAATTCCGTCACCATGTCGGAAAGCGATCGCCGGGCCAAGGAACGGGAATTCGCCGATCTGTCCCGGGACTTCCAGCGCAAGCAGCGTGAATTCCGCGAAGATCTGAACCTGCGCCAGAACGAAGAGAACGCCGCGGTGATCGAGAAGGCCAACAAGGCCATCAAGCAGATCGCCGAAGCCGACAAGTTCGACCTGATCCTGCAGGATGTCGTCTGGGTCAGCCCCCGGCTCGACATCACCGACAAAATCATCAAGGCTCTCGCCGAAACCAAGTAATGCCCCGTCCAGGCCGGGTCACGTTTTCCCTTGCCGACATCGCCGCCCGCCTGGGCGGCGATGTGCTTGGGGACGTCCAAACACAAGTTTCCCAGGTGGCGACGCTGGCGACAGCGGGGGCAGGTGATATCGCCTTCCTGAGCAACCTGAAATATAAGCGGCAGCTGTCCGAGACCGGGGCATCGGCCGTCATCGTGGCACCGCCCTTTGCCGACGCGAGCGAACTGCCACGCATCGTCACTGCCAATCCCTACGTCTATTACGCCCGGGTCGCGGCCCTGCTGAACCCGATCGAACGCCCGGCACCGGGTGTGCATGGCAGCGCCGCCTGCGCTTCCGCCGTGCCGCCCTCGGCCTCGGTTGGCCCCGCGGCGGCCATCGGCAAGGATGTGGTGCTGGGAGACGGGGTGGTGATCCATGCCGGCTGCGTCGTCGGCGATGGCGTAACTATCGGGGCGGGCAGCGTCCTCCACCCCAACGTCACCATCTACCCCGGCTGCGTGGTGGGCTGCAACGCCATCATCCATTCCGGTGCCGTCATCGGCGCCGACGGCTTTGGCTTCGCCCCGGAAGGCGGACGCTGGGTCAAGATTCCCCAGATCGGCCGGGTCGTGATCGGCGACGACGTGGAAATCGGCGCCAATACCAGTATCGATCGAGGCGCCCTGGATGACACGATCATCGGCAATGGGGTGAAGCTCGACAACCAGATACAAATCGGCCACAACTGCATCATCGGCGACCATTCGGTGATTGCCGGCTGTGTCGGCATCGCCGGCAGCACCCGGATCGGCAAGGGCTGCATGCTCGGTGGCGCCGCCATGATCCTGGGGCACCTGGAAATCGCCGACGGCACCATCATTTCGCCCGGCTCCATGGTCATGAAGAGCATTGCCAAGGCTGGCAAGTACACGGCCCTCTTTCCCCTTGAGGAGCATGACCGCTGGCTCCATAACGCCGCCCAGGTACGCCACCTGGCCCGTCTTGCCGAGCGGGTTGCCGAACTTGAGAAAAAACTTCAGGCAGATAACACAAAGGATTAAGTCAATGGATATTCATCAGATTCTCGAACACCTCCCGCACCGCTTTCCCTTCCTGCTGGTGGACCGGGTGCTGGAACTGGAGGTGGGTAAATCCATCCATGCCTACAAGAACGTCACCATCAACGAGCCGTTCTTCACCGGCCACTTTCCCCACCATCCAGTGATGCCGGGGGTTTTGATCATGGAAGCCCTGGCCCAGGCGGCGGGTATCCTGTCCTTCAAGACAATGGGCGAGAAGCCGGATCCCAATTCGGTCTTCTACTTCGTCGGCATCGATGAAGCCCGTTTCAAGAAGCCGGTGATGCCGGGGGACCAGCTCCACCTCCATGTGGAGATCGAGCGCCAGATCCGGGGCATCTGGAAATACAAGGCCGTGGCCCGGGTGGACGGCGAGATCGCCGCCGAAGCCAAGCTCATGTGCGCCAAGCGGGATATCGAGCAATGATCCATCCGACCGCTCTTGTCGATCCGGGCGCCAAACTGGGGGGCAATGTCAGCATCGGTGCCTACTCCATCATCGGCCCGAACGTCGAGATCGGCGACAACACCGAGGTCGGGCCCCATGCCGTCATTACGGGCCATACCCGGATCGGGTGCGATAACCGCATCTTCCAGTTCTGCTCCCTGGGCGAAGTGCCCCAGGACAAGAAATACGCCGGAGAAGACACCCGGCTCGAAATCGGCGACCGCAACACCATTCGGGAATTCTGCACCTTCAACCTGGGCACCGCTCAGGATGCCGGCGTCACCCGAATAGGCGACGACAACTGGATCATGGCCTATGTCCATGTCGCCCATGACTGCCAAGTCGGCAACCACACTACTTTCGCCAATAACACCCAGTTGGCCGGTCATGTCCATATCGACGACTGGGCCATCCTGGGCGGCTTCACCGGTGTGCACCAATTCTGCCGGATCGGCGCCCATGTCATGACTGCGGTGGGATCGGTGGTCCTGCAGGACGTTCCCCCCTACCTGATGGCGGCCGGCAACACCGCCCAGCCTTACGGCATCAATGTGGAAGGCCTGAAGCGCCGGGGCTTCACCCCCGAGGCGATCACCGCCCTGAAGCGAGCCTATCGGACCATCTACAAGTCGGGGCTGATGCTGGAAGAAGCCAAGGCCAAGCTGGTGGAAGCCGCCAAGGATCAGCCGGACGTTCAATTGTTCGTCGATTTTCTCAATATCTCGAAACGCGGCATTATTCGATGAAGGAAGTTCGCATCGCCATGGTCGCGGGCGAGGCTTCCGGAGACCTGCTCGCCAGCCACCTCATCGCGGCCCTCAAGGCCCGTCTCCCCGGGGCCAAATTTTTCGGTATCGGCGGTCCCAAGATGGCGGCCCAGGGGTTCGAACCCTGGTGGCCACTGGAAAAGCTGGCCGTGCGCGGCTATGTGGAGGTCCTGAGGCATTACCGCGAAATCGCCGGCATCCGACGGCAATTGAAGAAGCAACTTCTGGCCAATCCCCCCGACATCTTCATCGGGGTGGATGCGCCGGACTTCAACCTGGACCTGGAGGCTTCCCTCAAGAGCCACGGGATCACGACGATCCACTATGTCAGTCCTTCGATCTGGGCCTGGCGGGGTGGCCGCATCAAGAAGATACAGCGGGCTGTGTCCAAGGTGCTGGCCCTTTTCCCCATGGAGCCTCCCCTCTACAAGAAGGAAGGCATCCCGGTGGCCTACGTCGGCCATCCCCTGGCGGACATGATTCCCCTGCAGACCAACAAGGTTGCCATGCGGGAGAAACTCGATCTGCCACGGAATGTGCCGATCTTCGCTCTGCTGCCCGGCAGCCGCCAGTCGGAACTGGAGTACATGGCCGATACCTTCGTCCAGACGGCCAAGCTGATCCATGGCCAGCACCTTCCCAACGCCCAGTTCCTGGTGCCCCTGGTGACGCGGGAAACCCGGCTGCGCTTCGAGGCCGCCATCTATCGCCAGGATGCCGGGGCCGTGCCTTTCCGCCTCCTCTTCGGTCATGCCCAGGACGCCCTCGGCGCGGCCGATGTCTCCCTGGTGGCGAGCGGTACCGCCACCCTCGAAGCGGCGCTCATCAAGCGTCCCTTGGCCATTACCTACAAAATGGCCCGGGGTTCGTACTGGCTCATGAAACGCATGGGCTATCTGCCCTACGTGGGCCTGCCCAACATTCTGGCAGGGCGCATGGTGGTGCCGGAGATTCTCCAGGACGAGGCCACGGCGGAAAACCTGGCGCAGGCCCTGATCAAGCTTTACGAGGATAAGGACGGCGCCGCCGAGATGGAAGAGGTATTCACCGATATCCATCTACAGCTCAAACAGGACACGGCGGAAAAAGCCGCTGCGGCGATTATCGAATGCCTGCACTGAGTTATCCCGAAGGCCTGGTGTGCGGCCTCGACGAGGCTGGCCGCGGCCCCCTGGCAGGGCCGGTGGTGGCGGCGGCGGTGATCCTCGATCCGGCCCGGCCCATCGCCGGGCTCAATGATTCGAAGAAGCTTTCCGAAAAGAAACGGGAAGCCCTGGCGGAAACCATCAAGGCCGAGGCCATTGCCTGGGCCATCGCCTGGGCAACGGTGGAGGAAATCGACGCCATCAACATCCTGCAGGCGAGCCTCCTCGCCATGCAGCGCGCCGTGGCGAGATTGGGGGTGCTGCCTGCCGGGGCCCTGGTGGATGGCAATGTCTGCCCGGCACTGAATTGCCCGGTGCAGGCCATCGTCAAGGGGGACGGCAGCATCGCGCCCATCGCGGCGGCATCGATTCTGGCCAAGACCAGCCGCGATCACGAAATGCGGCGGCTGCACCAGTCCTATCCCCTGTACGGGCTGGACCGCCACATGGGCTACCCGACGGCAGTCCATCTGAAGGCTCTGCGGGAACACGGAGTTTCCCCCATCCATCGGCGCAGCTACGGACCGGTCCGCCTTCTGCTCGAAAGCGGTACGTGAAGCATATCCAGTCCCGGGACAACCCGTTCTTCAAGGAATTGAAGCGGCTTGCCCAGTCCGGACGGGAAAGGCGGAAAACCGGTCGCACCCTGCTGGACGGCATTCATCTCATCACCGCCTATGAGACTGCCGTTGGTTCGGTGGAGAACCTGGCGGTGAGCGAGTCCGGGCTGGAACGGGCCGAGATTTGCGACTTCATTGCCGGGCGGGAAGCCGTCTTGCTGTCCGACGCCCTTTTTCGGGAGGTGGGCGTCGTCGATCATCCGAGCGGGATCATGGCGGTGGCCGAGCCGCCGGCAGGCGGAAAAGCGCCGGACGGCGCGGCGGATACGGTCCTCCTGGACGGCCTTCAGGATCCCGGCAACGTCGGGACCCTGCTGCGGACGGCCGCGGCAGCCGGTTTCCGGCAGGTGCTGCTGGCCCCGGACTGCGCGGCCCCCTGGTCCCCCAAGGTGCTGCGGGCCGGGCAGGGGGCCCATTTCGTCATCGATATTTTTGAGGATGCAGACCTCGCGTCCTTCCTCAAAAGCTACGCCGGCACGGCGGCGGTAACCTGCCTGGAGGGGGCGCAATCCCTGTTCGAGGCCCGCTGGGAGGGCCCCGTCGCCTGGGTCTTCGGCTCGGAAGGACTGGGGGTGAGGCCGGAAGTGGCCGCCGCCGCCAAACTGCGGATCAGAATCCCCATGCCCGGTCAGGTGGAGTCCCTGAATGTCGGGGCCGCCGCCGCGGTCTGTCTTTTCGAGACCCTGCGCCGGCGCCTAGCTTAGCTTCAGTTCCTGGAGGACGGTGGCGGCGATTTCCTCGATGGACTTGGTCGATGAGTCCAGCCAGCGGATGCTTTCCCGCCGCATCATCTTTTCCGCCTCACCGATTTCATAGCGGCAGTTGGACAGGCTGGCATAGCGGCTGTTTGGACGCCGTTCCTCGCGGATTTGCGCCAAGCGCTCGGGCTGGATGGTGAGGCCGAAAAGCTTGCCCCTGTGCCTTTCCAGGCTGCCCGGCAACTGGCCGCGGTCGAAGTCCTCGGGGATGAGGGGGAAATTGGCGGCTTTCAGGCCGAACTGCATGGCCAGGTAAAGGGAGGTCGGGGTCTTGCCGCACCGGGACACCCCCACCAAGACCACATCCGCCTGTTCCAGGTCGCGATCGGTGATGCCGTCGTCGTGGGCCAGGGTGTAGTTGATGGCCTCGATGCGCTGCTTGTAGTCGGAGCTGTCGGTGGTGCCGTGGGAGCGGCCGATCGTGTGGGAAGACTTGACCCCGAGTTCGTTTTCCAGGGGGGCAAGGAAAGTCTCGAAAAAGGACAGGCAGAAGGCATCCGCCTCGTGAACGATGGCGGCCAGCTTTGAATTCACCAGGGTGGTGAACAGAATGGGCCGAATACCGTCCCGTTCGCCGGTATCGTTGATACGGATGACGGCGGCGTGGGCCTTATCGGCATCGTCCACGAAGGGGATGCGGATCAGCCGGAACTCCACATCCTCGAACTGGGTCAGGAGGCTGTGCCCGAGGGCTTCGGCGGTGAGGCCGGTGCCGTCGGACACGAAAAATGCGGTGCGTTTGATGACCATCTGCCCATTATCCGCTATTCCGGAGGCCGGCCGCCACCCCGTTGATGGTCAGATGGATGCCCCGTGCCACCCGCTCGTCCGTGTCCCCGCTCCGATAGCGGCGCAGCAGTTCCACCTGCAGGTGGTTGAGGGGATCCATGTAGGGGAAGCGCTGCTGGATCGAGCGCTTCAGAAGGGGGCTATCCGAAAGGAAGTCGTCCTGCTCCTCGATGGCCAGGACATGGCGGCGGGTGAGTTCCCATTCCCTCTGCAGCGCCCCGAATACCCGCTCCCGCAGTTCGGCATCGGTCACCAGTTCGGCATAGCGGGAGGCGATTCCGAGGTCGGTCTTGGCCAGGACCATATCCATATTGGACAGCAGGGAGCGGAAGAAGGGCCAGCCCCGATACATGCGGCGCAGGGTGTCGAGGCCCTGGGGATTTTCCGACAGCCAGGCATCCACCGCCGAACCGAAGCCGTACCAGCCTGGCAGCATCAGGCGGCACTGAGCCCAACTGAAGACCCAGGGAATGGCCCGTAAATCCTCGATGCGCTCGGAAGCCTTGCGGGAGGCGGGGCGGCTGCCGATGTTGAGGTTGGCGATTTCCGAAACCGGGGTCGATTCACGGAAATAGCGGGCGAAGCCTTCGGTCTCGTAAACCAGGCTGCGGTAGGCCCGGAAGGCGAGTTCCGACAGGCGTTCGAGAACGGGATGGAAGCCCTCGGCCGGTTCGACCCGGTTCTCGTGGTCGGTGAGGCTGGCTTCCAAAGTGGCGGCCAGGAGCACCTCCAGGTTGCGGCGGCCGGTATCCGGGTTGCCGTACTTGGCGGTGATGACCTCCCCCTGCTCGGTGAGGCGGATCTGCCCGGAGACGGCACCCGCCGGCTGGGCCAGGATGGCTTGGTAGCTGGGACCGCCGCCCCGGCCGACGGAGCCGCCGCGGCCGTGGAAAAGCCGCAGGCGCACGCCGTGCTGCCGGCACACCCGGGCAAGCTCGATCTCGGCCTTGTAGAGTTCCCAGCCGGAGGTGAGAAAACCACCATCCTTGTTGCTGTCCGAATAGCCGAGCATGACCTCTTGCTCCTGTCCCCGGCTGGCGAGGAGGGAGGCATAGACGGGCAGGGAGAAGAGGGTATCCAGGGTGGCCGGGGCCTGCCGGAGGTCTTCGATGGTTTCGAAGAGGGGAATGATGTTCATTTCCAGGGCCGGCGTGGGTCCGGGATGCAGGAGGCCGGCCTCCTTCAGGAGGAGAGCCACTTCCAGCAGGTCGGAGACGCCGTCCGTCTTGGAGATGATGGCATTGGGCAGGGCCGCCCGGCCGTAACGCAGGCGCAGTTCCTGGGCAGCGAAGAAGATGGCCAGTTCGCCCCGGGTTTCCTCGGAATAGTCGATGTGGGGCGAATAGAGCGGGCGCCGGGTGGACAGCTCCCCCACCAGCAGGGCGATGCGCGCCGATTCATCCAGGCCGGCGTAATCGGCGCAGGCGCCGGCGGCAGCCAGGAGTTCGCCGACGGTGCGGGCATGGACGTCGGAATTCTGCCGCAGGTCGATGGGCGCCAGGTGGAAGCCGAAAACCTGGACGGCCCGCAGCAGGCGGCGCAGCCGGCCCCCGGCCAGGAGGGCACTGCCGTTGGCCTTGAGGGAATTGGCGAGAATCTTGAGATCGGTGCGCAGGGCCTCCGGCGTGGGGTAGGGCTCCGCTTCTCCCACCGCGTGGCGCAGGGGCTCCAGGCGGTCCAGGCGGCGGGCGGTGCTGGCCAGCCGGGCATAGATGCCGGTCAGCGCCCGGCGGTAAGGTTCGTCGGCGCGCTGGGGCGACTTGTCGGGGGAGTGGTTGGAGAGGGCGGCCAGTTCGGGCGTCACCTCCACCAGGAGATCCGACATGGGCAGTTCGGCACCCAGGGCGTGGATTTCGCCCAGGTAGAAATCGAGGGCGGCAGCGGACTGCAGGCGCAGGGTTTCCCTCAGGATGTCGGCGGTCACGAAGGGGTTCCCGTCCCGGTCGCCGCCGATCCAGCTGCCCACCTGGAAGAACGGCGGCAGAGCCCATTCCTGCTGGGGATAACGCTCCTCCAGGAATTGGGTGGCATGAATGTAGAGGCGGGGCAGTTCGGTGAAGAAGGTCGAATTGAAGTAGCTGATGCCGTTCCGCACCTCATCGATGACCTTGAGCCGGACCGGTCGCACCATGCGGGTCTGCCACAGGGTCAGCACCGAGCGGGCCAGGGCCGTATCGTTCTCGGCCTGTTCCTCAGGGGTCAGGCGTAGGCGCTCCCGCTCCTCCATGAGGTGGGCGATCTGGCGCTGGCTCTGCAGCATGCTCTGGCGCTGGACCTCGGTGGGATGGGCGGTGAGCACCGGCGACAGCAGGGCGTGGGCGAAGAAATCGGCGACGGTCTCGGGGGCGACGCCGGACTCGGCCAGGCGGTCGAGGGCATGGGGCAGGCTGCCTTCCCGGGGCGGCGAGCCGGCCAGGTCGTAGGCCCGGCGGCGGCGGATGTGGTGCTGGTCCTCGGCGATGTTGGCAAGCTGCAGGAAGAAGCTGAAGGCCCGCACCACGGCCCGGGTGGTTTCCCGGGGCAGGTGGTCGAGGAGGGCCGACAGTTCCGACCGGGCGGCGGGATCGCCCTCCCGGGCGAAGCGTACGGCGGTCTGACGGACGCGCTCGACGATGTCGAAGACTTCCTCGCCTTCCTGTTGGCGCACGGTGTCGCCGAGGATCTTGCCGAGCAGCCGGATATCCTGGCGCAGGGGTTCGTCCTTGGCGGCGTCGAAATGGGGATTCTGGATGGGATCGGGCATCAGTGGCTGCGTACGAGGAGAATGGAAACCGGGGCCAAGCGGACGAGTTGTTCCGCCACGGACCCGAGGATGAGGCGCTGCAGGCCGCGTCGGCCATGGGTTCCCGCCACGACCAGGTCGGCCTGCCAAGTCTTGGCGGCATCGGCGATGGTCTCGGACACCCGCTGGGTGCTGGCTTCCAGCAGCAGGGTTTCGCTCTGGACATTGACAACACCCTGCTGCGCCTCGTCCAGCAGCTTTCGGCCGGCATCGCGAATGGCCTGGCGGGCGTGTTCCAGATTCAATGTGGTGGCGAAGGTGCGGTGATGCATCCCCATAAGGGTCTCATCGGCGACATGGACGACGCACAGGCGGGCACCGTGGGCGTGGGCCAGGAGGGTTGCCTCCTTAAGGGCGCAACGGGACATTTCACTGTCGTCGATGGCGACCATTATTTTCTTGTACATCGGTTTTCCTTTGGTGTCGGAGGGTGGAAGGCTGTCATGTCCTTAGAGAAGCTACATTAGCAAAACATTCTTTGGATGCCATCCCGGGAAATCCCGACCACCAGGGCCGCAATATTCGAAGAACTGCGCCGGCCTTCCTTCCGGGGCTGCCCGGAAGAGTTAGCTTGGGCGTAGGCGGTGACATGGCGGTAGTAATCCTCATGGATGACAAAAATCACGATTCCCCGCCAAGTCAAACTACATATAATTTCAATTCTCTGGCATGGCTCCAATGATCGCCGCTATGCTTGCCACTGCTTCACTCCAACGAGGACGCTTGTTCAATGCAGAACTGGTTGGCTGTTGATTGGATCCTGGTTGCTATCGGGGGATGGTTGCTGACCGGTGCCTTGGGCATCATGGCCCTGCGCCACTTCGCCGTCGTCGCCCGGGTCCTGTTTCCCCTGGGGAGCGCCGTCGGGCTTCTGCTCGCCGCAGCGGCCATCAACGGACTGATGGGCACGCCGGAGGTGGTCACCCTGCCCATCGGCCTGCCGCAACTGCCTTTTCACCTGCGCCTGGACAGCCTCTCGGCCTTTTTCCTGCTGGTGATCGGCGGCGCCGGCGCCGGTGTTTCCATCTTCGCCGCCGGCTATTTTCGCCAGGGAGAGGGGACGCCCCCCGGCCTGCTCTGCCTGGAATACCATCTCTTCCTGGCCAGCATGGCGCTGGTAGTCCTGGCGGACGATGCCTACGCCTTCATGGTGGCCTGGGAAACCATGGCGCTGTCCTCGTTCTTCCTGGTCACCGCCAACCATCGGGTGCCGGAAATCCGCCAGGCCGGTTTCCTCTACCTCCTGATCGCCCATATCGGCGCCATCGCCATCCTCCTTTGCTTCGGTGTCCTGCAGGCCAATACCGGCGACTACACCTTCGCCAATATGCGGGAGCAATCCCTGTCGCCCTTCTGGGCCTCCGCCGCCTTTCTCCTGGCGGTCCTGGGGTTCGGCGCCAAGGCCGGCATGCTGCCCCTCCACGTCTGGCTGCCCGAGGCCCATCCCGCCGCCCCGTCGCCGGTCTCCGCCCTGATGAGCGGCGTCATGCTGAAGACGGCCATCTACGGGCTCCTGCGGGTTTCCTTCGATCTGCTGCATCTGCAACTGGGCTGGTGGGGCGTCGCCTTGCTCGCCATCGGCTTGTTCACCGCGCTTTACGGCGTGGTTTTCGCCACCGTCCAGACCGACATGAAACGGCTGCTGGCCTACTCGTCCATCGAGAACATCGGCCTCCTGCTGGCCGCCATCGGCTTGACCCTGCTCTTCAAGTCCTACGGCATGGCGGAGCTGGCGGCCCTGGCGCTGACCGCCTGCCTCTACCACGTGGTCAGCCACGCCTTCTTCAAAAGCCTGCTGTTCGTCGGCACCGGGGCGGTGCTGCACGCCACCGGGGAGCGCAACCTGGGCCACCTGGGCGGTCTCATCCGCTTCATGCCCTGGGTGGCCTGGCTCGTCCTCATCGGCGTATTCGCCAGTTCCGGTCTGCCCCCGCTCTCCGGCTTCGTTTCCGAGTGGCTGCTGCTGCAGAGCTTCCTGTTCACCCCAGGTTTGCCGAATTCCTTCCTCAACATGCTCATTCCCATCGTCGCCGCCGCCATCGCCCTGATCGCGGCCCTGGCCGGCTACACCATGGTGAAATTCTTCGGCATCATCTTCCTCGGCCAGCCCCGGGATGGAAAACTCCAGCATGCCCATGACGGCGGCGGCTGGGAAAAGGCGGGCATGGCCTGGCTGGCCGTCTGGTGCATCGGCCTCGGCCTTTTCCCGAACTTCATCATCCAGCTCATCGATCCGGTGACCACGCCCCTGGTGGGAGCGGGGCTGGGCCGCAAGGTGGCGGCCAACGGCTGGTGGCTGCTGGCGCCGACCTCCATCGAGCGGGCCAGCTACGGACCGGTCTTCTTCTTCATCGGGGTCGTGGTCGCCTTTCTCCTGGCCTACGGCCTGGTTCGAGTGCTGTACCACGGCCAGTTGCGCCGCTCGGCGCCGTGGGATTGCGGCTACCCGTGGCAGACGCCCCGCATGCAGGACACCGCCGAAGGGTTCGGCCAACCGATACGGCAGATTTTCGAACCCTTCTTCAGGCTCGAACGGCATGTGCCATCCCCCTTCGACGTGGCGCCCCGGTACCACGTATCGGTCACCGACCATTTCTGGCACCGGTTCTACCTGCCGGTGGCCCGGGTGGTCGAGTTCGCGGCGGAAAAGGTGGGGCGCCTGCAACAGGGGCGCATTGCCGTTTATCTCCTCTACAGCTTCCTGACCCTGTTGTTCATGCTCTTCCTGGTGCAGCGATGAGTCCGACCGGTTTCCTTTCCCAAGCGCTGGCCATCCTGGCGGCGCTGGTGCTGGCCCCCCTGTTGATGGGCTGGGTCAATCAATGGCGGGCCTGGTTCCAGAACCGCAGGGGGCCGGGGCTGCTCCAGCCCTATCGCACCCTGAACAAGCTTTTCGTCAAGGAATCGGTGGTGGCGGAAACCGCGTCCCCGCTTTTTCGGGCGGCGCCCTATGTGGTCTTCGGCTGCATGGCCCTGAGCTGTGGCATCATTCCGACCCTTTCCACCGAATTGCCCCTTTCCCTGGCTGCCGATGCCATCGCCCTGGTGGGGCTCTTTGCCGTGGCCCGGGTATTCATTTCCCTGGCCGCCATGGATATCGGCACCGCTTTCGGCAGCCTGGGAGCACGCCGCGAGATGCTCATCGGCTTCCTGGCGGAACCGGCGCTGCTGACGGTGTTCTTTACCGCTTCCCTGATCAGCGGGTCCACGGCCCTCACCAGCATCGTCGAAAGCCTGGCCCACCGGGAGTTCGCCATCTACCCGAGCCTGGCCTTCGCCGGCCTGGCCTTCTCTTTCGTCTCCTTTGCCGAGAACGCCCGGGTACCCGTCGATAATCCGGCGACCCACCTGGAATTGACGATGATTCACGAGGCCCTGATCCTCGAATACTCGGGACGGCACCTGGCCCTCATCGAATGGGCTGCGGCCTTGAAGCTTTTTGCCTACTCCTGCATCGGCCTGGCCCTCTTCTTCCCCTGGGGCATCGCCAAGGTCCAGGATCCTGGCGCGCTCCTCTACGCCGTGCCGGTGCTGGTGGGCAAGCTCGCCATCGGCGGCTTCCTGCTGGCCCTGATCGAGTCGGTGAGTGCCAAGATGCGGATCTTCCGGGTCCCGGAGTTCCTGGCGACCGCCTTCCTGCTGGCGGTCATCGGCATGCTGGTGCATTTCCTCCTGGGAGCCTGAGATGGACGCCCTCATCGGACAACTCATCAACCTGTTCGCGGCGGTGATGCTGATCCTCGCCTTCGCCATGCTTTCCCAGCGCCGCATCGTCACCCTGATCCACCTGTTCACCTTTCAGGGGCTGACGGTGGTCGGTGCCACGGTGGTGGTCGCCTATGTTACGCAACAGCACCATCTCTACTATTCGGCTGCCTTGACCCTGGCGCTCAAGGTCGCCCTCATCCCGTTTCTCCTGCATCGGCTCATCGACCGCCTTAACGTGCGCTGGGATATCGAGACCATGCTCAATATCCCCACCCTCATGCTGATCGGCATCGTCCTGGTGGTTTTTGCCTTCAACCTGGCCCTGCCGATTTCGAAGCTGTCCGCCTCCATTGCCCGCGGCACCCTGGGCATCGCCCTGGCCTGCGTTCTGTTGTCCTTCATGATGATGATTACCCGGGCCAAGGCGGTGCCCCAGGTGATCGGCTTCCTTACCATGGAAAACGCCCTGTTCTTCGCCGCCACCTCGGCGACCTACGGCATGCCCATGGTGGTCGAGCTGGGGATCGCCCTGGACGTCCTGGTGGGGATTTTCATCCTGGGGGTATTCATGTTCCAGATTCGCGAGCAGTTCGACAGCCTGGATATCCGCCACCTGGAAAAACTCAAGGAGGAGTGAGCCCATGGAGGCGCTCTTTTTAGTGCTTGGCATTCCCCTCGTCGGCGGTCTGGTACTGGCCCTCGTCGGGCATCGCCCCTATGCCCGCGACGTGAATGTGGCCTTCAGCCTGGGTACCTTCGTGGCGGCGGTCGTCCTGACCATCGAGATCATTGCCGACGGGCCGCTGTTCGCCTGGGACAAGGAATTCTTCATCGATCCCCTGAATGTCTTCCTGGTGACCTTGACCGCCTTCGTCGCCCTGACCACGGCCATCTTCTCCCGGCCCTACATGCGCCTGGAGGAGGAGCACGGCAAGATGACCCCGCGCCGCATGCGGCTGTACCACAGCATGTACCACTTCTTTTCCTTCACCATGCTGCTGGCGCTCACCACCAACAACCTGGGCATGCTGTGGGTGGCCATGGAAGCGGCCACCTTGACGACGGTCCTGCTAGTCTCCGTCTACCGGACACCGGCCAGCCTGGAGGCTGCCTGGAAATACTTCATCCTGTGCGGCGTCGGCATCGCCCAGGCGCTCTTCGGCACCATCCTGCTCTACATGGCGGCCCACCCGGTGATCGGACAGGGCATCGAGGCCCTGCTGTGGACCAATCTGGAGGCGGTGAAGGGCCAGCTCAATCCCACCATCATGTCCCTGGGCTTCGTCTTCCTCCTTCTCGGCTACGGCACGAAGGTGGGCCTGGTGCCGGTGCATAACTGGCTTCCGGACGCCCATGCGGAGGGCCCGACCCCCATTTCGGCGGTGCTCTCGGGGCTGCTCCTCAATGTGGCGCTGTACGCAGTCATCCGCTGCAAGGTACTGACCGACGGGGCTCTGCACAGCCGCTTCGCCGGCGACCTGATGGTGGGCTTCGGCCTCGTTTCCGTCGTCGCCGCCGCTTTCTTCCTGTCCCGGCAGAAAGATGTCAAGCGCATGTTCGCCTATTCCTCCATCGAGCACATGGGCCTCATGACCTTCGCCTTCGGCATGGGCGGCCCCATCGCCAATTTCGCCGGGCTCCTGCACATGACGGTGCACTCCCTCATCAAGTCCGCCATCTTCTTTGCCGTTGGCCATGCCGCCCAGAAGGCCGGTACCCAGATCATGGAGGAGATCCGGGGGCTGCTGAAGGTCAGCCCCACGGTGGGCTGGGGGCTGATGCTCGGGGCTCTCGCCATCCTGGGCATGCCTCCCTTCGGCGTCTTTGCCAGCGAATTCCTCATCCTGACCACGGCCATGCGGGATCTACCGTGGGCTACCCCCTTGCTGCTCCTGGCCCTGGGAGTCGCCTTCGCCGCCATCTTCAGCCGGGTCCAGCCCATGGTCTTCGGCGATACCCACCTGAAGCCCCTGGCCCATCCGCCGGCCCTGGTGCCGGTCTTTGTCCATTTGGGCCTGGGGCTCATGCTGGGGCTCTACATCCCCCCTTACCTGGACGGCTGGTATCGCCAGGCCGCCCGTATGATTGGAGGCTGAAGAATGCTGGTTTCCGATCTCAACGCCACTGCCGACCGTCTCCCGGGGCCAATGCCCGTGTGGCGGCGGCAAGTCGGAAGCGGCGACTGGCTCGCCGCCGCCCGGAGCGCGGCCGACAACAATGGGCGCCTGGTTTCCCTGTGGGGAAGCGAGCGCGGCGGACGCCTCTTCGTTTCAGCCGCCTATGGCTTGCCGGAAGGGCTGACCTGGGTGGAATTGCCGCTGCCCGAGGGAGCGGCGACCTACCCGGATTTGAGTGAAATTTTTCCCTGCGCCAACCGCATGCAGCGCGCTGCCGCCGACCTGCTGGGAGTCGTGCCGGAGGAATCCACCGACCCGCGCCCCTGGCTCAACCATGGCGCCTGGCCCCGGGATTTCTTCCCGTTGCGCAAGCGTGCCGGTGGGGACGCAGAATTTCCCGGTCAGGAACTGGCGGATTACCCTTTCGTCCGGGTCGAGGGGGACGGTGTCCATGAGATTCCGGTGGGCCCGGTCCACGCCGGCATTATCGAACCGGGTCACTTCCGCTTTTCCGTGGTGGGGGAAAAGGTGCTCCGTCTCGAGGAGCGCCTCGGCTACAAGCACAAGGGCATCGACAAGCGCTTCGAGACGCTTCCCGCCGGCGAGGGCTACCGTCTCGCCGGGCGGGTGTCCGGGGATTCCACGGTGGCCTATGCCTGGGCGTACTGCATGGCCTATGAGGGGGCCTTGGGATTGCGGGCGCCGGCCCGGGCCGCCTGGTTGCGGGCCCTGTTCCTGGAGCGGGAGCGGGTGGCCAACCACCTGGGGGACCTGGGGGCTCTGGGCAACGACGCCGCCTTGGCCATCGGCCTCGCCCACTTCATGCGCCTCAAGGAAGATTGGGTGCGGCTCAACAAGAAACTTTTCGGGCACCGCTTCCTCATGGACCGGATCGTGCCCGGTGGCGTCGCCGCGGACCTGTCGGCCGAAGGGGCAGGGGATATCCTGCGGCAGTGCGATACCGTCGAGGCCGAGGTGCGGGCACTGGAAGCCATCTACGAGGACCATCCCGGCCTCCAGGACCGATTCTTGACCACCGGTCGGGTGACGCCGGAACTGGCGACCCGACTCGGTCTCACCGGGTTGGCAGGCCGTGCCAGCGGCGTTGCCCGCGATCTGCGTACCGACTTCCCTGTGATGCCCTACGGAGAACTGGGGGCGACCATGGCCACCGAACGGGGCGGCGACGTGGCTGCTCGGGTCGCGGTACGGTTCAAGGAAGTCTTGGAGTCGCTACGCCTCCTGCGGGAAATCGCCAAGGGTCTCCCGGCGGGCCCTCTGCTAGGTACGCCGGCGGCTGATCCGTTGTCGGAATACGGAGCCGGCTGGGTCGAGGGCTGGCGGGGAGAAATCTTCGTCGCCCTGGAACTGGAGGGCCGCGAGCGCGTTCGCCGCTGCCACTGCCATGACCCCTCCTGGCAGAACTGGCCTGTCCTCGAACATGCGGTGATCGGCAATATCGTTCCCGATTTCCCGCTCATCAACAAATCCTTCAACCTCAGTTATTCGGGGCATGACCGCTGATGTGGAAGCTCGTTAAGCAGATTGTCAGAACCGGCGTGGTGACCGAACCGGCGCCGGTGCCGCCGGACGATTGCCGTCAGGAGGCCGAACGCATCCAGCGGGAAATCCTGCAGACCCTCGGCAAGGCCCTCACCATCCGGGAGGTGGATGCGGGCTCCTGCAACGGCTGCGAGCTGGAAATCCACGCCGTCAACAATCCCTACTACAACCTGGAAGGGCTGGGGATCAAGTTCGTCGCCAGCCCGCGCCACGCCGACATGCTGCTGGTCACCGGGCCGGTGTCCCGCAACATGGCGGTTGCCCTCAAGCGCACCTACGACGCCACGCCGGCCCCCAAGCTGGTGGTGGCGGTTGGCGACTGCGGCTGCGACGGCGGCATTTTCGGGGAGAGCTACGCCTGCGTCGGCAGCGTATCCCGGGTCATCCCGGTGGATCGGGTGGTGCCAGGCTGTCCGCCCGAGCCCATTGAGATCCTGCGGGCCATCCTGGCTACGGTCCGGGCCGGTTACCGCCAGAAAGACGAACCGGCTCCGGAAGTCAGCGTTTCTCCTTGAGCAGATCCCGCAGGCGCCTGGGCGCCGGAGTCAGGGGCGTGCGCACCGAAGTCCAGCCAGCCTGCCGGGCAGGCGTCAGCCAGTTAAGGCGGCTGGCCAACCAGGAATAAACGCGATAAAGGGCCGGGTGGCCGTAGATGGCGGCCCAGGCCCGCCAGATGGCGGTCATCCAAGGACTGTAGCCGGCACCCTGGCCCTTGAGCCGGGCATCCGGACAGGGTTCTGAATAGACCTCGGTGCGCAGCCGGACGAGAAGATCCGGGATGGGGATATTCACCGGGCAGACATCGCCGCAGGCCCCGCACAGGCTGGAGGCGGATGGTAGGGCGGCAGTGGCTTCCAGGCCCAGGAGATGGGGGGAAATGATCTCCCCGATGGGACCCGGGTAGGTGGTGCCGTAGGCGTGGCCGCCGATGTGGGTGTAGACCGGGCAATGGTTCATGCAGGCGCCGCAGCGGATGCACTGCAGGGTCTGGCGCAGCTCCTCGTCGGCGAAGGGCTGGGTGCGGCCGTTGTCGAGGAGCACCAGGTGGACTTCCTCCGGGCCGTCCTTTTCCCCCGGCTGGCGGGGCCGGGAGATTATGTTGAAGTAGGTGGTGATGTTCTGGCCGGTGGCCGAGCGGGTGAGCAGGGACAGGAGGGGCGGCACGTGCTCCAGCTTCTCGATCACCTTCTCGATGCCGGTAATGGCCACATGGACCTTGGGGACGGTGGTGGACAGGCGGCCATTGCCCTCGTTTTCGACCAGGCACAGGGTGCCGGTCTCGGCCACGGCGAAGTTGACGCCGGAGAGGCCGATGTCCGCTTCCAGGAATTTCTGCCGCAGCACCCGGCGGCCGATCTGGATGAGGGCATCCACGTCTTCAGTATAGGCCACGCCGGGAATCTTCTCCTCGAAGAGGCGGGCGATCTGCGCCTTGGTCTTGTGGATGGCCGGCATGATGATATGGGAGGGCTTCTCGCCGGCGAGCTGGAGGATGTATTCCCCCATGTCGGTTTCGATGGCCTCGACCCCTGCCGCCTCGGCCGCGTGGTTGAACTCGATTTCCTCGCTGACCATGGATTTGCCCTTGACCATGCGTTTGGCGCCGTGCTTCTCGCAGATGGCGAGGATGATGCGGTTGGCTTCCTCCGGCGTTTCCGCCCAATGGACCTGGATGCCGTTGCGCACCAGGTTGGCCTCCAGTTGGGTCAGCAGGGCGGGCAGCTTGTCGAGGCTGTTCCGGCGGATTTGCTCTCCCAGGCGGCGCAGGCTTTCGAACTCATTGCCATCCGGGAACTGGGCAGCGCGCTTGGCCATGAGGAAATCCATGGCCCCCCGGAAGCTCTTTTGGAGAAAATCGTCCTCCACCACGGCTTTCGAGCGCTCCCGGAAACCAGTGGTCGGTATGTAATGGAGCGGCTGCCGGCTCATGGCGCATCCTCCAGCAGCAGCACCACCAGTTCCTTGGGGCCGTGGGCTCCGTAGGCCAGGGTCTGCTGGATGTCGGCAGTCTTCGAAGGGCTGGAAATGAGGAGGGCGTTGGTCGGCATGCCGGCTGCCCAGTTTTCGGCCCGCAGGGCGTCGAAAAAGGTGGCGTGGATATGGGCGGCGTCGACGAGGACAAAATGCACCGGCGGCACCAGGGACATCAGGCGGGGCTCGTGGGCGTCCGGCCAGAGGACCAGGGTGCCGGTTTCCGCGATGGCGCTGCGGGCCGCGGTCAGGCTGGCCTGGACATGGTGGAACAATTCCGGCTTCCAGGCCTCGATGGGGCGGTCGTAGGCCAGGCAGGCGATGCCGCTGTTGGCCAACCCGTCCCGGGCGGCGCTGCCGTGGGCCGTGTCCGGGGCGATGAGCAGATTGCCGATGCTCTTGGCAGCCAGGATTTCCCGAAGCTTCTCCACCCAGTTGTGGCGATCAACCCGGTGCACCTCGGCCCGGGCGCCTTCCATCATGGCGGCGAAACGCCGGGCCCGGCCATCGGCCGATTCGTTGCGGGCCCGGCTGGCGTACCAGTGTTCAGGCTCCGGTGCCGGAGACGGCTCCTTCGCCTGGACCGCGGTCAGGCGCTGCAAGATCCGGTCGCGGGCACTCATCGGCTACCTCCAGTCCGCTTCAGCAGAAAACTGGCGATATGCTCGCCGGGGAGGCTGAGCTGCCGGCGGCCTTCCTGCCGGTCCTGCCAGGCGGCGTGGCCCAGGATGTTCATCAGGCAACCGCAATCGGCGCTGACCACCTTTTCGGCGCCGGTCGCTTTCAGGGCTGCCACCTTGTCCCGCACCATGGCGGCGGAAATTTCCGGATGGCGCAGGGCAAAGGTGCCACCGAAGCCGCAGCATTCGGCTTCGTGGTCCTGCTGGGCGACGGTGACTCCGTCGAGCTTGTCCAGGAGGGCACGGCCGGTGACATGCGCTCCCATCTCCCGGCGGGCGGAGCAGGAGGTATGGAGCACGACCTTGGTGGGGCCGCTTGCATCCTTCGGCTCATAGCCCAGGACATGGACCAGGAACTCGGTGAATTCGTAAATACGTCCGGACAGCGCCTCGGCCTGTTTCCTGGCTTCCGGCTCGCCGGCGAAGAAGCTCGGGTAGTGGTGCTTCATCATGCCGGCGCAGGACCCGGAAGGAACCACCACCGGCCACGGCTCCGGAAAAAGGTCCAGTTGCCGGCGTGCCACCTGGCGGGCCTCGGCATGGAAGCCGCTGGTGTAGGCGGGCTGACCGCAGCAGGTCTGGTCCGCCGGGAAGTGGACAGTGACTCCCTCGCGCTCCAGGAGGCGGATGGCATCGAGCCCGGCTTCGGGGTAAAACTGGTCGATGACGCAGGTGGCGAAAAAGTAGACGTCCGTCGGTCGGCCTGGGGCCTGTCGGGGTTCCATGGTCATGTCTCCGGATGGGTGGAATCTGGGTGCGGAATCGGCGGTCGGTAAATTGGTAAAACCAATGCCTCGTTACGGTCGAAATCTAAGGTATTACGTGGTTTGCGTCAATGCGGCCAGAGCAAACGGAGGCTTGCGCGGGGCATGGGAGGGCGGTTAGAATGGCGTGGTCTTACCAATCCAGCGGTGTTTTTCCCTTCCATGCCCCAGGCAAGATTGCAGGTTCCACGCATCTCCGATGCCATCGCTTCGTCCCTGGAGCGCCGCATCCTGGAGGGATCCCTCAAGCCGGGGGACCGCTTGCCGCCGGAGCGCGAACTGGCGGCGGACCTTGGGGTGTCGCGGCCGTCCCTGCGGGAGGCGATCCAGAAGCTGGCTTCCAAGGGCATGGTGCAAAGCCGCCAGGGTGGCGGCACCTACGTCACCGACCGCCTGGAGTCGACTTTCTTCGATCCCTGGCGTGACATGCTGGGAGCCCATCCCAACCTGCGGGAGGATCTCCTCGAATTCCGCCGCATGCTCGAAGGACAAGCGGCCGAGTGGGCGGCAGAGCGGGCCACCGACGCCGATCTGGAGCGCCTGGAGAAAGCCTTCGCCGCCCTCGGCCGCGCCTTCGCCGAAAACGACCTGGACCAACGCTCGGCCTGTGACATCGCCTTCCACCAGGCTGTTTCGGAAGCCTCCCATAACGCCCTCATCGGCCACCTGGCCGCAGCCATGCTGCGCCTCATGCAGGACAATATCCGCCTCAACCTCGGGGAACTGCGGGCCGTTCCGGGGGCGGCGGATGTGCTCCAGAACCAGCACCAGGCCCTGTTCGACGCCATCCGCGAACACAGACCGGCAGCCGCCCGGGCGGCTGCCCAGACCCATATCGATTTCGTCCAGGAAACCCTGGCCCAGTCCCTGCGCTCGGTAGCGCGGCGGGAAAGCGCCGCACGCCGCCTGGGCACCGATTTTTCCAGTACTCCAACCATTGATTAACACGGAAAGGAATAGGCATGCAGCCTTACGTCATCCCCTTTGAACAGCTGCGAATGACCGATGTGGAGCAGGTCGGCGGCAAAAACGCCTCCTTGGGCGAAATGATCAGCCAGCTGGCAGGGTCCGGCGTGCGGGTGCCCGGCGGCTTTGCCACCACGGCCAAGGCCTATCGGGATTTCCTCGCCCAGAGCGGCCTCGATGCCCGCATCAACGCCCTCCTGGAAAAGCTGGATGTGGATGACGTCAACGCCTTGGCGGAATGCGGCCGTACCATCCGCGACTGGATCGTCGAGACCCCTTTCCCGACCCAGCTGACGGTTGAAATTACGTCGCAATATCAGCGGCTTGTGGCGGATTCTTCAAGCGATATGTCGTTTGCCGTGCGCTCCAGCGCCACCGCCGAAGATCTGCCGGATGCTTCCTTTGCCGGCCAGCAGGAAACCTTCCTCAACATCGTCGGCCTGGAAAACATCCTCCACGCCATCAAGGAAGTCTTCGCCTCCCTGTACAACGACCGCGCCATCTCCTACCGGGTGCACAAGGGCTTCATCCATGCCGACGTGGCCCTGTCCGCCGGTATCCAGCGCATGGTGCGCTCCGATAAGGGCGCGGCCGGCGTCATGTTCACCCTGGATACCGAATCCGGTTTTCGGGATGCCGTCTTCGTCACCTCCAGCTACGGCCTCGGCGAAACCGTCGTCCAGGGGGCTGTGAACCCGGACGAGTTCTACGTCCATAAGCCCATGCTGGCAGCCGGCAAGCAGGCCGTGGTGCGCCGCAACCTGGGCTCCAAGATGATCAAGATGGTCTTCGCCGCCGAGAAGGTAGCGGGCAAGTCCACCATCATCCAGGACGTGGAAGAGTCCCTGCGCACCCAGTTCTCCATCAACGACGCGGAAGTGATGGAACTGGCGCGCTACGCCATGATCATCGAAAAGCACTACCAGCGCCCCATGGACATCGAATGGGGCCGCGACGGCGTCGACGGCAAGCTGTACATCCTCCAGGCCCGCCCGGAAACGGTGCAGTCCCAGACCGGTGCCGGCCGCATCGAGAAGTTCAAGCTCAAGCAGTTCTCCAAGGTGCTGGCTTCCGGCCGCGCCATCGGCCAGAAGATCGGCATCGGCCCGGTGCGGGTGGTCAGCGATCCCAAGGAAATGGACAAGGTCCAGCCCGGCGACGTGCTGGTGGCTGACATGACCGACCCCAACTGGGAGCCGGTGATGAAGCGGGCTGCCGCCATCGTCACCAACCGGGGCGGCCGCACCTGCCACGCCGCCATCATCGCCCGGGAACTGGGCATTCCGGCCATCGTCGGCTGCGGCGACGCCACCTCCACCCTCACCGAGGGCGACATCGTCACCGTCTCCTGTACCGAGGGCGACACCGGCCATGTCTATCGCGGCAAGCTGGATTACGAAGTCATCACCCGCGACATCTCCGCCATGCCGCAGGTGCCGGTCAAGGTCATGATGAACGTCGGCAATCCGGAACTGGCCTTCGAGTTCGCCCAGCTGCCCAATGGCGGTGTCGGCCTGGCCCGCGTGGAATTCATCATCAACAA
This sequence comes from Rhodocyclaceae bacterium, assembly GCA_018261935.1. GTDB lineage: Bacteria > Pseudomonadota > Gammaproteobacteria > Burkholderiales > Rhodocyclaceae > JAGTRP01. Next base: position 238,724 of record JAGTRP010000002.1, read on the forward strand.
CGTCATCGGCATCCACCCGAAGGCCATCCTCGATGTGGAGCGCCTGCCGGCTTCCAAGCGCGAGGAGATCAAGCGCCGCGCCCAGGGCTACGCCACGCCCAAGGACTTCTTCGTGGAGAAGCTGGTGGAAGGCGTTTCCACCATCGCCGCCGCCTTCTGGCCCAACCCGGTGATCGTCCGCCTCTCCGACTTCAAGTCCAACGAGTACCGCAAGCTCCTGGGCGGCGAACTCTACGAGCCGGAAGAGGAAAACCCGATGCTGGGCTTCCGGGGTGCTTCCCGCTACATCGCCTCCACCTTCCGCGACTGCTTCGAGCTGGAGTGCCGCGCCATGAAGAAGGTGCGGGATGAGATGGGCCTTACCAACGTGCAGCTGATGGTCCCCTTCGTGCGCACGGTGGAAGAGGGGGCCGGCGTCGTCAAGCTCCTGGCCGAGCATGGCCTGAAGCGGGGCGAGAACGACCTCAAGCTCATCATGATGTGCGAGATCCCGTCCAACGCCCTGCTGGCCGAGGCTTTCCTGGAGCACTTCGACGGCTTCTCCATCGGCTCCAACGACCTGACCCAGCTCACCCTCGGCCTGGATCGGGATTCGGGCCTGGTGGCCAACCTGTTCGACGAGCGGGATCCGGCGGTGAAGATGCTGCTGGCCATGGCGATTGCCGCCTGCAACAAGCAGGGCAAGTACATCGGCATCTGCGGCCAGGGCCCCTCCGACCACCCGGACCTGGCTGAATGGCTGATGGATCAGGGTATTTCCAGTATCTCCCTCAACCCGGACACGGTGGTGGATACTTGGACCCGGCTGGCCCAGCACAAGAAGAACTGAGCTGTCTCTTGCTCAACCGGAGGCCGGGCTTGCCCGGCCTTTTTTATGAAAAAAGCCGCAACAGGGTTTCCATTCTGGATTTCCTGTGTATAATGCGCCCCCGCTGAGGACGCACTGCTGGTGCTTCCTTCGATTCCCCGATAGCTCAGTCGGTAGAGCGCCGGACTGTTAATCCGTAGGTCCCTGGTTCGAGCCCAGGTCGGGGAGCCAGCATCGACACTGCCACGTATCCAACCGGATGCTTACCACCGTGGCCGGCACGTCAGCCCATGTGGCTCAGTGGTAGAGCACTCCCTTGGTAAGGGAGAGGTCGCGCGTTCGATCCGCGCCATGGGCACCACCCCCCCTTGCAGCCCTTCAGCTATCCAGGCGAAAGCCGATCTTGATCCGGACCTGGAAGTGGCCCACCTTGCCATCCATGATGTGGCCGCGGGTTTCCATGACTTCGAACCAATCCAGGTTCCGCAGCGTCTTGCCGGCCTCGGCGATGGCGTTACGGATGGCATCGTCGGTGCCGTTGGGTGACGAACCGACGATTTCGATCATCTTGTAGACGTGAGCGGACATGGTCTCCTCCATGCTGGCGATCCATCCCAGCATAGTTGCCGCCCGCGCATTTGCAAGCCGGGCGCCGATTAGCGCTGGCGCTCCTTCATGAGGCGCTCCTTCTCCCGCTTCCAGTCCTTGTCCTGCTCGTCGGCACGCTTGTCGTGCTGCTTCTTGCCCTTGGCGAGGCCGATTTCGGCCTTGATGCGGCCCCGGGTGTAGTGCAGATCCAGGGGAACCAAGGCGTAGCCGGCGCGCTCCACCTTGCCGATGAGCTTCATGATCTCCTCGTTGTGCAGGAGCAGCTTGCGGGTGCGGGTGGGGTCCGGATTGACGTGGGTCGACGCGGTGGGCAGGGCGGTGAGGTGCATGCCGATCAGGAAGATTTCGCCATTCTTGATGACGACGTAGGATTCCTTGATATTGACCCGGCCGGCCCGGATCGCCTTGACCTCCCAGCCCTGGAGGGCGAGGCCGGCCTCGTACTTTTCTTCGATGAAGTAGTCGTGAAAGGCTTTTTTATTGACCGTGATGCTCATGCCGGCGGCGATCCATTAAAATCGCGCATTCTACAGGATTCGGGATGGTCGTCGCCCTATGGCCTTGGTTGAGAAGTTGGTGCTTATCGAACACTCCGCCCAGCAGATGTTCGAGCTGGTGGATCGTTGCGAGGATTACCCTCAATTTCTGCCCTGGTGCAACCATACCGAACTGAAGTTCCGCGATGAGGCCAAGACGGTCGCCACTCTGCACATCAACTACCATTCGGTGACGTCCCATTTCACCACCGAGAACGACAAGCAGGTTCCCGTCTGGATGAACATCCGGCTGGTGGATGGCCCCTTTCGCCGCCTGGAGGGTTCCTGGCGCTTCCATCCCCTGACCGAAAATGCCTGCAAGATCGAATTCAAGCTGCACTACGAGTTTTCCAGCAAGATTTTCGAGAAGATCATCGGGCCGGTCTTTAATCACATCGCCAACACCTTTGTCGATGCTTTCGTGCGCCGTGCGGCGCAGGTCTATGGAAATAGCAATGGCTGAGCTGCTGAATATCGAAGTCTGCTACGCCCTGCGGGACAAGCAGGAAATCGTCAAGTTGAAGATCCCGGCGGGCTCGACCCTGCAGCAGGCGGTGGAAGCCTCCGGGCTCCTCGCCAAGTATCCAGAAATCGACCTGAAGAAGAACAAGTTCGGCATTTTCGCCAAGCTGTCCAAGGTGGACACCGCCTTGCGGGACAGGGATCGGGTAGAGATCTACCGGCCCCTGATCGCCGATCCCAAGGAGGTGCGCAAGCAGCGGGCCGCCGAGGGCAAGGTCATGAAGAAGGGCGCCGGGGAGGGCGACGCCGAGGCCTGATCGCGGCGGGAGCTACTTGCAGCTCTCGGTGATGATTTTCCGGGCCCGTTCCATTTCCTGCTGGCGCTGGCCATCATCCAGGAAGTGCCGCTCGCCCTTTTCGTCGCGGGTGACCAGACGCTCGCCGGATTCCATGGCGGCCAGGTGCTGCCTGGCGCGTTCGCAGTTGTCCTTCCTGTCTGCAGCCGCTGCCTGTTCCTTGGCGTCTTTTTCAGCCTTTTGCCTGGCTTCCTGCTGGCGCTTCTTGAATTCCATGTCCTTCTCGGCCGTGGTTTTCGGCGCCGAAGCGGCGCCTTCGGCGGCGGCTGCCGGCGCCGGACTGGTCGCGACGGCGCGGCTACCCTTGGTATTGGCGGGCGGCGGCGTATCGGAAATGATGGTGCGGCCGCTGCTGTCCTTCCACTGATAAACCTGGGCCGACGCTGCGGACAGCTGCAAGCCGGCAATAAGGGCGAAGGCGAGATAAAGAGCTGTTCTCATGATAGTGAGGAGGACAATGAGCTTGCGGTATAATACTTATTTGTGACTTTGGATCAAAGGCCGTGCGACTTTTGCAGAAAGCCCTCACCTTCGACGACGTCTTGCTCGTCCCCGCCCACTCCCAAATCCTGCCCCGCGATGTCAGCCTCTCGACACGGCTGACCCGCAACATCACTCTGAATTTGCCGCTGCTGTCCGCGGCCATGGATACCGTGACGGAAGGCCGTCTCGCCATTGCCCTGGCCCAGGAAGGCGGCATCGGCATCGTCCACAAGAACCTTTCCCCCAGGGGGCAGGCAGCCGAAGTGGCGAAGGTGAAGCGCTTCGAGTCTGGCATCCTGAAGGATCCCATTACCATCGCCCCCTCCATGACCGTGCGCGATGTGCTGGATATTACCCGCCAGCACCGGATTTCCGGTCTGCCGGTGGTGGACAAGAGCGGCCGCGTGGTGGGTATCGTGACCAACCGGGACCTGCGCTTCGAAACCAACCTCGACCAGCCGGTCAAGGCCATCATGACGCCGCGCAAGCGCCTGGTGACGGTGAAAGAGGGTGTCGGCGTGGAAGACGCCAAGGATCTCCTCAGGAAGCATCGCCTGGAGCGTGTCCTGGTGGTGGACGACGACTTCAACCTGCGCGGCCTCATCACCGTCAAGGACATCCTGAAGTCCACCGAGCATCCCAATGCCAACAAGGACGCGACCGGACGCCTGCGGGCCGGCGCCGCCGTCGGCGTCGGTGAAGGCACCGAGGAACGGGTCGAACTGCTGGTGGAAGCCGGCGTCGACGTGATCGTGGTGGATACGGCCCACGGCCATTCCCAGGGCGTGCTGGACCGGGTCAATTGGGTCAAGAAGAACTTTCCCCAGATCGAGGTCATTGGCGGCAACATCGCCACCGCCGATGCGGCACGGGCCCTGGTGGACAACGGTGCCGACGCGGTCAAGGTCGGCATCGGCCCCGGCTCCATCTGCACGACGCGGATCGTGGCCGGCGTCGGCGTGCCCCAGATTACCGCCATCCAGAATGTTTCCGACGCCCTGCGGGGCACTGGCGTGCCGATGATCGCCGACGGCGGCATCCGCTACTCCGGCGACATCGCCAAGGCCATTGCCGCCGGCGCCGACACGGTCATGCTGGGCGGCCTCTTCGCCGGCACCGAAGAAGCGCCGGGGGAAGTGGAACTGTTCCAGGGCCGCTCCTACAAGTCCTACCGCGGCATGGGTTCCCTCGGGGCCATGCAGGCCGGCTCTTCCGACCGCTACTTCCAGGAAGGCACCGGCAACGTGGACAAGTACGTGCCCGAAGGCATCGAGGGCCGAGTCCCCTACAAGGGCACGGTTCTGGCGGTGATCCACCAGCTCATGGGCGGCCTGCGTTCCTCCATGGGTTACCTGGGCTGCGCCACCATCGACCAGATGCATGAACGCGCCACCTTCGTCGAGATCACTTCGGCCGGCGTCCGGGAATCCCACGTCCACGACGTGCAGATCACCAAGGAAGCGCCGAACTACCACGTCGACTGATCCCTTCATCGCATTCCCCGGGCGGCTTTCGAGCCGCCCGATTCATTTGAGGCTCCGCCCCATGTCACACCAGAAAATCCTCATCCTCGATTTCGGCTCCCAGGTCACCCAGCTCATCGCCCGTCGCGTGCGGGAGCAGCAGGTGTATTGCGAACTGCACCCCTTCGACGTCTCCGAAGACTTCATCCGCGACTTCGAGCCCCAGGGCATCATCCTCTCCGGTGGCCCCAACTCGGTCTATGAAGCCCTGGAATGGAAGGCGCCCCAGGTGGTTTTCGAGCTGGGGGTGCCGGTGCTGGGCATCTGCTACGGCATGCAGACCATGGCGTCCCAGCTGGGCGGCAAGGTGGAAAGCTCCAACAAGCGGGAATTCGGCTTTGCCGAAATCCGGGCCCGGGGTCACTCCAGGCTCTTCGAGGGCATCCAGGACCGGACCAACGGGGAAGGCCACGGCCTCCTGGAAGTGTGGATGAGCCATGGCGACAAGGTCACCGAACTGCCGCCGGGCTTCAAGGTCATCGCCGGCAACGACTCCTGCCCGGTGGCCGCCATGGCCGACGAGGAGCGGCGCTTCTACGCCGTCCAGTTCCACCCGGAAGTGACCCACACCATCAAGGGCAAGGAAATGATCGCCCGCTTCGTCCATGATATCTGCGGTTGTGGTCGCGACTGGAACATGCCGGACTACATCAGCGAGGCGGTGGAAAAAATCCGTGTCCAGGTGGGCAAGGACGAAGTCATCCTCGGCCTGTCCGGCGGCGTCGATTCCTCGGTGGCGGCGGCCCTGATCCATCGCGCCATCGGTGACCAGCTCACCTGCGTCTTCGTGGACAACGGGCTGCTGCGCCTCAACGAGGCCGAGCAGGTCATGGAGACCTTCGCCCGCAACCTGGGGGTCAAGGTCATCCACGTCGATGCCACAGAGCAGTTCATGGGCCACCTCAAGGGGGTGTCCGACCCGGAACAGAAGCGCAAGATCATCGGCCGTGAGTTCGTCGAGGTGTTCCAGGCCGAGGCCAAGAAGCTGCCCAAGGCCAAGTGGTTGGCCCAGGGCACCATCTATCCCGACGTGATCGAATCCGCCGGCGCCAAGACGGGCAAGGCTCACGCCATCAAGAGCCACCACAACGTGGGTGGCCTACCCGAAACCCTTAATCTCAAACTGCTGGAGCCCCTGCGCGAGCTGTTCAAGGATGAGGTGCGGGAACTGGGCGTGGCCCTGGGCTTGGCCCACGACATGGTCTATCGCCATCCCTTCCCGGGCCCCGGCCTCGGGGTGCGTATCCTGGGGGAGGTGAAGAAGGAATTCGCTGACCTGCTGCGCCGGGCCGACGCCATTTTCATCGACGAGCTGCGGGCCGCCGACTGGTACGACAAGACCAGCCAGGCCTTCGCCGTCTTCCTGCCGGTGAAGAGCGTCGGCGTCATGGGCGACGGCCGCACCTACGAATACGTGGTGGCCCTGCGGGCCGTCCAGACCCAGGACTTCATGACCGCCCACTGGGCTGAGTTGCCCCATTCCCTGCTGGGCAAGGTCAGCAACCGGATCATCAACGAAGTCCGCGGCATCAACCGGGTGGTGTACGACATCTCCGGCAAGCCGCCCGCCACGATCGAGTGGGAGTGATATCGGACTCCCCCTGCCGGCGCCGCCAGGAGGCTCATGGGGCAGAGACATGGCCAGCCATGCCTCCTGCTCTCGTTACCGCTCCGTGGCGAGCCAGGCTTGGCCGCTGTCGGCAATGGCATCAATGGCCTTGCCATTCACCCGGCCATGGAAGGTTCGGACCAGCCCGGGCTGGGGCTCGAAGGTGAAAGTGACTTCCGTCCCCCGTATCTGCCCGTCCCGTATCGGCAGGGAGCGTCCGTTGATGGCCGCCTCGCCAGTGAATTTCTGATAGGCCTGCCTGATTTTCAGGTAGAAGCTATCCTGGCCCGGCCCCTGGCGGACCCGCCAGCGCCCGTCGATCAGGGCGGGGACGATCCACAGGAAGATGTGGCGGCCGTCCACCGTATCGCTCATATCCGGCTGCCAGTCGCCCATGGTGAAGGCGTGGGAGACGATCCGGGTGCCCGGCTTGGCGGTGGCAAGGATTTTTGGCCGCAGTTTGAGGTTGATACTCTCCAGCAGGTACATGGGAAGCACGTCGGCCTGGCTGATATCCACATCGAACAGGTTGCCGAGGCGAAACTCGATCTTGTCCGCCACGTCGGCCCGTTGCGCATTTTGCTTGGCCTCGCTGATGCGGGCCGGGTCGATATCGTTGCAGAGCCCGCGGGCTCCGTAGTTTCTGGCGGCGCTCACCATCATGCGGCCGTCGCCGCAGCCGACATCCATCACGAAGTCCGTGGGCTTCACCCCGGCCATCTGGAGCATGCGATCGACCACCGGCTGGGGTGTCGGAACGTAGGGCACATCGAGGTTGATGTTCTGGGCCTGGGCCACGCTCGACATGATCCCGCAAGCCATGATGAGGGTCACGAGCCGGGCAGAGCGGATGGAAGCCGCCGCTTTCCGCCTGATGGAGGCAAGGCTTGGGCTTGGGGCATTTCCCGCTTCGGTCATTGGACATCTCCTTTGCCGTGCAGTCTTGTTGTTCAGGCCGGCGTCAGGAACGACGGCGGCGGGAAGCAAGTCGGAAAATTAGTCCGGGCAGGGGCTTGTTTGGTTCATCGCCCCCAAGAGCATTCCGGGGACGGCGGCCGTCCGAGGAACCGTCAGATGCCCGACATCCGGCGCAGGGCGGCAAGGGGTTTGCGCAGGACGTGGTAAATGAGCGGCGCCCAGGAACCGTAGACCTTGGCGGTACCCTTGAGCCCGATGCGGGGCGGGGTCTCGCCGGGAGCCAGATCAGCCTTGAGGCGGTAGGCGACGAAGCCTTCGGCCTCCGGCGCCGGTTCATAACTGGCCTGAACGAGCACCCCGTCGATAGAGCCCAGGGGTGAGATATTGAGGTAGAGCCTGACCGGGGAGCCGATGTCGAGACTGATGGCGTCGTCCACTGGCAGGTGGATGGCGATCTGGACCTGGCGGGGATCGGCCAGCAGGGCGATGCGCTCGCCGGTCTGCACCGGCTTGCCCAGCCAGTCGTTGGGATCGGAATAGACAACGATGCCTTCGCCTGGGGACTCGACCTGGATGCGCTCGAAGAGGTCCTTGGTGTATTGGGTCTCGGCGGCCTTCTCCTCGAAACGGGCCCGCAGGGAAGCGAGTTCGGCTTTGCTGGCTTCGTCGCTGAAGGATTTCTGGGTGGCGCGCAGGTAGTCGGCCTGGGCGACGGCCCGCGCTTTTTCGGTGACTTCGTAGCGGTTGCGGAAGGTCGTATCGTCCAGGGTAAAGAGGATCTCGCCAGCTTTCACCGGCTGGTTGGGATCGACGAAAAATTTGCCGACCACCCCGTCGGCCGGGGCAGCGATGAGCTTGGCGTCCTTGCCGATGGTTTCCGCCGGCGCCAGGGCGGTCAGGCGCATGGGAAAGAGGGCCAGGACCAGTACCGCCAGCGCGAGCTGTTTCCGGCGGCGTCCGGACTTCAGCTTCTCCCGCCAGCCCTGCCAGACGGGAGCGTGGGGCCGCCAGGCCCACAGGGCCTGCCCATAGGCCCAGGCCAGTCGCTCCAGCAGGGCCAGTTCGGCATCGCCCGGAATGTTTTCGACTGCCAGCCACAGGCCGCCGACGTCTTGGCCCCGGGGAGCGGGCAGTACCAGCAGCACGGCCATCTCCGGCGTCCACTCTTGCCAGCCGGCCCGGAGTTCCTCCGGGATATCGGCGGCGGTCGCCAGCAAGGCCTTTCCCGGCTTGGTCTGGGCAGCCAGAAGGTGGATGACTTCGGTCAGCCATTGCCGATAGGGGGAGTCCCCAGGCAGCGCGGCCAGGCCGGAGACGAGCTTCACCACGGGACGCTGGCCGAATCCCCGGCGCCACAGGACGGCCTGGCGGTAGGGCACGATCCGCCAGGTGTCATTGACAGCGATGAACTCGACGGCGCTTTCGCTCTCCGCCTGGCGGACATCCTGTTCGATCTGCAGCAGGCTGCCCAGGGTCTGCAGGCGGCTTTCCTCTTGCGACAAACGGGACTCCTAGCGCTTGGCCGCGTCGGAGAAGGTGGCGATACCGCTCATGCCGGGCAGCAGGTCTGCCGGGTTGCCGCGGAATTCCCCCTCAATCTCCACCGACTGGCTCACCGCATCCACCTTGCCGTTGACCCGGCGCACCCGGGCCTCGTAGGTGTTGCCGGTTTCCTCGATGCGCACCGTGAACGGGGTGTTGGCCTTGATCTGGGCCAGCCAGGTGGATGGGACGTTGAGCTGGGCCTTGAGCCGCCGGTCATTGACCACCTCGATCAGGGGCTGGCCGACCGTGACGCTTTCGTGGGCCTTGACCCGCAGCTTGGTGACCCGGCCGGAGAAGGGGGCGCTGACGCTGCACTGCCGGAGCTGGGCCTGGTAGAGTTGGACCTGGGCCCGGAATTTCTCCACCGCAGAGGCAGCCTGCTCGACCTCCAGCTGGCTCACCGACTCCATGGCCTGGAGCTTGGCCTTGGATTCGTAGTTCTGCTGGGCACCGTAGAGCTCGGCCTTGGCCATCTTGAGGCGGGCATCCTGCTCGTCGCAGTCGAATTGGAGGAGGGGCTGGCCGGCGCGGATCTGGGCCCCGAACTGGGCGTTCACCTGGCGGATGCGGCCGGCCATCTGGGCGGCCAGGACGCTTTCCTCTTCCGCCGCCACCAGGACCCGGATGGTGTCGCCGACCTTGCCCCGTTCCACCGGCGCCGCCGCCAGCGCCGGCAAGGCCGCCGCCAGGGCGGCGGCCATCATGCTGCGCAGGATCATTGGCCGGCTCCCTGGGCTGCTGCGAGAGCCGGTTTCCTCGCCTCGGCCTTGAGCAGGCCGACTATCTTGCCGGCGGCTGCCTCAGCGGCAGACTCGGCGAAGATGGGCCAGGAATTGGGAATGTTTTCGGAAATGACCGACCGGTAGGAGACGGCGCCGAGGGAAATGCCGCCGCGGCTCACCTTCCAGACGGTTTCGACGCCGCGCAGCCCGGCCCGGGAGTCGCCCAGCTTCACCTCGGCCGACACCTCCGGCACCCCGGCCGCGACCTCGGATGCCACATGGGCGCCGTGGGCCGGCAGCCGCTCCCGCAGCAGGGCGGCAAAGTCGATTGCGGTGCCGGCGGGCGCCGGGATCGCGGCCACGAAAACGGCGGGCTTGGGGGCATCGCCGGCCATGGTGCGGAAACTGGTCTTGCGCCATTCCCCGTCAGCCTCGGAAAGCTGGCGGGCCAAAGCCTTCAGGTCGTCCGCATTGGGGGAGTCCGGCACCAGGTCGGTACCGACCGAATTGGCCACCCGGGCGTAGGCGGTCTGCAGGTTGGCGAAGGAGACGTAGCGCTGCATGTCGGACAGGGCCGCCTTGACCTCGGCGCGCAGGAGCTCCATTTCCGACTCGGCGCTGGCCTTGGTGCCGGCCACCATGTGCTTCTCGATGCGGGCGTCCACTGTGGCGCCCTGGAGGTTTACGTCATAGTCCGCCAGGGCCTCGTGGTAGCGCTGGACAGCAAGGCGCACCTGGGTGAGCACCGCCATGCTGAGGGCGACGCGGCGGGTATCGTCGAACTGCACCTGGGCCTCCTGGGCCCGCTGGACCGCGGGATAGGAGAAGGCGCGCAGCAGGTTGAAGGAGACAGAGGCTCCGGCTTCGGTCCAGTTGTTCTTGAACAGATACTTGTTGCTGTCGTAGTGGGAGCCCAGGTTGAGCTCGATCCCCGGCAGCAGCGACATGAGGGCGCGGCGCGCTTCCAGGGTGGATATCTTCTTGCGGTAGTCCTCCTCCCGCAGCTCCGGCCGATTGGCCAGGGCCGCCTGGTCGAGGGCTTCCAGGTCTTCGAGGGGACGCAGCTTGGCCGCCGCCGCTTCTTCGTCGCCGGCGCTTAGGTTAAGCTCGGTGCCGGGCCTCAGATTGATCAGGGCCGCCAGTTCCGTCTTGGCCAGGACCAGTTCCTGCCGGCGGGTCACGATCTGCTGGTGCAGGTCCAGGAGCGCTCGCTGGTAGGCCAGGGCCTGCAGCGGCGGCAACAGGCGCTGCTCCTCCATGCGGCGGCTGCGGGCCAGGACTTCGTCCACCCGGTGCAGCAGTTCGTCGAGGCGGGGCAGCGCCTTCTGGGCGCCATAGGCTCGCCAGAAGGCCTGGCGCACGTCCTGGGCGATGTTCTGCAACACCTTGCGCCGGTGCTCCTCGGCGATCAGGGTCTGGGTCGCCTGTTGCTGGGCGCGGACGTAGCTCACCCCGAAGTCGAGGACATTCCAGGCCAGCACGGCACTGGCGGTGCGGCGCTGGCGCTCCTGGGCGCCGGAGAAGAGGTTGCTCTCCTCCCCTGTGAGGAGGTTTACCGAGCGGGAACCGGCGTCGTTGTTGCGGGAGGTATAGCCGGCGGAGGTGGTGAGCTTGGGCAGCAGGTCGTAATGGGCCAGGTCGAGCTGGGCATTGGCCAGCGCCCCTTCCATCATCCGCAGGCGGTAGTCGTAGTTGTACTTCAAGGCCCGGGCAAAGGCCTCGTGCAGGCCGATCGGGCCGGAGAGCGGTTCGACATCCTTGAACAGGGTTGTCATGTCCTCCCGGATGCGGGTTTGGCGGTCGGCGTCGGTCATCGGCTCGGGCAGCACTGCGCAGCCGCTGAAGGCGGCGACGATCAGTGCGGCGACAGGAATGAGGCGCAGGGCGGAGCGCCCGGCTGCCTGAGGCGACGTCGGTCTGGCGTCAGTCATTATTGCTCCCCGTAAATTGACTCGTGAATTGAATAGTTGTCGGTTGTCTTGCTCGTGGTCAGGCTGCTTTGACCTCACGTACCTGCTGCACAGCGGTGAGATGGCGCAGGGTGGCCGTCCGGGCCCGGTCAAAGCGTTGCGATTCCCGCTGCAACTGGGCCGACAGCTTGGTCGCATGGCTTGGCCGGTTCAACGGTGAACCATCGGTCGTGGTCGCCGCTTCCCGGGTAATCGGCTGGCCGTCCGCCCCGTCGGCGTTCGCCTGTTCTCCATCCCGTGACCACGGCTCGCCCCTGGTCTCCCCGGCGTCGACGGCGGCTTGCTGCTGTCCGTCCGTTTCGGCCGGGGTGGGCTCGGCGGCAACCCGCCGGAAGGCCGAGAAGCCGAGGGCGGCCAGCACGTCATTGGCGGTGCGGGGGCCGGCGGCTTGACCGCCCTGGGGCGAGGGCCGCTCCGGAGCGTTCTCCCGGCCTTCGCCTTCACGGCCTCCGGTGCGGATGGTGAATTCCGTGCGGGCCTCATGACCGTCCCCGTCCCGGGCGATGACGCGAATATGCAGTGCCCCCTGCAGCCCAGCCGGAGGCTGGCCGGAGAAGGTTCCTGTCACCGGATCGAAGCGCAGCCAGGCCGGCAGCGGCTGGCCATTGGCCTGGGTTGCCAGGAAGGAAAGCGGGGTGCTGCTGCTGGTGACGAAGGTGTCCTGCGGCAGGGCGAAGGAGAACGGCTGGCTGCCTGCCCCGAAGGACAGGTCGCTGATCGGGCGGTTGACAATCAGGCTGGATGTGAAGCCGCCGTCGCCGCCGGTATTGGCGCTGGAGTTCTGGCCAGGCGTGCCCGGTGCGTTCCCCGGTGCGTTGCCGCCGGCACCCATGTTCACCACAGGCGGGGCGGGGCTGCGGGGAGCCCCTTCCGGAGCCGCATTGCTGCCCGGGACAACGGGGCTCGCACCATCGGAGAACACCAGCTCGGCATCGCCCTCCGCAGGTGTGCCGGGCGAAGAGGAACCCGGGGGAGCCGACGTGATCGCCGACTGGATCGGTGCGGGCACGAACGGCGGCATACCGGAGGGCGGAGCCCACGCCGGTGGGGCAGGTGGTACCGGGGGGGCGGATGGAATGGGTTGCGGCCGTGCCACAGAACCGACGCTGATTTGGGCCTGGGCAGTGCCGTTGGAGAAGGCGGAGGAGCCACCATTGACCGTCGTATCGCCGGTTTGGCGGACAGCGGTGGTTGAGGCGCTGCCGCTGGTCTGGTCCCAGGCCCTAAAGGTGAAACCCGCGACCTCGCCGCTCTGCCCGTCGGGCTGGTAGCGAATCTGGGCATTGCCGTCGAGCAGAAGGGCGGCGTTGTCTGCGACCGGACCGAAGTTGTTCCAGGTGGCGCCCTGGTCGGTGGAATACTGCCAGCTTCCCTTGCCGGTGACCGCCGTTATCGCGACGCCCTTCAGCGTGGCGGGATCGGCATCGCCATAGGACATCCCGGCGAAAAGTCTGGAGACGAAGACAGCGGCCGAGGCGTGGTCCTGGTCGGTGGCGGCCCACTGGTAAGCATCGCCGGACAGGGTTGGGGCATCGTTGATCGAGGTAGCGACTACCGTGGTGGTGCTGTCGCTGGTCGTCCTGCCGGCGGCATCGGTGACCACGATGGTGAAGGTCGTGGTCTCGGTTTGCGCCACCGCAACCCGGTTGGCCGCGGGGGTGAAGAGCAGACCCCGCACCGCAGCAGTGGCGGCCGCTGGGGCGCCGGAGAAGCGATAGATGCCGGTGGCCGCATCATAGGAACCGCCGCCCAGGTTGGACAGGCTTCCCTTTGCCGCCGCGTCCAGCGTGATGGTGACGGTCTGGATCGCATCGCCGGCATCGCTGATAGCCACTGCTGAGAACGGCGCGGCAGTGCCCTTGTCGGTTGCGGCTTGGCCGGCCGCTGTGCCGGTAACGCTCGGCGGTGTGGTGTCGATGCTCACCGCCAGGCCGGCGGAAGCGGCGCTGACATTGCCGGCGATGTCGGTGGCCTTGGCGGTCAGGGTATGGACCCCGGCCCCGAGGGCTGCGCTGGTGAGGCTCCAGCTGCCGGCGCCGTTGGTGGTAGCGGTGCCCCGGACGGTGGTGCCATCGGTGTCGTAGAGGGTGACCGTGGCGCCGGCTTCGGCGCTGCCGGTGATGACCGGGGTGGTGACGCTGGTGATCCGGTCGGCGTGGTGTCGGTCGCGGTGGCGGTGAAGGTGTGGCTGCCGTCCAATAAGGCGGTTGGGTAGGCAAAGGTCCAGTTGCCCGTCCCGTCGGTAGTGGTGGTGCCGATGGCGCCGACGCCGGCCCGGAAGATAGTGATCGTGCTGCCGGCTTCGGCGGTGCCGGAGAGGACGAGGGTGGTGTCGCTGGTGATGCGGTCGCCGGGGGTTCCGGTATCGGTGGTGATGGCCGTGATCGCCGGGGCGGCCGGGGCGGTGGTGTCGATGGTGATGGCGAGGCCGGCGGAAGCCGTGCTGACATTGCCAGCGGCGTCGGAGGCCTTGGCGGTCAGGGTATGGGCCCCGGCCGCGAGGGCGGCGCTGGTGAGGCTCCAGGTGCCGGCGCCGTTGGTGGTAGCGGTGCCCAGGACGGTGGTGCCATCGGTGTCGTAGAGGGTGACCGTGGCGCCGGCTTCGGCGCTGCCGGTGATGACCGGGGTGGTGACGCTGGTGATCCGGT
>JAGTRP010000039.1 GCA_018261935.1 Rhodocyclaceae bacterium
TGCCACCGTCACCTACGCCCTCACCAACGATGCCGGCGGGCGCTTCGCCATCGATGCCGCCACCGGGGTGGTGGCCGTGGCCGGGTCCCTCGACTACGAGGCGGCCACCAGCCACACCATCACGGTCAAGGCCACTTCCAGCGACGGCAGCGTGACTTCCAGTGACTTCGCGATTGCGGTCACCAACGTCAACGACAACCCGGTGGTCCTGTCCGACAGCAACGCCGCCGTCAATACGGTGGCGGAGAATACCCCGGTCGGCAGCGTGGTCGGGGTCACCGCGCTCGGCACCGACGCCGATCCCGGCGCCACTGACTGTGGCCGGCCCCCTCGACTACGAGGCGGCCACCAGCCACACCATCACGGTCAAGGCCACATCCAGCGACGGCAGCATTACTTCCGGTGACTTCGTCATTGCCATCACCAACGCCAACGACAACCTCGTGGTCCTCAGCGACAGCAACGCCGCAGCCAATACCGTGGCCGAGAATACCGCCATCGGTACTACCGTCGGGATCACCGCCCTGGGCACCGACGCCGACACCGGCGCCACCGTGATCTACGCCCTCACCGACAATGCCGGCGGCCGCTTCGCCATCGACCCCGCCACCGGCGTAGTCACCGTCGCCGCCCCCCTCGACTACGAGACCGCCACCAGCCATACCATCACCGTGAAGGCGACCTCCAGCGACGGCTGTGTCCAGAGCGGCGACTTCGTCATCAACCTGGCTGACGTGGATGAGATACCGCCCTCCGTCGCCATCGGCGGCATCACGGAGGACACTGGTGTCCCCGGCGACTTCCTCACCCGGGACAATGCCCTCGTCTTTTCCGGCACCGCCGAGGCCGGCAGTTCGGTCCAGGTGACCCTCACCGGCGGGGGCGGCCAGGTTTTCCGGACAACCGTGATTGCCGATGGAGCCGGCACCTGGACTGCGGACCGCACCGCCGCCCCCCTGGCCGACGGTGCCTACACCCTGACAGCGGTGGCCACCGACGCCGCCGGCAACAGCAGCGCACCGATCAGCCGCTCCGTCACCATCGACAGCACGGCGCCGGCCGCCCCGACCATCGCCGCCCAGACTGCCTTCAGCGCCCAGCCGGTGATCACCGGCACCTTCGGCGCCGCCGACGCGGCCGGCGGCTTCACGGTGACGGTGGATGGCCGGACCTACACCCTGGGCGTCGACGCGGCCCTGACCGCCAATGGCAACACCTGGTCCCTGGATCTCGCCCGGGCCGGGCAGACCCTGCGGGTCGGCACCTACGACGTGGTCGCCGCCGCCCGGGACCTGGCCGGGAACATCAGCGTCGACCAGGGCAGCAACGAGCTCACCGTCGCCCCGGTGCCGGTCATGCTCCTCGAGCCGGCGGCTCCCCCGGCGGCCGAAGCGGCGCCCCCCGCTCCGCCGGTCGAGCCCCCTGCCCCGGCGAGCCCGCTGGCCGACGGGGTGCTCGGCCAGCGCCTCGAAACGATGGTGGTCCGGACCTTGGCCGACGACGCCGCCAATGGCCCCGGCAACCGCTCCCAGGTCGATGCCTCCCTCACTAGCGATGCCCCCGGCGCCACCCGGATCGCGGTCATGAAGGCCGACGAGCCCTCCCTCATGCGGTTCCACGGAGTGCCCGACCAGAATTTCGATACCGGCTCCCAGGTCCGCTTCCAGCTCCCGGCGGATGCCTTCGTCCATACCCAGCAGAACGCCGTGGTCCGCATCACCGCCGAGAAGACCGAAGGCGGCCCGCTGCCGTCGTGGCTGCGCTTCGACGCCACCACCGGCAAGTTCCAGGGCACCCCGCCGGCCGATGCCCCCCGGGAAGTCTCGGTCCGCGTCACCGCCCGGGACAGCGAGGGCCGGGAGGCTTCCACCATCTTCCGGATCAAGCTGACTGCCGAAAAGGGCCAGCGGGAGCAACAGCCGGTAGGCCGTGCCAGCCTGACCGACCAGCTCCGCCAACAGGCCAAGCGGCCGGCCCACCTGGAAAAACTGTCCCGCCTGGGAGCCAATGGAGCGCGCCGCGCCGCGTAGAACTGAATGCAGCACAACCCCCTCGTACTGCTCCTCGACCTCAACCGCCGGGCGCGCTCGGCAGAGAGCCTGGAGGAGCTCGCTTTTCTCCTGGTCAACGATAGCCATCAGCTCGCCCCCTACCGGCAGGCCGCCCTGTGGTTCGAGGCGGGGGGCATCAAGGCGCTCTCCGGCGTGGTCCAGCCCGAGGCCAACGCCCCCTACGTCCACTGGCTGAACCGGGTCTGCCGGCACCTCCACGGCGAGGGCGGCAACATCCGCCCTCTGGCGGCAACCGAACTGCCCACCGCCGAGGCCGCCGAATGGGCGGAATGGCTGCCCCCCTTCGGCCTCTGGCTGCCCATCTCCGGCCGTCCGGAACCGGCCGGGGCCCCGGGCGGCGGCCTGCTGCTGGCGGCCGACCACCCCTGGCCCGAGTCCTCCATCGCCCTCCTCCAGGAATGGGTGGAGACCTGGCATCACAAGTGGCTGGCCCGCCTGCCCGCCCACCCGTGGTCATGGTCCCGCTGGAAAACGCGGCTGCGGGCCGGCCTCACGCCCCAGCCCGGCCTGCCCTGGTGGAAGCAACGGCGCCTGCGGGCGGCAGCGGCGGTGGCGGCGGTCCTGCTCTTCCCCGTCCGCCTCACCGTCCTTGCCCACGGCGAGCTGGTGCCGGCCAACCCGGCCGCGATCCGGGCGCCCCTGGACGGGGTGGTGGGCCAGTTCCACGTCCATCCCAATGAGCCGGTGAAGAAGGGACAGCCCCTGTTCGGATTCGACGAAGCCCCCATCGCCGCCCGCCTGGAGGTGGCCGCCCAGGCCCAGGCGACGGCCGAGGCCGAGTACCGGCAATTCGCCCAGGCCGCCCTCTCCGACAGCAAGTCCAAGGCCCAACTCGCCATCCTCCTCGGCAAGATCGAGGAAAAGCGGGCCGAGGCCGATTACCTGCGGGGGCAATTCGAAAGATCCCGGGTGACGGCCCCCCAGGACGGCATCGCCCTCTTCGACGACCCCAGCGAGTGGATCGGCAAGCCGGTCCAGACCGGCGAGCGCATCATGCGCATCGCCGCCCCCGGGGATATCGAGGTGGAGGCCTGGATTCCCCTGGCCGACGCCATTCCCGTCCCGGCCGATGCCGACGTCACCCTCTACCTCGCCGCCAACCCGCTGTCGCCCGTGTCGGCCCACCTGCGCTACCTGGCCCACGACAGCGTGCCGCGGCCGGACGGCACCTACGCCTACCGCCTGCGGGCCCGCCTCGACGGCGCCACCGACCACCGCATCGGTCTCAAGGGCACGGCCAAGGTCCATGGGCACTGGGTGCCCCTGGCCTACTGGGTGCTGCGCCGGCCCCTGGCCACGGTACGTCAGGCCCTGGGGGTCTGATGCCGCTGCCGCCGCTACGCGAGGAACTGGTTCTCCTGCCCGGCCCTGCCCTGGCCGACGGGCAGCCCAGCCACACCCTGCACGACCCGGTCCGCAACCTCTTTTTCCGCCTCGACTGGCCGACCTTCGAGATCCTGTGCCGCTGGCACCTGGACGACCCGGCCGCCATCGCCGCCGACATCGGCCGCGCCACCACCCTCCACCTGGAGACCCGCGACGTCGAGGGGGTACTCCGCTTCCTCCACGATAACCAGCTCCTGCAGCCGCCCCCGGGGGCCGCGGCGGAATTCGCCCAGCGCCTCAAGAAGAGCCGGGGCAGTGCCGGAGAGTGGCTGCTCCACAACTACTTGTTCTTCCGCATTCCCTTGGTCAAGCCCGACCGCTGGCTCGCCCCCCTGGCCGGGCGCCTGGACTTCTTCTACTCCGCCGGCTTCCTCTACCTCACCCTGGCCGCCCTGGCCCTGGGCCTCATCGAGGTCTACCGGGACTGGGACGGCTTCGCCGCCACCCTGGTGGATACCCTCACCTGGTCCGGCATGGCGGGCTACGGCGCCGCCCTGGTGGCGGTCAAGGTCCTGCACGAGCTGGGGCACGCCGTCACCGCCAAGCGCTTCGGCTGCCGGGTGCCGACCATGGGGGTCGCCCTCCTGGTCCTGTGGCCGGTGGCCTACACGGATACCAACGAGGTGTGGAAGCTCACCCACCGGCACCAACGCCTCGCGGTGGCCGCCGCCGGGGTGGCCACCGAACTGGCCATCGCCGTCTGGGCCACCCTGGCCTGGGCCCTGCTGCCCGAGGGTGGCCCCAAGGCGGTGGCCTTCCTTCTCGCCACCACCACCTGGATCTCCACCGTCGCCGTCAATGCCAGCCCCTTCCTGCGCTTCGACGGCTATTTCCTGCTTTCCGACTGGCTGGAGATCCCCAACCTCCACGCCCGCGCCTTCGCCCTCGCCCGCTGGGACCTGCGTGAGCGCCTGTTCGCCCTCGGCGAGCCAGTGCCCGAGGTCTTCCCGCCCCGCCGCCACGCCGGCCTCATCCTCTTCGCCTATGCCACCTGGGCCTACCGGCTGGTGCTCTTCCTGGGCATCGCCCTCCTGGTCTATACCTTCTTCATCAAGGCAGTCGGCATCCTCCTCTTCCTGGTGGAAATCGGCTGGTTCGTCCTCCTGCCCCTGTACCGGGAACTCCAGGCCTGGCGCCAGCGCCTGCCGGCCCTGGCCGCCAGCCGCCGCGCCCGGCGCACGGCAGCCATCGCCCTGGCGGCCTTCCTGCTGCTGGCGGTGCCCTGGCCCACCCGCATCGCCACCAGCGGATTGCTGCGCCCGGCCGAGCAATTCGTCCTCTACGCCCCAGCCCATGCCCAGCTGGCGGCGCTGCCGGTGCCGGAGGGCACGGCGGTCAAGGCCGGCGCGCTCCTGCTGCAGCTCGCCTCCCCTGATCTGGAGAGCCGCGAACGAGGCGCTCAGGCACGCATCGAGCGGTTGCGCTGGCAAGCCTCGGCCGGCGCCTTCGACAACGAGCAGCGGGCCCAGTGGCAGGTGCTCCAGGAACAACTTGCCACCGCCAAGGCCGAACTCGCCAGCATCCAGGCCGACGCCGCCCGTTACGCCCCGGCGGCCCCCTTCGACGGCGTCCTCCGGGACTTCGATCCAGACCTGCGGCCCGGCGTCTGGCTGAGCCAGAACGAGCCCCTGGCCCGGCTGGTGGCCGAGGGACCGCAACAGGTGGTCGCCTATCTGGATGAAGAGGAAATCGGACGGGTGGCGGTAGGGGATAGCGCCAGGTTCCATGCCGACGGCCTGGAAGGCCCCTTCCTGCCGCTGCAAGTGGCGCGCATTGATCCCCAGGCCAGCCGCACCCTGCCGGAGCCGGAGCTGGCCAGCCTCTACGGCGGCGGCGTCCTGGTTCGGGAGAAGAAGGGCCTGCTCTATCCCGAGCGGGCCGTGTACCGGGTGACCCTCAAGGCCATCGGCCCCGGCGGCGACCTGGCCGGACAAAGCTGGCGCGGTTCGGTTACCATCGCCGGGCGCTGGTCAGCCCCTGGCTGGCGCTTCCTGCGGGCCGCCCTCGCCCTCTTCTGGCGAGAGGCGGGTTTCTGAATGGCCTGCCCCACGTCCATCCCGGCGGCCTTCCGCCGGCCCAGCCCCCTAGGAGACTCCATGTTCGCCCAGGACTATTACGATTTCCACCAGGGCCTTGCCAAGCAGGGCATCATCCTTTCCTTCACCGGCTATGTCTCCGAGGGCATTCTCTTCGCCCTGGGGGACGCCCTGCGGCAGAAGATGGCCCTGGACGAGGCCGACGCCAATGTCACCAAGCGGGTCTTTTCGGTCTTCGTCGAGCAGGTGCAGAACATCATCCGCTACTCCGCGGAACGGGTGGAGGGCAACCTGGGGAAGCGGGTGGAACTGAGTTCCGGCACCATCACCGTCGGCCGGGAGGGGGAGCGCTTCTTCGTGGTCTGCGGCAACGTCGTCCGCCAGGAGGATGCCTTGGCCATGCGCGAGCGCCTCAGCGCCCTGGCCGCCATGAGCCGGGAGGAGCTCAAGCTCCACTACAAGGAAAAACTCAAGGAGCCGCCGGAAGGGCGGAGCCGGGGCGCTTCCCTCGGGCTCATCGAGATCGCCCGCCGGGCGAGTTCCCCGATCCAGTTCGACTTCATCGACATTGACGATGCGGCCGCCTTTTTCTGCCTCAAGGCCTATATCTGACCATGGAAAAAATTCTTCGCAAGGCGACCGAGCGGACGCCCTATACCGCCTTCGACCCCGACGCCCACCGCCTGGTCCTGCAGGGGGAATCCTATCCCGAGGATGCGGCAGCCTTCTTCGGTCCCCTCCAGCAGGCGCTGCGGGACTACGTCGCCGGCCTCGGCGACGCCCCCTTCGTGGTGGACCTGGAACTCAACTACTTCAACAGCAGCAGCGCCAAGGCCCTGATGAACATGTTCATGCTCCTGGAGCAGGCGGCTGCCGCCGGCCGGGACATCCGCATCAATTGGCGCTACCACCCAGACGATGACACCATGGAGGAATTCGGCCAGGACTTCGCCGAGGATTTCCATCACGCCACCTTCACCCTCTGCCCCAGCCTGGATGATTGAAGGTAAATCCCATGGCCGAGATGAAACCCGTCGCTGAAGGAGGATTTTCCCTCTTCGACCAGGAACAGCAGGTGATGCGGGAAGCCGAGGAGATGATCGCCCGGCTGGCTGATGTCGCCGACGGCGTGCGCCGCCTCGACGCCGCCTACGACCAGGGCTACCGGGAGCAGCGCCGCCTGCTCCACATCGGCGACCGCCTGCAGGCCGACCTGCAGCAGGCTAATCAGGCCCTCGCTGCCCAGGCGGACCAACTGCGGGCGGCCGAGAGCGGGCTCAGGGAGTCCCTGGAGCAGGAACGGGACAGCCGCCAGCTCCAGGGCCGCTTCCTGGCCATGATCTCCCATGAGTTCAGGAATCCCCTGGCGGTGGTGAGCAGCACCGTGCAGGTGCTCCAGACCCTGTCCCAGAACGAGCATCCGGAGTGGGAACCCCTTTACCAGCGCCTCCTGAAGGCGGTGCAGCGGATGTCCACTCTGATCGAGGACTGCCTGGCGAGCGAGCGGGTCTCCATCGAGGCTATCAACATCCAGAAGACCCCCTTCCCCATCCGCGATGTCCTGCAGGAGGCGGCGTCCCCCTTCGGCAACAGTGCCCTCCACCCTCTGGCCCTGGAACTGGGGGCCCCCGATCCGGTCGCCGAGGGCGACCCGGGACTGCTGCGAGTGGCGGTTTCCAACCTCCTGGACAATGCCGTCAAGTACTCGCCTCAGGGCGGCCCCGTGACCTTGCGCTCCTACCTGGACCGCAGCGGCTTCATCTGTATCGAAGTGGCCGACCGGGGCATCGGCGTCCCCGAGGACATGCGGGAGGCCATCTTCCAGAAGTACATCCGGGGAACCGTCCCGGACCGGATCCCGGGGGCGGGGCTCGGCCTTTTCCTGGTGGACTGGATCGCCAAGCTCCATGAGGGCGGGATCACGGTGGAGTCGGGCCCGGGGCGGGGCAGCTGCTTCTGCCTGCGCATCCCGCCCCACCGCGGCCCGGCCGACCGCCGGGAGGCCCTTTCAGGATCGGAATCATGAAGATGATGGACATGACCAAGACATCGGAGGGAGGCGAGTTCTCCCTCTTCACCCAGGAAGAACAGGTGATCCGGGACACCGGGATCATGATCCAGACCCTGGAAGAGGTGTCCGGCAGCGTGCGCCGCCTGGCCGAGGCGTACCAACGGGCCTACCGGGAACAATGCCGCCTGTTGCGGATCAGCGACCGCCAGCAACTGGAACTGCGGCTGGCCAACAAGTCCCTCGGCGCCCAGGCGGCGGAGCTCAAGCGTCTCAATGTCGCCCTGCGGAAGGAGATCGGGCTCCGGGAGCAACTGGCCGACGAGTTGCGCCGGGTGGCACGGGAGGATGCCTTGACCGGCCTCTATTCCCGAAGCTACCTGTTCGAGCAGGGGGAGCTCGAATTCAAGCGCCGGAAGCGCGATGAGGCGCCCCTGAGCGTGCTCATGATGGACCTGGACCATTTCAAGCAGATCAACGACAGCCATGGCCACGGGGCAGGGGACGAAGTGCTGCGCCGCTTCGGCGCCATCTGCCGGGGCAGCTTCCGGGAAGTGGATATTGTCGGGCGCATCGGCGGCGAGGAATTCATGGCCATACTTCCCACCACCGGCCCCCGGGAGGCCTGCCTGGTGGCGGAACGGATCCGGGGAGCGCTGGAGGCGGAAAGCATTTCGGTTCCCAGCGGAAACATCGGGGTCACCTTGAGCATCGGTGTCACCGAGGCGCTGGCGGGGGACGCCTCCTTCGACCAGGTGGTGTCCCGGGCCGACATGGTGCTCTACGAAGCAAAGAATGCAGGCCGCAACCGTATCCGGGTGATCCCCCTCGACTTGGCCGCAGACCTTTCCGAGGGCGTCCGATGAAGAAGCTCCTCCTCGCCCTCCCCTCCCTCCTGCTGGCCTGGGTCCTGGGAATCGCGCCGGTGGCCGGGGCGGCCTCTCCCCGGACCTTCGTCATTGGGGTCGAGAACACCGACTACTACCCGGTCTCCCGGCTGGAGAAGGGGGAATACACCGGCTATGGGCGCGAACTCCTGGACGCCTTCGCCAGGGATCGGGGCTACCGCTTCGAATACCGGCCCTTCCCGGTGCCCCGCCTGTTCGCCAATTTCCTGCAGGGCGAACTGGACTTCAAGTTCCCGGACAATCCCTACTGGCAGGCGGAGATGCGGCGGGGCAGGAACATCGTCTACAGCGCCGCCGTCGCCACCTATATCGACGGCGCCATGGTACGGCCCGAGCTGGCGAATGCCGGCGCAGACCGGATTCGGACCCTGGGGATCGTCTCCGGCTTCACCCCCTGGGCCTGGAAGGAGGCCATCGCCCGGGGACAGGTGACCCTGCGAGAAAACACCGACCTCGCCGCCCTGGCCGAGCAGGTGATCGCCCGACGGGTGGATGCCGCCTACGGCAGCGTAGCGGTCATGAACTACCGCCTGGACCATGTTCTCAAGACGCCGGGGGCCCTGGTCTTCAACCCCAGGCTGCCCCACTCCCGGGACCATTATTTCCTTTCTACCCTGAAGCACCCGGACGTGCTGCGGGACTTCAACGACTGGCTGCGGAACAACCCGGGCCTGGTCCGCGGCCTCAAGACCCGGTACGGGGTCGAGAAAGGCATCCCCCAGTGACGGCGGCCCGCCGCCGGCGAGGATCCCGGTGAACCTCGCCCGAATTCCCTTTTCCCGCGGCCTCACCTTCCGCCAGGCGGCCGTCACCCTGGCCGTGGTAATGGCCCTGGGCTTCCTGGGCAGCGCCGTGGAGCTTTTCGTGCAGTGGCGCGATGTCCGCAGTGATACCGTTACCCACATGCAGCAGGTCTCCAACCTGATCCGGGGGAGCGCGGCAGAGGCCGCTTACCAACTCAATCCAGAGCTCTCCCAGCGGGTCGTGGATGGCCTCCTCGACGACGAAACCGTGGAGGAGGCGGTGCTCAAGGACAATTTCGGCCGCGTCCTCGCCCGGCAGTCCCGGGAGCGGCCAGTGGAAGGACTCAGCGCCCGCCTGGGCCCGGCCCTCTTCGGCGACCTCGCCCGGCATTCCCTAACCCTGGACTACGCCCTTTCCGGCCAGACACAGGAAAATGTCGGCCGCCTGGAAATCGCCCTCGCCCCCGCGGTCATCGCAACCCGGGTGCTCGACCTGGCGGCCATCAACTGGATGCTGTTCCTGATCCGGGACACTCTCATCTCGACCCTGGTGGTATTGATCTTCTATTTTATGATCACCCGGCCCCTGGTCCGACTGAGTCAGGCCATCTCCCAGGTGGATCCCGAACGTCCTGGGGAATGGCCGGCGCCCCGGTTCCGCCGTCATGGGGGGGACGAACTGGGGCTGCTGGTGCAGACGGTGGACAGGCTCCTCAAGGCCTTCCAGCAGGGGTTGTGGCAGCGGGACAAGGCCCAGGGGGAGCTCATCCAGCTGACCCAGGAGCTCGAAAAGCGCGTAGACGAGCGAACCCGGGAGCTCCAGGCCGCCATGCAGGCTCTGGCCGCCGAGAAGGCCGAGCTCGGCCAAGCCCACGAAGCATTAGCCAAGGCCAACCGGCAGGTGGTAGACAGCATCCGCTACGCCCGGCGCATCCAGCACGCCATGCTGCCGGACAAGGGCGCCCTGGGGGACGCAGTCCGGGACCTCCACGTCTGGTGGGAACCCCTCCATGTGGTGGGCGGCGACTACTTCTGGCTCGAACGCTTCGGCAGCCAGAACCTGCTCATCGTCGCCGACTGCACCGGCCATGGGGTGCCGGGGGCCTTCATCACCCTGGTAGCGGCCTCCGCCCTGGACCGCATCCTCCATGAGAACCGGGAAAGGCAGCCCTCGGCCATCCTCCACGCCCTTGACGGGATGGTGCGGACCCGCCTGCGCCAGGACCGTCCTGACGCCGCCTCCGACGACGGCTTGGACGCCGCCGTCTGCCTCTGGGACACGGAAACCCGCCGGCTCACCTTCGCCGGGGCAGGGCTGCCCCTGTTCTGCTACGCCGCCGGGGAAGTGCGCCGAATTCCCGGCGACCGGGCCAGCCTGGGGTACAGCGCCCCGCTGCGAGATGTCCCGTTCACCGACCACGTCATCGAGGTGGAGCCGGGGATGGCGTTCTACCTGCTCACCGACGGCGTGCCCGACCATATGGGAGGCCGCCCGCGGCGCCTGCTGGGACGCAAAAGACTGGCCTCCCTGATCGCGGCCAATGCCGACTGCCCCATGGAAGAGCAGATCCTTTCGCTCCAGCGGGCCCTAGAGTCCTACCGGGGCGGAGAACCCCGGCGCGACGACGTCACCCTGCTCGGATTCAGGCCCCTTTGACCCGGGCATCCAGGCTGCCCGTCCCCTCCGGTGAGGCAGGGCCCCTCCCCGCCTGAAGCCGAACCCGGGCAGCAGTATTTCAACCGGCTCGAAAGTGTCTACTAGAGCCGGGGCGACTCTATGACGGGTTTGTGGCTGTTAACAGCCTCAGAGTGTTGATTTGCACTTAAAACTGACCCACCAGCCGTAGGTATTTGCATCGAATTTTGACCCACGTACGACACTGACCTGCTCGGGGACGAGCAGGGAGACGAAGGAGTGATCGACGTGGCGTTAGTCAGATTTCAATGCAAAACCCGGGGGTGCGGCGAAAAACTTGGACTGGTTTAAGTTGTAATTCCAAGGCTTGCCCGGTACTCCATTGGGCTGAGCGATCCCAGGGAAACCTTGATCCG
>JAGTRP010000015.1 GCA_018261935.1 Rhodocyclaceae bacterium
CCGCGATGCGCCCAAAGACAGGCAGCCCTTCGGGTCAAGGTGAGGGCGGGCGACCGCGGCGTTGCCCGGCTTGGCCAGGGATCACCCTGGCCGGCGCCGCGCGCCTTGCGCTCATCCCGCCCTGACCTTGACGCAGCGTGCCCGGCCAGGGCGAATCCGCTCTAGGATCCAGCACGTCTTCTGGCTCTCGGATCAGCCGGTCCGCCGCGCCTTCCCACCGGGCTTGTCTCCCCGGGCAGTGGCCTCATGCAGCGTCCGTCCCCGATTACAGCGGCGGGCCCGCCACGGATTCTCACCGTGTTCCGTTTTGCCGAATCGGGCCGGATTATCCGGCTTGCCGCCACCCCGCGCAATCGCTACCCTTCGCGCCATGAAAGAACTCATCATCGGCGGCGCCCGCTCCGGCAAGAGCGCCCTGGCGGAGCGGCGGGCGGCGGAATCCGGCCTCGCCGTCACCTATATCGCCACCGCCCAGGCGGGGGACGGGGAAATGGCGCGGCGGGTCGCCCATCACAAGGCCCGGCGCCCCGCCCACTGGGGCTGTGCCGAGGAGCCGATCCGGCTGGTCGCCGCCCTGGAAACCCACGCCGCCCCCGGCACCTGCCTGCTGGTGGATTGCCTCACCCTGTGGCTCTCCAACCTCTTCTTCGCCGGCCGGGCCGCCGCCCAGGCCGAGGCCGGGGAGGCCATCGACTGCCCCCTGCTGCGGGACGAGACCGCCGCCCTCCTGGACGCCCTGCCCCGCCTGCCGGGCCGCATCATCCTGGTGTCCAACGAGGTGGGCTGGGGCATCGTCCCCATGAATCCCCTCGCCCGCCTGTTCGCCGACGAGCAGGGCCGCCTCAACCAGCGGGTGGCCGCCGCCTGCGACCGGGTGACCCTGGTGGCCGCCGGGCTCCCCCTCGCCCTCAAGGAGCCGCGCGCCTGATACGGCGTCCATCAAGTCACCGGCGGGCGGGGCGTTTGAGGAGCCTGGCGAGGACTGTCTGAGCCCCCGCAGGGGGCGAGTTCCGCAGCCTGGTGGAGCGAATGCCCCGCCCGCCGCGCTCCGAATTACCGCAACCCGCTTTCCTGGGCGATGCGGGCGAGGTCGATGAGGGTGTGGGTGCCGGTCTTCTGCATGATCCGCCCCCGGTGGATTTCCACCGTGCGGTGGCTGATCCCCAGGCGGCGTGCGATTTCCTTGTTGGCGTGGCCTTCCACCGCCAGGGCCATGACCTGCCGCTCCCGCTGGGTCAGGTTGGAGAGGCGCCGCGAGGCCACATGGTTGGATTCGGCCTGAGCCTGCAGTCTCTCGCTCTCCGCCAGGGCAGCCCGGACGCTCTGCATCAGGGCGGCGGAAGTGACCGGCTTGGTGAGGAAATCCACCGCCCCCGCCTTCATCGCCCGGACGGTCATCGGGATGTCGCCGTAGGCGGTGAGGAAAATCACCGGCAGGGCGCAGTCCCGGTGGGCGATCTCCTCCTGCAGCCGCACCCCGTCCATGCCGGGCATGCGGACATCGACGATGACGCAGCCTCGGCACTTCCACCGATTGGCGGCGAGAAAGGCCTCGGCGCTATCGAAGGCGGTCACCGGCAGGCCTTCGAGTTCGAGGAGGAGGGTGAGGGCGTCGCGTACGGCGGGATCGTCGTCCACCACGAACACTTGGGCTTGGTCGTTCATGATGCAAAGGGCAGGGTGAAGTGGAATACGGCGCCGGAGCGGACATCCCCATCGGCCCACAGCTGGCCCCCGTTCGCCTGGACGAGGCTGCGGCAGATGGCCAACCCGAGGCCGATACCCTCCGGCTTGGTGGTGAAGAAGGGTTCGAAGACCCGGCGCGCCATCTCGGCGTCGAGGCCCGGTCCGCTGTCCTGCACCGTCACCTGGGCCATCTTGCGCCCGGCCAGGGAGCGCACGGTGATGGTGACGGCGGGGTCGGCCACGCCGGTTTCCCGCATGGCCTCGATGCCGTTGCGCACCAGGTTGTCCAGCACCTTCTGGATCTGGACGCGATTGGCCAGCACCGGCGGCAGCCCGGGCTCCAGGTCGAGGACCGGGCGGAACTTGCCGTAGCCGGCGCCTTCGGCCAGGGCGATGACTTCCCGCACCGCGTCCCCCAGGTCCAGGGGGGCGAACACCGCCTCGCCGTTGTGCAGGAAATCGAGGAGCTCATGGAGGGTGCGCCCGGCCCGCTGGGCCTGCTTGAAGCAGCCCTCGACCGCCCGGGCGAGCTTGTCGGGCTGGGTAGCGCCGTTCTTCAGCAGGCCCAGGGCCGCCTCGCTGTAGGCGGAAACGGCCACCAGCGGCTGGTTCAGGTCGTGGGCGATAGCAGCGGCCGTCTGGGCCGCCACCTGGTGCTTGTGGACGGCCTCCATTTCCCCCCGGCGCTGCTGCAGTTCCATCTCCAGCCGCTTGCGCTCGGTGACGTTGTCGAAGACCGCCACGAATTCCCCGGGGGCGGGGCAATGGGCAGCCACGGAGAACCAGGCGCCCAGGGACAGCAGGTAGGTCTCGAAGCGGGCCGGCTCGCCGCTCCTGGCCACCCCGCCGTAGAGGAGGAAAAGCTCCGGATTTTCCCGCTGGATGCCCGGGATGATGTCGCTGACTCGCCTGCCCTCCACGTCCCTGAGCCCGGTGAGCCTGACGAAGGCGGGGTTCACCGCCAGGAATTCGAAATCCGCCGGGGCGCCGTCCTCGTGGATCATGCGGCAATGGGCGTAGCCGTCCAGCATATTCTCGAACAGGCTGCGGTAGCGCTCGGTGCTGTTATGCAGGGCCTCCGCGGCCTGGGAGCGCTCGATGATGTCGGCGGCCTGGCGGGCCAGCATCTCCAGCAGCCGGAGGGCGCTGCCCTCCAGCAGACCGGGCGTCCGGCAATGGGTGGACAGCATCCCCACCAGCTTGCCGGCGCGGGTGAACAGGGGCGTGGTCTGGACGGCCCGCACCCCGGCAGCCAGCAGGGCTTCCACGGACACCCCCGGGATTTCCGGGCTCCGGGTGATGTCCTCGATGACCATCGTCTCCGCCCGCCGGCAGGCGAAGCCGCAGACCGTCCGGGCTTTGTCGGAGTTCTTGCAGCAGTCGGGCAGGTCCATCTTGCCGTTGCTGCAGCAGGCCGCCAGCTTCAGGTGGCCGGTGGCCTCGTCGAGGACCTGGATGTTCCCCAGGTCGGTGCCAGTGATTTCCAGGGCGGCGGAGACGATCTGCCGGAAGAGGGACTGGGTGTTGCCCTCCTGAACGAAGCGGGTGCTGATTTCGTGCAGGAGGCCCATGGCGGTCAGCTCGGAGACCGGACGATCGCGCGGGACCGCCAGGGGACTGGGGTCGGCTGGCACGGTCGAATGGGTCACGGAACGCTCCTGCCTGGGCTCGTAATCTGTTGCGCACGGTAGGTCATGGACCCCCCCATGTCAATGCGAAAGATCAAGGCTGCAAGCCTTTTTTCGAGGGAAAAAACGATACGTGCGCGCACGTATTTAAGCGTCCTATGAGGGTCGATTATCCTGCCCTTCGGTGATGGCCCGGAATGACACGTCAACGGACCCACACTCTCACCTCGACAGGAAGAACTTGCCGATAAAGAAAACGGCAGTCTGCCCGCCGCGGCCTAGCTAGGCCCGGCGGGATTTTTTTCGGCTGCCCGTTTCAATCCAGGGATTTCCTGAACCGGAGCACGGCGACGGCCAGCAGGCCGAAGGCGATGGCCGCCAGGGCCAGCATCTGATGCCAGAGGATCTCCATGCCGACGCCCTTCAAAAAGGTCGCCCGGATGATCACCAGGAAATAGCGCAGGGGATCCAGGTAGGTCAGCCACTGCAGAAATTCCGGCATGCTGGCGATCGGGAAGCTGAAGCCCGACAGGATGAACATCGGGTTGAGGACGAAGAAATTGGTGGCGAAGGCCTGCTGCTGGGTGGCGCACAGGGTGGAGATCAGGAGCCCGAGGGCCAGGACGCACAGGAGGAAGAGGCTGGTGCCCGCCAGGAGGACGAGGAAACTGCCCCTGAAGGGCACCTGGAACCACAGCATACCCACGGTCGTCGTGATGGCGACCTCGACCAGGCCGATGAGGAAGAAGGGCAGGGTCTTGCCGATGAGGAACTCGACGGGGCGGATGGGGGTGACCATGATCTGCTCCAGGGTGCCCACTTCCCTCTCCCGCACGATGGCGAAGGCGCTGAGGTTGACGATGGTGATCAGCAGCACGCTCCCGATGACCCCGGGAACGAAGAACCAGCGGCTGTTGAGGTTGGGGTTGTACCAGTAGCGCTCCTCCAGGCTGACGCTGACCAGGGGGCGGCCGCGGGCGCGGCCGGTGCGCCGGGCCAGGTCCTGGGCGTAGTCCTGGCCGAAGGTGCCGGCGATCTGCCCGACGTAGCCGAGGGCGATGAGGGCGGTGTTGGAATTGGTGCCATCCACCACCGCCTGCACCGGGGACGTCTGCCCCTTCCGCAGCAGCTCGGCGAAGCCCGGCGGGATCACCAGGCCCACCTGGGCGTCGCTGCGCTCCACCGCGTCCCGGAGCTGCTGTCGGGTGGCGGCGCTCAGGGTCACCCGGAAGCGGCTGCTATGGACGAAGGCCGCCGTCAGGGCGCGGCTCTCCTGGGTCCGGTCCTGGTCGAGGATGGCGGTGGAGACGTCGAAGACCTCGAAGGTGGCGGCGTAGCCGAACACCAGCATCTGGATCACCGGCGGGATCAGGAGGCGGAAGCGGGCCGAGCGGTCGCGCCTGAACTGGAGGAGCTCCTTGATGAGCAGCTGGAGGATGCGTCCGAACATGGCGCCTCAATCCAGGGTTTTGCGGAAGGCCCGGGCCGCCAGGACGACGAGGACCAGGGCATAAACAGCGAGGCACAGGATCGGCAGGGCCAGGGCCGTGAGGCCCGAGCCCTTCAGGAAGACGGCCTTGAGGATGTGGACGTAGTAGCGGGCGCTGACCAGGAAGGTGACGCCCCGCACCAGGGCCGGCATCTGGTCGATGGGGAAGGCGAACCCCGACAGCAGCACGGTGGGCATCATGGTCAGCAGCAGGGCGACCTGGCTCGCCGCCACCTGGCTGCGGATGGAAACCGACACCAGGTAGCCGATGCAGAGCACCACCAGGAGGAAGAGGCTGGTGGTGAAGAAGAGGGTGAACAGGGTGCCCCGGAAGGGCACGCCGAACCAGAAGACGGCCAGGGCCAGGCAGATGGCGGCGTCCATGAGGCCGAGGCCGAAATAGGGCAGCAGCTTGCCCACCAGCAGCTCCATGGGCTCCACCGGGGTCGACACCAGCTGCTCCATGGTGCCCCGCTCCCACTCCCGGGCGATGGTGAGGGCGGTAAGCTGGGCCCCGACGATGGCCATCACCAGGGCGACGATGCCGGGGACGATGAAATTGCGGCTCTCCAGATCCTCGTTGAACCAGACCCGGGACTCGACGTCCACCGGGGACAGGGTTTGCAGGCTTTCCCCTCGGCGCTGCACGGTGTCCAGCCGCAACCCGGCGGAATAGGCGGAAAGCACCGCCCGGGCATAGTTGGCGGCGATGTTGGCGGTATTGGAGTCGGTGCCGTCCACCAGGGCCTGGACGGCCGCCGCGCCGGTGTCGTTGAGGCGGCGGGAGAAATCCGCCGGCACCACCAGGACGATCCGGCAGGTGCCGTCGTCGAGGCGCCGGACGATTTCCCCCTGGCCGGCCAGGGGCCGGGGGGCGGAGAAATAGCGGGAAGCCCCGAAGTGGCGGACGAGTTCCCGGGACGCCTGGCTGGCCTCCCGGTCCTGGACGCAGAGGGGGATGTGCTTCACGTCCAGGCTGACCCCGTAGCCGAAGACGAACATCTGCATCAGAGGGATGAGCAGGGCGATCATCAGGCTGCGGGGATCGCGCACGATCTGCAGCACCTCCTTGACGGCCACGGCCCGGACCCGGCGCAGCCTCATCCCGGGGCCTCCCCCACCAGGCGCACGAAGCTGTCCTCCATGGTCGGATCGATGCGCCGGGCGCTGGCGCCGGCGATGCCCTGGCTCGCCAGCCGCGCCTCGATCTCGGGGCCCCGGGCGGCGGCGCTATCCACCACCACGTGGAGCGACCGGCCGAAGACGGCGGCCTCCCGCACGCCGGGGGCGGCGCGCACGATGGCGAGGGCGCGGCCGAAGTTGCCCGCCTCCACCGCCAGCAGCTCCCCGTCCACCGCCTGCTGCTTGATGTCGTGGGGAGTGCCGAGGGCGATGAGGCGGCCGCGGTTGATGAGTGCGATGCGGTTGCAGTACTCCGCCTCGTCCATGTAGTGGGTGGAGACCAGGACGCTCACCCCCTCGGCCCCCAGGTCGTGGATGAGGTCCCAGAAGCGGCGTCGGGATTCCGGGTCCACCCCGGAGGTGGGCTCGTCCAGGAAGAGCACCGATGGCCGGTGCAGGATGGCAGCCCCGAGGGCGAGGCGCTGCTTCCAGCCCCCGGCCAGGGTGGACACCAGCGCCTTGTCCCGGCCGGCGAGCCCGGCAATGCCGATAGCCTCGGCGACCCGCCCGTCGAGGGCTTCCCGGGGCACGCCGTAGATGCCGCCGAAGAAGCGCAGGTTCTCGGCCACGGTGAGATCGCTGTAGAGGGAAAATTTCTGGGACATGTAGCCGATGCGCTGGCGCACCCCTTCCGGGTCCGTGGCGACGTCGAGGCCGGCCACCCAGGCCCGGCCGGCGGTGGGGCGCAGGAGCCCGCACAGGATGCGGATCAGGGTGGACTTGCCGGCGCCGTTGGGGCCGAGGAAGCCCATGATCTCTCCCCGCCCGACCTCGAAGCTAACCCCGTCCAGGGCGGTGAAGTCGCCGAAGCGCTTGACCAGGCCGTCGACGGTAATGGCGGCTTCGGCGGCCATCAGGACGCCTTCTCCCCCCGCTCCAGGAGGGCGACGAAGAGGTCCTCGATGGTCGGGGCCACCGTTTCCATCCGGGTCGTTTCCACGCCGGCCGCCGCCAGGGCCTGGGCAATCTGGGGCAGGCGGGCTGCGGCGTCATCCACATGGACATGGGCGCCGATGCCGACGAGGAGCACCCCTTCCACCCCGGGCAGCCCCTGCACCGCGTCCCGCAGGCGGCGCGGCTCGGGGGAGGCGATCTCCAGCATCGCCCCCGGCATCCGGGCCTTGAGGCCGGCCGGGGTGTCGCAGTACATCAGCCGGCCCCGGTGCAGGAGGGCCAGGCGGTCGCAACGCTCGGCCTCGTCCAGGTAGGCGGTGGAGATGACCATGGCAACCCCCTCGGCCCGCAGGCCGTAGAGGATCTGCCAGAACTCCCGGCGGGACAGGGGATCGACGCCGGTGGTGGGCTCGTCCAGGAGCAGGACCCGAGGGGTATGGACCAGGGCGCAGGAGAGTCCCAGCTTCTGTTTCATGCCCCCCGACAGCTGGCCCGCCAGGCGGGTGCGGAAGCGGGTCATGTCGGAGGCGGCGAGGAGGGTTTCTGCCCGCTGCCGCCACAGCTCGGCGGGCACCTCGAAGAGGTCGGCGTAGAAGCGGATATTCTCGTCCACTGTCAGGTCATCGTAGAGGCCGAAGCGCTGGGGCATGTAGCTGACGTGGCGCTTGGTCTGCTCCGGGTGGGCCAGGACGTCGATCCCGTCCACCACGACGTGGCCTTCATCGGGGCGCATGACGCTGGCCAGCATGCGCATGGTGGTGGTCTTGCCGGCTCCGTCGGGCCCCACCAGGCCGAAGATTTCCCCGGCCCCCACCGAGAAGCCGAGCCCGTCCACCGCCAGGATGGCGCCGAAGCGCTTGGACAGCCCCTCCACCTCGACCACGGCGTCAGTCATGGCCGGCGTCCCCCTGGAGGTCGATATGGGCGTCCGCCGGCATGCCCGGCACCAGCTCGTGGGTGGGGTTGTCGAGGTCGATCTTCACCCGGTAGACCAGGGTGACCCGCTCGGCGTGGGTCTCCACGCTCTTGGGGGTGAATTCGGCCTTGGAGGCGATGAAGGAGATGCGGCCCCGGTAGCGCTTGCCGGGGTAGCTGTCGGTGGTGACCGCCACCTCCTGCCCGAGGCGCACCCGGCTGAGGTCGGGCTCGTTCAGGTAGGCCCGCAGCCAGACGTGGTCCAGGTCGGCGATGGTGATGACCGGGGTCCCCGGCACCACCACTTCCCCCAGCTCGGCCTGGCGGACGGTCACCACCCCGTCGAAGGGGGCGACCAGGGTGGTGTAGCCGAGGACGATGCGGGCGAGCCTCGCCGCTTCCTCTGTGTTGCGGACGGCGGCCTCGGCCGACCGGACGTTGCGCTCGGCGAAGGCGGCCAGGGCCCGGTCCCGCTCCAGGGCGGCGCTGGCCTGTCTATAGGCGCTAGTGGTCTGGTCGAGGGCGGCGGCCGAGAGGAAGCCCTGGCGGCGCAGGTCGGCGTTACGGCGCAGATCCGCCTGGCGCAGGGCCTTTTCCGCTTCGGCGGCCTTGACGATCTTGCCGGCGGCCACCACGGACTGCCGGGAGGCATCCACCTGCCGCGCCTGGAAGGCCTGGCTGGCTTCGGCGATGGCCACCTGCTGCCGGTAGTCGGCGTCATCCACCCGGGCCAGCACCGTTCCCGCCTTGACCCACTGGCCCTCGTTGAAGGGCAGCTCGACCAGCCGGGACTGGACGGTCTTGAAGCTCAACACGCTCTCGTGGGCCTCGATGTTGCCGGAGAGCAGCAGCTGGTTGCGTTCTTGTTGCCGGAACGGCCACCAGTCGCCGGTCCGGCCGTGGTACACCGCCGCCACGACGGCCAGGGCGGCAAGGACGGCCAGCGTCACGAGCAACGCAAGGCGTCTTTTCCCGGGGGGCTGCGGTTCGTTGCGGCTGGCTTTCGCGGTCACGGGAGTCGTCCTCCTGTGTCCACGGCTGGCGGGGGACGGCTTTAGTTCCCCTGGTGTCGGTTCGCGATTCCGTATTAGATTACCGGTCTCAAAAAACGCGGTCTCGGACAAGTGTCCGGTTCAAGCGCCTTACTGCCCCAAAAAGACAACCGACCATGCTCAAGACCGATCCCGACAGCGAATTCCTCCGTACTCTTTCCGTGCTTTACGTCGAGGATGAAGACGAAGTGCGGGAACTGCTCACCCGCTTCCTCGTCCGCCGCTTCGACAAGGTCGACGTGGCCGCCAACGGCCGGGAGGGACTGGAGCTTTTCCGCGCCGGGCATCACGACATCGTCATCACCGACGTGCGCATGCCGGTCATGGACGGCCTCGCCATGGCGGCGGAAATCAAATCCATGGAGAAGGAAACGCCGGTGATCGTCATCACCGCCTACAACGAGCACGAGTATTTCATGCGGGCGATCGAGATCGGCATCGACCGCTACATCACCAAGCCCATCGATCCCGGCCAATTGCTCTCCGCCATCCAGCGCAGCACCAGGATCCACCTGCAGCAGCGAGAGATTGCCGAAGCGCGGGAAGCCACTGCCAACGCCCTGACCCAGGTGGTGGCAGTCCTGGCCCGGGCCATCGAGTGCCGGGACCCCTATACCGACGGCCACCAGAAGCGGGTATCCGCCCTCGCCGAGGCCGTCGCCGAAGCCATGGGCCTGCCGCCGGAGCAAGTGGTGGGCATCAGGGTGGGCGCGGCCATCCACGACATTGGCAAGATCCGGGTGCCGACGGAGTTCCTCAGCATGCCCCGCCGCCTCAGCGACGAGGAATTCACGCTGATCAAGTCCCACGTGGAGGCCGGCATCGAGATCCTGGGGGATGTTTCCTTCCCCTGGCCCATCGGCGAGATGATCCTCCAGCACCACGAGCGCCTGGATGGTTCGGGCTACCCCCGCGGCCTGAAGGGGGACGAGATTTGCCTCGGCGCGCGGATCATCGCCGTCGCCGACGTGGTGGAGGCCATGAGCTCGGACCGCCCCTACCGGCCGGCCATCGGGCCGCAAGCCGCCATGGACGAAATCCGAACCCACCGCGGCAGCCGCTACGATGCGGCGGTGGTGGATGCCTGCCTGCAACTCCTGGAACAGGATCCGCTGCGCTATCTGGCCCATTGACGACCGGGCCCGCGCCGGACTGGCGGCGTCAGTCCGGCCGTTTGGCCGACAGGATGTCCGGCCGGGCGTCGAGAATGCGGATGCAGGCATCCACGGCCGCCGGGTCGAACAGCCGTCCCCTCCCCGACTGGAGTTCCTCCTGGGCCTTGGCGATGCCGAGGGCGGGGCGGTAGGGACGATGGGAGCTCATCGCCTCCACCACGTCGGCCACCGCCAGGATGCGGGCGGCGGGAAGGATTTCGTCCCCCTTCAGTCCGCGGGGATAGCCCGAGCCGTCCAGGCGCTCGTGGTGCTGGAGGATCATCTCGCCGATCGGCCAGGGGAAATCCACCTCCTGAACCAGTTCGAAACCGGCCTTGGGATGGCCCTTGACGATGGCGTATTCCATGGGATTGAGCGGACCGGGCCGGCAGATGATTTCGCTCGGAATGCGGATACTGCCGATGTCGTGGATGAGGGCTGCGAATCGGATGCCTTCGATCTCGTCCGGCGCCATTCCGAGTTCCCGGCCGATGGCTTCGGCCAGCAGCGAGACCCGCTTCTGGTGGCCGTCGATGTAAGGGTCGCGCATTTCGATGGCGCGCCCCAGGGCCATGACCGTCTGCTGCAGAATCTCCAGGATGCGGCGCTGGGCGGCCAGCAGGTCCCGCTGCCGCGCCCGCTCCCGGGTGGCCTCCTGGATGGCGTGGACGAGCAGGTCCGGGTCCACGGGCTTGGTGACGTAGCGGTCCACCCCGAGTTCGATGGCCCGCAGGAGAAAATCCCGGTCGCTGTAGGCGGTGACGACGATGATGGGAACCGAACGGCCGGTGGCCTTGATCCGCTCGATCATCTCCAACCCGTCCAGGCGGGGCATCTTGATGTCGGTCACCACCACGTCGTATTCCCCGGCGACGAACTTCTGCGCGCCCTCCTCCCCATCCTCGGCGACATCCAGTCGGGCGACGCGGCGGGTGAGGAAGCGGGCGAGCAGTTCCCGTATTTCCTCCTGATCCTCCACGTAAAGCACCCGCAGGCTGCGGACGAAGGCGGCGTCCGCCTCGGACGGCGCGGCCGGGATGGTGCTCCGATCGTTCATGCCCGGCCATTCCCGGCCAGCAGGCTGCTGAGCGGCAGCGCCAGGGTGAAGCGGGCGCCGCGATCGGTGTTCGCAGCTGTCACGCTGCCATCCATGTTTTTCTCGACAATCATTTTGGTCATGTAAAGCCCGATGCCGCTGCCTTTGTCCTTGGTGGTGAAGTAGGGGTCGAAGATGCGCGGCAAGGCTTCCGCCGGGATGCCGCCGCCATTGTCCTCGATGCTCACCAGCGCCTGCCCGCCCTCCCGCGTCAGGCGGATGCGGATGCTGCCATCCGCAACGTGGCGCTCCTGGATGGCCTCCTTGGCATTCATGAGGATATTCAGCACCGCCTGGGCGAACTGGGAGGGGAAGCCCTCGGCCACGATCTGAGGGGGCAGTTCCTCGTCCACGGCGATGCTGTAATTCTTCAGGGCCCCCTGGATGATGAACAGCGCCTGGCGCACCGCCTCGGCCACGTCGAAATCGGCCTTTTCCTTGTCGGGACGGAAGAACTCGCGGAAATCATCGACTGTGGTGGACATGCGCTGGAGCAGGCGCAAGGTGTCATTGACCGTCTGGTCGAGCCGTTCCGCGGTCAGCTCGCCATAGTCGTAGTCATCCTTGAGATTGCGGACCAGCAGGCCCAGGGCATTGAGGGGCTGGCGCCACTGGTGGGCGATGTTATGCACCATCTCGCCCATGGCCGCCAGGCGCGACTGCTGGATGAGGATATGGTCCTTCTGCCGGCTGCGCTCCACTTCCTCCCGGATCCGCGTTTCCAGGCCGGCATTGAGCTGGCGCACATGCTCTTCCGCCTCGCGCCGCTCGGCCACTTCCTGTTCCAGCCGGCTCTGGCTCAGGCGCACCTGGTCCCGCATGGCGGTAAAGGAAACCACCAGGTCGCCGACCTCGTCGCGTCCCGGGGGCGGCAGCGCGGCATGGAAGCCGCCCTCCTTCAGGGCGTGGGCGGCCTGGGCCAGCCGCTGCACCGGGCGCCGCACGGTCAGGTCGAGGACCAGCCCCAGCAGGAAGAAAGAGGCCGCCAGCCCCAACCCCAGCGCCCCGAGCAGGGCCTGGCGAGCCTGGTGCAGGCTTTCCAGGAGCGCCGCCTCGCTGATCCGGACGCGCAGGATGCCGAGGGAATCGTTCCCCAGGCGCAGGGCGTGTTCCTGCAACCGCTCTCCCGGCCCCGAGGCCACCTTGGCGGTGCCCGGCAGGGGATAGAGCCGCCGGTTCCGGCTATCGGTGAGCTCGACCTCGACCCACTCCGGATTTTCCCGCCGCAGGGAGTCGAGGGTGTCGTGGATGTCGCCCAACTGCTGCGCCGCCACCATGGG
This sequence comes from Rhodocyclaceae bacterium, assembly GCA_018261935.1. Lineage (GTDB taxonomy): Bacteria > Pseudomonadota > Gammaproteobacteria > Burkholderiales > Rhodocyclaceae > JAGTRP01. The sequence continues at coordinate 12,377 of JAGTRP010000015.1, forward strand.
CAGCAGGCTTTGCACCAGGCTGGCCGTCGCCCGCTCCTGCTGGCGATGGAACATCTCCACCTGGTATTTCTCGACCGAGGGCAGCCAGACAATCACCAGATAGCCCATAAGGCCCGTAAAGACCAGGGCCATGGGCAGGAACAGCTTCAGGCGCAGGTTCAAGGGATATGCCTCAACGCTCGGGAACGAAGAAGTCCTCCAGCCCCAGCTCCCTCAGGGGCTCGTAATCGCGGGCGCTGGTGGGAATCATGCGGGCCAGGGGAATCTCCTGGAGGAGGACCTTGCCTTCGGGGCTGGCGGCGAGGTCCAGGAGGGCCTTCTGCACCGCTTCCCGAACGGCGGCGGGAACCCGGGGATGGGCGGCGACGGGATGGGAGGGGAACGGGCGGGTGGTGTGGATGACCCTGAGCAGCCCCCTCACCGCATCCTTCTGCTCGTCCAGGGTCTTCTGCACGCCGCCGCCGGCATCGGCGAGGCCTTGCGCCACGTTGAGATAGACGGCGGTATGGGACTTGACGTAGCTGGGAGTGATGCGGACCTTGAAGCTGCGGGCCAGCTCCGCCCGCACCAGGAGGCTGGCGCCGATGGCATTGGGGGCCGGGAAGGCCACCGCCTTGCCGTCGAGATCGGCCGGGGTCCGGATCGGGCTGTCCCCGGCGACCACCAGGATGCCCTGCACGGGCTTGCCGTCCCGGACCAGGGGCAGGTAGCCCTGGGGATTGGCATTGGCCACCACCAAGTAGGGATTCATGTAGGCGAAATCGAACTGGCCGGCATTGTAGCCGCGCTCGAAGGACGGAATGTCGGGCAGCAGGGCCAACTCGAAACTATGGCCGGTGCGCTTTTCGAGTTCCTTGAGGATGGGATTCCAGATGATGAACAGTTGGCGCCGCTCGAACTGGGGGGTGACGCCAAAGACATAGGATTCGCCGGCTGCGGCCGAGACGCCCGGCAGTCCGGATAGCGCCAGCAGCCAAGCCAGCATCAGAATGATTTTCTTCATTGCCCCTCTCCCTTGAAGCTTCCTCGACAAGTATGGGCCCGCCCCTGGCCACCCGCAACCGCCGGGGCGCAGTACCGGTGGGGGGCCGGGTAGTAAAATCGGGGTATTACCCCTCCATCTTTCGACCCCATGCCCGAACAATCCCTGACCCAGCTGATGACCTGGAATATCGTCACGATAGAGCAGGACGCCAGCCTGGCGCGGGCCGCGGAAGTCATGGAGACGGCCCACATCAGTTCGGTACTGGTGGCGGCGCTGGGCAAGCCGGTGGGCATCGTCACCGAGCGGGACATCCTGCGGGCGCTGGAAGCGATGGTGCCGCCGGAGCAACCCGTGTCGACGGTGATGGGACGGCCCCTGGTCAGCGCCCGACAGACCCTGACCCTCCACGAGGCCTACCACCTGATGGTGGAAAAAGGCGTGCGGCATCTCCTGGTGACCGACGGGGAAGGCCAGCCGGCCGGCATCGTCAGCGAAAGCGACTTCCGCTTTCACCTGGGGCTGGATTTCTACCGCCGCCTGCAGGATGTGCGCACGGTCATGAGTTCCCGGACGCCGGTGCTGCCGCCCACAGCGCCCTTGCGCCAGGCGGTGGCGGCCATGGCCGCCCGCGAGGCCAATTGCATTATTGTCGCTGCCGACGGGGTTCCGGTGGGGATCGTCACCGAACGGGATGCGGTGCGCTTCTACCGCCAGGGCAATGGCACCCTGGAGCTGCCCCTGGCCGAGGTCATGACCTCGCCGGTAGCCACCATCCCGGTGGGCACCCACCTGCACGACGCCATGGAGCGGATGCAGTCCCAGCGCATCCGCCACCTGGTGGTGGTTGGGGAGGACGGCCTGGTGGCCGGCCTCCTGTCCGAGCACGACGTGGTGCGGCAACTGGAAAACGAATACCTGGACTTCGCCCTGCGGGAAAGCCGCCAGACCCGCCAGCAGCTGCAGGACAGCGAAATGCGGCGCCGCGCCGTCTTCAACCAGGCGAGCGAACACATGGGCATCCTGGACCTGGATGGCACCCTGCGGGATATCAACCGTTCAGCCCTGGCCCTGATCGGCGGCTGGCCGGAGGAAGTGGTGGGCAAGCCCTTCTGGGATACGCCCTGGTGGTCCCACGATGCCGCCCTGCAGGCCCGGCTGCGCCAGGCCTTCGCCGAACTCGCCGGCGGCCGCCCCAGCCGCTTCGAAGCGACCCATCCGGCCGCCGACGGCAGCCTGCGCTACGTTGATTTCCAGCTGCAACCCATTCTGGACGAGACCGGCAAGCTCGCCCTGGCCCTGGCGGAAGGCAGCGACATTACCGAACGCAAGCGGGCCGAGGCCGAATTGCGCCAATTCCAGCGGGCGGTGGAACAGTGCCCGGTATCGATCATCATCACCGACACCGAAGCCTGCATCCAGTACGTCAATCCCAAATTCACCGAGATCACCGGCTATTCCCGGGGGGAAGTCCTGGGCCGGAACCCCAGCCTGCTGCAGTCGGGCCTGACCCAAAAGGCCACTTACGAGCAGCTCTGGGCCGCCCTCCGCCAGGGGGATGTCTGGACCGGGGAACTGTGCAACCGGCGCAAGGACGGCGAGCCCTTCTGGGAGCTTGCCCGCATCCTGCCCATTACCGATCCGGCCGGCCGGGCCACCCATTTCCTGGCCGTGAAGGAGGACATCACCGAGCGCCGCCGGGTGGAAGAGCAGCGCCGCCTGGCCTTGAGCGTCTTCCGGAGCAGCCACGACGGCATTTTCATCACCAATCCCGAAGGCACCATCATCGACGTGAATCGGGCCTTCACCGAGCTGACCGGCTATTCCCGGGAAGAAGCGGTCGGCCACTCTTCCGGCTTGCTCAATTCGGGGCACCATGACCCGGATTTCTTCCGCCGCCTGTTCGAAACGGCAGCGCAGCAGAGCTACTGGCAGGGGGAAATCTGGACCCGGACCAAGGCCGGAGCCGTCAGCGTGGTACTGATGACGGTCAGCGCAGTCTGCGACGGGCAGGGAAATCCGACCCACTATGTCGGCGTATTCACCGACATTACCCGGAAGAAGGAAAGCGAGCAGCGCCTCGAACGCCTGGCTCACCATGACGCCCTCACCGGCCTGCCCAACCGCAGCCTGTTCCGCGACCGCCTGCAGCAGGCCATCCGGAAAAGTCGAAGGGACCAGCAGTCCCTGGCGCTGTTCTTCATCGACCTGGATCATTTCAAGGCGGTGAACGACACCCTGGGCCACGTCGCCGGGGACCAGCTACTGGTCGAGGCGGCTCGACGCATCGCTTCCTGCGTGCGCAACTCGGACACCGTGGCGCGGCTCGGGGGTGACGAATTCACGGTGGTCCTGCCCGGGCTGGAGAACCTGGCAGCCGCGGAGCGGGTGGCCCGCGACATGCTGGAGGCACTGGCGGCTCCCTTCATCCTGGGACAGGAAAAGGCCTGCATATCCGCCAGCATCGGCATCGCCGTTTATCCCGACCACGGGGAAGATCCCGAAGATCTCACCAAAGCCGCCGACCAGGCCATGTACGACGCCAAGGCCCGGGGGCGGAACGCCTTCAGCTTTGTCGCCGGCACGGCCGCCGAAACGCTGGCGACGTAACCCGCCGGCCTTGACGCAGGCCGCCCGGTCAGGTTGAAAGGGCCTAGCGCTGCCACAGGATGCGGGCGGTTTCCAGGGGAACCGCCAGGCCGTCCCGGTGGGGCAGCACCCGGGCCGTGTAATCCGTCGCCGGGCGGGTGGCCGGCACCCGGGCCCGGTAGGCGTAGGCCCCCGCCAGCCCCGGCCAATGCCCGGCCCGCCGCATGGCCTGGCGGAAAGGGACGGCATCGCCCTGGGGCTCGGCATAGAGCTCGACCCGCACCGCGTCGGGATCGAGTTCGCCGAGGAAAAGCTGCACCTCGAAGGCGTACTCGCCGCCCCGGGGCTCGACCCGGACTTCGCCGAAGCGCACCCCCGGCCACTGGCGCTCGAGGGCGTCCCGCCACAGCACCAGCCGCACGCCGAGGGCGCCCCGGCCGGCGGCCCGCTGGCGGTAGGCCGCCGCCATGGGCAGGTAATGGCGCTCGGCGTACTCCCGCACCGCCCGGTTGGCGGAAAAGCGCGGGGTCATGCGGGCCATGCTTTCCCGCATCCTTGCCACCCAGGCGACGGGGATGCCCCGGCTGTCCCGGTCATAGAAGGCGGGGATCACTTCCCTTTCCAGGAGGTCGTAGAGGGCTTCGGCGTCGGCGGCATCGGCGGCCGGGCCGTCGCCGTGCCCGTCGCCCAGGGCCCAGCCCACCTCCGGCCCGTAGGCCTCCGCCCACCAGCCATCCAGGGTGGAGAGATTGAGGCCGCCGTTGACCAGCGCCTTCATGCCGCTGGTGCCGCAGGCCTCCCAGGGCCGCCGCGGCGTGTTGAGCCAGACATCCACGCCCTGGACCAGCATCTCGGTCAGCAGCATGTCGTCGTCCGGAATGAAGACCGCGTAAGGGCGGACCTCGGGCCGGCGGATGAACTGCACCCAGCGCCGGATCATGGCCTGGCCCTCCTGGTCGGCGGGATGGGCCTTGCCGGCGATGATGAGATGCATCGGCCGCACCGGATCGGTGAGCAGGCGCAGCAGGCGCTCCGGATCGTGGAGCAGCAGATTGGGCCGCTTGTAGGCGGTGAAGCGGCGGGCAAAGCCCACCGTCAGCACGTCGCCGGAAAGGGGGCGTATCCCGGCGTTGACCATCTCGGGGGGCGCCCCGGCGGCGGCCAGCTGCCGCGACAGGCGATCCCGCACGTAGGCCACCAGCGAGCGGCGGGACTCGCTTCGCAGCTGCCACAGCCGCTCGTCCGAGGCGCAGCTGAGGGCCTGGGTCAGGCTTTCCGTGGTCCCCAGCCAGCGCTCCTTGCCGCAGGTTTCCGTCCACAGGGCATCGGCCATGGGGGAGTCCCAGGTCGGCATATGCACGCCGTTGGTGACGTGCCCCACCGGCACCTCGTCCGCCGGCCAGCGGGGAAAGAGGGGCTGGAACAGGCGCCGGCTGACCTCGCCGTGGAGGCGGCTGACGCCATTGACCGCCCCGCTGCCGCGGATGGCCAGATAGGCCATGTTGAAATCCTCGGAAGAATCGTCCCGGTTCTGGCGGCCCAGGGCGAGGAGGTCGTCGAGCCCGATGCCGAGCTGCTCCCGGGCGTAGCCCCCGAGGTAGCGGTCGATGAGCTTGGGCGGGAAGCGGTCGAAGCCGGCGGAAACCGCCGTGTGGGTGGTGAACAGGTTGCCGGCCCGGGTGACGGCCAGGGCGACGGCGAAGGTCTGGCCGCTGGCCCGCATGAAGCTGCGGGCCCGCTCCAGGACCGCCAGGGCCGCGTGGCCCTCGTTGAGGTGGCAGACTTCCGGCTCGATGCCCAGGGCCACTAGCAGGCGCCAGCCGCCGATGCCGAGGATGATTTCCTGGGTGAGGCGCAGGTGGGGCGTGCCGACGTAGAGCTCGGCGGTCACCCCCCGGTAGGGCGGGAAATTGGCGGCGTGGTTGCTGTCCAGCAGGTAGAGCTTCACCCGCCCGAGCTGGACCTGCCAGACGTTGAGCCAGATCGGGTAGCCGGGCAGGTCGAGGCGCAGGCGCAGCCATTCGCCGTTGGGCTGCCGCAGGGGGGTGATGGGCAGCTGGCCCGGGTCGTTGTAGGGGAAAACCGCCTGCTGGGCGCCGTCCTGGTCGATCACCTGGCGGAAGTAGCCCTGCTGGTAGAGGAGCCCGACACCGACGACGGGAATCCCCAGGTCGCTGGCCGCCTTGAGCTGGTCCCCGGCGACATTGCCGAGCCCTCCCGAGTAGATGGGCAGGGCCTCGGTGAGCATGAACTCCATGCTGAAATAGGCGACGCAGCGCAGGGGCGGACGGGGATAGGCCTGCTGGAACCAGCCCGGCGTCGCCGCCGCGGCCTCCTTGGCCCGCAGCAGGTCATCGACCCGGCGGCGGAAGACCGGATCGGCCATGCGGTCCTCGATACGGTCCCGGGAGACGGTCTGGAGGACGATCCAGGGGTTCTGGGTGAGTTCCCACAGGGTCGGGTCCAGATCCCGCCAGAGCTCGTCCGCCTCGTGGTTCCACGACCAGCGCAGGTCCAGGGCCAGGTCGGCCAGGGTGTCGAAGCCCCTGATATCGACCGGGAGCAGGTTGTTCAGCGGGTGCCTGGCACGGGTGCCCATAACCGATTGCCCCCCGGCGCCCGCTACGGAATCTCGGCTTCGACGAGCTGGGCCAGCAGAAAGAGCGATTCCTGCCAGCCCAGATAGCAGGCCTCCACCGGAATGGCCTCCGGCAGCCCTTCCTGCACCACTGTCAATTCAGTGCCGCAGGACACCGGCCGCAGGGAAACCGTCGTCAGCATTTCCCCGGGCAGGCCGGGATCATCGAACTTGTCCGTGTAGCGGATGCGCTCGTCCGGCACCAGCTCCACATACCGGCCGCTGAAAGAATGGCTGTCCCCGGTGCCGAAATTGGTGAACGACGTCCTGTAGGTCCCGCCGACCTTGGCCTCCGCCTGGTGGACCCGGCAGGTGAAGCCGTTGGGCGGCAGCCATTTCACGACGGCATCGGGATCGAGGAAAGCCCGGTAGATTTTCCCGGGCGGCGCACGGAGGACGCGGTGGAGCTGGATGGTGTTTGCGGACATGGTGGTTTCGCCTTTCGTTGTGCCTGACCAGCAGATAGACGTGCCGGGGCGGGGATGGGTTCATGCCGCTCGCGGTGAAGCAGTAATCGCCCCAATCGAAGCATTGAACGCATCCGCCGCTTTCTCCTGGAGCGGCGGGCTTTCTTTGCCAACAAGAACCACTAATGTTTGACTTATCGCACCTAAACCCATGATACTGTGCGATATGGCACGCATTAATCAAATCTACCCGATTGATGTCCGAGACGCGCTGCACGCGCTGGGCGATCGTATTGTCATTGCCCGAAAAGCGGCCGGGCTGCGCCAGTCGGATCTCGCGGATCGCGCCGGCGTCAGCCGCTCGACCCTGGTCGAGATCGGAAAGGGGTCGCCCCATGTGGCCATGGGCAACTACCTGGCGGTCCTGTGGGCGTTGGACCTCCTGGCGGATGTGGACAAGATCGCCATGTTCGAATCGGATAGCCATCGGCTGATGGCCGATCAGCTGCCCAAGCGGGTGCGCAAGGGCTAGGAGATCGACGCCTGTTGATCTATCGTCCTGATGAAGCGCTGCCGGTGCTTGCCGGGGTTACCAGGTGGCGCTCGCCATGCGATTCCACAACGAGGGCGCCGTCGCCACCCCGGATACCCTGCTCGCCTCCGCCCGATTGCTGGGCATCGAGCCGGAAGCAGCTATCGGAACCATGAGGCAGATGGCCTCCACCATCCTGGATACCTGGCGCCGCCGCTTCGAACAGGTCGGGGCCGATGCCGACCCGGTGGCAAAGATCGAAGGGGCCTTCAAGATGGCGCGGATGGTCCTCGACCATAAATTTGAGATCCAGGCGCCGGCCAGTAGATACGCCCGGTATCGATAACGGCCAAGGCCCGCACCGCCCCTCATCTCGATGCCGCTCGCGGTGAAGCAAAAATCGCTACAACCGAAGCATTAACCGCTACGGTTCAGGCCGCTCACAATGGCCTTGAGGGAAGCGGTGACGATACTGCCGTCGATGCCGACTCCGTAGAATTCCCGGCCCCCGGCGGCGATTTCCATGAAAGCGCAGGCCTGGGCCTCCCCGCCGTCGGCGCTGCCTCCCATGGAGCGCTCCTCGTAGCTGCGCACCTGTACCTGGATGCCGGCCCCCCGGAGGGCGTGGATGGCGGCGTCGATGGGGCCGTTGCCTTCCCCGGTGAGGAGGTGGGGCGTGCCGTCGATGTCGATGGACAGGCGGATGCCCTGGGCCTTGCCGTGCTCGAAGAGGTGGTGCTCCCGGTAGCGCACCGGCGCCGCCGGCTCCAGGTAGGTTGCGGAGAAGAGCTGCCAGATGTCGGCGGCGCTGACCTCGCTGCCATGGGCATCGGTGTGCTGCTGGACGACCCCGGAGAATTCCACCTGAAGGCGGCGGGGCATGACCACCCCGTACTCGGTCTCCATGAGATAGGCGATGCCCCCCTTCCCGGACTGGCTGTTCACCCGGATCACCGAATCGTAGCTGCGGCCGACATCGGCGGGATCGATGGGCAAATAGGGCACGTTCCACGGCTCGCCTGCCTTTTGGGCGGCGAATCCCTTCTTGATGGCGTCCTGGTGGGAGCCGGAGAAGGCCGTGAAGACGAGATCCCCCACGTACGGGTGGCGCGGGTGGATGGGCAACTGGTTGCAATGCTCGACGGTGCGGGCGACGGCGTTGATATCGGAAAAGTCGAGGCCGGGGTGGACGCCCTGGGTGTACAGGTTGAGGGCCAAGGTGACGAGATCCACGTTGCCGGTGCGCTCGCCGTTGCCGAAGAGGCAGCCTTCCACCCGGTCGGCGCCGGCCATGAGCCCCAACTCGGCGGCCGCGACGGCGGTGCCCCGGTCATTGTGGGGATGGAGGCTCAAGATGACGCTGTCCCGGCGGGCGAGGTGGCGATGCATCCACTCGATCTGGTCGGCGTAGACGTTGGGGGTGGCCTCCTCCACCGTGGTCGGCAGGTTGAGGATTACCTTGCGCTCCGGAGTGGCGCCCCAGGCCGCGGTGACGGCATCGCAGACCTCGAGGGCGAAGTCGAGTTCGGTGGCATTGAAGGTCTCGGGGCTGTATTCGAGCACCACTTCGGTCTCGGGCATCTGGGCGGCCAACTCCTTGACGAGCTTCACCGCGTCCACCGCCATGGCCACCACCTCCGCCTTGCTCATGCCGAAGACGATGTCCCGGAAGGGCTTGGAAGTGGCGTTGTAGACATGGACGATAACCTGGCGGGCACCCCGGATGGATTCGAAGGTGCGGCGGATCAAGTGCTCCCGAGCCTGGGTGATGACCTCAATAGTGACGTCCTCGGGGATGAGGTCCTCCTCGATGAGGCTGCGGACGAAATTGAAATCGGTCTGGGAGGCGGAGGGAAAAGCCACCTCGATTTCCTTGAACCCGATCTGGCAAAGGGTCTTGAACATCCGCATTTTCTTCTCGACATTCATCGGCTCGAAAAGGGACTGGTTGCCATCCCGCAGGTCCGTGCTCATCCAGGTGGGCGGGGTGGCAATGGCCCGGTTGGGCCACTGGCGGTCGGCGAGTCGCACCGGGGGGAAGGGCCGATATTTGCCGGACTGGCGAGGCGACATGGAACGCTCCTGGGGTGAATTATTATGGAGCAATCTTAGGCAATTCCATCCCGCAGGTGCTTGCGTTTTATGGTCAATTATTATGTCCATCCGCAAACTAATTGCGCCAACTACGTGTAATCTGGATTAATGTTGCGCCAACGCGAACACCCCGGGAAAAACCATGGAAATCGACCGCTACGACAGGATGATTCTGGAGGTGCTGCAGGCCGACGGCCGGATCAGCAACCAGGATCTGGCGGACCGAATCGGGCTCTCACCCTCCCCTTGCCTGCGCCGGGTGCGGGCCTTGGAGGAGGCCGGCCTGATCACAGGCTACCGGGCGCTGCTGGATGCCAGGAAACTGGGGCTATCCCTGTTGGCCCTGATCGGCATTTCCATGGACCAGCACACCCCGGAACGCTTCGCCAATTTCGAAGCGAGCATCGCCGAAATCCCGGAGGTGCTGGAATGCCTCCTCATAACTGGCCAGCAGGCCGATTACCAGTTGAAGGTGGTCGTTCATGACATGGACGGCTACCAGGAACTGCTGCTCAACAAGATCACCCGCATTGCAGGGGTGACGGGCGTGCACACCAGCTTTGTGCTGCGACGGGTGGTTGACCGGGCTGCGCTGCCTCTTTCGATAACGTAATGCCGATAGCTATCGCGGGTATCGGCTACGGGTGATGCTGGAATGCACGACCTGACCCCGGCCGGCGAGGAGCGCGGCCAGGGCATCGGGACGGCCGTCAGGGCAACAGGAACGAGGCTTTTTCCACGACCCGGATGGCGCCGTCTTCCTGGGCGACAATCTGGAACCGGATCGGATTGGCGCCTTTCTGCCCGGCCTCGGAGGGAACCCGCACCAGCATGATGGCCGACTGGGAACTGGCCGCCGGGACTCCCACTTCGGCGGTTCCGGCGATTTCGATGCCCGGCAGGCCCTCCACGCTGACCTTGTAGCGGTGCGCCCGCTCCTCGGTGTTCATCACATTCAGCGTGTAGATGTTTTCTATGTACCCGTTCTCGACCTCGCGGGCCAGGGTGGAACGGTCCCGGATGACGTCGACCTTCAAGGGGATACGATGGGCCAGGAACCAGCCGGCCAGGCTGGCAATCAGGAGCAGGATGCCGGCATAGGCCAGAATGCGCGGCCGGATGACATGGCGGAGGATTTCCCGCCGGCCGAAATTCCGGGCCATGGCATTTTCGGTCGAATAACGGATGAGGCCGCGGGGTTGTCCCACCTTGTCCATCACCTGGTTGCAGGCATCGACGCAGGAAGCGCAGCCGATGCATTCGTATTGCAGGCCGTTGCGGATATCGATTCCGGTCGGGCAGACATGGACGCACAGGCCGCAATCCAGGCAATCGCCCAGGCCCTCCCTCCCGGCATCGTGGTCCTTGCCGTGGGCGCCGCGGGGCTCTCCACGGGGGGCGTCGTAGGTGATGATCATGGTGTCGGGATCGAACATGGCGCTCTGGAAGCGGGCATAGGGGCACATGTGCCGGCACACCAGCTCCCGCATGAGCCCCGCCAGCACGTAGGTGAAGCCGGCGTAGAACAGGATCCAGAAGGTTTCCCACCCGCCGAGCTTCCAGGCCAGCAAATTGCGCCACAGGTCATCCACCGGGCTGAAATATCCGACGAAGGTAAAGCCTGTCCACAGGGCCAGGGCCAGCCACAGGCCATATTTGGTGACCTTGAGGCGGGCCTTGCGGACGCTCAGCGGCCCGTTGTCGAGCCTGATGCGCTCGTTGCGATCCCCCTCGACCCAGGTCTCGATCCAGGTGAAGAGCTGGGTATAGACGGTCTGCGGACAGGCATAGCCGCAGAAGAGCCGGCCCGCCACCGCCGTGACCAGGAAAAGGGAGTAGGCCGAAACGATGAGGATGACCGACAGGTAGATGATGTCCTGGGGCCAGAAGACCAGGCCGAAAATGTAGAACTTGCGCTCCACCAGATGGAAGAGCACTGCCTGCCGTCCATTCCACTCCAGCCACAGGGCGCCGTAGAAAACCGCCTGGGTCAGGATCACCATGGCCATCCGCCAATGGTCGAAAAAGCCGCGGGCGCGCTTGGCGTAGATTTTCTGGTACTTGCTGAATACCGGGGCGCTTTGGTAGGCGACGGCGCTCGTTTCGTGTTGTTTGTTGCTCATGGTCGTCTGGTCTGGATGGGGGATTGCCGGTGTTTCCGCCGGGATCGCCCGGCCCGGCAAGGGGGCCCCATGATAAGTGATTGGCGGGCGCGGTGGCTGAAGCCCTGCGTCCCTGGCGCTATTCCGATCCTGGCTTTCTGCAGACCGACATCCTGGCCTCGCCCCTCCTCCAGCACGGCCCCGCCTTGGCCGGTTCCGGGGCCGGGGAGCCGTCGGCGTCCATCCTCACCACCCGGGTCGTAAGGGAGGAAACCCCCTTCTTGTCGAAGTCCGCAAACAACGCCCATCCCGTCACGTTGTCCTCGTCCTCGAAGCCGTCGAAGACGAAATTCCCCAGGGAATAGACGATGGGCTTGCCCTTGTAGACCTCGTAGTCCTGGACGACGTGGGGATGTCCGCCGATCACCGCATCGGCCCCCGCGTCCAGGAGCGCCCTGGCTAGCCTGCGTTGGCGGTCACTCGCCTTCGGTTCGTGTTCCCGGCCCCAATGGGGGACGACCACCACCACGTCGGCCCCGGCCGCCCTGGCCCGGGCGATATCCAGGGCAGCCTGATCCTGGTCGAGCCATGCCACGCCCGCCATCCCGGGAGCTGCCGCGAACCATCTCGGAAAGAAATCCAGATATCCGAGCAGGGCGATCCTCACCCCGTTGCGCTCGAACAGGGCGGCCCGGTGGGCTTCGGCCTGATCCCTGCCCCCGCCGAAGGTTTTCGACCCCGCCCCCCGCAGGGCGGCGAGGGTCTCGGCAAAGTCATCCCTCCCGAAGTCGCCCGCGTGGTTGTTGGCCAGGCCGGCAGCCTCGAATACCGAGGCGAACCCGACCAGGGCGGACTGGGCCGTCCTGAAACTGAAGGGCTTCTCCGGGTCGGGCTTACCCTTCGTTCCAGCCGACGATTCGAAATTGGCCACCCTCAGATGGGCATCCGAAAGCATCGCCCTGACCTTGGCCAGGGGATCCCCCCCTTTGGCCGCCAACCGGCCCGGCCCCTCAGTCTCGGCCAGCATCACGTCCCCGACGAAGGCCACCCTGGCGGTCCCTTCAACCGCCAACGCATTCCCCGTTGTCAGGGCCACCAGGGCGGCAAGAATCCCGACAACCCTCATTTCGCCTCCCTGCACTCGTACTGGAGGCTCCTGCCCAGCCCCGGCTCCACCACCTCCATCCGCCCGGTGGCAAACGGCGCGGATACCTTCTGGGACGAGAGGAGGCGATAGTCCCCGTCGGCCGCATGCCCATAGACCTCCACGAGCAGCCAAGGCCTTCTTCCGGCGGGGGCCGCGAGAAGGGCGCGAACCCTGAACTTGCCCATCTCCTTCCACGCGCCTCCCAGCCCATCCGGTTCCGCTCGGATGGACATGACGGCCTCGTCGCCGTTCTGGTCCAAGGAGCACGACACCTCCTGGGAGGCTGAAGCCAACAGGGGAAACAAAAGAAGAAAGGAAGTGCTGAGAGCAATACGCATGGAAACCGCCCGAAAACCCGATCGGGGCTGCATCAATATTGGGCCGGCCAATATACAGAAAAATCGGGGGTTCAAAATCGCCGCACCGGCCTGGGATCGTGATTGCCCGGTTTGAGGGGGCGCTTTCCGGAAGCCATGATGGTCGGGGCAAGCAACGGCCTTGATATACCTACGGCATAACATGGCGCGAATTTTGCCTATTGATCTACATATCCGACACAAGGAGGTAGATATGACTATCCGAGGTCTAGGCAATATCTCTGCAGCCTACGCTGCGACAAAAACATCGACGATTCAGCGGCAAACACTTCCATCCACCGCGGCAAGTTATGCCGATCGGGTGAATATTTCCGATGCAGCCAAAGCCATGTTGGCTGACTCCCTGACAACAACAAAAGAGCGGGACGTTCAAAACCGGCTTGATGCGATCAAGGCCAAGCCTGCCGTGGAAAGGACTAGTGAAGAGTCAGAATTCGTCAGAAAGAACGACAAGCTCTTGGCCGAAATCCTGGCCAAGGACGAGAAAAATCGTACCGCCGATGAGGTTGACTACGCGCAGAAGGCTACCGGTTTCGTCAATACGATGGCCGAGCTTACCCCGGGCGAGAAAGCCCTTTACGACGAACTTATCGCTCAAGGCAACTGGGAGGCTGCCAAAGGGTTGAACCTCGTCGGCATGTCACGCATCGGCATGGGAGGGCAACAGGTAACTCTGCCGAATGGTCGTGTCTTTGACCCTACCACAACAGAAGTCACCGCCGACAACATCCGGAATCTGTTCAAGCAGATGTTTGTTGATGACACAGGGCGCATTGGCCGCCAATTCGAGGCTCTTGCTTCATATCTGGAGCGGCGGGAAACGGCGGATAAGGCTACGGCCAGCGCCTGATTGGCCGTAGCAAAGAAAACTGCTGTCGATGAACTCTTCACGAGACCCGAGGGGATGACGTGATTATCCAGACCAGTACAGCGTATTCCGCCCAGAAGGCATTATCCCTGGCAGCAAATTCGGGGCCGGGCCGGCAGGTGAATTCCAGTGATGCGGCAACAATGTCCGACAAGGTCACCATTTCCCAGGCAGGCCGCGACCGCCTGTCCGCTTCTCCAGCCACTCCCTCCGGCGAATACCCGCTGGAATATTACGCCATGCCCCAGTGGCTAGCCGGCCTCTTTCCGACTGAGTTGTCGGGAAAACTCGGTGCGCGAGCCGATGACATGTACGTAAAGGGCGGCCACCTGATTGGAAGGTACGATGCGGAACGGTACGAATACGGCAAGAGACTGGACAGCCACCTGCAAGCGGCGATGAAGAAAGAGGGGGTCGATTCCCTACCCGAATACCACGAAGCGATGACGGTCGATAAAGCGGCCAGTGAAAGACTCCGCCAGCAATTGCGGGAAAGCTTGGCGGGCGACCCGAAAATGATGGAACTTATGGGCGTTCTCGGTATGAGCCTTCCACGGTGAAGGATGGCTATCGGCTGTGGGTGGTGCTGGGATGCAAGACCTGACCCCGCCCATGCCCACGACCCCGGTCTTCCGCTCCCGGCCAATACCGGACGAGACGCAAGGAATTGATTTAGCATCTAGCCATGACCGAACGGACCCTAAACAACCTCATCCGCGCATCGCTTTTAGTAGCGGTCATTAGCTTCGTGTCCATCCAGACTGCATGGCTAGACGGTGTTGTTCAGATGCGTTACATGAAAATATTATTCATGGCCGCACTTGTTGCAGTGCCTATGTTGTTGATGCTGAAAGTGATTTCCCGTATTTTTCTTGAGGGATTTAAAGGCCAACGGTTATCGTTCATCGAGAACATGTTCATGCTCTACTACATATTTCTGACAAAGGAAGCCAGAGAGGAATGGCGGAGCTACATAGAAGAACAGAAAAAGAAGGAGAGCAAAACCTAGCTTCCAGTCGCTGTCAGTGAGAGCTGGTAATGTCTGCTTCGGGTCGTAAGCACGCCTTCATCCCCCAGCCAGAATAGCCTCCACCCTCCCCCAATCCAGCGCCCCCTCCACCGCGTCCGCCAGCCTGTCCAGGTCAGCTTCCCGGCGGGCGGCGAAGTCCACCCGCTCGGCCTCTTCCGCCCCCGCCCAGGCCAGCAGGGCGGCCAGGGCATCGGGATGGTCGAAAAGGCCGTGGCAGTAGGTGCCGAGCACCTGGCCGTCGGCTGAAACGGCCCCATCGGGGCGGCCGCCTTCGAGTCGCACGGCGGGAGTTTCCAGGGCGGGGCCGGAAGTCACCCCGAGATGGATTTCGTAGCCGGCCATGGCGGGGGCGCCGGGCAGGGCCAGGGTGCCGGCGACGTTGCGCAGCTGCTTTTCCTGTTCAAGCACCGTTTCGCATTCCAGCACCCCCAGCCCGGGGGTGGTGCCCGCCGCCCCTTCCAGGCCGAGGGGATCGTGGATGGCCTGCCCCAGCATCTGGTAGCCGCCGCACAGGCCGACCACCTTGCCGCCGTAACGCAGATGCCGCTGGAGCGCCTTTTCCCAGCCCTGGGCCCGCAGCCATTCCAGGTCGGCCCGCACCGCCTTGGAGCCGGGCAGGACTACCAGATCGGCGGCGGGCAGGGCCTGCCCCGGCCCCACCCAGGAGAAATCCACTTCCGGATGCAGGCGCAGGGGGTCGAGGTCGTTGTGGTTGGAGACCCGGGGATAGGCGAGGGCGGCGACCTTGAGTTTGGCGCCCCGTTTCTCGACGGTGGAGGTGGCGATGGCGTCCTCGGCGTCGAGGAAGAGGCCGTGGAGGTAGGGCAGCACCCCCAGCACCGGCTTGCCGGTACGTTCCTCCAGCCACTTGAGGCCGGGCTCCAGGAGGCCGATGTCGCCCCGGAAGCGGTTGATGACGAAGCCCTTGACCCGGGCCTGTTCGGAGGGCGACAGGAGCTCCAGGGTGCCCACCAGGTGGGCGAAGACCCCGCCCCGGTCGATGTCGGCCACCAGGATCACCGGACAGTCCGCCACTTCGGCGAAACCCATGTTGGCGATGTCCCGGTCCCGCAGGTTGATTTCGGCCGGGGAGCCGGCCCCCTCCACCAGGACGCAGTCGTACTTGGACAGCAGCCGCTCCCAGGAGGCCATGACGGCGGCCATGGCCCTGGGCTTGTACTCGTGGTAGTCCCGGGCGTCGAGGTCGGTGAGCACCTGGCCGTGGATGATGACTTGGGCCTTGCGGTCGGTGGTGGGCTTCAGGAGCACCGGGTTGAAGTCGGTGTGGGGCGGCAGGCCCGCCGCCAGGGCTTGCAGGGCCTGGGCCCGGCCGATTTCGCCGCCGTCCTCGGTGACGGCGGAGTTCAAGGCCATGTTCTGGGGCTTGAAGGGGGCGACGCTAACGCCGCGGCGCTTGAGGATGCGGCAAAGGGCGGCCACCAGGGTGGATTTGCCGGCGTCGGAGGTGGTCCCCTGGACCATCAGGGATTGGCGGAGCATGGCGGTAAAACGAAAAACGGCCTCGGGCCGGGGGCCGGAATTATCCCACGCCGGCCCTTGCCCTCGGCGCCTGGGTCGAATAGCATCGGGGCCGCCGCGGAATTGCCCCCGCGGCCGTTTGTCTCCAGGTGCCCGCAAGGGAGAATCGGGAAGGCGGTGAGATTCCGCCACGTGCCCAACGCTGTGAGGAGGACGGACGGAGCAGGATGCCACTGGCGACACGCCGGGAAGGCGCTCCGGCCGGATGAATCCGAGTCAGAAGACCGGCCGGGGGATGCAACACAGGGTCGCAAGGCCAGGCGACCGCCATTTTCCTGAAGGGGACTCCATGGAAAACCCAGCCATCCAGACCGAACACTGCTTTTCCGACGCCGCCCGGGCCGCCGTCTACCAGGCCATCTTCAGCCGCCGGGACGTGCGCGGCCAGTTCCTGCCCGACCCCATCCCCGACGAGGTCCTGGGCCGGGTCCTGATGGCCGCCCACCATGCCCCCTCGGTGGGCTTCATGCAGCCCTGGAACTTCCTCCTGGTGCGCTCCCGGGAGGTGAAGCAGCGGGTCCACGACCTCTTCCAGGCAGCCAACGCCGAGGCAGCCCAGCTGTTCGAGGGCGAGAAGCGGGAAATCTACAGCCGCCTGAAGCTCGAAGGCATCCTCGAAGCCCCGGTGAACCTGTGCATCACCTGCGATCGCCAGCGCACCGGCCCGGTGGTCCTGGGCCGCACCCACATCAAGACCATGGACCTCTACAGCACCGTCTGCGCCGTCCAGAACCTGTGGCTGGCCGCCCGGGCCGAAGGGCTGGGGGTGGGCTGGGTGAGCATCTTCGACCAGGACAAGCTCCAGGACGCCCTCGGCATCCCCCGGGACATCATCCCGGTGGCCTACCTGTGCCTGGGCCAGGTCAGCCATTTCTACCAGAAACCGGAGCTGGAAAACGCCGGCTGGCTGCCCCGCCTGCCCGTCGAGGACCTGGTGTTCTACGATCAGTGGAACCAGGGCGCCGCCCCGGACGAGCCCCTGACCGATCACCTGCGCCGCCTGCAGGCCGACCTGCGGCAATCCGGCGCCGACCTGAAGTAATCTCATGCCTGAAAGTTTCGCCCTGCCCCTCGCCGCTTTCGCCGCCGTCCTCCTCGACCGGCTCCTGGGGGAACCCCGGCGCTGGCACCCCCTGGTGGGCTTCGGCGCCCTCGCCAAGGCCCTGGAATCCCGCCTCAACCGCCGCACCCGCCTGGGCGGCGTGATTGCCTGGGCCCTGGCCGTGCTGCCCTGGGTCGGGCTGGCCGCATGGCTGCGGCCCTACGCGCCCTTCGCCGTCGATACGGCCCTCCTTTATTTCGCCCTCGGCGCCCGCGCCCTCGCCGAGCACGCCGAGGCCATCCGCGCCCCCCTGGCCGCCGGCGACCTCCCCGAGGCCCGGCGCCGGGTGGGCTGGATCGTCTCCCGGGATACCGCCGCGCTGGACGCCACCGGCATCGCCAAGGCCGGGGTCGAATCGGTGCTGGAAAACGGCAACGACGCCGTCTTCGGCGCCCTCTTCTGGTTCGCCCTGCTGGGCGGGCCCGGGGCGCTCCTCTTCCGGCTGGCCAACACCCTGGACGCCATGTGGGGCTACAAGACCGAGCGCCTCCTTGCCTTCGGCTGGGCGGCGGCCCGCCTGGACGACGGCCTCAACTGGCCGGCGGCCCGTCTCACCGCTCTCACCTACGCCCTCTTCGGCCGCACCCGCCAGGCGCTGGCCTGCTGGCGGGCCCAGGCCCCCGGGTGGGAGAGCCCCAACGCCGGCCCGGTGATGGCTGCCGGCGCCGGCAGCCTCGGCGTTGCCCTCGGGGGTACTGCCATCTACCATGGCCGGGAGGAAATCCGCCCGCCCCTGGGCGAAGGCGCCCCGCCCGCCGCCGCCGACATCGGCCGGGCCATGGCCCTGGTCCAGCGGGGCATCGCCCTCTGGCTGGCGGTCCTCCTTTGTTTCGGAGTTTTCCATGCTTGAACACGGCGGCCGGCTGCTGGCCGCAGCCCGGCAGTACGGCATCCCCGTTGCCCAATGGCTGGACCTGTCCACCGGCATCAATCCCCAGGGCTGGCCGGTGCCGGCCCTCTCCCCTGAATGCTGGCAGCGCCTGCCGGAGGCCGACGACGGCCTGGAGGCTGCGGCCGCCGCCTATTACGGCAACCCGCGTCTCCTGCCCCTGCCCGGCTCCCAGGCGGCCATCCAGGCCCTGCCGACCCTCTTCCAGCCGGCTGCGGTAGCCTGCCTCGCCCCCCTCTACGCCGAGCATCCCCAGGCCTGGACCCGGGCCGGCCACAAGGTCCGGCTCCTCCAGGGCGCCAACCTGGCCCGGGCCCTGGCGGCCGCCACCCCGACGGTGCTGCTGTGCAACCCCAACAACCCCACCGCCGCCCGGCATTCCCGGGAAGCCCTGGTGGACGCCGCCGGCCAGCTCCGGCGCCGGGGCGGCTGGCTGGTGGTGGACGAGGCCTTCGCCGACGCCGACCCGGAAAACAGCGTCGTGGACCTGGCCGGCGGCCCGGAGGCCCCCAACCTGGTGGTGCTGCGCTCCATCGGCAAGTTCTTCGGCCTGGCCGGGGCCCGGGTCGGCTTCCTCTTCGCCGCCCCGGAACTGCTGGCCGCCCTGGCCGAGCGCCTCGGCCCCTGGGCGGTGGCCGGCCCCGCCCGGGAAGCGGCCCGGCTGGCCCTGGCCGACACCCCCTGGCAGGAGGCCGCCCGCCGGCGCCTGGCGGCCGACAGCCGGCGCCTCCAGGAACTCCTGGCCCCCCTGGGCAGCGTCGCCGCCACCCCGCTTTTCGCCGCCCTCACCACCGACGAGGCCGAATCCCTGCACGATTTCCTCGCCCGCCACGGCATCCTCGTCCGCCAATTCGATGTCCAGCCCCGGCTGCGCTTCGGCCTGCCGGGGGATGACGCAGGCTGGGAACGGCTCGCCGCCGCCCTCACCGAATGGAACGACCGATGACCTCCCTGCTCCGCCGCCTGGCCGCCTGCGCCGCCCTCCTCTCCCTGGCCCTGCCGGCCCGGGCCGACCTCGTGGTCCGCGACGACAGCGGCCAGGAAGTCCGGCTCAAGGCCCCGGCCCGGCGCATCGTCGCCCTCGCCCCCCACGTGGTGGAAAACCTCTACGCCGCCGGGGCCGGCGACCGCCTGGTGGGCGTCGTGGATCACAGCGACTATCCGGAAGCGGCGAAGAAGCTGCCCCACGTCGGCGGCTACAACCGGGTGGACCTGGAAGCCATCGCCGCCTTGAAGCCCGATCTCGTCATCGCCTGGCAGAGCGGCAATGCGCCGGCCCAGGTGGACAAGCTGCGCAGCCTGGGGATCACGGTCTTCATCACCCAGCCCAACCGCATCGAGGAGGTCGCCGCCGACCTGGAGCGCCTGGGCCGGCTGGCCGGTACCGAGGCCGCCGCCCGCAGCGCCGCCGACCATTTCCGCGCCCGCCTGGCCGGGCTGCGCAAGGCCAACGCCGGCAAGCCGGCCGTGCGGGTCTTCTACCAGGTCTGGAAGAATCCCCTTGTCACCGTCGGCGGTCCCCAGATCATTTCCGACGCCATCCGCCTGTGCGGCGGCGAAAACGTCTTCGGCAACATCAACCAGATGGCGCCCGCCGTCAGCGTCGAGGCGGTACTGGAAGCCAACCCGGAAGCCATCGTCGCCACCGGCATGGGGGACGCCCAGCCGGCCTGGCTGGACGACTGGAAGAAGTGGTCGCGCCTCACCGCCGTGAAGCGGGGAAACCTCTTCCACATCAACCCCGACATCATGCAGCGCCACACTCCCCGCATCCTCGACGGCACCGAAAAGCTCTGCGCCGCCCTGGACCTGGCCCGCAGCCGGCGGAACCAGTGAAGCCCCGGCGACGGCAGCGCTTTGACCCATGCAAAGAAAATAATCCGGCGCCACCGCTATAATCAGCCGCTGATGTCAAAGAGGAGCCTTGCCATGAAGGGTATCGCCGCCGTCGTCCTCGCTTTCAGCCTCAGCCACGCCTGCCTGGCCGCCGATGCCGACGCCAGCCCCGAGGGCATCGCCGCCGTCGAGGAACTGGGCCGCATCAACGGCACGGCCCTCGCCTGCGCCCAGCCTGCCCTGGTCAGCCGCTCCCGCAACACGGTCACGACCGGCGCTCCAAAGGTACGGCACTACGGCGAGGCTTTCGAGGCCGCCACCAACGCCGCCTTCCTCGCCCAAGGCCAGGGGGCGGAATGCCCCGACGGCGCCGCCCTCAGCCGCCGCCTGGAAGCCGCCGAGCAGCGCCTGCAGGCCGCCTTCGCCGCCCGCTGACCATGCGCTGGCTCGCCCTCCTTGCCGCCGCCTGCTGCCTGGCCCTGCCGCTGCGGGCGGAAACGGTCCCGGAGGCCGACACAGAGGTCGGCATCGTGCCCCGCTATCTCCTCATCGATCCCAACGGCCGCGCCACCAGCCACGAGGATTTCCGCGGCCGGTTCCAGCTCATCGCCTTCGGCTACACCTACTGCCCGGACATCTGCCCCACCACCCTGGTGGAAATGGCCGACATCCTGAAGCGGCTGGGAGAGCGGGCCGACCGCCTGCAGCCCATCTTCGTCACCGTGGACCCGGAGCGGGACACCGGCAAGGTGCTGAAGACCTATACCGAGTTCTTCCACCCCCGCATCCTCGGCCTTACCGGTTCTCCGGCCCTGGTGCGGCGGGCGGCCGACAATTTCAAGGTGCGCTACGCCAAGGTGCGGGAACCCGGCGCCCCGCCGGAGCGCTACAGCATGGACCACTCGGCGGGCATGGTGCTCGTGGGCCCCGACGGAACCTTCGTCCGCAAGTTCGCCTACGCCACCCCGAGTGCGGAAATGGCCGAGCGCATCGGCCTCGATATGGCCGCATATAGCCGGCAGCGCTAAATCCCGCGAAATTCATTCTAAGGCGGCGGCAAACTGTGCCCACGGCGGGCAGTCTAAATCCTCGCTATTTTTGCAAGGAGACGGACATGGCAACACTGCGTATCGGCGACATCGCCCCCGATTTCGTCCAGGAATCCACCCAAGGCACCATCCATTTCCATGAGTGGCTGGGCAATAGCTGGGGCGTTCTCTTTTCCCATCCCAAGGATTTCACCCCGGTATGCACCACCGAGCTGGGCTACACGGCCAAGATCAAGGCGGAGTTCGACAAGCGCAACGTCAAGGCCCTGGCGGTCAGCGTGGACCCGGTGGAATCCCACCTGAAGTGGGTCGGCGACATCGAGGAAACCCAGAACACCACGGTCAATTTCCCCATCCTGGGAGACCCGGACCACAAGGTGTCGGACCTCTACGACATGATCCACCCCAACGCCAACGACACCCTGACGGTACGCTCGGTGTTCATCATCGACCCCAACAAGAAGATCCGCGCCACCATCACCTACCCGGCCAGCACCGGGCGCAATTTCGACGAGATCCTGCGGGTCATCGACTCCCTGCAGCTGACCGACAACTACAGCGTGGCGACGCCGGTGAATTGGCAGGAAGGCGAGGACGTCATCATTTCCCCGTCCCTCACCGATCCCCAGGTGCTGAAGGAGAAATTCCCCCGGGGCTACAAGACCCTCAAGCCCTACCTGCGGACTACTCACCAGCCGAACCGCTGATCAGGTCTTGTTGTTGACCAGCCGGGCGATGGCGTAGGGGAAGAGCCCCGAGCCGATCAGGGCGACGGCGGAAACGACGAACGCCAGCCCGGCCATGGGGTCGTCGAGCACGGGGTGCAGCAGCGCCCCAAAGCCTGCCAGGCTGAGGAGGCCTGGCAGGGCGGTGACGATTCCGAGGGCGGTGAGGACGATGAAGCTGTAGGGGTAGCGGCGCATGAGGGGAAGGAGTACCCGTAATCGGCGAGGATTTTACGTCCTGCGCTGCCGGGTTCCAGTCCCTTCGATACCAATATCCCGGACGTATCAGCCTGATGTCGCCTCGAATTTCCCCGAATAGCGAAACACCTGGCCCAGCAGCGGGTGCGTGAGGCGGAAATCCATGACGAAATGGGTTTCGTCCACCGCCTCCTCGACGATCGTGGTGCGGCCGAGAACGAGCCATTCGGGAATGGGCAGCCGGAACCGCCCCAGCTTCGCCACGAACCGTACGCCGCGATAATGGAGCCGGTTGCCCTCGACGTGCACAGCCATCTGCAAGCCCAACACGGGATTGACGTACTCGATGACCTCGTTGCCATCGGCGGAAACCCAGAAGCTGTCGAAGCGGATCTCCTTCCCGTCGGCGTACCGGATGGTCCGCCGCCAATACTGGCGCTCGCCCACAACGCTCTTCTCGACCACCGTGGCTATCTGCCGGCCGCCCCGATCGACCAGCGCCCCGAAGAGGCGAAGGACGCTCAGATAGGGCTGCATGAACCGGGGGTACTCGATGTCCATGTGGCCGACATCGGTTGTCCTGCCGAAACGGTAGTGCGCCTGCAGGGCTGGCGGCAGCTTGTGCCAATCGTCGCCGAGGGCTTTCTGCATCAAGCTCTTCATGATCCGACTCCCGGAATGTGTTTGAAGACCATCAGCGCCACCACGAGCACCATGGCCGTGAAGGCGGGAACGCCCAACCAGAACCACCAGCGCGCCATCCGCCAGTAGATGGGCGGCAATGGCGTGCCCTGGCTGACGGCAGCGGCAGCGGCCCTTTCCATCCGGATTTGCAGCCAGACCACCGGGAGCCAGCAGATGCCGGCGAGAACGTACAGGAAAAGGCTGGCCGCGATCCACGGCGTCGTCACGGGCAGGTCCAGGAGATGGACCATCCAGAAGCCGCTGATGGGCTGGAAGAGGACCGTCGGCGTGGTGAAGATCCAGTCGGCGAGGACCACGTGCCGGTTGGTGATGGCGATGTGGCCAACGTCGCCGCTGCGGTCCGCCATCCATTTGTAGAAGGCGCTGCCCAGGCCGGTGCCGAAGAGGAGCACCATGCTGAGGATGTGCAGGGTCTTGAGAACGATGTAGGTCATGACGGGCTCCCCATGGACAGGACATCGGAGAAGAACAGGCCCGGCTCGGCGGCCCGCGGCAGGCGCCCCAGGAATTGGGCGAGGGGCCGGACATCGGCCCAATAGCCGGTTTGCAGCATGCGCAGGTTCTCGGGCTGCAGCATCGGGCTGAAGTGGCGTCCGATCCGCGTCAGCGCCATCGCCAGCGGGAAGGGAATGGGCAGCACCGGCGCCCGCCCCAGGCCCTGGGCCTGGCGCATCCGCTGCAGCCACTCGGCGAAGGTGACGGTTTCGGGGCCGACGATGTCCAGGGTCTGCCTCGCCGCCGGAGAGGTGAGGCTGCCCATGACGGTCGCCACCACATCGCCGATATGCACCGGCTGCAGCTCCTGCTGCCCATCCCCGATGACCGGAATCAGGGGCCAGGCGGCGAGGCGCATGAAGAGATCGGCGCTCTTGCCGCCGCGCCCGTAGATCAGCGAGGGGCGCAGCACGAACCAGTCGAGATCGAGGCCGCGCAGGAAATCGTCGGCGGCACGCTTGCTCAGGTGGTAGGCGGAGAACGCCGTGGCGTCGGCGCCGAGGGCCGAAATCTGCACGACCCGGCGAATCCCGGCTTCGGCGCAGGCGCGGAACAGCGCGGTCGGCGCCAGGGTGTGCAGCGGCTCGAATCTCTGGGCACCATGCTCTCCGATGATGCCGACGCAGTTGATGACGGCATCGATCCCTTCGAGGTGCGGCAGCCAGTGGGCGGGGGTCAGCAGGCGGGAGAAGTCGATGCCGGAGCGGCGCGAAACCGGCCGTACCTGGTGGCCCGCCGCCGAAAGGGCGGCCATGATGTTGCGGCCGATGAACCCGCTGCCGCCGGTGAGCAGGACGTTCATGAAGGACTCCCGATAGGGTTGCTGGAGCCCTCAGTCTGGGGAATGCCCCCCTGCTTTTCTTCCATTCTGATCGGACAGGAGCATTTTCCGGCTCCAGAAAGATCATTTCGGAGCCGAAAGCGCCCGATCCGCTACCCGGCCGGCTGGACCTTGAGGTTCAGCTTGCGGTACTGGCCGGGCGTCGTGCCTTCGATTTCCCGGAAGGCTTCGTAGAAATTGGACTGCGAGGTGAATCCGACGCTCAGCCCCACCGACAGGACCGAGGCCGACGGCTCGTCGCACAGCATCGCCTTGGCGGCAGCGACCCGCAGTTCCCGCAGGTAGCGGGAGAAGCCTTTTCCCAGGCGGGTATTCATCAATTCCGACAACTGATGGGTACTGAGTTCGAGCTGTGCCGCCAGACGCGGCAGGCTCAATTCCGGGTCCTCGTATATCCGGTCAGTCCGGACCAGGGCTTCCAGCCTTGCCAGCACGGTTTCGCAATCGACATTGGTCAGCGTGGAGCTGGCATAGGCGGCCTGAACGGCTTCGCTGACCTCGGCGGACAATTGCGGCCGCAACTCGAGGGTCGTCTGCACAAGCAGAAAGGCAGCACCGATCGCAATCGCGTAGAGGCTGAAGAACAGCTTTTCCGGCAGCATCGCCTGGGCCAGCCCCATGACCGACACGCCGATGGCGATGGCAAAAACACCGCCCAGCAGAATCATTTCCAGATGAAAATTGGCGCGTTCGTTGCGGAGCGCATGGAGGCTGCGGGCGAGCCACAGGAGGTATCCCGCACCGACGATGAACGCCAACGGCAAGGCCGCGTTGTCGGGGAGCAGCGGAGAAGCCAGAACGGGGGCCGCGTGCCAGAGCAGCGCCGGCCGCATCCGGGCGGGACTCTGCGGGGACAGCAACGGCTGGCTGAACAGGAAGAAAGCCGGGGCCACCGCAAAGAGGGTCATGCGGTAGGGAAGCGTCGCCACCCACGCCTGATCGAGGTATAGCCATGCGAAATGAGCCAACTGCAGGCCGCTCAGGGCCAGCAGCAGTATCAGCCCCATGCCCCTCGCCATCGGCTGGCCCTGGTAGTTCCCGGTGCGGAAGTGCGTCAGCGCCAGGGTGATGGCGCTGAAGATCGAAAAACCGGTGAGCAGCAGGGCGAGGGAGGTCACGGCAGGGTAACGAGACTGGATTGCCGAATGCTAATTGAATCGGACTGGGCAGTGAATGGCTCCGGATTCGGGAGGCATGTCGGAGGGGGTGCTGGGGCTGGATGGAAGGCCGGTTGGGGAAAGCCTGGTCAGGGGCCGTTGATCGGCCGAAGCTGCCTTTGGCCGTCCGGCCCGAATACTTCGGCAATGTGTTCCTTTCCGGATGTTGGCCAGTATATGGCGGGTGGGGATAGCTTTTCCTCTGCCTCTATGTCGGTACTTGACCCTAAAGTAGCCCGATGGCTTTCAGAACTGTGAAGGATGGCACTGCGAACCGGTAGCGGCTGTCCGCCGCGGGGGGAGCGGCATGGGAAGCTCGTTGGCGTTAACGGATGTTCGTTAGTACCTTGCCGTATTGATTTCTTGTCCTTTTCAGCGAACTGCGCGCCTCGCTTGTGTTGTTATCGTGTGATACCGAAAAAAATTGGCAGAAGAGTATCCCGATACTTCAATTACAATGGCAAGTCATGGAGAAAAATGTGTGGGTAGATAAGGTTCTTCAGTGTGCCAGATCGCTAGTATTCGCATGGGCCTCAAGACAAACGGAAGAACGGCAGCACGAACATAAATTGCAGATTATGAACAATATCGCATCGCTATTATGCGGCCATAAGAACTGTCGAGGAACCGCCAAGGTTGCTCTTGACCAGCTTTCGTCTTCTATTGAAGGTTTCGGTACTAAAGCCTTGGGGTTTATAACGGATACTGCCTCGCCTGAGGCCTTGAGCTTTGGACCATTCTGCGCTCGTGTCGTCCTCGAAAATTCATGTGCAGCCCTGTTAGGGCGCCTTGATCCCTTTCGAATGCTGTATTTGAGTGAGTTTCAGGCACAACCAGAGTACGAGCATGGAAAACGCGCCCGTTCAGCCTTCAGTTGGTTTGGCGACGTAATGCCGGATGACAAGGCGACTCAGGCACTCTGGAATATTGATAACGACGTGCCAAAGATTAGTAGAGCATTGTTTTCGAAGCATCTTGAACAAATCTATTGGAAACCAGCAGTGGACCTTATGCTTGACTTCGTATCTACACGACAGTCGGAACCACAGCTCGCCGATCTTCTATTGATTGACTCTGAGACGTACGTTGGAGAAACCCGGGGCCGAAGTGCCCAATTGTATTCAACATTATCTAAGGGTGTGCATTGGGAATTTTTCACTAGTGCGTTGCTCTTCGATGAAATAACGGTAAAGACGGCGATACGCGATACATTGTTACTTGTAGGCCGCCTCGGGCTTGTTTCGCATTTCATTCCTACTGCCTACGCGGCCTTGCAGCCGGATGAGGCCCTGGACCATTACATTTCGTTTAGGAAGCTTGTACCTTGAATACTTTTCCAGATGGCGATTCTGATTCTGGCCTGATCTTGGCGGCAGAAGAGTGCCCCCCGGAGAAATTCGGCAGAATCCACAACTTCTCGTCTCATGATGAAACCATCATCCGTAAGCTGAGTGCACACGGTCCGGTATTGCTGCGTGGTGGACGAGGCAGCGGTAAGAGTGCATTACTACTTGAGACTCAAAGGAGGTTGCGAAATACTTCGAGTGTATTTCCCGTATACGTGAGCCTGCGCTATCTTCCCTTGTTACAGTCAGATGGGCAGGAGTACATAGGACACTTCTGTGTTTTGCTCTCACAAGCCATTCAAGCTGAGTTAAACCTGTGCGGCTTAAGCGTCGACTTTGCAGACACTTCAGATCAAGTCTCGCTTCAGCTTGAGCTTACGCGCTTATCTCAGTCACTCAACAAGCGGATCGTTTTGTTGTTTGATGATGCCGCCCATATTGGACGCGAAAAGCCATTAGAGGTCTTCTTCGATCTATTTCGCACAATTTCGAGCAGTTTGATTTCGTGTAAAGCATCCATATATCCAGGTGTCACAAAGTTTGGGATTAGATTCGACGTTTTTAATGACTCAACAGTCATCGATATTAGTCGGTCCGATATTTCTGCCGTACCTGATTTTTTTCCAGAAGTTGTACGCACGCGCTATCCCAAATTGGCAGATCGCTCAATGTTCTCGGATCGACTGTCACCACAGCAGTTTGCGAATCTTCTCGGTCGCGCAGTTGTGGGTAACCTTCGCGGTTTTATCCTCGCCTGCAATAGGTTTGAAGGCAAAGAGCGTATTGGTATTCCTGAACTGACACAGTGTTTCCTTGATATGGCCACTGATTATTATTGGCCTTTGATGGATGAAGTTGCGCCAAAGCTCGGGGTCTACGAAGCGTTGATAGAGCCGGCGCGCGATGTCGTTGAGGCGGTTGTGGAGCAAGCATCTAAGCCTGTTAGGGAAAAAACTCGTTCGATAGCACAGGATAGAGTGTTGATCCATCGTCAGCTCGTTAACCAGTACATTAAGATTTTTGAGATTTTGGAATACCTAGGATTCGTCGCAAAACGAGAGGCTTCTAGAGCGCTGAAGTCTGGTGGACGTGGACCGATATTCGCCATCAATCTATGTAACCTTCTGGATTCAGTCCCGACTAAGAGACTTACAACTGAGATAATTGACGAGTGGGTTAGCGGTTCAGCCGAACCAGCCGAAATACATGTCACCGGTGCTGCATTTCAAAAAATCAAGCTACCTGTGTTGCCCGAAGAGCATGGCCTCGCCATATTGGAAAAGCCAATAACGGTTCTTCGAAGGTCGACCGCGTATCCTTATGGCCTCACTAATGCTGTGATTGAGCGCCTACAGGGCGCTGGATTGACCACCGTGGGGAACTTGGCAAATAGCTCCGATGAGGAACTTGACCAGATTAGTTATATAGGTGCAGTGAAGATTCAGACCATTAGGGATGTTGTTTATCAAGCCATCTGGATGTAAGGCCCCGGGCGGGAGTACACATTCCCAAAAGACAATGGTTGACGTTGAGGTCCTCTGACTGGGTTGTGTACGCAACGGGGTTATCAGCCGACATAAAGATCGTGCCGGCTGACCGCTTCGGCCGATCTGCTGCCTATGGCCCATTTCCTGGCAAGGGTAACTTAGCGATCCCTGAGCCACCTTAGGCTTGAAGAGGTCATCTGGTAGCTCTCGGTGATCTACAGCAGTTCAGCAATTTCCAAAAGACGGCCCGAATGTAATCGGTTGCAACTTCGTGACAGCTCCGCTGCCTATATCACCATCCAGGTGGATGGTAAGGAGATGGTGATGAGCGTACATGAACTGCGGCCCAAGGCCGGCGAGGTGACCGAGAAGATCACCATCAATCTCGGGGTCGTGGACCTCGGGCAGATCGATTTGCTGGTGCAGGAAGGCTTTTACTCCAACCGCACCGACCTGATCCGCACGGCGATCCGCAACCAGTTGGCCGTCCACGCGGAAGTGGTCAAGGAAACGGTGGCCCGCAAGACCTACGTTCTCGGCCTGCAGCACCTCAGCCGCCGGGACCTGGAAGCGGTGCAGGCCAGCGGTCAGCAGCTGCGGATCCAGGTATTGGGCCTGGCCAGCATCGCCGACGACGTACCCCCAGAACTCGCCCGGGCGACCATCGATTCGATCGTCGTGTTGGGTGCCTTGCAGGCCAGTCCGGCGATCAAGGCCGCCCTGGCGGATCGAATCCGCTGACCGGCAGGGCTTTGCAGGAGACTCAGAGATGAACGCAAGGATGAATGCGGCAATGCAGGAAGCCGTTCGACTGACCCGCGCCGGGCAGTTCCTGGAAGCGACGAAGATCATTCAAAGCACCCTTCGCCCCGGGATGGAGCCCGGGGCCGCCGCGGACAGCGCCACCCATGGGGCGGAAGCGCCGATCGAGGGCGAGTTCTACGTCATTGGCGCCGAAGGGCCCGAGGCGGCACCTCCCGAGCTGGAGCCGCAGCCCCGCCCCCCGCCTGGGCCGAGGGCGAACTTCCCTGGAGGAACAGCCTGGGCTGGCGTGGATTTGGGGGCGCTGAACGGGCAATGGCGTGGATTCAAAGGCCCCCTGAGGCCGCCCCGGCCGGCCCGGACCCCCGACCCGCTGCCCGACGGCGCCCGGTTCATCACCGGTTCCTACGCCAATCCGGCGGGGACCCGCAGCTACAAGCTCTATGTTCCGAGCGGCTATGGCGGGGAGCCGCTGCCCCTCGTCGTCATGCTCCACGGCTGCACCCAGGACCCCGACGATTTCGCCGCCGGCACCCGCATGAACGAACTGGCGGAAAAGGAGCCGTGCCTGGTCCTCTATCCCGCGCAAGCCCAAACCGCCAACGGCTCGAAGTGCTGGAACTGGTTCAAGGCGACGGACCAGGAAAGGGATCAGGGAGAGCCGTCGATCATCGCCGGCATGACCCGGCAGGTGTGCGACACCCATCGGATCGATCCGGACCGGATTTACGTTGCCGGCCTGTCGGCGGGCGGTGCCATGGCGGTGACCATGGGAATCCTGTATCCCGACCTTTATGCCGCCGTCGGCATCCATTCCGGGCTGCCCCACGGGGCGGCTTGCGACCTTCCGTCAGCCCTGGCGGCGATGCAGAAGGGCGGAGCCTCTCCCTTGGGGCGGAAAGGAAAAGAGACGACGGGCCTGCTTGCCTTCCCGGCCATCGTCTTTCACGGCGACCGGGACACCACCGTCCATCCCGGCAACGGCGACCAGGTGATCAGGCAGTGCGCCCGGCCCGCTTCGGCCCGCCCAGCGCAGGCCGGGGCCGATCCGCAGGTGACCGTGCAGCGGGGGCAGGTGCCGAAGGGCCATGCCTATACGCGCACCATCTACCATCAGCCCGGCGGCCGCCCCATCGCCGAACACTGGCTGATCCACGGCGCAGGCCACGCCTGGTCGGGCGGCAGCTCCCGCGGTTCCTACACCGACCCGAAGGGACCGGATGCGTCAGAGCAGATGCTGCGTTTCTTCCTCGAACATGCCAAAGGGCGATCGCCTGCCTAGGCAGGCGGAATCCGGCGTTTGGCCCGGGCCCGGATGTTCAGGGCCTCTACGGCAATCTAGGGACTGCCGTAGCAGCGGATCTTGCGGGAAAAGTCCTGGAGAGCGGCGATCCCGCTGGCCTCCGCCCGCTGGCACCAGTCTTCCAGCTGGCTGGCCAGTTGCTCCCTGGAGGCGGTGGACCGTTCCCACAGGCCGGTCAATTCCTGCCGCATCGTGTAGATCGTCTTCAAGACCGGGCTGTAGCGCAGGGCCTGATCGAGGGCTTCGCGCTCCGTCGGCGGCAGAGTTCCGGCTTCCGTCTGCAGGGAATGCTTTACCGCGGCCAGGACCTTCCTGTCCTGGAATTCAAGAGCCGCCCGGGTCTTCAAGTCCTGGATTTCGGCGACGACAGTCTGCTGCAGCGATCTGGCAAACCGGGACAGGACCTCGAAACGGTGCCGGATGACCGCCTGGACGGTATGGATGTCGCAACGGGTCTTGCCGGGATTGAGGCAAAGCTTGGGGGCAACCCGTTGCACCTTGGCCAGGCGCAGGATCTCGAGGAGGCGGATATAGGCCCAGCCGAGGTCGAATTCCCACCAGCGGTTGGAGAGCCGCGCCGACGCGCTGTAGGCATGGTGGTTGTTGTGGAGTTCCTCCCCACCGATCAGGATGCCCCAGGGCACAATGTTCCGGGAAGCTTCGCCGGTGGCAAAGCTGCGGTAGCCCCAGTAGTGGCCGATGCCGTTGATCACGCCGGCCGCGAAGAAAGGGATCCACAGCATCTGCACGGCCCAGACGGTGAGTCCGATGGGGCCGAAGAGGGCCACATCGATGACCAGCATGATGGCGATGCCGGCAGTTGGATATTTGCCGTAAACCCGGTGCTCCAGCCAGTCGTCCGGGGTGCCGCGACCGTATTTCTCCAGGGTTTCCCCCTTCTTCGATTCGGCACGGTACAGCTCGGCCCCGGAAAAGAGGACCCGGCGGATGCCGAATACCTGGGGGCTGTGCGGGTCCTCCGGGGTGTCGCAGTTGGCGTGGTGCTTGCGGTGGATCGCCACCCATGCCTTGGTGAGCATGCCCGTGGTCAGCCAGAGCCAGAACCGGAAGAAATGGCTGACGGCCGGATGCAGGCTCACGGCACGGTGCGCCTGGTGGCGGTGCAGGAATAGGGTGACGGCTGCGGTGGTGACGTGGGTCAGCCCCAGCACAACCATTCCGTATCCCCACCAGGGAAGATCGATGAGTGCCATGTTGTCCTCCCTTTCAGGATTGCCGGATGGCAAGGGAAAAGGATCAGACCTCCTGTGCCCATGGGTGTTCGGCCTCATTGCCGAATAAGCGGGCCCAGGCGATGGTGAACCGGGGCGGCCTGGTTCTATCCAACTCCCCACCGGTCTGCACTCGAACACAAGACAAGCGTCTGATCGCCGCACCGCGGCATGTAATCCGGGGCATCAACTCCGGACTACCGATACCCGAAGAACTCAATCCCCAGCGGAACGAACGAGCCCCTCTGGCCTGAACAGCCCAGCCGCCGCCGCCGGATTGGCGGGAAAATAGAAATGCACGTACGAAGCAGTAAGCCGCTGCCGCCGGTAGATCGCCTCCCCCTCCCGCCCATCCGGCGTCCGCGCCCGCAAGAGGGGCTGCAGGGGCGTTTCGCTCCTGGAGAAATGGAAGGTGTGGCCGGTGAGCCGCCCTTCCGGCAGGTCGGCCGCCTGCAGGCCGAGGGCCGTGAGGCGGGGCTGCATGACAGCGGCGCCGGGCAGCAGGCCGGCGCCGGCATGGCCGATGCCCCCCTTGTCCACGATGCGCTCGAACAGGCTCATCATCCCCCCGCACTCGGCCAGGAGGGGCTTGCCCGCGTCCACATGGGCGGCCAGGGCCGCCGCCATGGCGGTATTGGCCGCCCAACGCTGGCCGTGGAGTTCGGGATAGCCCCCCGGCAGCCAGACGGCATCGCACTCCGGCAGGGCCGGGTCGGCCAGGGGCGAAAAGAAGGCGAGGCGGGCGCCCAGGGCCTGGAGGCATTCCAGGTTGGCAGGGTAGATGAAGCAGAAGGCAGCGTCGTGGCCGACGGCGATGGTCTTTCCCGCCAGCAGGGGCGGCACGGCGGGCGGCTCGGCCTCGGCAAATTCGACTGCCGGCGGCAGGTCGCCGGCCGGGGTGGCGGCGAGAGCATCGGCCAAGCGGTCGATGCGGGCCAGGAGGCCGTCGATCTCGCTAGCCGGCAGGAGGCCCAGGTGGCGCTCCGGCAGGGCGGCCTCGGCATCCCGGGGCAGGTGGCCGTACCAGGCGATGTTCTCGGGCAGGGTGTCCCGGCACAGGCGGGCGTGGTAGTCGCTCCCCACCCGGTTGGCCAGCACCGCCGCGATGGGCGCCCCTTCCCGGTAATGCTTCAGACCCCAGGCGATGGCGCCGAAGGAACCGGCCATGGCTTCGGCATCGAGCACCAGCAGGACGGGCAGGCCGAGGCGGCGGGCCAATTCGGCGGCCGAGGGGTCGCCGTCATGGATGCCCATGACCCCTTCCACCAGGATGAGATCGTTGTCCCGGGCCGCCCGGGCCAGGCGCCAGCGGGCGTCGGCCTCGTCGCCCATGCGGAAGTCGATGTTGTCGCAGGGCTGGCCGGATGCCACCTGGTGGATCTGGGGATCGAGGAAATCCGGGCCGCACTTGAAGACCTTCACCCGCCGGCCCTGGCGGGCGTGGAGGCGGGCCAGGGCCGCCACTACCGAGGTCTTGCCCTGGCCGGAGGCCGGGGCGGCGATCATGAGGGCGGGGCAGGCGAGGGCCATGGTCAGTACTCCAGCCCCGGCATGGCCTTCACCCCGGCCTGGAAGGCGTGCTTGACCATGCCGATCTCGCTCACAGTGTCCGCCGCTTCCACCAGGGCCGGGGGCGCGCCGCGGCCGGTGATGATGACGTGCTGCATGGGCGGGCGGTCCCGAAGGGCGGCGAGCACGGATTCCAGTTCCAGCCAGCCGAACTTGAGGGGATAGGTGAATTCGTCCAGCACCACCAGCCCGACTGCCGGGTCGGCCAGGTGCATCTTGGCGACTTCCCAGGCGGCCCGGGCGGCGGCGGCGTCGCGGTCCTTGTCCTGGGTCTCCCAGGTGAAGCCCTCGCCTCCCACGTGCCAGGCGACGTTGGGCTGGGCCCGGAAGAAGGCTTCCTCGCCGGTGTCGCTGCGGCCCTTGATGAACTGGACCACCCCCACATTGAGGCCATGGCCCAGGGCCCGGGCCACCACGCCGAAGGCGGCGCTGGACTTGCCCTTGCCGGTGCCGGTGTTGATGACAAAGACGCCGCGCTCGGTTTCCGCGGCGGCGATGCCGCGGTCCACGACGGCCTTCTTCTTCTGCATGCGTTCCTGGTAATTCATGGTCACTCCGGGATGAAACAGCGGCGGCCGTCGGCCTCGACGAGGCGCAGGCGGTAGCCGTAGAGACGGGACAGGCGGTCGGCGGTAAGCATGTCGTCGGCGCTCCCCAGCTCGGTGCCGCCGTCGCCGCCGACCAGGAGCACCCGGTCGCAGTAGCGGTGGGCGAGGCCGGGATCGTGCAGGACCATGACGACGCCGGCGCCGCAGTCCCGGGCCGCGCCGGCGAAGAGTTCGAGGACCGCCATCTGGTGGTTGAGGTCGAGATGGGAGAGGGGCTCGTCCAGCAGGTAGAGGCCGGCCGCCTGGGCCAGCAGGGTGGCGATGGCGACCCGCTGGCGCTCGCCGCCGGAAAGGGTCTGGACCTCCCGCTCTTCCATGCCGGTCAGCCCCACCGCCGCCAGGGCCTCCCGGGCGATGCGGGCATCCTCGCTGCTTTCCCACTGCCAGCGCCCCAGGTGAGGATGGCGCCCGGTGAGGACGGTCTCCAGGACGCCGGCCGAGAACGGATCGGCCTGCACCTGCCCCAGCCAGGCCCGGCGCCTCGCAGCTTCCCGGGGGGGCAGCGCGGCGTAGGGTTCGCCCCCCAGGCGGACTTCCCCCGCCGCCGGCGCCCACAGGCCGGCCAGGGTGGAGAGGAGGGTGGACTTGCCGGCGCCGTTGCGCCCGAGGATAGCGAGGGACTGGCCGGCGAAGAGGGCGAGGTCGAGGCCATCGACCACCGTGCGGCCGCCCACCGCCACCTTGAGGCCCCGGGCTTCGAGGAGAGGAGCGGTCATCGCGGCTGCCTCGACAGGAGGAAAAGGAAGACGGGGACGCCGATCAGGGCGGTCAGGACCCCCACCGGCAGTTGCTGGGGCGCGATCACGGTGCGGGCCAGGGTGTCGGCCAGGACCAGAAGGGCGCCGCCGGCCAGGACGGAGGCCGGGAGCAGCAGGCGCTGGTCGTTGCCGGCCGCCAGCCGCACCAGGTGGGGCACCACCAGGCCGACGAAGCCGATGGAGCCGGCGGCGGTGACGGAAGAGGCGGTGGCCAGGGAGGCCAGCAGGAAGACGGCGTAGCGCAGCCTTCCGACCGCCACCCCCAGGGCCTGGGCCTGCTGGAGGCCCCGTGACAGGAGATTGAGC
Source organism: Rhodocyclaceae bacterium (assembly GCA_018261935.1). GTDB lineage: Bacteria > Pseudomonadota > Gammaproteobacteria > Burkholderiales > Rhodocyclaceae > JAGTRP01. The sequence goes on from JAGTRP010000015.1 coordinate 47,050, forward strand.
TCCCGGGCGAAGGGCATGGCGAGCCCGAGGGCGACGACGAGGGCAAGGAGCGGCGGCCACCATTCCAAGACCTGGCCGAGGTCCCCCATGAGCCAGAAGAGCATGCCCCGCAGCTTGGACTCCGGGGCGAGGGAGAGCATCAAGGCCACCAGGGCCCCGCAGCCGGCGGCGACGATGACGCCGGTGAGGAGCAGGCGGGTCTGGGTCCAGCTGCCGTCGCCGTGGGCGAGGCCGAAGACCAGGAGCATGGCCCCCAGGGCGCCGGCAAAGGCCAGCCCGTCGATGCCTAGGACCGGCAGCCCGAGGAGGATGGCGGCCAGGGCCCCCACCCCGGCGCCGCCGGAAATGCCCAGGACGTAAGGGTCGGCCAGGGGATTGCGCAGCAGCACCTGCATGAGGGCGCCGGCCAGGGCCAGGAGACCGCCGCAGGCGAAGCCGGCCAGGGCCCGGGGCAGGCGCAGTTGGAGGATGACCTCCGCGCCCGGCGCATCCCGGCCCAGGAGGGCGGCCGCCACGTCGCCCGCCGCCACCGCCACGCTGCCCGCCGCCAGGGCGGCCCAGAAGCTCGCCAGGGCCAGGAGGCAGAGGGCGATGAGGATCAGGAGGGCGCGGCGGCGGGAGGGCATGGTCGGATGTTACTTCGGCGCGTAGCGAACACCCACGAAGACATTCGCACCGGGAGTGCCGAAATCCTTCACCGTTTCGTAACGCTTGTCGAAGATGTTATTGGCCCGACCGAAGAGGGACCAATCCCTGGCGATGCGGTAATCGGCAAACAGGTTGACCAGGCCATAGCCGGCGAGCGCCTTGGTATTGGCGGCATCGTCGTACCGTCTGCCCACCAGCTGCCATTCCCCGCCCATCTGCCAGGCGCCGGTCGTGTAGGCCAGATGGGTCTTGAACTGCTCATCGGCGCGACGGGCAAGGCGCTTGCCGGTCTTGTCATCCCGGGATTCCTGCAAATCCAGGGCGAGGCCGGCCGACCAGTTGCCAAAGTGGCCGTCGTACCCGAGGGTGGTTCCCTTCAGGGTGGCGTGATCCACATTCTGCAGCGGATAGCCGACGATGATGTCCTTGACCTTGTTGCGGTAGTAGACGACCGAGACATGGTGGCTGCCCCGTTCCCAATCCGCCCCGACTTCTCTGTTGCGGGCCGATTCGGGCTTCAGGTTCGGGTTTCCGGCATACAGCGCACCGAAGGTATTGGGGAAATACAGTTCGTTGAAAGAAGGCGCCCGGAAGGCCGTGCCATAGGAGGCATGACCCCGCCATTCCGGGGTGAACTGGTAGCCATAGCCGGCAGAGCCGGTGTTCTTGCCGCCGAACTGAGAATTGTCGTCGCGACGCAGGTTCAATTGCAGGCGATGCCGGTCGAGGCTGCCGTTCCATCCGGCCTGCAGGGAGCGGATGATGCGCTCCGTCACCGGATAGGCCGTGGTGCTGGAGACATCCTGCTTCAGATACTCCGCCGCCAGCAGCGCCTGGCCGATGGGCAGCTTGAGGTCGTTCTGCCAGGAGAGCTGATCCTGCCGGGTGCGGAACATGCTGGTCGCAACGCCATCGGCGCGGTTGTTGGAATCATCGCTGCTGCGACCGGCCCGCACGGTACTCGTCCACAACGAGTTCAGGCGATTGCGCGTATGAAGCGAGAAGACCTGGACTTCCTCGTCATTGGAAAACTGCTTGGCCTTGGGCGTCGAATCGTATTGGCTGACGCCGCTGCTGTACAGCAGGTTGAGTCCGATCTCGTGCCCCTTGACCGGGGCGAACGTGAAGTTACCGCTGAAATTGCGGTTGTAGTAGCCGTCACGGTCCGGGTTGAACGAAGGGTTGGCCGGGTTGCGAATGGCACTGAAACCCCGGGTGCTGAAATAGCCGGCCTGCAGGTTGTACGAGAACTTGTCGCCGCCCCCGGAGACGCCCGCGCCACTGTCACTGGTCTGGTAGGAGCCGTAACCGGCATGGGCATTGAAACGGGGCTGGCCATCGCCATCGCCGCGCCGGGTGAAGATCTGGATCACGCCGCCGATGGCATCCGCTCCATACAGCGAAGAGGCCGGCCCGCGCAGGATTTCGATGCGCTCGATCTGATCCAGTGGAATGCGGGAAAACGGGACATCTCCGCTGGTAGCGGACCCGAGCCGGAGGCCATCGACCAGGACCAGGGTATGCTTGCTGCCGGCGCCGCGGAGAAAAACGCTGCTATTGGTGCCGGGGCCGCCATTGGCGGCAAACTGGACGCCCGGCTGGCGACCCAGCAGTTCCTCCAGGGAGGATTGTCCGGCCTGCTCGATCTCCTCCCGTCCGATGACGGTGGTGTCCGACAGCAGTTCACTAGCCCGCGCCGCCTGCCGGGTGGCGGTCACGACAACGGGATCGAAAGCAGCCTGCTGTTGGGCGTTGGCCGCCAATAGGTGAGAGAGCGGCAGTGCAGCCGCCAGAGCCTTGAGATGAAACTTCATGAATCCCCCTTCCCGGCAGGCGTCCCCGCACGCCGGTGGTATCGTGACAATGGAAATACCGGGGAGATCGCGCAGGTCGGAGAACCGGCACCGCACCCCCGCGGCACTTCAGTTGGGCGTGCAAGGCCGGTATCCGGGCTCGCAAGTCTTGACGCACCGCCTTCCCGGGCTTTCGCCCAGTGGCATCGTGGTACGCCCGCACTTGCTTACCGTTGCGGGGGCAGCAGCGGCATTGCATCCCGAAGGAGCGCACCGCTTTCCCGTTTAACCGCGGCTGGAGAAACCGTCCGCGGCACCTGACACGGCGCGCATTGTACCACCACCCCTCCCGCATGGCACCGCAGCGGCCCGCCGACGTCCGATAAACCACTTTCAGAACACGACCTTAGTCCTTGACCGGGCTTTGTTTGTCCCTCTATAGTTCCGGCCATGAACACGGAACTTGAAGCGCTGGAAACCAAGGTCGAAGAGATCATCGCCCTGGTCCACAAACTGCGCGCCGAGAATGACGCGTTGCGCAACCTGGTTGCCGACGCCGAGGCGGAGCGCCTGCAGCTGCGGCAAAACATGACGGCTGCCCGGGAGCGGCTGGAAGGGCTGCTGGAAAAAATCCCCGAAGAAGCCTGACGACAATGAGCCTCGAACCGAACTTCCTCGACGTCAAGATCATGGGCCGCGAATACCGGGTTGCCTGCGCCCCGGAAGAACGCGATGCCCTGCTGGCCGCTGTCGACATGGTGGACAGCAAGATGCGGGAAATTGCCCAGCGCACCCGCAACACCGTGGCCGAACGGGTGGCCGTCATGGCGGCCCTCAATATTGCCCACGACCACCTGGCCGCCCGGCCGAACGAGGGCGGCGACGGGGGGGTTGCCATTGGCAACGCGAAGCGTAGAATTAATGACATGGAAGCACGGCTTGATGCCGTGCTGGTGGCGCAGCAGCAACTGGGCCTGTAAGTCGGACCCAGGGTTGCCCGGCACCATCCGCCGGTTGTCCCCTGCAGTGTTCGTCAAGGCCATACATTCCTTGAACCAATGCTTGCGTGGCATCGGTCGCCGACCATAAGGTCGCTGTTGTGAACACCTCTTGTCAGGCGTTCCTGATGCGACGGGAAAGCGGCCACTCTGAACCCCGGTTCAGGATGCCGGCCTAACGGCACATGTGGGGGCAAGAAAAAGAGGCCTGGCAGCGCGAGCTGCCAGGCTTTTTTGTGGGCCAAGCGCCGACCGGACCTTACCGCATCCCCATCACACAAGAACCGATGACATGATCGTCCTTCCCTGGCTTTTCGGCTATCTCGCCCTCGGCACCTTCGCCGGCTTCCTGGCCGGCATGCTTGGCATCGGCGGCGGCCTCGTCCTGGTGCCCACCCTGGCCATGATGTTCTCGGCCCAGGGGCTGCTTCCGGCCAGCGACGTCCTGCACATGGCCCTGGGCACCTCCATGGCCTCCATCATCTTCACCGCCCTCGCCAGCCTGCGGGCCCATCACAGCCACGGCGCGGTGCTCTGGAAAGTGGTGGGCGCCATCACCCCGGGCATCCTCATGGGCACCCTGGCGGGCACCCTGCTGGCCTCCCGGGTGCCGAGCCGGCCCCTGGCCGTCTTCTTCACCGCCTTCGTCTGTTTCGTGGCCCTGCAGATGGCCACCAACCTGAAGCCCAAGCCCGCCCGCCAATTGCCCGGCCCCTGGGGCGTCGGCGGCGTCGGGGTGGGCATCGGGGCGCTCTCCTCCCTGGTGGCCATCGGCGGCGGCGCCCTGACGGTGCCCTTCCTGACCTGGTGCAACGTCCGGGTCCAGCAGGCCATCGGCACCTCGGCGGCGGTGGGCCTGCCCATCGCCATCGGCGGCACCGCCGGTTACATCTTCAACGGCTGGGCGGCGGACGGCCTGCCCCCCGGCAGCCTGGGCTACGTTTACGTGCCGGCCCTTGCGGCCCTGGTGATCGGCAGCATGGCGACGGCCCCCTACGGGGCGCGGCTCGCCCACCGGCTGCCGGTGGCCACCCTGAAGCGCATCTTCGCCGGCCTCCTGGTCATCCTGGCCGGGAAGATGCTGTGGAACCTCTTCAGCGCCCCTTGAACTCGGGCTTGCGCTTTTCCAGGAAGGCCGCCAGGCCTTCCTGGTAGTCCTCGGTTCCCAGGAAGGCGAAGGAAGCCGCCTTCTCCGCTTCGTCGAGAGGAACCCCGGTGGTCAGCCGGCGGATCCATTCCTTGTGCCAACTCGCCACCAGAGGGGCGCCGGCGCAGATGCGGCGGGCCGTGGCATAGGCCTCGTCCACCACCTGCTCGTCCGGCACCACCCGGGTCACCAGTCCCTTGGCATAGGCTTCGGCGGCGGTCAGGATGCGGCCTTCCAGCAGGATTTCCCGGACCACGGCCGGCCCCGCCAGACGCAGCAAGCCTTCCATTTCCCCCGGATACATGGAAAAGCCCAGGCGGTTGATGGGGGCGCCGAAGCGGGCCGATTCGCTGCAGATGCGCAGGTCGCACTGGCCGGCGATCTCCAGCCCGCCCCCGATGCAGGCTCCCTGGATGAGGGCCACGGTGGGATGGGGGCAGTCGGCGATGGCATCGAGGGCCTCGGCCACCTGGCCATGGTAATGCAGGGCCTGCTCCAGGGTGGCGCGGCGGACCAGGAACTCCTCCAGGTCGCCGCCGGCGGCGAAGGCCTCGCCCCCCTCCCCCCGCAACACGACGCAGCGCACCGTCGAATCGGCCGCCAGGCCCCGCATCAGCTTGGCCAGCTCTTCCCACATGGCCAGGTCGATGGCGTTGAGCTTGCCCGGATTGGACAGGGTGACGGTGACGATGGCTGCCTCCCGCAGCGACTGAATATGACCTGCCATGAAAACATCCTCCAAAGAAAACAGGATTATAGAAAACCGTTTATGACAGTGGTTATGAAGACAAAATTAATAATTACACAAGGGGTTGTATAAGATAAAATTAGGGGAGCCGGACGCTTGCAACGTCACGGTACACACTGGGATTTTCCAGTGATGACAACCATTAAGGGAGAAGCAGCAATGAGCAGCGCGATGTATGAGCGGATGCGTGCCAATCCGAAATTCCAGCAACTGATCTCCACCCGGGGACGGTTTGCCTGGATATTGGCCATTACCGTATTAGTTATTTTCTATGGGTTCGTCATGGTCGTGGCCTTCAGCCCGGCCACGCTCGGCCAGCCGGTTTCCGAGGGCTCCATGGTCACCGTGGGCTTTGCCTTCGGACTTTTCATGTTCGTCTTTTTCTGGATCCTGACCGCCGTTTACGTGCGTCGGGCCAATAGCGAATTCGACGCCCTGACCGCCGAAATCGTCCACGAAGCCTGGCAGGAGAAAAAATGATGAAACGTCTCCTGACCGCCCCCGCCCTCCTCGCCCTCTCGGCCCTGGCCTATGCCGGCCCCGCCATCGAGGCCGCCGAGAAGCAGGCCACCAACTGGCACGCCATCATCATGTTCCTGCTCTTCGTCGGCATGACCATGGGCATCACCTACTGGGCCGCCAGCCGGACCAAGTCCACCGCCGATTTCTACACCGCCGGCGGCGGCATCACCGGCTTCCAGAACGGCCTCGCCATTGCCGGCGACTACATGTCAGCCGCCACCCTGCTCGGCCTGACCGCCATGACCTATAGCCAGGGTTACGACGGCTACATGTACATGATCGCCTTCTTCGTGGGCTGGCCCATCATCCTGTTCCTGATGGCCGAGCGGCTCCGCAACCTGGGCAAGTTCACCTTCGCCGACATCACCTCCTATCGCCTCGATCAGGGCAAGGTGCGCACCATGGCGGCGATCTCGTCCCTGACCGTGGTCTGCTTCTACCTCATCGCCCAGATGGTCGGCGCCGGCCAGCTCATCAAGCTGCTCTTCGGCCTCGACTACAACGTCGCGATCGTTGCCGTCGGCCTCCTGATGATGGTGTACGTCACCTTCGGCGGCATGGTCGCCACCACCTGGGTGCAGATCATCAAGGCCTGCATGCTCCTCGCGGGCGGCACCCTGATCATGCTGCTGGCCTTCAGCCAGTTCGACTTCTCCTTCACCAAGCTGCTGGAGCGCGCCACCGCCGTCCATAAGCTCGGTCCCAAGCTGATGCACCCGGGCAGCTTCCTTGCCGATCCGGTGACCGCCATCTCCCTGGGCCTGGGCCTCATGTTCGGCACCGCCGGCCTGCCCCACATCCTGATGCGCTTCTTCACCGTCACCGACGCCAAGGAAGCCCGCAAGTCCGTGCTCTACGCCTCCGGCTTCGTCGGCTTCTTCTTCAACGTCATCTTCCTGATGGGCCTGTGCGCCATCCTCATCGTCGGCCAGGATCCGGCCTTCTTCGAGGGCGGCGTCGTCGGCGGCAAGATCATCGGCGGCGGCAACATGATCGCCATGCACCTGGCCAAGGCCGTCGGCGGCGACCTGCTGCTGGGCTTCCTGGCAGCCGTGGCCTTCGCCACCATCCTGGCCGTGGTCTCTGGCCTGGCCCTGGCCGGCGCCTCCGCCATCTCCCACGACCTCTACGCCCGGGTGATCAAGAAGGGGCAGGCTTCGGAAAGCGCCGAAATCCGCGTCTCCAAGATCGCCACCATCGGGCTGGGGCTCGTGGCCATGTGCCTCGGCATCCTGTTCGAGAAGCAGAACGTCGCCTTCATGGTGGGCCTGGCCTTCGGCATCGCCGCCGCCGCCAACTTCCCGGTCCTCATCCTCTCCATGTACTGGAAGGGGCTGACCACCCGGGGCGCCCTGGTGGGCGGCTACAGCGGCCTGGTGTCCGCCGTGCTGTTCGTGCTCTTCTCCAAGTCGGTATGGGTGGCCGTCCTCGGCAATCCCAAGGCCCTGTTCCCCTGGGACCAGCCGGCCCTCTTCGCCATGCCCATCGCCTTCCTGATGGCCTGGATCTTCTCGAAGACCGATTCCAGCGTTAAGGCGAAGGCCGAGATCGAAGCCTTCGAGGACCAGTACGTCCGGGGTCAGACCGGCTACGGCGCGGCTACCGCCAGCAACCACTGATCGTCCTTCGACAGCAATAAGGAATCCCGGCGGGCCTTGCCTGCCGGGATTTTTCTTTTCTATTTCGGCTGGACTTCGCGGCGCAGCCGGAAGGCGGCGTCGAAAATGTCCTGCTGGGTCGCCTTCCCGACCTCCCGGGCGATGACCTCTTGCAGCCAGGCCGAGGTGTCGTGCTCCGGCCATTGGGCGGCGAGATCATGGCGCAGGGCGGCGATGCCCCGGGCAAAGGGAATCCAGCGGTCCGGCACGGTCTTCTTCAGGTAGAGGACGGAAGCGATGTCCGCCAGGGCTTCGCCCCAGGTTTCCACCGCGCCGCTTTTCACCACCGACAGGTAGCCCCGGACGGTCATGCCCTGGCTCTTGAAGGCCGGCGGCAGGACCTTGTCGAAATGCCGGCGCAGGTAGGCTTCCCGCTGCTCCACGCAATGGGTCGCCTCGTGGACCGCGATGGCGCCCAGCCAGATCGGCATGTCCTTCTCGTCCAGGGGATCGAAAAACCGGGTCAGCCCTTCCGTCGGCCTGGGGTTGTAGAAGACCAGGCAGGTACCGCTTTCCAGGCTGAGGCCGGCGGCCAAGAGGGATAGCGCCAAGCCTTCTTTCCGGGCATCCAGCATTTCCAGCTCGATGCCCTCGGTCTTGAGCACCCCGGCCCCCACCTCGATGGCAGTGCGGAGCTGCTCGTCCGTCGGATAGGGCGCAGCAGACACCTGGACACAGCAGAGCAGGGCAAGGGATGCGATCCAGCGCCGACAGGCGCAAGCTGGCTTCACGGAAATCTCCCGGCGAAGCTTGGGCCGCGAAAGCCGGCCGCAAGGCGTTTCAGAATGGCGACAGAGGGATTCTGCCATGGGCTACGACTAAAGTCATAGCCTGCCATCAAGCTCCTTTACGGCCCGGGAGGGCGCCCCTTGAGGGGTGCCCTCAAGCAGCCTTGGCGGGCGACGGGGATTCCTGCATGCGGGCCAGGGCTTCGCGGCCGGAGACCAGGTGGTCGTGCATGGCCTTTTCCGCCGCTTCCGGCTGGCCGGCCAGGAAGGCGTCCATGATCGCCCGGTGCTCGTCCAGGGATTCCTGGAGCCGCCCCTCGACGGACAGGGAATGCATGCGGGAAAGCTTCAGGACCTTGCGCAGGTCCTGGATGACCATGAGGAGCCAGCGGTTGCCCGACAGTTCCTGGATCTTGCGGTGGAATTCCTGGTTGGCCTCGAAGAACGCTTCGATCCTGCCCTCCCGGGCGGCGCCCTCGAGGGCTTCATGGATGCCCTTGAGGTCCTCGACGTCGGCAGCCTTGGCGCGCCGCACGGCTTCCGAGGCGCAACGCCCTTCCAGCATCGCCATGAGAGGATAAATGTCGTCCAGATCCTGGGCCGAGATTTCGGTGACATAGCAGCCCCGCCGGGGTTTCAGTTCCACCAGCCCTTCCGAAGCCAGGACCTTGAGGGCTTCCCGCAGGGGAGTGCGGGAAATGCCGTACTGTTCGGCGAGCTTCTGCTCGTCGATCCAGGTTCCCGGGGGCAATTCATGGGCGAAGATGCGCTGCCGAAGACGTTCGGCCACTTCCTGGTAGAGAGCGGTAGGTGCTATGCGGTTCATATTATTACGTATATGGTCTTGGGCTAAGGGCTGCAGCCCCTGCTTGCTTCTATAATTATGGATACAGTATTATGCTGCCCTTACGGTGTCAACCTAACAACCTGACAATGCCGTCGAGGGCGTAGAATTTTGTATTCTGCATCATCGGCGCGAAAAATCGAACCACGAGGGTCCGCCATGTCTGAAAACTTCCTGAATTCCTCCCACCTGGATGCCTGGGAAAAGGCTGCTGCCAAGCAAGCGCCGGGCGGTGACGTCCAAAAACTCTCTTGGGCTACTCCCGAAGGATTGGCGGTCAAGCCGCTGTATACCAAGGCCGACGTCGAGGGACTTCCCTACGCCGACACCCTGCCCGGTTTCGAGCCTTTCCTGCGCGGCCCCCAGCCCACCATGTATGCGGTGAAGCCGTGGACCATCCGCCAGTACGCCGGCTTCTCCACCGCCGAGGAATCCAACGCCTTCTACCGCAAGGCGCTGGCCGCCGGCGGCCAGGGCGTCTCGGTGGCCTTCGACCTCGCCACCCACCGGGGCTATGACTCGGACAACCCCCGGGTCGTGGGCGACGTGGGCAAGGCCGGCGTGGCCATCGATTCCGTCGAGGACATGAAGATCCTGTTCGACGGCATCCCCCTCGACAAGATTTCGGTCTCCATGACCATGAACGGCGCCGTGCTGCCCATCCTGGCCGGCTACATCGTCGCCGCCGAGGAACAGGGCGTTGGGCAGGACAAGCTCTCCGGCACCATCCAGAACGACATCCTCAAAGAGTTCATGGTGCGGAACACCTATATCTATCCGCCCAAGCCCTCGATGAAGATCATCGCGGACATCTTCGGCTACACCGCCCAGCACATGCCGAAGTTCAATTCCATTTCCATTTCCGGCTATCACATCCAGGAAGCCGGGGCCAACCAGGCCATCGAGCTGGCCTTCACCCTGGCCGACGGCATGGAATATGTCCGTACCGGCGTTGCCTCCGGCATGGACGTGGATACCTTCGCCGGCCGCCTGTCCTTCTTCTGGGCGGTGGGCATGAACTTCTACCTGGAAATCGCCAAGATGCGCGCCGCCCGCCTCCTGTGGAGCCGCATCATGACCGGGTTCAACGCCAAGAACGCCAAGTCCAAGATGCTGCGGACCCACAGCCAGACCTCCGGCTGGTCCCTCACCGAGCAGGACCCCTACAACAACGTGGTGCGCACCACCGTCGAAGCCATGGCAGCCGTCTTCGGCGGCACCCAGTCCCTGCACACCAACGCCCTGGACGAAGCCATCGCCCTGCCGACGGAATTCTCCGCCCGCATCGCCCGCAACACCCAGCTCATCATCCAGGAAGAGACCCACATCTGTAACGTGGTCGATCCCTGGGCCGGTTCCTACATGATGGAAAAGCTGACCCAGGACATGGCCGACAAGGCCTGGGGCATCATCCAGGAAATCGAGGCCATGGGCGGCATGACGAAGGCCGTGGAATCCGGCTGGGCCAAGATGCAGGTCGAAACCTGCGCCGCCGACAAGCAGGCCCGCATCGACTCCGGCAAGGACGTCATCGTCGGGGTGAACAAGTACAAGCTGGCCAAGGAAGCCGAGATCGAGATTCTCGACATCGACAACCACGCCGTCCGGGAAGCCCAGATCGCCCGCCTCAAGCAGATCCGCGCCAGCCGCGACGGCGCCGCCGTCCAGGCCGCCCTGGATGCGCTGACCCAGTGCGCCGAGACCGGCGAGGGCAACCTCCTGGATCTCACCGTCAAGGCCATCCGCCTGCGGGCCACCGTCGGCGAAGTGTCCGATGCGCTGGAAAAGGTCTTCGGCCGCTTCCGCGCCAACAACCAGACCATTTCGGGAGTTTACGGAGGCGTCGTGGAAGGTCAGGAAAACTGGGAAGGCCTGAAGGCCGACATCGCCAGGTTCGCCGAGGAAGAAGGCCGCCGGCCCCGCATCATGATCGCCAAGCTCGGCCAGGACGGCCATGACCGCGGCGCCAAGGTGGTGGCCACGGCCTACGCCGACCTCGGTTTCGACATCGATATGGGCCCCCTCTTCCAGACCCCGGAAGAAGCCGCCCGCCAGGCCATCGAGAACGACGTGCACGCCATCGGCGTCTCCTCCCTGGCCGCCGGTCACAAGACCCTGCTGCCGGCCCTGGTGAAGGCCCTCAAGGACCAGGGCGCCGACGACATCATCGTCTTCGCCGGCGGCGTCATCCCGGCCCAGGACTACGACTTCCTCTTCAATGCCGGCGCCAAGGCCGTCTTCGGACCCGGCACCCGGATCGAGGATTCGGCCCGCAAGGTCCTGGACGAGATCAAGAAGGCCCGCGGCTAAGCCGCCCATGGACTTGAGCGAGGTGCCGGTGTCGGCTCATCCCCAATCGCCTCTGTCGCCTGCCGACCAGACCCTCATCGACGGGGTTCTGGCCGGGCAGCGGCGCGCGCTCGCCAAGACCATCACCCTCGTCGAGTCCACCCGGCGGGACCACCAGGAGCGCGCCCAGCAGGTGCTGAGCGCCCTCCTGCCCCACACCGGCCGCGCCATCCGCGTCGGCATCTCGGGGGTGCCCGGCGCAGGCAAGTCCACCTTCATCGAGGCGCTGGGCAACTGGCTGCTGGACCACGGCCACCGCCTGGCGGTGCTGGCGGTGGACCCCTCTTCCTCGGTGTCCGGCGGCTCCATCCTGGGGGACAAGACCCGCATGGAGCTCCTTTCCCAGCGGGAGGAGGCCTTCATCCGGCCGAGCCCCTCGGCCGGCTCCCTGGGGGGCGTCGCCGAGAAGACCCGGGAGGCCATGCTGGCCTGCGAGGCCGCCGGCTTCGACGTCATCATCGTCGAGACCGTCGGCGTCGGCCAGTCGGAAACCACGGTGGCCGGCATGGTGGACATCTTCTGCCTGCTGCAGCTGCCCAACGCCGGCGACGACCTCCAGGCCATCAAGAAGGGCATCGTCGAAATCGCCGACCTGGTAGTCATCAACAAGGCCGACATCGACCCCCGGGCCACCGCCGTGGTGCGCGCCCAATGGCGCAACGCCCTGCACATGCTGCGGCCGGCCTCCCCCAACTGGCAGCCGCCGGTGCTCACCGTCAGCGCCCTCAAGAAAGAGGGCATGGACGAGTTCTGGCAAGCCATCGAAGGCTACCGCAACGCCCTCACCCCGACGGGCGAATTTGAAGAAAAACGCCGCCGCCAGTCCCTGGACTGGATGTGGCAACTCATCGACTCCGGCCTGCGGCAGAATTTCCGCCACCACGCCGGAGTGAAGAAAAGCCTGCCCCACCTGAGCCAGGCCGTGGCCGCAGGCCAGACCACCCCCGCCGCCGCAGCCCATGCGCTGCTCGGCTACCTGAACCCAGAATCCTAGATCGTCACCCGGAGATTCACTTATGCACGACATCATCCGCCAGCTGGAAGAAAAGCGTCAGTTGGCCTGCCTCGGCGGCGGCCAGAAGCGCATCGACAGCCAGCACAAGAAGGGCAAGCTGACTGCCCGCGAACGCATCGAGCTGCTGCTCGACCCCGATTCCTTCGAAGAATGGGACATGTTCAAGGAGCACCGCTGCACCGACTTCGGCATGGATCAGGCCGAGAAGATTCCGGGCGACGGCGTGGTGACCGGCTACGGCACCATCAACGGCCGCCTGGTCTTCGTCTTCTCCCAGGACTTCACCGTCTTCGGCGGCTCCCTGTCCGAAACCCACGCCGAGAAGATCTGCAAGATCATGGACCACGCCATGAAGGTCGGCGCCCCCGTGATCGGCCTGAACGACTCCGGCGGTGCCCGTATCCAGGAAGGCGTCGCCTCCCTGGGCGGCTATGCCGACGTCTTCCAGCGCAACGTCATGGCCTCCGGCGTCATCCCGCAGATTTCCATGATCATGGGCCCCTGCGCCGGCGGCGCGGTGTATTCGCCCTCCATGACCGACTTCATCTTCATGGTCAAGGACAGCTCCTACATGTTCGTGACCGGCCCGGAAGTGGTGAAGACCGTCACCCACGAGGACGTCACCGCCGAGGAACTGGGGGGTGCCGTCACCCACACCAGCAAGTCGGGCGTCGCCGACCTGGCCTTCGAGAACGATGTCGAGGCGCTCGCCATGCTGCGCCGCTTCATGAACTTCCTGCCGGCCAACAACCACGAGAAGCCGCCCTTCCAGCCGACCAACGATCCGGCCGGCCGCGAGGACTTCTCCCTGGACACCCTGGTCCCGGACAACGCCAACAAGCCCTACGACATGAAGGAGCTGCTCATCAAGGTAGTCGATGACAACGACTTCTTCGAGATCCAGCCCGACTACGCCAAGAACATCATCATCGGCTTCGGCCGCATGGACGGCCATCCGGTGGGCATCGTCGCCAACCAGCCCCTGGTGCTGGCCGGCTGCCTGGACATCAAGTCCTCCATCAAGGCTGCCCGCTTCGTGCGCTTCTGCGACGCCTTCAACATCCCGGTGGTGACCTTCGTGGACGTCCCCGGCTTCATGCCCGGCACCACCCAGGAATACGGCGGCATCATCAAGCACGGCGCCAAGCTGCTCTACGCCTACGCCGAGTGCACCGTGCCCAAGGTCACCGTCATCACCCGCAAGGCCTACGGCGGCGCTTATGACGTGATGTCCTCCAAGCACCTGCGCGGCGACGTCAATCTGGCCTGGCCATCCGCCGAAATCGCGGTCATGGGTCCGAAGGGCGCGGTGGAGATCATTTTCCGCGAGGAGAAGAACGACCCCGCCAAGCTCGCCCAGCGCGAAGCCGAGTACAAGGAGAAGTTCGCCAACCCCTTCGTCGCCGGAGCCCGCGGCTTCATCGACGATGTCGTCATGCCCCACGCCACCCGCAAGCGGATTTGCCGGTCGCTGGCCATGCTGCGCGACAAGAACCTGGAAAACCCGTGGCGCAAGCACGGCAACATTCCGCTGTAAGCGTCGGGGAGGAATAAGGATATGTTCAAGAAAATTCTGATTGCCAACCGCGGCGAAATCGCCTGCCGCGTCATCAAGACCGCCCGTAAGATGGGCATCCAGACCGTTGCCGTCTATTCCGAAGCGGACAAGGACGCCCTGCATGTGGACCTGGCCGACGAGGCCGTCTGCATCGGCCCCGCCGCCTCCAAGGAATCCTACCTGGTCATGGACAAGATCATCGCCGCCTGCAAAGAGACCGGCGCTGAAGCGGTCCACCCGGGCTACGGCTTCCTGTCGGAGAACCAGGAGTTCTCCCGCCGCCTGGAAGAGGAAGGCATCAAGTTCATCGGCCCGAAGCACTACTCCGTGGGCAAGATGGGCGACAAGATCGAGTCCAAGAAGCTGGCGATCGAAGCCAAGGTCAACACCATCCCCGGCTACAACGACGCCATCGACTCCCCGGAGCATGCCGTCGAGATCGCCAAGGGCATCGGCTACCCGGTGATGATCAAGGCCTCCGCCGGCGGCGGCGGCAAGGGCCTGCGCGTCGCGTTCAACGACAAGGAAGCCTACGAAGGCTTCGCCTCCTGCAAGAACGAGGCGAAGAACGCCTTCGGCGATGATCGCGTCTTCATCGAGAAGTTCGTGCTGGAGCCCCGCCACATCGAAATCCAGGTGCTGGGCGACTCCCACGGCAACTACGTGTACCTGAACGAACGCGAGTGCTCCATCCAGCGCCGCCACCAGAAGGTCATCGAGGAAGCCCCGTCCCCCTTCATCGACCCGGAGACCCGCAAGGCAATGGGCGAACAGGCCGTGGCCCTGGCCCGCGCCGTGAATTACGAATCCGCCGGTACCGTCGAATTCGTGGTCGGCGCCGACAAGAGCTTCTACTTCCTGGAAATGAACACCCGCCTCCAGGTGGAGCACCCGGTCACCGAGCTGATCACCGGCCTCGATCTGGTCGAGCAGATGATCCGCGTCGCCGCCGGCGAGAAGCTGTCCATCACCCAGGCCGACGTGGGCATCAACGGCTGGGCCATGGAATGCCGGATCAACGCCGAAGACCCCTTCCGCGGCTTCCTGCCCTCCACCGGCCGCCTGGTGAAGTTCCAGCCGCCGGCCGAGATTCCCGGCCAGGTGCGTGTGGACACCGGCGTGTACGACGGCGGCGAGATCTCGATGTTCTACGACTCGATGATCGCCAAGCTCATCGTCCACGGCGCCACCCGGGAGCAGGCCATCGCCCGCATGCGGGACGCCCTGAACGCCTTCGTGATCCGCGGCATTTCCTCGAACATCCCGTTCCAGGCGGCGCTGATGCAGCATTCGCGCTTCCAGTCCGGCAACTTCAACACCGGCTTCATCGCCGAGGAGTACCCGAAGGGCTTCGACGCCTCCATGGTGCCCCACGACGACCCGGCGCTGCTGGTCTCGGTGGCGGCCTACGTCTACCGGTCCTACACCGACCGGGCCGCCTCCGTCACCGGCCAGCTGGAAGGCCATGAGCGCATCGTCGACGACAAGTGGATGGTGGTTCGGGTCAACGGCGAGCACAAGGAAAACCACCCGGTGGTCGCCCGTCCGGTTCCCGGCGGCTATCACATCGAGTACAACGGCGAGAACTACGAGATCCAGTCCGACTGGCGCCTGGGAGAATCCCTCTTCCGCGGCACCTGCAACGGCGAGGAATTCACTCTCCAGGTGGAGCGCCACAAGACCAAGTACAGCCTCTTCCACTGGGGCACCCGGGCCGATTTCATGGTCATGAGCGCCCGTGCCGCCGAGCTGCTGGCCCTCATGCCCGAGAAGCCCGCCCCCGACCTCTCCAAGTTCCTGCTCTCGCCCATGCCGGGCCTGCTGCGGGAAGTGTCGGTCGCGGTCGGCCAGGAAGTGAAGGCCGGCGAGAAGCTCGCGGTCATCGAAGCCATGAAGATGGAAAACATCCTCAAGGCCGACCAGGACTGCAAGGTGAAGAAGATCGCCGCCGCCGCGGGCGAAAGCCTGTCGGTGGACCAGGTCATCATCGAGTTCGAGTGAACTTCCGCAGGGCGGAGCAGGGGCCCCACGTAGTGGGGATGCGACCCCGGAGGGAGTTCGGGAGCCGCCAGGCTCCCCTCCCCGCCGCCCTTGACCGTTTCGGTCGTCGAAAGACGTTAGGCCCGTCCCCGGACGGGCCTTTTTTTCGCCCGCCCGCGGGCAACAGGGCACACCGGTTGCTGGGGAGACGGGAGCCTTTTCCCGGAGTTCGGCATCATGTCCCGAAACACCGCTGCGCGGCGACTCGCCCTCTCCCTCCTCGCGGCCTGCATCCTCGGCGCCTGCCAGGGCTCCAGCCAGGAATCCGCCGGCAATGCGCCCGCCTCCCCCACGCCGCCAGCCGGCGCACCGCCTGCCGCTAGCCGGGCGGCCGCCCTGCCCGATTTCTCCGGCCTGGTGGACAACGTCGGGCCGGCAGTGGTGAACGTCGTCTCCAGCCGCCGCGAGGCGGCCGGTAGTCCGGGCGTTTCCGGTCCGGCGCCGGATGATCCCCTGTTCGAATTCTTTCGCCGCTTCATTCCCGACCTGCCCCGTCCCGGCAGTCCCGAGCAACAGATCCTCGGGCTGGGCTCCGGGTTCATCATCAGCCCGGACGGCCTCGTCCTGACCAACGCCCATGTGGTTGCCGACGCCCGCTCGGTGACCGTCCGCCTGGCCGACGGCAAGCGCGAATTCCCCGGCAAGGTCCTGGGCGTGGACCTGCCCAGTGACGTCGCCCTGGTCAAGATCGAGGCCACCGGGCTGCCGGTGGCCAGGCTGGGCAATTCCCATTCCATCAAGCCCGGCCAGTGGGTGGTGGCGATCGGCTCGCCCTTCGGCTTCACCAACACCATCACCGCCGGCATCGTCAGCGCCATCAACCGGGAACTGCCGGACGAATCCATCCTGCCTTTCATCCAGACCGATGTGGCGGTCAATCCGGGAAATTCCGGCGGCCCCCTGATCGACATGTCCGGCTCGGTGGTCGGCATCAATTCCATGATCTACAGCGGCACCGGCGGCTATATGGGGCTGTCCTTCGCCATTCCCATCGAAGTCGCCATGGACGTGGCGAAGCAACTCCAGGCCAAGGGCAAGGTCACCCGCGGCCGGATCGGCGTCGTCATCCAGCCCGTCACCGAAGAGCTGGCCCAGGCCTTCCGCCTGAAGTCGACAACCGGTGTCGTGATCAGCGCGGTGGAACCGGGAAGTCCCGCCGATCGGGCCGGACTGAAGAGCGGAGACGTCGTCCTCGAATATAACGGCAAGCCCCTGGCCGACCCGATGGACCTGCCGCGCCAGGTGGCGAGTACCCAGCCGGGCAGTCCGGCCAGATTGGCGATCTGGCGCGATGGCGCCCGGAAAGAGCTGACGGTGAAAGTGGGCGAAACCCCGGCGGAGAAGGTTACCGAATCGCCGAAAACACCATCACCGGCGCCGGCGAACCAGTTCGGCATGGTCCTGAGCGAAGTGCCGCCCGCCTTGCGCAAGCGACTCGGCATCGACTACGGCCTGCTGGTCGAAGCCCTGAAAGGCGCCGCTGCCGACAGTCCCCTGCGGCCGGGGGATGTGATCATCGCCGTCAACCAGACCCGGTTCACCAGCCTGGCGGAATTCAACCGGATTCTCAACAAGTTGGGAAAAAATGACGCCGTGGCCTTCCTGGTGCGCCGGGGCACCGCTACCCTCTACGTCACCGTCAAGCTTTCTGGGGACGGCGAATAAACAGCAAGCACGGGCGCAGGCGCAGAACCGCCATGCCCCAGTGCCCACCGTAAAAAGACAATCCCCGCCGACAGGCGGGGACTTCTCATCGCATCGACGCAATGCCGCTTAGTGGATCGGCAGCTGATGGGTCGTGCCGCTAGCCTTCTTGGGCAACGTCAGTTCCAGGACGCCATTTTCGTACTTCGCATCGGCCTGGCTGTCATCGATGCTGGAATCCAGCCTGAACGAGCGATGCAGCTTGCCGAAGAAGCGCTCTCGATACAGGGCATTTTGCCCCTTGTCCTCGACATCCCGCTTGACTTCAGCTTCGATGGAAACCTGGTCTCCGTCGATGGCCACCTTGATGTCGTCCTTCGACACCCCGGGAAGATCCGCCTTGATGAAGTAGCACTTTTCGTCTTCGGAAACGTCCAGGCGAACATCCCCGAACATCTCCGTTTCACCGGCCACGGGCCGCATGCGCATGCTCACGTCTTTCCACATCTCCTCCAACTCGCGGAAGGGGGAAAAACGCTCGAGGTCCCGCAGGGGAGAGAATCTGGTCATGCTAGCCATAATCATCCTCCTTAGCACTGATGATGAACACGGCTTCAAATGCCGCAACCTCCGGTGTGCGCACCCTCTGTGCCCCTCACCGGATACCTATTAGACAGCCGCGAAGGGAAGTCGTTGGTAGCCGGGAAAGGAAGAAAGGAAGTGGCCTATTGCGGCATGGCGGCGTAGCGCACGAAATCGCTGCCGCGCTCCAGCACTTCGCCCAGCATCACCGGCGCCACCACCGTGCCTTCCAGGTTGAGCCGGCTACCGGGGCGCAACCCGGCGGCGGCCGGTAGCACCACGGAGAGGCCCTGGCCGGTGCCGAGAACGAACACCGGCAGCCGCGCCTCCGCGCCAACCTGGGAAGCCGCTTGAATCGAGGCGGCCTGCACGGGCGCCGGATAGCACCGCAACCAACCCTGCAGCCTGTCCTCCGGGGACATATGCAGCCCTTCGAGGACGCACAGTCTGGCCGCCTGCCCCGGCTCCAGCTCCCTCGCTGCCAGGCAAGGCGACAGCAACCGCGTCCCGGCCTCGGCCGCCCGCGATACCTGCCCCTGGGCACTCTGCCAGGTTTCCGCCGGCACCTTCACGCGGCGTTGGGCACCCACGGGCGTCACCAGGTTATCGAAGCCGAAGATTTCCATGCGCTGGTGGTTCACCGTCCTGGAAGGCTTGCCCCCCCCCGGATCGAGCCGCTCGCCAGCCAGCAGGGCGTAGATGTTTTCCACCCCCACCACCAGGCCCAGGCTGCCGGTTTCCCGGGCGGGAGCCCCTGCGCCGGGGCGCAGAGCCTCATCGAGTTGGTGCAGCAGCCGGATGCAGGCGGTGGACGACAATTCGCGACCCAGCTTGAGGGCTTCCGGGGCCTCGCCGGCCTCCAGGGCCTCGATGCGCTTCCTGATCTTGCGGGCCACCGGCCGCACGTCCAGCCAGCGCCCGGCAGCCACCTCGCCCGCCAGGGCGGTCAGGGGCAGGGTGCGGGCCCGGAGATCCTCGTCGGGCCCATTGCGGAACCCTGCCAGTTCCCGCCAGCGGCTGAAAGCCCGGTTGGCGACCGTCAATTGGGCCATGGAGAGATGATAGGGATCGGCGAACTGGAGAAGGAAGGCCCAGGCCACCTGCCCGGCGATATGGGATTCGTGGATATGCTTGTAGTCGGCGTCGGTCTGCGGTACCTGCTGCACGCCCAGGGACTCTGCCGCCTGGAGGACCCCGTAGAGAAGGCCCATGAGCTCTTCCGGCAGCTCGTAGGCGGCCAGGAAATGGGCGTACTGCTCGACCCGCAGGGCGACTGCCCCCCGGTGCAGGGGCACCACCGCCTCGGCCGGCGGCAGCTGGGGAACGATGCGCAGGTAGGCGACAGCCAGGGTCCGCCACAGCCTGCGGGCCGCGGAAAAGAGCGCGGCATCGGCCACCGGCAACGGCAGGGGCTTGCGGCTGTAACGGGGCTCCAGGGCGGACTGGGCCAGGATCACAGCACTGCGCAGCCGGTCGAGGATGCCCAGGCGGTCGGCAGCGGCAATATCGGAAGCGTCGACGGCGGCGATGGCCTCTTGCAGGGCGGCCTGCATCTGCGCCGGCTGGGCCAGGGGCTGCCGGGCGAGCCAGGCTGCGGCGGCGCTTGGGTCGCGAAAGGCGGGGGCGTCGGCCAGGCCGGGAGCGGGCAAGTCAAGCTGGTGCATCATGGTTCTCCACGATTTTCCCTATTGTGGTCAATCGTTGAGCGGATTGCCAGCCCCCGCTGAGATCGCGCTATGCTGTGCACCCTATGAGCGGCTTCGAAAACTACCCCCAGGAACTGGCCGACCTCGACCGGGAAATCCGCCACTACGCGGCGGTATGCGGCGTGGACCTGGTCAATCGCCACGAGGTGGAGGCTTGTCTGCGCGTCCACCATGAGGACTGGGCCAGCGACAAGGCCCGGGAGACCCTGCAAGGCCTCCTCATCCTGCGCATCAAGGTGGAGACGGAGATGATCGAAGAGGGCATGATGCCGCCGCCCCTCATCCCCACCCCACCCCAGTCTTAGCCGTCGGCGTTGATGCGGGCGACCAGCGCCCGCAGAACCTGGTCGGCCTGGTCATTGGCCACCTGGCAGGTACCGGCCGCCTGGTGGCCGCCGCCGCCGTACTGGAGCATCAGTTCGCCCACGTTGGTCCTGGACGAGCGGTCGAGGATGGACTTGCCGGTGGCGAAGACGGTGTTCTGCTTCTGGACCCCCCACATGACGTGGATGGAGATGTTGGTCTGGGGAAAGAGGGCGTAGATGACGAAGCGGTTGGTGGCGTAGATGGTTTCCTCGTCGCGGAGGTCCAGCACCGCCAGGTTCTTGTGCACGGTGGTGCAGCGCAGGAGCTGCTCCTTGGCTTTCTCGGCATGCTCCAGGTACAGGTCCACCCGCTCCTTCACGTCCGGCAGGGCCAGGATGTCGTCGATGCCGTGGTTCCGGCAGTATTTGATGAGGTCCATCATCAGCGCGTAGTTGCTGATGCGGAATTCCCGGAAGCGGCCCAGGCCGGTGCGGGCGTCCATCAGGTAGTTGAGCAGCACCCAGCCCTTGGGGTCGAGGATCTCGTCCCGGGAGAACTGGGCGGAGTCCGCCTTGTCCACCGCTTCCATCATCTCGTCGGCGATACCCTTGAAGCGGTCCTTGCCGCCGTAGTAGTCATACACCACCCGGGCAGCCGAGGGCGCCTTCGGGTCGATGATGTGGTTGCGGCGCTCGCCGGTGTTGCGGAGGGTCTCGGAGAGGTGGTGGTCGAAGGCCAGATGGGCCGCCGCCACGTAGGGCAGGTTGGTGGTGATGTCCCGGCCGGTGATGTCGATCTTGCCGTCCTGCATGTCCTTGGGGTGGACGAACTTGATGTCGTCAATGAGATCAAGTTCGTTCAGCAACACGGCGCAGACCAGACCATCGAAGTCGCTACGGGTCACCAGACGGAATTTGTCCTGATTCATGCTTAGTCTCTCCTGAAGCGGGGAATTGGCGGCTATTAAAGCACAATGCCGCCCGGATGGGGCGGCATTGCCTGGTGTTCCCGGGTTGTCGGGAATTACCGTTCCATGGACTCCACCACGGACAGGGCGGTCATGTTCACCAGCCGCCGCACGGTGGCGGTGGAGGTAAGGACATGGGCCGGCCGGGCCGCGCCGAGGAGGATGGGGCCGATGGTGACGCCTTCGCCGCCGGTCATCTTGAGGAGGTTGTAGGCGATGTTGGCGGCGTCGATGTTGGGCATGACCAGGAGATTGGCCTCACCCTTCAAGGACGATTCCGGATTGGCCTGGGAACGGATCTCTTCCGAAAGCGCCGAGTCGCCGTGCATTTCGCCATCCACTTCCAGTTCCCCGCCCGACAGGGCCGGCAACAGGGCGGCGGCCTGGCGCATCTTGAGGGCGGAAGCGGAAGAGCCGGAGCCGAAGTTGGAGTGGGAAAGCAGGGCCACCTTCGGCTGGACGCCGAAGCGCCTGACCTGCTCGGCGGCCATCAGGGCCATCTCGGCCACTTCTTCCGCGGTCGGGCACTCGTTCACATGGGTATCGCAGATGAACAGGGAGCGGCCCGGCAGCATGAGGTAATTCATGGCCGCCAGGGTCTTGGCCCCTTCACGCTTGCCGATGACATCGGAAATGACCTGGAGATGCTCGCCGAACTGGCCGTTGACGCCGCAGACGAGGCCGTCGGCGTAGCCCAGATGCACCAGCATGGCGCCGATGAGGGTGGTGTTGCGGCGCATGGCCAGCTTGGCGATGGCCGGCGTCACGCCGCTGCGCGCCATGAGCTTGTGGTAGGCCGTCCAGCATTCCCGGTAGCGCTCGTCGTATTCCGGATTGACGACGTCGAAATCGACGCCCGGCTTGATCCGCAGCTTGGCCTTTTCCAGGCGGCGCTCGATAACTGCCGGCCGACCCACCAGGATGGGGCGAGCCATCTTTTCCTCGATGACGATCTGGGCGGCGCGCAGGACCCGCTCATCTTCGCCTTCGGCGTAGATGATGCGCTTGCCTTCGGCCTGGCGGGCGGCGGTGAAGATGGCCCGCATGCCGACGCCGGTGTGATAGACGAATTCCGACAGCTTGGCCCGGTAGGCGTTGAAGTCGGTGATGGGCCGGGCGGCGACGCCGGAATCCATGGCCGCCTGGGCCACGGCCGGGGCGATCCGGACGATGAGGCGGGGATCGAAGGGCTTCGGAATCAGGTATTCCGGGCCGAAGGAGAGGTCATGGCCGGGGTAGGCCATGGCGACTTCGTCGGTGACTTCGGCTTCGGCCAGCTCGGCGATGGCCTTGACGGAAGCCAGCTTCATTTCCTCGGTGATGCGGGAGGCGCCCACATCCAGGGCGCCGCGGAAAATGAAGGGGAAGCAGAGAACGTTGTTCACCTGGTTCACGTAGTCGGAACGGCCGGTGGCGATGATGGCGTCCGGACGGACGGCCTTGGCGAGTTCCGGCATGATTTCCGGGGTCGGATTGGCCAGGGCGAAGATCATCGGCTTTTCGCCCATGGTCGCGACCATTTCCGGCTTGAGGACGCCGGCGGCGGACAGGCCCAGGAAGATGTCGGCGCCCACCATGGCGTCGCCCAGGGTGCGGGCGGCGGTGTCGCGGGCGTAGCGGGCCTTGGTGGCCTCCATCTTCTCTTCGCGGCCGACGTAGATGACGCCCTTGGAGTCGCAGACGGTGACGTTTTCGCGCTTGACCCCGAGCTGGCACCAGAGGTTCAGGCAGGAGATGGCGGCGGCGCCGGCGCCGGAGCAGACGACTTTGACTTCGTCGATCTTCTTGCCCACCACCTTGAGGCCGTTCAGCATGGCGGCGGCCGAGATGATGGCGGTGCCGTGCTGGTCGTCGTGGAAGACGGGGATATTCATCCGCTCCTTAAGCTTCTCCTCGATGTAGAAGCATTCGGGGGCCTTGATGTCTTCCAGGTTCACGCCGCCCAGGGTGGGTTCCATGGAGGCGATGATGTCGATGAGCTTGTCCGGATCGTTCTCGGCCAGTTCGATATCGAAGACGTCGATGCCGGCGAATTTCTTGAACAGGCAGCCCTTGCCTTCCATCACCGGCTTGGCGGCCAGGGGGCCGATGTTGCCGAGGCCGAGGACGGCGGTGCCGTTGGTCACCACCCCCACCAGATTGGCGCGGGAGGTCATTTCGGCGGCGGCGGCCGGATCCTCGACGATGAGGTCGCAGGCAGCGGCGACACCGGGCGAATAGGCAAGCGCCAGATCGCGCTGATTGGTCAGGCCCTTGGTCGGGCGGACGGAAATCTTGCCCGGGGTGGGCAGACGGTGATATTCGAGTGCGGCGTCGCGCAGGTCCTTTTCCACTGAACCTCCTTCAGATTCGGGTATTAGGGAAAACCCCATAATTTACCCGAAAGGGCGCCGCAGCGCCATGGGAAAGCGAGGGGGCGATCGAAGCCGACGCCCTGCAAGCCATCGCCCGAACCGGTTCGCCGGTATATTTCCTACAAGACGGCCACCGGCCGGCGAACGAGCCGGACCGCCATCATGAAGCTGAGGGCGATAATGCTCACCAGGGCAAAGCCGAACACCAGCTCCTTGCCCTCACTCCAGGCGTCGACGGCCGGCAGGGCGAGCTTAGCGAGGCCGAAGGCGGCCACCAGGAGGCTGATGCCGGACACCACCAGCCCCATGACCCGGGAAGCCACCCGGGCCATCTGGTCGGCCCGGGCGATGAGCCGAGCGATCCAGACGCCATTCACGCCGTCGGTCACCAGCATGCCGAGAAGGAACAGCAGCGCCAGCATGAGGGCGTGCTGCCAGCCGCCGAACTGGGTGGCGGCAAGGGCGAAGAAGGCGGCCTGGGACAGGGTATCGAAGGACAGGGCGAAGAGGGCACCCACCAGGGCCACCAGGGCCGGGTGGCCGGCATGGCGCAGGCGCCCCAGCCAGCGGCCTTTGAGGCCCACCGGTTGCACCACCTCGTCGGGCCCGGCCCGCAGCACCGCCGCCAGGTTGAGGCTGCCCAGGGCGAAAAGAAAGGCAATGGAAATGACGGCGCCCAGGGTGCCGAACCATTGCGGCACCGCCCACCGGGCGGCCAGGGCGCTGACCCCGAGGGCGATGGCCACCACCACGGCGCCGTGCCCGAGGGAGAAGAAGGCGCCGCAGTACCGCGCCAGGCCCGGGTTGGCCCGGGCATTGAAGCGGGTGAGGCCGTCGATGGTGGCCAGGTGGTCGGCATCGAAGCCATGCTTCATGCCGAGCACGAAGGTCAGGATGAGGAAGGACAGCCAGTCGGTGGGCAGGTTTTCCATGGGCCGATATGAAAAATTTTCAGAAGCTCATACAAGGACCATGCCAGCAATCCAAGTGCCTGTCCAGGCGGCGTTTTCCCCTATCCTCGTCGACGGGGCCGGCAAGTCCCGGTGCTCCCCGCCCTTGGCAGTCTGATCAGTTGCTTTCCACCGGCAGGACCAGGGTGAGGACGGCGCCACCGGCCGGCCCGTTGGCCGCTTCCAGCCGGCCGCCGTGGCGTTCGACGATGCCGTAGCTGATGGACAGTCCGAGGCCGGTGCCCTGCCCCACCGGCTTGGTGGTGAAGAAGGGTTCGAACAGGCGGGGCAGGTGTTCCGAGGGAATGCCGGGGCCGTTGTCGGCAAAGCTGATCCGCGCCAGGCCGCCTTCCACCCGGCCGACGATGCTGAGGCGTGGCGCCTCCACGCTGGCGGTGGCATCGCAGGCATTCTGGACGAGGTTCATCACCACCTGCTGCAACTGGCCCGAGGAGCCCGAAAAGGCGATGTGGGGCGGCAGATCCACGTCCACCGCGAAGCGGGCCGGGGCGCTCTGCGCCACCCAGCGCACCGCCCGCTCGATGACTTCCACCAGGTTCATCCGCTCCGGGCTGGCCCGATCCACCGCCGAGAAGCGCTTCAGGGCATCGACGATGTCCCGGGTCCGCTCGGCCCCTTCGATCATGCCCTCGATCAGGGGCTGCATATCATGGAGGATGCGGTCGATGCGCAGTTCCGCCCGCAGGGCCTTGAGGGCCTCTTCCTCGGCGGCATCGCCGGCGTGCACGGCGTTCAGGTAGGTTTCCACGCGCTTGGCGTAGCGCTGCAGGGCCATGACGTTGCCCAGGACGAAGCTGATGGGGTTGTTGAGCTCGTGGGCCACCCCCGCCACCAGGCGGCCCAGGGAGACCATCTTCTCGGCGTGGAGAAGCTGGCTCTGGGTGCGCTTCAGGTCATCGTGGGCCTGGCGCAGGGCCTGGTAGGCGCGGCGCAGCTCCCCCACCGGGCGGCCGGTGATGACCATCCCCATGAGCTTTCCCGTCTGGGACAGGCGGGGCGTGCAGTTGAAGGACACCGGGACGGTGGAGCCGTCCCCGGCCCGCAGGAAGAATTCGCAGTCGTGAGTGCCTTCCCGGCCCAGGTGGGCCAGGAGATCCCGGGCCCGGCCGCGCTCGGCATCGTCGGCAAAGAGGTCGAGGAAGGAGGTGTGTTCCAGCTGGGCGGCGGTCTTGCCGGAAAAGTGCTGGAGGGAGGAATTCACCTCCTCGATCCTGCCATGGCGGTCGCAGACGATGAGGATGTCCGACATGGAGGCCAGGACACTCTCGATGAACTGGTGGGACTCCTCCAGGGCGGCATTCTTCTCCTCCAGGGCCACTTCGTACTGGAGGAGGTCGTTGTAGACCTCGTCCATCTTGCGGATGACCTCGATCCACGCCTGCTCCCCGAACTCGTCGGAGGCCACCTGCATGATGGCTGCGGACAGGAAGTCAGCAGGCGGGACGGAAGTGGACATGGGCCTCTCCGTGTTCGTCGTGGGCGTGGTGGTGCTCGGCCTCCAGGGCGATGACATTGAGCTGGCCGTGGCGGACGCCCCGTTCGGCCATGAGGGCGTCGGCGAAGCGGCGCACCTCCTGGGCCGGCCCCTTCAGGATCACCGACTCCAGGCAGTTCTCGTGGTCCAGGTGGGTGTGCATGGCGGCCACGGTCAGGTCATGGCGGTCGTGCTGCAGGGCGGTGATGCGCTCGGCCAGCTCGCGCTCGTGGTGATTGAAGACATAGGAGAGGTTGGCGACGCAGTGACCTGCAGGCTCCTCCCGCTGGCGCTCATGGCCGATGGCGGCGCGAATCAGATCCCGCAAGGCTTCCGAGCGGTTGCCGTAGCCGCGGGCGGCGATGAGCTCGTCGAACTGCCTGGCCAGGGAGTCGTCCAGGGAAATGGTGAAGCGTTCCATGCCCGAATCCTAGGACGATTCCGACCGGGGAGCAAACGGCTAGCGCCCCCAAAAGGAATGGAAAATGCTTGCTGAGATGCGCGCTGAGTGGATTCAACCTATCGCATTTCCAAGCCGTTAATATGTCCAAACAGGCAGCGAGGAGGGCGTCATGGCAACCAGCGACATCCGGCTTTCAGTGGCCGAGGAGCGAACCATCTACGACGTGGCCGACATCGAGCGCGCCCTCGAGGACCCAGCCGTCAGCCGCAACGAGGCGCTGACCGCCCTGTACGAAAAGATGCGGCAGCGCGGCGGCGGCCGCTTCCTGATCCGGCCCAACAGTCCGGACATGATCGACGGCCTCTACGAGAGCTGCCCCAATTTCCGGGAAGTGATCGACGACCTCCGGAAATATATCGCCCTGTCGGTGGCGGGCAGCGAGCCCATGAGCTTTACCCCTCTCCTGCTCCTGGGGGAACCCGGGGTCGGCAAGACCCATTTCGCCAAGGAACTGGCCCATGCCCTGGGCACCGGCCACGAGTTCGTCTCCATGAATTCCCTCACTGCCGGCTGGATCCTTTCCGGCGCCTCTTCCCAGTGGAACAACGCCAAGCCCGGCAAGGTCGGGCACACCCTGGTCCATGGCGAGTTCGCCAATCCCGTCGTGGTGCTCGACGAGGTGGACAAGGCGGGGGGCGATTCCCGCTACGATCCCCTGGGCGCCCTCTACGGCCTCCTGGAACAGGAAACCGCCAGCCGCTTCAAGGACGAGTTCATCGACATCGACATGGACGCCTCCCACATCCTGTGGGTGTCCACGGCCAATGACGAGCGCGGCATTCCCGAACCCATCCTCAACCGCATGAATATCTACGAGGTGGCCCGGCCCGACCGGGAAGCGGCCCGCTCCATCGCCGCCGCCCTTTACCGGGCCATCGTCGCCGAGCACGACTGGGGTTTCCCGCCGGAAGCCGACGACGAGGTGCTGGACTGCCTCGCCGGCATGCCGCCCCGAAACATGAAAAAGCGCCTTCTGGCCGCCCTCGGCAGCGCCAAGCTCGACGGCCGCGACCACCTGGAAAGCCGGGACCTCAACGCAGCCCCGGCCGGCCGGACGAGAAAGATCGGTTTTTGAGTAGCCCGGCGCCCGGCAGACGTGCATACTTTGCTGCACAGGCCGGCCACCCGACGGGGACCGGCTTGCGCTGCCAGAACAAAACCAACGAAATCACCGAGAGGGAGACAAACACCATGGTCAACGCCTATTCCGAAGACGTCCCACCGAACCAAGTCGCCGTCACGCTCCAGATCGATGCCGGCGTCTATGAGGCCTTCCTGCGCAAGGCGGGGCAGGCCAACATGGAAGTCGAAACCTTGCTGAGCAACACCCTCGCCATCGTCCTGGGCTGCCGGTTCTTCACCCAGGACCGCACCTGCCCGATCCCCATGGCCGCGAAAGGCGGGGCGGGGAGCCCCCACCGGCAATAACCGGCAAGGGCTGCTGCTATGGCGCCCGCTGCCCGCTTTCCGCCACCGCGAAGCCTTCCTTCCAGCCGCCGCCCAGGGCCTTGAACAGGTCCACCGCCGCGCCCAGGCGGGCTTGGCGGGTGCTGATGTAGGCCAGGAGGGAATCATTGCTGGCGCGCTCGGCTTCCAATACCTCCAGGTAGCCGGAATAGCCCGATTTGTAGCGCAGCTGGGCGAGCTTCAAGGCCTTCGCCGCAGCCTCCACCCGGACGCTCTGGGCAACTTCCCCGGTGGCGTTTTCCCGCAGGTTCACCAGGGAGTCGTTCACTTCCTTGAAGGCAGTTTGCAGGGTTCCCTGGTAGGCCGCCAGGGACTGCTGCTCGAGGGCGGAGGCCTGGTCCACCCGGGCCGAGGTGCGGCCAAAATCGAGAATGGGCATGAACAGGCCCAGGCCCAGGGACCAGGTGTTGGCGCCGGCGCCGAAGAGGTCGGCCATGGTCTTGCTCTCGCTGCCCAGGCTGCCGGTCAGGGTGAATTTCGGGAAATAGCCGGCCTTGGCGACCCCGATGCCGGCATTGGCCGCCACCAGGGTTTCCTCCGCCTGGCGCACGTCGGGACGGCTCTCCACCAGGGTGGACGGCAATCCGGCGGGGGGCACCGGCGGCACCGGCAGCTGGCGCAGGTCGCCGGCCGCGATCTTGAGGTCCAGCGTGGCGGTCAGCTGGGCCAGCTGGTGCTCGGTGAGGGCCCGCTGGCGGCGCAACTCTGCCGCCTGGGCCTGGACGGTAGCCAAGGCGCCTTCCGCCGTGTACAGGTCCAGGGGCGAGGCGAGGCCGGCATCGACCCGGGTCCGCGCCAGCTTCAGGGTGGTTTCCCGGCTGGCAACGGATTCGGCAGTCACCGCCAGCTGGGCGTCGTAGGCCCTCAAGGCCAGATAGTTCCGGGCCACCAGCCCGGCGACGGTAAGGCGGATGGCGTCCCGGGAATAGCGGCTGGCCAGGGCGCCGGCCTCGATCGCCTCATTGGAGCGGCGCACCCGGCCCCAGACATCCAGCTCGTAGGAGGTGGTCAGGGCGGCGCTACGGGCGTTGCGCACGACGGGGGTACTCGCCGGCATCGGAGTGGCCGTCTTGGTGCTGATCCGGCTGCGGCTTCCTGCCGCCACGGCATCGATTTCCGGCAGGTAGGCTGCCCCGGCTTCCCGGGCCAGGGCTTCGGCCTGCTCCACCCGGGCGACGGCGATGCGGATATCGGTGTTGGCGACCAGGGCCTTGTCCACCAGCCGGTCGAGGACGGGATCCTTGAAGAGCTTCCACCAGTCCTGCTCCACCAGGGGGTTGGCCTGGGTGGCGGCGGAAGGCTCGCTGTAGCCCTGCGGCAGGGTGGATGCCGGCCGCAGATAATCCGGCCCGACGGCGCACCCCGCCAGGGCCGAAGCCAGCAGCAGGGGAAGGAGCCGGAGGGCGATTCTGGAATGCTTGTTCCGGGAAGACATTACTTTTCCTCCGGGTGATGATGGTGGGCGGTCTCCACATCGCCGGCCGGCAGCATCTGCTTGCCCCTTTCCAGCCACTTGAAGAAGAGGGGGACGAAGATGGTGGCGATGAAGGTGGCCGCCAGCATGCCGCCGAACACCCCGGTGCCCATGGAGCGGCGGGCCGCCGCGCCGGCGCCGGTGGAGAAGGCCAGGGGCATGACCCCGAGGACGAAGGCGAGCGACGTCATGACGATGGGCCGGAAGCGCAGCCGCGCCGCCTCGATGGCCGCTTCCACGACCCCCTTGCCCTCGGCGTACTTCTGGGCCGCGAACTCGACGATCAGGATGGCGTTCTTGGCGGCGAGGCCGATGAGCACCACCAGGCCGATCTGGAAGTAGATGTCGTTGGGCATGCCGCGGGCGAACACCAGGGCCAGGGCCCCGAACATGGCGAAGGGCACGGCCATGATCACCGCCAGGGGCAGGGACCACTTCTCGTACTGGGCCGCCAGGATCAGGAAGACCATGATGACGCCGAACACCAGGGCCGGCACCGAGGAGCCGGCGCTGGCCTTCTCCTGGTAGACCTGGCCGGTCCAGGCGATGGTGTAGCCCTCCGGCAGGGCGCCGGCGGCCACTTCCTCCACCAGGCGGATGGCCTCGCTGGAGCTGATGCCGGGCAGGGAATCCCCCATGATCTTGGCCGCCACGAAACCGTTGTAGCGCTCCAGCTGCTCCGGTCCCGTCACATTCTTGACCCGGCTGATGGCGGACAGGGGAATCATGGCGCTGGTGGTGGCGCTGCGGACGTAGACCTTGCCCAGGTCTTCCGGCTTCATGCGGTAGTCGGGCTCGGCCTGGAGCTGCACCCGGTACACCCGTCCCGCCTTGTTGAAGTCATTGACGTAGAGGGCCCCCATGGTGCTTTGCAGGGTCTCGTAGATGCTGGCCAGGGGAATGCCGAGGGAGAGGGCCTTGGGCTCGTCCACCTCGACGAAGAGCTGGGGCACCGTGGGCCGAAAGAAGGTATTGACCCGGGTGAACTCCTTGTGAGTCTTGAGGGCCTCGATGAACCCCTGGACCACCTCATGGAGCTTGCGGGGATCGCCATCCACCCGGTTCTGGACATAGACCTCGAAGCCGCCGGCGGAGCCCAGGCCCCGGATGGGCGGCGGGTTGAAGGTCAGCGCCAGGCCGTCGGGCAGCATCATGCCCACCCCCATGAACTGCTTGGCCAGGGACTCGGCATCGATCTGGCGCTCGCTCCAGTCCCTCAGCCGCACGAAAACGGTGCCGGCGTTGGGCCGGTTGCCGCCGCCGATGAGGTCGAAGCCGCCCACCACGAAGGTGTGCTCGACATTTTCGTTCTTGGCGACGGTCTGGCGGAACTGCTCGCCGCTGGTGCTGGTGCGCCGAAGGCTCGCCCCATCCGGCAGCATGAGGGCCGAGATGACGAAGCCCTGGTCTTCCGAGGGCACGAAGCTGCCGGGCACCAGGCGGAAGAGCACGGCCACCACGGCGATGACGCCGACGAAGACGGCGGTGCCGATGAAGGGATGGTGCAGGATGCGCTCCACCATGGTGGTGTAGGACTTGGTGAAGGCGGCGAAGGCCCGGTTGAAGGGCCGGAAAATCGGCATTTCCTTGTGGCTGGGCTTGAGGATGAGGGCGCAGAGGGCCGGGGTCAGGGTCAGGGCGACGATGCCGGAGATGACCACCGACACCGCCACGGTGACGGCAAACTGCCGGTACAGGGTGCCGGCGATGCCTCCCAGGAAGGCCACCGGGATGAACACGGCGCACAGCACCAGGACGATGGCGATCACCGCGCTGGAGACTTCCCGCATGGCTTCCACCGCGGCCTCGAAGGGCGGCAGCTTCTCCTCCGCCATCAGGCGCTCGACGTTTTCCAGGACGACGATGGCGTCATCCACCACGATGCCGATGGCGAGCACCATGGCAAAGAGGGTGAGGGTATTGATGGAGAAGCCGAAGAGCCAGAGGCCGGCGAAGGTGCCGATGAGGGAAATGGGCACCGCCACCATGGGGATCACGGTGGCCCGCCAGCTCTGCAGGAAGATATAGACCACCGCCACCACCAGGATGGCCGCTTCGATCAGGGTATGGACCACCTCGCTGATGGAGGCGGAGACAAACTTGGTGGTGTCGAAGGGAACGAGGTAGTCCACCCCGGTCGGGAACCGCTTCTCCAGCTCGACCATCTTGGCCTTGGCCCGATCCGCCACGTCCAGGGCATTGGCACCGGTCTGCAGGAAGACCCCCATGGCAACGGCGGGCTTGCCGTCCACGGTGGTGTGCTGGTCGTAGTTGTAGGCGGCCAGTTCCACCCGGGCCACGTCCTTGACCCGCAGCACGCCATTGGGCCCGCCGGCCCGGATGACGATGTCGCCGAACTCCTCCGGCGTCAGCAGCCGGCCCTTGGCGGTCACCGTATAGACCAGCATCTGGTCGCTGGGCGCGGGCTCCTGGCCGATCTTGCCAGCGGCGTTCTGGGCGTTCTGGCTGCGTACAGCGGCGGCGATATCGCTGGTGGTAATGCCGAGCTGGGCCATGCGGTCGGGCTTGAGCCAGATGCGCATGGAGTAGTCCTGGGCGCCGAAGATGCTGACGTCGCCGACTCCCGGCAGGCGCTTCAGCTCGTCCACGATGTTGAGGCTGGCGTAATTGGACAGGAACAGCCGGTCCCGGCTGCCGTCCTTGGAGGTCATGGCGAACACCAGGAGGATATCGGTGGAGCGCTTCTGGACCAGCACGCCGTTGCGGCGGACCTCCTCCGGCAGGCGGGGTTCGGCGGCCTTGACCCGGTTGTTCACGTTCACCGCCGCCATATCGACGTCGGTCCCCACCTCAAAGGTGGCGGTAATGCTGATGGTGCCGTTGGCGGAGGCCGAGGAAGTGAAATAGGCGAGCCCTTCGACGCCGTTCAGCTGCTCCTCGATGGGGGCGGCCACGGTCTTGGCCAGGGTCTCCGCCGAAGCCCCCGGGTAGGTGGCGGTGATCATCACCGTCGGGGGGGCGATCTGGGGATACTGGGCGATGGGCAGCACCCGGGAAGCCACCAGGCCGGCGATGACGATGACGATGGAGATGACCGACGCGAAGATCGGCCGGCTGATGAAGAATTTCGACATGGCGCGGTCTTTCCTCAGCCCTTGGCGGCGGGCGCCGAAGCGGCCTTGGCCGGGGCGCCGGCCGGGGGAACGCCGGGGGCATGGGGGGCCACCGGCATGCCGGGCCGCAGCTTCATCAGGTTATCGACGATGACCTTGTCGCCGGGCTTGAGGCCGCCCAGGATGACCCAGTCCTTGCCCCGCCATTCGCCGGCCTGGACCGGCCGCGGCGCCACCTTGTTCTCGCTGTCGGCGACCATGACCAGGCGGGCCTGGTCGCTCTGCACCACGGCGGTCTGGGGCACCAGGAAGACGCCCTCCCGCTCGCCGGTGAGAATCCGGGCCCGGACGAACTGGCCGGGCAGCAGGCGGCCGTCGACGTTATCGAACTCGGCCCGCAACTGCTGGGTGCCCAGGGTGGGGTCGATATTGCTGGCCATGAAATTGAGGCGGCCCGGCTTCGGATAGACGGAGCCGTCCGGCAGGATGAGCTCGACGCCGGTGATGCTCTTGGCCGTCAGGCGCCCGCCCGGCAGCTTGGCGACGTCGCTGTCGGCGAGGCTGAAGCGCACCCACACCGGGTTGAGTTGGTAGATGGAGGTGAGGAGGCTGTCGGCCCCGGCGGAAATCAGGTTGCCCTCGGATTTCACCGCCCGGCCGGTGGTGCCGGACACCGGCGCCGTGACCGTGGTCCACGACAGGTTGAGTTCGGCCTGGCGCAGGACCGCCTGGGCGATGGCGGCGGCCGAGGCGGCGTCGTCGTACTCCTTCTGGCTGATCGCCTTGGCCTCCGCCAGCCCCTTCAGGCGGGCGGCTTCCCGGGCGGTCTGCTCGGCCTTGGCCTTGGCTTCGGCCAGGGCGATCTCATAGCTCGAGGGGTCGATCTTGAACAGGGGCTGCCCGGCCTGTACCGCCTGCCCTTCCTGGTAGAGCCGCTTCATCAGGATGCCGCTGACCCGGGCCCGTACCTCGGTTTCCCGGGCCCCTTCCGTCTGGGCCACCACCTCGATGGAGGAGGGAACGCGCTGGGGCTGCATGTCGATGGCGGTCACCGGCAGGGGCCCCGGGGCCGGGGCGGCAGCCGCCTTCTCGCCGCCAGAACAGCCGGCCAGCAGGGCGGAAACGAGGGCGGAAGCCCCCAGGGCGAGGAACAAGGCGGAACGCTTCGATGGAAATCCGGAACGCATGGACAACCCCTGATAATGGATATTGGTTTATTATATACATACACGAACGTATGTAAAATACTGACAAAAGTTCTAACGACAGCGGATTAGGGCGGCCCGGCAGCGGGCGATACCGTCGTGACAAGGAGAACCCGATGGTCCGGAAGACCAAGGAAGAAGCCAACCGCACCCGGCAGCAGATCGTCGATGCCGCCCGGGCGGTTTTTCACCAATGCGGCGTCAGCCGCACCACCCAGGAGAAGGTCGCCCAGGCGGCGGGCGTCACCCGGGGCGCGGTCTATTGGCACTTCAAGGACAAGGCCGAGCTCTTTCTCGCCGTCCGGGAGGATGCCTTTGTTTCCCTCCGGGAGCGGACCGATTCCACCCTCGACCCGGACAACTACGCCAATCCCCTGGATGCCATCGAAGCCGCCCTCCGGGATTTTTACCGGGTCCTCGAGGAATGCCCGATCCTGCGGCAGGTCTTCGAGATCATGGTCCTGCGCTGCGAATACGTGGATGAATTCGCCCCCGTGCTGGCCGAAGTGAACCGGCCGGCCGTCGAGTTCCTGGCCAAAGTGGAAACCGCCTACCGCCGGGCAGCCGCCAAGGGTTTCCTGCGCCACGGCCTGACCCCCACGGCAGCCGCCCGGGACACCTGGGCATTCACCACCGGGCTGCTGCACCTCCTCCTGGAATCCGAGTTCCGGAACGAGTTGCGGGAGCAGATTTCCGAAATGATCGCCGCCCACATGGCCCTGCGCCGCGCCGATTGAAGGCCGGACCGCGGCGGCGCCCGTCGCGGCGCTGCCCCGTCTATTCACGGTGGCGGCTCTTCCGGGGCATGGTGCCGAGAATGGCGCCGAGGGTCACCATGGCCACCCCCAGCAAGGTCCAGATTTCGGCCGGCTCACCCAGAAGGGGAATGGCGGCGACGGCGGTGATGGCCGGCACGACGGCCATCATGACGGAAGCTCTGACCGGGCCGATGCGGGAAACCGCGTAGGCAAAGAGCAGGGTGGCACCGCATGCCACCAGCAGGCCCTGGTAAAAGCCCTGAACAAGGATTTCGGAGAGCGGCGCCTGCCCGAGGGCCCCGGGCAGCACCCAGGCGTAGAGCGGCACATAGGCCCCCATCGACAGGACGGCGATGGCCGAGATCGCCTCAAGGGGCCGCACCTCCCAGCGCCGGAGCAGGATGCCGAAGGCCGCGTAACAGACCGCTGCGGCGACAAACAGCAGGTCCCCGAACCAGCGCATCCCGTCGGCGGCGGCGCTTTCCCGCAGGCCCTGGCAGGCGAGCAGGACGATGCCCGCACCCGAGCAGGCCAGGGCGACGAGGGTATGCCTGGCCGGCCTGAGCCCCAGGATCAGCCAGCCGAGAAAAGTCGCGGCGAAAGGGATTCCCCCATTCACCAGCACCCCGGCATCCACCGCCGGCGCATAGCGAAAACCGCTATAGACGGTGAGGCTATAGCCCAGGCCGCCGATCGTGGCCAGGGCCGTCAGCTGGCGGGGGCCCGCCCTGAACCGCAGCCGGACGAAGACCGGCAACAGGACCAGGCCGGACACGCCGAAGCGCAGGGCGGCCAGGTCGAAGCCGTTGAACGGCCCCTGCCCGCCGAGCCGCGAGATGATGTTGAATCCCGACCAGATGACAGCCACCGTCAATGCCGCCGCATAGCCCTTGAGGGCATCCCTGCCCTCCTGGGAAAGGGAGGTGGCGAACTCGGGACGCATTTTCATCCATTCACCGCCGACAGCCACAGGTAGTCGATCGGCCACAGCACCAGAATCGAGAGGCCGGCCAGGGCCAGAAGGATCTTCGCCATTTCCCGGCGGCTGAGGGAAGTGAGCTGCAGGGCGGCCACCAGGGGCGGCGCCTGGTAGGGCAGCAGCAGGGTCGAGAAGCCCACCACCTGGGTGGCGACCACGAGGGAAGCCGGCAGGCCGCTCATGGCGGCGAAGCGCTCCGTGAGGGGGGTGAGCACGGCGGGGACCCCCGGCAGGGTAGTCAAGAGGCCGAGCAGCGTCGACACGCCGCACAGGGCGAGGAAGTTCCCGAATCCGCCGGCGGGTGCCATGGGGAGGCCGGATTCCAGCCAGAGCGCCATCTGCTGCCCGAGGCCCGAGGCGGAAATCACCGCCCCCAGCCCCACCACCCCGGACACGTAGAGCAGCGGCTCCAGGTTGATACGCTGCAGGGTGTCGCCGGGCAGGACACCGATGCCCGGCAGGAGGCAGGCGATCGCCACCCCCAGCCCCACCCAGGCCGGCGACAGGTGATGGAGGCTGTCGGTCAGCCAGAGCAGGATCGCCCCCCCCAGCCAGAGGGACAGGCGCCGCTCCGCCTGCGACCAGGGCCCCATCCGCCCGGGGGCGGACAAGCCGCGCCAGGGCGCGGCGTCCCGGTAGAAGCGGCGCAGCAGGGCGATGAGGAGCAGGGCCTTCACCAGGCCCAGCACCGGGAAATGCTGCCAGAGGTAGTCGCTGTAGGACATCTGGCGGTGGAACAGCCCCTCGTAGATCGCCGCCAGGACGTTGTTCGGAATGTTGGAGGGCAGGATGGCGGTGGACGGCAGCGCCGTCCCCAGGATGCCGCCCACCAGGATGCCGCGCCGGCTGGGACTGCCCTCCTCCAGCCCCAGCCGCTCGCCCAGGTCCTGCAGCAGGGGAATGATGAGCACCACCCGGCCCATGGCCGAAGGCATGAGGAAGGCCAGGAACACGCCAAAGCAGGCCGCCCCGGCCAGGGCGTGGGCCTGGCTGCGGGCCAACAGGGGGGCGAGGCCGGCGGCGATGCGCCCGCTGAGGCCGGTTGCCCGGATGGCGGCGCCGATGATGAGCCCCGAGAAGACCAGCCAGAAGGCGGAAGACCCCAGCCCGGCAAAGACGGCTTCGGGGGTCGCCAGCCTGAAGAGGAGGGCTCCCGCGAAGAACACCAGCGTGGTCAGTGCCTCGGAGATGAGGCCCGAGGCCCAGAGCCCCAGGGTCATGGCCACCAGCACGGCCACCGCCGACAGCCCCGGGCCGGGGGCCGGCGCCGCCGTCCGGTCAGCCAGGGCGCCGATGCCCAGGGCCGCGACGGTCAGGAGGAGCAATCCACTGCGCAATGAATTCGACGGGCTTCCCATGCCGCAACCCCAGAAGGACGATGACATAAGCCTGGCGTCCGGCGGCCATCGCCACAAGGAGGGAAAACCCACACCCCCTGTGCGCCCATGCACACCACGGCGTTGTCGTGTAACCTTCCCGACGTCATATCCGGAGAGACAGCATGGGCATGGATTGGGAAAACCTCCGCTTCTTCCTCGCCGTCGCCCAGGACGGCTCCCTGGCGGCGGCGGGGCGCCGGCTCGGCGTCATCCACACGACGGTGATGCGGCGCATCGCCGCCCTGGAGGAGAGCCTGGGCGCCAGGCTCTTCGACCGCCATCCCGGCGGTTATGTCCTGACGCCGGCCGGCCGGGAGCTCCTGGACACCCTGCAGCCCGTCGAGGACGAGCTGATCGCCGTCGAACGGCGGCTTTCCGGGCGGGATCAGCAGCTCACCGGCACGGTACGCATCGCCTCCATCGGCGCCTTCTCCCCCTGGATCTGCGATGCCCTGGCGAACCTGCGGAAGGCCAACCCCGAAGTGCGGGCCGAGGTGCTGATTTCCCCCGCCGCCGTCAGCATCGCCCGGCGGGAGGCCGACCTGGCGGTGCGGGTCACCATGTCGCCGCCGGAGTACCTGGTGGGCCGCCGGGTGGCGGAGCTCGCCCATGGCATCTACGGTGCCCCGTCGTTCGTGGCGGACGGCGGCGCCCCGTTCGATCCGGCCGCCCATCCCTGGCTGACCTACAACGACGCCCGCAGCGACCTGCCCCAGGCCCGCTGGGTGGCCGAGCACATCCCGGAGGAGCGGGTCGTCCTGCGCACCAACCATACCCCGACCCTGGTTTCGGCGGCCCGGGCCGGCCTCGGCCTCGCCATCCTGCCCCGCTATGTCGGCGACCGCACGCCCGGCCTGCGCTGCCTGGAAACCCTGCGGGGATTCGGCCAGCATCTCTGGCTCCTGACCCACCAGGACCTGCGGCGGAACCGGCGCATCAAGGTGCTGATGGACTGCCTGGCGGAGGAGCTCGCCAAGCACCGGGACCTGATCGAAGGGACCGCTCCCCTCCCCTGACCGGCACACCGGCCGTGCATTAGTGCACATCTCCCCTTGGCCTGGACGGCGGTAATCTGCCCCGGCCCATCAACCAAGGAGAACAATCATGGTTACCGCATCCATGCACGGAAAGCCCTATCAGACGGTGGTTTCCAACGGCAGCAAGGCCATTGTGGTGGACACCCGGAAGGACGGCGTCGGGGGCTACACCGGCTTCAAGCCCCACGAGCTCCTCGAGGGCGCCCTGGCGGCCTGCACCAACCTGACCATCCGCATCACGGCGGAGAAGCTGGGCATCCCGATCGCCGGATTGAATACCGTGGCCGAACTGGACAGCTCGAACCCGGACCACACGGCCTTCCTGCTCCAGATCGACATCGTGGGGGACCTCTCCGAGGCCCAGCGCGATCGGCTCCTCCAGTCCATCCGGCTCTGCCCCGTGAGCAAGATGCTGTCGGCGCCGATTTCCATTACCTGGTCCGCCACCTGAGGTCCTGGCAGCCGGAACCGAACGCCCTCAGGCCATCGCCGTCAGGGTCCGGCGGAAGCGCGCCAGGGAAAGGGCGAAGAGCACGCTGCCGATCGCCAGCAGGTAGAGGAAGGAGGACCACACCACCTCCAGCCCGGCCCCCCGGTAAAGGATGGCCTGGCTCAACTCGGTGAAGTGGGTGGTGGGCGCCAGGGACATGAGATGCTGGATGAAGACGGGCATGCTTTCCCGGGGCGTCACGCCGCCGGACAGCATCTGCAGCGGCATCAGGGTCAGGATCAGCAAGAGGCCGAACTGGGGCATGGTGCGGGTCAGGGTCGCCATGAAGATGCCCATGGAGGTGGTGGCGAAGAGGTGCAGGGCCGCGCCCACCAGGAAGAGCCCGATGGAGCCCTCGATGGGCACGCGCAAGGCCCCCTGGATCACCAGGACCAGACAGACCAGGGTCGCCGCCAGCACCACCAGGGCCATGGCCCAGACCTTGGCGAGCATGATCTCGGTGGGGGTCACCGGCATCACCAGCAGGTGCTCCACCGTGCCGTGCTCCCGCTCCCGGATCAGCGCCGCCCCGGTGAGGATGACCGACAGCATGGTGATCTGGTTCACCAGCTCCATCAGGCCGCCGAACCAAGACTGATTCAGCGCCGGATTGAAGCGCATCCGGGTGGCGAGCTCCACCGGCAGCGTGACCGCACTGCGGTAACGCTGGACGAACTCGTTGACCTCCCCGAGGACGATCTGCTGGATGGCGCCGGCGCCGGTGAAGGCCTGGCTCATGCGCGTGGCGTCCACATTGAGCTGGAGCCGGGGACTCGAGCCGGCCAGCACGTCGCGCTGGAAATCGGGGGGAATGTCGAGGACGAAGGTGTACTTGCCGGCGTCCATGCCGGGATCGACCTCGGCCTGGCTGATGAGGGCCGGCGGGACGAACTGGGGCGGGTAGAAGGCCGAGGCGATGCGGGCCGACAGCCCCGAGCCATCCTCGTCTACGATGGCGATGGAGGCCCGGTTCAAGGTCTCCGGCATGGCGGTGCCGGCAGTGTAGATCGCCACGGTGAAGGTGTAGACGACGAGAACCAGCATCATCGGGTCCCGCCACAGGCTCCACAGTTCCTTGACCCCCAGGCGGAAGATGTTGGCCAGGTGTCGCCCCATGTCAGTTCTCCTGCTTTTTCAACAGGGCGATGGCAGCGCCCATGATGACGGGAATGGCCGCCAGCAGGGGCCAGAATATGGCGTACAGGTCGGCCAGGCCCAGGGCCTTGCTGAACACGCCCCGGCTGATGATGAGCATGTAGGTGGCGGGAAAGATTTCGCCGATCCAGCGGCCGCCCCCCTGGAGGGACGACACCGGGTGGATGAGTCCGGCAAACTGCACGGCCGGGATGAGGGTGCCCACCATGGCGAAGAACATGGCCGCGATCTGGCTCTTGGTGAGGGTGGAGGCCAGCAGCCCCATGCCGGTGGCGGAGATGCTGTACAGGAAGGCCGCCAGGGACAGGGTGGCGAAGCTGCCGGTGATGGGCACCCCGAACACCGTGACCGCCGCCAGGCACATGAGCAGGAAGTTGAGCATGGCCAGGGCCACATAGGGCAGCTGCTTGCCGAGGAGGAATTCGCTGCGGCTGGTGGGGGTGACGTAGAAGTTGATGATGGAGCCCAGCTCCTTCTCCCGCACCACCGCCAGGGCGGTCAGCATGGCCGGCAGCATGAGGAGGAGCAGCGGGATCACCGCCGGCACCATGGCGGGCAGGCTTCTCACTTCGGGGTTGTAGCGGTAGCGGGTCTCCACGCTGCTGGCGGCGGGCACCGCCATGCCGGTGCGCTCCCGCACCTGCTGCACCAGCCATTGCTGGTGCATGCCCTGGACGTAGCCCTTCACGGTCTCGGCCCGCTGGGGCATGGCGCCGTCGATCCAGGCCCCGATCTCCACCGGGCGGCCCCGCTCCACGTCCCGGGCGAAGCCGGGGGGAATCTCGAGCACCAGGGAGAGTTCGCCGCTGCGCATGCGCCGGTCCACTTCGGCGTAGTCGGCGGCAGGGGGGCGCTCGCTGAAATAGCGGGAGCCGGCCAGGTTGAGGGCGTAATTCTGGCTGAGGGTAGTCTGGTCCCGGTCCAGCACGGCGTAACGCAGGTTTTCCACGTCCATGCTGATGCCGTAGCCCATCACGAACATCAGGATCAGCGACCCGAGCAGGGCCATCGCCCCGCGCACCGGGTCGCGCCTGAGTTCCAGGGTCTCCCGCCAGAGGTAGCTGTAGACCCGCCGCAGGCTGCGCCGGAAGCGCTCCCCCAGGCCTGGGGATCGGGTAGCCGGGGCGGCTGGCGCCGCCGCCTCGGCAGCGGGGGCGGCCAGGGCCGCCTCGCCGCCGGCCTCCACCAGGTGGGCGATGAAGGCCTCCTCCAGGGAGGCCGCGCCGCGCTTGGCGACGATGGCGGCAGGGGGGTCGCTGGTCAGCACCTTGCCGGCGTGCATGAGGGAAATGCGGTCGCAGCGCTCGGCTTCGTTCATGAAGTGGGTGGAGATGAAGATGGTCACCCGGTCGCGCCGCGCCAGCTCGATCATCAGGCGCCAGAAGTTGTCCCGGGCGATAGGGTCCACCCCGGAGGTGGGCTCGTCCAGGATGAGGAGCTCCGGCCGGTGCACCATGGCCACGGCCAGGGACAGGCGCTGGCGCATACCCAGGGGCAGCTTGTCGGGCAGCGCGTCCAGGGCCTCCTGGAGGCCGAAGCGTTCCACCATCTCCGTCACCCGCCCCGGCACCTCGGCCTCGGGCACATGGAAGAGGCGGGCATGGAGCACCAGGTTCTGGCTCACCGTCAGCTCGCCGTAGAGGGAAAAGCCCTGGGACATGTAGCCGACCCGGCGGCGGGTGGCCATGTCCCGCGGGTCCACGGGGTGGCCGAACAGCCGGGCCTGCCCGGCGCTGGCGGGCAGCAGGCCGGTGAGCATCTTCATGGTGGTGGACTTGCCGCAGCCGTTGGAACCCAGGAAGCCGAAAATCTCGCCGCGCCGGATACGGAAACTCACGTGGTCCACCGCCGTGAAGTCGCCGAAGCGCATGGTCAGCCCCTCGGCCTCGATGGCGATGTCGGCGCCCTCCTCCGCCGCCAGGGGCGGAATCTCCACGGCCCGGTGGCCGCGCCGCTTCTCCTCCGGCAGGAGGGCGATGAAGGCGGCTTCCAGGGACCCGGTGGCGGTGCGGGCCAGCAGTTGGCCGGGGCTGCCGGTGGCCAGCAGCCGGCCAGCGTCCATGGCCATCAGCCAGTCGAAGCGCTGGGCCTCGTCCATGTAGGCGGTGGCCACCATGACGCTCATGGCGGGCCGTTGCCGGCGGATGCGGGCGATCAGGTCCCAGAACTGGGCGCGGGCCAGGGGATCGACGCCGGTGGTGGGCTCGTCCAGGATAAGGAGATCCGGGTCGTGGATGAGGGCGCAGCAGAGGCCGAGCTTCTGCTTCATGCCCCCGGACAGCTTGCCGGCCGGCCGGTCGAGGAAGGGGCGCAGCCCGGTGCTGGCGGTGAGATCGTCGATGCGCCGGCGGCGCTCGGCGGCGTCGTGGCCGAAGAGGCGGGCGAAAAACTGCAGGTTCTCCTCCACCGAAAGGGTCGGGTAGAGGTTCCGGCCCAGGCCCTGGGGCATGTAGGCGATGCGCGGGCACACCGCCTGGCGGTGGCCGGGGCGGGCCATGTCCCCGCCCAGCGCCTCCACCTGCCCTGCCTGCACGGCCCGGGCGCCGGCCACCAGGGCAAGCAGGCTCGACTTGCCGACCCCGTCGGGGCCGATCAGCCCGACCATGATGCCGGCCGGCACGTCGACGGTCACGGCATCCAGGGCCTGGGTCTTGCCGTAGCGCAGGCCGACGTCGCGCAGCCGCACCACCGGAAGACCGCTTGCCGTCATTGCGGAATCCGCACCTGCAGTTCCGCCGGCCATTCGGTGTTGGGATCGACCTGCACGTAGGCCATCCCCGGCAAGCCGGTCTTGACCTGGCGGATGTGCTGCCGGAGGAGTTCGGGATCGATGCGGGCCTTGACCCGGAACATGAGCTTCTGGCGTTCCTCGGCGGTTTCCACGGTCTTGGGCGTGAATTGGGCGACGTCGGCCACGAAGGAGATTTTCGCCGGGATGACGTACTGGGGCGCCGCATCCAGGACCAGGCGGGCCTCGGCGCCGAGGGCGACGCGGCCGGCCACCCGGGTCGGCAGGAAGAAGGTCATGTAGACGTCGCTCAGGTCGATCAGGTTGAGCACCTTGCCGCCGGCGGAAACCACCTCCCCGGGCTGCACTACCCGGTACTGGACCCGCCCGTCCCGGGGCGACTTCAGCACGCTGTCGTCGATGTCGGCGGTGATGCGCTCGATGCTGGCCTGGGCGGCGGCAACGGCGGCCTGGGCCGAGACCACCTGGGACCGGGCGGTGCCGACGGCCGCCTCGGCGGCGGCCACCTGGGCCTTGGCCGCGGCGACGCCGGCCCGGGCGGCCTGGACCCGGGCCCGGTCGTCGTCGAGGCCCTGCAGGGTGGCCATGCCCTTGGTCGCCAGCTGCTCGGTGCGCTTCAGGCGCTGCTGGGCGGCGTCCAGCTCGGCCTGGCGCTGCCTCACCATGGCCTGGGCGGCCTCCTTCTCGGCCGCGCCCTGCTGCACCGTGCTCCGGGCCGTACCGACGCCGATGCGGGCCCGCTCCAGCTGCGCCTCGGCCTCCCGGCGCTGGGCCTCCAGGGTCTGGGTGTCCATCCGGGCCAGGACCTGCCCGGACTGGATGAAATCCCCCTCATTGACCAGGACGTCCTTGATCCGCCCCGATGTCCGGGCGGCGATGTCGATCTCGACGGCTTCGATGCGGCCATTGCCGCTGGCCAGGCCGCTGGGCAATCTTTTCGGCTGGAGGATTTGCCAGGCCAGAAAGCCGGCGACCACGGCGGCGGCGAGCAAACCGATTCTGAACAGCCATTTCCTGTTGAGTCCGAGCATCGTCCGTAGCGCCGCCGTTTGTGAAGATTGATCAAGGGGGATGCGACAATTTGTCCAATTCCCCGGGGAGGAGGTTGCGTCTACGATTGTCTCATTCCCGCGCCATCCCTGACGATCGCGACCCACCTCTCATGAATGCTTTCGGGCGCGGGATTTCTTTTTGCTCGAACACAGCCCGGGCGAACGCCGGCGCGATCAATGCCGCCCAAGGAGCTTCCCTGCAGCGGGCGAAACTTAGCATTTCGGCCACTGTCCATGATGAACAGGGTTTACTG
The DNA here is from genome assembly GCA_018261935.1 of Rhodocyclaceae bacterium. GTDB lineage: Bacteria > Pseudomonadota > Gammaproteobacteria > Burkholderiales > Rhodocyclaceae > JAGTRP01. The sequence continues at coordinate 90,638 of JAGTRP010000015.1, forward strand.
GCACATATGTCTGCCTTTCCTCCAATTTCACAATGGCAGGCCCTATGTGGTTGGCTATCTTATGCCAACGATTTATGGAGGATGCCGTGATGCAAGACTGGGGCACCGCTTTCCTGACATCGTTCGCCGGAGCGATGACGATGTTTTTCTCCGCCATTCCGAAAATCCTCGGCTTCGTGGTCATCCTGATCGCCGGCTGGTTTATCGCTTCGCTCATCGCGAGAGGGGTCGTCGCACTGCTGAATGCCGTGAAATTCAACAGCTTTGCCGACCGGGCCGGGTTGTCGGACTTTGTCCATAAGGTCGACAAGAATGCCAATGCCTCGGGCATGTTCGGCGTCATTGTGAAATGGTTCGTGCGCTTGATTGCCCTGGTCGTCGCCTTCGACGCCCTTGGCCTGCCAGCAGTCTCGGGCGTGCTGCAACAGCTGCTGATGTGGCTCCCGAACCTGGTGGTGGCCCTGGTGGCCCTGATGATCGGCGGCCTCGCCGCCAATGCCCTCGGCGGCCTGGTGCGCGGGGCAGCGGCCGAAGGCGGCCTGGAGCGGCCGGACTTCCTGGCCAAGGTGGCCAGGATCGCCGTCTGGGCCTTCGCCATCGTGGTGGCCGTCAACCAGATCGGCATTGCGACCCAACTGGTCGATGCGCTGTTCATGGCGACGGTGGGCGCGATCGCCCTGGCCCTGGCCTTGTCCTTCGGCCTGGGTGGCCGGGAAACGGCCGGCAAGATCGTGCAAAGATGGTATGAGAAGGGCCAGCAGAAAGCGCCCCAGATGGCCCAGGCCGCTGCGGCGGCCACCAATGACCCGGCCGCCGGCTTCAGTACCGAGGCCTTCTCCGGGGAACGGCGCCACGGCCCCCAGGATCGGCGCAACATGTCGCACCCGCCGATCGTCGCCTAGGGGATGTCCTGAGCGGGTGGGGCCGGACATCGTCAGCCGGCCTTCCCGCATCTCCTTCCCGCATTCAGGGCCTGACGGCCGCTGTTTCCGGCAAGAGCCGCAGGCCCGTGCGCCTGACAAACTCGTCGTAACCGATGGGGGGAAGCACCGGCTGGCCGCTGCTGTTCCTGCTCCAATGCACCCATGCCCTGCCGGTGGCCGGGTCATAGACCAGCTTCCAGAGGTATTCCGGCACCCAGACTCCGCTGCCGATCAGGGTCGGCGGGCCGCTGAACCAGGGACCGGTAAAGACATATACGTCCCCCTTGGCACGCATCGCGTAACGGCGGGTATCCCGCTCTATCCGGTTCCAGGTCTTGCGGTTGTGGCTCTGAACCTGGGGAACGACGTTCGCCAGGCTGAAGCTCTGGGCCATGGCGTCAGGATTGGGCATGTCGCCGGCCGGAGCCATGTGGCCGCGGTCGTAGCCGGAATCCTTGTAGTCCTCCAGACGCGCCCTCTCCCGGCGGGGCAGCCGCGCCTCTTCGTAGAACCGGTTGGTGCGCTGCTCGTCGCGGGCAGCCAGGAGCCGCTCCCGGTTCAGCTTCTCGACGGCGTATACCGGGGTCTTGGTCTTGCCCGAATGGAGGACCGCGAAACTATCGAAGCAGATGTCCCGCACCTGCAGGCCGGGCAGCTGGAGGGCGGGAGGCTGGCCCTGGGGAAAATAATCGGCGCAGGCTTCGAAGGCGGCTTGGGCACCCGCCAAGGGGACCAAGGCGAAAAGGGAAATACAGAATAGGCGAGCCAGGAATCCGCTCGCCCTGCCGGGGTTCATGCTTGCTGCACCTGCCAGGGGGACTGCTTTTGCCGCCGGCCTTGGAGCAGGCCGGTTCGTGATTAGGCCTGTCGCCCCTGGGCTTGGTTTCCAGGCCCGGCCAGGGCTATCCGGTGCGGGCTACAACCCCTGCGTTATCCGGACCCGGGAACCGGGTCGATGCCGGGCATCTCTTCGCCCCGCTATCCGGCCCTCAATCCACCGTGCAGACCATGTGCAGCATGAACGGCAGCGAAAAGCCGTTCATGCTCAGTAGGTTACTTCCAGTTCCGGCGGTCACAAAGTAACCAAAAACACACCATCACGAGCTCAAGGAATCAAAGGCTTAGCCCACGATTTGGTAAACGCTATCGGTTCGCTGAGGACTTCGATTGCGTTTCGTCTATTTCGAGTGTTTCGTTTATTGCGATTAAGCAATCAGTAAACTATAGTTACGTTTGTGCAGCGCGCAGCTCAGCGAACCCAGCGAACCCAGCGAACCCAGCGAACCCAGCGAACCCAGCGAACCCAGCGAACCCAGCGAACCCAGCGAACCCAGCGAACCCAGCGAACCGAACCCAGCGAATACAGCGAATACAGCGAATACAGCGAATACAGCGAATACAGCGAATACAGCGAATACAGCGAGAGAAAACTATGAACGCAGCAACGCAACAAGGGCTACCGCATTTGCCGACAGAGCAGGAAGTTGCTCTGGCAAAGGAGGGTAGCCGCGAGTTGTCGATGGTTATGACCACTCGAGAGGAAGTCCAGGAAATCACCGTCCGTAGTGGCGACAACGAGCAAGTTGTCCGGCTACCCGCATCTGCAGTCCAGATGCTGATGGAGGTCCTGGTCAATATCTCTCAGGGCAATGCCGTGCAGATTGTCCCGGTACATGCTGAGTTAACCACTCAGCAGGCCGCCGATTTTCTGATGGTTTCCCGCCCCCATTTGGTCAAGCTACTTGATGAAGGCAAGATTGAGCATCGGAAAGTAGGTAGCCATCGGCGTATCCGATACGACGATCTCCTCAAGTTCAAAGAACAAGAGGGGCGGGCACGCAAGGCCGTTTTGGACGAACTAGCCGCGGAAGCCCAGGAACTGAACATGGGATATTGATGAGCCAATTTACGGTTGTCTATGACGCAAATATTTTCTACCCCGCACCGCTGAGGGACCTATTGCTGCGTCTTGCAGCAACAGGATTGTTCCGGGCGCGTTGGACCGCCCAGATTCGCGAGGAGTGGACGCGGAATCTGATGGCAAAGCGCCCGGATCTCTCCCCTGAAAAGATTCAAAGAACCGCCCAGATGATGGACAGTCACTACCATGACTGTCTGGTCGAAGAGTTTGAAAACCTGATTCCCTGTATTGAGGGCCTGCCTGACCCGGATGACAGGCACGTTTTAGCAGCCGCCATGAAGTGCCGTGCGGAACTGATCGTGACATTCAATCTCAAGGACTTTCCGGCTGCCGTGCTAGATCAATACGGGGTTGAAGCCATCCACCCGGACGACTTCATAGTGGATGTCCTCGACCTGGACGCAGGGGCTTGCATTCAGGCAGTTAGGGAAATGCGGGCAGCGTTGAAGAATCCGCTCAAAACTCAGGACGAGTTTCTTGAAACCCTGCTCAAGCAACAGCTGCCACAGACAGTCAATTGGCTCGAACGCTATAAGATTGCGTTCTGAGAAATGCCCGCCTAAGTGGCGGGTTTTTCTTTTGGCCGGGCCACAATTCGCCGTGACTCTCTGGACCTAACCTGGCGCCGGCGAGCCACACCCGGGCAGTCACGCTTTTCATCACCCCGGGGCTTTGGCTTGGATGTGGCTCCTCGACCGTGACTGCTCCAGAATCTGTCACACTAGGTGCGTCACGGGTGTGACCGACCAGGTGGAAGTCCCCGCAGCTCAGTCACACGGCAACTGGGCCGGCGCTGCTGCTGGTGGCCACCCAACACAAGACGGGCGCCCATGTCTGCATTCCCCTGGAGCTGCGGCAGCAGACCGTTGGCTGGTCTGTGGGTGAAGTCATCGCCCGCTGCCGGGACAACGTGATCAGCAAGCATCTGCTGCACCACACCACTCATACCGGCCGGGCCAAGCCAGGAAACCCCATCCGCCTGCAGAGCATTACCGGCGCCTTCGCCGAAGCCCGGAATCTGGCGGGAATCACCTGGCCGGAAGACAAGACGCCACCGACCTTCCATGAAATCCGCTCCCTGGCCGCCCGGCTCTATGCCGACCAGGGCATAGACGCCCAGGCCCTCCTCGGCCACAAGTCCGCGGACATGACCGGCCATCTACTGAGACGTGCGCGGGGCCGAATGGATTGAGGAAAAGACGGCCTGAGCCCTCGCAGGCTACTTTGACGGGGGAGCGTTTCCCCTGCCGCCTCCTGAAGGTCTGCCGGTTGTACTCGGCCAACCCCCGGGTGGTCCGTAACCTTTCCCACCTCCGCTGCTCTTACCACTCGTACCGCCCCCGCCACTCTTGGCGCCGCCACCGTGGCCGCTGCCACTGCCTTTGCCACCACTACCCTTAGCCATGGAACGCTCCTCTTCGAAGACGAGAACAGCAGTTCTTTGACAGGATTTGGTGCTTAGTTTTGCCTGAATATTGCAGAAATTTTGTAGACCGCCCCGGAAAGCCCGTAAATACGGTGCTTCCGGGCTAATGGACAGTACAGACCATGCACGGATCAAACGACCGCACCACATGCTGCACCGTCGGCAGCGCCCCTTCGCCGGCGGGGAGGCCCACCAGGGCGAGTTCCAGGGGGCCCGGCTGGCCGTCGCCGTCGCGGGGAGAGAAATTCCAGGTGGTGGGCGCCACGATCTGGTAGCACTCGATGCGCCCGCGCTTGACCGAAAGCCAGTGGCCGAGGCCGCCCCGGGCCGCTTCCACCAGGCCGACGCCCTGGGCTTCCTCCGGCAGCGTTCCCTGGGCGCAAAAAGACTCGCCGGGCACCAGGGCGTTGATCCAGGCCTCCATCATCGGCAGCACCCGGGCGATTTCCAATAGCCTTGCCACCACCCGCGCCGTGACGCTGGCGCCGTGGCGGGCCACGTAGTCCCGGGCCAGGGGATGGCCATCCACCACCTGCCGGGCCAGGGCGCCCACTTCGGCCACCTGGCCACCATAGCGGGGGGCCTTGCACCAGGTGTAGGCATCGGGTTTATCCACGTCCACCACGGTGCGGCCGGCGGCCGGCGGCAGGAGCCCGCTGTCCGCCAGCCAGGCATGGCGGCTGTCCTCGGCGACCTGGCCGGGATCGAACCTGGCGACGGCCTGGCCGGGCTGCCAGAAGCCCGGGGCGAAACTGTCGTAGGCGCCGTAGGACAGGAAACGCTCGGACGCCTTACCGATGCGCTCCAACCCAAGGTCGTGGGCAGCCGCGAGAAAGGCCGGGAAATCCCCGGCGCGTCCCTGGGCCCAGGCCAGGAGATCCACTTCCGACTCCAGGCCAGCCACCGCGGTCAGATCATCGCCGAACAGGCGGCTTTCGAGGAAGGTGCGGAATTGCCGCAGGATGGCCAGCATGCGGATGCGCTCGGCGGCGCTGATCGCCCGGCTGCTGCCCCCCGGCTGCAGGGCCAGGGTGTGGGGCCACTTGCCGGCCAGGAAGCCCATCAGCCGCAGGAAGGCGGTGCGGGCCGGCAGCGCCTCATTGCCGGCCTGGCCCCGGCCGGCGGCGAAGCGTTCGGCCACCGCGCCGAACCAGGGCCGCCCGGCGTAGGCACTGCGGGCAAAATCCGGCATGAAGAAGAGATAGAAATGGGTCAGGTGGTCGGCCAGGTTCTCGGTGGCCTGGATGAGGTGCTGGGCCAGGCGGCCGTTGGGGGTCGGGGCGAGGCTGGCGGCATCGGCCAGGGCCGCCGCCGCGGCGGCCGACTGGGACACCGAACAGATGCCACAGATGCGCGGCACCACCACCAGGGCGTCCTGGGGCGCGCGGCCGACGAGGATCTGCTCGAAGCCCCGGAAGAGGGGCGAATTGACCCGGGCCGCCACCACCAGGCCGTCCTCCAGGTCCAGGCTGACTTCCAGGTCCCCTTCCACCCGGTTAAAGGGCCCGACGACGATGCGCCTCATTTCAGCCCGGTCTTCCTGATGGCTGGGCGCACCACCGGATGGTCGGCGACGGCGTTCTCCCGCACCCGCTTGGGGGTGGCCGATTTGGACAGGGCCGCCAGGGCCACGAACCAGGCCTTGGGCATGTCGGTGGGCAGTCCGATGGGAATGCCCGCCACCTTGGGGGTTTCCAGGAAAGGATGGCCGGGCTGCTCGAAGCCGGGCTCGGTGCAGGAAATGCAGGGGAAGCCGCCGCGGGCGCAGGAGCCGTTGCCGTTCCAGGTACGGACGTTGCAGTCGGCGTGGGCCTGGGTGCCCTTGCAGCCCAGGTTTTCCATCAGGCAGCCCAGATCCGAGGGCTTGTGGGCGCTGGCCTTGAATTCGTAATACTCGTTGCGGGGGCAGCCGTGGTGCACCAGCTGGTCGGCGTAGATCAGGGGCCGCTGCAGGGCGTCCAGGTCATCCGGGACGAAGCCTTCCAGGGCCAGTTTTTCCAGGCTGTCCAGCACCCAGCCGGGATGCACCGGGCAGCCGGCCACATTGACCACCGGCAGGCCGGCACCCGAGCGGAAGCCGGCGCCCAGAAGGCCGCCGGGCTCATCGTTCTCGTACTGCAGGCCGCAGGCTTCCAGGGGATTGTCCCGGCTGGCCGCCGAAAAGCCCCCGAAGGCCGAGCAACTGCCGATGGCCAGGACCCACCGGGCCCAGGCCGCCAGGCGCCGGACCCAGTCGGTGAGCGGGCGGCCGTCGCCGGCCAGGAGATGGAAGCGCCCACTCCCCCGGGGCCCCCGCAGCATGGCGCCTTCGATGCACAGTACGTCGAAGTCCCGGCGCCCCTCGGCGGCGTCTTCCAGGAGCGTGAGGGCGTCATCGCCGCTCTCGCCGGACAGGGCGGGGTGCCAGAGGAATTCGATACCGGCGTCGCTCAATTCCTCGAACAGGGGCCGGGGCTCGGCGCACAGGAGGGACTGGGTGCAGCCGCCGCAGCCGCCGCTCTGCAGCCACAGGACTTTCAGCATCAGGCCGGCTCCAGGCCGTAGCGCACCAGCTTGCTTCTCAGGCCTACCCGGGAGAGGCCCAGCTCCCGGGCCGCCTTGGACTTGTTCCAGCGCTGGCGGATCATGGCTTCCTTCAGGACCTGCATTTCGAGTTGGTCCATGCGCTCCTTCAGCCCCCCCTGGAGGCTCGCCAGCCAGGCCATCTCCTCGGCCTGGACCTCGCCCACGGGGGTGCGCAGGACCCGGGGCGACATGAGGTCGGCCCCCAGCTTCCTGCCGTCGGACAGGGCCACCATCCGCAGGATCTCGTTCTGCAGCTCCCGCACATTGCCCGGCCAGCGATAGGCGGCGATGCAGGCCAGGGCCTCGTTGGTAAAACCTTCCACTGTCTTGGCGAGGCTGCGGGAACTGGATTCCAGGAGTTTCTGGGCCAGCAGGGGCAGGTCCATGGGCCGTTCCCGCAGGGGCGGCACGTGGAGCGGGATGGTCGCCAGCCGGTAATAGAGATCCTCCCGGAAGCGTCCGGCCCGGACTTCCTCCTCCAGGTCCCGGTTGGTGGCGGCGATGACCCGCACGTCCACATGCACCGGCCGGGTGCTGCCCAGGGGACGGAATTCCCCTTCCTGCAGGACCCGCAGGAGCTTCACCTGGAAGGCCGGGCTGGTCTCGCCGATCTCGTCCAGGAACAGGGTGCCGCCGTCGGCCTGCTGGAAGAGGCCCACCCGGTCCTCGACGGCGCCGGTAAAGGCGCCCCGCTTGTGGCCGAAGAGCTCGGCTTCCAGGAGGGTATCGGGGAGGGCGCCGCAGTTCTCGGTGACGAAGGGCTTGGCGGACCGGCGGCTCTCGTAGTGAATGGCCCGGGCCACCATTTCCTTGCCGGTGCCCGATTCGCCGGTGATGGTGACCGAGAGATCGAAGGGGGCGACGCGCGCCACCAGGTCGCAGACATCGTTCAGGGGGCTGCCCGGGGCCCGCACCAGGCCGCCGAGGCCGAAGGCCTGCTTCACCTGGTCGTACTTGGACTCCACCCGGCGCTTGAGCACTGGCTCGGCGGTGCGCAGTTCCAGGGAAAGGCGCTGGTTGTCCTGCTGCAGGCGCCAGACCTCCGCCGCCCGCTGCAGGGTCAGTAGCATCTGCTCGGGCTGCCAGGGCTTCAGGAGGTATTGCCAGATGCCGGCTTCGTTGACCCCGGTGATGATGTCCTCGGCGTCGGTATAGCCGGAGAGGATGATGCGCACCGCGTCCGGCCAGCGGGAGCGGGCTTCCTTCAGGAATTCGACGCCGCTCATGCCGGGCATGCGCTGGTCGCAGAGAATGATCTGCACCCCCCGGACCGAGGCCTCCCGGCCCATGATCTCCATGCCCTCCTCGGCGGAAGAGGCGCACAGGACCTCGAAGTCCTCCTCCAGGGTGCGGCGCAGCGCCTCCTGGGAACGGACCTCGTCGTCAATGACGAGGACGGTGGGCAGCTTGACGTGTCCGGGGCCATTCATGCGACAGGAACCTCCCAACCCAGATCGCGATGTTTTGCCAGGTGCCGCGGCGTCCAGGAATGCGGCGACTTGGAGACGAAATGATAGCGCGCCACGTGGTAGGAAGGATCGAAGCCGTAGAAATTGCGGCGCATTTCGGCCAGCTCCTCGGCCCGCCAGGCGGCCAGCGGCTTGGCGGCTTCGTCGGCGCGGCGCTTCGCGGCCTTGGCGGCGAGGCGGGCCGGGAGATCGGGGGCGGCCGCCAGTTCGGCAGCCCGCCGCGCCACGTCCACCCGGAAAGCCGCCGACGGCCCCGGCAGGCAGGCATCGTAGAAGCCCAGCTTCACCGCTTCCGGCGCCGTCATGGGCAGGCGATGGCGCATGATGGCCCGGGCGCCCTCTTCCCCGACCCTGGGCGGCAGGAGATAGGTCCAGAATTCCGAGCCGTAGAGGTTGCCCATGTTCTTGTAGTGGGGGTTCAGCATCACCCCATCCCGGGCCCAGACCAGGTCGGCGGCCCGGGCGAGGAAAGCCCCGCCGGCACCGGCATTGCCCTGCAGCGCCGCGACGGTAAGGTGGGTTTCGCAATTGAGGACGGCCTCGGCCAGGTCGTCGATGGCGTTGATGTTGGCCCAGGATTCGTCGGCGGGAGTGCTGCCAAATTCGTCCGCCGTCTCGATCAGGTTCAGGTGGATGCCGTTGGACCAGAAATCCTCGCCCCCCAGGAGCACGATGACCTGGGTGGGCCGGCCAGCGGCCCAGCGGAAGGCTTCGGTCAGGCGCCGGCACTGGGCCGTGCCCATGGCGCCGTTGTAGAACTCGAAGGACAGGAAGCCCACCTCCCCCGCCTCCTCGTAGGCGATGTCCTGCCAGGTCGGGGCCTTGGATTTCCACCAGCCCTCCAGCGGCGCTTCGGGCAAGTTCTGGGCGGCGGGGAAAGCCAAGGTCGCGGGCAACTTGATGTCGCCTTCCCGTTTCACATGGCCGATCCACACGGCGCCGTCGGAAGTGGCCCGGCAGATGCCCGTCTCCCGCCGTGCCAGCAGTTCCCCCGGCGAACCGCGCAGGGCGGCTTCCGGCCAGGCATCGAAGAGCCGGCAGGCTTCCCCGAACAACTCGTCCGCCACCCCGGGAAAGCCGTCGGCGGCATTCAATTTAGCGAGGACCGTGGCGCTGCCGTCCCGCTGCCAGTCGATATGGCGCGCCGTCTGCTGCATGACGGGACGAAGCCGCCCCCGGGCCTCCGGCCCCGGGTGCCGGGGAACGAAGCCGCCGGCGGCGAAGCGCTCCACCGCTTCCAGCACGGCCCCCACCGCCGCCTCGGTGACCTCGTTGCGGTAGATGGAAGCCTTCTTTGCCGGGCGCAGGGGAAATCCGGCGCTCGCCCACACCGGCCCGGCATCCATCTCGGCCTCGGCCTGGAGCACCGTCACTCCCCAATACTCGCCCCCTTCCTGGATGGCCCAGTCCAGGGCCGAGGGTCCCCGGTCGCCGACGATGCCGGGATGGACCACCAGGCAGACATGGTTCTTCCAGATGGTTTCCGGAATGGCCCGCTTCAGGAAGGGCGCCACGATGAGGTGGGGCTGGAACAGGGCCACCGCCTCCTCGGCCACCGAATCGGCGATGTCGAACTCGATGCTCACCTCGTGGCCGCGTTCCGAGAGCTCGCAAAAGAGCCGCTGGGTAAGGCTGTTGAAGGCGTGGGTCAGGAAAAGAATGCGCATACCGGAAGGGTTTTTTTGGGGGATGGCGCCATCGTAGGTCCCGTTGCCAAGCGGAAAAACGGGCGGCGCCGTCCCAGAGGGCATAAACCTATTACCTTCGCCTTATTTTTCATCGGCTTAGGTTCGGTTAGGATGTCACCACTAAGCCCGCACCCCGGGCCGGGAGGATGATCAAAATGCAAGGCCAAACCAATACCAAAGCCAAAGCCACGCCGCAGCGCCGTAGCCGGAGACGCCCCGAATTCATCGCCGCCGTTCGTTACCTCGACGGTCGGCGCGAGCTGTTCCGGGTCAAGGACGCCGCCGACGTCATCGAAGCCCGCGAAATGGTGCTGGCCGAGCTCCTCGATGTCACTGCCGTGGTGGTGTCCCCCCGCCATTAGCAGATCCGCGGCAACTGCTCGCCGGTGAGCCAATCGACGATGCGCTTGCCGCCGAACCCCGTGGTCATCTGAACGAAATGGTGCGGGTCCGCCCGCACCTCGCCGATGCAGGCGGCGTCCGCCCCCAGGGGATGGGCGCGCAGGGCGGAGAGAAGCCGCTCCGCATCCTGGGGAGCGCAGATGACGACCACCTTGCCCTCGTTGGCCACGTAAAGCGGATCGAGCCCCAGGAATTCGCAGGCCCCCGCCACCGCCGGCTTCACCGGCATAGCGTTCTCCCGCAGCATCATGCCGACCCCCGACTGCTGGGCGATTTCGTTCAGGGTCGTGGCCAGGCCGCCCCGGGTGGGGTCCCGCAGCACGTGGATGTCGGCGCCAGTCTCCAGCAGGGCGGCGATGAGGCCGTGCAGCGCCGCCGTGTCGGAGACGATGGGGGACTCGAAGCCCAGGCTTTCCCGCTGGGCCATGATGGCCATGCCGTGATCCCCCAGGGTGCCGGACACCAGGATGGCGTCCCCCGGCCGGGCCTTGCGGCCGGAAAGGCTGCGCCCCTCCGGCAGGACGCCGACTCCGGTGGTGGTGATGAACACCCCGTCGCCCTTGCCCCGCTCCACCACCTTGGTGTCGCCGGTGACCACGGGCACCCCCGCCTCCCGGGCCGCATCCGCCATGCTTTCGACGATGCGGGCCAGTTCGGCGAGGGGGAAGCCCTCTTCCAGGACGAAGGCCGCCGAGAGCCAGAGGGGCTTGGCCCCCATCACCGCCACGTCGTTGATGGTGCCGTGCACGGAGAGGCAGCCGATGTCGCCCCCGGGGAAGAAGAGGGGCGAGACCACGTGGCTGTCGGTGGCCATGACCAGGCGCCCGGAACCCGGCGGCAGGACGGCGCCGTCGTCGCCCTGGGCCAGCCATTCGTTGCCCAGGTGCTTGGCGAACAGTTCCTCGATCAGCTGGGCCATGGCCCGGCCGCCGGAACCGTGGGCCATGTCCACCTGGCCATGCTTGAGGTCGAGGGGGCGCACATAGCCCTTGCGGATTTCAGACATCCTTGTAGCGTCCATAGGTGTAGTGGGCGGCGCAAGCGCCTTCGGAAGAAACCATGCACGAGCCGATGGGGTTCTCCGGCGTGCACACGGTGCCGAAGAGCTTGCAGTCCTGGGGCTTCTTCACCCCCCGCAGGATGGCCCCACATTCACAGGCCTTGTGGTCGGGCACCGGCCGGTAGTCGAGGGCGAAGCGTTCCTCGGCGTCGAACTCGGCGAATTCCCGGCGGAGCTTGAGGGCCGAGTAGGGAATGACGTTGAGGCCGCGCCACTCGAAGGCTTTCCGGAGCTCGAAGACCTCGGCCACGAGCTGCTGGGCCTTGAGGTTGCCTTCCCGGCTGACCGCCCGGGCGAACTCGTTTTCCACCTCGGCCCGGCCCTCGTTCACCTGGCGGATCAACATGCGGATGGCCTGCATCACGTCCAGGGGCTCGAAGCCGGCGATGACCACCGGCTTCCTGTATTCCTCGGCGAAGAATTCGTAGGGCCGGCTGCCGATGATGGTGGAGACGTGGGCAGGGCCGACGAAGCCGTCCAGGGGCACCGTCCCCCACTGCCGCACCTCCGGCGACTCCAGGATGCTGGCGATGGCCGAGGGCGTCAGCACATGGCAGCACAGCACCGAGAAATTGGCGAGGCCCAGGGCCTTGGCCTGCTTGATGGCCACCGCCGTCGGCGGCGTCGTGGTCTCGAAGCCGATGGCGAAGAACACCACCTGCTTTTCCGGGTGTTTTTGGGCGAGGGCCACGGCATCGGCGCTGGAATAGACCATGCGGATGTCGCCGCCTTTCGCCTTGGCCTTCAGGAGCGACAGGTGCTCGGAGGCCGGCACCCGCAGGCAGTCGCCGTAGGTGCACAGGGTCACCCCCTGCTCCAGGGCGAGCCGGATGGCCTGGTCCACCCGGCCGATGGGAAGGACGCAGACCGGGCAGCCGGGGCCGTGGATCATGCGCACGTTCTCGGGCAGGAGGTCGGAGACGCCGTAGCGGGAAATGGCGTGGGTGTGGCCGCCGCAGAATTCCATGAAGTGGTAGCGGCGGTCCGGCCGCGCCTCCTGCCGGATGGCGGCGGCGATCCCCTTGGCGACCTCGCCGTCGCGGAATTCATCGATATATTTCATCAGGGCAGGGCCGTGGATTCACCCAGTTCGGCAAAGAGGGCCAAGGTCTTCTCGGCCTCCTCCGGATCCAGCTTGTTGAGGGCGTAGCCGACGTGGACGATGACGTAATCGCCCACCGCCACGTCCTCCACCAGGGCCAGGGAAATCTCCTTCCGCACCCCGGCCAGGTCCACCACGGCATTGTCGCTTTCGCGCAGTTCGATCACCTGCGCCGGAATTGCCAGACACATCAGTTCGTCTCCTCAAACATCCGTCTCGCCACCCAGCCCTGTCCCAGGGCCAGGCCGCCATCATTGGGCGGCGCCCGCCGGGCTTCCAGCAGCGTGAGTCCCCGCTTCGCTAGACGGCCCTGCAAATCCGCTATCAACACCGCGTTCATGGCGCAGCCGCCGGCGCAGGCCACGGTACCGATGCCGGTTTCCTCCGCCATGCCGATGGCCCATTCCGCCAACCCGGCCGCCACGGTGGCGTGGAAAACCGCCGCCCCGAAAGCCGCATCGTCGCAATCAGCCAGGAAGGATAGCAGCCGGGCGAAATCGGGAATACTACCCGTCCGCCCTACCCCATCGGGCAGCGGCGCCGCCGAACCATGGCCGGCGGCCAGCCCTTCCAGCTCCATGGCCGCCTGCCCCTCGTAGCGGGCCTCGGCCCGCAGCCCCAGGAGGCCGGCGGCGGCATCGAAAAGCCGGCCCAGGCTGCTGGTGGTTGGACAGTTGAAACCCCGTTCCAGCATGAGGGCGAGGCGGCCGCCGTCCCGCCCCGGGTAGCGGCGGGCGGTGAAGTTCGCAATGTCCCCCTGCCGGCCGCAGGCGAACAGGGCGCTGGCCGCCATTCGCCAGGGCTCCCGGGCGGCCCGGTCGCCACCGGGCAGCAGCAGGGGCGCCAAGTGCCCGAGACGCTCGCTGCGGGCGCCTTCCACCCGCAGCAGTTCGCCGCCCCACAGCCCGCCGTCGGTCCCGAGACCGACGCCGTCCAGGGCCAGGCCCAGCACCGGCCCGTCCACGCCATGCTCGGCGCAGACGGCGGCGATGTGGGCGTGGTGGTGGCCGACCGCCAGGGCCGGGATGCCGCGCTCGGCGGCGAAGGCCGCTGCCAGCCGGGTGGAGGGGAAATCCGGATGGAGGTCGTGGGCCACCGCCGCCGGCTCGACATCGAGAATGTCCAGGAGGTGGGCCACCGTCTCTTCCAGGAAGCCGATGGCGGCGGCGTTGTCGAGGCCGCCGATGTGCTGGGACAGGAAAGCCTGCCGCCCCTTGAGGACGCAGGCCGTGTTCTTGAGATAGGCGCCGAAGGCGAGGACGGCCGGGCCGTCCTCGGCCAGGGGGACGGGCACCGGCGTATAGCCCCGGGCCCGGCGGATGAGGGCCGGCCCGGTTTCGGTGGCCCGCACCACGCTGTCGTCGCAGCGAACGACAATCTCCCGATCGTGGGCCAGGAAGGCGTCGGCGATGCCCGAGAGGCGCTCCAGGGCCTCGTCGTTGCCGGTGACCAGGGGCTCGCCGTGGGGGTTGGCGCTGGTCATCACCAGCAGGAACTCATGGGGCGCTGCCAGCCAGGCGGTGCCGGCCGGGCGTCCTGCCGCCTCGTGCCAGAGGAGCAGGTGCAGGGGCGTCGCTGGCACCATGGCGCCGAGCCAGGCGAGGCCGGGGGCGACGCCGGGCAGTTCGCTGTCGGCCTTGGGGCAGAGGACGATGGGGGCTTCCCGGCTCTCCAGTAGTGCCGCCTCGGCCTCGCCCACCCGGGCGAACCTCACCAGGGAAGCCGGATTGAGGGCCATGACGGCGAAGGGCTTTTCCTCCCGCTGCTTCCTGCGGCGCAGTTCGGCCACCGCCGCCCCGTTCCGGGCATCGCAGGCGAGATGGAAGCCCCCCAAGCCCTTGAGGGCGACGATGCGGCCGGCCTGGAGCAGTTTCAGGGTTTCGGCGATGGGCTCCCCGGAGAGGGTCCGGCCGGCAGCGTCGAGAAGGGAAAGCCGGGGGCCGCAGTCCGGGCAGGCGGTGGTTTCGGCATGGAAGCGGCGATCGGCGGGGTCGGCGTATTCCCGGGCGCAGGGCGGGCAGAGGGGAAAGGCGGCAAGACTGGTGCGGGCCCGGTCGTAGGGGACGCCCCGGCTCACGGTGTAGCGCGGGCCGCAGTGGGTGCAGGTGGTGAAGGCATAGCGCCAGCGCCGGCCGGCCGGGTCGAAAAGATCGGCCATGCAGTCGGGGCAGAGGGCGGCGTCCGGCCCGATGGCGGTGGCCACGGCGCCGGCGCCGGCACCGCTTTCCAGGATGGCGAAGCCGGCGCCCGCCACCCCGGCCGCCACCGCCTCGGTTTCGACGGCATCGATGCGGGCCAGGCGGGGCGCTTCCCGGGGCAGGCGCTCCAGGAAGGCTTTCAGCGGTTCGGCGCCGGCCCGGGCCTCGATCTCAACCCCCTCCGCGTCGTTCCGGACCCAGCCGTCCACCCCCAGTTCCCGGGCCAGGCGCCAGACATAGGGGCGGAAGCCCACCCCCTGGACGAGGCCGCGCACCCGGATGCGGCAAGCGGTCATCGGCGGACGCTCAGCGCCGGAGCTGGCGCTCCAGTTCGGCGATACGGTTCTTGAGGGCATCGACGGTCTCGGCCCGCTTGCCGCCCTGGGTTTCCAGCCCGGCCTCGATCCAGGACAGCCAGGCTGCCATGCCGTCGCCGCTGGTGGCGGAAACCCGGAAGATGGTGAGATCGGGATTCACCCGCCGGGCATTCTCCTCGGCCAAGTCGGCGTTGAAGTCCAGGTAGGGCAGGAGGTCGCACTTGTTGAGGAGCATCACGTCGGCGGCCCGGAACATGTCGGGATACTTGAGGGGCTTGTCCTCCCCCTCGGTAACCGACAGGATGGCCACCTTGTGGTGCTCCCCCAGATCGAAGGCGGCCGGGCACACCAGGTTGCCGACGTTCTCGATCAGGAAGAGGGATTCGTCGGCGGGCTTCAGGCGCTCCAGGGCGTGGCCCACCATATGGGCGTCCAGGTGGCAGCCCTTGCCGGTGTTGATCTGCAGGGCCGGCACGCCGGTGGCGCGGATGCGCTCGGCGTCGTTGGAAGTCTGCTGGTCGCCTTCGACGACGGTGATGGCCACCTTCCCCTTCAGGGCTTCGATGGTCTTCACCAGGAGGGTCGTCTTGCCCGAACCGGGGCTGGAGACGAGGTTGAGGGCGAAAATGCCGCGTTCGTCGAACCAGGCCCGGTTGGCCTTGGCATAGGTGTTGTTCTTGGCGAGGATGTCCTGCTCGATCTGCACCATGCGGGACTGGCTCATGCCCGGGGCGTGGGCCCGGGCCGGACCGGCGCCGAAATCCAGGTCGCCGGCGACGCCGTGTTCGTGGTGATGGTGACTGTGATCGTGGCCGTGGTCATGGGGATGGCTGTGGACGGTGCCGTCCCCATGCCCGTGGCTGTGCTCGTGGTCGTGGGAATGGGCGGCATCGCCCTCGATGCGGGTTTCGCCGGCACCGCAGCCGCAAGTGGTACACATGGATTGGTTTCCTCCTACTCGATCTCGATTTCCTTGACCCGCATTTCGGTCCCCCCGGTGGCCTGCACCTGGTAGCCGCCGCATTGCGGGCAAGTGCCGAACACTTCCTGGAGCGGCACCGTGGCGCTGCACGCCATGCACCAGCCGGCGCCGGGCACGTCCAGGATGGCGAGAGCCGCCCCGTCCGCCATAGTGCCATGGGCCACCGCCTCGAAGCAGAATTTCAGCGCTTCCGGCTCCACCGACGACAGCTGCCCGATTTCCAGCACCACCGTCTTCACCCGCGCTGCGCCTTCGCGCCGGGCGGTTTCCTCGACCAGCTGAAGCACGCCTTCAGCCAGGGACATTTCATGCATCGTTCACCCTCACTGTGTAGGGCAGGCAGGGATCCAGGGCGAGCACCGCCTGTTCCACCGCCCGCTTGGCCGCCGCCCCGTCCGGCCACGTCCCGTCGCGCAGGAGGACGGCCAGGCCCGAGGCATCGGCGAAATGGCAATCCGTGGGGGCCCACACCCGGTAGGCCGCCACCCGCCTCCGGACGATCCGCACCCCGTGGGTCAGGACGCCCCGGGCGGTGAGGGTCTGGCCGACGCCCCAGCCGTCGCCGCCGGCCACCGCCACCGGATACGCAGCCCCGGACTCCAGGGCCCGGGCCGCCGCCACCGTTTCCCGCAGCCGGGCCCGCCAGGCGGCGCCCACCGAGGCCGGGCGGGCCGTCGCCGGAGGGCTGCCGCCCTCGGTTCGCCAGTAGGCAAGCCAGTCGCCGGGCGTCAAAGGCGGCGTTTCGAAAGCCGCCACCTTCCCGACCCGTCCCAGGCGCTCTAAGCACCGGCCGGCGAGGGACGACGGGACCGCCGTCGCCTCCCCCTCCTGCCAGGCCGCCGGCGGGCAGCCGAGCAGGGTGTTTTCCAGCAATGCCGCCGTGGCGGCGACGATTCCGCCGCCGGTCCGCGCGCCCCGCCAGGCGATGAAGGCGTCCTTGGCCTGGGGCAGCCCCAGGGCCAGGGGCCAGTCCAGGAGCAGGCGCCAGAAATGCTCATGCAGGG
This sequence comes from Rhodocyclaceae bacterium, assembly GCA_018261935.1. GTDB lineage: Bacteria > Pseudomonadota > Gammaproteobacteria > Burkholderiales > Rhodocyclaceae > JAGTRP01. The sequence continues at coordinate 107,695 of JAGTRP010000015.1, forward strand.
CTTCCGCCCACAGGGCCGCCGAATCGGCGGGGGGCGGCGCTTCGCCGGCCGCCGCCGCCAGTGCGCCCCGGCAGGCCGCCCCCTGGGCGTGGGCGCACAGGGTGTAGAGATAGGGCACGGTCCGGGCCACGGCCTCGGGCCGCTGGCCGATAAAGAGCTTGGCCACCGGCGGCCGCTCCAGCTGGACGGACAGCCCCGACAGACGCCCTTCCGCGAAGCGGGCCGCGACCGAGAGGCTGCCGACCGAGTTCACGCCTGTCGACCGAGGAGAGGAGTTTCCGGTTTCATCGGCATCACTATACCGGCAGTCCGTAGCGGCTGTAACGCTTCGGTAGGCAACTGCCCGGAGGCCGCAATACAGCAAAACAGAGCCGCCAATCTCAGGGGAAGCAGGAATCGAAGGCACAAGACAGCCGATCTATTCTTTTGGCATTTTCCATGGGCGAATTTCAAGGATTCCCTGATGAAGCCATTTCTGGTCATTGCCTTCTCCGCCGCTTGCGGCGGCCTGGCCCACGCCGTGGAATACGGCTCGGTAACCATCCCTGGCGGCGACAATCCCGGGGTCCGCATCGAGCGGTTTTCCAGGGGCTTGTGCGAAAAAGCCGGAGCGGAGGCCAAAGTCTCCTCCCAGGCCAACGAACGGATCGACGTTATCCACATTGCCTGCGAATCCAGCGGCATGAAAACCGGCGACATCTTCGCCCGGCAGGCCGATGGCCGGGTCGATATCAATTACCGGCTGGAGTAGTCCCTTCCCCCCCGGGCTTCCGCGATCTGAAAAAATTCGTCCGATGGACCTACTTGCCCCGTGCGGCGAGGTGCTTTTCCGCATAGTCCAGGTGAATCCGTTCGGACAGGAACAGATCGAACAAGTCGCCGTCGATGTGGCCGTCCAGCTTCTGGCGTTGCATGATATCGAGCACCCAGTCCAGATTGCCGGGCTTGCGGTAGGGCCGGTCGGGTGCCGTCAGCGCCTCAAACACATCGGCGATGGCGAGAATGCGTGCTGGAATGGACAACTGCGCGGCGGTCAAACCATTCGGGTAGCCGCGCCCATCCATGCGCTCATGATGGCCGCCGGCGTATTCCACGACTTTTCGCAAGGGGCGTGGAAAGGCAATCTGCGACAACATGTTGATGGTATGCACGACGTGGTCTTCGATAATCCTGCGCTCTTCCGGGTTGAGGGTGCCGCGCTGCGTGGACAAGTTGTAGACCTCGTTCTCCGTGAGCAGCGGCAAGGTTGCGCCGTGCGAATCCCGCCACGTGCGGCAGGCGATGGTCCGAATGCGCGCAAGCTGCTCATCCGTGATGAACTCGGTGCCGCGGTTGCATTTATCAAGGAAGGCGAAGTCGTCGTCGAGGTGGCGGACGCGTTCCAGGTAAACTTGTCGGGCGGCATCCCGATCCGCGTCCTGCGCCAGGGCGCGGTGCAGGTCGAGTTCCGCATCCCGCTGCAGAAGCTCGAAACGCAGGGCGACCAGATCTATCCGGTTAACGATGGCATCGAGCTTGAAGGCCTTGTCGATGATCCATTCGGGTGTCACCACCTTGCCGCAGTCGTGCAGCATGGCGGCGATTTCCAGCGCATTGCGCCCGGCGTCGTCCAGGACGAAGTCGGCGAAGGGCCCACTTTCAGCCATGTGGGCAGCCTCGGCGATCATCAACGCGATTTCCGGCACTCGGCGGCAGTGACCGGCGGTATAGGGCGACTTGGCGTCGATGGCGGTAGCGATGACCTGCACGAAGGACTGGAACAGTCTCTGCTCGGCGGCATAGAGCTGAGCATTGCGCAGAGCCGTGGCGGCGACTGACACCAATACCTGGGCGCGTTTCATGTCCGCAGCGGAGAAACCTTCCGTTCGCCGCGATGCCACCACCAGCCAGCCAAGGCGCTCATCATGGGCGTTCAGTGGCAGCCACATCAAGGCGCCGAGCGGAGCAAGCTCCGGTGTCCACCATGGGGAGTTCGGCAGGTCATTGGCGATATCCCCGGTTGCATGCGAAACCATATCGACGAACAGGGAACCGGCCTGCAAACGGGAAAATATGTCCGCGGCGCCGTCGCCGACGCACTGGATCAGTTCGAGCCGCCCCTCCTCTGCCTCGTCATAGAGGAATATGGCGCCATGGTCGGCGCCGGGTTTGAGCTTATCGAATTCCCGCAGCAGCGCAGCAGCCACGGCGGCGGGTTTGAGCAAATGATTGAATTCGATGACAGCCCGCTGCAACATGGCCATCTCGCGGTAGCTTTCGATCGTTTCGCGCGCCACCGCGCGCCGCGCATGCTCGCTCTGAAGCATGCCCTGCAGGGCATGGGCGAGCAACGGCCCGCAGTGCCGCGTCGCCTCGCCCGCCGGTGTGATCAACAAGACGCCGACGCGCTCTTCCTCGAGCAGGATGGGAAAGGAACTGCACCCGGCCATGTCCTCGGTCAGGCTGTCGCCGGCTTCGCCGACGCTTGCCGTGAGCTTGCTGCCCAGCCGCAGCGCCAGGCTCGCGCCAGCGGGAAGCAGCGGCAAGGCCAGCGCGAATTGCTGCAGCACCCACGCCGCCTTGAGGTAGTGCGCCGCGTCGATCATGATGGCTCGAGAATCGCCTCGGCTAGAGCAAGAATTTCGTCGGGGTCGAAAGGCTTGGTGACGAAGTGGTGGGCGCCGGCCTCCAACCCCCGCGCCCGGTCGGACTCCTGTCCCTTGGCGGTCAGCATGACGATGGTGGCATCGGTCAGGTCGCTGTTGCCGCGTACGGCCGTGCACACCTCGTACCCGTTCATGAACGGCATCATCACGTCCAGGAAGATCAACTGCGGCCGTTCGCGCTCGATGAGTGCGAGGCCTTCCGCGCCATTGATGGCGGTCAGAATTTCCGGTTCGCCAGCCAGATCCTCCAACGTTTGTTCGAGCAGGACGCGGATATGCACTTCGTCGTCCACGATGACGATTTTTGCGGGATTTCCCATGGGTTTGTCCTTGTCGCGATAAGTCATGGCAGCGCTTGCGGTTGCGCCGGAACAGCAAACGCCTTGTCGCCTGCCGCCGGCACGGGAACGATCATGACCTCCAGCGACGGGGTGGCATCGAGAAAACCGATATCGACCTTGCCGAGCAGATCGGCCGGAACGACCACCATCCCCTGGAAACCCGCGCGGATGCGGGCTGATAGTTCAGCTACCGGGCAAAAGCCAACGTCGCAGGCGGCGGTGTAGCCGCCCGCCATCAATGTGGGCGCCGGATGCTCGTCGTACAGGACGAGAAGCTGCAATTTCCTGTCGCTCCGGACATAGTCGGCCCCATGCAGCAGGAGATGGATATTTTCCACGAAGCGCTGCTCGTCCAGGGGCTTGCCCATGGCCAGGTTTCCGCCCGCCTTTTCCCAGCCGGGAAGGGCGGAAATCACCATGATCGGGATACGCCCAAGGACAGGATCGTCCCGCAGCCGGGCGATGGCCGTGTAGCCGTCCATTACCGGCATAGCCAGGTCCATCGTGATCAGATCGGGCTGCTGGACGCGCGCGGCCTCCAGCGCCGCCTGACCGTCCGCCGCCGTGATGACCTCGTAACCCTGCTCCTGGAGCAATTGGGCGAAGTAATCGCACACGCTGGGATCGTCATCCGCTACCAGCACCTTCTTGCGATCAGGCTTGTCGCTCGCCGCCGGCGCTCGACTGGGGTCGGGCGCCGGCGTGACGCCCGCCACACCTTTGGCGACCTCCGCCAGACTGCCGGGGACAGGCAACAGGGTCAGCGAGAAGACGCTGCCCCGGCCCGGTTCGGACTGCGCCCAGATGCGACCGCCGTGTCGTTCGATGATTTCCCGGCAGATGGCGAGCCCCAGCCCCGTGCCCTTGGGCCGGTCGAGCAGGGTATCGCCCTGTCTGGCCTGCTGGAACTTGTCGAAAATTGTTTCCGCCTCTTCCGGCGGGAAACCGATGCCGCTGTCGCGCACATCCACCTGGATCAGGCCCTCGCGGTTGAGGAAGGCGTGCAGGCCGACGCTGCCGCTATCTGTGAACTTGACGGCGTTGCTGACCAGGTTGACCAGCACCTGCAGCATGCGGTCGGCATCGCCGATGAAGGACGGCAGCCCGGCACCGATGTCGAGCTGCAACCTGACCGCCGGCTTCTCCTCGAACAAGCCGGCGGTCACTTCAGCGGCGTTCTGCAGCCAGGCCTCCACCTGCATGGGTGCATCGTGCCATTCGTTCCGCCCCGATTCGATCTTGGCCAGATCGAGCACATCGTTGATGAGGCGGGTCAGGCGCTCCGATTCCTTCAGGACGATCTCGATGTTTTCCTCGATCCGCGCCGCCTTCTTCTGCAATCCCGGATCATCTTTGGCCAGGGGCGCGAAGCTGCGGCCGAACTCGCGGCCGACGAGCTGGGAAAAACCGCGGATCGAGGTCAGTGGCGTACGCAATTCATGGGAAACGGAAGACAGGAAGTCGGACTTCAATTGATCCAACTGCTGCAGACGCCGGTTGGCCTGCTCCAGTTCGACATAGCTGGCACGCAAGTCGTGTTCTGCCCTTTCCGCGATTTCCCTGGCCTGTACCAGCGCGGTCTGAGCTTCATGCTCGGCGGTGACATCCTCGAACATCCACACGGAACCACGCGCAACATTGCCGGACAACATGCACCCGTTAATGCGTGCCCAGAAACGCGTCTCGTCGCGGCGCTTCAGCTCGAGGATCTGCCGGAAGCGCTCCCCTTGCGCAAGGCGGCGGTAACCTTCGCCCATCGCAAGATAACTCTCCTTGTTCGGGTGGAGACAACTCACGCTGTGCCCGGCCAGTTCGCCGGGTACGTAACCGAACAACTCATGAAACTTGTTGTTGCCCTTGAGAATGACACGTTCCTTGACGAGGGCAATACCGATCATCGAGGACTCAAGGATGGCCGTGAGTTCTTCGTTGGCTTCCCACAACCGGCATTGCATCGCCTCGGTCTTCTCGAACTGCTCGACCACCATTTGCGCGGTAATCTCGGCGGCCTGGCGTGCCACCCGGATTTCATCGCGCAACATCCGGTTTTCGGCGAAGAGCGCCTCAAAATCCCCGGCTCTACGGATCGGATTAGCAGGTTCCATGCACTGCGATCTCCATGCTGAGCTCGGCCACCTGACGGATCATGGGAGCATCGGGTTCGCCTTCACTCCCGACCAGCACGATTTCGGGCAGGGGGAGAGGATGCAGGGCGGGCAACAATTGCAGCAGGTAGGGCAACCCGGCACCATGGCCGTAGCCGCCGGCATGGGCGGCAATCTGTGCGCGGCTCAGCACGACGGTGGCGCCGCTCTCCGCCAAACCGGCGACGGCGTCGACGAACACCACCCGTTGCCGATGTTCGACCAGGCGCAGCAGGTCGAGTCCGCACAGTCCGCCGTCGAGGATATCGATCCCCGCCGCACGGGGAGATATGCGGGTCAGGTAGTCATATACCCGGCAGCCGAGCGCATCTCCAGCGATGAAGCGATTGCCGAGACAGATGACCGCCGTGTTCGCCACGGGCGCCCGCTCAGCAGCGTAGTGGAGTGGTGTCGGCACCGACGACATGCACCGTACACACCAGGCAGGGATCGAAGGAGCGCACCACGTGGCCGGCTTCGACCGGGTTGTCGATGTCGGCGACATGGAGGCCGATCAGCGCTTCCTCCCATGGCCCGCGTACGCCCGCATCGTCGCGCGGCGAACCGTTCCATGCGGTGGGCGTGACAATCTGGTAGCGGGCGATCTTGCCGTCGCGGATCTCGACCCAGTGGCCGAGGGCGCCGCGCGCCGCTTCGATCAGGCCGAAGCCTCGGCCTTGCTGCAGCGGCGGGACGGTTTCATAAAACGGCTGATCACGTTGGGCAAGCAATTCATCCAGCCAGGTTTCCATCGCCGGCAGCAGGGTCGCCGGACGCACCAGGCGCGCCAGCTGGCGACTCACCAAGTCGGGGCCATAGCACCGCAACAGGTCGCCGAACAGCGCATCGCCGCCAACCACGCGCTCGGCCAGTGGCCCGGTTTCCGCGGGCAGGCCGGCATAGCGGGGCGCCTTGGACCAGGAATATTTTTTCCCGTCGGCGCCGGTAGCCAGCGGCACGGTTTCGCCGTCGAAAGGATGCCGCCCGCCCACACCCTCGTACCAGGACGAGGCGACATGTTCCGCTACGCGGGATTGGTCGAAGGGCTCGATCCGGCCATCAGCCGTCCGGAAACCGGCAGGCACCAAATACCGATCTTCGCCGCCAGTGACTGCGCTGCCGGACGGGATATCGAGAGAACCGTAGGAGAGAAAATGTCCATGCCCCCGACCTTGCCCGATCAGCCCGGCTCCGCGGGAAAAGCGCAGAAAGAAGCCGACGTCGCTGTCGCGCTGCGCATCATTCTCTTCCAGCCAGGCATCGAGATCGGAGACCGATCGGACCGCCTGCCAGCGTTCCAGCGAACAACCGAGTACCTGCTGTTCGTACCACCGGCGAAAATGCTGCAGGAGCCCGCGGCACTGGTTCAATTCGGCCAGGTTCGGAATATAGGTCACCCCGCCCGGCACCATGAACGAGCTGTGAGGCCACTGACCGCCGAGGATGGCGATGATTTCGAGGAGTTTGCGCGTTTCGCGCACGACGTCGATGCAACGCTCGCCCGCCAGCGGGGCGTAACGTTTCACCGCCGCCGCGTGCAAGGGATGAGCCGCATGGGCCGGCGTTGCGAAATCGGGCATGTACATCAGTACGGACTGGCGCAGGTCGCTCTGGCAGTTCTCCACCATCAGAGTCAGATTGCGCAGCCGCAGTGCATTGCCTGGCGGGCGCACGCCGGCGATCTGGTCGAGGGCGCAGGCCGCCGCCATCAGGTGCGTCGTGCTGCAGATGCCGCAGATGCGCGGAGTGATCACCAGTCCGTCAAGGGCACCGCGGCCGACCATGAGGTTCTCGAAGCCGCGGAACATGGTCCCCGAGCTCCAGGCATCCACCACCCGGTTGTCTTCCAGTTCGACACGGATTTCCAGGTCGCCTTCGACGCGATTGAGGGGAAGGTCGCGAATGATTCTACGAGTCATGGCTAAAAGGACCTTCAGATCTTGGTTTCGCGCTGTTTCAGGCGATTCGGCGCCGCCGCCGCTGCCATGCCCTTGTACACCATGTAGTGGGCGCGGCTGACGCCTTTCGGCAGCGAGATGGGCACGCCTTCGATGTCGCGGGTGACGAAGAAGGGAAAGGATTGCGGAAAGTCCGGGTCGGTGCAGCCGAAACACGGCACGCCGGCCCGGGGCTTGGACGAACGTCCATTCCACAACACCTTGTTGCAGGGGCCGTCCGCCAGCGGGCCATGGCAGCCCTTGAAGAAAAACAGGCAGCCACGCTGGGCGAAATCCGTCTCCTCGACGCGGTATTCGTGATATTCGTTGCGTGTGCAGCCTTGGTGCACCGTCATGCCGTACCAGTCCAGAGGACGGTTGAATTCATCCAGCGCCAGCGCTTGGCCGCCCGCCAGGGCGCTCAGCGTGCCGGTCATGGCCTGTTCATGGCACGGACAGCCCGCCAGGTTGATCACCGGCCCGCCGGAGCGGGAGCGGAACTCGGCACCCAGCAAGCCCCCCGGAGTCTTGCCGGTGAACTGAAGCCCGCAGCCTTGCAAGGTGTCATTCGTCCCGATCCCGCCGAAGGCGGCACAGGTGCCGGCGGCGACGACATGGTTTGCCTGTCTGGCCAAAGCCGCCGCCAGATCCTTCTTGGGGCGACCCCGACGAGTGTCGAACATGCCGGTATTCGCCGGCCCGCGGACGATAGTCCCCTCCACGACCAGGATGTCGAGCGCCACGTCGCCGGCGAGAATCGCTTCGAGCAACGCGTCATGGGCCGCCGGGGAATCATTCGAGAGGGACGGATGCCACAACAACTCGATGTCGAGTTGCCGGAAGAGATCCCCGACTTCGGGCGCTGCCGCATTCAAGAGCGACATCGTGTCTCCGCCGCATCCCCCGCACTGGAGCCAGAGCATTGATAAAGGCATAACCCACCACCTATTCGGCATTTCTTGAAGGTTGCCCAATGACATTTATCTTTCGATATATGTCATCCTGCATAGTCCACTTTCATGAAATACTAGTCCTTGCGGCATCTTTTCTATTTGACTTGCATCATGCCTCAAATATGCCTGATTGATTCCGATCAAGGCGGTTGTATGTTCCGTTGGTACATTGCCTGGGCATGGTGTTTTCCGAGTCAACCTCATCGACCTGCGCGACCCACGCAGGCGCGACTGCAGGCACAACAATCACAATGGGTCGGATAGAGGGAGATCGGCATGGCCGACAAGCCGACGTTCTACGACGTATTCCGGCAGCGCGGCGTTTCGCGGCGCGATTTTCTGGGTTTTTGCGCCCTCACCGCCACCTACCTGGGCCTCGGTCCGAACGGCGCCGCCAGCGTCGCTCACGCCATGCAGACCAAGCCCCGCATTCCGGTGGTGTGGCTGCATGGGCTGGAATGCACCTGCTGTTCCGAGAGCTTCCTGCGTTCGGGCCACCCCCTGGTCTCCGACATCGTGATGAGCATGATCTCGCTCGACTACGACGACACCATCATGGCCGCCGCCGGCGACCAGGCGGAGGAAATCCTCCACGACATCATCCGTGACTATCGCGGCGCCTTTATCCTTGCTGTCGAGGGCAACGTGCCGCTTGCCAACGACGGCATGGCCTGCATCGTCGGCGGCCGGCCGTTCAAGAAGAAATTCGAGGAGACGGCGCGCCACGCCAAGGCCATCATCTCCTGGGGCACCTGCGCCACCTCCGGCTGCGTGCAGGCGGCCAAACCCAATCCGACACGCGCCACGCCGATCCACAAGCTGGTGGATCGCGTACCGGTCATCAACGTGCCCGGCTGCCCACCCATTGCCGAAGTCATGACCGGCGTCATCAGCTACATCCTCACCTACGACCGCCTGCCCGAACTGGACAACCGGCTGCGGCCCAAGCTGTTCTACTCGCAGCGCGTCCATGACAAATGCTATCGCCGCGCCCACTTCGACGCCGGCCAGTTCGTCGAAAACTGGGACGACGAAGGCGCCAAACAGGGTTGGTGCCTCTACAAGATGGGCTGTCGCGGCCCCACGACCTACAACGCCTGCGCCACCATCGGGTGGAACGAAAACACCAGTTCCCCGATCCGTTCCGGCCACGGCTGCATCGGCTGCTCCGAAGACGGCTTCTGGGATCGCGGGCCGTTCTACGAGCGCCTGCCCGACATGCAGCAATGGGGCATCGAGTCGAACGCCGACAAGGTCGCGGCGGCGGGCGCGGCGGGACTCGGCACAGCGGTGGCCGTCCAGTTGGGCGCCACCGCGATCAAGCGAGTGATGAAGCGCGGCGACAAACCGGATGCCAGCGCCACCCAGGAAGAGAAGGAAACGCAGGCATGACGCAGACCAAGACCCCCAACGGCTTCACGCTCGACGACAGCGGCCGACGGATTGCCCTCGACCCGGTGACGCGCATTGAGGGCCACATGCGCGTCGAGGTGAATATCGACGGCAGCAACGTCATTCGCAACGCGGTGTCCGTCGGCACCATGTGGCGCGGCCTGGAGCCCATCATGAAGGGACGCGACCCACGCGACGCCTGGGCCTTCGTCCAGCGCATCTGCGGGGTATGCACCGGCGTCCATGCGCTCGCCTCGATCCGCGCGGTGGAGAATGCGCTGGCAATCCAGATCCCCACCAACGCCAACACTATCCGCAACATCATGCACCTGGCGCTCTATGTGCATGACCATCTGGTGCATTTCTATCACCTGCACGCGCTGGACTGGGTGGATGTCGTCTCCGCACTGTCCGCCTCGCCCAAGGCCACCTCCGAGCTGCAGCAGTCGATCTCGCCGTGGCCGCATTCCTCGCCCGGCTATTTCAAGGACGTCCAGGATCGCGTCAGGAAACTGGTCGGCTCCGGCCAGCTCGGGCCGTTCCGCAACGGCTACTGGGGTCATGCCACCTACAAGCTGCCCCCGGCAGCCAACCTGATGGCGGTGGCGCACTACATCGAGGCGCTCAACTTCCAGCGCGAGATCGTCAAGATCCAGGCCGTGTTCGGCGGCAAGAACCCCCACCCGATGTGGCTGGTGGGCGGCGTGCCCTCCGCCATCAACATGCACGCCACCGGTTCGTCGGGCGCCTCGATCAACGTCGAGCGCATGAACCTGGTGGCCTCGGTCGCCGCCCAGTCCCTCGCCTTCATCGAGCAGGTCTACATTCCCGACCTGCTGGCGATCGCCTCGTTCTACCCGGAATGGTTCAAGCACGGCGGTGGCCTGGCGAGCCAGAACCTGCTGTCCTACGGCGAGTTCCCGACACGCGCCAACGACGATTCCAACGCCAGCCTGATGCTGCCGCGCGGCGCCATCGTCAATGGCGACCTGAAGACACTGCATGAAGTCGATCTGCGCGACCCGGCGCACGTTCAGGAATTCGTGCCCCACTCCTGGTATCGCTACCCCGACGACAAGGCCGGCCTGCACCCCTGGGACGGACTCACCGAGGTCGACTTCCGCCTCGGCGCAAAGACCCGCCAGACCCCGGACAAGATTGAAGCCTTCGACGAAAGTGCCAAGTACAGTTACATCAAGGCGCCGCGCTGGAAGGGCCATGCCATGGAAACCGGGCCCCTCGCGCGCATGGTGATCGCCTACGCCGGCGGCAACGCCCGGGTCAAGGAACTGGTGGATGGCGCCCTCGGCAAGCTCGGCCTGCCGCTGACAGCGCTGTTTTCCACCCTCGGCCGCACGGCGGCGCGCGGACTGGAGGCGCAATGGGCGGCGGAACAGCTCGTCGAACAGGTCGCCTATTTACAGGCCACGATCAAGGGCGGCAACGAATCCACCGCCAACACCGAAAAATGGTCCCCCACGACCTGGCCGGCCACGGCCAAGGGCGTCGGCTTCTGCGAAGCCCCGCGCGGCGCCTTGGGCCATTGGCTCCACATCAAGAACCAGAAGATCGAAAACTACCAATGCGTGGTGCCCACCACGTGGAATGCCAGCCCGCGCGACGCGCAGGGCAATATCGGCGCCTACGAGGCGGCGCTGCTGGGGGTGCCCCTGGCCGACCCGAAGAAGCCGCTGGAGATCCTGCGCGTGATCCACAGCTTCGACCCCTGCCTGGCCTGCGCCACGCACGTCATCGGCCCCGATGGCGGCGAACTGACCGTCGCCCGGGTGCTGTAATGAAGCACTACATCCCTTACCACCAGTTGCCCGAGGGCGGTATTCCGCCGCCGGTCACCATCTACGGGCCGGGCGTCCGCTGGTGGCACTGGATCAATGGCCTGCTGGTGCTGGTGCTGTGCGTCACCGGCTACTTCATCGGCGTGCCGCCGCCCTCCGCGCTGGGCGATCCTTCCTCGCTCTACATCATGGGCTGGATACGCTTCCTGCACCTGGCCTCCGGCTACCTCTTCGCCCTGCTCGCCATCGCACGGCTTTGGCTCACCTTCGTCGAGAAAGGCATCTCCCATCACCTGTTCGTGCCGGCCATCTGGCGCGCCGAGTGGTTCGACGGCTTCATGCGGCAGATCCGGTGGAACCTGCTGATCAACGACCAGCCGAAGCGCTACGTCGGCCTCAATCCGCTGGGCGGCATCGCCATGTTGCTGATGTATGTACTGCCCGGCTTCATCATCATCGTCACCGGCTTCGCCATGTATGCCGAGGTCACGGGGCACGACAGCTGGCAATACGCGCTGTTCGGGTGGGTCACCACGATCTTCGGCAATACCATGGACCTGCACGTCATCCACCGGCTGGCGATGTGGGTGATGGCCGGCTTCGTCTGTATCCACGTCTACATCGCCGTGCGCGAGGACGTGATGTCGCGTCAGACCATGATCAGCTCGATGCTTTCGGGCGAAAGGCAGTACCGGCGATGATGGCAGCGGACGGCAATACCGTGCTGCTCGGCATCGGCAACGTCCTGTGGGCCGATGAGGGATTCGGTCCGCACGTCGTCGCGCGCCTGCAGGAGCGCGGCGATCTGCCCCCCGCGGTCGAACTCGTGGATGGCGGCACCCAGGGGCTCTACCTGCTACCCCTGGTGCAGGACGCCGCCCGGATGATCGTTTTCGACGCCGTCGATTTCGGCCGGCCACCGGGCGAAATGGTCGTACTGCGCGACGGCGCAATTCCGGCCTTTTTCGGCCAACGCCCCCTCAGCCTGCACCAGACCGGGTTCACCGACGTGCTGGCCGCCGCTGAACTGACCGGACGCTGCCCGCGGGCCATCACGCTGATCGGCGTGCAATACGCCAACATCGAAACCTGGGGCGGCGGGCTCTCCGCCGCCGTCGCCGCCGCCATCGACCCGGCTATCGAAATGAGCCGGCGCGAACTGCAATCGTGGAAGGAAATGCCCCATGCCTGACGACCACGCCGGAACCTATGACCGGACCCTGAACCTGCTCGGCAAGATCAGCGTCGCGCTGTTCGGCTTTGTCGACAACGTGCGCATGTTCCGGGTCGGGAATTTCATCACGGTCTTCACCCTGGTCCTGCTCGCCGCCGGCTTTGCCGGCACCAGCCTGGCTTTCAAGTCGGTGGCCCAAATCACCGGCGTCTGGCGCGACTTCGATTCCGGTCTCGCCCGCCGCATCGATCTGCTCGGCCACTTCCAGCACTATCTGGGGCATGGCGGCGTGGCGCGCAGCTGGCCCGCCGCCCGCCAGGGCGACGCGAGTGCGCGACAAGCCGTCGCAGAAGCCCTGCTGAAGGTGCGCGAGGGCTTCCCTGCTTTCCTCAACGCCAACCCTTCTGAAGCGGAAAGAGCGCATCTGGCCGTACTGGAAAAAACTGTCGCCGCCTACGAGCGCGCGCTCGCCGGCGGCGACATTTCGCCCGAGGAGGAAAACGCCGGCAGTGCCGCGCTAGTCGGCATCAAGTCGGCGCTGGCGGAACGGCGCAAGGTCGGCGCCGATGGGGTCGAGGACGCCATCTGGTCGCTGTCGATCAAGGTGGGCGGCATCATGTTCGCAGCCGGCCTCATTCTCGCCGTATTCGGCCTGTTTACCTTCTGGTTCATCCGCTTTCGCGTCGCCATCCCCCTCACCGAAATCAACACGACGATGAGCGGCTTATCCGGCGGCGACACGCGTGTCGCAGTGCCCTTTACCGCCAAATCCGACGAGGTCGGCGAAATGGCGCGGGCCGTGCAGGTCTTCAAGGACAACGCAATCGTCAAGCTGCGCATGGAAGTGCAGAAACAGCAGGTCGCGCAAAGCGTGCAGGAAACCGCGACGGAACTGGCGCAACTCACCCGGACGGCGCGAGCCGCCACCGGCGAACAGGCGACCGCCGCCGCGAGCATGTCCGCCGCCACTGAAGAGCTCAGCGTCAGCATTGACCAGGTGGCCGACAACGCCGAGCGAGCGCTCGACGCCACCCGCGAAACCGTCGCCGCCGTCAAGGAAGGCGAGCAGGCCGTGCGCGAAACCATCACCGTGATGGAGGAAACGGCCACGCTCGTGGGGCTTGCCACCGGCAAGGTGGATGAACTCGCCCAGCAGAGCGAACGCATCCATGAAATCGTGGCCATCATCCAGGGCATCTCCAAACAGACCGACCTCCTGGCGCTCAACGCCTCCATCGAAGCGGCACGCGCCGGCGAGGCGGGGCGTGGCTTCTCGGTCGTCGCCGACCAGGTGCGCGAACTGGCGGAAAAGACCAACACCTCCGCCCTCGGCATCGGCGCCATTCTTTCGCAAATCCAGCACCAGATGAAGGAAGTCACCACCGAAGTGACCAGCGCTTCCGGCAAGGCCACCGAAAGCGCGGCCCGCTCGCGCATAGTGGGTCAGGCCCTGACGCAAATCGACCAGCGTGCCGGCATGGTCGCCGGCGCCATGGCCGATATCGCCAACGCCGCCCGGGAACAGAGCAGCGCCGGTCACGACATCGCGCAACAGGTCGAAATGGTGGCCGCCTCCTCGGAGACCGTCAGGGTGCAGATCAACCGCATCGACGAACTGACGCGCGGGCTGAGCAGCACCGTGACAAATATTTGACGCAACCCGATGGCTGGCTCCGGGAATTCACTGTAGGTTTTGATTCTGCTCAATCTGCCGGTACACTGGCGTGTTCATAATTCATCGCTGATTTTCCGCGCTTTTTTATCTGCCGATGCTGGAAGCCCACAATCTGGAATGCGTGCGCGGCGAACGCCGCCTGTTCGCCGGCCTCGGCTTTCGGCTGGAGGCGGGCGAGCTCCTTTACCTGCAGGGCAGGAATGGCGCCGGCAAGACCAGCCTCCTGCGCATGCTCATCGGCCTGCTGCCGCCGGAGGACGGGGAAATCCGCTGGCAGGGCGAATCGATCAAGAGCCTGGCCGACGAATACCGCGGCAACCTCTGCTACCTGGGCCACCACAACGCCATCAAGGAAGAGCTCACGCCCCTGGAGAACCTGATGGCCGCCGCCCGCCTGGCGGAAGAAGAAATCTCCGAGGACGACGCCCTCGACGCCCTCGAACAGGTGGGCCTGGCCGGCCGCGAGGACCTAGCCTGCAAATACCTCTCCCAGGGCCAGAAGCGGCGCGTGGCGCTGGCCCGACTGGTGAAGGAGAAGCGCCTCCTGTGGGTGCTGGACGAGCCCTTCGTCGCCCTCGACGTGGCCGCCGTGGCCTGGCTCGCCGGCCTCATCGGCGCCCATCTCCAGCGGGGCGGCCTGTGCGTCATGACCACCCACCAGCCGGTGGACATCCCCGCCGGCGCCGTCAAGGAATTGCGCCTCTCCTGATGCTGAAAATCGTCGCAGCAGTGATCGGCCGTGATCTCAAACTGGCCATGCGCAGACAGGCGGACATCGTCTCCGCCCTCTTCTTCTTCGTCATTGTGGTCAGCCTCTTCCCCCTCGGCATCGGCCCGGAGCCCGACCTCCTGCGCAAGCTCGCCCCCGGCGTGCTGTGGGTGGCGGCCCTGCTGGCCACCATGCTGTCCCTGCCCCGCCTGTTCGCCGACGACCACCGGGACGGCACCCTGGAGCAGCTCGCCCTGGCGCCCCATCCCCTCGGCCTCGTGGTGCTGGGCAAGGTGGTCGCCCACTGGCTGGTTTCCGGCCTCCCCCTGGCGCTGCTGGCGCCCGTGCTGGGCCTGCAGTTCGACCTTTCCGCCGACGCCCTGCTGGTCCTCACCGGCGCCATCCTCCTCGGCACGCCGGCCCTTTCCGGCATCGGCGGCATCGGCGCCGCCCTCACCCTGGGACTGCGGGGCGGCGGCGTACTGTTGTCGCTCCTGGTCCTGCCCCTGTATATTCCTGTGTTGATTTTCGGTGCCGGCGCGGTGGACGCCACCGTCACCGGCCTCGGGCCGGAAGCCCACCTGTCGCTCCTGGCTGCCCTTACCTTCGCCGCCCTCGGCTTCGCCCCCTGGGCCGCCGCCGCGGCCCTCAAGATCGCTCTGGAATGAACGCCCGCTTCCATCTCTACCACTATGCCTCCCCGGCCACCTTCTACCCCCTGGCCGGCAAGCTCATTCCCGTTTTCGCCGCCCTGGCCGTCGTCTTCGGCCTGGCCGGCCTCTACCTCGGCCTGCTGGTCGCCCCCACCGATTTCCAGCAGGGGGAGGGCTACCGCATCATCTTCATCCACGTGCCGGCCTCCTGGATGTCCATGTTCATCTATCTGGTGATGGCCTTCTGGGCCGCCATCGGGCTGGCCTTCAACACCCGGCTCTCCGGCATGATGGCCACCGCCCTGGCCCCCACCGGGGCGCTCATGGCCTTCCTCTCCCTGTGGACCGGAGCCCTGTGGGGCAAACCCATGTGGGGCGCCTGGTGGGTGTGGGACGCCCGGCTCACCTCCGAACTGATCCTGCTCTTCCTCTACATCGGCTTCATCGCCCTGCAGTCGGCCATCGACGACCCGCGCCGGGCCGACAAGGCGGGCGGGGTGCTGCTCCTGGTGGGAGTGGTCAATGTGCCGGTCATCTATTTCTCGGTGAAGTGGTGGAATACCCTGCACCAGGGCGCTTCGGTGAGCCTCACCCAGTCCCCCTCCATGGCGACCACCATGCTCTGGGGCATGCTGCTGATGGCCCTGTGCTTCTGGATGTATTCCATCGCCGTGGCCCTCATGCGGGTGCGCACCATCCTCCTGGAGCGGGAACGCCATACCGAGTGGGTGAAGGAAATGTTGGCCGGAGAAACCAAATGATCCACTGGAACAGCTTTGCCGACTTCCTGGCCATGGGGGGCTACGCCGGCTACGTCTGGGGCTCCTTCGGGGCCACCGCCCTCATCCTTATCCTCGAACCTCTCTTCATTATTCGCCGCCGCAAGGAAACTATTTCGCGTCTGAAGCGTCAAATGCGCGCCGAATTGGCCAGCTCTTCAAGGAACTCCGTCGAATGAAAACCCGACACAAGCGCCTCGCCCTCATCGGGGGCGCCCTCGTCATCCTGGGCGTCATCGCCGCCCTGGTGCTGAATGCCCTCAACAGCAACATCGCCCTCTTCATCTCCCCCACCGAGGTGGCCGCCGGCAAGGCGCCGAAGGAAAAGGTGTTCCGCATCGGCGGCCTGGTGAAGCAAGGCAGCCTGGCCCGCCAGGCCGACGGCGTCACGGTGAGCTTCGTGGTCACCGACAACGAGAAGGACCTCACGGTCAATTACAAGGGCATCCTTCCCGACCTCTTCAAGGAGGGCAAGGGCGTGGTCGCCCAGGGCAAGCTCGCCGGCGACGGCCTGTTCGTGGCCAACGAGGTGCTGGCCAAGCACGACGAGAACTACATGCCGCCGGAAGCCGCCAAGGCGGTGGGCGACGCCCATGCCCGGGCGACTGCCGCCAAGCAGGCGGGCAGCGCTTCCGCCACCGGGCCGGCCAAGCCCGCCGGCGCCAACTGAGGACCGCCAGGACATGATTCCCGAACTCGGCCATTTCGCCCTCATCCTCGCCTGCGTCGTCGCTGCCGCCCTCGGCACCCTGCCCCTCCTCGGCGCCCACTACAACCGCCTCGCCTGGGTGGCCATGGCGCGGCCCGCCGCCCGGGCCCTGGCGCTGCTGGTGACCTTTGCCTTCGCCTGCCTGACCCAGGCCTTCGTCGCCAACGACTTCTCGGTCCTCTACGCAGCCCAGCACTCCAATTCCCTGTTGCCCCTGCAATACCGCATCGCCGGCGTCTGGGGCGGCCATGAGGGCTCCCTGCTGCTGTGGATGCTGATGCTGTCCTGGTGGGCCTTCGCCGTTTCCTTCTTCTCCCGGCAGCTGCCGGAGACCATGGTGGCCCGGGTCCTCGGGGTCCTCGGCCTGGTGGCCGCCGGCTTCCTGCTCTTCATCCTGGTCACCTCCAACCCCTTCGAGCGCCTGCTGCCCGGCGCCGAGGAAGGCCGCGACCTCAACCCGCTCCTCCAGGACCCGGGCCTGGTCATCCACCCGCCGCTCCTCTACATGGGCTACGTCGGCTTCTCGGTGGCCTACGCCTTCGCCGTCGCCGCCCTCCTCTCCGGCCAGCTGGACGCCGCCTGGGCCCGCTGGTCCCGGCCGTGGACCACGGCTGCCTGGATTTTCCTCACCCTGGGCATCGCCATGGGCTCCTGGTGGGCCTATTACGAGCTGGGCTGGGGCGGCTGGTGGTTCTGGGACCCGGTGGAAAACGCCTCCTTCATGCCCTGGCTGGTAGGCACCGCCCTGGTCCATAGCCTGGCGGTGACGGAAAAGCGCGGCAGCTTCAAGAACTGGACCGTGCTGCTGGCCATTTCGGCCTTTTCCCTCTCGCTCCTGGGCACCTTCCTGGTCCGTTCCGGCGTCCTCACCTCGGTCCATGCCTTCGCCACCGATCCCCGGCGCGGCATCTTCATCCTCGTCTTCCTGGCCGTCGTCATCGGCACCTCCCTGGCCCTCTTCGCCTGGCGGGCCCCCAAGGTCGGCCTGGGCGGGCGCTTCGGCCTGGTGTCCCGGGAATCCATGCTGCTCACCAACAACGTGCTGCTGGTGGTGGCCGCCAGCACCGTGCTGCTGGGCACCCTCTATCCCCTGATCATCGACGCCCTCGGCCTGGGCAAGATCTCGGTCGGTCCTCCCTACTTCAACACCGTCTTCGTGCCGGTGATGGCGCCGGTGCTGTTCCTCATGGGCATCGGCCCCTTCGCCCGCTGGAAGCAGGCCTCCCTGCCCGAACTGCTGCGGGTGGTGCGCTGGGCCTTCGCCGCCGCCGTCCTGGTGGCCGTGGGGCTGCCCTTCGTCTACGGCAGCTGGACGCCCCTGGTGGGCCTGGGCCTCTTGCTCGCCGCCTGGATCGCCGTCACCGCCGCCCTTAACTTTGCCGAGCGGGTCCGGCACACCCGGGGCACCCAGTCCTTCCTGGCCGCCGCCCTCAAGCAGCCCCGCCACTTCTTCGGCATGCACCTCGCCCACCTGGGCGTCGCCGTGTTCGTGGTGGGCGTCACCATGGTGGGCGGCTTCCAGGACGAGAAGGACGTCAAGATGGGGCCCGGCGACACCGTCACCGTGGCCGGCTACGGCTTCCGGTTCAACGGCGTCAAGGCGGTGGAAGGCCCCAACTACGTGGCGGCCCAGGGGGACATCGACCTCTCCGTGGATGGCCGCTTCCAGAAGAAGATGGCACCGGAGAAGCGCAACTACCATTCCTCCGCCATGCCCATGACCGAGGCGTCCATCGACGCCGGCCTCCTGCGGGACGTCTATGTCTCCCTGGGCGAGCCCATCGACCGGGACAAGCCCGAGGGTGCCTGGGCCGTGCGGGTCTATTACAAGCCCTTCGTCAATTGGATCTGGGGCGGCTGCATCCTCATGGCCCTCGGCGGCCTCTTCGCCCTCCTCGACCGCCGCTACCGGGTGAAGGCCCGGGCAGCGGCCACCGACACCACCCCTTCCGCCGCATCCCAAACCGCATGAATCGATTCCTCTGGCCCCTCCTCGGCTTCATCGCCCTCGTCGCCCTGCTGGCCGTCGGCCTCAACCTGAATCCCCGGGACGTGCCCTCGCCCCTGGTGGGCAAGCCGGCCCCGGCCTTCGCCCTGCCGGTCCTGGCCGCCCCGGACAAGACCTTCGGGCCCCAGGACATGGCGGGCAAGGTCTGGCTGCTCAACGTCTGGTCTTCCTGGTGCGTCTCCTGCCGCCAGGAGCACCCGGTGCTGGTGGAGTTCGCCAAGCGCGCCAGCGTTCCCCTGGTGGGCCTCAATTACAAGGAAGTGCGGGGCGACGGCGAATCCGACATGAGCAAGATGAGCCCGGAAGCGGAGGGCAAGCTCGCCCGGGAGCGCGCCGACCAGTGGCTGTCCCGCCACGGCAATCCCTACACCCTGTCGGTCCTGGACCTGGATGGCCGGGTCGGCATCGACTACGGGGTCTACGGCGTCCCCGAGACCTATGTGATCGACAAGGCCGGCACCATCCGCATGAAGCACACCGGCCCCATCACCCCGGACGTGCTGGGCGGCAAGATCCTGCCCCTGATCGGGGAGCTGTCCAAGTGAAGCGCCTGTTCCTCGCCCTCTGCCTGGCACTGGTTGCCCACCTGGCCCCAGCCGGCGACGCCGCCCCGCTGGCCGCCGATCCGGTGGCCGAAAAGCGCCTCACAAAGCTTTCCGAAGAGCTGCGCTGCCTGGTCTGCCAGAACCAGAGCATCGCCGATTCCCATGCCGAGCTGGCCGACGACCTGCGCCGGGAAATCCGCGGCATGATCCAGGCCGGCAAGTCGGACAAGGAAATCATCGACTTCATGGTCGCCCGCTACGGCGACTTCGTCCTCTACAACCCGCCCTTCAAGGCCGCCACCCTGCTCCTCTGGGTCGGCCCCCTGCTTCTCATGGTGGTGGGGCTCGCCATGCTGGGCCGCCACCTGAAGCAGCGCAACCGGCGCGTCACCGACGACGCCCCCCTGTCGGATGAAGAGGCTCGGCGCGCCGAAGCCCTGTTGAACGAAACCAAGCAGCCATGACCCTATTCGCCGTTTTCGCGACCCTCCTCATCCTCATCGTCGCCGTCTTCCTGCTGCCGCCCCTCTGGCTGGGGGTGAAACCCGCCGCCTCCGCCGCCGACCGGCGGGCCGCCAACCTGGCCATCTTCCGGGACCAGCAGGCGGAACTGGAACGGGAAAAGGCCGAAGGCGCCCTCGCCGAGGCCGATTTCGACCAGGCCCGCCGGGAACTCCAGCACCGCCTGCTGGCGGAGGTCCAGCCCGACGCCCAGGCCGCGGGCAGCCACCGCCCCAGCCGCAAGACGGCCGTCGCCCTCCTCGTCCTCCTGCCCTTCCTCGCCCTGGCGGGCTATGCCCTCCTCGGCAATCCCAGGGCCCTCGACCCGGCCCTCACCGCCCCCCGCCAGCAAGTCACCCCGGCCCAGATCGAGGCCATGGTGGCGAGGCTCTCCGAGCGCCTCAAGGCCAACCCGGACGACCAGCAGGGCTGGGCCATGCTGGGCCGTTCCTACAAGGCCATGGGCCGCTACGCCGAGGCGGCGGAAGCCTTCGGCAAGGCGGAAACGCTGGTGTCCCAGGACGCCGACCTCCTGGCCGACTATGCCGAGACCCTGGGCATGAGCAGCCAGACCGGCATGCAGGGCAAGCCCCAGGCCCTCATCAGCCAGGCCCTGAAGCTGGACGGCGAGAATCCCCGCGTCCTGCTCCTGGCCGGGGTCGCCGCCATGCAGGCCGGCAAGCGGGCGGAAGCGGTGCGCTACTGGGAGAAGCTGCTGCCCATGGTGGAACCGGGTTCCGAAGTCGAAGCCACGCTGAAGAGCGGTATCGAGAAACTCAAGCAGGGCAAGTAGACGGGGCGGCCGCGGCCGCCGCCCTCACTCGAATTCGAGCTTGAGCTTGGCCAGGGCATCGTTGATGGGGATGAAGAAATTCATTCCGGCGAGGCCCTTCGATCCCAGCCCGGCCACCGTGATGCCGACCACCGAGCCCTTGGCGTCGAGCAGCGGCCCGCCGCTGTTGCCGGGCAGGATGGCCACGTCGCTCTGCAGGTAGCGATTGTCGTCCACCGTCCGGTAGCCACTCAGGATGCCCTTGGTCAGGGTGGTATTGAATTTTTCCCCCAGGGGCGAGCCGAGGGCGAACACATCCTCGCCGATGTTGGGCTCGTTGATCCGCAGGGAAATGGGCGGCAGGTTGATCGGCTCGGTCTTGACCAGGGCCACGTCCTGTTTGCGGTCGGAACGGACGACCTCGCCCACCAGCTCCCGGCCGGTGGTCAGCTTGACCTTGACGAACCGGGCCGCGCCGACGACGTGGTAGTTGGTCAGCAGATGCCCGTCGCCGCTGACGAAGAAGCCGGTTCCCGAGCCCGTGTCGCCGAAGACGGTCGCCACCGCCGCCCGGAGCATGGTGACGTTCTTGGCCAAAGGGTCGGTGCCGGCCTTCGCCCCCTTGAGCCGGAGGATTTCGGGAGTGGTCGGGGCGGCGGCCAGCTGGGTATTGGCGACGGCGTCGTAGAAGCCCTTCTCGGCCAGGAAATTGCGGGCGGCAGCGGTGAAGGCCCGGTCGAAGAAGCCGGTCATCGAGGCCTTGTCCACCTCCTCGGCCTGGAAGCTGCCCTCCGTGGTGGTCTCGAAAACCACCTTCTGGGCGTCCGGCGCATAGACCTGCCAGAAGATCTTGAGATAGACGCCCCCCTGGGTACCCTCGCTCCCCTTGGAGCAGAAATTCATGGCCACCTCCTTGAACAGGAGGCCGACATGGAGCTCGTCGTTGGGCTTCTTGGCCTTGGGCTCCTCGAAGATGGCATCGCTCACCTTGGGCAGCGGATAGTGGGCCTTCTCCAGCTCGGCGCGAAAAATACGGAACAGGTTGGTGGAATAACGGGTATGGGTCGGGGAGTTCCAGAGGATGTCGCTGCTGCGGGCACACATCCAGCCCTGTTGCATTTCGCCGACCTTGGCCGGGGGAGTCTCGAAACGGCCCTTGATGGTCTTCAGGAAGGCCGGCCGGCCGGGGGTACCGTCCGGAAAGACGATCACCGGCTTCTCCTCCACTTCCTTGACCTTGGCGAGGTCGGCCAAGGCGACCGGAGCAAGGAGGCTGGCGCCGGCGGCTGCGGCCAGGGCGGCAAAAACGGTTCTTGGGCTCATCGGGAATCCCTGCGTATCCATGTCCTTGGGCGGGAAAACGGGGCGGAAGGCCGGCGCCCGGAGGGCGCCATGCCAACGGCCTATTCCTTGTCAGGGCCCAATGCTATGCCGGATGGCTGGACTAGACAAGCCGGCCTCAGGGCGCGCCTTTGCGGAAACGGTAGCCCCGGAAATTGAACACCACCCCATCCCCGGAAATGCGTTCCACCCGCAGCCCGCCCCTCACCTCCTCGCCCTCGCGCCGGGCCCGGTCGTCGATGACCGCCATGCGTTCCGTGGCGTCGTCGGACTGGGCGAAGCCGGCGACGGTGATCCTGCGGGCCTCCTGCTGCAGGGCGGGCGGCAGCTCGGCGATGTCGTAAAGGCGTGCGCCGGGCCGGCGCTCCGGGGCCGGCCCTTCCCGACGGGGCTCGATGGCCGGAAGCGGGTCGGCCATCTGCTTCGGCGGAGCGGCGAGGACCAGCGCAGGTGCCAGAACGGGGCCCAGAACGGGCTCCGGTTCCGGCGGCACTGCGACGGCCAGCTCGGGGACCGCCGGTTTGGCGTGCACCGGCTCGGCGGGCCGGAGAGCAGCCGGCGTGCATGCCCGCCCCGCCGCCAGGGCGGCGCAGACGGCCACGACCCCCAGGCCGCCTGCCCACAGGAGGTGGCGCTGCCGGCCTGCCGGCTGCAGTTCCGACGGCACCGGCAGCGTGTGCAGGCCGGGCACTCCCCGGCGCTGCCGCTCCAGGTCCGCCTTGAGCAGGGCATCGAGGATGTAGGACATCTCAGGGCCTCTTTCCCGGATCGCCGGCGGGGGCCGCCAGGCCGGCCGGCAGGATGGCGCCGCCCGTCCCAAGCCCCGCCCGCTCCGCCAGGGCGGCGCGCGGCATCGGGAAATCGTGCTGGGCATAGGCCGCCAGGGCCGCCACCCCGCCCAGGGCGGCGATCCCGAGGAGGGCGGCCCCGGCCCCCTTGCGACGCCAGCCGGCCGGAGCGCCCACCCCGAAGACCTGGCGGCCGGCCGCCACCACCGTCGCCCCGTCCACTCGCCCCTTTCCCTGGACATAGGCGCCCAGGAGCGCCCGGTCGGCGATGATATTCACCAGCCGGGGAATGCCGCGGCTCAGGCTGTAGAGGCGCTCCAGGGCGGCCGGGGAGAAGAGCTCCCGGCGCGCCCCGGCCGCCGCCAGGCGATGGGCCACGTAGGCGCCCAGGTCGGACCGGGACAGGGGCCCCAGGTGGTAGCGGGCGACGACGCGCTGGGCGAGCTGGACCATGTCGGGGCGGGCCAGGAGGTCGCGGAGCTGGGGCTGCCCCAGGAGGAGGATGCGCAGGAGCTTGCGCCGGTTGGTTTCCAGGTTGGTGAGGAGGCGCACCTGTTCGAGGACCTCGGCGTCGAGGCTCTGGGCCTCGTCGATGATGAGCACCGCCATGCGCCCCTGGGCATGGGCCGCCAGCAGCCAGGCATTGATGTGGTCCACATAGGCCTTGACCCCCGGCCGCTCGCCGGGGACGGGGATGCGGAATTCCTCGCAGACGGTGGCCAGGAGTTCGAGGACGGTGAGCTTGGGATTGAAGATCACCGCCACGTCGCAGCCGGCCGGCAGCTGCTCCAGGAGGCAGCGGCAGACGGTGGTCTTGCCGGCGCCCACTTCCCCGGTCAGGACCACGAAGCCGTCGTCGCTCTGCACGCCGTAAAGCAGGTGGGCCAGGGCTTCCCGGTGCTTCGGGCTCATGAAGAGATAGCGGGGATCGGGGGCGATGGAGAAAGGGGCGTCCGCCACGCCGAAGTAGTCGAGATACAAGGGCGTCATGGCAGCCTCCCGGGATCGGCATTTCGGTGCTTTCGTGGACAGGCCGTCTGCCCCGAAGTTGCCGGCCCGCCGGTGCCTGCCTGCCGCACCGCATCTTCTCCCTACAGGCCCTCCGGATCGCTCCGGCATGCCGTACCGGGCCGCCGGCCCGATTGGGGCGAGGCAGTTATTGCCCCGGCTTCCGCCATCCGCCTAAACTGCAGCCAAAATCCAACAAGAAAAGGGAGAATCATCCAGGGAGCTGTGCGGAGAGCGGCTTCAGAACCGGCACCGGCACATGCAATTGCGATAGGAAAAGGGCGATGGAGACACCTCCATCGCCCTTTTTTGCACCCCCCTGACTGGCGCCTTATTGTCTGGTTACCGAACCTGGAAACTGGTCGAGGTATAGGCCGTCATGCCGCCGCTGGTCGCGGTGGCAGCGCTCCGGTAGTACCCGGTCGGATCGGTCTGGCTGATCTGATACTGATAGACGGCCTGGCCGGTGCTGCCGGTGGTTGTCGTGTAGTAGAGCAGGTCGCCGTTGGACTTGGTCATCTTGAAGGTGACGCTGGCGCCTGGAACCGGCGAGCCATTGCTCTTGACCGTGGCGGTGGTGGTCGCGGTGCTGCCCCGGGTGTAGATGTACTGGCTGGCGGCAACCGTCTCGGTCAGGGTGGCGCCGCTGCTGACGGTGAAGCTGGTGGAGGTATAGCTACTGGCGCCGCCGCTGGCGGCCGTGGCGCCGAGCCGATAGGCGCCGACCGGATCGGCGGCGGCCAGGGTGTACCGGAAAGCGGCCTGGCCCTTGGCGTCGGTGGCGGCGGTCTGGTGCACCAGGTAGCCGTTGGCCTTGGTGAGCTTGAACGCCACCGCGGCATCGGCCACCGGCACGCCGCCCTGCTTCACGGTGGCCGTCCCGGTCACCGGGTCGCCCTGCCGGTAGGCCCTCTGGCTGGTGGTCACCGTCTCGGTCAGCGGGCCGCTTGGCCCGGCGGCCACCACATAGGTGGCTGCGGCGCTGCCGCTCAAGGCGCTGACGGCGCTGGTGGCGCTGGCCCCGAAGCTGTAGGAGCCAGCGGCAGCGGCGGCCGGGGAAGTCAGCGACAGGGTGGTAGACGCCGCGCCGCCGGCGCCGATGGTCAGGGATGGCGCCCCCAGGCTGCCGCTCCAGCCCGAGGGCAGGCTCTTGTCCAGGCTGAAGGCGGAGGACCCGCAGGCGGCGCCGTCGTTGTTGGCCACCGCCAGGTTGAAGCTGACGGCGGTGCCGGCAGCCACGCCGCTGCTCTGGGACGGCGACAGGGCCACCGAGGGCTTGGCGCGGACGCAGGAGGACGTCCCGGTGCCTCCTTTGTCCACCTGGACGGTGGCGCCGGTGGAATCGGCCCGGGTGACCGTCGCCGAAAAACCGGCGGCGGTATCGGTGAAGCTGCGGCCCACGGTAAGGGCAGCGTCCTTCAGGTCGTTGTATTCGGAGGTCCGGTCGCTGCCCGGGGTCATGTCGAGGAGATAGGAGCCGTTGGCGGCGCCGCCGGTGCGGACGGTCACCCCGCTGGTCAGGTTGCCGGTGCCGGCGAGGACATTGTCGAAACCGACGGCCTGGCGGTATTCCAGGTAATACCAGACTTTCTGGCCGCTGACGGCATCGGTGCCCTTGAGGATCTTGAGGGCGCGAAAGCCGCTGCTGCCGCCCGCATAGGGGACGAGATCGTAAGTCCCGCTGGATTCCGCAGTGGCGATGGGGGGCATGGCGCCGTAGCCGAGCCAGCCGAGATATTCCTTTTCGAATGCGCTGAAATGGCCGTACAAGCCCCAGCCCATGGTATCGATGAGGTCCCCGTACTCGGTGGTGGTGCAGCTGCCGCCGATGACGGAAGCGCCGCAGTCCTGGCTGTGGGCGTGATACAGGCCCAAGTTGTGGCCGATCTCATGGGCGATGATCCGGCGGTCGAAATAGCCGTTGATCCAGGCATCGGTGGGACTGCCGCCGATCATCCCGTAGCCCGCCCAGCCGCAGGCGGACGTATTGGGAAAGATATAGAGGAAGCGGGCGTAGGGCGAGAGGTCCGCCCCCGCCCCCGTGGCCGCCTGGCGGGCATAGTTGGCGATACTGTAGATATCGCAGACGGTGCTGGAAAATGGGATGGTGTACCAGCCGAAGACATTGCCGCTCAGGGACGTGGTCTGGAAGGAATTTTCCAGGTAGAAGCTGTTCACCGAACCGAAGACGAGGCTATGCACCGCCGAAGGCGTCTGGGGCGAAGTGACCTTGTCCTGGAAATTGACCAGGATGACAGCGGTCTTCTGGTTCCCGGCCGCATAGGGCAGGGCGGCGGCCCCGTCGGCGGGCGCAGGACCGACCGGAACGGGACTGGCTTCCGTCGTCAGGACGTTACCCGCTAGGTTACCCCGCACCCGCACCCGGGTGCCCGACAGGAAATGGGGCGGCCGGCCGCCCTTGAACTTCAGCGCATGGCGCTGGCCGGAGGCGGTCTTGAGGAAATGGTAAGTGATGCTGCTGCGATCGGGAAAATCGGCCACCTCCACCTGCAACACCCCCTCCAGGGTCACCGCCTGGCCGGCGGGGGCGGAGGAAACGCTGCCGAGGGCAGCGCTGGCGAACGGCGAGGCTGCCAGAAGGCAGCCGGCCAGGAGAACGGTCCCGCCGGCCCGCAGGCCGGCAATGGCGAAGCGATGAGACACAGGATCTCTCCAAGAAGAATGGATCAACCCCCGGGGAGAGGTCCGCATCGCTTTCGACTACTGGTTGGCCTTGCCCCCGGCGCACTTTCCACGCCGGACTCCCTGTTGCTGCGGCAACGGGCAAAGCTCGCATTTTCTTTCTTGGAGAGAGAGCCGAAAACTCCGGCTGCATCGCGAGCGGTGCAGCCATTGCCTCCCTGGGTACTACTAAAGTAATACTTTAAGGGATTTTATGTAGTTGTGGACTACTGTCAAGCGAAAAAGGAGGGTTTAGACAGTAGAAACTTGAGCAATACACCGCCCTTGATGATAGGGGCAACCGGGCGGCCATCCACCCCCCTGGCATAGGCTTTCCCTACCGCCATCCCATGCCCGCTACGGAAAAAACCTTATGACTGAAGCCACCTCCTTGTCGATCCGACTACGGAGAAGGCCGTACTGACAAAGCCCCGATCTTTTCTAGGTTGAGTTGGTTGGCCAACTTTCGGGCAGGACCGAGCGTGAATCGCGGGAATCTGCGGAACACGTCCCGGCGCTGCCATTGCCCGGCCCGCAGTCCCGGGAGCGGGCTTTCAGCTGGTGAACCATCAAGGAGATTTTCGATGAATCCAAAACTGGCGGGTCTTTGCCTCACCATGGGCATGTCCCTGGCGGTGCAAGCCGACACCTTCCACTTCACCCCCATCACGGATCAGGGCAATCCGCTGCTCCAAAGCCTGGGCAACCAACTCACCGTCGACGTGACCCAAGGCGGCGCCGACAACGTCCTGATGACCTTCAGCAATCCGGGGAACATCAACTCCACCATCGCCCAGGTCTATCTGGACGATTCCCCGGTCGATCTGTTCAGCAGCGTCGCCGTCGCTTCCCAGAGCACGGGCGTCAGCTTCTCGGCGGGGGCGAATCCCGGCAATCTGCCAGGAGGCAACGCCCCGGCCTTTGCCTTCGACGCCACCTCCAGCTTCGGCGCTAATCCACCAGCCCCCACCAGCGGGGTCAACGACAGCGGCCGCTACCCGGGCGAATTCCTGACCCTGTCGGCCACCCTCAATTCAGGCCACACCTTTGCCGACGCGATCAACTCCCTATCCGCCGGAAATGCGAGCAACGGCAATTTCCTGCGCATCGGGGCCCATGTGATCTCCATCGCCGACCTCAACGACGCCAGCGCTTCCTTCCTGGACACCGGCACCGGCGGCGGCGCTGCCCCGCCCCCGCCGATCCCCGAGCCCGAGACCTGGGGCATGCTGATGGCCGGCCTGGGGTTCCTGACCGCCCTGGCCCGGCGCCGCCGGAAGGACGGCTGATCCGTCAGGATGCAGGACATGGATTTCGGGACCTTTTCCAGGTTTAGGGAAAGCCTCGGACCTGCACCCGGGCCATACCCGGCCATCCGCATCACCCTTCCGCCAGTGAAGGGACTCGACTCGTCGGCCGGCACCGGTGCCGCCCGGCCGGACAGAGAGAGCAGAAAACCCGTCAGCCATAGGGAGGCACGGAAAACCCGTGTCTTCGCCGTTCCCGGGCCCAGGCCCGCCGCCGTCCGCGGCCGGTATGCCCAGGCCGGGGAATGTCCCTCAGCCTTCATACAGGAATTTGTCTTATGAGAGCCAAACTCGCGGGACTCATTCTCCTATCCGGAATGTCCCTGGCGGCCCAGGCCGCCTCCTTCAACTTCACCCCCATCACCCAGCCGGGTGACCCGATACTGGAGGGCCTCGGCAAGCAGTTTGTCATGGAGGTGACGCCGGGAACAGCCTCCGACGAGGTGCTGTTCACCTTCACCAACCGGGGTTCCCTGGAATCCAGCATCACCCGGGTCTATGTGGATGACGCCCCCTCCAACCTGTTCGCCAGCTTTGCCGTCGGTTCCCAATCCACCGGCGTCGACTTTGCGCCCAATGCGAGCCCGGCCAACCTGGCCGACGCCGATGTCGATCCCTACCGGTTCTTCGCCACCGACTCCGCCGCAGCCCGATTCCCCCGCTTCAACAACGGCGTTAACGACAACGCTGAAGCGCCCGGGGAATTCGTGACCCTGTCGGGCATCCTCAATGCCGGAAAAACCTTCTCCGACGTAGTGGCCTCCCTTGCCGGCGGCCCTCCGTCCCAGGGCAACCTGCTGCGGGTCGGCCTGCGGGCCATCGGCATCGACCGGTTCAACGACAGCGGCAGCGCCTCGTTCCTGGACACCGGCCCGGGCTCCGGCTCCCTGGCCCCGATTCCGGAAACCAGCACCTACGGCATGCTGCTGGCCGGCCTCGGGCTCATCACCCTCATCGCCCGGCGCAAGCAATCGGGACGTTGATCCGTCCCGGCCCCGAAGGCGGGGCCCCGGCCCCGCCTTCCATGCCACGCGGCTGACGCCAAAGCCCGGAATTGCCATGGTAATATGCAGTCATGGTCCGTCTGCCGCGCCGTTTCCTGCTTGCCCTGCCCCTGGTGGCCGTCTTGTCCGCTCATGCCGACGAGATGGACGTGTTCAATTTCCGGGCTGCCGTCAGCACCCTGCGGGATGACAACCTGTTCCGCGTGCCCAGCGCCCTGAACCCGCAGATGGACACCATCACCACCACCATCGCCGGGGTCGATTTCGACAAGCGCATCAGCCTGCAGGAACTCATCGCCCACGTGAGCTGGGTGGATACCCATTACAGCAGCAACAGCTACCTCAACGCCGGCAATCTCCATTACGACGCCAAGTGGCTGTGGGCCGTGGGCACCCATCTCCACGGCGAACTGGCCGCCGACCGCAGCTCTGCCCAGAATTCCTTCGCCGACTTCCAGGGCCTGCGCGAGCGCAACCTGCGCACCACCGAGAACCAGCGCTTCGGCCTGGATTACGCCTTCCATCCCAGCTGGCACGCACTGGGCGGCCTTTCCCACCAGACCGTGACCAACGACCGGCTGCTCACCCAGGAAAGCGATTTCGAAGCCAACAGCGCCATCCTGGGGATCAAATACACCCCGGCCTCGGGCAACTGGCTGAGCTTCCAGACCCGGCAGACCGAGGGCGACTACAACAAGCGCCCCTTCGATGCCGCCAGCCAGTTCGACAACCGGTTCACCGAAACCGGCCAGGAATTCGCCATGACCTGGCAGCCGACGGGGCATAGCACCTTCAACGGCCGCCTCGAATACGTGGAGCGCCGGCATCCCCATTTCTCCAGCCGCAATTTCTCCGGCTGGACCGGACAACTGGGCTACCTGTACCAGTACAGCGCCAAGACCGCCCTGACCGCCGCCTACGTGCGGGCGATCAACGCCTTCCAGGACACCAACAGCAGCTATTACGTCTCCGACGACCTGACCCTCGGTTCCCGCTGGGACGCCACCGACAAGATCAGCCTCGCCGCCCGCCTGGGCTATGCCCAGCGCCACTACCAGGGCGAAATCGCCCCCCTCGCCACTCCCCAGCGCCAGGACGACGTCACCCGGGCCGGCGTCGACCTCTCCTACAAGCCGGCCCGCTGGCTGGAATTCAAGGCCGGCGTGGCGGCGGAAAAGCGGAATTCCAACAGCGGCGGCTTCGACTACACCGACCGCCAGCTCCTGTTCTCGGTCTCCGCCCGCATCTGACAAACGGCGGATCGGCCAAGCCATAGGGCTTCCGGGATTGGTGGTTGTCTCAATTCGACCCATAGCGGAAGTTGGGTTTTGCCAGGAGCGGACATTCAACGTCAAGTCGGTAGCATGCCGACGGTGGGCCGAGTGGTTGTTTTGAGTTCCCTAGAAATAGAGCCGAGAACGGTCAGATTCTACCCGGCTGACAACCTCGGCCTTCCGCCGCTCAGAGAGGCACGACTATGCCCAATCTACCGATCCATCAGCGGAAACCCATCCAATGCCCGCGGGACAATCTTCGGAAAAAAACCATAGACCATTGTCTATACCAGCTTCATCAGGCGGAAACGTACGTTCAAACATCTGTGCGGCAATGTATGAGGGCGCAATTATCTTCTTTCCGTGCTTTGCAAGCACAACCACCCCTTCATCTAACATTCTCCGTAAGCACCAAATAAATAGCCCTTTTTTATCTTGATAGCTGTCGGCATCATCTTCCAAATATAGCCAAATAGCATCGAGCGCCATTCCATTAACGTAGTCAAGAATGAAGTGGTAACGAGCATCAGATAACCCCATATGCTACCCCAGCTTGAATTTGCGAAATCGTGCCCCAAGTCAAATTGCATAGCAACTTTGCAGGTCCGCTTCTGGCCGGGATCTGCCCGATGGCTGCCGGCAAGCGACCCCTTGCGCTCCTACGCTTTTGCTAGAAGCAGATGTTCAACGTTGAAGGTAACCGGCCTTGCGCGGCTTTATGCAGAAGGTCCGGTTGACGGCAAGGCTGGGGGCTATGGCTTCGACGGCTTGATGTCGCCTTTTCCATTGGGCATAAGGCCAAACCAGCCCCACGACCAATTGGTAGGCTCCTTGTATTGCCCGACAAGCCCCGGCGATCTTCCAGCCTGATACTCGGCATTGGCTCTTGCGTTGTTAAAGACCCACCCTTTACTCGCAATACAATCGTGAAGCAATTCTGCTTGGCGTAGGTTGTAGCCGTTTACGTCAGGAAGCGTGCCGTCGGGGCGAAACCACGGAAGAAGAAGCTTTTCAACTTCATAGGAACAAGAGTCGATTGAACTGGTGCGAGAGCTGCAACCGGCAATAAGCATTAGAAGCAAGGAGGGCAGCAATACCTTACGCGGATGCATTTGTAATCTACCTCGCCGGTGCGCCTAGTTACCGTGCATTTTGGCTCGAAGGGAGAGAAGTTCCTTCTTCGCGGCCTTTCTGAATTGCTCCAACTCTTTAATAAGACAATCGACCTCATAGTCAATCTCAGCGTCCGTCATGAGGTTCGGAGTAAGTATTTGCCTTCCATCCGATTCCACATGCGTGCCCAATTCGAGAGATACGAATGGATCAGCAGGTATATCCCCTTTTTTCCAGGCTCGGAGAGGGCTATACATAGCGAAGTTGTTCATGAGGAACTCCTTTGGGTGACGGACAGGCGCGATAGAGATGGCAACCATTATGCTTTCCGAATTGTCCATGGGGCAAGAAACGAGCTTCGGCTAGGTCCGTATAAACTCCAACAATACGGACGCCGGGAAGGCGGGCGGGATGTCCGCTATCGGGATAAACGCTCAACGCCCGCTCCTGGCCGAATCCGGTCAGTCCAGCCTTGCCAAAAGAAAGTCACAAAAAAAAGCGCGCCCGGCCTCGGGCCCCGGCTACGCCGGGGTGCCCTGCGCTACTCGGGCAGTCCGGGGGGCTGCGCAACTCGGGCCTGCGGCCCTCAGACAGTGCTCGCCCTTTTGCCCGGACTCCCCCCTCAGCAAGGCAAGGGAGCACACCGAGCGCAGCCTGACCCCGTCTTCGTTTCCGCTGCGATCGGTTTGCCGGGTCCCCTTGTGGAGCGCCGAGCAACGCAGGGGGGCCGGGGGATGTCGGCGAGGACTGTCTGAGCCGCGCAGCGGCGAGTTCCGCAGCCGCCCGGCACCCCGAGTAGCGCAGGGCACCCGTGCGCAGCACGGGCGCGAAACCAGGGGTCGCCTTTTCTTTGGCTACTTTCTTTTGGCGAAGCAAAAGAAAGTACGCCCGCGCGTCAGGCGCGGAAAACAGCGTTAGCCCCCCTTCCCCGCCGCACCCTGCGTGCATCTCCATCCCCGGTTAGGGTGATTTCCTACCGGCGATGCATCGCTATCCCTCATTTTGCCCGCCCCCTGTCGAAACTAGCATGATTCGAAAGGTAGCCTGCCCTTGTTGAGCCGGGGTAGCGTTGCGCGGAATCAAGCACTGCCGGCAGGGAGGGCCGGCGCCATCAGGTAGCGATATGCAAAAACCATACAGCGGGGCCGGGGCAGCTGGGAAAAGCGGTACTCTTGTCATTCTGATGCTTTTGGCATCGGTCATGGCGGCCTGCGGCGATGGGTCGTCGGACAAAAAGCCGGCATCCCAGGTGGTCGCCAAGGTCAATTCCGGCGAAATTTCCATCCACCAGCTCAATTTCCTGCTCCAGCACCTCCCGGGGCTGGCACCGGAAAAGGCCGACGAGGCCAGGCGCCGGATTCTCGAGGAACTGGTGGACCAGGAACTCGCCGTCCAGCAGGCCCTGGCCGCCAAGCTCGACCGGGACCCGAAGGTGATGCAGACCCTGGAAGCCGCCCGCCGCCAGATCCTGGCCCAGGCCTATCTCGAGAAGACGACGGCGGGCAAGGGCAAACCCTCGGAAGCGGAAGTGAAGGCCTACTACCGGGACCACCCCGAGCTCTTCGCCCAGCGCAAGATTTACCGGCTGCAGGAAATCGGCTTCCCCGCCCAACCCGAGGTAGTCGCCACGGTGCGCGACCAGATATCCAAGTCGAAGCGCAGCGAGGATTTGATGGCCGCCCTGCGCGCCCATGGCATCACGGCGGCCGGAGCGGTCATGGTGAAGCCGGCGGAAAACATCGCCCTCGATATCCTTCCCCAGCTCTCCCGCATGCAGGACGGCCAATCGGCCATTTTCGAGAACGGCCAGCGGGCCTCCCTGGTGACCCTCATCGGCACCGTGCCCGAGCCCCTGTCGGAAGAAACCGCCCGACCCCGCATCGAACAGTTCCTGAGCCACCGCCGGGTGGACGAGATGGCCAAGGCGACCATCGAGGGGCTGCGCAAGCAGGCGCGGATCGAGTACGCCGGCGAATTCGGCAAGGACGCCGAGGCCGCCCGCCAGGCCCGGGAGGCCGACGCGGCCCGTGACGCCCAGGCGGCCAAGGCCGCCCGGGAAAATGCCCGGCTGGCCGAGGCAGCCGAGGCCGCCAAGCGGGCCGAGGCCGCGAAGAAGGCCCGGGAGGCCGCCCAGGCGGCCAGTGCCCGGGCCCCGGGCCGGCTGCCGGCGCCGCCGGACAGCACCGTCAACCGGGGGCTGTCCGCCCTCAAGTGATTCCCGTCCCCCTGGAGAAGAACCGATGAAGTCATTGCCCCGTGTTCTGGCCCTGCCGCTGGCCCTGCTGCTCTGGCTCTGCAGCCTCTCCCCGGGCGCCGCCCTGGCCCAGGACGGCAAGAAAAGCGAATATCTGCTCGGGGCCGGCGACTCGATCCGGATCACCGTCTTCCAGAATCCGGACCTGACCGTGGAGACCCGGGTCTCCGAGAACGGCAGCGTGACCTATCCCCTCATCGGCGCCATGGCCCTCGGCGGCCACAGCCTTGGCGAAGCCGAGGGCATGATCGCCGCCAAGCTGCGCCGGGGCGGCTTCGTGCGCCAGCCCCAGGTCAATATCGTGCTCCTCCAGATCCGGGGCAACCAGGTTTCCGTCCTCGGCCTGGTCAACCGGCCGGGACGCTATCCCATCGAAACCTTCGACACCCGGCTCACCGACATGCTGGCCACCGCCGGCGGCATCGCCCCCACCGGGGCCGACACCGTGGTCTTCACCGGGATGCGGGAGGGCAAGCCCTTCCGCCAGGAGATCGACATCCCCTCCCTGTTCCTGGCCGCCAAGGCCGGCGTCGACCGGGAAGTGGCCGGCGGCGACGCCATCTACGTCCATCGGGCCCCCGTCTTCTACATCTATGGCGAGGTGCAGCGGGCCGGCGCCTATCGCCTGGAACGGGAAATGACCGTCCTCCAGGGCCTCGCCCAGGGCGGCGGCCTGACCCCCCGGGGCACCGAGCGGGGGGTGCGGGTGCACCGGCGCGGGCCGGACGGCCACATCCAGGTCATCGATCCCAAGATGGACCAGCGCCTGCAGGCCGACGACGTCATCTACATCCAGGAAAGCCTCTTCTAGCCAGCGAACGGAGCCGACCATGAATCTCCAACAGATACTCCTCATCGTCTGGGCCCGGCGCAAGGCGGCCCTGCTCACCCTGCTGGCCACCGTGACCCTCACCACCCTGGTGAGCCTAGTCATGCCCAAGCAGTATGTGGCCAGCTCGTCGGTGGTGCTGGACATCAAGCCCGACCCGGTGGGCGGCATCATGGTCCCGGGGGCCGGCTCCCCCAGCTTCCTGGCCACCCAGATGGACATCATCGAGAGCGACCGGGTCGCCACCCGGGTGGTGAAGCTGCTGCGGCTGGGCCAGAACCCCGAGGCGGTGGAAAGCTGGAGGGGGGCCACCGGCGGCAACGTCCCCCTCGAGAACTACTACGGCCAGCTGCTGCAGAAGGGCCTCGCCATCAAGCCGTCCCGGGGCAGCAACGTCATCAACCTAACCTACACCGCCGGCGATCCCCAGTTCGCCGCCGCCGTCGCCAACGCCTATGCCCAGGCCTATGTGGACGTCAATGTCGAGCTGCGGGTGGAGCCGGCACGCCAGTACGTGGCCTGGTTCGACGACCGCCTGAAGACCCTGCGGGGCGACCTGGAGCGGGCCCAGGCCAAGCTCTCGGCCTACCAGCAGCAGAAGGGCATCGTCGCCACCGACGACCGCCTGGACCAAGAAACCGCCCGCCTCGCCGCCCTCACCACCCAGCTGGTGGAAGCCCAGGGGGAGCGGGTGAATACCACCAGCCGCCAGAAGAACACCGGCAGCGAACTGTCCCCGGACGTCATGGGCAGCCCCATCATCCAGGGCCTGAAGGCCGAAATCGCCAAATCCCAGGCCAAGCTGGCGGAACTCTCCAGCACCCTGGGCCGCAACCATCCCATGGTGCAGCAGGCGGAGGCCCAGATCGCCGGCCTCAACATACAGCTCACCGCGGAAATCCGCCGCATCTCCGGCAGCGCCGCCACCGCCACCCGGGTCACCACCCAGAAGGAGGAGGAGATCGGACAGGCCATTGAGGACCAGAAGCAGCACGTCCTGCGGCTGCGGGCCGAGCGCGACACCATCGCCATCCTGGTGCGGGACGTGGAGAGCGCCCAGCGGGCCTACGACGCCGTGTCCCAGCGCATCAGCCTCACCAACCTGGAAAGCCAGATGCAGCAGAACAACGCCAGCATCCTGAGCCCGGCGGTCGCGCCGGATGCCCCGGCCCGGCCGCGGATTCTCCTCAACATCCTGGCCTCCATCGCCGTCGGCGGCGTCCTCGGCATGGCCGTCGCCCTGGGCCTGGAGAAAATGGACCAGCGGGTGCGCAACCCCGCCGACCTGGCCGTGGTCGAGGGCATTCCGGTCATCGGCCTGCTGGAGGCCGAAGCCAGGCGCTACGCCTTCCGCCGCCAGCTTGCCACCTGGATGTCCTACCTGCGCCGCAAGCGGCGGCCGCCCCCGCCCCCCACCGAGCCCCGCCTCATGCCCGGCGCCTAAGGAGCCCATCATGGATATCCGCCATCCCATCGCCACCCGCCCCATCGGCGCCATCCTCATGGACCAGGGCCTGCTCAGCCCCGAGGGGGCCGAGAGCATCCTCAAGCTGCAGCGGGAAGCCCACCTGCCCTTCGGCGACGCCGCCATCCAGCTCGGGCTGCTGACCGAGGGCGATGTCCAGTTCGCCCTCTGCCAGCAGTTCGACTACGCCTACCTGCCCCTGTCCGGCGACAAACCGGTGAGCGAGGAACTGGTGGCCGCCTACCGGCCCTTCAGCCACGAGGTGGAGGGCCTGCGGGCGCTGCGGAGCCAGCTCATGCTGCGCTGGTTCGACAAGGCCAGCGGCCGGAAGGCCCTGGCCATCGTCGGCACCGGCCACGGCGAGGGGCGCAGCTTCCTGGCCGCCAACCTGGCGGTCGTCTTTTCCCAGCTCGGGGAGCGCACCCTGCTCATCGACGCCGACCTGCGCACCCCCCGCCAGCACCAGCTCTTCAGGCTCGACAACCGGATCGGCCTGTCCAGCCTCCTGGGGGGGCGGGCCAACGGCAACACCATCGTGCCCATCGCCGCCTTCTCCCGCCTGGCCGTCCTCCCGGCCGGCCCGGTGCCGCCCAATCCCCAGGAACTCCTCGGGCGCCCCGCCTGGGGCCGGCTCCTGGAGGAAATCGGGCAAAGCTACGATGTCATCCTCATCGACACTCCGGCCTCTGCCGGCTGCGCCGACGCCAGCGCCATCGCCACCCGGGCCGGCGCCGCCCTGATGGTGGCCCGCCGCAACGAGACCCGGGTGGCCGCCTTCGCCGATCTGGCCCGCACCCTGGCCGCCGCGGGGGTGACGGTGGTCGGGTCGATGCTCAACGCGCCCCCGCCCCCGGCGCCGGTGCTCAACTGAACCCGGAGGCAATCCGGCGTCGCAACACTCCCCCCGACCACCGTGGATAGCGCCCTTCCCAACCCGGCCCTGCCGCGCTCCGCCTGGCTCTTCCTCCTGGCCGGCTTCGCCGCCATGTACCTGCCCACCTACTGGTGGGCGGCCACCACCATCTGGCGCACCGACGAGCATGCCCACGGCGCCATCATCCTGCTCGTCGTCGCCTGGCTCTTCTGGCAGCGGCGGGAACCCATCCTGGCGGCCGCCGGCAAGCCCGCCCCGGTGGCCGGCTGGTCCTGCTTCGCCCTGGGGGTGCTGCTCTACGTGGTGGGCCGCTCCCAGGATGTGTCCATCTTCGAGATCGGCTCCCAGATCCTCGTCCTGGCCGGCTCCCTGCTGGTGCTGGCGGGCCGCGCCGGGGCCCGGGCCGCCTGGTTCCCCCTCGCCTACCTGGTGTTCATGATCCCCCTGCCGGGCATCCTGGTGGATGCCGCCACCGCCCCCTTGAAGCAGTGGATTTCCGTCATCGTCGAGGCCCTGCTCTATGGCGCCGGCTATCCCATCGCCCGCAGCGGCGTGGTCCTTTCCATCGGCCCGTACCAGCTGCTGGTGGCGGATGCCTGTTCCGGCCTTCATTCCATGGTCAGCCTGGCGGCCCTGGGGGCCCTCTTCATGTACCTGGCGGGCCGGCGCAGCCTGACCCATCACTTCCTCATGGCCGCCAGCATCCTGCCCGTCGCCTTCACCGCCAATGTCATCCGGGTGGTCCTCCTGGTGCTCCTGACCTACCACTTCGGCGACGACGCCGGCCAGGGCTTCCTCCACGGCGCCGCCGGCCTGGTCCTGATCCTGGCCGCCCTCCTCTTCCTGACGGCCCTCGACCGGGTTCTCCTCCCCTTCACCCGCACCCTTTCCCGGCCCCGGGCCGCAACCCGCCATGCCTGAATACCTGCGGGCCCTGGTCGCCATCCTCATCGTCGCCGCCGCCGTCTTCCTGGCTGCCCGGGGGCCGGCCTGCGCCCGGGCCATGGCCGAGGCCGACTTCCGGCGCCGCCGCAACCTCTGGCTGGGCCTCACCGTCCTCGCCTTCCTGGCCCACGACTTCTGGTTCTTCACGGCGGCGGCCAGCCTCGTCTTCCTGGTCGCCGGACGCCGGGATCCCCAGCCCCTGGCCCTGTTCTTCTTCCTGCTCTTCGCGGTGCCGGCCATCGCCAGCGAAATTTCCGGCTTCGGCCTCGCCCGCCAGTTCTTCGCCATCAGCTACCCCCGCCTCCTCTCCCTCACGGTGCTGCTGCCGGCGGCCCTGGTGCTGCTCCTGGACGGCCAAGAGCGCAGCCCGTCCACCCGCTGGCCGGACCGGCTGCTGGCCGCCTACCTGATCCTCACCCTGGCCCTGCAGTTCACCGTGGACAGCTTCACCAACACCCTGCGCCACGGCTTCTACGATCTCATGGACGTCGTCCTGCCCTACTACGTGGCCAGCCGCTCCCTCAGGCGCCTGGAGGACATCCGGGAGGCCCTCATGAGTTTCGCGGTGGCGGCCCTGGTCCTGGCGGCCACCGGGGTGGTGGAATACGCCAAGGGCTGGCTGCTGTACCGGTCCCTGGACAGCCTCCTGGGGGTGGACTGGGCCTACGGCGCCTACCTGCAGCGGGGGGAGAGCCTGCGGGCCCTGGCCACCACGGGGCAGCCCATCGCCCTGGGCTTCGTCATGGCGGTGGCCGGCGGGCTTTTCCTCGCCCTGCGTCCCGCCGTCCCCAATCGCACCGCCTGGCGCCTGGGCCTCGGCCTCCTGGCGGCGGGGCTGCTGGCGCCGGTGTCCCGGGGCCCCTGGCTGGGGGCCGCCGTGGGGGGCGCCGTCTTCCTCGCCACCGGCCGCCAGCCCCTGGAGAACCTCCTCAAGCTCGCCCTGGCCGTCCTGCTAGCGGCGCCGGTGGTCCTCGCCACCCCCCTGGGGGACATCCTCCTCGAGCGCCTGCCCTTCTTCGGCGCGGCGGAGACCGAGACCGTCGCCTACCGGCAGCGCCTGCTGGCCATGTCCCTGGACGTCATCCGCCAGAACCCCTTCTTCGGCTCCTTCGACTTCCTCCGTTACCTGGAGGACTTGCGCCAGGGCCAGGGCATCATCGACATCGTGAACACCTACCTGGGGGTGGCCCTGGCCAGCGGCCTGGTGGGCCTGGCCCTCTTCGTTTCCTTCTTCCTGGCCATCGCCGCCGGTGTCTACCGGGCCTGGCGCCTGGCACGGGACCCGGACGACGAGCTTCACCGCCTGGGCCGCGCCCTCCTCGCCACCCTGGCGGCCATCCTGACCATCATCTTCACGGTCAGCAGCATCACCGTCATTCCCATCGTCTATTGGTCGGTCGCCGGTCTCGGACTGGCCTACATCGGGCTCTCCGAACGGCGCCAGCCGGCGGTTGCGGCCCTCCACCCGGCGCCCGCCGCCGGCATCGCCGGCCTGCAGGCCTGAGTCGACGGCACGAGGAGAACACCATGGTCCATTCCCTTCCCGCCCTGCTCAGGCGGTTCGCCGCCGCCCTCCTCCTGGCCGGGCTGGCCGGCGCAGCGGCGGCCGCTCCCTGGCTGGTCACCGTGGACACCCAGCAGGGCCTGCCCAGCATCTCCCGGGGCGGCGCCCCGGCGCTGAAGAGCGCCTACGTGTTCTGGGCCGCCAACTGGGCCTGGGCCGACACCGCCACCACCTTCAAGGTGGTTTCCCCCTACACCTATTCGGTCACCGGCAAGAACGCCACCCTCGGCTTCACTTTGGCGAGCGACATCGCCCGTACCGGCCTCAACCAGATGAACTGGACCTTCGACCTCAACGCCGCCGCCCCCCGCTACCAGATCATCGGCGGCGGCATCTCCTTCAAGTTCGACCTCACCGTCTTCGGGGCCGAAATGGGTCCGCCGGTCATCCTGCCCGACAAGAGCGGCTGGGCCTGGGGCCCCCCGGGAGGCAGCCGGATCGAGATGCGCTTCTCGCCGGCCCCGGGCTATCTCTACGTCGAGCCCGGCACCAAGAACGAGATTCGGGCCTTCTTCTACAACGGCAGCGTCCCCGCCGGCCTCACCCACTACACGGCCACCCTGACCACGGCCGGGGAAGTGGCCTTCGCCCCCACGGTGATCGAGCGCTTCGGCCCCGTCAACACCGCCGCCTGGCCCACCGACATCATGGACTGGCGAACTTCCCCGGTGGACCTGTCCTTCCTCAACCAGCCCGAGATTCCCGCCGGCAAGCACGGCTTCCTGCGGACCGAGCGGGATCAGCTGGTTTTCGGGGACGGCACCACCGTCCGCTTCTGGGGCACCAACCTGGCGGCCTACGCCCTCTTCACCACCTCCCGGGAGGGCACCCGCCAGCAGGCCCGGCGGCTCTCCCAGCTCGGCTTCAACCTGGTGCGCATCCACCACCACGACTCCCCCTGGGTGGACCCCAACGTCTTCGGCCGCAGCGCCGAGCCCAGCACCCTCAACCTCTCCCCCGCTTCCCTGGACCGGCTGGACTGGTGGATCAAGTGCCTGCGGGACGAGGGCATCTACGTCTGGCTCGACCTCCACGCCATGCGCTTCCTCAAGGCGGGGGACCAGATCGACTCCTTCAGCGAGATCGCCAAGGGCAAGACCAGTGCCGACCTGAAGGGCTTCAACTACGTGAATGGCAGCATCCAGCGGGCCATGCGGGATTTCAACCGGGCCTACCTCAACCATCTCAACCCCTATACCGGGCTGCGCTACAAGGAGGACCCGGGCATCGTCGGGCTGCTCGTCACCAATGAGAACGACCTCACCCACCACTACGGCAACTCCCTCCTGCCGGACAAGAAGGTCCCCGAGCACGACGCCCTCTACATGGCCGAGGCCAACCGGTTCGCCACCACCTGGGGACTGTCCCGGGATGCCACCTGGCACAGCTGGGAATACGGCCCCTCCAAGATTTTCCTCAACGACCTGGAGCACCGCTTCGACCAGGCCATGATCTCGGACCTGCGCAGCGACCGCGTCCGGGTGCCCATCGTCACCACCCAGTCCTGGGCCGGCATGCCGGTGAGCTCCCTGCCGGCCCTCACCACCGGCGATTTCATCGACGCCCACTCCTACGGCGGCATCGCCGAGCTGGACCGCAATCCCATCTACTCCGCCAATTTCGTGAACTGGCTCGCCGCTGCCCAGGTGGCGGGGCGGCCCTTCAGCGTCAGCGAGTGGAACGTCGAGGCCTTCCCCGCCCCGGACCGCCACGTCACCCCCCTCTACGTCGCCAGCGCCGCCAGCCTCCAGGGCTGGGACGCCCTGATGCAGTACGCCTACTCCCAGGCCTCCCTGGACTCCGCCAGCGTGCCCTCCAACTGGCATGCCTACAGCGACCCGTCCCTGATCGCCACCCTGCCAGCGGCGGCGCTCCTCTACCGCCAGGGCCATGTGCGGGAATCGGAGACGGTCTATGCCTTCACCCCAACCCCGGCCCAGATGTTCAACCAGATGGTGTCGGCCTCCAACTCCGTCGCCCTGCGCACCGCCGCCGAGCGGGGCAAGCTGGTGGTCGCCCTGCCCGTCGTCCGGGAACTGCCCTGGCTCGCCAGGAGCCCCGTTCCCAGCAACGCCGTTCCCATTACCGACCTGCAGAAATCCTTCATCCCCGCCACCGCCCCCAGCATCATCAGCGACACCGGGCAGCTGAAGCGGGATTGGGAACAGGGCATATACACCATCAACACCCCCCGCACCCAGGCGGCCATGGGCTGGATCGGCGGCAAGGACATCCGGCTGCCCGACGTGGCCATCAACGTCGGCACCCACAACGCCACGGTGGCGGTCCAGACCCTGGACGGCCGGCCGGTGGCCACCTCCCGCAACCTGATGATCTCCCTGGGCGCCCGCTCGGTGCCGGCGGCGGGCAACCGCCTGCCCTATTACTCGGAGCCGGTGGAGGGCCGCCTGAGCATCCGCAATCCCCCGGGCCTCAAGCTCTACAAGCGCCTGCCCGACGGCTCCGAGCAGGAGCTCCCGGTGGCCTACGGCAACGGCAGCTACCTCCTCACCCTGGATTCGTCCCTGCGCACCTACTGGCTCCTGCTCAAGCAGCCGGGCGCCAGCACCCTCGCTCCGCCCGCCTCCGCCCGGCCCGCCACTCCGGCCACTCCGGCCACTCCGGCCACCCCGGCCACCCCGGCCACCCCGGCCACCCCGGCCACGCCCGCCACCCCGGCCACGCCCGCCACCCCGGCCACGCCCGCCACCCCGGCCACGCCCGCTACCCCGGCTACCCCGGCCACTCCCCATGCTTTCCCCCGATAAACAGCCCTCCTCTCCCAGGTCTTTCTGGAAGCGCCTGTGGCCCGGTCCCCGGGTCCTCGGCTTCCTGCCGGCCCGGAGGGCCGGCGGCGCCGGCAAGGCCCTCGGCGGGCGGGTGGCGAAGGCGGCCTCCTGGAGCCTCCTCGGGCACTTCTCCCGGCAGGCGGTGCGCTTCGGCGGCAATCTCGTCCTCACCCGGCTGCTCCTGCCCGAGGCCTTCGGGGTCATGGCCATCGCCACCGTGCTCCTCTTCGGCTTCCAGCTCTTCACCGACATCGGCCTCAAGCAGAACATCATCCAGAGCCGGCGCGGCGACCAGGGCGATTTCCTCGACACCGTGTGGACCGTGCAAATCCTGCGGGGCGCCCTGGTCTGCCTCCTTTCCCTGCTGGCCGGCGCCGGGCTGGCCTGGCTGCAGGCCACCCCCTGGGTCGCGCCGGACACCGTCTACGCGGACCGCTCCCTGCCGCTGATCATTTTCGCCCTCTCCTTCAACGCCCTCATCCTGGGCTTCGAGTCCACCAAGGTGGGCACCGCCAACCGCCACCTGTCCCTGGCCCGGATCACCCTCCAGGACCTGGGGACCCAGGTCCTCGGCCTGGCCGTGACCCTGGCCTGGGCAGCCGTCCACCACAGCGTCTGGGCCCTGGTGGCGGGGAGCCTGGCCGCCTCCGGGGCCAAGGTCCTGCTCAGCCACTTCCTGCTCCCCGGCCACCCCAACCGCCCGGGCTGGGTGCGGGGCCATTTCGACGAGATCTTCCACTTCGGCAAATGGGTCTTCCTGTCCTCCATCGCCGGCTTCCTCCTGGCCAACGCCGACCGCCTCCTCCTCGGCGCCCTGGTGGCCCCGGCGCTCCTCGGCCTCTACGTTCTCGCCTTCCTCATGGTCAACAGCCTGCAGTGGGCCATCCTCAACCTGGTCACCACCGTTTCCTTCCCCCTCCTGAGCGAGGCGGTGCGCACCGACCAGAAAAGCCTGCCGCAGCTCTACTACCGCCTGCGCCGGCCCCTGGAGCTGGCCTCCGGTGCGCTGGCGGCCGTGGTCTTCGCCTTCGGCTCCTCCCTGGTGTCGCTGCTCTACGACGCCCGCTACGCGGACTCGGGGCGGATGCTGGAAATCGTCGGCCTCTCCCTGGCCGCCGTGCCCTACCAGCTCTCGGACCAGCTCTACCTGGCCCTGGGGCATCCCCGGCTCCTCTTCCTGCTCAACGTCTTCCGGGCCGTGGCCATCTTCGCCGTCCTGCCCCTGGCCTACGCCTGGCGGGGCATGGACGGCGCCCTCTGGGCCATCGCCCTGGCCCCCTTCCTGTCGGTGCCCCTGTCCCTCTACTTCAACCGCCGGCTGGGCGTCCTGGACGGCGGGCGGGAGCTTGCCGCCGCAGCCATCCCTCTGACCTGCATCCTGGTGGCCAGGATCGTCGTCACGGAGATCTGACCATGCTGCCCCGGGACA
The DNA here is from genome assembly GCA_018261935.1 of Rhodocyclaceae bacterium. Taxonomy (GTDB): domain Bacteria; phylum Pseudomonadota; class Gammaproteobacteria; order Burkholderiales; family Rhodocyclaceae; genus JAGTRP01. Next base: position 151,094 of record JAGTRP010000015.1, read on the forward strand.
ACCTCGCCATCGAGCCCCAGGGAACCGCCCCCTGGCAGGGCCGGGATTTCCAGGACGTGCTGCCGGTGCCGGCGGCGACGGTGCCGGCCTCCGAGCTGTTCTGCCACCCCTCCCGCCTGGCCAACACCTACGAGCCCGGGGTGGAGCGGGTCCACCAGCCGGCCAGCCTCATCCCCTGGGAAGAGGCGGTCCTCGCCATCCGCAAGGGACGGACCCTGCCCTGCGGGTGGCAGGGCTTCCTGGGTTGGCGCCGGCGCCAGGCTGCCCGCCTGGCCGCCTGGCGCGGGGGAGGATGCCTGGACCTCAAGGAGCGCCTGGTCTACGACGCCCGCTCGGTCTTCAACGGCAACATGGCCCACCTGGTGCAGCACCATGCCGCCAACCTGGGCTACCTCAAGGAACGCCTCGGCCCCGGCCCCGGGGATGTCCTGGTGCTCCTGGACGCCGAGCCGCCGGCCCTGGCCCGCAAGGTCTTCGACCTCCTCGGCTACGAGGTCCTGGCCACCGACCTGGCGGTGGAGGCCAACCTGGTGGACATTTCCCTGGAGCACTTTTTCCACCTGGTGCCCTGGGTGCGCCACCTGGGCCTCGATCTCCCGCCCCGGTCCGGCCTGGGCAAGGTCTTCGTGCCCCGGCGGCAATCCCGGCGGCTGGCCAACGAAGCCGAGATCGAGGCGGCCCTGCGGGCCAGGGGCTTCGAGAAGGTCTATTTCGAGGACATCGGCATTGGCGAGCAGTGGTCCATCCTGGGGAACGCCGACCGGATCGTCGCCATCCACGGCGCCGCCCTCGGCTGCCTGGCCTTCCAGGCCTGCCGCGGGGACGGGCGGCGGGGGAGGGTGCTGGAGTTGTTCGGGGCGGGGTTCGTGGTGAATCCCTTCCGGAAGTTCGTGGCCGTTCTCGGGGGGAAATGGGCGGGGTGCCGGGGGAGGGTTACGCCCGAGGTGGCTCGGGATATCGATCGGCCGGGGAAGCTGAAGGCGCACGCCTTCGACGATTTCTCGCTGGCTCCGGAGGCTGTTGAGGCGGGGCTGGAATTTCTGGAGGAGGGATCATGAATTCGAGGATTCAGCGCCTGAAGAAGGAACACCACCCATGAAAATCCTGACCTGGGACACCCCCAACTTCGGCGACCGCCTCAACGACATCGTCTGGCCCCACTACCTCCCCAACCACCTGGACGACGACCCCTCCGAACTCCTGGTCGGCATCGGGTCGCTGCTCAACCACCGCCTCCCCGCCGCCCCGCCCAAATGGATTTTCGGCGCCGGCATCGGCCACGGCGATCCGCCGACGGTGGACGACAGCTGGCGGGTGCTGTGGGTGCGGGGTCCCCGCTCCGCCGACGGCCTCGGCCAGCGCGGCCATCGCTACATCACCGACGGCGCCATGCTCCTGGGCGACATTTTCGAGCCGCCGGCGGAAAAGCGCTTCCCCTGTGCCTTCATCCCCCATTGCAGCGCCGTGGAACGGGGCGCCCTCCTGCCCCTGCGGGAGATTTGCGAAAACGCCGGCCTCCATCTCATCAATCCCCACTGGCCGGTGCGCCGGGTGGTAGAGGAAATCGGGCAGAGCGAACGGGTCATCAGCGAGGCGCTCCACGGGGCCATCGTCGCCGACGCCTTCCGCGTCCCCTGGATTCCCGCCTCCCGGGGCGGCGTCCTGGCGCTCAAGTGGCTGGACTGGAGCGAATCCCTGGGGCTCGCCTACGAACCCGTCCGCCTGCCCTACCGCCCCCAGTGGCTGGCCAACCCGGCCGGCCGGCCCCTTTCCCGCCGTATCGCCTACCCCTTCCTGCGGCCCACCGCCCGCCTCCTGCTCGAACGGCGGCTGCGCCGCCTGGCCCAGGACGGCCCCTGGCGCCTGAGCCCGGACCGCACCCTGGCCAACAAGGTGGCCGAGATGAAGGAGTGCCTGGCCCGCTTCGAGTCCCGCACCCAGCCGCTATCCGCTGCCCGCCGGTGAGCCCATGGCCGTCGATGTCACCGTCCTCCTCGTCAATTACAACACCCGCCACCTGCTGGAGACCTGCTTCGGCCAGCTCCAGGCGGCGAGCCGGGGGCTGGCCAGCCAGACCATCGTGGTGGACAACGCCTCGGCCGACAATTCCATCGACTTCATCCGCCGCCACTGGCCCGACTGGGAGCTGATCGCCAACCCCCGCAACGTCGGCTTCGGGCGGGCCAACAACCAGGCCCTGCCCCGGGTGGAGGGGCGCTACCTGCTGCTCCTCAACACCGACGCCTTCGTCGCCCCGGACACCCTGGAAAAGACCGTCGCCTACATGGACGCCCATCCCCGCTGCGGCATCCTGGGGGTCCGTCTGGTGGGCCGGGACGGCGAGTTGCAGCCCTGCGCCCGCTATTTCCCCACCCCCTGGAACCTCTTCCTGCAAAGGAACGGCCTCGCCCGCTTCTTCCCCCGGGCGCACCTCATCGACGACCTGGCCTGGCCCCACGACGCCGTGCGCCACTGCGACTGGGTGCCCGGCTGCTACTACCTGGTGCGCCGGGAGCTGATCGACCAGGTAGGCCTCTTCGACCCCCGCTACTTCCTCTACTACGAGGAAGTGGACCACTGCCTCGCCGCCCGGCGGGCCGGCTGGGAGGTGACCTTCTTCCCCCACACCTCGGTGGTCCACCTGGGAGGAGAAAGCGCCCGCTCGGACGGGGAAATCACCCCCAGCGGGCGGCAGATCGAGGCTCTGCAGATCGAAAGCGAGCTCCTCTATTTCCGCAAGAATCACGGCCTGCCGGCGGTCCTCGCCGATGTGGCCCTCATCCTCGCCGGCGACGCCCTCCGGGCGGCCAGACGCATCCTTCAGGGCCGTCCCGCGGCCCCGGGCGCCCATTGGAACCATGCCCGGCGGGTTCTTTCCCTCTTCCACCGGACCCGTTGGGGCACCCGGCCCACCCAGTGAAGACAGCCATGTCCGACAGCCTCCGCGCCGATCTCCAGGCCCCCAGCGGCGACGCCCTGGCCGAATTCCTCAAGCCCCTGGCCAGCGAGGAGATCCTTTACGTGTCTAATCCCGGCAATGGCGGCGACGCCCTCATCGCCTGCGCCACCTACCAGCGTTTCGAGAACCTGGGCATCCGCTACCAGTGCATGGACCTGGACTGCCCGCCGGAGCGGACCCGGGGCCGCATCCTGGTCTACGGCGGCGGCGGCAACCTGGTGCATTTCTACGGCGAGGCCCGAGGCTTCATCCTCCGCCACCACCAGGGAGCCCGGCGCTTCATCCTCCTGCCCCATACCGTCCGGGGCCATGGCGACCTGCTGCCCGGTCTCGGCCCCAATGTCGACATCATCTGTCGGGACCGGGACTCCTACGCCTACCTGCGGGGCCTGGACATGAAGGCGGAGGTCCGGCTCATGGACGACGTGGCCTTCGGCCTCGACGTGCCTGCCTTCATGGCGGCGGCCCGGGCCCGTTACTGGCCCCTGGTTTCCACCCGGACCCTGGCCTGGCGCAATGCCAAGCGCCTCATCCGTCGGAGCCTGCACCGCCTGCGCAACCCCTTCCGGCTGCGGGCGCTCAACGCCTTCCGCACGGACGGGGAAAGAGCGGGGCGCCCCCTTCCCTTCGCCAACCTGGACGTTTCCCAGGTCTTCGCCGCCGACAACATGACCCGGGAATGCGCCGACGAGGCCAGCTACCGCATCCTCGGCTTCCTGGACGGCTTCGACGTCATCCACACCGACCGCCTCCACGTCTGCATCGGTGCCCTGCTCCTGGGAAAGACGGTGCATTTCCATGACAACTCCTATGGCAAGAACCGGGCGGTTTACGAGTACTCGATGCGGGGGAGGTTTGCGAAGGTGGTGTGGCATGGGTGAAGCCTGCAGCCATCGCCCGGTGACCTGGCGTACCCGGCCGACCCGGTGAGGATAGCCATGTTCGATAACATCCGCGCCGATCTCAAAGCCCACGGCGGCGACTGGGGGGCCCAGGGCTTCTGGGCCCTGGCGGTCTACCGCTTCGGGCGCTGGCGCTACCGGGTGCGGCCGGCCCTCCTGCGCAAGGCTTTCTCCCTCATCTACCGCATCCTCTACAAGCTGGTGCAGATCGTGGCCGGCATCGAACTGCCCTGTGAAGTGCCCATCGGCCGGAATTTCGTCATCGATCACGGCGGCGGGGTGGTGGTCAGCGGCTATGCCCGCTTCGGCGACAACTGCCGCCTGCGCACCGGGGTGGTGATCGGGCTGCAGCGGGTGGAGGAGCCCTGCGCCCCGGCCATCGGCAACAACGTCGATATCGGGGCCGGCGCCAAGATCCTCGGCCCCGTCAGCATCGGCAACAACGTGGTCATCGGCGCCAACGCCGTGGTCCTGCGGGACGTCCCCGACAACTGCATGGCCCTGGGCGTCCCGGCCACGATCCGGAAAAGGACGAAGAAGCATGAGCCATCCGTTAAGCTATTTCCAGGCACTCTACGTCATTAACCTGCCCAGCCGGGCCGACCGGCGGCGGGACATGGACCGGCAGCTGGCTGCCCTGGGCCTCGGCCTCGATCATCCCGCCGTGCGCCTCTTCCCCGCCATCCGCCCCGGGGCGCCGGCAGGTTTCCCCAGCATCGGCGCCCGGGGCTGCTTCCTGAGCCACCTGACCGTCCTCCGGGAAGCCCGGGAACGGCGCCTGCCGCGCCTCGCCATCCTGGAGGACGACCTCAATTTCGCCCCCGATTGCGGGCAGCGCCTCCCGGCCCTGGTGGACAGCCTGGCCGCCGCCGACTGGACCGTCTTCTACGGCGGCCACCGAATCGACGAGCCCCTCGGGGAGCCGGCCCCCGGCGGCCTCCTGGCCATCCCGTCCCAGACGGCGGTGCACACCACCCATTTCATCGCCTTGAACGGCCCCGTCGCCATCGCCGCCTGCGTCGCCCACCTGGAGGCCATCCTCGCCCGCCGCCCGGGCGATCCCCGGGGCGGCCCCATGCACGTGGACGGGGCCTATACCTGGTTCCGCCGCGCCCACCCCGACGCAGCCACCCTCCTGGCGGTGCCCGAGCTGGGCTACCAGCGCAGTTCCCGCACCGATGTCCATGACCTGCGCTGGTTCGACCGCCTGCCGGTGGCCCGGGAGGCCGTGGCCTGGCTGCGGCAATGGAGGAACGCATGAAGGCCGGCGGTTTCGGGGTGGTCGCCATCGGCCGCAACGAGGGCCGGCGCCTGGGACGCTGCCTGACTTCGGCCTTCCTGTCCGCTTCCCGGGTGGTGTACGTGGATTCCGGCTCCTCCGACAGCTCCGTCGCCCTGGCCAGGGCCCTGGGGGCGGAGGTGGTGGAACTCGACCCGGCCCGTCCCTTCACCGCGGCCCGGGCCCGCAACGCCGGATTCCGCCGCCTCCTGGAAATCGCCCCGGAGGTGGCCTACGTCCAGTTCGTGGACGGGGACTGCGAATTCATTCCCGGCTGGCTGGAAAACGCCCAGGCCTTCCTGGATCAGCACCCGGAGGTGGCGGTGGCGTGCGGCCGGCGCCGGGAGCGCCACGCCAGGCTCAGCATCTACAACCTCCTGTGCGACATGGAATGGGACACCCCGGCCGGGGACGCCCGGGCCTGCGGCGGCGACGCCATGGTGCGCCGCGCCGCCTTCGAGGCCAGCGGCGGCTTCCGGGAGGACCTCATCGCCGGCGAGGAGCCCGAGCTGTGCCTGCGCCTGCGGGCCGCCGGCTGGCGCATCTGGCGGCTGGACTCGGACATGGCCTGGCACGACGCCAACCTGGTGCGCTTCGGTCAATGGTGGCAGCGCAGCCGGCGGGCCGGCCATGCCTTCGCCGAGGGGGCGGCCCTCCACGGCGGCCCCCCGGAGCGGCACTGGGTGCGGGAAAGCGCCAGCGCCCTCGGCTGGGGCCTCGTCCTGCCCCTCCTCGTCGCCGGGCTGGCCATGGCCGGCGGCCCCGGCTGGCTCGCCCTCCTCGCCCTCTACCCCCTGCAGGTGGCGCGCCTGGCCTGGCGGGGTCGGCGCCCCAGCCGGCGGGAAAACACCTGGCGGGCGATTTTCCTGGTCCTCGGCAAATTCCCGGAAATGCTCGGCGTCCTCACCTACCTGGACCGCCGCCTCAGGGGCGGCGAGACGCGGCTGATCGAATACAAGTAAGCCATGCCCCAAGCCGTCGCCTACCTCGTCAACCAGTACCCCATGGTGAGCCACAGCTTCGTGCGGCGGGAAATCCATGCCCTCGAAAGGCAGGGCTGCGCCGTCCTGCGCCTGGCCCTGCGGGGCTGGGACGCCGAACTGGTGGACCGGGCGGACCACCGGGAGCAGGCCGCCACCCGCTACATCCTCGGCCCCGGCCTGGCCGGCCTCCTGTGGTCCGGGCTCGGCGCCGCCCTGGAGCGGCCCCGGAACCTGCTCTCGGCCCTCCGGCTGGCCCTCGGCATGGCGCGGCGCTCCGACCGGCCGCTCCCCTACCACCTGGCCTACCTGCTGGAGGCCTGCCGCTGCCTCCACTGGATGCGGGAGTTCGGGGCCACCCACGTGCATGCCCATTTCGGCACCAATTCCGCCGAAGTCGCCATGCTCGCCGCCGCCCTGGGGGGGGAGGGCTACAGCTACAGCTTCACCGTCCACGGCCCCGAGGAATTCGACCGCCCCGAGGCCATCGGCCTGCCGGAGAAGATCCGCCGCGCCGCCTTCGTGGCCGCCGTCAGCTCCTATGGCCGGGGCCAGCTCTACCGCTGGGCGACCGTGGACGACTGGTCCAAGCTGGAAGTGGTGCGCTGCGGCCTGGAGGCGGCCTTCCACCCCCTGGCGCCGACGCCCCCGGAGGCCGCCCCGCGCCTCGTCTGCGTCGGCCGCCTGTGCCGCCAGAAGGGCCAGCTCCTCCTGCTCGAAGCCGCTGCCCGCCTGGTCCGCCAGGGCCAGGATTTCGACCTGATCCTGGCCGGGGACGGCGAGATGCGCCCGGAAATCGAGGCCGCCATCGCCCGCCTGGGCCTCGAAAGCCGGGTCCGCATCACCGGCTGGATCACCGGCGCCGAGGTGCGCCGGGAAATCCTCGCCGCCCGGGCCCTGGTCCTGCCCAGCTTTGCCGAGGGCCTGCCGGTGGTGCTGATGGAAGCCCTGGCCCTGGGACGCCCGGTACTCACCACCTGGATCGCCGGCATCCCCGAACTGGTGGTGCCCGGCGAGAATGGCTGGCTCTTCCCGTCGGGCTCCGTGGACGACCTGGCGGCGGCCATGGCCGACTGCCTGGCCTTGCCGATGGAAACGCTGATGCGCATGGGGGAGGCCGGCCAGGCCCGGGTCCTGCGCCAGCATTGCGTGGACCGGGAAGCGGCCCGGCTGGCCGAACTCTTCGGCCGCCGCGGGGAAGCCGGCGAGGCGGCGCCGGCGGCCCGGCCGGCGAGCCCGGCGGAGAGCGGACCGTGATCGGCGCCGCCGCTTTCCTGACCGCCCTGGCCGCCGCCCTCCTGGCGGTGCCCGTGCTGGTCCTCGCCGTCCAGGTGGCGGCCGCTCGACCCGCCCGGCCGCCCGGCCCGCCCCCGGGCGGGCGCCGCCCGCGGCTGGCGGTCCTGGTGCCGGCCCACGACGAGGCCGCCGGCATCGCCGCCACCCTCGACAGCATCCAGGCCCAACTGGCCCCCGGGGACCGCCTGCTGGTGGTGGCCGACAACTGCACCGACGCCACCGCCGACCTGGCCCGCGCCCGGGGGGCCAAGGTGCTGGAGCGCCGGTCCCCCTGGCGCCGGGGCAAGGGCTATGCCCTGGATTTCGGCATCCGCCGGCTGGAGGCCGAGCCGCCGGAAGTGGTAGTGATCGTGGATGCCGACTGCGCCCTCGCCCCCGGCACCCTGGATGCCCTGGCCCGGTGCTGCGCCGCCTCAGGCCGGCCGGTGCAGGCCGTGGATCTCATGCACGCGCCGCCGGGCGCTCCCCTCAAGACCCGGGTGGCGGAATTCGCCTGGACCGTGAAGAACCGGGTGCGGCCCCTGGGCTTTCACCGCCTGGGCCTGCCCTGCCAGCTCATGGGGACCGGCATGGCCTTCCCCTGGCCCCTCATCGCCCGGGCGGCCCTGGCCAGCAGCCACCTCACCGAAGACCTGCTCCTGGGGCTCGACCTCGCCCGCGCCGGGAGCCCGCCCCTGTTCTGCCCCGAGGGCCTGGTGAGCAGCCGGTTTCCGGCCGACGCCGAGGGCCTCTGGGCCCAGCGCACCCGCTGGGAGCACGGTCATCTCGGCCTCATCGCCGGCAGGGCGCCCCGCCTCCTCCTGGAAGCCCTGGGCCGGCGCAACGGCCCTCTGCTGGCCCTGGCCCTCGACCTGGCGGTGCCGCCCCTGGCCCTCCTCTGCCTCCTGGTGCTGGCCCTCGCCGCAGCGGCCGGGCTTCTCCTGGCCCTGGGCGCATCCCCCGTCCCCTTCGCCCTGGCCCTCGGGGAGGCGGTCCTCCTGGCGGTCTCGGTATTCGCCGCCTGGTGGCGCTTCGGGCGGGAATCCATTGCCCTCGGCGACCTCCTGGCCGCCGCGGCCTATGTCCTGTGGAAACTGCCCCTCTACCGGAGATTCCTGGCCGGGCGCCAGGTGGAGTGGGTGCGTTCGAAACGGGAGGAACCATGAATCCGTCCTTGCCCTGGCGGGCCGGCACGGCGCCGGATTTCGGCCGGGATGTCCATTGCCTGCTGGGCCTGCCCATCGACGCCGTGGACATGGCCCAGGCCACGGACGCCCTGCGCCGCGCCATCCGGCTGCGCCGGGCCTGCTTCCTGTCCACCCCGAACCTCAACTTCCTGGTCGCCAGCCAGTCCGACGCCGCCTTCCGCCGTTCGGTCATCGACAGCGACCTGGCCGTCGCCGACGGCATGCCCCTGGTGTGGATGGCCCGGCTCCTGGGCATCCCCCTGGCCGGGCGGGTGGCGGGGTCGACCCTCCTGGAGCGCCTGCGCCGCTCCGCCGAGGGCGACCCGGTCAAGGTCTTCTTCTTCGGCGGCCCGGAAGGGGCGGCGGAAGCCGCCTGCCGCGCCCTCGGCCGGGAGAAGGCTGGCCTGCGGGGGGGCCTGCGCTGCGCCGGCTACCTCTCCCCCGGCTTCGGCTCGGTCGCCGACCTGAGCGCCCCGGCCCTCATCGAGCGCATCAACGCCAGCGGCGCCGACTTCCTGGTGGTGGCCCTGGGGGCCCGGAAGGGCCAGGCCTGGATCCAGCGCAACCGGGCCCGCCTGACGGTGCCGGTGGTGAGCCACCTGGGGGCGGCGGTCAATTTCGTCGCCGGGACGGTGAGCCGGGCCCCGCCCTGGATGCAGAACGCCGGGCTGGAGTGGCTGTGGCGGATCAAGGAGGAGCCCGCCCTGTGGCGCCGCTACGGCCGCGACGGCCTTGCCCTCGCCCGCCTGTTCCTGACCCGGGTGCTACCCCACGCCTGGTTCCTGTGGCGGCATCGCCCCGCCCCCCGGGACTTGGCGGCGGCCGCCGTCCATATCGACCTGGGGGAAAGCCGCTGCCGCCTCGCCCTCCATGGCGCCTGGGCGCGGGAGAACCTGAGGCTTTTCCGGGACTGCCTGTCCCGGGACTACCTCGCCGGCCTCGACCTGCACCTGGACCTCGGCGCGGTGACCTATGTGGACAGCGCCTTCGTCGGCCTGCTCCTGCTACTCCACGGCTACCAGCTGCGCCAGGGCCGGGAATTGCGGATCGACCCGGTGCCGGCGGCGGTGCGGCGGGTCTTCCATTACGGCTGCTGCGAATTCCTGCTATGCCCGCCCACCGGCTAGCCGTCCTCCTCGCCGCCCTGATGGCGACCGCCAGCGTCGGCGCCCTGGTCGCCCGGCCCACCGCGCGGGTGGCCGACCAGGGGCCGCCGGTGGTGCTGGACGCCATGGTCCCCCGCCAGTTCGGCACCTGGCGGGAGGAACCCCAGCCCGCCAACCAGGTGGTGAATCCCCAGACCCAGCAGCTCCTGGACCGGCTCTACAGCCAGATCCTCTCCCGCACCTATGTCAATGGCGAGGGCTACCGCGTCATGCTTTCCATCGCCTACGGCGGCGACCAGCGGGAAGGCATGGCGGCCCACCGGCCGGAGGTCTGCTACCCGGCCCAGGGCTTCCTGCTGTTGGACAGCCAGCCGGTGGCGCTTTCCACCCCCTTCGGCAGGCTCCCGGCCCGCCGCCTCTTCGCCACCCAGGGGGCGCGCCAGGAGCCGGTCACCTACTGGTACACCGTCGGCAACGAGACCGTCGGCGACGGCCTGCGCAAGAAGCTGGTGGAAATGCGCTTCGGCCTCACCGGCCGCATTCCCGACGGCCTCCTCTTCCGGGTCTCCTCCATCGACCCGGACCGGGTCCGGGCCGCCCGGATGCAGGACCAGTTCATCGTCCAGCTCCTGGGCGCCATGCCGGCCTCGGACCGGCTGCGGCTGAGCGGACTGGGGACGGGGCGCTAGGCCAGCCCTTCTTCCTTGAGGGCCGCCTGCACCGCCGGGCGGGCGGCGATGCGAGCGGACGATGGGGGTCAGGGCTTGAAACAATGGGCAGATAGCCTAGAATCTGACCCATCAGGTCAGATTTAATGGAGGCATTATGCAAACGTGGCAAATGCAGGCAGCCAAGGCCCACATCTCGGAGGTAGTCAAGCGCGCCCAAAGCCAGGGGCCGCAGGAGATCACCCTGCACGGCCGCCCCGTGGCTGTGGTGATTTCCCGGGAAACCTATGACCGCTTGTCCGGCGCCGGGGATTCGCTAGTGGAATTCATGCGCCGTTCCCCTCTGCATGGGCAGGACGACATCGAATTCGAGCGCGATCGAAGCGACACCCGTGAGGTGGAATTTTGAGCTACCTGGTGGACACCAATGTGCTATCCGAACTCAAACGCAAGACGCCCAATGCCGGCGTGGTGGAATGGTTTGCCCACAGGCCGGCCAGTACCCTGTTCCTGAGCGTGCTCACCCTGGGCGAAATTCGGAAGGGCATCGAAGGCATTGCGGATGCCCAGCGGCGAACCACCCTGCTCGACTGGCTCGAAACCGATTTGCCGGCTTTTTTCAGCGGCCGCATCCTGCCCGTGGATGCCCGGGTCGCCGACCGCTGGGGACGCCTGCAGGCAGCCGCCGGCCGCCCCGTTCCCGCCATCGACAGCCTGCTGGCCGCCACCGCCCTGGCCCACGATCTGGTCATGGTTACCCGAAACACGCGGGATTTCGGCGGCTTCGGGTTGCAAGTCATCGATCCCTGGTCGGATTGAGTTCTTTCGATTTTCCTACCCCGGCCACACGACCACACCAATCACTACTGCCCAGACACCGGCGATAGTCGGCGACGAAGGGGAAACCAGTTCATCGGGGAACTCCTGGGCGCCGTGCCGGCGGCGGACCGGCTGCGGCTGAGCGGACTGGGGACGGGGCGCTAGGCCAGCCCTTCTTCCTTGAGGGCCGCCTGCACCGCCGGGCGGGAGCCGACGCGGTTCAGGTATTCCCCCAGCCGCGGCATGGCGGAGAGGTCGACGCCGTGGGGCTGGGCCCAGCGCATGATGGTGAACAGGTAGCCGTCGGCAACGGTGAACTTGTCCCCCAGGAAATAGGGCCCCTGGGCCAGGACGCTGTCCACGTACTTGAAGCGGCGCCCCAGCTGGTGGCGGGCCGACTGCTTCCAGTCCTCGCCGGCCAGCGGGTTGAAGAAGACGCCGAAGCCCTTGTGCAGCTCGGCGCTGATGAAGTTGAGGGCAGCCTGCAGGCGGTAACGCTCCAGGGTGCCGTTGGCGGGGGCGAGCTGCTTCTCCGGCACCCGGTCGGCGATGTACTGGACGATGGCCGGGCCCTCGGTGAGCACGTTGCCGTCGTCCAGCACCAGGGTGGGCACGTAGCCGTTGGGGTTCACCGCCCAGTAGTCCTCGCCGGCCTCGGTCTTCTTGGCCTTCAGGTCCACTTTCACCCGTTCCGCCGGGATTCCCGCCTCGTTCAGGGCGATGTGTGGGGAGAGGGAGCAGGCGCCGGGGGAGTAATAGAGCTTCATGGTGTCTCCTGGAAGGGGGGCAGGTTGCCGATAGACCTAGCCCTGCCCCATTCCGTTCACCGATTCGGCAATGCGGGGCCGGCGGCGTAGGTTTCCACCCGGTTGCGCCCCTTGTGCTTGGCCTCGTACAGGGCCAAGTCGGCGGCCGCCACCAGGTCCCCGAAATTGCCTTCGTTGGCCTTCATCGCCGCCACGCCGAGGCTGACGGTCACCTGGTCCGACGTCCGGGAGGCCCCGTGGGCGAGCTTCCGCCCCTCCACCGCCTGCCGCATGGTCTCCGCCAGCTCCCGGGCCGCCGGCAGATCGGTTTCCGGCAGGAGGATGGCGAATTCCTCCCCACCATAGCGCACCACGGTATCCGCCGGGCGATGCAGGGGCTGCTGGAGGGCCCCGGCCACCTGGCGCAGGCACTCGTCCCCCTGCTGGTGGCCATATTGATCGTTATAGGCCTTGAAGTCGTCCACATCGGCCATGATCACCGCCACCGGATGGCGGTGGCGCGCCTCCCGCCGCCATTCCCGCTGGACGAACTGCTCCAGGTAGCGGCGGTTGGCCATGCCGGTGAGGGGGTCGAGGAGGGTAAGCTCTTCCAGGGTCTTCTGGGCGCGCTTGAGGTCGTCGATGTCCCGGGCGACGACGAGCACCGACTCCACCCGGCCGTCGGGGCCGAACTCCGGCACCAGGCGGCTCTGGAACCAGCGCTCGCCGGCGGCCGAATGCATCATGTGCTCCAGCACCCGCTCGCGGCCGCTGTTGAACACCTCCTGCAGGGCCTGCTCCCGCAGGACCGCGTCCGGCCGGGGCCCGTCCCGCTCGACCGGGGTGGTGCCGAGCAACGACTGCCGCGGCCGGCCGGTAATCTTCTCCATCGCCGGATTGACGTAAAGCAGGCGGAACGAGCGATCCACCCGGGCGACGATATCGGGAGAGCGCTCCACCAGGGCCTCGAATTCCTGTTCCCGCCGGCGGAGGGCTTCCTCCGCCTGCTTGCGCTCGGTGATGTCGCGGCTGATGGCGAGCACCGTCTCCACTTGGCCGTCAGGGCCGAATTCCGGCACCAGCAGAGAGTCGAAATCCCGTTCGCCCTTGGGCGTCGGCAGCCTGGCGTCCTCTCTCCGGGGCTGGCCGGTGGCGAATACCTCCTCGAGGGTGCGGTCCAGGGAATCGGCAAGATCGTCCGGGAACCCTATTTCGCGATGGGTCTTGCCGATGATTTCGTCGCGCCGGCCTCCCAGAGTCTCGATGGCGCGGTTGACGTAGATCCGCCGCAGGCCACGGTCGACGCGGGAAATGATATCGGTGGAATTTTCCGCCAGGGTACGGAACATCTTTTCCCGCCGGCTGACCTCCTCCAGCCGCCGGCGCTCGGTGATGTCCTCCGCCACCACGTTGATGCCGAACACCCGGCCGTCGGCATCCTTCAGGGGCCAGTAGTCGCTGATCCAGCTGCGCCGGAGGCCGGGTTTCACTTCGATGCTGACCTCCAGGTCCCGCACCGGCTCGCCGGTTTCCAGCACCTGGCGCAGGAAGGGCTCCGCCCGCTCGGCCACCTTCGGGGCCACCTCCCGCACCGGCCGGTTCAGGTGGGCCTCGATGGGCACGCCGTTGCGTTCGGCGATGCGCTCATTGACATGGACGTAGCGCAACTCGGTGTCGACCACGCACAGGCCCACGGGGGCGGTGCGGTAGATCATTTCCAGTTCGGTCGCCTGCTTGCGGTAGCGTTCCTCCTGCTCGCGCAGCGCCTCCTCTGCCGCCTTGCGTTCCGTGACGTCCTGAGCAACACCGAAGCTGGAAATTGGCTGGCCTTCCGCATCGCGCTCCACGTGGACCCGGGCTTCCACATAGTGTTCGTCGCCCAGAACGGTTCTCGCCCGAAATGCCAGCGGGAACGGCGACGAGCCCCTTATCCCCTCCGCGATGGCTTTGGTGAGGCTGTCCCGGTCGTCAGGATGCACGAATTCGAACAATTGGCTCAAAGAGCGGGGGCGGGGGTCAAAATCGAGTCGCAGCATATGGAAAAGCCCCTCTGACCAAGTCATCACGCCGGTGCGGAGGTCCCTTTCCCAGTATCCGAACCGGGCCGACTCTTCTGCGCGTTTCATAAGCATCGCGCGGCGGCGCAATTGCTGGACAGCATCCTGCAATTCCCGGTTCAGACGCTCCCGTTCCAGTTCGGCCTGCCTGCGTTCGGTGACATCGACGAGGGAGAAAACCAGGTATTCGACTTCACCCTGCTGGTCGGGGATCGGGACCAGGGTCCAGTCCCAATAGGTCGTCCCCCGTTCCGGCTGGTCGGCAAACACGAAGGCCCGGGCGTGGACCGTGTATGGCCGCTTGGTGCGCATCACCTCGTCGAAGAGGAGTTTCGTGTCCGAAGGATAGAGTTCGAAGTGGTTGCGGCCGGCGAAGTCACTGATCTCCCTGCGGCAAACGCGGGCATAGGCTTCGTTCACCCGCAGGAAATTGTAGTTCCGGTCGAGGATCACCAGGGGACTGACGCTGTGGGTGAAGACGGCCTCGGCGAGCCGAAGCGAATCGATGGCCGCCTGCCCGCCGGCCTCGCAACCCGGTGGTTTCTTGTCCATGACTGCTCCGGCCGGTTGAAGCAAAAAGGGCTTGTTAGACAACCATTCCCCAAGGCGTGCTCCCGCCTGCATTCCGGCGCCGGCGGATGCTCTGCTGAACCAACCGTTTGCCGTCCTATCCAATTCGCTGGACGGCCCGCCCGGCGCTTGATCGGCCCCTGGGGCCGGGGTGGCCGGACCAGGGAGGCTGGACGACATGGACGACGAAAAGGTGAATTATTCCCTGCGGCCGGGAGATGCCCTCGTGGTAACGGATGTGCAGAACGATTTTCTGCCCGGCGGCAGCCTCGCGGTGGCCGGAGGGGATCAGGTGGTGCCCTTCCTCAATCAGTACCTGCGGCGCTTCGTGCGGCGGGGGCTGCCCATCTTCGCCACCCGGGACTGGCACCCGCCCAACCATTCCTCCTTCCTCGCCAACGGCGGCCCCTGGCCGCCCCACTGCGTCGCCGGCACCTGGGGCGCCCGCTTCTCGGCGGACCTCGCCCTGCCCAACTACACCCGAGTCATTTCCAAGGCCACCACCAAGGCCGTGGAGGCTTATTCGGCCTTCCTCGGCACCGACATGGAAAAGCGCCTGCGCCACGCCGGCGCCCACCGTCTCTTCATCGGCGGCCTGACCACCGACTACTGCGTGGTGAACACGGTCAGGGACGCCCTGGAGGCAAAGTTCGCGACGGTGGTGCTGGCCGATGCCATCCGGGCGGTGAACGTGCACCCCGGCGACGGCGACGCCGCCATCGCCGAAATGCAGCGCCTGGGAGCGGAAATGGCCACCCTGGAGCAGATCATGGGGTAACTGGGAATCATCTCCTTCTCACCGACCTCTACCAGCTCACCATGCTGCAGGCCTATTTCGACCGGGGCATGAACGGGACGGCGGTGTTCGAGTTCTTCGTCCGCAAGCTCCCCGAAGAGCGCAATTTCCTGGTGGCCGCGGGGCTGGAGCAGGCCCTCGATTATCTGGAGGAGGCCCGCTTCAGCGACGAGGAGCTGGAATGGCTCAGGAACTGCGGGCGCTTTCACCCGGCCTTCGTGGATTCCCTGGCCGACTGGCGCTTCAGCGGCGCCGTGGACGCCATGCCCGAGGGCACCCCCTTCTTCGCCAACGAGCCCATCCTGCGCGTCGTGGCGCCCCTGCGGGAGGCCCAGCTGGTGGAGAGCCGCCTCATCAACCTCCTGCATTTCCAGACCCTGGTGGCTTCCAAGGCGGTGCGCTGCGTCTTCGCCGCCCGGGGCCGGCGGCTGGTGGATTTCGGCCTGCGCCGGTCCCACGGCGCCGAAGCCGCGCTCCTCTCGGCCCGGGCCAGCTACCTGGCGGGCTTCGACGGCACCTCGACGGTGCTGGCGGGGCTGCGCTGGGGCATCCCCCTCTACGGCACCATGGCCCATTCCTTCATCCAGGCCCACGACACCGAGCTCCAGGCCTTCGAGCACTTCGCCCGCTCCCATCCCGCCGGCGCCACCCTGCTCCTCGACACCTACGACACCGAGGCCGCCGCCAGCAAGCTGGTGGGCCTGGCCCACCGCCTGGCGGGCGAGGGCGTCATCATCCGGGCGGTGCGCCTGGACAGCGGCGACCTCGCCGCCCATGCCCGGCGGGTGCGGCTCATCTTCGACGAGGGGGATTTGGCCAACCTCGCCATTTTCGCCAGCGGCAACCTGGACGAATTCGCCATCCACGATCTGGTGTCCGCCGCCGCCCCCATCGACGGCTTCGGGGTCGGCACCCGCATGAATGTCGCCGCCGACGCCCCTTACCTGGACTGCGCCTACAAGCTCCAGGAGTACGACGGCCAGCCCCGGCGCAAGCGCTCCGAGGGCAAGGCCACCTGGCCCGGCCGCAAGCAGGTGTGGCGGCGCTACGACGACGAGGGCAGGATGGCGGGGGACACCCTCACCGTCGTGGAGGACGGGACCCAGGCCGGCGAGCCCCTGCTGCTGCCCATCATGGCCGACGGCAAGCGCGTCGGTGCCATTCCGACCCTGGACGCCGCCCGGGACTACGCCATCCGCCAGTTCGAGGCCCTGCCCGCGGCCCTGCGGCACCTGGTCCCGGCGCCCCCCTACCCGGTCACGGTCGCGCCGGCCCTGCAGGCCCTGGCCCGGGCCACCGGCGAAGCGGGATAGAATCGGGGCCTTGCCGCCACGGAGCACGACATGAACAAGCTGCTGGCCGATTGGCCCCGAAGCGCCGATGCCCTCCTGGTCGAGGCCAAGCGGGAGAGCGCCGCCGCCGGGGAGCTCGTGCGGCTCATCCTGGCCGGCAACCTGCACCTGGATTCCTGGCTCATCGAGAACCGGATTCTCCCGGCCCTGCAGGAAAAGGGCATCCGGCTCCTGCGCTTCTGCTTCACCGACCCGGACCGGCGCAAGCGCTCGGCCGTCATCGTGCCCCTGCCGGACGGCAGCGCCTTTGCCTGCGGCACGGATGGGTTCTGGTCCGCCCTCGACCGCCGGGAAGCCCTCGATGAAATCCAGTACATCGGCTTCCGCCATGCGCCGGACAACCATTGGCACCGGGGATTCCAGGTCACGCTGGAACCCGTCGGCGGCGCCCCCGCGCCGGCGACCCCGGCCGAGGTGGCGAATATCTGGCAGGAGACCACCGGCGCCCGGCCCCTGGGCTTCGGGGTGGGGATCGTGGACCAGATGGAAGCCTTCGGCCTGGGCATCATCAACAAGGCGTTCCACACCGAGGGCCGCCTGGGACTGTAGGCCAACGGCGGGGAGGCTGCCGCCCTGGCCCGCAGGCTGTTTTGATACCCCCCGGGCGAATTCAGGCCACCAGGCTGATCAGCTCCGGGAAATGGCTCCGCAACACCTTGTTGCAGCTCATATGCATGGGCAGGGCGGTGTTCAGGTGGTGCATCACCCCGGGGATGACGGTCCTTTCCACCCGCTCCCGGGAATTCATCATCCCGAAGGCGTCCAGCTCGCCGATGAACTGGTGCATGCAGCGATAGAACTCGGTGGGGGGATAGATGACGGCGCCGAGGGTGACGATGCTCTTGCCGTCGAGGAGCGCTTCCAGACGCTTCTTGCCCCCATCGCTCTTGCGGGCTTCGTCGGCGAGGAGGCTGAGGGCGTTGGCCAGATAAAACCCGCCCTTGCTGTGGGCGACGACCAGCTTCAGATCCTTGGCGTTTTCCAGGAAACGGATGATGTCCGTGCTTTCCGGCAGCTTGAGGTCGGTATCCGTGATATGGACGTTGAACAGCTGGTCCACCAGCCGCGCCGGGATGCCCATGGCGCGGTCCAGCCAGATCTTGGTGGTATCCAGCCAGTTTTCCATGGCTTGCCGGATGAGGTTGGCCTCCCGCAGCACATACCAGCCGCCCATGCCCTCCTCGGCGACATCCTTGCGCCCTTCGCCGGTGACGATGCCGGCGACGGTGACCTCGCCCCCGAGGGCATCCGCCACGTCGATGGCCAGGGCCACGGTCCCGAGGGCCGAACTGCCGACGCCGGCGATGGCGAGGGCGGTGATGCCCTCCATCTTCACGTCGTCGATCTTGCCGTAATGGAGGAGCTGGAAGGTCCTCGCCTCGGTCCCCGCCATGCCGGGGACCCGCTTGAGGAGCACGATGGAGCCTTCGGGCGTCTTGTGGGAGGTGAGCTGGCTCCACAACTCGGGGGGCACGCAGCCGATGTCGTAGAACATCGCATCGAAGGACCAGTTCCTCCACTTGCCGATCTCCCGCCAGGCATCCGGGCGCAGGGATCGCTGCTGAAACTTCTTCAGGTAATCGAATATGAACGGTACGCGGGCTTCCATGGTTCTATCTCCAATACGGCGGTCAGGTACAGATTTCAGGATTGACTGGGCGGAAAGCCAGGGACAGGGGTGGCGAAATGTAAATTGCCGCGAGGGAAGAAGTATTTGGCTGGGGCTTGCGCCCACTGGCCGCGATGCGGGGAAGCCTTCTCACCATTTCGCGAACATCGCCCAGTCGAGGAGGCCGAGGACGCCGGCGCCGCCCAGGGGCAGGACGATGGCGTGGATGATGGGCTGTTCGCTGATGGGGGCGAAGGCGCCTTCGCGCAGGCTGCTGGCGGCTTCGCGCATCAACCGTAGCTGCGCGGGCGTGGCGGGGGCATCGGCATCCTCTTGATCGGCTTCCCCTTGCCGGGCCACGCCGGAGCGCAGGAATATCTCCGCCGCCGTCAGCTGGTCGATGGTGTGGCGGCGGATACGCTCCGCAGCGCTGCGCAGGCTGAAGGCGGTGACGGCCACGAGGAGCAGGCCGACGGCGAAGATGGCGAACAGTCCGCGGGGCATCTGCCAGTTGTCGAAGAAGCGGCTTCGCGCCAGGATCAGGAGCAGGGTCAGGAAGAAGGGGTGGAGCACGATGCGGCCCACGTAGGCCGTGAGCCGGGCGCTCAGGCGAAGATCGACGTAGCTGCGCACCGCGACCGCCATCGGGCTGTTGTCGCTATCCGCCACGTTGAAGCCACAAAACCTGCCGACCACGCCGAACCGCTCCCAGCGGCTGCTGCGCGGCTTTCCCTGGTCGCCGCCATAGAGCCCGCGCAGGAACAGGGTAGCGGTGGTGACCCGGTCCAGGATGTAGACCAGCAGGAGCCCGGTGGTGAGGAAGACGAGCAGGGTCATGCCCTGGTCGAGCCAGGCGCTCCGCTCGCCCCTGACCGGGGAGACCGGAGGCTCCAGGCCGATCAGCACGACGCCGGCGAAGGCCAGGAAGCAGAGCAGCCCCAGGGCGACCCGGATGCCCGTCGAGCACAGGGCTGTCCCCTCCCGGTACTGCTTCCAGAGGCGTCCGACATCGACGGTCCCGGCATCGCCGGGAGCGGCTTCCAGCACCCCCGGGAAGCAAGTCCGCAAGCGTCGGCCGAGGAGGCCGAACCGCCCTTTTCCGGGGCCCTCCGGCGCCGGGCCGGGGGCCTGGGCCTCTGCCGGGGGCAGTTGGGCGCCGAAGAAATCCCGCTCGAGCACTTCGTCGCAGGCGCGCAGCTTGGCGAAGACGTGGAACAGGCCCCAGATTCCGACCAGGGTGATCAGGAGGTAGATGAATTCGCTCGGCCAGACACTGACGCCCTGCTCCCAGGACAGGGGTTCCTCTCCCGGCTGATGGGACACCCACCAGACGAGCCGGGTGTAGACGAACGTCAGGAGGGCCACGGCCAGGAGCGTCCCCCAGCGCCGGCGCAGGAGGTCGCGGGTGCTCCAGCTATGGACCCAGGCGAATCCGGCCAGGGTCACGAAGGCGAGCCCCGACAGCCACAGGGAAATCGCGTGGCCCCGCTCCCTGGAGCGGCCGCCCGCCGATCCGCCGTCGGAGACGGAGAGCCTGACGGCCTCGCCGGTCCCGATCTCGAACAGCTTGGGGCTTCCCCGCTGCATTTCTATTCTCTGGGCCAGGTCCCCGGCGCGGCGCTCCGGCGGCGGCACCAGGGCGTAGCGGGCGGCCAGGTAGGTGGCGGTCTGGTAGCTGTCGCGGAACGGGGCGGCTCCCGACTGCAGGAGCGGTGAGAGACTGAGGTCATAGCCGGAGGCGACGACGATATTGCGGGTCCAGTTGAGCTGGTCGCGCTCGAGCAGCCCGGCGTCGAGGTCGTTGGTGGCGAACACCACCTGCGGCAGCTCCTCCCGCAAGGCATGGAACACGGCGAGCTTGTCGTGGATGTCGGACCCGAGCACGACGACGGCCCGGATGCGTTCCCGGTTCTCCAGGGCGATTGCGTTGTCCTTCCGGTTCAGGGCGTCGGCGATCCGGCGCAGGTAGTCGAATTGCCCGTCGCCCTGGGCCTGCTCATTGATCGGGACCTGCCGGGACTTGCCGTCCGCACCAGTGTCCTTGTCCTTCTTTTCGCCATTCCCCCCCGCCGCCACCTTGCCGTCGAGGCCCCGGAAGTAGCGGTAGATGTGCATATGCTGCCCGCCGCCCCGGGGACCCGGGTCGCACTTGGCGAGCTGCTTCCGGAACGCCTGTTCCAGGCTGCGCCCGTAGTGGGTATCCGATTCGACGATCAACGCCAGGTGGTCCTCGCACGCCGCCTCGGGCCGGGTGCGCGTCGGGATGGCGATGCCCCGGTTGCCCAACTCGCCAATGATCGCCGCCGCGAGCCGGTCGTCGGTGGGGCTCATGCGCAGGATCGGGGGCAACTCCTTGGTCACCGGCTCGGTCAGGCCCGGGCTGATGAAATCCACGCACCATTTCTTGATCGCCACCCGGTCCTGGGCCGAGCACTTTCCCGATTCACCGCTGCTCCCCAGCGATTCCGCCGTCTGAACACTCGCCGGCCCCAGGATCTTGATCTGATCGTCGCTGAAGGCTCGAAAGCTCAGCAGATGGTCGAAAAGCTCTCCGATCAGCGCGGCGGCATCCTTGCTGAACCACTCCTCCTTGAGCCACAGGACAAGGACGGACTCCCAGGCGTGATCCTCGTCCGCCCCCTTCCCCTGCGCCGCCGGCGGGGCGGCGCTGCTGGCAGCCTGGATGCGCCGCCAGCGCTCGAAAGGAACGATCAGCCCCTTGAGGCTATCGGTCCCCATTTCAACGTAGCCGATGGCGCGGCTGTTCACCGGCTCGTACCCCGCCGCCTGCAGGGCGGAGAGCACGGCATAGCGGGCCCGGCGCCGCTGTTCCATGTCCTCCGCGTAGGGGCCACCGAAGACCATGACCGGCAGGACGAGCTCCCGCGCCTGATTGCGCTCCCGGCCCTTCTTCCCGGGATCTGTGGGCCTCTCGTAGTAAGCCCACAGATCCTCGGCGCTGTGCTTGGTGTCGACCACCCAGCCATCGCCCGGGACATTGCCGCCCCCGGCGCCGGTATCGGATTTCCCTGCCGGTGGTTTTCCCTTGCGTCGCACGGCGTCGAAGGGATCTTGCCAGAGGCGGGCCTCGATCACCTGGGCGTCGGTGGAAGGCTTGTCCTCCTTGCCTTCGCTCCCGGGGCGGTCCGACTGGAGCGGCAGATGGGGCACCAGGAGGCCGCTGGCGAAGAGCAGCAGGGCAAGGATGCCAGCGACCGGCAAGTTGCCGCCGCTGGTGCGCTGTTGTTGATCCGTCGCCATGGCGCCGTCAGCAATCCCCGCAGCGCCTGCGAACCACATTCATGTCGTTTTTTCCTTCTTCTTGGGGGAACAGGTGCCATCGGCGCCATCAACCCGGTCCATGGGAACCGCCCTTTTTCAAAAAGGTTCCGCCCCGGCAGAGGCCGATCCCTCCGTCGCCAGCGCCGGGAATCTATCCCCGCCCCGGCTGTCTTTTCTCAGGTAACGGAAGTGACAGCGGCCTGCCAATACCGGGCGATCACGGTGCCGGTTCCAGGGAGGGAGAGTTTCGCCAGCGGCCACGCAGGCCTTTCCCATGACCTGAAAGGAGCCAACAATGACCTTCCTGTCCGAAGCGCTGAACGACCACCCGAAGGCCGTCCGATCCATTCCCCTGCCCCACAGCCCGGTTTTCCGCACCGATGAAGCCGGGCGGGAGATTCCCTACCATCCATCCCCGGTCGCCTGGGCGGGGGAAGTGCTCTACTTCCTCCTGCCGGACCGCTTCAGCGACGGCCTCGACCACAAC
The DNA here is from genome assembly GCA_018261935.1 of Rhodocyclaceae bacterium. Lineage (GTDB taxonomy): Bacteria > Pseudomonadota > Gammaproteobacteria > Burkholderiales > Rhodocyclaceae > JAGTRP01. The sequence goes on from JAGTRP010000015.1 coordinate 173,168, forward strand.
CGGCCGGCCTTCGACCACACCAAGCCACCCAGCGCCGCCCGCCCCGCCGGCTTCCGCTGGGACAAGTGGGCCCAATCCGGCGGCGAGCGCTGGCAGGGCGGCACCCTCCAGGGCATCGCCTCGCACCTCGACTACCTTTCCCACCTGGGGGTCACCGCCCTCTGGATCGGCCCCATCTTCAAGCAGCGCCGGCACACCGACGAGTACCACGGCTACGCCATCCAGAATTTCCTGGAGGTGGATCCCCACTTCGGCGACCGCAAGGACCTGGTGAACCTGGTCGGCGCCGCCCACCAGCGGGGCATGCGGGTCATCCTCGACGTGGTGTTCAACCACTCGGGCCACAACTGGGATTACGCCGGCAATGTCGAGAACCCTTCCTACCGTCCTTGGCCCGCCTACTACGAACGCGGACCGTGGCTCAACGCAGATGGGGAGCATACGGCGGCCATCGCCGACGACCCCGAGGCCGGCGTCTGGCCCCAGGAACTCCAGCGGGACGAGTGCTACACCCGGGCCGGCCAAGGCAACCTCGGTGGAGAGGATGTGGACGACGACCACGCCGAGATCAAGCGCACCGACTTTGCCGGCGCCTTCCGGGACTTCAATTTCGACGACCCCGACACCCTGAACGACATCACCCGCTGCTTCAAGTACTGGATCGCCCTCACCGACATCGACGGCATGCGCCTCGACACCCTGAAGCACGTGCCGAAGGACGCCGCCCGCAACTTCTGCGGCGCCATCAAGGAATTCGCCGCCAACCTGGGCAAGGACAACTTCTTCCTGGTCGGAGAGGTCGCCGGTTCGGACGCCAGTGCCGGCAAGTACCTCGACGCCCTGGAACTCAACCTGAACGCCGCCCTCGACATCGGCAGCTCCCGGGTCGTCCTCTCCGGCGTCGCCAAGGGCCTCGAAGCCCCCTCGGACTATTTCTCGGTCATGCAGCCCTGGAATCCCACCCTCGGCTCGCACCGCTACTCAGCCCAGCGCCACGTGAAGATCGTGGACGACCACGACCATGTCTGCGGCGCCAAGGTCCGCTTCTCCTGCGACGCATCCAACGACCACCAGGTCTGTGCCGCCACGGCCATCCAGCTCCTTACCCTCGGCATCCCGTGCATCTACTACGGGACCGAGCAGGGCTTCGCCGGCCCGGAGAAGAACGAGCGCCAATACCTGCCCGACTACGGCAACGGCGCCGACAAGTACCTGCGGGAAACCATGTTCGGCGCCCCCCATCCCCACAAGCACGGCGCCCAGGGCGTTCCGCCCAGCGGGGACGGCTTCGACATCGACCTGCCCGGCTTCGGCGCCTTCGGCACCGCCGGCTGCCACTTCTTCAACCAGGAGCATCCCGTCTATCGGCGCATCCATGACCTCATCGCCATCCGCCAGAGCTACCCGACCCTGCGCTACGGCCGGCAGTACGCCCGCCCCATCCGCAATTTCGGCGCGCCCTTCACCATCCCCGGCTCGGGGGAGCTCATCGCCTGGTCCCGCATCCTCGATGAGGAGGAGATGCTCTGCGTGGTGAATGGCCACGGCAACGAAGCCCGCGGCGCCGATATCCTGGTGGACCGGGCCCTCAATGCCACCCCGGGCTCCTCCTTCACCGTCGTCGCCAACAGCCTCCAGTCCGTCCAGGGCAGCGCCTACCAGGGCGCCCATCCCATCGGGAGCAAGCTGGCGGTGCAAATGGACAAGGCCAGCGGCTGCGCCTTCGTGGAAATCCGGGGCCTGGGGCCCTCCGAGGTCCTCGTCCTGACCGACAAGCCGGAGCCGGCCCAGCGCCTCCAGGCGTCCCGCCCGGCGAGCCGGCAGACCGGCGCCCAGCGGCCGATGCGCAAGCCCTGACAGGCACGGGCTGCCTCGGGCAGCATGGCCCCGGGAATGGTGCCTGCGGCAAGCGCGGCACCATTTCCTGTGGCGCTGGTCCATTGTGCTTCTTGGAAGAGACTTCCCTTGCAGGAGGTGGCCATGTTGCAGCTGGAACTCAATCCCCAGGAACAGGAGACCCTGACGGAGGTGTTGAGCAGCTTTCTCTCCGAACTGCGGACCGAGGTCCGGCATACGGACCGCCGGGAATTCCGCCAGCGCCTAAGGGACGAGGAGCGGACGATCAAGGAACTCCTGGACCGGGTGCAGCGGCTCTGACCATCCGGCGGCGGGTCCCCGGAACCCGCCTGCCCTCCCTGCGTCAGAACCCTGAAAAAAATAACGCCGGGTTATGATGTATGAGAATCTCATATTCAGGGAGGCAAGATGAGCCAAGTCGGGAATTCTCGTTGCGGGCGGGCCCTGCTCGCGTTTTTCGTCTGCGTCCTGGCGATGCTGCTGGTGCCGGCGGGTTCCGCCCAGGCCAAGTCGCCGGCCAAGGAGGAACGTACCCTTTCGCCCTATTTCTTCGTCAAGAGCGACGATGCCAAGGTCGACCAGCTGCCGCTCAAATCCACGCGAACCGAAGTCAAGATCGCCGGGGTCATCGCCGACGTCACGGTGACCCAGACCTACGCCAACAACGGCCAGACGCCGATCGAAGCGACTTACGTCTTTCCCGCTTCGACCCGGGCCGCGGTGCATGGCATGAAGATGACCATCGGCGACCGCGTGGTCGTTGCCCGGATCAACAAGCGCGAGGAGGCCAGGCGCCAGTACGAGCAGGCCAGGCAGCAGGGGAAAAGCGCATCCCTGCTTGAACAGCAGCGGCCCAACGTGTTCCAGATGAATCTCGCCAACATCATGCCCGGCGACGAAATCAAGGTGGAGCTGCGTTACACCGAGCTGATCGTTCCGGAGGACGGCGTCTACGAGTTCGTCTATCCCACCGTCGTCGGCCCCCGCTATTCCAACCTGCCGGAAAGCAAGGCCACGCCTGCCGATCAGTGGGTGAAGAACCCCACCCTGCACCAGGGGGAAGCGCCGACCTCGACCTTCGACATCCGCGTCGATATCGCCGGCGGCATGCCGATCAAGGACGTGGCCTGCCCGACCCACCAGACCGACATCGCTTTCGACGGCCCCCAGGCGGCGAGCATCCGCCTCGATCCCCGGGAGGCCCAGGGCGGCAACCGGGATTTCGTCGTCCGCTATCGCCTGGACGGCAACAGGATCCAGAGCGGGCTTCTGCTGCAGCAGGGCGAAGACGAGAACTACTTCCTGCTGACCCTGCAGCCCCCCAGGCGGGTCTCGCCGGCGCAAATCCCCGGCCGCGACTACATTTTCATTGTGGACGTTTCCGGGTCCATGCACGGCTTTCCGCTGGAGACCTCCAAGGAACTGGTGCACAACCTGCTCGACAGGCTGCGCCCCAGCGATCGCTTCAACGTCCTGCTCTTCGCCGGCGGCAGCGACGTGATGGCCGAGGAATCGCTGCCGGCCACGCCGGAGAATATCCGCAAGGCCATCGACCTGATCAGACAGCAGCAGGGCGGCGGCGGTACCGAACTGCTGCCGGCTTTGAAACGCGCGCTTTCCCTGAAGGCCACCGAGGGCTATTCCCGCTCCGTCGTCATCGCCACCGATGGCTATGTGGATGTCGAGGAAGAGGTTTTCGACCTGATCCGCAACAACCTGGACCGGGCCAACATGTTCACTTTCGGCATCGGCACCAGCGTCAATCGCCATCTCCTCGAAGGCATGGCCCGCGTCGGCCGGGGCGAGCCCTTCGTCATCGCCAATGCCGGCGAAGCCGCGGCGGAGGCCGAGCGCTTCCGCAAGCTCATCGAATCCCCCGTGCTGACGGGGATCAAGGTGCGCTTCGACGGATTCGACGCCTACGATGTCGAACCCGCGAAGATTCCCGACCTCCTGGCCGAGCGGCCCCTGGTCCTGTTCGGCAAGTGGCGCGGCAGCCCCACCGGCAGGATCGCCGTCAGCGGCACCTCGGGCGACGGTCCTTTCAGCGAGGTCGTCGATGTCGAAAAGCACGAACCTTCCCCCCTCGCCTCGGCACTGCGCTACCTGTGGGCACGGAACCGCATCATGCTGCTGTCCGACTACAACAAGCTGCGGCCGAATGACCGGCGGGTCGCCGAAGTCACCGAACTGGGCCTCAAGCACAATCTGCTGACCGCCTACACCTCCTTTGTCGCCATCGACTCCGAAGTCCGCAACAAGGAAGGCAATGGGGCCACGGTGGCGCAGCCCCTGCCCTTGCCGGAGGGAGTGTCGGACCTGGCTGTCCCCAGCGGGAAGATGCTTGCCGCCCCGATGCCGTTAGCCCCAAGAGTCACCCTGTCAGCCCAAAAGCTCACCCTGGCGGCCGAGGTGCTGTTCGACTTCAACCAGGCCACCCTGCGCCCGGAAGGCAAGGCAGAGCTCGACAAGATCGCCGCCAAGTCGCAGAACATGCATCTCGAAGTCATCCTGGCCGTGGGTCACATGGATCGCCTCGAAGGCGAAGGCGCCAACCGGAAACTCGCCGAGCAGCGGGCCGCCGCGGTGAAGGACTATCTGGTCAGCAAGGGCGTCCCGGCCAGCAAAATCTACATCGAAGGCAAAGGCGCCAAGCAGCCGGTCACACCGCCCGACCAGTGCAAGGGCGCGAAGAGCGCCAGGGTCATTGCCTGCCTGCAGCGGGACCGCCGGGTCGATATCGAGGCTGTCGGCACGCGGTAATCCTGTTGGTGTGAAGAGAGCCCCGCTTTGGCGGGGCTTTCTTGCCTGATTGGCGCCGTAACGCCTGCACGGCCCTACCCCGCCAGCCGGAAGACCGGCATGAAGCGGCCGGTGCGCCGCCCGGCGTAATTGCGGATTTCCCCCGCCTGCCACCGCCCCAGGGCGTCCTCCCGGCTGAAATCCGCCAGGCCCAGCTGGGCGATGGCCGCGGCGACCGCCACCTGGACGGCCCGGGGGCTGCCGTCGGCGATCTTGATGGCGATGCCCAGGCCCCGGCTCGCCACCCCGATGGCCTGCACCCCCTCGGCCCCGCCCTTGGCGACCCAGTCCCCCGCCCCCGCCTGCATGAGGAAGAGGTCGTTGCGGGCTTCGCCGGAGATCATTTCCGGGTGGGCGGTCATGGCCCGGAAGAGGGTCGCCAGGGCCGCGCCCTCCGCCCCCGGCTGGCCGGGGGTCGCCAGCCGGGCGTAGGCCTGGGCCAGGCGGGCGAGGGGCAGGGCGTAATTGGGGGCGCTGCAGCCGTCGATGCCCATGGGGATGGCGCTTTCCGGGCATCCCACCATGTCCGCCAGGGTGTGGCGGACGGCCTGCTGGACCGGGTGGCCGGGGTCCAGGTAATCGCCGGTGGGCTCCCCGTGCTGCCGGCACCAGGCCAGGAAGCCGGTGTGCTTGCCGGAGCAGTTGTGCTGCAGGGGGGTCGGCTCCAGGTTCGGCGGAAGCTGGGCGCCGGTGGCGCTGTAGAAGAGGGGGACATGGCTGCCGCACTGCAGGTCGGCGGCGCTGCAGCCGATGCGGGCCAGCATGTCGGCCACCGCCGCCACATGGCGGGGCTCGCCGGAATGGCTGGCGCACAGGAGGGCCACCTGCCGGGACGAGAAGCCGAAGCGCCCCGGCCCGCCCCCGGCCACGAAGGGCAGCGCCTGGAAGGGCTTCAGGGCGGAGCGGGTGAAGACCGGGAAGGCGGTGTCGCCAACGCCCCCCAGCAGTTCACCCGCCGCCGTGGCGACGGCGATGGAGCCGTAATACACCGATTCGACCCCGTCGCCCCGGGTGGATACCACCAGGGGCTCGTGGCCGGGCAAGGACAGGGGCGCTGCGGTCATGGCGATATTCCTCCGGGAAGTGTGTGCATTCGACCAGGGAAGCGGCCGGAAATTTGCCGCCCTCATTGCGGGCGCCGAACTTCGAAATCGCCGCCGGTGTCCTATTTTCTCTGTTGCAAGCAAGCCTGGAGGATGCACCATGGCAACCAGTCGCGATCCGACCCTGCAAGGCAAGCCCATGGGTGCCGCCCCTGGCAGCCGGGCGTGATCCAGCCCGGCGGCAACTTTCCGGCGCCCGGACCATGAGGTCCCAGGACCTGTCCTCCTGGATCTGGGGCGACGCCCTGTCGCTGCTGGAGGAGGCGGAGCGCCTGCAACGGCGGTTCTTCCGCCTCGGTGCCCCCGCCTGCCGCTGCTGGGAGCCCCCCGTGGACCTGGTGGAGGACGCCGATGCGGTGGTCATCTGCGTCGCCCTGCCCGGGGTACCGGCCGAGGCCATCACGGTGACCCTCGACCCCGGCGGGGTCACCGTCGCCGGCCTGCGCCGCTTCCCGGCGCCGGGGGCGGCGCGCATCCACCGTATCGAGATTCCCTACGGCCGCTTCGAACGGCGCGTCTCCCTGCCGATGCACGCCCTGGAACCGGCCGCCCAGGAGCTGGCGGACGGCTGCCTGGTCCTGACCTTCCGGAAAATGAAGGAGATGCCATGAAGCACTGGCCCCTGCAGCAGAAGGCAGGCTCCGGCGAAGAGGCCCGCCCTGCCGCCGGCGGCGGCCCGGACAAGCGCCTGCCGGACGACGCCCTCATCATCATCCCCCTGCGCAGCGCGGTGCTTTTTCCCGGCGTCCTGTCGCCGGTGACCGTGGGCCGCCCGGAATCGGTGGCGGCGGCCCAGGAGGCCGCCCGCAGCGAGCGCCCGGTAGGCTTTCTCCTGCAGCGGAACGCCCAGCAGGACCAGGTCGGCCCCGCCGATCTCTATTGGGTGGGCACCGCCGGGCCCATCGTCCGCTACATCACCGGCAAGGAAGGGGCCCATCATCTGGTGGTGCAGGGGCAGACCCGCTTCCGCATCCTGGAATTCCTGCCGGGCTGGCCCTTCCTGGCGGCCCGGGTGGCCCTGGTGGAACAGCCGCAGGACAAGGGGCCGGAAGCGGAGGCCCGCTTCCTGCAACTCCAGGAACGGGCGGTGGAAGCCATCGAGCTCATCCCCAACGTGCCCGAGGATGCGGCCGGCGTCATCCGCGACATCGACTCCCCGGCGGCCCTGGCCGACATGGTGGCGAATCTCCTGGACATCAAACCCGAGGAGAAGCAGGACATCCTGGAAACCTTCGACCTGGTGCGGCGCCTGGACAAGGTGCTGGGCTTCCTGTCCACCCGGGTCGAGGTCATGAAGCTCTCCAAGGAGATCGGCGAGAAGACCCGGGCGGAATTCGACGAGCGCCAGCGGGAGCACGTCCTGCGGGAACAGATGCGGCAAATCCGGAAGGAACTGGGGGAGGAGGAAGGCGCCTCCGCCGACATCGAGGCCCTGGAAAAGGCCATCGACACCGCCGGCATGCCCGAGGAGGTCCACAAGCACGCCGAGAAGGAACTCAAGCGCCTGCGGCGCATGGGGGAGGAAAGCGCCGAATACTCCATGCTGCGCACCTACCTGGAGTGGCTCTCGGAGCTGCCCTGGAAGCCCGCGCCGCCCCTGCCCATCGACATCGAGGCGGCGCGCCGGGTGCTGGACGAGGACCATTTCGGCCTCGCCAAGATCAAGCGCCGCATCCTGGAATACCTGGCGGTGAAAAAGCTCAAGCCCGAGGGCAGGAGCCCCATCCTCTGCTTCGTCGGCCCCCCCGGGGTCGGCAAGACCTCCCTCGGCCAATCCATCGCCCGGGCCACCGGACGGGCTTTCCAGCGGGTCTCCCTGGGGGGCGTCCATGACGAGGCGGAAATCCGCGGCCACCGGCGCACCTACATCGGCGCCCTGCCCGGCAACATCATCCAGGCCATGCGCCGGGCGGGCACCAGCCACACCCTCCTCATGCTGGACGAGATCGACAAGCTGGGAGCCGGCGGCTTCCACGGCGACCCGGCCAGCGCCCTGCTGGAAGTCCTCGATCCGGAGCAGAACCACAAGTTCCGGGACAACTACCTGGCGGTGGATTTCGACCTCTCCCGGGTCCTCTTCATCTGCACGGCCAACATGCTGGACACCGTCCCCGGCCCCCTGCGGGACCGCATGGAGGTCATCCAGCTCTCCGGCTACACCGAGGAGGAAAAGGTGGAGATCGCCCGGCGCTACCTGGTGCGCCGCCAGCTCGACGCCAACGGCCTCGCCCCCGAGCAGGCCAGCCTGACGGACGGGGCCCTGGCCGCTATCGTGCGGGACTACACCCGGGAAGCCGGGGTCCGCAACTTGGAGCGGGAAATCGGCTCCGTGCTGCGCCACACGGCCATGCGCATCGCCGAAGGGCAGGCCACCCAGGTGGCGCTGGACGCCCCCGACCTGCCGGCCATCCTCGGCCCCCGGCGCTTCCACAACGAACTGGCCCTGCGCACCAGCACCCCCGGCGTCGCCACCGGGCTCGCCTGGACGCCGGTGGGGGGCGAGATCCTATTCGTCGAAGCGAGCAAGGTGCCGGGCAGCGGCCGGCTCATCCTCACCGGCCAGCTGGGGGATGTCATGAAGGAGTCGGCCCAGGCCGCCCTCACCCTCGCCAAGACCTGGACCGGCAACGCCCTCGAAAAAGAGGACATCCACATCCACGTACCGGCCGGCGCCACCCCCAAGGACGGCCCCAGCGCCGGAGTCGCCATGTTCCTGGCCCTGGTCTCGCTGCTCACCGGCAAGCCGGTGCGCCCGGACGTGGCCATGACCGGCGAGATCAGCCTGCGGGGGGTGGTGCTGCCCATCGGCGGCGTCAAGGAAAAGACCCTCGCCGCCCTACGGGCCGGCATCGCTACCGTCATGCTGCCCCGCCTGAACGAGCACGACCTGGAGGATGTGCCTCCCGAAGCCAAGCAGAAGCTCCAGTTCATCTGGCTGGATCGGGTGGAGGATGCCCTGCGCTTCGCTGTCGGCGACGAGGGGCGGGCGGAGGAGCGGGCGGCGGCCTGAGCGGAAGCCCTGCCCGCGATCATGGAGACGGCGGATGGACGAAGAGATCAGGAAAAAGATTCTGACCCTGCTGGACCAGCACCGGATCATGACCATCGCCACCCTGAGGCCCGATGGCTGGCCCCAGGCGACGACCGTGGGCTATGGGAACGAAGGCCTCACCCTCTACTTCCTCTGCGGCCTGGATAGCCAGAAGGCAGCGAATCTGGCCCGGGATGACCGGGTGTCGCTGACCATCGACCACGACGCCCCCCAGATCATGGAGATCACCGGACTCTCCATGGCCGCCCACGCCCAGGCCATCACCGATCCGGCCGAAGGGTTGAAGGCGCTGCACCTTCTCATGGCGAAGTATCCGGAGCAGCAGTCCTCCCCGCCACCCATGCCAAGCCCGGCGGACGTCCGCATCTTCCGCGTCACGCCGGCGGTGATCTCGGTGCTCGACTACAGCAAGGGGTTCGCGCACACCGATCTGGTTACCTGCTAGGGGCGTTTTCCGGTGCGCGGGTTCGGAGGTCTGCCGGGTGCGGGCAGATGGGTCAATGAGCGGGAGCCGTTGAGGATTGCTTAATTCCGGTATCGACCCTTAGCTGCCCTTCGGCCAACGGGGAAACGGACATTAGCTAGTGCTTTATCGGCTGCGGTATCGGAGCACTCATGATCTTCTGCCATTCTTCGCGCGAAGGAGAGCCAACCCTTACAACGCGCCCCGCCGAATCTAACTGGTATTTAATGAGCACCTCGCATTGCTTGCAATTTCCGCCAGACCAAACGGAAAGCAAGAAGGTGCTCTTATCCAAACAGTACCCCAAGCCAGGTAGGTAGACTCGCCCGTCATTCAACAGCTTTCCGCTCTTCTGGTACTCCTTGCTGACGTCGGGAATGGGATGCTCTAT
>JAGTRP010000003.1 GCA_018261935.1 Rhodocyclaceae bacterium
AGAGGACGAGGGTGTTGTCGCTGGTGATGCGGTCGCCCGGGGTGCCGGTATCGGTGGTGATGGCCGTGATCGCCGGCGCGGCCGGGGCGGCGGTATCGACGGTGACTGTGAAGTTGGCCGAGGCGGCGCTGACATTGCCGGCGGTGTCGGTGGCGGTGGCGGTGAAGGTGTGGCTGCCGCCGAGGAGGGCAGTGCCGGTGTAGTCGTAGGTCCAGTTGCCGGTGCCGTCGGCGGTGACGGTGCCCAGCACCCCGGCGCCGGAACGGGAGACGGTGATGGTGCTGTTGGCTTCGGCGCTGCCGGAGAGGACGAGGGTGTTGTCGCTGGTGATGCGGTCGCCCGGGGTGCCGGTATCGGTGGTGATGGCCGTGATCGCCGGCGCGGCCGGGGCGGCGGCTTGGCGGTCAGGGTATGGGTCCCGGCCCCGAGGGCGGCGCTGGTGAGGCTCCAGCTGCCGGCGCCGTTGGCGGTGGCATTGCCCAGGACGGTGGTGCCGTCGGTGTCGTAGAGGGTGACGGTGGCGTTGGCTTCGGCGCTGCCGGTGATGACCGGGGTGGTAATGTTGGTGATGCGGTCGTTGTTCAGCGCCCCGCTGTCGGAGGCCGCGGCCAGGGACAGGGCGGCCGGCGCGGTCGGGGCGGTGGTATCGAGGGCATAGGTATGCGTATAGGCGGCACTGCTGCCGTACACGTTGGTGACCCGCGCCCGGAAGGTGCTGCTCCCCGACAATGTCGTCGTGGCTGACCATGTGTTGAAACCCACCTGGAACGTCGTTGCATTGGCCCACGTCCCGCCATCGTCGTATGAAACCTGCACCGATTCGCCGGCCACGAGGTTGGCACTCAGCGTTCCGTTAATGGTTTGGGCGGCTGTGTTGGTAATGAAATCGCTGCCGCTGGTGCCGGTATCTGCGGACAAGCTTGCGCCCGATACGGCGGTAGTCGGAACAGGAGACCAAGTCGATACAATCAATGTCGCGCCGAAATTGCCGACATCTGGAGAACCAGTGCCTGCCACCCCGTTGGTTTTCCCGGTGCCGCCCGAGCCACCCACGCCGTCATTGGACGAAAAGGTATCGGTGGCGTTGTAATACAGGCTACCCTTGACCAGAATGCCGCCCGCAGCGCTTCCGCCCGCCCCGGCAATGCCACCCGAGTTTACGCGGCTATCTGTGTCAAGCCTTGCGCCGCCGCCGCCGCCGCCCGCCGCAATATTGTTTGAAACGGTGGTGCTCGCCATATACAGCTTGGCGCCGCTCGCCACATAAACCCCACCAGCCGCAGCACCACCGGCGCCGCCGTTGTATGCCACCCCTGGCGCTGACAAGTAGGTATATCCGGCACTTCCCCCGCCCCCGCCAATCGTCGAGGTTGCGCCACTGGCCATCCCGCCGGCCCCGCCGTTGCCTGCCAGATTGATCCCACTAAGAACGCCACCGGTGCCGGCGGAGGTGCTTCCCCCGCCTCCCACGTAAGTGTTCCAGCTGCCATATCCATGAGTGCTGCCGGAAGAACCAACGCCCGCCCCCCCCGCCGATGCGGGGGTAAAATTGGCGGTGCCGCTGTAATAACTGCTTCCGCCCGTGCCGCCACCCTTACCTGAATAGCCGCCGCCGCCACCACCACCGAGCCACGTTCCGCCGCCGCCAGCTCCGGAAGCCCCCCCACCAGCCGCGGCGTTTTGGGTAATGGTTGAATTCATGATCGTGACCGTAGCACCGGTGCCGATCAAAAGGCCGCCCCCCAGGGCTGACACACCCGGATTTCCGGTTCCCTGAATGGCATTGGCGCCGTTGCCGTAAACGAGCCCCCTCTTGATGACCAAGCCGTCCAGGTTAACAGTGCCTGACGTAACGGAAAGCACACGGCTGTTATAGTTGGCATCCAGGATGACATCGGCGGTGCCGTCATTGTTCAGGTCGCCATCGATGGTGAGGCTCTTGTTGATGCCGAGCTGGCCGCTGGACAAGCTGATCGTCATGCCGGCGTTGAAGGTAATGGTATCGCCTGTCGAAGCTGCGGCGATCTGGTTGCGCAAGGTCCCCACGCCGCTGTCGGCATTGCTGGTCACGGTGAATGTGGCCAGGCTGTAGTCGTATCCGTCCATCGCTGTCCGGCTGAGAACACCGGCGGTTTCGATGGCCCCGGTGCTGATTTCCAGATCCCAGTCGCCGTTCCGGCCGGTGCGGTCGGTGGAAGCCGCCACGTCGGCGCCGGTGATTGCGGACAGGGCGGAGACAAAGGCGGCACCTTGCTCGCCGGCCCCCGCATTACAGGAATAGACGAGAATGTCGCCGCCGGCCTTGAGGGAGCGGCCGATGGCTTTCAGTGCATCGGCGTGATCGGCCAGGGTGTCCTTGCTTAAATAGGTCGTGCCCAGCCAAAGGTCGCCAACCCAGCCGTGGGTCAGGACATGGACGGCATCGACGCCGGAATGATCCGCCAGGTAATCCGCCATCTGCTGCAGGCCATCCTTCTGGGCATCCAGCACCACCACCTGGGCAGCGGGTGAGACTCCCGCCGCCAGGGACTGCCAGTCCGGCAGGTTGCTTTCGATAAAGACGACTTCGCTGCGCGGCTGGGCCGGAGCAGGAGCGGGCACGGCCAGGTCGACTGCGGCGGGAGCGGAATGATCCACCGGCTCGGCCTGGAGGCTGGGATCGGCCAGGGCCGTCGCCGCCGCCCCGTCGAAGACGATGCGGGATTCCAGCGCATGCATGCTTCTTCTCGGCTTGAAGGCCTTCGGGGTTCTCGATTGGATGGTCTTGGCGGACGGTTTCATGGCGCATTCCCTTTATCGGAGGCTACGGCGATGATGTTGGCGAGGCTTCCGGAATTGTTCTTCCAGAAGGAGAGCTCGGAATATTTCTCGAACAGATCAGGGGGCAGGATGGTATTGCGGGCCTCGAATCCGACCTGGGGCCGGACCTTGTGCAGGCCGCTCATGCCCAGTTGGGCATCGAAGGCCGGGGCGTCGTAATGGACGTTTTCAAAATCGTGGTCGAAGGGCTCTTCGCCGATGAACTGGTAGATCAGGGGCAGGACTTTTTGCGGGGCATTGGCGAGCAGGTCGTATTCCACCAGCAGCAGCGATGCGGCCTGCTCGCCGTAGAACGCCTCCTTCAGCGCCGCCCAGGGGAACCCCACCAGCCGGTTGCGCTGCGCCAGGGTATCCACCCGGCTGTAGACGGTGTTGCGCTCGGTGTCGTCGTTAAAAAGACGGGTGATTTCGTAGGGATTGGAGCGGTATTTTCGTTCGATGCTGTCCATGACCCAGGCGACGTTGCGCACACAGGCGATGACTTTCGATCCGGGAAATTGGTCGGCCAGCACCGGCATCTGCGCGCACCAGAGGCGGTTGGTGTCGAAGATCACTTCCTTGTCCGCGTGGTCGGCATAAAAGGAGTCGAAGAGCCCACGCACCAGCCGGCGGCGTTGCTCCATCGTCACGACGGGGCCGAATTCGCTGCCGGCGCCGAACTGATGCAGCATGTTGCCAAACAGGCTCCCGACCGGACTGGTCATGCCGGCGTGGAAACGCGGGTTCTGCAGCAGGAGCGCCGCCAGCAGGGTGGAACCCGAGCGGGGCAGTCCGGAGATGAAGTGATAGGTGGGGGCCATGGCGCTCCATTTTTTTGCTGGAATCGCTGCAAGACCATCCAGCCCGGGTGTCGGGCAGGCGCTGGCCCAGCTATCCATATGAACTAGTCATTATATCCTAATTGCATGCATTTTAAGTACAATGGTCTCGATGCTTCGTGGAAACAGGCTCATGGAGCGTCACGGGCGGGCTGCCTCATGGTGAGGGAGCTTCAAACCACCATCTCAACCTTAATAAGAAGGAAGAACTATGGACGTATTTGTCGGCTTTATTACGCCTTTCCCATGGGCCTGGGCACCCTACGGTTGGTCGCTGTGCAATGGGGCGGAAATGGCGATCAATCAATACACGGCGCTCTACTCCTTGCTTGGCATCAACTTTGGTGGCAATGGCACCACGACCTTCAAACTGCCGAATCTGCAAGGCAGGCAAATCATGGGCGTGGGCCCTGGGACCGCCGGCGGCTATTACGAGATCGGCAACGCAGGCGGGCATGAATCCGTCACCCTGAACGCCGCTCAGGCGCCCGTCGGGCAGCACACCCACACCGCGACGATGTCGCCGTCGGGGCTGACTGCGACGACCAATGTCAGCGTATCCACCGGCACGACAGGGGGCGCGCTGGTTGCCGCGGCCGGTTCCACCCTGACCAGCACGGCGGGTGGCAGCCCTGCGGCTGCGGCGATTTACCTCCCGGCGGCGACCCAGCCGACCAACCCGGTCAATCTGGGCGGTATCACCACCACCCTTGGCGGCTCGGGAGCGGTTACCGTCAACCCCAATTCCGGCGGTTCGGCGAGCAGCCCTGTCGATTTGAGGAATCCGTACCTGGCGCTCAACTTCTGTATCGCCCTGAACGGCCTGTACCCCAGCCGCAACTAACGAGTGGAAAACGGTATGCGCGCCTTTGTGCGCGCATACCCAGTGGAGATCGACAATGCTGGATACATTGACCAGCGCGCCGTTTGCGGCGCGCATGGGAAAGAGCTTGACGGTGGAAGCCGCCGAAGGGGAATTGGTGCTGAAAGTACTCAGCGTGAAGGAGAACCCCCTGGCTGCCGGCCCCAATGCGAAACGCACGCCCTTCAGCGTGACGCTGCAGGGCCCGGATTCTCCCTGCCTGTCCGACGGCTGTTTCAATTTGCGGGTGGATGGGGAGGATGGCTGGCGGCTGGAAGGCGTCTACGTGAATCGCATCATTCCCCCCGCCAATTCCGATGGCAAAGGGGCCTTTTACCAGGCGATTTTCGGTTGAGCCCAGGAGGCCACAACGTGACTCCCTCCGCCATACGCCTGCCTTTGACCTTCGACCCCATCCGACTCCAGGCGGATCTGGCCCGGGTGCCGGAAACGGCGTGGCTGGGCCATTTCAACCAGCGCATTTACGAGGGGGATTGGAGCGTCGTGCCGCTGCGCGCCATACGCGGCAGCCCGATCCCCGCCTTTTCGATTCCGAATGCCACGGATCTGGAAGACATGCCGTTGCTCCAGGAATGCCCCTATTTCCGGCAGGTGCTGGCTTCCTTCCGCTGCCCCTTGCTATCGGTAAGGCTGCTGCGGCTGGGGGCCGGGGCAGTCATCAAGGAACATTCCGATCCCATGCTAAGCCTGGATCATGACGAGGTGCGCATCCATGTGGTGGTGACCACCAATCCCGATGTCGAGTGCCGCATCGACGGGGTGGCCCGGCATTGGGCGGCGGGGGAGTGCTGGTATGGCGATTTCACCAAGCCCCATAGCTTTGCCAACCGCGGCCTGACGGACCGGATGCATATCGTGCTGGATTGCGGACAGAACGATTGGCTGCGGAATCTGCTCAGGGCCTGAGTCTGCACTGCCCACCATGACCAGCCCGACCGACGGCGTGCTCCGGGCCCTACGTGAACTCATGCAGGGGCATCCCGCCCTGCAGGTGCGCCTGTTCGCCTTGTCCGACACAGAGGAGTTCATCGCCGAGGTACGCCGGTTGGCCCGTTCCGCAGGCCACGAGTTCGACGTGGAGGAGATTCGGCAAGCCATGGGCGCCGGACGGAGGGCTTGGTCCGAAAGGAAGCTGCCGTGACCGTCGGAGACCCGCTCGCCGGCTGGATTCCGCTCTTCCTGTCGGTCCGGGGCGGCCAGCCCGCGGTGGATTGGGCCTACATGGGGAAGGAGCGTTTCGTCGAACCCTTTTGCCACGACACGCTGCAGAGATTGGTGTCCCGGCCCTTCAACCGCCTGTTCCGCCGCCAGAGCAGCCTGGAGTTGCTGCGGCAGCGGGCCCATAGCCACCCCGGACTGCCGCTGCAAGGGATCGTGTTCCACATGAGCCGCTGCGGCTCCACCCTGGCGGCCCAATGGCTGGCGGCGCTGCCGGACAGCGTCGTGCTTTCCGAACCGGAACCGGTGGATACCTTGCTGCAATGGCCGACGCCCGACAGCGACGGGGAGATGGTGCGGGCCTTGCTCGCCGCCCTGGGCCAGCCGCGCCGGGAAAGGGATTGCCGCCTTTTCCTGAAAGCCGATTGCTGGCATATGGCCCACATCGAGCGCTTGCTGGCGGCCTTCCCCGGTACTCCCTGGATATTCCTGTACCGCGATCCGGTGGAGGTGCTGATGTCCCATCGGCGTGAGCCAGGCTGGCACCTTGTCCCGGGTTCCATGTCCGGCCATGGCCTGCATGCTCCCGACGAATTGTCGTGCCATCCGCTCGGGCACGGCGCCTGGGTCCTATCGACAATCCTCAAGGGCGCCCGTCAGGCCATGTTGCGCCATGGCAACGGGCTGCTGCTGAATTATTCCGAGTTGCCGGCAGCGCTGGAGAGCAGAGTGGCCGTGCATTTCGGCATCGACACGGATGTGCTGGACAATGCGGCGCTCCGGGCCGTGACCGGGCGCCATGCGAAGCGAAACCATCTCTCGTTCCAGCCCGATGCCGCCGAGAAGCGCGCCGCCGCCGATCCGGAGGTTTCGGAACTGGCTGCCCGTTGGCTGAACGAGCCTTACCAGGATCTGGAGCAACTCCGGAAAGCCGCGTTGCCCGCAGAAATCATTTGACCCCGCTGTAGATGCCGGCTGCGGCGGGATACCAGACCATGCGTTCGTAGGGTATCTGAGGCTCCTCCACCACGAAACCCAGGCGGGCATAGAGCTGCTTGGCTCGCAGGTGGTCGAAACGCACCGTGAGGACCACCGGCGCCATGACCTTGCCGGCGGCCATCTGCACGGCCTGGAGCACCTGTCCGCCGTAGCCCTTGCCGCGAGCGATGGGAATCAGGGCGATATCCACCACCCGTATTTCATTCGGACCAAAGTCCAGCACGACTCGGCCGATCCGCTCGTTATGGTATTCGGCAATGAAATACATGGCGTTGGGAAACATGTCGCCATAGCCCTGGGTTTGCGCGCGCTGCTGAAGATCGATGAATTCCTCGATGAAATCGTCTTCCACATCGAGCATGCGCAAATCGTCGCGGGTAGTTCGGTACAGGGACTCGATGAAGGCCTTGTCCGAGGGGTTCATCGGCCGCAGGCTGAAGCCATTGTGAAATTTCAATTCGCCGGAAGGCATTGGATGCTCCTGTTGTGTTCTTGCGAAATCAGCCCAAAACTTCGTAGACCAGCTCCGGATAAGTTCCAAGCTGATAGTGGAACTGCAAGGTTTCGCCGCCCGCAAATGCCGGTCGGCCGGGTAGGGGTTGAGGCATGGTGAGGCTGCAGTCGTAGTCCTGCAAACGGTGCTTCCCATAGACGACGATCCGGGTCAGGAGACAGGGCTTGTGGCGGCTCTCGATCGGGGATGGGATCGTCACGCGGCCCGCCGGCAGGCGGGAGCCTTCCAGGCCTTGCCAGCGGCCGATATTGGCGGCGTCGAGTTCGAAAATCTTTCCCAGATAGATCCGGTCCCGTTCGGGTGGCGGAATTTCGCCGACATGGTCGGCGGGCATGAGGACGTGCTCCTTGGTCCAGTCCACCATGCCCATTTCGACGCTGACCGACTGGGGCACCATCCGTGCCGTCGGCGCCTGGGCCAGCAGGTGCCGGGCGATGCTGACCTGCGGCTCGTTGCGCAGGCAGACGGCCATGGTTTCGCTGACGATGACGTCGGGCCTCCTGTCCGTGGGTATCTGGTAAAGGGTGGCGTCCACGCACAGGCTCTCGTCCACATGATCGGCAAGGCCGAAAGAGGCGATCAGCGCCATGGCCTTGTCCAAACATTCCAGGTGGATGTCCAGCAGGGTGAATGTCACCTGTTCGCGGGAAAACGCTGTCATCAGCGGCAGGGCCAGCAGGGCGTAGGGGCCGCAGCCGGCATAGAGGACGCGGACGGGGCGGCCAGGCCGGAGGGCGTCGCTGACCGCTTCGTGCAGCCCACGGATGAATGCCGGTGTCCGGAACAGTTCGCGCAGGCACATGGCGGCGAGCGTCGGCGAAATGGCAAGACCGCTCTCGAGGCGGGTGGCTCCCTCGCCAATGTCGCGACCGCTGTCGATGCTGAAATCCGTTCGCCGCTCGAAGAAATCCCTCAGCGCCTGGGCCTGGGGAATCAGGTCCGCCAATTCCTTTCCAGGGTCAAGGATTTCGAGGGTTATTGACCTCAGTTCGTCGAGGTCGACACTCAGCATTGGGTCCATTTATCCAGCCCGCATCGATCGAGGCCGCGATTGTCGCCAATTAGTCCCGATTTGCACAAATGAATTTGGCATGGTATTTCGGCTTTCCTGCCGAACAACCGGAAACTGCTCAAGGCTCCCATGGGAATTCCCTTCGCCCCCGACTCCATTATCCTGCCCGCCTTGCGCGAGGACATTTCCCTGCAGGCGGCGCCGCCCGGCCGGGATGGCGCGCCCCACTGGAACCTGTACGATCCTGTCCGCAACTGCTTCTTCCGTATCGGCTGGCTGGAATTCGAGCTGCTGTCCCGCTGGCAGGACGGAGCCAGGCCGGAGGCGCTGAGCGCAGCCGTGAGCGCTGCTACGCCGCTGTCCGTGGACGCGGGCGATGTCCTGGCGCTGCTTGAATTTCTCCAAAACAACGAACTGCTGCGCGCCGGCCAGCTGGCGGTCCGCGACAAGCTGCTGAAGATGGCAGCGGTTCGTCGACTGTCCGCCTGGAAATGGCTGCTGCACCACTACCTGTTCTTCCGGATTCCGTTGGTCAAGCCCGAAGCCTTCCTGGGCAGGACGTTGCCGCATCTCGGTTTTCTGTTCCGCCCGACCTTCTATCTCTGGGTCGGCGCATTGTCCCTATTTGGCCTGGTTCGCGTCATCAATCAGTGGGAGGAGTTCAGGCAAACCTTCCTGTATTTTTTCTCCTGGCAAGGGGCGATCTATTACGGGCTGGCGCTGGTGCTCACCAAGACCGTTCATGAACTGGCCCACGCCTACACGGCCAAGCATTTCGGTCTGCGGGTACCGACTATGGGCATTGCCTTCATGGTCATGTGGCCGCTCCTCTACACCGATACCTCGGAGGGCTGGAAGCTGGCCTCCCGACGCGCCCGGCTGGCCATCGACGGCGCCGGCGTGGCGGCGGAACTGTGCCTGGCCGGGCTGGCGCTGCTGGCCTGGAGCCTCCTGCCGGAAGGGCCGCTGAAGAGCGCAGCCTACATTCTCGCCGCCGTCACCTGGATCAGCACGCTGGTCATCAACCTCAATCCCTTCATGCGCTTCGACGGCTACTATCTGCTGATGGATACGGTGGACATGCCGAATCTCCAGCAGCGCAGCTTCTCTTTCGGCAGGTGGCAGTTGCGCCGCTGGCTGCTCGGGACCGACGAGGAGATCCCGGAAATGGAATACGAATCGAAGAGGGCCTGGCTGGTCGCCTATGCTTATGCCACCTGGCTTTACCGCCTGGTGGTTTTCACCGGCATTGCCATTGCCGTCTATTACTTCTTTTTCAAGCTGCTGGGAATCATCCTCTTCATGGTCGAGATCGGCTGGTTCGTCCTCCTGCCGGTCTGGAAGGAGACCCGGAAATGGGCGGACTCCCGCGACCGCTGGCGGCACAATGCCGCAGCCCGCCGCAGCGTGCTCGTCATCGCCGGCCTGGCTGTTATCCTGCTATTGCCCTGGCGCGGCGAGGTCGACGGCCCCGGGTATCTGCAAGCGGACCCGCACACCGGGCTCTATCCGCCGGTGGCTGCGCGGCTGATCCAGGTCAAGATCAAGGAAGGGCAGGCGGTGCGCCGGGGCGAAATCCTGTTCGAGCTGGATTCGCCGGAAGTCGAGTGGAAGATGCGGGCGGCCGCCAGCCGCGTCGCCGGGATGGAATCCTCCCTGGCGGGGTCTGTGGACAACAGCCGCCTGCAGGAGAGATCCCGGGTCCTGGAAGGGGAGCTGAATGCTGCCCGGAGCGAACGCACTGCGCAGCAGGAAGAAGCCAGCCGGCTGCGCATTGCCGCTCCGAGCGATGGCGTCTTCCGCGACCTGGCAGAGGGCCTCTATCCAGGAGCCTGGCTGGCACCCCAGCGCCTGCTCGGCAGGGTGGTGGGCAGCACGGGCGCCCTGGCCCAGGTGTTTGTCGGCGAAGCCGATGTCCGCCGCATCCAGATCGGCGCTCAGGCGACACTCGTGACCCGCCGGCCGGACGCTTCCAGTGTGTCGGCCGAAGTTGTCGGAATCGATGAGGTCGCTTCCCGGGCGCTGTCCGAGCCCATGCTGGCCTCGGTCCATGGCGGGCCCATCGCCGTGCGTACGGGCTTGAAGGGCGAACTGATACCCAACGAGGCCATCTACCGCGTCACCCTGCGGACCCCGGCGGCCAACGTCGACCAGCGGGTCCCGGTCGTCGCCCACATCGACGGTGAACGCAGCAGCCTTCTATGGGAACTGGTCCGCCGGGCGGCCAGCCTGATCGTCCGGGAGGCGGGATTCTAAGGATCGGGCCAATGGGGCGACCATACTTCGAATTTTACGAACGAATTTTCACGGTTTGCCCTGTTTTGCAGAAACATCCGCCAGCCTAGAATGTGGGTTTGACGATTGCTGGCCGAGCATCATGAAGAAGCATCTGCACTATTTCACCGGTTCCATCGCCTTCAGCCTGCTGGCGGCCATGGGCGGCTACGCCATCGGCGGGCTCCCCGCGGCGCTGACGGTGGCTTTCCTGATTGTCCTCGAAACCTCGCTCTCCTTCGACAATGCCGTGGTCAACGCCGGCATCCTGCGGGAGTGGGATGCGAAATGGCGCCGGCGCTTCCTGACCTGGGGCATGCTGGTGGCGGTTTTCGGAATGCGGCTCGTCTTTCCGGTGCTCATCGTCGCCCTGGCGGCCGGAGTGGGGCCTTTGGCGGCAGTGGATCTGGCGATGAACCGGCCGGATGAATACGCCCGGGTGCTGACCGGCGCCCATCACCAGATCGCTGCGTTTGGCGGTGCCTTCCTGATGATGGTCTTCCTGAAATTCTTCGTGGACCACAACAAGGACCAGCACTGGCTGGGATGGATCGAAAGGCCGATGACGCGCCTGGGCAAGCTGGAGGCGGTAGAAGCGGCCCTGACCCTCTCCCTGGTGCTCCTGGCGGCCGGCCTGCTCGGGGAACCGGAGCGCGGCGAGTTCATCAGCGCCGGTGTGTGGGGCGTGGTGACTTTCATTGTCGCCAAGGGGGCCGCGGCACTCCTGGGAGGCGAAGAGGGCGCGGAGAACATCGTCAGGCAGGGCATCGGCGGCTTCGTCTACCTGGAACTCCTGGATGCCAGCTTTTCCTTCGACGGCGTGGTCGGCGCCTTCGCCATGACCAACAATCTGCTCGTGATCGCCCTGGGCCTGGGGGCTGGCGCCCTGTTCGTCCGCAGCTTCACGATTTTCCTGGTGGACCGCGGAACCCTGGAAAGCTACCGCTACCTGGAGCACGGCGCCTTCTGGGCCATCGGCGCCCTGGCCGGCATCATGCTCATCGGCATCAAATGGCACATCCCGGAATCGGTCACCGGACTCCTGGGAGCCGTACTCATCGTCCTGTCCATCGTCAGTTCAGTCCGCGCCAACCGCAAGGCGGCGTCTGTTTCATAAAAGGAGAATCCCATGAAACGAATCATCCTCTTCCTAGTCACCAACCTGGCGGTGCTGGTCACCCTGTCCATCGTCGCCAGCCTTCTCGGCGTCAATCGGTACCTGACCGCCAACGGGCTCAATCTGGGCCTGCTCCTCGGCTTCGCCGCGGTGATGGGATTTGGCGGCTCCTTCATTTCCCTGCTCATGTCCAAGACCATGGCCAAGTGGTCCACTGGCGCCCAGGTCATCGATACGCCCCGCAACAGCACCGAGTTCTGGCTGGTGGAAACCGTGCAGCGCCTTGCCCGCAATGCCGGCATCGCCATGCCGGAAGTGGCCGTCTATGAGGGCGAGCCCAATGCCTTCGCCACTGGTGCGACCAAGAACAGCTCCCTGGTGGCTGTCTCCACCGGGCTCCTGGAAACCATGAACCGGGAAGAGGCGGAAGCCGTCCTTGCCCATGAGGTCTCCCACGTCGCCAATGGCGACATGGTGACCCTGACCCTGATCCAGGGCGTGATGAACACCTTCGTGATCTTCCTGTCCCGGGTCATCGGCTACCTGGTGGACAGCTTCCTGCGCCGCAACGACGAGGAATCCTCCGGCCCCGGCATCGGCTACACCATCAGCGTCATCGTCCTGGACATCGTCTTCGGCATCCTGGCCAGCATCGTCGTCATGTACTTCTCCCGTCAGCGGGAATTCCGGGCCGATGCCGGCGCCGCCCGCCTCCTCGGGAATCCGCGGCCGATGATCTCCGCCCTGCAGCGCCTGGCCGGGGTTTCCGCCGAATCCATGCCCCAGAATCTGGCCACTGCCGGCATCGCTCCCTCTCGTTCCGGCTGGGCTGCGCTGTTCTCCAGCCATCCGAGCATCGAGGAGCGCATTACCGCCCTGAGCGGCGGGGCCCGCTGATTCCCGCCATGGCTTCCTGCCTTGTCCACGGCGCTGATTCCGTTCAGAATTCCGGCCTTGATCGGTCAGAGCATAGGCAAGTGGAAGTTATTCAAGGGTTGGAAGTTGCAAGCCTCGGCGACGAGTTTTTCATGCGCGAGGCCATTTCCCTGGCCCAGGCCGCCGAGTGCCTGGGCGAGGTGCCGGTGGGTGCGGTGGTGGTGCGAGATGGCGTGATCGTGGGCCGCGGCTTCAATACGCCCATCGGCGAAAAGGATCCCACCGCCCATGCCGAAATTTCCGCCCTGCGGGATGCTGCCCGCAACTTGGGCAACTACCGCCTGCCGGGCTGCGAACTCTACGTCACCCTGGAGCCCTGCGCCATGTGCGCCGGCGCCATCATGCATGCCCGCATCGCCCGGGTCGTCTATGGCGCCCGGGACCCGAAGACCGGGGTCCACGGCAGCGTGGTGGACCTGTTCGCCGTCGAGCGGCTCAATCACCACACCGAAGTGACGGGCGGCGTCCTGGCGGAGGAATGCAGCCGCATGCTCTCCAGCTTCTTCGCCGCCCGGCGCCGGAAGGCGCCATGAGGCTTCACATATCCATCGCCGGCCAACGCATGGCCCTGTTCGACGACAACGGGCAGGCGGTGCGGGAATATGCCGTCTCGACCGCCGCGAACGGGGCGGGGGAGGAGTCCGGCAGCTACCGGACGCCCCGCGGCCAGCACATCGTCCGCGCCAAGATCGGCGCCGGCTGTCCGGAAAACACGGTTTTCGTCCGCCGGCGGCCCACCGGGGAAATCTGGACGCCGGACCTCTTTGCCCAATATCCCGGCCGCGACTGGATCCTCACCCGCATCCTCTGGCTTTCCGGCTGCGAACCCGGGCGCAACCGCTTGGGGAGCGTCGATACCATGCGGCGCTACATCTATATCCACGGCACCCCGGACCTGAGCGAAATGGGTAAGCCCGGCTCCCACGGCTGCATCCGCATGCGGAACGCCGATATCGTCGAGTTGTTCGACCTGGTTCCCGCCTATATGCCGGTGGAGATCAGCGAGGACTGAAGGGGCTGCCCGTTCGGGCCGAAGCTACGTTCTTCCAGGCTGATGGCG
Source organism: Rhodocyclaceae bacterium (assembly GCA_018261935.1). Classification (GTDB taxonomy): domain Bacteria; phylum Pseudomonadota; class Gammaproteobacteria; order Burkholderiales; family Rhodocyclaceae; genus JAGTRP01. Next base: position 13,592 of record JAGTRP010000003.1, read on the forward strand.
CCGCCCCCTTCCTGGACGAGGACGGTGGACGCCCGGGTACCGTAGGCCGGGGAGCGGACAAAAATGGCGGAAAGGCGGCGCTCCCACTCCAGGGATACCCCGGTTTGCGGCAGATACTCGTCAGCCACGACCTCGTCGTCGGCCAGGATGGCGAACAGCCGATCCGTGGCAGGCAATTCCGCCAGGGCTGAAGAGAAGCGCTGCCGAGCCGCCACCAGCTTGGGCCACGGCGTGTCGAGCAGGTGGTTGGAAAGGCCGTAGATGCCCGGCGGTAGACGGCGCGGCCGGCTGTCCCGGTTCGAGGCGTACCACAGGCCGGCACCATCGGACACCAGCAGGTTGAACCCTGAATAGTCGCTGCCGTCGATCCCCTCGACGTAGTCCTGGGCGGCCTTGCTGCCAAGAAGAAAATCCCGGGTCAGTTCGCCCCGGGAGCGCCTGCCCTTCGGGGTGCCCGGTTCGCGGACATTGGTGACGGCGGCAAAGCGGCCGCCCTCCGTAGCGCCGAGCCAGGTGCCGCCGGCTTCCAGGTCCCGACCGCCGAGGACATGAGGGTTCTCAGGCCAGCGCCCGGCCGGAGCGGTGGGGCGAGCGTAAAATTCGTCTCGATTGGCCGCGACCACTAGGGGAAAGCCCGGGTGCGCCTGCCAGCCGATGACGATGAGGCACATCAGGGATTGACCGCGGCAGCCTCCACCGTGGGACCGTCCTTGGTGCCCACATGCACGTCCTGGGCGAAATTGGACTGCACCACGGCAAGGGCTTCGAAGCCACCGGCCGGAGAGGGGGCGGCGGAGACCACCTTGCCGCAAGCCTGATCCGGGTTGTCCGGGGAATGTAGGTCATCCCCCGCCTGCAGGCAGGTGGCACTGGTCAGACGGTAGAGATGGCGCTTGACCTTTCCCAGGTACTGGGTCCGGGCCACCACCTCCTGGCCGGGGTAGCAGCCCTTGTGGAAACTGACGCCGCCGATCTTTTCGAAATCGGCCATCTGGGGCACGAACTCCTCCCGAGTGGCCGCAGTCACCAGGGGCAACCCGGCCCGGATGTCGAGCCACCGCCACACCGGGCCTCCCGCCGGACGGGCGATGGCGGCCAGTTGCCGCCAGGTTTCGCCGGCGTTGCCTGCCGGGGTGGCGATGATGATCCGGTCGGCATCCAGACGGATGATCCGGGTGCCGGCGGCGGCGACGGTGGCCAGCGTTTCCGCCGGCATCGGCAGGTTGGCGGCGGCCAGGGCATCTCCGGCTTGCGGGCCGCAGAGGCCCAAGAGTATGTGACTGTCCGAAAGGTCGGAGAGCCGCACATCGGATCGCAACACGAACATCTGAAGGCGCTTCAGGACTGGCGCCACCAGTTCGGATGCCAGAGCCAGTTCGTAGCCATCACCATTGTTCCAGGCCAGGAAACTCGCCAGCATGCGCCCCTTGGCGGTACACCAGGCGGAATGCTGGGCCTGCTCCGGCCCCAGATGGTTGACGTCGCTGGTCAGTTGGTTGTGAAGAAAGGATTTGGCATCTTCGCCGCTGCAGGCGATCAATCCCAAATGGAGGAGGGGGGTGAGAACGGTGGCGGCCTGAGCAGCCTGGAGTTCGCCCGGGGCATTGCCGAAATGCAACACCTCCGGCGTCGCGGAGTCGTATACCGCACCGGCTGCCTCAAGAAAGCTTCGCCAATTGGGGTTCATGCAGCGCCTCGCTGGGGTGGAGTGGTTGGGCTATTATATCGTCCGTTTTTCGCGGCCCCGCTAGGGCTCCATTTCCGCTGATCTTCGCCGACGTCCCCGAGTTCCGTCTTGCGCCTTGTTCTGAAATTGTTTTTCATGCTTTTGGTCGGCGCTGCCGCGGTCGGCGGCATCGGCTACCGGTGGGCGACCACGCCCTTGTCGTTGCGCACTTCACCGGTGGATTTCCGCATCCTGCCAGGGAGCAGCCTGCGCTCCGCCGCCATCCAGGTGGCGGAAGCCGGGGTCCATGTTCCGCCCGCTCTGCTGGTGCTGCTGGGCAGGGCGGCCCACGCCGAGACAGGCGTCAAGGCAGGCAGCTATTCGGTGAGCAGCGGCGTCACTCCCTGGCAGTTGCTGGGCAAGTTGACGCGAGGAGAGGTAACCCAGGGGGAAATCACCCTGGTGGAAGGCTGGACCTTGCGGCAATGGCGGGAGCGGCTCGATGCCCACCCCGACCTGGAGCACGACAGCCGCGGCCTGCCGGAGGCTGAGATCCTGAGGCGCCTCGGCATCGATGGCAAGGCACGGGCCGAGGGGCTTTTCTTCCCGGACACCTACCTTTTCGATAAGCACTCCAGCGATATCGATCTCTTCGCCCGGGCGTATCGGGCCATGCAGAGGAAGCTGGACGCGGCGTGGGTCCAACGTGCAGCCAATCTGCCCTACAGGGACCCGTATCAGGCTCTCATCATGGCTTCCATCGTCGAGAAGGAAACCGGGCGGGTCGCTGATCGGCCCCTGGTAGCGGCGGTCTTCGTCAATCGACTGCGGACCGGCATGCTGCTGCAGACGGACCCGACCGTGATTTACGGCATGGGCGAAAGCTTCGACGGCAACATCCGGAAACGGGATCTCTTAACCGACGGTCCCTATAACACCTATACGCGTCCCGGCCTGCCGCCTACTCCCATCGCCATGCCCGGGATGGCATCGATCCAGGCCGCCCTCCATCCGGCCACCAGCGACGCCCTCTATTTCGTCGCCCGAGGGGATGGCAGCAGCCATTTTTCCAGTTCCCTGGACGAGCACAGCCGGGCGGTCAATCGCTACCAGAGGGCTGGCCGCTGACTTCCGCCCATCCCGCCCCGGCGACGGGTCTCTGGCTCCAGCGTTGCTGCCAATAGGCGGCGAGTTCCAACATCCGGTTGGCGAAACCCCACTCGTTATCGAACCAGATGAGGAGGCCCGCCAGGCGGCGGCCTGACACCCGGGTCTGACTGCCGTCCACGATGGCCGAATGGGGGCTGTGGTTGAAATCGATGGAGGCGTGGGGCTCGTCCGAGTAGGCCAGCAGCCCGGGCAGGTCTACCGCCGCGGCCGCCAGGCGGGCGTTGATTTCCTGGGCGGAGACGTCCTGCCCCAGGGTCACCGCCAGGTCGATGGCCGAGACGTTGAGCACCGGGACCCGGACCGCTTTCGCCTGGACACGGCCGGCGAGGTGCGGCACCAGGCGCTCGACGCCCTTGGCGAGGCCGGTGGAAACCGGAATCATCGACTGCATGGCCGAGCGGGTGCGGCGCAGGTCGGCATGGTGGTAGCCATCGATGAGGGGTTGATCGTTCATGACCGAATGCAGGGTGGTCATGAGCACATTTTCCACGCCGAAGGCTTCGTGCAGGGCCGTGAGGACGGGTACGACGGCGTTGGTCGTGCAGGAGGCGGCCGAGATGATGCGCTCGCTGCCCGCCAGATTCTCATGGTTGATGCCATAGACCACGGTGCGGTCCACGTCCTCAGCGCCCTGGCCGGGATGGGAGAGCATCACCCGGGCGCAGCCGGCCTCGATGAACGGTTGCAGCTCATGGCGCCGGGAATAGCGGCCGGAACAATCCATCAGAATATCCACACCAAAATCACGCCACGGCACCTCCCCGGGAGTGCTGGCGTGGCAGACGGCGATCTTCCGGCCGGCTATCCAGAGGGCGTTCTCCCGCACTTCCACCGGCGCCGGGAAACGCCCATGGGTGGAATCGAAACGGGTCAGATAGGCGATGCTTTCGAGGTCCGCCGGCTCGTTGATGGCGACGACGGTGAGCTCTTCCTGCAGAGGCGATTCGTGCAGAGCCCGGAGAAGACAGCGGCCGATGCGGCCGTAACCGTTGATGGCGAGGCGGAGGGTCATGCCGGAGACGTGATCGTGACGGCCGCCAGGAGCGGCCTTGGGCGCGGGTGATTTGAGGGAGGGCTGGAAGATACCATACTGCCCGGGCAGTTACTCGAGTTGGAAGCGTTCAGCCGGAAGGGCCCCTGTTTCAACTAAAATGGCGAAGTAAGCTGTTCGGGGCACTAGGACGATATTTGCTCCGACGGACAGCGAACTCAACATCTCTATAGGATCAAAGTGGCGGTGAGAGGCAAATTCATCACTTTCGAAGGCATCGACGGAGCAGGCAAGAGCAGTCATGTCGAGTGGTTGGCGGACTGGCTGCGGCAGCGCGGTCTCGTGGTGCAGGTGACGCGGGAGCCCGGTGGCACGCCCTTGGGAGAGAAGCTGAGGGCCCTGCTGCTGTCCGAACCCATGCATCTCGAGACCGAGACCCTTCTCATGTTCGCTGCTCGCCGGGAGCATCTGGCGCAGGTCATCGAGCCCGCTCTGGAGCGCGGCGAGTGGGTGGTCTGCGACCGCTTCACCGATGCCACCTATGCCTACCAGGGTGGCGGCCGCGGTCTCCACCGCAGCAAGCTTCAAGTCCTGGAGCAGTGGGTCCATGACCACCGGCAGCCGGACCTGACCCTCCTCTTCGACCTGCCGTTCGAAATCGCCCGCCAGCGCATTGCCCACGCCACCCGGGAACTGGATCGTTTCGAGCAGGAGCGGGCCGAATTCCATGAGCGGGTACGACACGCCTATCTGGATCGGGCTGCTGCCAATCCGACCCGAATTCAGGTAATCGACGCCGACCAGACCATGGATGAAATTCGTAAATTACTTGAAAACATTGTCTCAACTCATTGTTTATGAACGCCGTTGAATTGCATCGTCCGGTTTGGGATAGGCTGCAGGCCCGGCGCCAGCGCTTGCCCCATGCGCTACTCCTGACCGGCCAACGGGGCCTGGGCAAGTACGCCTTGGCCAGAGCCTTCGCCGCCGGACTGTTATGCGAGAATCCCGGCGCGAATGGGCATGCCTGCGGCCAGTGCCTTGCCTGTGGCTGGTTCGAGCAGGGCAATCATCCGGACTTTCGTCTGCTGCAGCCGGAAGCCATGGCGGAGAGCGATAACGAAGGGGAAGACGGCAAGAAGAAAGCCAGCCAGCAGATCACCATCGAACAGGTGCGCGGCCTTGACGACTTTTTCAACGTCGGCACCCACCGTTCCGGTTTGCGCATCATCCTCGTCTATCCCACCGAGGCGATGAATCGAAACACCGCCAATGCTCTTCTGAAATCACTTGAAGAACCATCGCCAGGCACTTTGTTTTTATTGGTGTCGAGTGAGCCGATGCGTCTTCTCCCAACCATCCGGAGCCGGTGCCAGGTGGTGACGGTTCCCATCCCCGGCACCCGGGATGGCGCTGCCGCCCTGCGGGCGGCCGGTGTCGCCGACGCCGAACAGTGGCTCGCCCTGGCGGGCGGTGCCCCGCTGATGGCCTTGGAACTGGCGCAATCCGGCCAGGGGGCCTGGCTCGATGAGTTGGTCAAGCGGTTGGCAGCGGGCAGACGCAACGACGCATTAGCAGCGGCTGCGGAAATTGAGAAGTTGCTGAAGGAAGGCAAAGGTAAGGTCGCGCTGGGGCAAGTGGTGGAATGGCTACAGAAATGGATCATTGATCTCGCTTTGGCAAGACAATCCTTGCCAGTGAGATATTTTTCAAGCCAGCGCGCTACAATAGAAAAACTTGCGGCGGGTGTCCCGGTCTATAGATTTTTGGGCTTTCACCGCAGATTGTTGCAGGAACGGCGGCAGGCGGAGCAACCCCTCAATGCTCGCTTGTTCCTGGAAACACTTTTCATGGATTACCGAGCTCTGTTCTCGAACTGAACACGCACCGACTGAGCGATGAGCGAAGCCAAGCCGACACCGCAGCGCCCGAGCGTACTTTCGCTCAACATCAATTCCAAATCTGCGCTCTACGCGGCGTTCATGCCCCTTTTGAAGCACGGCGGGATATTCATTCCAACGACGCGCCAATACAGCACGGGGGATGAGGTCTTCATGCTTTTGTCCCTGATGGACGATCCCGCCAAGTTGCCCATTGCCGGTACGGTGGCCTGGGTCACTCCGGCAGGGGCCCAGAACGGGCGAGCCCAGGGCATCGGAGTGCATTTCAATAACGACGAAAGCGGCCAGGAGGCCCGCCGCAAGATCGAGGGGCTTCTGGGCGGCGTAATGCAGTCCACCCGTCCGACCCATACGCTCTAGGCTACCCTTGCTGGTCGATTCCCACTGCCATCTCGATTTTCCCGACCTCGCGGCTCGCCTGCCCGAACTGCTCGCTGCCATGGCGGACAACGACGTCGGAGCGGCAGTCTGTATCGGGGTGAACCTGGAAGATTTCCATCAGGTTCTGGCCCTGGCTGAGGTCCACCAGCATCTTTATGCGACGGTGGGCGTCCACCCAGAGTACCAGGATGTCGAGGAGCCAACGGTCGAGCGGCTGACAGGCCTTGCGGATCATCCGAAAGTGATCGCTATTGGTGAAACCGGCCTCGACTACTATTGGCAGAAGGACCGGCCAGAGTGGCAGCGCCAGCGTTTCCGCACCCATATCCGGGCGGCGAAGTCCTGCGCCAAACCCCTGGTGATCCATACCCGGGATTCGGCGGAGGATACTTTGCGGCTGCTGGCGGAGGAGGGGGCCGAGACGGTCGGTGGCGTCATGCACTGTTTCACGGAAAACTGGGAAGTGGCCAGCCGGGCCCTGGACCTGGGTTTTTACCTGTCTTTTTCGGGCATCGTGACGTTCAAGAATGCAGTGGCGCTGAAGGAGGTGGCCCGGCGCGCGCCCCTTGATCGCATCCTGGTGGAAACCGACTCCCCTTATCTCGCGCCTGTGCCGCATCGCGGCAAGACCAATCAGCCGGCGCATGTACGGCATGTGGCCGAGGAGCTCGCCGCGCTACGCGGCGTTTCCTGCGCCGAAATCGCTACGGCCACCACCGAGAACTTCTTCAGATTATTTTCCACCGCCCAACGGCCGGACACGCCATGAAAAAGACCATTGCCATCGCCCTTCTATCGGTACTGCCGCTATGCGCCGCTGCCAATACTTATGACGACCTGCTGAGTGCCGTCAAGATGGGAGATACGGCCAGCGTGGCGAGCCTGTTCAAGCGCGGTGCCGACGTGAATACCACGGATCAGGAAGGCAACAGTCTCTTGATGCTGGCATCCCGTGATGGTCGGCTGGATATGGTGGAATTGCTGCTGGCGCAGCGGGCGAAGGTGAATTTCCGCAACAGTTCTGGTGATACCGCCCTGCGGCTGGCTGCTTTCAATGGCCACCTGAAAGTCGTAGAACGGCTGGCAGCGGCAGGAGCCCATGTCAACATGAGCGGCTGGACGCCGCTCAGCTACGCGGCTTTCAACGGCCACGCCGATGTCGTTCGTTTCCTGATGCGGGCCGGAGCCGATGTGAACGCGGCCAGCGAAAACGGCATGACGCCGCTGATGGTCGCGACCCGCGGCGGCCATGTGGCCGTGGTGAGGACACTGTTGGAGGCGGGCGCCGCCGATCCCAACCTGCAGACCGAAAACGGCGAAACAGCCCTTGATATCGCAGTAAAAACGCAGAACCTGGAGATTGCCGAGCTATTGCGCCGAGCCGGCGGACACGCTGGTCAGGCTCTCAAGCTGGAAGTCAAATAGGGCACTTTACCCTGCAGGAGGGTATGGCACGCCGGCCGCCGGCTAGCGCGCCACCGCAACGTCTGGTTACCCCTGGGTAGCGATGAGCCCCTTTTCGATGGCATAGGCGGTGAGGGCCGAAGCGTTGTGCAGGTCCAATTTCTTCATCAGGTTGGAGCGGTGTTTCTCCACCGTCTTGACGCTCAGGCAGAGATAGTCGGCGATATATTTGTTGTTCTTGCTTTCCGCTACCAGTTTCAGGACCTCGCGTTCCCGGTGGGTCAGGGTGTCCCAGGGACTGGACAAGCCGGTGGCGCGGCCGCTGGTGCCCAGATAACCGTTGATTACCTGCGACGAGATGTCGGGGCTCAGATAGACCTTGCCGCTCAATACGCTGCGAATGGCGATCCGCAGTTCATCCGGGCTCGCATCCTTGAGGATATAGCCGCTGGCACCGGCCTTGAGGCTCTCGTGGATGTATTCATCGGTCTTGTAGATGGTCAGGACCAGGATGTTGGTTTCCGGATAACGTCGCTTGATGTCGCGAATCGCTTCGATGCCGCTGATTCCCGGCATGGAGATGTCCATCAGCACGACATGGGGCAGCAGGCTGCCAACAGCGTGCATAGCATCACGGCCGTTATCGGCTTCCCCAACGATCTCGAAATCCTCCTCCTGGGAAAGCAGGGCGCGCAGCCCTGCCCGCAGGATGGTGTGATCCTCGACAAGAAGAATACGTTTTTTCTTGTCCGACATCGGTGTAGGCCTCCTGTTTGCCTGAGGGTTGGGAAGGGTGCTTGTCTGCATTTCGATCGTGCTCATAAATTCTCCCGCAGATAGTTCAACCGGTTCCTCGGTCCTACCGACCACACTATGCGTCCCGGAGGCAGCACCGGAGTTTAAACGAGATAACCCACTTTGAATATTTGAATATGGCGCCATAATTCTTGATCCGATCAGATAATCCTATTGGTTGTCATCGACTATGCCCGGGCACCGATCAACAGTGTCTGCTGGGAGACTTCCCGATAGGGCGCTCCTCCCTCAGGGAGGTCGCCGAGACGTGTAATCTGCCAACTGGCGGCGTTGGGAGGCATGATGATTTCTTCCGATTCATCTCGCCTCCACAGCAAAAGATTTCTTGGCGGCATCCTGAGACCTGCTCGGAATGCCTCCTGATCGAGCAGCGTAAGGAGTCCGACCGACGACGATGCCGGCCACATATGGAAATTGCGAAAGTGCGTCAATTCCCCATCCAGGGCGAGTCCGATGGATGCCAAACCTTCCTCAACCAGAACCAGCCATCCAGATTCCCCCTGTAACTCGTCCTGCAAGCTGGGTCCGAAGGCGACGAGGCGGGGAAGCAAGGAAGTCAAACGGCAATCGTGTTGTTGGAGCAGCTCTGCTATGGCAGCCTGCAACGGCTGTTCGATGACTTCCCCTGCGTTATTGAGCTGATCTGGCGTCGCCGCCTGGAGGAGGGGGTAGTCCACGAAGTGATTGGACAGGATCACGATTGCATCGTGCGGCCCCTCGGGCAGCCCATCGAGCGCGATCCCCAGGACGGCCAGCGGAGCGGTCCACAGCGTAGGCTCATGCTGCGGCTCCACCGGAATGATCTCCGGTTCGAGATAGCGGGGCTCCATACCGTCGAGGGTGATGATGAGCTTGCCGCGTTCGAGAACCACTTGATCGGGACAAAGGGTGATGCGCAACAGTTCAGGCCAGAGGGAGGACACGGTAATCTCCTGTCATTGTGGTGCCGTAATCAGGAAAGACGGGATGCGGTAGGTACTCTCCATGGTGCTGTTACCAGTTGGTGATATCGGCGGCTTCGCCCGTGCCGCCGGGTTGTCCATCCTTGCCGTAGGAAAGGAGATCGTAGTCTCCGTGTTCGCCGGGCATCTTGTAAACATACGGATTGCCCCAAGGGTCTAGAGGCACATTCTTCTTGAGGTAGGGACCTTCCCACTTCGGTTCATTGGCCGGCCGGGTGACCAGGGCAGGAAGGCCTGCCTCCTGGCTCGGATAGTGGCCCGTGTCGAGACGGTACTGATCAAGCGCTTTTTCCAAGGCATCGATTTGAGCGCGGGCGGCTTTGACTTCCGACTTGCCGATCTGCGAGAAATAGCGCGGCCCCACATATCCAACCAGCAGGCCGATAATGACCATGACCACCAGCAGTTCCAGCAAGGTGAAGCCCCTGCGGAAACGGTCTGGGAACACCACATGGCCGAGGGCCTGGTCTAGGGTCATTTCGTGGCTGCGCAATGGATCTTCGTTGGAAGCTACCGATCTCGCAACGGTAGGCGGACTGGCAGGCTTGAGCTATGAGACAGGGGCAAGTGACCGACAAACTGCTATGAGGTATCACTCTATTGATTGGCCATGGAATTGGCCCTGGGATATTTACCCTATTGCCCCGTACAGTAAATCCTGTATTTTTTTGGGTGCAGACCTGCAGAAGAAAATACGTTTTCTGAAGCGTCTGGGGATTTTCGCCCTCTAGCAGAGCGGGCGCCGGCTGGCTGAAAAATGCAGTCCTGGCGTGGCGCCCCGGGAGGGTCAGTTGAGGGCGTCTGCCTGGGGCAAAGGCCAGGTGATGCGGATGCTGGTGCCCTTGTTGCGAACCGACTTCATCTGGTAGGTGCCGCCCGACAGGCGTGCCCGTTCCTGCATGCCGCGCAGGCCCAATCCTTCGGAAGGCGTCTCGTGGAACGCTTGGGCGTCGAAGCCACGCCCATTGTCCTCGACCTGGAATATCAGCATCTGGCCATCCTTTTCGAATGCGAAGCGGATGCGGCTGGCCTCCGCGTGCTTGACGATATTGCTCATTGCCTCCTGCAGGATGCGGAAAATCACCACCTTCAGGGCTGGCGGAATATCAGCCTCCACCGCGTTAATGTTCTTTTCCACCGTGATGCCCCGGGCAGCAGCTTCGAACTCCCGGAAGAACCAGGAGAGCGTGGGGAGGATGCCCAAGTCGTCCAGGGTCGACGGGCGCAGATCCATGGAGATGCGGCGGATTTCGACAATTGCGTCCTTGACCCGGGGAGCCAGCTGATGGAGCGCCTCCAGCGCTTCTTTCTGGTTGCCGTTCGACAAGTTGTACGCTGCCTGCTCGATGGAGAGCTTGATCACGCTCAGGGATTGGCCAATGCCATCGTGGAGGTCGGCGGCAATGCGCTTGCGCTCGGTCTCCTGGATACTCATGAGCTGGCCGGAAAGCTGCCGCAACTCCTCTTCGGAACGGCGCAGGCTTTCCTCGGCCCGGTAGCGCTGGATGGCCAGGGCCGCCATCGCCACGCCGAGTTCGGAGTAGATATGGAGTGCAACGTGATGGTCGCCTGAACCCCGGGGCTGCAGCGCCAGTTGGCCGAGAAGTTGGCCGCTACCGCTGCGAATGGGGAAATAGTAGACGCCATCCTGGTCGACAGCATCGCTTCCGGCTGCCTGGCGATCGCCCCCAATGCCGTCGGCCAGACAAGAGAGCAGCTGATCCCTGGACAACTGGCCGATTCCCGTGCGGTGTTCGGGCCATACGATCCAGTCGCTGGCATCCTCGAAGGGAATAAGCGCCATGCCACAATGGCAGCCGCTTTCCCGCTGCAGGGCGTTGCCGAGTTCGGCCAGGGTCTCGGCCAGGGGAGCATCCTCGGCGATACGGGTGAGAATCTGCCGACGCAGCTGCTCCCGGCGCATGGCCGATTGCAGCTGCGTCCACAGCTTGTGGCGCTCAAGGGCATAGCGAATGGCGCGGCTCAGGTCATTGGCGTTGAGCCGGCTCTTGGCCAGGTAATCCTGCACTCCGCGCTCGATAAGCCGTACGGAAAACTCCGGATCGTCCCGTCCGGTCAGCACGACGATGGGAACCTCAGCCGCCTCCTGGCGAAGGCGGACGATGGGATCCATGCCGTGAGCATCGGGCAGGGAAAGGTCGCACAGGGCCAGGTCAAAATGCTCGCTGCGCAGCAGTTCAAGGGCTTCCGATAGGCGGACCGCCTGCCGGCAGTCCAGGGGCGATCCGGACCAGGCTTCGCTCAGGTAGGTGCGCACGAGAAAAGCGTCGCCCGGATCGTCTTCGAGCAGGAGAATCTTCAGGCGGTCCATTCTCTTTCTCCAACAGGGTTTTGCCGTTCCAGCCAGAAATCTTCAATGACCTTGCCGACCGCGAGAAACTCCTCGAAGGACGGCGCTTTGGAAATAAAATCGTCGGCCCCCATTTGCCGGCATAGATGGGCGTCGGTTTCGCTTTTTGAGGTGCTCAATACGATCACCGGGATACCGCTGAGTTCCGGTACCGACTTGATGTCACGCAACACCTCTATCCCATTGACCCGCGGCAGATTGAGGTCGAGAAGAATGAGGTGGGGCCGCTCGGCGGCTTCGAATGGTGGCCGGCGATGCAGGAAATCGAGCGCTTTTTCACCGTTGTCCGCGTGATGAAGCATGAATCGTAGCGCTGAGCTTTTCAGGGCTTCGCGGATGAGGAAGACGTCACCAGGATCGTCTTCCACCATCAGGATATGAATGGCATGGGGCTGGGTCATTTCCGGGCATCGTCTGTCGGCAGCGTGAAGAAGAAGGTCGCCCCTTGTCCAGGGCTCGACTCCACCCAGATGCGACCGCCATGATTGTCCATAATTTTCTTGCATATGGCGAGTCCAATGCCGGTGCCCGGATATTCGCTGCGTGCATGTAGCCGCTGGAAGATAACGAAGATCCTGTCAAAATAACGGGGATCGACGCCGATGCCGTTGTCACGAACCCAGAAGGTGGCCTCGCTCCCCTGGACGCTGGCACCGATATGGACCTGCGGGGCTCGGTCCGGAGCACGGTACTTGACCGCATTGCTGATGAGGTTTTGCAGAAGGGCTCGTACTTGCCCTCCATCGCCGAGAATCGCCGGCAACGGACTCGGTTCGATTCTGGCCCCGGATTCCCGAATCATCAGTTGCAAATCTGTCAGCACGCCTTGCAGAACTCCGTTCATATCGACTTCCCGATGCAAGCGGTCGCTGCGGGTCAGTCTGGAGTAGTGCAGGAGGTCGTCCACCAGAATTTGCATGCGGGAGGCGCCATCCACCATGAAATTGATGTAGGTTTGTCCGGTATCGTCGAGACGATCGCAATATTTTTTTGCGAATAGCTGGGCGAAGCTGCTCACCTTGCGCAAAGGTTCCTGAAGATCGTGGGATGCGACGTAAGCGAACTGTTGCAGTTCCCGGTTGCTTTCTTCCAGCTGTTGAGTGCGCCGTAACAGATCCTGCTCCAATTTGAGCCACTGGGTCATATCCTGATTGACGGCGATGGCGCCAAGAGGATTTCCCTCTTCATCTAGGATGGGCAATCCGGAGTTCAGAACGGTCTTCTTGCTGCCATCGGCAAATTCGATTTCCACCAACTGGTCGCTGATCCTTTCCCGCCGCTCGATGGCATGAGCCAAGGCCCAGTCGTGGGGCGTCACCGTCTTTCCGCCGGTGCTCCAAGCCTCGTCCCCGCCCCCATCCTGAGCGAGGGTCCGGTAACGAACACCTGGTCCCAAGGCAACGGCTGCGGCATTGGCAGAAGCTATCCGCCCATTGGCGTCGGCAATCCATACCCCGATGGGCAGCGCCTCGAGCACCGCCTTGAGGGTACGTTCCCGGAGCCGCAACGCTTCGGTCGTCAGCTGGCGGACGGTGACATCGGTATGGGTGCCCGCCATTCGCAGGGGATTGCCTTCGCCGTCCCACTCGTAGGCTTTGCCGCGGGCAAGGATCCATACCCAGTGCCCAGCGTTGTGGCGCATGCGGTAAACAGCCTCATAGCGGTCCCGTTGCCCGGATAAATGTTCAGCCAGAATGCGCCGGCATATGGGCAGATCCTCCGGGTGCACCAGTCGCTCCCAACTCGTCAAATTGGGAGCGATGGCGTCGCTGTCATATCCCAGCATGGCGGCCCACCGTTCGCTGAAGGTCGTGATGCCGGAAGGAATATGGCGGTCCCAGAAGCCGTCGTTGCTGCCTTCCAACACCCGTTGGAGGCGTACTTCGCTTTGGGCAAGTGCCTGCTGGGCCTCCTTGATGGCGCCAATATCGATAACCTGGGCCAGCACGTTGCGGGGGCGTCCCTCGGCATCCCGCTGCAGGGAAGCGCTGAACAGGGTCCAGACTATTGCGCCACTCTTGTGCAGATAGCGTTTTTCTGCTCGGTGGGTCTCGACATCTCCGACCACCATCTTCTGAAACACGGAAAGGTTATCCGCCAGGTCGTCCGGATGGATGATGTCCTGGACGTTTCTGGTTGTGAGCTCAGCGTGGGTATAGCCGAGCAGTTTGCATAGAGATTCGTTGGCTTCGATCAAGCGACCATCGAGGGCTGCCAAGGCCATACCGATCGGAGCATGGTCAAAGACATCACGGAACTGATGCTCGCTCTGCCCGCCAAGAGCTACCTGGCGGCTCAGAGCGGCATTGGCTCGACGCGCTTCTTCCTGCAGGGCCTCCAACTGCTTATTGGCGGCAAGCAGCGTTTCCATCTCGAGATACCGACGTCTCGCCAGATAGATGGCGAATCCGCAGAGCACGGCAGCGGAACCCATCCCGACCTGGAGCGCAGGTTGGTGCTCAAGATACAGGCTCGGCAAAAAGAGGAAGAAATAACCGAGAGCCGCAGAGGGTAGGGCGGCCAGAAGGATTTCCAGCGATAGGCGACAGGTCTTGGAGAGACGCCAGGTCGGGGCGGAGTAATCCATCCGCGCGGCCTCGGCTTCCAGCATTTTGAATCTCCCGTTGGGTATCAAACAGCTAGCGGGCCAAGGGCCCAAATAATTTCCTTTTCGTTCGCCAATACAATGGTATGCGTACAGTATGTGATAACTGCAATAACGGAGACACGAGACAAGCAACCGTCATTGTTCGCCCACTGCCCGTAATTTAGTTGCAGTGCACAAAAAAGTCGACGGTCAAAAGACGCGAAATGGGCTTACTGTTGCATCATCGTGCTTCGGACAAGGACATCCCTGTACGCGAGTCCTCGTCGAATTGCCCAAGCATAGGTTTAGTGCCCCGAACTGCCGCGCCGCTTGGCATAGACATCCAGCACTTTGGAGACAAACCGCATAGTTGTCTCGAATGGGGGAACGGTATTCTGGTGCCGAGTCACGGCGTTCTCGCCAGCGTGGTAAGCGGCCAGCGCAAGTCGGACATCGCTGCCGAACATGGCCAGGAGATCACGCAGATACTGGGCTCCGCCGTGCAGGTTCTGTTCGGGATCGAGAGCGTCATCGACACCATAACGCTTGGCGGTGGCCGGCATCAGCTGCATGAGTCCAACGGCGCCGGCCGGCGATTGAGCCTTGGGGTTGTAGCCGGATTCCACCGAGACTACGGCATGGAGCAAAGCGCTGTCGATTTGATAGCCACGAGCCACTTCATCCACCAGCGAGCCATAGCGGGATTTTCCCGACCCCGGAGTATCGCCGGGAACGGAGGGCGCGATGAAGCGCTTGGCACGCTGGCTGCGACGTTGCGGATCGTTGGCGGAAAGACTGGGACTGACCGGAACTCTATTGAAATAGAAGCTTCCGTCCGGGCGCGACAGCATGTACAGAGTGTCGCCCCATGCGACGGAAGCTGCCGCAACCAAAAATCCGACCGATATGTACCGCAAAATACTTGTGGCCATGTTGGTCTCCGATTTGTGATGGGAAAGCCACCAAATCGGGATTTACTGTATGGGGTTCCTAAAATAGGAACAATGGGTTGAAAGATGTAAAACGATTTGCGGTCGTACTGCGCATAATTTGTATTATCGGAGGTTATGCAAAACGCATTGTTTTCACTTCCGGCGGCGCCTTCGCTGACGGAATCGCCAAGGTGGCGGCGCAAGATATCCGCAGGATCAAGGCCGAGAAGTTGCGCGGCATCAACTACGGTGTCATTGCTCAAAATGCCGGCCTCGTAGTCGGAAACGGAAATCCCAAGCGCGGCGGCGGCGCGGGTGGCGTTGGGGATGCGCGCCGCGATCATAGCGATCAATTTAGAGGCCGTGGTTCCCATGGCTATCTCCATAAATATCTGAAAAATCTTGGCTCGGGCGCAGATAAACGCGCGGGCGGCCTATCCGTTACTGCGGAGGGCTAAACATGGGCGAATTCCATGAGGTAGGCCATAAGGTCGGGCCCGTATTCGCCCGTACAGTCACGCGGCGGGGTGGGGTGTCCGTGGCGTCAATGGACAATCTTCGGGTGGTGCTGCGCGTGCGGCGTGAAGAAGCGGCCATGGTCCATAACGCAGCCATGTATGCACGGCTAGAGCGGATGGCAGAGGCGGGCGCTCTTCCTGGCGACGATCTTGACGATATCGACTTGAAAGCCTTGGAGACGCGGGGGCGGCTGCGTGAAGCGTTTGCGGGCTATCTGGTAACAGAAGAGGAACGGCATTTTACTGAAAGACGAAAGGCTTACGGGCCTACGGGAAAGCTGGGTATCTCGGGATTTCAGTGCCATGAGCTAGGCGGGGATTTGGATGCCTGCGGCTGGATTCCGGCGGGTGGGATGCGAACCGAGGGACAGCACTTCGGATGGTATCCGCTTTACGTGGCGCGGGAGTCGCTGTAATGGGCGCGGCCGTGGCTGAGGTGCAGGCACGGTTCCCGATAAACGCCGTGCGCGAAATCCTGAACGAGAAGGCATATCGGGGGAAGTGCGTTTTCTCGTTCGCGGCGGGGGGCGCGGTGGGGTGGGTCGTGCTTAATAGCCGGGGTCCGTGGCGTTGAGTGCGGCCGTCATTCCATTGATTCGCGCCATGTCGGAGGACGACAAAAAGGCAATACTGGCGCAATGCTGGGCCGTGCTTGGCGGCGAATACGATCCGTTGCGCGTGGTGTGGGATGAACAGGCGACGTGCAAGGATAGGAAGCTGCTGCTGGCGATGGCGGGGCGGTCTGCGGGGCGCTCCAAAGACCTTGCGGGCCGTTCCTGGCTAGACATCCCGAATAACGACAGGGTAGCGATTGCCGGCGGGCTGCGGCGCTTCTCGGCGTGGGCGGAGCGGTTGAAATGACGGGCGCCGGATATGTGCGCCGCATTGATACGGTATTGGCCGGGGTAGAGCGAAAGGAGGCGCAGAGGGCGCAGAAATGGCTAGTTGGTCGGCTGTCGCTGATGCCTTGGCGGTGGGCCGCACATCTGCGGGCGGAGCATGGCAGGCGCGGAGGGTTGGAGTCTGCGGCGGCAAATATTTGGTTGATGAATTCGACTGAGCCGGGGCGCGGCCGGTTGCCGTTGTCGGTGTCGGATGACGACATCAGGGCGGCGGCAAAGGAGGCGGCGCAGGATGCCTCTGACTTGGTGGGATGGGTCGCTGGTGATGTGTTGATTGATCGCGGAGAAGCCTTTGCAGAGGCGACGCCCGGGGCAGATTGGGGGAAATACCTAGAGGCCGCAAAAGTGTCCAGGCTATATATCCTACTGAAAGGCCATTGCCATCGCTGGGGAATAGAACCGGCGGCATGGGTAGAGGATTTTCCAGCGGCAGCAATACGGCGAATGACGTGCAATCGGTGGTGGTTGCGGAGGCTGCGGCGGGCTCATGGAAAACGAAGCGAAGGGGCGGCCATTGCCGGCGGAGTGGTTCGGCGCGGGCTGTGGCCTTATGCCTCGCAAGACGCAGTAGAGAGGCGGAAAGCCCAAAGGCGGCGCAATGCGCTTGCGTGCGAGGGCGCGGCGGTCCGGTGCGAGGACACGGGGGAGGAAATCCCCCTGGCCGATATCGTTGAGGGGTCGCTTGCCAATCCGACAGTAAAGCGGTCTGAACTCATGGTCAGAATCCGCGGGGCGGATGAGTACGCGGAGTTGGCCGGCTGGAAGTGCGAATTTTGGACGCTGACGGCTCCATCGCGGTTCCATTCCCAGCGAATAACGGGGGCATGTTCGGAGGCCAATCCAGGGTACGGCGAAGAGGACGAGGCGACGGGGCAGCGCAAGCCGTTGGACCCGTCAGACGGCCAGCGATATCTATGCCGTGTCTGGTCAAGGGCGCGGGCAGCCTGGAAGCGGCGCGGGCTGGTGGTGGCTGGGCTGAGGACGGCGGAGCCGCACCACGACGGCACGCCTCATTGGCATTTGATCGTCTATGGGTCGGCGCGTGATCTGCGATTTGCGCGGCGACTGCTGCGGGTCTATGCGATGCGAGACACGCCGGATGAGCCGGGCGCCAGAAAGCACCGTTTCAACTACTTGAAGGCGCAGGGCGGGCGGGCCGGGGCGAGGTATGCGGCGAAGTACGTCGCCAAGAATATCGACGGCTATGGATTGGATGCGGCGCGGGATACGGAGACCGGCAGGAAGATTTCATCGACGGTGGAGAGGGTTGATGCCTGGGCGGCTCATTGGGGTATTCGGCAATTCCAGTTTTTCGGAATGCCGCCGGTGACGGCATGGCGCGTGCTGCGCCGGGTGGCCGATGAGGTCGGGCCGAAAACCGCACCACTAGAGCGGGCGCGGCGGGCGGCCGATGAGTCGGATTGGTGCGAGTTCTGGCGGGCGTGCGAGGCCGGGGAATTCGAGATCGTGCGGCGTTCGGTTGGGCTGTCGGCTTACGGCGATGCAGCGGCGCCGCGAATTGCCGGGGTGGTGGAGGGCGGCCGGCGGGCAATGCTGCCGGTTAAGGATTGGGTGATCCATTGGGGAACGGGCGGCCGGCAGGGCGGCGAGGGAGACAAGCCAATCGCAGCAGTTCGGGGATTTGAGGCCGTGGAGCGGGAAGGCGCGGCGCTGGAGCCACTCAATAACCCATGGCGTTTCGAGCGGAGAGAGGCGCCGGCCAGGGCGGGCGGTTTTGCCTTTCCTCGGTCCGGTGTCAATAACTGTACGAATTTTGCCGAAGAGGCGGCCAGGGCTCTGCATGATTTTCCATCCCAAATAGATATTGTGAACACGATAGAAAAAAACTATCATGCCACCACGATCTATTTAGATCGCATATCGCAACCACCTAGGAGATTATGAAAATGCGTGCTACTCCCCGTTCCATCGCTGTCGCCCTGTCCGCTGCTCGGGCTCTGAATCCGAATGTCGCCTTGTCCTTCGCCGCCGTGGCGAAGGACAAGGGCCTGAAATTCACTGGCGTCGTCACTATCGGCGGCAATGACTACACCGTCGCAAACCCCAACGGGAAGGAAAAGACCTTTACCGCCGTGGATGACATGGTGAAGGTTCTGGCCTCCCATGTGCCGGTGGCATCGGGTGACTACGACATCAAGGTCAAGACCGGGACGCTGCTCCTGAAGGCTATCCCGGTGGATATGGTGAAGGCGGCAACTGCCGAAATCGCCCGCCTCACCACGATCAAGACCGGCCAGACCGCCGTCAAGACCGAACTCGAGGCCCAGCTTGCCCTCATGGCCGGCTGGGAAAACGGCAATCCGCTCCAGGTACAGCGCAAAGCGGCCGTGGAGGCGCAGAAGTCCGTTGTGGTCGATGACATCGCCGCCATCGACGCCGAAATTCTGGTCCAGCAGGGCATTGCCGGCGCCGGTGTTTAACGCCTGGAGCCCGCCGCTGAAAGGCGGCGGGCATTCTGTCTGAGGAGAGGCGGGATGGAAGAGGAAATAAGGGGCGCTGCATTCACGATTGCAGCGCCTTTTTTACGCCGTGTTGAGGGCGTCAGGATGGTGCCGTACTGCTGCGAGGCGGGCCGGCTTACGAATGGTTGCGGCCATGTGCTGTTGCCGGGTGATCCTGCCGGGGCGGTGACGATGGGGCAGGTTGAGGCATGGCTATGGCAGGACATGAGCCGGGCGGCCGATGAAATCGACGTGCCGGGGCTGTCTGCAAACGAGGCGGCGGCGCTGCTTTCGTTCGTGTTCAACGTGGGTGCGGGCGCCTGGAAGAAATCGACCCTGCGGCGAATGCTGCTCAATGGCGACAAGCGCGGCGCGGCGGATCAGTTTCGGCTGTGGTGCCATGTCGGCGGGCGGCGCTCGGAAGGGCTGGCGAAGCGGCGGGCGAATGAGCGGGCTATTTTCTTGGGAGAAATTTGAATGCCGAAAAGCGTAAAGGACCGGCTGGCTGAACCATCAACCTGGGCGGGTATCGCGGCCATGCTCGGGCCATGGGCGGCAATCCTGCCGGGAACGGCCGGGCTGGTGGTGGGTGGGGTAGCGGCCTCGTGCGGGTCGGTGGCCGTGTGGCTGCGGGAGGGCCGGTAATGAAGATCAGGCATAGGAAGGAATGCCTGCTGCCGAACGGGGAAGATCAACGGGAAATCCAGCCTTCCGACTGGAACGAATATCACGATGTGGCCCCCGATGACTTGCCCGTTGTGGTGGCTAATGCGGCCACTGGCGAGGCGGCCAATTGCTCGGCGGTAGTGGAGGCGGTAGCCATCGGCAGGCTTCTGTTTGTCTCGGGCCGGCTGGATATGGCCGAGGAAGTAGCAGGGGTCAATATCAGGCTGGAAGGCGTATCGGCCGCAATGAAGCGATGCAGGATCAGGGCAGAGGTTGAGGGCTTTGCAGACATCCAACTAGAGGCCGGAAACGATGAGGCGGGACAGCTAGTGCTTAGGGCAATGGTCCCCCTGGCGGCCGGTGCAAAGATCAGCTTTGCAGGCTTTGTGCCGGTGGCCTGTGTTCTCTAGATCATTCTATTGCGGCGCGTTCTTTCGGGGCTATGTCGGGCCGGTAATGGCGCAAGCGGCGCTAGTGGAAGGAAAGGACGCAATCGCGGCAAGGGGGCGCCTGTACGTGGATGGGCGGGCGCTGATAGGTCCAGCGGGAAAAACGTTTGAATTCAAGTCGGCCGAGTCGGCGGCGCTGTGGGCGTCAATCAACAAGCAGCGCGGAGAGCGGGAAAGGGAGTTGATCGCAACGATTGGGGCGGAAAACGTTGCCGTGTATCGGGCCAGGAAGCGGGGGGCGTTGGAGACCGTAGCCGGAAACGTCATAGCGGCGGCGGGGCGTCTGGCCAATGGAGCCAAACGGGAGGCGCTGATAGCCGAATCCTTTTTTTTGATGGAGAAATGGAATGGTAACTAGCGATCTGGTTGATTATCTAATAAAGGCTCAAGGCTTTACACCGGGCCAAGCCCGAATAGCCGTTGGGTCAATGGTCTCGATGATGGAGGGGGCGCTAATGGAGGGAGGCGTCGTAAAACTTTTTCGATTCGGTACGCTATGTATAAGGCAAATGCGGACGCGCCGCGTAAGGGTGCCGGCGGGATTCTCGGACACAGCACCGGCTGTCCATTGGGTGACTGCGCGGCCGGTACGTACCGTAAAGTTCGTTACGTCGCCAACATTCAAGAAGTGGTTAAACAGAGTATGAGGGTGCCGAAAATCCAAAAACCGAGGCAGAGGGGAAAGGTCGTTGAGGCGAAAGAGGCCATGAACGCAGGGGATCAAGTGAAATTAGCTCTTGCGTTGGTGCAACACGCCAGAAACCGCCAGCGGTGGGCGAAGGAAAAAACCAAGTAGCGGAAGTCAATGCAAGAAAGCGGCCAGACGGCCGCTTTTTTTTCGACTATAGACCGATGTTCGACCTGTAGGCGAAAAGAAGCAAAATGGACTGACGCACGGAAAACACGAACGGCCTTTCGATATCGGGCAGTAGCGGGCCGACATACGCATAGGCAAGGCGATGAATGCGGCTTGTGACTTTTGGGGCTTGCTGATATCCAATATGGCGCGAACAAAAACGCGAAACGGCGACCCAAATTCTAAAACGTCCGAAATAGCGGGCTATTTCTAGCGAAAAAAATCTTTTCCCTGGAAAAGTGCGGAGCCTCCATTACACGAAGAATCGCAATCAGAATTGGGCGAAAAAACCAAAAATCGAATTACACCTAATCGCTAAAAAAAAATACTATTTTTTGGGTAAAATTTTTGTCTTAGAATAGGCCGATTAGGTGTAATTTACTTTTTGATTTTTTCAGGGAATAGGGGGGTGAAATGGCGGAGGCTTTCGAGAAACTAGGGGGCGTCGTGTTCTTCTTGGACGCCGTTGCGCAAGCGGAAGGAAAGGGGGAAGGGTACGTGTCCCAAGCGGCGCGGGAAGAGGCGGCGCAAGCGGCAAAAAACGTCGCGCCTGCGATGGAGGCGGCAGCGGCGGCGGCTATCGGGTGGATGCTGGAAAAGCGCCTGGAAGGCGTCATGCTCGATCCAAACGATCCGTTCTCGGACGCCTCATTGTCGGGGGCGCTGTCGCAAATTCTAGGCGTGCCGGTGGCGTCGGTGCGGGATAGGGAGGCGCTAAAAGACGCATTGAAGCGGGCGGTTACGCTGAGGCTGTCGCAAGAGACCGGCGTTCAATTCAGAGACGTGTTTGATAGGGCTCTGCTGCGTCAAGACGTGGTAAGGGCAATCGGTGCGCGGTCGTCGCAAGTAGTGCCGGGCCTGGAGTTGCGGGACCTGTCGGACAGGGCGACGACAACCGAGGATGTGGGCATTTATGCGGCTCGGGTGGTCTCGGATTTCACGGGGATCAATTTCCAGAATTTGCGAAGCGCCCAGCAAATAAAAGAGGATGTCTATGCCTGGGCAATGCCGATTCTGCGAGACCAAATATATGACGGCGCGGAGGATGGAGCGGGTGACTACAAACGGCCTTTGAAGATGAGCAAGAAAGCGGTAAGGAATCGAGAGGCGCAAAGGCGGTTTCGGGCAAAGTGGGGAATCAGAGAAAAATATGAAAGGCTGTGAAAAATGGACGATCTGAAAATAGCAATTGCCGATACGGCGATAGGGAAGATAAAGGAGGGTCTAGGATATTGGGACCCGGATAGAGCCGTTGCCAGGGCAACAGGAAAGGAGCGCGGCAAGACGCTATTTGATTTGGCGGGGTTTGCGAGGACTCAAGACAGAATATTTGAAGTCGTAAGAACTGATAGTTTTTACGGTGCGGTGCTAGATGCGGCGGAAGGCTGGGCAGCAAAGCAAATAGAAAAAAAGCTGGGCCTATTGCTGGAGCATGGAATTAATGAGGAAAGCCTTGCACGGGCAATAGGAAAGCGGGCGGGAATCGTGCTGCGGTCTCTGCACGATATCGAAATCATAAAAGAGGACCTGATACGGGCAGCGGCCGATGAAATAGAAAAGCGCCTAAGTATACATTTCGAGCATGTTGTTAGAACGGCAGATGACTTGATGCACGGGCTGGAGCGGCGGGCGGCGGCCGAGATAGAAAAGCGGGTGCCTGACTTGGTGCTGCATGACTTATTCGACATGGCGACGACTGAAAACGACTTGAAAATATGGGCCGTGTCGAAAATAAAACAAAGAACCGGAATTCCGCTTAGGGACCCCACGGATTTTGAGAAGTCAAAACAGGACATATTAAATTGGGCGGAGCCGGAAATTCGGCGGCGCCTGAACATTACGGGCTCAAGCATGGGGGGCGGACTGAAAATGACGAAGAAGGCCATAAAGAACAGGATGGCGCAGAGGCGGTTTTACGAGGCTCATGGGAACCGGAAGAAGTATTACCCGGTCATGCCGGCGCAATGACGGCAACATAGCGAGGGGATACAATGGGCGGGCGGCCAGCGGTATGGCGCGCACCATGAAAGGAGGAAGGTATGAAGCGGGCTCTAATGGCTATGGCGGTACTTATTGCAGGCGCGGCGTGGGCGACAGATGGAGCCGCGAACCAGCATAAGCGGAAGGCTCACCACTCAACAGCGGAGGCAAGGCACAAGCAATCCACCGTGATAGGGATTGGAGCCGGGCAAGAGGCGCCTAGAACGGCAATGCTTGCGCCTAGAACGGCAATGCCAGCCATGCCGGCAATGCCAGCGATGCCGGGGGATTGCGTGTGCGGAGGGAAAACGGCGTGCATAGGAGAGAGAGGCGGAAAATACTGCATAGCCGGGAACGGAAAGCGGCGGTACATCTGAGGGGGCAGAAGGTCAGAGAGGCCGGGGTCATGTGACCGCCGGCCTTTTTTATTTGGCCGTCATAGTGGCCGCCTATCATGCGGCCTTCTTCGATAGCTTTTTCCGAGTCGGGTTTTTATGTAGTGTTCGCCCCGTTATCTCATTGTCATTGCGGGTTTTGCCGGTAGGCCGTAGGGATTCACTGTAGCGGCGCCACTCTTCAAGCGCGGCAGGGACAAGGCGAGCCCATGAAGGGTCAAGGGGTGGGCAATCGGCAACGATTGAATCGAAAGTCCCGTCAGACTTAGCGCGCTTGATCTTATCGGGAACGGCCCAGCGAGATACGTAGTAGTTGAATCGGGGCGAGTCTGGAGTCAGCCTAGGAACACAGAGGCACCACCGGATTACGTCAAATGCGAACGAAGTTTCTTCGGACTGGGGAATAGCATGAATACTGGGCATCCGCGAATGATTGACGATTCCATGACATCGGTATTGCGCATAATTTGCGATTACGGAAACATATTTATTGCGCATCGTGAGATAAACCCCGAAGTCATGAAGAAAGCCGGCAAAACACCGGCTTTTCTTTTGCTGCTCTGGCTTTCCGCATGTCATCGGGTTTTTTTGTACCTGACGTGAAAATTTTTGCGCCAAGAGCGCAAAACCGGGGGAGTTTCGGTAGAGCGGGCGACCATGCTTTCCGCCGGGATACGGCCCACGCGGGGGCCCTATGTCGGGGTAGCCGCCCTTTGAGCCCACGCCGTGGCCTACCGGCTCCACCCCGCTGCGCGGGGCCGCTCCATG
Source organism: Rhodocyclaceae bacterium (assembly GCA_018261935.1). Lineage (GTDB taxonomy): Bacteria > Pseudomonadota > Gammaproteobacteria > Burkholderiales > Rhodocyclaceae > JAGTRP01. The sequence continues at coordinate 37,769 of JAGTRP010000003.1, forward strand.
GTCGAATGCCTGCCGGGACCCCTGATCGGAACCCGGGGTTTGCAAGAGGGAGGTTCGGTTTCCCTTCGGGGAAGGATCGGGCCTATCCGGTGGGCCCGCACATGGCCCCTGCCAGGGCCATGGCTTGTCTGCCTATCGGTTTCGGGTGGGCAGGGTGGAAACCCAGGTCGGGCCGGTTTCCGGCAGGGCCGGTTCCTCTTCGTGATAGCTGGCCGGGATGTAGCGGGCCGCCATGGTCATATCGCCCTTAACGGCCGGGGGCCGGATGAAGTCTTGGGATTCCCGGCGTATCTGCTGCGTCTGAACCTCGGTCGCCTTCGCTACGGGCGAATCGATGGGCCACGCCGTAGCGACGTAGCGCACCCCGGGCCGGGTGAGAATAGCCATGCGGTCATCGTCCGTCACCAGGGCATACCACCCCAGGACCCGCAGTTGATCCGTCGTCATCTGATCGACAACCCGAAGGGAGGAATCCCGCCATTCCAGAATGATCTTCGTTGCGCTTGCCGTCCGTAGCACCCCGGCCAAGCGCATGCGGTTCCCTTTCGATAGCTCGGTAACAACATCAGGGAATTCCCATTCGGTCAGCCGGTTCCGGTCCTGGCGTTCCTTGGGCTCCGGTTCCGGCAATGGGGCCGCCCTGGGGGCCGGGGTGACCACGGGCGCCGGGGCCGATAACGATGCGGGGGCCGGGGCCGGCATGCCCTTCGGGGCCTCGGCTTTTGCCGCCTGGGGCTTTTTCTCTGCCGTAATGCCCCCGTTGAAAAGGTACATCACGTAACCGAAGCCCAGGAGGCCCAGGAGTCCCAACAAGGGGAGCCATTTACGGAACATCGGGGACTTCCAGATATTAACCCGATCATCCTCATAGTTCTCTTTGTTCTCGGTGCCGTCCGAGTGGCTCTTGTAGGCCCCGAAGTACTGTTCCTCGTACGGGTGATCGCCCTTCTGCACCTCGGCGAACTTGACGTTGCCTTTCGAGTCCGGGGAGCCGTGGTACATGATCCACTTGTACTCATTGGCCTTGCCTACCACGTCCTTTTTGATGAACTGCAGCTTGCGATTCGACCGATTCACCCAGGCCCGGTGGACATCCTTCAGGAGTTGGCACATCAGCAGCACGTCAAAGCCGTGGTGGCCGTGCTCGGCGATCCACTTGAGGACGGGCACCGGCAGCTGGGCCCGGCCCTGAGGCCAGTAGTTTTGGGCCTCGTCGATGATGATCAGGGCGTCTTTCTGGAACTCCTGCTGTTCCAGCTTGGCGCATTGTTCCTCGGTCAGCTCGGACAGCAAACCCCGGCATTCCTCTTCCGTGATCCCGGCGAGCTCGGCCAGCTGGGCGTAGTTGAGACCATCGATGCGGGCGTAAATGCGCCGCCCTTTCTTGAGGGCCGGAATCAGATGGTCTTTGACCGCCGCGTAGGACTTGCCAGAGCGCGGCATGCCTTCATGGACAATAATCATGGGGTCACCACTGGAAGAGGGTCAGGGCTTTGCGGGCCAGCCGGAAGCCGACCGCCGCGCCGAACATGGCGAGGCATTCCGAGAGCTTGAAATGGGAGGCGAAGTACCAGATATCGGGGGAAATCTGATTGATGATGGCTTGAAGGCTCCCGGCCTGCATGAAGGACGGCACCGGCAGCAGCTGGAGCAGCCCCAGGATAGCGGAGAGCCCCAGGTCAAGCAGTGCAATCAGGAGATCCGTAAAGAAGTCCCACAGCGCCGAGAACGCGCTTTTGACCAGGCCGAGCAGCCAATCCGCAAAGCTGTCCATCAGAGCACCGCCCACTTAAAGGCCGTCACCGCCGCAACGAAGAGCAGCACGTAGCCCGCCAGTTCCATCATCTGGAGGGCCGTCGAGGTGCAAAAGTATTGGCTGATGTCCAAACGGACATTCAGGTAGGCCACATCCACCGCCCAGTTAGGGCAGGCCCCCTGGGGAATCGAGACCGTAAAAAAGCCGGTCGCCGCCCCGCCGAAGGGGGTCGCCTTGAAACCATCGGCGAACTTTCCGATCACCCCTTTGAAGGTGTCGGTTTTCTTGCTGTAGAGCCCGGAGGTGTCGCCCCCTCCGCAGACTCTTACCGCCGGATCACACGCGGCTCCGGTTTGGGTTCCCGTCCCACCCGTGCCCCCGGTGCCGCCGGTACCGCCCGTGCCTGTATCGCCGGTGCCCCCGGTGCCGCCGGTACCCCCGGTGCCGCCGGTACCGCCCGTGCCGCCGGTACCGCCCGTGCCTGTATCGCCGGTGCCCCCGCTACCGGGATCGCCGCCGCTTGGAGGGGCATTGGCCGTGCAGGTGCCGCTGACATTGGTATAGCCGCTAGGGCAGACGCAGGTACCAGAAGAGCCATCGCCGCCATTACAGGTAACTGGCGCAGGCGGCGGAGGGGCCGGGGGCGTCCCCGGCGTCGGATTGATGGAATTGTCGGATTGATCACCTGTTTTGGTCCCATTGAGAGTGCAATAAATCGGCATCGGATTGCTAGCCGAGGCCCCCGAATCGTTCGAACAACTACCCGCAACGATGTCCGTTAAATCGGCCCTGCATTGACCGTCCGAAAACTGCGGCGGCGCAACATACCCCGATGACCCGCCATACACGCATGCTGTCGTATTGTCACCGCAAATGGCCCACCCGACGAAGATGCTCGCGGATGTCGGGTCGCCGGCTTTGCAGGGGTTCGGGGGGGCATCTGGCACACACGCCCCCGTACCATCCGGCGTAAAGCCGGTATCACATGAACATGTCTTTGTAGTCGAATTCCACGTCGAATTCGCGCCACACGGCGCGTGACAAAATCCCTTGTCATCCGCCACCTGCCCCGCCGGACATGTACCGTCATAGCGACTATGCGCCACGTAATACATGCCACGACTCGCATTCCAACCATAAATAAAGTAAGTCTGCCCCGCCGCACAACCCAGGGACGTTTCTTGCCCCACCGTCCGCCAGCCATAATTCCCCGGAATCCCCGACTCCGCATTAAAAGCCGCAATCGCCGACGAGTCGTTCTTATAAACCCCCAAGTCAGTACAAGCCGCCAACGACAGCGACGCGAAAAACAATGCGGCGATCCCCACCGCGAGTAGCTTGAGGAATCGCCGCATCATCTCGAGGCCCCGAATCCGGCCACGATCGCCATGGCCGTAGCCATGCCGAGAAATGCCATGAAAAGCGTCCAAATCATCGTGTTCTCTCCGGTGCCGTTTTCCTCTGCTTGTCGCTCCGCTCCAAGCAGGGGAAAACGGGCCGGGCGGGGGCCGCGGTTCCCCCTCCCGAAGCCCCGATCAGCGGAAGAAGCTGACCAGCTTGCGGACCGCCCAGGACGTGGCATTCGGGATGATCTTGACGCCACCCATGGCCACGATGCCGGTAACGACAGCCGTCATGGAGATGGCCCCGGTGATAACAGCGAAATCTGCAGGCATGTTTTGCCCTCCTATTTGTTCCAGAAATTAATGAGAAGGCCCACGCAGTAGGCCACGAGATACCCCGTCAGGGGCGCAGTCAGACCAAGCCCGAAGGCTTGGGCCAGGACTTCAGTTGCAGGGACGCCGAACACCTGGGCGATCGCGTCGTTTGCATTCAGGGTGCATTCCACCGGCGCGGTCTGCGCTGCGGCGAGGCGGGCAGCCAGGGCCAGGAGGAACGCGACGGCAAGCCGTTTCATGCTGCGCGCCGTTCCACGTCCGGCAGGCCGTACCACTCAGGCGCGGCCATTTCCCGCAGGGTGAAGGCGGGGAGAGCGTCCAGCATGCGTTGCAGGGCGTCCTCGGAGTTGGGCCGCCCGGACACGTTGCGCGGCTCGCTGGCGTCGATGCCGTAGTCACGGAGCGCCTTGACGTGCCGGAAGAAGGTTGCCCGGCTGTACAGCTGCCGCAGGTCATCGCCCCGAATCCAATGGAGCGCCGCCGAGCGGATTTTCGGGGGCATGTCGGCCACGACGCGGGCGGCCCGATCCGGCTCCGCGTTCAGCAAAAAGGCGGTTTCCCGCTCGAAAAGCGAAATGATCTTTGCCATGGTGCATCCTCCCAGGTAGCGCAACCCGCGATCTCTCAAAAAGTGACTGCCCCATTTGCATTCAACGCGCACCAACCCGGTATCCATCGCCAGCTGATACTCGGGGCTCTTGAGTATCCTGGCCTTCTGTTCCTTGCCCTTCGCATGGGCCAGCATTTCCGGCCCCTTGCGGTAACAAACGATGGCTTTGTGAAGAGGCTTGCCCCTGCGGGCCAATTCCCCGAAAACCACCGATTCATGGCCGAAAACGCCCTTGCTGATCCGGGCCGAACGCTGGCCCTGGATGAAGCGCATGTACTCTTTGGCGATGCCATCGCCCCCGGTGGCGTAATTCCGGGTGACGTGCATTTCGCGGAACACCGCGCCGGTATAGGCCCAGGGCGGCACGCCGTTTTTCCGGTCCCGTTCGCTCATGGTCTGCCGCATGAGCATTTCCCCCGGGGTGAAGGGGGGCAGGCCCTGGCCGGTGACAATCTCGTTGGCGATCGCCACCGTATCGGCCAGCTGGTAGTTCCAGATATTGTCCGGGCGGCCAAAGCGCCCCACGTTGCCCGAAATGAGCATTTCGGACCCGTCGCACCGGGTAATGACCTGGGTGCTATGGGAGCCCCGAACCGGCAACGACTTCATCGAGTAGCGGAAATCCTCGGGACGCTCGAAAAACACGAGGTTGGTCCCGTCGATCTGGCCTTCGGTGAACTCGTTGCGGGTCTTGAGGTTGAACCCGTCATGGACCAGCGGCCATTCCGGCGCGCCGGAAATGCGCTGCTGCGCCATGTAAATCCAGTCAATGAACGTGGTCTGATTCATCGTCCGTTAGTCTCATTTTGAGACTCCACACCGCTCTTTACTTGTACGCGGTGTGGGCCGCCTTCGGCGGCATCGTCACGGCCTGCCGGGGCGAAGGACAGGCAGACCGAGAAGGGGCCGACGCCGGCCCGCTTGAGGAGGCACCAGAGCGAACCCGCCCGGGGGCCGGAGGAGGGCACCCGGGAGGAGTTGCAGAGGAGGCAGGAGGATTCAGCCACGGCAACACCTGTCGGCCAGGTCGAGCAGCCAAAGGGCGAACGCCCGGGGAGTCGCTTCCCGCGCCGCCTTGCCCATCAGTTCCACGCGGCCCGACTTGATGCCCAGCTCGAACGACGGGGCCGGCAGTTTGGCCGGCTCCATCCCGACGATATACAGCCAGGTCGCTTTCGGGGCCATATGCCCGAAATCCCCCTGCATCACACCGAAGGTAAAGCCGCCGAACCGATCCCGAAGGCCAGGTCGCGGCAGATCGGCCACTGGCCACAGGGACGAGGCCCACGGATGCTCAAGCACGCCGCCGCACCGTTGCACCTGGGCGACCGCGAACAGGGCCAGCTCCTTTTCATCGGCCCGGACCTTGGCCCGGTGGCGCAGCCGTCCCCAACCACGGCACGGCGGATGGGCAATCACCGGATCGTTCCCGGTGTAGCTCCGTGCATCGCGTGCCAGGTCGAACACATCACAGCCGGGCAGCTGCTTGTAGATCGAGTTTGACCGGGCAAAGAGGACGGCGACCATGGGGTCTTACTCCACCACCCGCAGCACGTTGATGGTCTGCCAAGCGGTATCCCCATCCTTGCGCTGGAACTTCTTGCGGTAGCCCTGGAGCAGCACCCGGACGGTAACGTCCTCCTGGGACTTGCCGATCAGGCGTTCCGAAATGACTTCAACGGATTGCGGGTGGCTGAACTGGTCCGGGGCAGGGGTGTTGATGACGGTATAGACCGCGTTTTCCATCCGGCGCACTTCGAAGATGCGGCCCTGGATGACGGCCTCGTTGGGCCCGAGTTTCTTGCCGGTCTCGGGCAGGGACTGCACGGCTGCATTCATGGTGGGTTCCTTTGCTCAACTTGAGGGAATCGGTTTTTTACGACGCTCACTTACGCGAGCGACACGGATTCCACTCACTGGCGTGTGCGTTGTCAAGCTCACGAATGCGAGTTAAGGTAAGGCCCATTTTTTGGAAAACACGAGGGAAAACATGAAGCCAAGTGCATATCTGGACGCCGCCAAAGCGCAGCTTGGCATTACGTCTGACTACGAACTCGCCAAGCGCCTGGAAGTGAGAACCGGGCACCTCGCCATGATGCGAAGCGGAGAGCGACCGATCCCGCTCGATGTCGCGTACCGCGTCGCCATCACGCTCCAAATGGACCCGGCCTATGTCGTGGCCGACCTTGCCGAGCAGAGCGAAAAGAACGAGAAGCGGCGGACGTTCTGGCGGTCTTTTCTCTCGCGTGCAGCAATGGCGATAGCGGCCATCGCCTGCACGCTGGCGTTGAATTTTTCCGCTATCTCCGGGAGCGGTCCAAGCACGCTTGGTGGGGCAAATAGGCGTCTGCGCTACTGCGCATAATTTGTATTATGTTAAATGCCGGAAAATTTTCATGCATCGCGGGTTTTTTGCGTGGCTGTGTCGTTTTTTTGCCAATATTCGCCCCAGGCCGAACGATCCTTTGCATATTGCTGGAATCTAGCCGCCGCAGCTTCCGGCCTGCATAGGGTCAATTGCCGACACCATAGCCGCAACCATTCCGGCTCTAGGCCGTCCTCAATCAGGACGGCTTTTATTTTGGCAATGCGCCGGTAGAGCTTGCGCCTCTTCGCTTCCTGGCCCGGGCGGATGGTGCGCAAATGCCAGTAGTGGTTACGGATTTCCGCCAAGCGAAAATCCACTTGGACAACACCGGGCAATCTCATATGCATAGGGGCCGGGATTATAATGCCGCCGTTCTTTATGCCGGGGCCATTATGAAATCCCTTACCCTCTACCTCCTCCTGTTTGCCAACACCGCCTGTTACGCGGACGCCTATATGTGCACCGATGGCAACCGGAAGGTCGTTCAGGCCACGCCCTGCGATGCCCACGCGCCGGGAAATAAGATTGTCACCGATACCAAGCCCAGCGCTGCCCACGGCACCGCCGCCTTCCAGCAGCAAGTGCAAAATATCCAACGCACCCGGGCCGGCACGACAGCAAACTACGCACCCCCGCCCGTTCCGCAGCCGCCGCCCATGTCGCTACAGCAACGAACGGCACGATGCGAAGGTATCCCCTGGGAAATCAAGAATATCGAGGCCCGGGTAAAAGTCGCCGGCACCTATAGCACCGTCGATATGCTACGGGACCAGATTCGGCAGCTAGAGAGCGAACACTCCCGCTTGGGCTGTTAAGCCTTCCCGCCCCCCTCGCCTCAATGACCCCGCCGCGCCTACGGCGCATCGTGCGGGGCGGCGCAGAGGCACTACTGCTGCCGCTCGGCTGCTTTGAGGCAGTAGATGGACCGGGCGCCCGGTCCATAGTCCATTAGTCTCTGCTGACGGTCCCACCCCTCCCGCCAACGGTCCATCGCCGCCGTGCCTATCCGGTAGGGGCCGGGTTTGCCAGCTACGAGGCTGGCAAATTGGGTCCGGGCTACGCCCTGCCAACTCAAATCGCCCGGCCTGCGGTCGCACAGAGCGGATGAAAAGACCGGCCTGCGGCCTCAAGGGGGTATTCGTAAATCCCGATAATGCCGGGATTTACAAACCTTCCCCCTTGTCTTTTCCCCTTTCTCTGTGCGGCTGCCCTTGCAGGGCTGCTTTCGGAAAGGAAGGGGGGGCATCCTGCCCAGCCCAAGCACTCAGGAAACCGCCATGGCACCGAACCAAGAAACCGCCCTGTACATCGTGCTAGCCGCCTTCATCATCTGCTTCATCCTCGACGGAATGTTCGGAGACTAATCAATGTTCCGCTTCTCCCGCGCCTACCAGACCACCGCCGAGTTCCTCGGTAGGCAAGGGGGATTTGACTTCGCCGTGGTCACCGATGCTGTTCTCGCCATCGTGACGGCGGCGAAAAAGGCCCTTACGGGATGGTGGAAAACGGAACGGCCGAGGCAAACCGCCCCGGCCGTTCGTTTTCACCAGCTTGTTCTGGAGTTGGACAGAATCGCTCAGATGCCGCTGTTTGGCCCCGCCGCCTGACTCACCACAACCGGCTGATGTGCCTGAAAACCATCGGGACGCCCCGAGACCTGACGCTGCTGACTCTCGGTTGCCCTGCCCTCACGCTTATCAATTTCCCACGACGCGGCAATCAGGCGCGTTGAGCCCTTGACCAGCACGGCCAGGGTGCCGGTGCTGTTGGCGAACACCGAATAACCCAGGGCCTCGATGTCACGGAAGGTCAGCGACTGGAAGAGCGCACCGCCGCCATCCCGCCATTCGATGATCCCGTTGCCGGCGCGGTTGCCGATCTTGATCGCCCCCACAAACCGGATGCGATGCTTTTCAGTCATTTCCTGCAGCCAGTCTTTCGGCGGTTCCGGGGCCACGCCTTCGACCAGGCCGAATTGGACCCGATCCTGCGCCTGGCCCTCCTTTGTCGGTGCCAGCTTGGCAGCTGCAGCTGGTGACGGTGATGCCGACGCCCCCGGCATGGACTGGGGGACTTTGACCACGCCCTTTTCAATGCCCCCGTGGAAGAGACCCCAGACGTAATAGACGGCGACGCAGAGGACCACGCCGACGATGGGGAGCCACTTCTTGAACAGCGGGTTGTTCCAGACGACGACGCGAGGATCTACTTTTGTTTCCTTGTTCTCCGTGCCGTCCGTATGGCTCTTGTAGGTGCCGAAGTACTTTCCTTCGTACTTGTAATCGCTGGTCGAGACCTTTTCAAAGGCGATGCCGTCGCCTTTGGGGATGGCGGTGAACATGGTTGCCGAGAAGGCATCGGGCTTGCCCAGGGCGGTCTTTTTGAGGAAGTAGAGTTTCCGCTCAACCCGGTTGCGCCACAGCGTATGAACGTCCTTGAGGTTCTGGCCCATGAGGATGATGTCGAGGCCATCATGCCCATGCTCGGCCACGAATTCCGTCAGATCATCGCTTAGGGGCTGCCGCTTCGAGGGCCACCAGTTTTGGGCTTCGTCAATGACCAGGAGGGAATCCTTGATGCCCCGCTTCAGGCTCTTGACGTCCTCCTTCGTCCATTGGGTCAAAAGCTCCTGCACCCGTTCCAGCGGCAGGCCCGACACCTCTGCAATTTTCTCAAAGTCGAGCCCTTCCACGTTGGAATAGACCGGGCGACCCTTCTGGAGCGCCGGGATGATTTCATCCTTCATGGACGAGTACGACTTGCCCGAGCGGGGCAGTCCTTCGAAAAAGGTAATCATGGGGTCACCACTGGAAGAGGGTCAGGACCTTGCGGCCCAGGCGGAAGGCGAGCCCGGCCCCGAGGACGGCGAAGCAGGCCGACACGTTGAGCTGGGACAGGAGGTAGAGAGCGAAGGGCGGAAAGCCGGTGAAGTAGTTGGCAACCACGACGCCCGACGAGAGGAAGGACGGCACCGGGATCGCCGCCACCGCCGCCGCCACCGCCGATAGGAGGCCGTCAAAGACCCACAGCGCCCCATCATGGAGCCAATCCACCGCCGCCGTGAAGGCATCGTGGAAGAGTTGTGCAAACCACGCGGTAATTTTTCCCAGCCAGTTGTCCATGGTTTCCCCTTATAGGAGCGCAATCCAGAAGGCTGCGCCAATCGCCGCCAGCAGCAGCGCCACCCCCAGATAGCCGTAGAACGTGGTTGCCGTGGAGCCGCACATATACGGGGAAGGATCGACCGTGTAAGACCCCGACCACCACGGGATAGTCACCGACAGCCCCGAGCAGGAACCGCCGAAAGTGCCGGCCTGGAAAAAGGTCGTCGCCGCCGTGTAAAACGGAGCCGACTGCACCGCATTCTTGAAGGCCGCCAGACTGCCGGCGAAGGTCTTGGAATCCTTCGTATACAAATTATCCGTTGCCGCCCCATCCCCCGAAGTCACCTTCTGGCACGCCGACGCCGTTGGATTCTTGGCGCAATAATCGTCCATGCTGCCCTGGGGCTTGCCCGTGTCTTTGTCCGTCGGTGCCTCGGCCCCCGCCCCGCCCGAACCCGCCCCCGCTTTCGAGGCGTTATCCGCCTGACTCCCCGGCTGCCCCTGAACTTTCTCGCCGCCCGCCGTGCCGGTGCCCGCGCTCACCTGGGCGCAGACCGTACCTGCCGGAAAATCCTCGTAAGTCGTTCGCTTCGAACCATCGGCAAAGGTATAGGTCCTCGCACACCGGACGGTGCCGTCCGGATTCGCTGTCTGTTCATCCTGCTTTTTCACGGTATCGCGCGGGGCATCGACCAAATTTTCCTGGCCGGTATTAGGATCAACGCATTTCGTCCGACCCCCAACCGTCACCTTCTGAGCCCCCGGGCCGCAACCATCGGGCGGCAAGGTTGGTGCCGCCGGTGGCATCCCGTTCGTTCCATTCGCCGTGCATTGGGACGACGCTCCGCCGCCGACGAGTGTGTAGCTCCCCGACGCGAAGTAATGGCGGGTGCCATTGACAATGGCCGACTTGTCCGTATCCCCGCCGCTGTAAATCGCCGTGCAACCATTCGCACATACCGAGAGCGGAGGCGAAGAGGGCGAGGTGCCCACATCGAACACCCCCGACGCCGCAACGCCGGTCCCGATGCAGGGCAACGCCACGCACTGGCCCGAAGCATCACGCGTCTGCGTCGCCGGATCGCAGTCAGGCCGGGTACATGTCGAACCGCTCAAAGTCCAATTGCTGCCCGACTCGCAGTAATAACCGACCTTCCGACACCCTGCCGTCTGCGACAAATTGCCGACATCGCTATACCCACTCGGACACGTGATGGTCACCTGCACCGACGTAATAGACGTGCCGCTGACGCACGTATGGTACGTATCCGAAAAGGTCCATGTCGGAGTCTGATTAAACCCCGCACACATCGCCGAAGCCGTCGCCTTGTTGTTCGACTGTAGGGCCGAGCTCAGATAACCGGACCACGTCGCCGGCGCGGCAAAACTCTCACCATACAACGCCGCTTTCGTTTCCGCATTCCCCAACACCCCCCACGCCCCAAGGACGAAGCCCAGGAAGAAATAGAGCGTCAGCCGAACCAATCGCATCAGAATAACCCCCGGCCGACGAGATGGGCCGTGACCAGCCCCGCGGCGAAGAAGAGAGCGCACCAGACCATGATGGAAGGTGGGGGGAGCTATGGAAGCCTCCCCCCGGTTCCCTTACTTCGGGAACATGCGGCGAATGGCATTCACCGCATACTTGGCGACGGACGGAGCCATCAGGATGGCAGCGACCGCAACCACGCCAGCGGTGACGGTGCTCACATCCACGGCAGCGGTGAGGGTCGTCAGATCCACACCGGCAGCGAGAGCCTGTTCCAGAGTCATGCCGAGACCGGACAGGATGAGCAACAGCTTTTGAGTCTTGTTCATTTCTGAACTCCTTATGGCCCAAGGTTAGGAGGCACAACGGACGGGGCCACAGTCCGATGCACCTTTACAAAAACCATTCTCAAAATCGGTCGTTGTAATAGTCTTCCCACTCGCTGAACTCTTCCCCGGGAAGCATCCGCCGGATGGCATTAACCGCATATTTCGCAACAGCCGGGGCCATCAACAACGCGCCGACCGACACCACACCGGCAACCACCGACGAGACATCAACGGCATTGGTCAAAAGCGACAGGTCCACCATTTCCTCACCCCCTTCCCGGCTCAGTGTTTAAGCAGTTCCAAAATGGAGCCGCAGACCTTGGCGACGAGACCAGCCGCCAGGGGAATGGTCATGCCCAGGGCGAAGATGGCCGCCAGGGTGGTGCCGTCCGGTATATCCCAAACGGATTGCATGATGACCGTGTTGTATTCACTGGCATCGAGGAGGACCAACTGACAGTTCGCCATGACCTGGGACAACGCCGGCCGAAGACCGTACTGCGCCCCCGTGCCTACCGTATCGACCCAGGCCGCCGTCGATTGCGAACCCGGGGGGACGAATTGGGCGACCTCGACGCAGAGGCTCATGCCGCACCCCGGCGACGCAGACGCGCAAGCAACCGGAGGCGGCGATACCCTGCGAACACCAGCGCGAGCAACTTGTCACTGGCCCCCAGCAGGTATCCAACCACCAAGAGAACGATGGTTGAGTCCTGATACATTTTGACGAAGACCGCCATGGCCTCGGCAACCGTTTCGGACGATACGCAGTTCATCAATTACCCTCCCCTACTTCCTCGAAGAAACTGCACACCTCGAAGTCGTCATCGAGATTGATCCGCCCGGTATCCAAGGCGGATTCCCGATCCTCACAGCGACCCGCCGCCTTCAGCGACCTGGAGAGAAACAGGTCAGGCGTCAGGAACAGGCCCGTAGAGCGCTGCTGAATCACCCATACCCGTTTCACATCCAGAAGCATGGTTACACCTGCGCCGGCGTCTTGGCTTGGGCGACCGGCCGGAAGCCTTCGACCTCATAGCCCTTCGTGGTCAAGTTCAGGGTGAGTTCCGCCTGGACCGGGAAAGGCAGGTGCTTCATCTTGTCGAATTCATCGGACTTGCCGAACTTCATTTCCACCACGTTTTGGCCGATGGCCGTGCCGCTACGCTCGGAAACGTCCATGAGCACAAACAGCGTCGTGGAGTCGTATCGCTTCCCTTCCACCTCGCCGTTGAACGCCTTGGCACCGACCACTTGAAAATTGCTTTTGACTTGCATTGCGTTTGCTCCTTTAGGTGAGTTGAAGCCCGTAATCCATCAGGGCATCCGAGCCCATGGTCATGGAGGGCATGAATTCCTCGACCGCCGCATGGATCGACTTCGACGCCAAACGCCAATCGGGAACTTTGGTAAAGGCCGGTGCCTTGTCATGCCGGGCGAGTTTCGCGAGCATGGCTTCCGCCGAGCCTTCGATTTCGGCAACGACGGCCAGGGCCGCGCCGCATTGATGCTTGAGCCACTTGCAGACCCGGTCGTAATTGGCCTGGACGGTCTTTTGCGTGGTGAGGATGCGTTCCTGCCGCTGGCTGATCCAGGCAAAGGCCGGATAACTGGCTGCGAGGTATTCACCGGGGCGCAGCAGGACATCAAAGGGGATTTGCCGGTCAACCGACTTGAATTCGACTTCGACCCGGACCCACTCGGAATTCTTGTCGCCTAGCTGGCGTCCTTTTTCATAGACGCGGCAGTACTTCCCGTTGGCACGGTTGCCAACATACAGAGTACGTCCCTTTCCGTTAGGGTGCTTCCAGTTACCACGGTGTTCACAATCCGGATTGCGTCCTCCATTGTTGAAGAGTCCGCCGTCAAAATCCCGGTCAGCCCGATCAACGCTATAGGTTTCACCCGTATAGTCGTCGTGGGCGAGGTCGCAGCGCGTGATACGAGGGCTTTGAGCAGTTTTGAGCCAGTCGTGCAGGCGTTGCTCCCATCCGAAGGCAGCAGCCGCGCAGCCCTCGCCCGAGAGCATGACCAGCAGGGTATTACGCTGACCGCCATGGCAGACCATGCCCCAGGCATCGCCCAGGACGTAGGACCGTTTGTAGAAGTTCGCCCCGCTTTCCCGCTGGATCGTGATCCCGAAACCGAAGATTTTTTCGAGTTGGGCCGAGGCTTCGATGATGATTTGCTCGGGGGATACGAACTCCGCACCGGGCCATTCGAAGGTCGATTCATGGACGGTGAAATTGATCCAGTCCAAGAAGGCCGACGAGCCGCCCCAGCCGCGACGGGCCGGGATTTCCTTGATCTCGCCGCCCTCGAGAACGAGCCGGGCCGCAACCAAGTTGGAACCCATCGAAGTTTCCCCGCCTACGGCCTCTTCAGACTTTCCCCCCCTGTTAGTAGGGGGGGGGAGCAGAGGCCCGGCTGGTGCCTCGCTCCGCTCGGCATGCAGCCGGGCCTCTGCTTCCGCGATCCCCGACAGGATGGCATCCCGAATCTGGTCAGCTTTGCGGAAATCATCCGGCGTCATGCGGCCGAGGTCATCCAGATCGGATAACGTCATCCCCTGCCCTGGCCTTCCCTGTTTCGCCTTGATTGCCATAGTCCATCCCATTTATGCCGTTCGACGCTTTGTGCTACCCTCAGCCTGCGCTGAACTAGCTACTGCGCACCAATTTAGGTACGGATTAAAGCCGTACCAATTCGGGTACGTCAATATGACGAAAGGGATAGAGATGGAATTACGGGATTACATAGAACAGGGAATTCGTACAAAAGGAGGCGTCCAGCAGCTAGCGGACTATCTCGGCCTCGCCCGCCCTCACGTTTCCAACGCAAAGTCCCACCAGCGCGGGCTTCCAAACGTAGCCGCCGTCAAACTTGCTCGTTTAATCGGAGCCGACCCGCTGGCCGTTATTGCCGCGTCAGAACTAGCCACCGAGCGCCAGGAGGAAAAGCGCGCTTTCTGGTTCCCTTTTGCCAATCACTCGAATCTTGCGAAAACAGCGGGAATTGCCCTATTTCTGGCATTTGTCACAAACTTTGTGACACCGACAAGCGCGGAAGCCTCGCCAGTACTGGAAAAGACACCGGGTCCTAATTTGTATTATGTCAACTCGCGTATTCCGTCGACATCCAAGGCGGCGACATCTTGAAAAACCCGGGCAAACCATGGAACATGCCGCCCCCTTCGCCCATTCGGCGCCAGTCTTTCCCGCAGCAGAGCAACCATGGCCTTTAAAGAAACCGTACCCCAATTCCAGATGATCAATATCACCTTGATCGATCCCGACCCATCCCATCCTCGTCAGAACATCGATGAGAATTCCCTCAAGGGTTTGGCCAACTCCATCCAGAAGAAAGGCCTCATTCATCCCATCGTAGTCCAGCCGGCAAGCCCTGATGGGCGGCATACCATTATTGTTGGAGAACGCCGTTGGCGAGCTGCGGTCCTGGCCGGCGAAAAGACCGTTCCTATCTTGATTCGCCCCTGCGAACCAGACGAGGCCTTGGAGCTGAGGGTCTTTGAAAATCTGGGCCTGGGCATGCGCGTGGCGCTTGAACCCCGGGACATGGCCAATGCCATCCAGACCATTGCAGACCGCTTCGAGACACGAGAAGCTGCCGCCGAGCACTTCGGTCGCAATCCTACTTGGCTCAGCCTGGCGACTGCCGCCGCCAATCTCTCCCCCAAAGTCACAGCCCTTCTCGACTCAGGCAAGATTTCCAGTACGGGCGCGGCTATCCAGTTGGAAAAATTGGCTCAGAAGAACGAGGCCAAAGCCGAGTCGCTGATCGACCAGATCGAACAGCTGCCGGAGGGCGAAAAACTGGCAAAAAAGGACGTGGACGTAGCGCTCTCCGAGGAAAGTGGCCGGCGCAGGAAAAAGGAGAACGCTGGTTCTGAAGCGCCCCCTGCCCCGCAGGCGGTGGAAGCGGATGACTCATCCCCATCGACCGGGGAGGCGGCTACGGAGCAGTCACAGGATGCTCCGCCTTGGGAAAACGCACCAACGGCACCAGCCACTCCGGCCCCTGCCCCGCGTCGCCCGGGGGTCAATCCAAGCAAGGTCAAGAAGGTCGCCGAACTCCTGGGCTTAGGAGAGGGTGACGAGGAGGAAATTCTCGTTAGGCTGATCGACGAATTCCTGGCAATGAAAGGAGAAACGACGCCGCCGTTCTAAGGCGAGCCCATTGCCGCCGTCCGGTATCTGCTTTGGAATTCACAGTCAGCGACGGAATACCCGGGGGACAATTGCCCTGCTCTCGCCGCTTTGAGATTATTCGGCGAAGTACCGTTGTCGCGCCCCCTGACGGTACCGGACCTTCCTCTTTGGTGACGCATGAACAAACTGATTGCACAGTTCCAGCGGCTTTATTTCCTTCATGGCCAGCAATGGCACAGCCCGAAAGGCGACAGCGGTAGCTCAGATTTCTCCCCGGAGGGCGTGCTAACGCCGGAGATCATCACCCAGAGCTTGGCTGGCGAGGTGACCGTAGCGCTCAATCTGGTCAGCCAGGACGGCATGGCGAGGACGATGGCGGTCGAGTTCGAAAAATCGACCGATTGGGATCTGGTGGCAAAGCTTTATCAGGGGGTGCAGGAGGACCTGGATTTGCCCGCCCCTGCCGTGTCGGTTTCAGGGAAGGGCGGATATCGAGTCTGGTTTTCCCTGGTCGAGCCCGTACCTGTAAGCCACGCCCAGGCGTTCTTGAAAGCACTCCGCCTGAAATATCTGGCCGATATCCCGCCGGCTCGGCTCAACTTCCGCCCCGATATCGGCGAGCCGGCTTCTCCTGAACAAAGTCTCATCCCCCTGGCGCCCGCCCTTCATATGGCCACGGGAAAATGGTCTGCATTCATCGACCCATCTATGGGAAGCATGTTTGTTGACGAGCCATGGCTGGAAATGGCTCCGAATCTGGATAAGCAGGCGGACCTTCTCGCTGGATTCGAAAGCATCAAGGCTGGCGATTTTCAAAGGGTGCTGAACCTCGCCCTGGCGCATACCGAGCCGGCCGGCGGTCCTTCTGACCGGCATGCAGGCTTGCAGAGCGAAGTTGCCCACCACCACGGCCCCCATACCAGTCGCGCCCAGTCACGGCTTGATGTGGGTAGCAATTTCAGCGACCCCAAAAGCTTCCTGCTGGCAGTTATGAACGATCCGTCTGCGAGCGCCGGCCAGAGAATCAAGGCGGCAAAGGCGCTATTGCCCTATTTCCACTCCATCGCACCTAATAGATGACGCCGCCTTCTTGGCGGCTCGGCGTTCGGCCGCGACGGCGGCAAATTGAATGCCGTCCCGGCGATTCTCAAATGGAGTGGCACTCGTTGGCCAGGGGTTTGCTCGTCCGGCCGTCGAGCAGCAGGCCCTTCCAGGGCAGGTCTATCCATACCAGACCACTCGACGGGTCTTCGAAGCGAGGCAGCCCCGAGGCGGAAGCGTCTCGTTCGAGCTGGTAGCTCTGGCCGTTCCAGCCAATCCGGATATGGTGTTTGGCGCTGCCGCGGATTTCACGCTCGACCTCGATACGGATTCCGTTCTCGCAACTGTAAGTACCGCTGGTCAGGCTCAGTTCGAGCTGGCCTTTCGGGTGGGAAGGCAGGGGTTCAGGCTGGGTCGCGCAAGCCGACAAAAGCAAGGATAAAACAACAAAGCCCGACAGCGAGGGATGGTTCATTCGGATAGATCCCCATGGACAACAAGCCTTGTCAGGCTAGACCCATGCTCTCCCGTCGGCGATGGATGACTCTGCGCATTCGTCGGCCAGCGGCCATGTATAAGGCTATGCCTCCGACTAGGAGGTCGGTTGCTCCAGCAGCCAGCCGGATGAAGAGTAAATATCCCGCAGATGCCGTTGCCTCATGTTGTAGTGAATCTCGGTCCCCACGGGCACCCCCAGGGCAGGAAGCCCTTCATGTAGTGCGGCTCTGACCAAAGCAAGGTCGCTGACCTCGACGTCGACACGGTGGAACGGGACCGGCCGGGAACCGTCCGGCGGTATGTTGCCGAGGGACTCGCCCCATCCAAGCACGGAGCCGATGCCCTGCTCGCGCAGGAGCTGGTCGATAGCCTCGTCCCGGGCCAACTCCTGATCGATGATGCGCTTTGCCTTCGGGATCTTGACGTACACGAATGGAGCCGGCTCAAACCCGTAGGACGACTCCGGACGATCCTCGGCACTGTCGGATGGTTCGGCGCTGGAATCAGGTCGTCGATGCATGGATGTTGAGAATGCTGAAAGCCCTTGTGAATCGGCAATTAAGATATTCATTGGCGGGGTATTTTCCCTCATTTCTTCCCCACTTGTGGGAAGACTGGGCTCGAAGCCTTGAACTTACCCTCGATGCATATCCATAATCGTGACCTTCCGAAACAACCTCCACCACGGAATCCCGATCATGTGGCGACTCGCCGCCCTGTTCCTTTACGCCACCACAAGCCAGGCTGGGGCTTACGATTTTTACGAATGCACGGATCCTGCCGGCGCCGTCGCCTACTCGGTCACCCCTTGCAGCAAAGGACACAAACAGCAGCGCATCGAGGACAATACGCCGCCCCACTCTCCTCAAGCATTACCGTTCGCCGGTGGGACGATCAAGCTCCAGCGCGGCCCTTCGGGACATTTCTTTACCACAGTCTCGATCAACGGCACCCCCGTTCGCGCCATGATCGATACCGGTGCTTCCATGGTCGCCATTTCTGCCGCTACGGCCAGCCGCATCCCCTTGGACCGGCGCAAAGGCCGAACCGGCGTCGCTCATACCGCCAATGGAACCGCCCCGGCCCTCTATCTGCCCCTTCAATCGGTGGAGTTGGGCGGCAATACCTATCGCAACATCCCTGGCGCCATCATGACGAGCAGCGACGGCTCCAGTTACGAAGTATTGTTGGGCATGAGCTATCTGCGGAACTTCGAGATCAACACCGACGGCCAGTTCATGACCTTGCGCCCGAAATAGTCAGGACTCGGGACCTTCCCATAGGCCGTGCCGCCTGTGCCACTCTTCCAGCGATTCGGCGGGCCATTGCCCGTAGTGGGCATGCCCGTGGCCCCCCGGAACATCGACCCACGGGGCTGCATAGTCCAGTCCCGCCTCGACGACTTCCGGCGGCTTGGGCAGCGGCGTGTCGATCGCCGAGGCATGGGGATGCACCAATTCCGGCCACCGCGGGTCCCATAGCCAAAGCTGGCTTCCGCACTTCAGGCAAAAATGCCTCTGGGCCTTGGAGCGCACCGGGCGCTTGCCGGGCTCCCGGATGATGGCCTGGTAGATGCCCAGGTCCCGCCTACCCCTGACCCGCAGGGTCCTGAAGTCGCCGCCGAGATTAATGGCGTAGCCGCCGCTGCCTGCCGTCTTGCGGCAGATGGAGCAGTAGCAGTGCATGAACGGGACCGGGGATGGGGCTTCCAGGCTGAACCGGACCGCACCGCAATGGCAGGAACCCTCAAGATGCATCTCGCCTCCCGAAGCGCGGGGGAATCAGTGGGCTAGGTCCCGCCCGGACCATGAAAGTTCCCGGGCCTCCCGATATCCCCGGAACTGACCCGGTTCAATCAACAGCCCGATCTTGATTGACGAAACCTGTACGGGCCCCAAACCGGGCAGTGCTAATCTGTCCCCATCGCCACCCCATGACTGCATCATGAACGACGTCACTGCAGCAGAGCCCATCCGGGCCCGCCTCATCAAAGCAGCGCTGGATTGTTTCCTCGCCGATGACTACCACCGGGTCACCACCCGCCT
Source organism: Rhodocyclaceae bacterium (assembly GCA_018261935.1). Taxonomy (GTDB): domain Bacteria; phylum Pseudomonadota; class Gammaproteobacteria; order Burkholderiales; family Rhodocyclaceae; genus JAGTRP01. Next base: position 56,857 of record JAGTRP010000003.1, read on the forward strand.
GATCGCCGAGAAAGCGGGAGCCAATGTCTCGATGATCCGCTACTACTTCGGCAACAAGGAAGGGCTCTACGAGGAAATGATCCGCGAAACCCTCAACCCCTTGCTGGCCGCCCTGGACGGGCCGATGCTGGCGTCGGTCGAAGGCTTTTCCGGTTTCCTGCGCCTCTATTACGACGCCATGGTGTCGCGGCCCGAATTTCCCAAACTGATCCTCAAGGTGCTGGCCCTGAGCCAGGGCCCGGGCCGGCGCTTCATCCAGCAACTGCTGGAGCGCGGCCGTACCCGGGGCGCACGCAAGGTGGAGGACCTCAAGGCCGAAGGCCAGATCGCATCGGGCATCGACCCCGATATCCTGCGGCTGGCTTTCGTCAGCCTGGCGATGACGCCGATGCTGCTGAAGGACATTTTCGAGGAGCAGATGGGGCGTCCCATGGACAGTCCCTTCCTGGAAAGACTGGCCGCCTTCAACGGCCATCTCTTCGCGGCGGGATTGACGCCCGCCGGTTCGCAATGAAGGGGGTCCAGACCATGTCCTATCAAAAGAACGTCGGCCCGGTGCGCCGCTTCGCCAAGGCGATGAAGTTCGCCGCCTGGCTCCAGTCCCTCCCCAACAAGCTGACCCCGCCGCCATTCCGGCTCATGCAGATCGGCTCGGCCTTCTGGCAGTCCCGGGCCCTTTACGTCGCTACCCGGCTGGACATCGCCTCCGTCCTGGGGAACGACGAACTGCCGGCGGAAGACATCGCCGCCCGCGTCGCAGCCCACCCGGACGCCACCGCGCGCCTGCTGCGCCTCTTGGCAGCCATGGGCATCTTCGAGGAGAGCGGGCCGCGGACCTACCGCAACAACAAGCTTTCCAGCTTCCTGCGGGCAGACAACCCGCAGAATGTGCGGGCCATGATCCTCATGCACAACTCGGAAGCCATGAGCCGCCCCTGGTATGAGCAACTCGAGGGCGGCGTGCGCCAGGGCGAGAGCCCCTTCCGCCTGGCCCATGGCGAGGAGTTGTATGCCTACATGGACCGCCATGCCGATTTCGATGCCCTGTTCTCCGAGGCCATGGACAGCGTCGAGGCCCTGACCGGCGACAGCTTCGCCACCGATTTCGACTGGAGCCGATTCGAGCGCATCATCGACCTCGGTGGTTCCCGGGGCGACAAGTCCCTGGCGATCCTGAAACGACACCCACAGCTGACCGCCCTGGTGGTGGACCGCCCCCAGGTGATCGCCCAGGCCAGGCAGCATTGGGCCAGCCATGGCTCGAACGGCCTCGAACGGCTGTCCTTCGAGGCCGGCGACCTGCTGGCATCGATCCCGCCGGCCCGCGACGGCAGGGATATCTACCTCCTCTCCGCCGTCCTCCACGGCTTCGACGACGACACCTGCATCACTGCCCTGAAGAATGTCGCCAGCGCCAGCGCCAGCGGGGCGAGCGGGGCACCCATCGCCCTGCTGGAAATGGTGCTGCCCGAGACCCGCACCGATCTCGCCGGGGCCTCCTTCGACATGCAGATGTTCATGGGCACCCGGGGCCGGGAGCGCACCCTCGAGGAATGGAAGTCCCTGTTCGAGCGTAGCGGCCTGGCTCTGCGGGAGGTGGTCGGCCTGCAATCCTTCGGGAACATTCTTGTCCTGCTGCCGGCGTAAGGATAATCCCACCCCGGCGTCATCGCCCCCTACGGAAAAATCATCCTGCCCTGATGCCTCCACCGCCCGGACCCGGGCAATCTGTGGCCTACACGGAGGCCGGCACCCCGCCGGCGGGACCGAGACAACCACTGGGAGGCAAGATGACTATGGATTTCGTAGCGGCAATGCAGCAGCCCCGGGCTTTGGCCAGTCTGCTCACCGAATTGCACGATGACGACCCCGTCGCTCGACGCTGGGCCGTCTGCAGCCTGGCAGCATGTCCCGACGCCGCCACGGCCCTGGTGGATCGCCTCAAATGCGAGGACGACAGCAGCGTGCGGAAGGTGATCCTCTCTGCCCTTACCCGAATGGAGAACGCCATCGCTACGACCTGCCTGGTGGAATGCCTGTGCGGCGACGACCCGGTCCTGTGCAACGAGGCCATCAAGGCGGTCAAGGAACTCCCGCCGAACAAGATCGCCAACCTGATTCTCATCTGGCTGAGCCAGGACAACGCCAGGATCACACCTTCCCATCGGGGGACGCGGGCGCCGATACTTGTCGGCCGCGAACTGCCGCAGCTGGAATCCTGGCGCGAGCTGCCCGCCGGCTAGGCTTCGCGCCCCAACAGGTTGCCGGGGATGCCGTGGATGCGCCGGCGGCAGCCCGGCGCCCCGCACCCGCACTCGAAGGGGTGCATAGTCTCATTGCAGAAGGTGGCGTAATCGAGGGTCAGCTCCTCGCCGGCCGCGATGTCCCGTACGGCCACCACATTCAGCCCCGAGTAGCGGGTATTGGGATCGCAGGAGTGGTTTTGCGGGGCCCAGTTTTCCGGGTTGTCGTCCCACAGGATTGAAAGGTGCTCATTGAGGGGGATGGCGTAGCGCCGAAACACGTCCACCTGGTCCGCCGGCCAATGCCGGTCCACATGCCCGTGGCTCACCAGGCGCTGCGCCTGTTCCTCGAAGCGGAAGACGACCTCCCCTTTCTTGATGGCTTCCCGGGCATAGATGCCGAAGCCGGAAATGGCGTCTCCCCGGCGGACGTGGCGCTTGCACCTTTTCCGATGCCGGGCCTTGCCCTCTTCGACAATGTGGCGCAGGAAGCCGGCCGGTGTGATCGGATCGTTCTTCAGGATGTAGTCCGCCGATCCTTCGTGGCCGTCCGGATAGAAAATGGAGCAGGCGAAGTTGATGTCGAGGAAGAAGATCCGGCCCTCGGCATCGATGCGGAAATCGAGGCGGGCGTAGCCTTCGCCGCCGAAACCCGTGAAGATATCCCGCGCCGCCGCCCGTAACGCCCGGTCCAGGGGGCCGTCGGCCAGGGGGACGTTGGCTTCCGGATGGTGCTCCGTGATCTTGAGGTCGTAGGTCTTGTAGCCGTCCGGGTCGGGAAAGACGAATTCCAGGGGCCGGCACACCAGCGGCTCGAAGGGCCTTTCAGGATGGCCAGCCACCAGCACGGTGCATTCGCGGCCGGGGATGAACTCTTCCACCAGGGCACTGCTATGCTCGTCGATGACCTTGCGGCATTGACGCCGCAGCTGGTCGGCGTCCAGCACCCGGGAGTCCCCGTCGATGCCCAGGCTGTCGCCGGCATGGGCCGGCTTCACGAACAGGGGAAAGCGCAGGCGCGAAAGAGCCTGCTCGCAGTCCCCATAGGCCTCCACCTCGACAAAGGCCGGAACGGGAACGTTCTGGGTATGGGCCACATATTTCATCAGGACCTTCGACGGGTCGTACAGCCGCGTGCCGGGTCCGGTGTAGGGCAGGCCCAGGGCTTCCAGGCTCCAGATGACGTCGATGGAGGGAATGTCCCAGTCCAGGTAGCCTTCGCACAGATTGACGAAGACCGAATAGCCTTCCTTGGCGGCGGCGCGCAGCTGGCGGTGCACCGTCGCCTTCTTCAGGAACAGGTGGTCCACCTGGCAGTCCGGCAGCAGGGCCGACAAATCCCGCGGCGGATCGTAATCCCCGTGTTCGAGACTGGAGCTGGTGTAGTCGGGCTGCAGGACACAAATCTTTTCGCGCATGGGGTTCAGTTCCGCTTCAGGTTCCGGAATAGGTGGCTGTTTCATCGATGATCCTGCCGATGAGTTCGGCAAAGGTGAGGCCGGCAAGGCGCAGGATGTTGCCTACGGGAGAGGTGACCTGCTCATCTCCGGAGAGGCCGCAATTCGGGTTCACTTCCAGAACGTAGAACCGGCCGGTTCGCGCATCCTGGCGAATATCCACCCGGCCGTAGCTGCGGCCGCGGACGGCACGATACGCCCCTAGGCTCAAGTCGCAGAGCGCCGCCTCGAGTTCTGGGGGACAGCGTTCGTACCAGAAGGAAGTCTCTTCCGCCCCAGGGCGAGAGTCCCCCTCGGGCAGATCCAGATAACGGTCGAAGGAAAGAAAGCGTTCTCCGGATGGGATGCGGCTGTGGAAGACCCGTTGGATCGGGGGCAAGGTCCACATCGTTTCCGGCCGATCCCAGCGGCCGCCGACGAACACGGTGAATTCGGGGCCGTCGATGAACTCCTCGGCCAGGAAATCCGATCCGGCGCAGTACTCGGAGAACGGCCCTGCCTTCAGGGCTTCGCGGCAGGCATGCAGTTCCTGGCTGGAATGGACCACGGAGCTTGGTGAAATGCCCCAGCTGCCGGCGGAGATATCGGGCTTGCAGAAGAGCGGCCAAGTGAGCCCGTCGCCGATGCCGTCCAGCGGCCCGGAATTCGGCACCACCGCGAAGGGCGCGGTGGGAACCCCCGCCTCCTGCAGGCAGGCTTTTGTCAGGATTTTCGACTGGGAAATACGGTAGAAGGCCGAATCCGCCCCGGTAAAGCGCAACCCGGCCCTTTCCAGGGCGTCAATGACCGAAAGCCCGGGGGCATCGGTCGGGTCGTCGACCCCGTCGCAGAAGTTGAAGACCACCACTCCGTGCTCCCGGCTGCTCTCCAGGGCCTGGGCCACCGCCTGATCCACCGAGCCGTGGCTGACCGGCTGCCAGATCCAGGGCAGGCCCAGACTGTGAAAGGTCAGGGCGAGTTCGGCCTTGTACTGGGCGCTGTCGTAGGAATCCCCCGGCACCTGGCCGTCATCGGGCCAGAAAGGGATGAAGGCCCAGACCAGCGGTTTCATGTCCCGGAAACGGTCAAGCATCTTCGATGATCCTGCCCATGAGTCCGGCAAAGTCGAGGCCCGCAAGGCGCAGGATGTTTCCCATGCTGCTCCCCTCGCTTCCGGAAAGGCCGCAATTCGCATTCACCTCCAGGACGTAGAACCGGCCGGTTCGCGCATCCTGGCGAATATCCACCCGGCCGTAGCTGCGGCCGCGGACGGCACGGTACGCCCGCGTGGCCAGATCGCAGAGCGCCGCCTCGACTTCGGGCGGGCAGCGCTCGTACCAGAAGAATTTTTCTCCCCCGGGAGGGGGCGACTCCTCCTCGTAGATTTCCAGATAGCGGTCGAAGGAAAGAAAACGCTCCCCGGGCGGAATGCTGCCGTGAAACACCCTTTGGGCCGGGACGAGGCTCCAGATCGTTTCGGGCCGATCCCAGTGGCCGCCGACGAATACCGTGAATTCGGGGCCATCGATGAATTGTTCGGCCAGGAAAGTCGATTCCGCAAAAAGCTGGGCGAAGGGCCCGGTCTTCAACCCTTCCCGGCAGGCATGCAGTTCCTCGCTGGAATGGACCACCGAGCGCAGGGAAATGCCGTAGCTGCCGGCGGAAACATCGGGCTTGCAGAACAAGGGCCATGCCAGTCCGTCGCCGATGCCATCCACCGGCCCGGAATTCGGCACCACAGCAAACGGCGCGGTGGCGACCCCCGCCTCCTGCAGGAGCGACTTCATCAGGACCTTCGAAGTGGAAATGCGGTAGAACCCGGAATCCGCCCCGGTAAAGCGCAGCCCTGCCCTTTCCAGCGCGTGCACTACTGATAGCCCGGGGGTATCGCTGGGATCATCGGTGCCGTCGCAGAAATTGAATACCACCACCTCATGCCGGCGGCTGCTCTCCAGGGCCTGGGCCACCGTCTGATCAACCGTGCCGTGCCTGACCGGCTGCCAGATCCAGGGCAGGCCCAGGCGCTGAAAGGCCAAGGCGAGTTCGGCCTTGTACTGGGCGCTGTCGTAGGAGTCCTCCGGGACTTGCCAGCCATCGGCTCCCAAGGGGACGAAGGCCCAGACCAGGGGCGCGTGCCCGCCCTCCCCGCTTCGATCAGCCAAGGGTGCTTTGCTGGCAGAGTTCGGCATAGGTGCCCTGGATTTTGGCGAGGTCGTCGTGATTTCCCATGCTTTCGATCTCGCCGTTCCGCAGCACCACCACCTTGTCCGCCAGGGCAGCCAGCCGGAGGCGATGGGTGACGGCGATGATGGTCAGCTCCCGGGTTTCCGCCAGGTGCCGCAAGGTGGTGAGCAGTTCCGTTTCCTTTTCGACATCCAGGGCGGAAGTTGCCTCATCGAGAATGAGGATCGCCGGCCGGCGGACCAATGCCCGCGCCAGGACCAGGCGCTGGCGCTCGCCACCGGAAAAACGCCCTCCCCGCTCGCCCATCATGGTATCGAGGCCGTCGGGCAAGGCCGTGACGAAATCGGCGATCTCGGCGCGGCGCAGCGCCTCCATGATTTCCTCGTCGGTGGCGTCCAGCTTGCCCATCCGGATATTGTCCCGCAGCGACATGTTGAAGAGCAGGACGTCCTGGGAGACGAAGCCGATCTGGGCGCGCAGCGAATCCACCGATGCGGACCGCAGGTCGATGCCGTCGAACAGGACCTTGCCCTGGGCGGGGTCGTACAGCCGCAGGAGCAATTGCAGTATTGAGGTCTTCCCCGAACCGCTGGGCCCGACCAGCACCGAGAACTCGCCCCGCCGGAAGCTCAATGAAACCCCGTGCAGGGCGCTCTGCCTCTCCTGGTTTTGGCGATGGGGATAGGCGAAGGAAACCGCATCGAAACGGATCTGATCGCTGAAGGGCGGCAGGCGGATGGCATCGGGCGCCTCGATGACGCTCGGCTTCTCGCGGAAGATCTCGTTCAGCCTCTCCAGGCTGGCCGTGGCTTCGATCATGGTCGGCGCCAGCCATGTCAGGTTGGCGATCGCGGCATTCAGGCCCAGCACCAGGACCTGGAAGGAAACGATTTCCCCGATCGTCAGGTAGCCCTGGAAGGCCAGATAGGAGCTTGCTCCGAGGATCACCAGCGACAGGATGAAGAAGGAAACGATGGGAATGCGCTGGACGATGTAGGAAAGGAAATTGGAGCGGATCGAAAGCTTGATCAGGGTCTTGGTTTCGTCGCGGAAGTGCCGCCAGGCTTCCTGTTCCAGACTGAAGACCTTGATCACCGATTGCCCCTGCAATCCTTCCTGGATGGTGCTCGACAGTTGTCCGGATTGTCGCCGGGTCGCGAGGGAAGCCTTGCTGGCCCGATCGATCACCAGTTTGGGCAGCAGGAAGCAGACCGCAAAGCCGACCAGGGAGAAGAGCGCCATCCAGGGCTGGATCGAGGCCATGAAGAAGGTCGTGAACAGCAGGCTGCTGACGCCGGTCAGGGCATAGGGCACCACCGTGACCAGGCAGTTTTCCACCACTTCGGCATCGGCCAGAAAACAGTTCAGCACATCCCCGGACGAACGCTTGCCGAAGAAATCCAGGGAAAGCCCCTGCACATGCCGATAGAGATCGCCCCGCAGGTCATTGACCACCAGGGCCCCGAGCTTGGCCCACAGGTAATCGCCGAAGATCCCGGCCGCCGAAAAGAGAACCGTGGCCCCCCCCAGCAGTACCAGGATGAGAACCAGCATGGAGGCATCCCGCGGGACGATCGCCTCGTCGATGAGATAGCGGAAGCTGAAGCGGGTGGCGCTGTCCAGCATGGCCTCGATGACGATGCTGGCGAACAGCGCCAGGGACATCCATTTGTACGGCTTCACATAGCCATACAACTGAAGAAAAAAAGCGCGAATGGAACCTGCTCCCGATATTTCCTAGGCAACCGCGCTGCAACGTGCTGCCGTCCGGGCGCGCTGCATCAGGTCCTTGATATGTTCGGAGAGCTCGTACTGTATCAGAATGGATTCGGGCAGGTAGGCTGCCCCCTGGATGTGACCAAGGCAGGATGGCGAATGGCAGTGGCAATGGAAGGGCTGGTTCATGTTCCATTCCGTCGAGGGATAGAAGAAGCTCAATTCCTCATCCTGCCCGATGGTGCGCAGCGCACGAAGGTGCATGGCTTTGACATCGAAAAAAACATTCGGCGAGCAACTGTGGTTGATGTACTGCAGATGCACCGGATGCAGCATGCCGTGCTCGAACTCGCCGAATTGCACGGAAAGGTAATTGGGGCTCTGGACCTGCTCCCGCATGCCGATGGCGGAAAGGATTTCGCCGCCCTCAAACGGCCGGGCGGCATGCAGGGCCTTGCTGCCCGTCACCAGCGCTTCCCGGATGAGGAATTTGCCGCCATCCACAGGAATGGTGTTCACGGCGGCCTGGAGATCGGAAAGCAGCCCGGATTCGCCGGAGCAGGTCTCCCGGCATACAGCATTTGTCATCTAACGACCCTTTCATCGGCATGGGGGCAGGAGCGTAGCACGGCGCCCCAAAATATTCATCAGGAGTATCTCCATGTTCTGATCCTAGGGTCAATACCATAAGGGGGGTAGCGCCGGCGGGACGGCTGTAACCAGACCACGCCCTGGCAGCGGGCCTCTTTCCACGCATGCCCGTAGAAGACGGGTTACTCGGAGTCCGGGAAGGGACGCTCCCCGACAGCGGCATCCAGGCGCTCGGGTTGGCCGAGCAGCATTTTGAGCTGCTCCTGCTCGACGCTCTCTTCCCGCTCCAGCGCCTCGACCAGTCGCCCAAAGGGGGCGGGATGCCGCTGGAGCACATCTGCTGCGCGCTGCTCCGCTTCGCCCAGCAGCTTGCGCACCCCCTCGTCCACGGCCTCGGCCGACGACTCGGAGAAACGGCGGGGCTGCGCGATCTCCCGCCCGAGGAAGGGACTCTCCTCGCTGTCCCGCAGATCGACGGGCCCCACGGCCTCGGACATGCCCCAGCGCGCCACCATGGAGCGGGCCAGGGCCGTGGCCTGGCGGATGTCGTCGTCCGCCCCCGAGCTCACGGTGCCCAGCACCTGGCGCTCCGCCGTCCGGCCGCCGAGCATGACTGCCAGGCGTTCCCGCAAATAGTCCTCCGGCAGGGTGTGGCGCTCGTGCTCGGGAATCTGCTCCGTCCCCCCCAGGGCCCGCCCCCGGGGAATGATGCTGACCTTGTACAGGGGATCGGCATGGGGCAGGAAATAGGCCACCACGGCATGGCCCGCCTCGTGCACCGCGAGCCGGTGCCGCTCGTCGGGCTGGATGACCAGGGAGCGGGCGCTGCCGAGGATCACCTTGTCCCGCGCCTGGTCGAAGTGGCGGCCGGCAACCTGCTTCGACTGCTCGCGCGCCGCCAGGATCGCGGCCTCGTTCACCAGATTGCGCAGATCGGCGCCGGAAAACCCGGGCGTGGTGGCGGCCACCTGCCGCAGATTGACGTCCGGTCCCAGGGGCACCTTGCGGGAATGGACCACCAGGATGGCCTCCCGGTCCTTGCGGTCGGGCAGGTCGAGGACCACGTGCCGGTCGAAGCGTCCGGGGCGCAGCAAGGCCGGATCGAGCACATCGGGGCGGTTGGTGGCGGCAAGGACGATGACCGCCTGCTGGGGGGCGAACCCGTCCATTTCCGCCAGGATCTGGTTGAGGGTCTGCTCCCTTTCATCGTGTCCTCCCCCGAGGCCGGTACCCCGGGTGCGGCCCACGGCGTCCACCTCGTCCACAAAGACGATGGCGGGCGCCTGCTTCTTGGCCGCCTCGAAAAGATTGCGCACCCGGGAGGCGCCGACGCCCACGAATACTTCGATGAATTCCGAACCGGAAATGGAAAAGAAGGGGACTCCGGCCTCCCCCGCCAGCGCCTTGGCCAACAGCGTCTTGCCGGTTCCCGGCGGCCCCACCAGCAGCACGCCATGGGGCACCTCTGCGCCCAGGCGCTGAAATCGGCCCGGATCGCGCAGATAGTCCACAAGCTCCTGGACCTCCCGCTTGGCGTTGTCCTGGCCGGCCACGTCCGCGAAGCCGACCTCGGGCCGCTCCCCCGTCCGCGCTCCGCTCTGCAGGAAGCGCTGCAGCTCGCCCCCGGCCCCGAGACCGCCGCCCACGAGGCGTGCCGTGCGCCAAAGCCCCAGGAAAAACAGGCCGATCAGCAGCCAGGGGAGCCAGTAGATGAGCCCGCCCCCGCCCGTCGGCTCGACGTCGATCCGGACATGGCCCCGCTCGAGGGCGGGCAGGAGGGTGTCGTCCCCCATGGCCGGTACATAGGTGACGAACCGGGAGACCTTCCGGTCGGCGGGGCCGATGGCCTGCTCCATGGCCAGCCGCCCGTAGACCTTCCTGTCCTGGAGGCTGACTTCCGCCACCTGGCCGGCCGCCACCCGCTCCTTGAAGTCGCTGTAGCTGATCTGCGCCACGCCGACGTCCGCCGCGAACCCTCGCAGCAACAGCCACAGGAGCATGCCCACCAGCAGATAGGTGGTGAGCCGCTGCAGGGTGTCGTTGGGAAGAACCGGCTTCTCGGGTGCAGGCATGGGCGATCCGGGATCAGGGTGGGCGCTCCGGCGTCAGGAAAAGGAAACTTTCGCGCCCCCGCCTTACCTGACTATGACCGGCGGCAGACCATTTCATCCGAGAGAGGAACCACCATGCTTCAACATCTGCCCGATGTGGGGTCGCCCGACCCTGAAATGAGGACATCACCGATATTCGACGAGTACGAAGAGGCATCCCTGGACCAGGAGCTCGAGGCCGCCGCCTGCTACTTCAACGACATCTCCTACCCGATCGGACAGTACGTGCACAGCGGCGGCGAAGTGCTGCGCTGCGACGGCCGCGGCATCTGGGTGAGGGCTGGCGAGATCAGGCCGGAGGAACCTGACCTCTGACCCCCTGCCGGCACTCCGGCCCGACACGCGCCGGCATCCCGGGGGCTCAAGCCGGGCGGTTGCGTGGCTCGAACACCCGCTCCGGGGCCGGGATGTTGGAGAGGTCGGCGGCAAGGCGGCAATGGGCGCGGCCGTTGGCCCGGTCGTAGCTGTTGGCGCAATTCAGGGCCCGCAGGTTGTCGACGGTATTGGGCCCGCCCACCGAGACGTTCTCGATCCGCCAGCCGAATTCGGAATCCTGCCGTCCGTAATGCTCCCGCCGGATCCATGCCCCGCACTCGTCCCGGCGCCAGGTATCGGGATTCTGGTCCGCGTTCGCCCGCGCCTTGTCCCAGACTTGTTGCACCATCTCTGCGCTGAATTCCATGCTTCACCTCACGAGAATGTGTCGGCCTTGCTCCCTCCCTCAAGACAAGCCCTTGCCCTCGAGAGTTTCCTCCGCGCTCCCCCCTCACGGCTGAGAGGCCCCGGCTCAATGCTGGGGCAGCGAGTCGATCAACTGCTTGAAATGCTTCCACTCCACCGCCGGCCAGACTTCCGAATGGACACGCCCGAAGGTGCGGAACACTGCGGAGACCTTCATGGCGGTGTCGATATCCGGCGCCTCGAAGACATCCACATAGTCGCAGGATCCGAGCACGGCCCAGCTGTGGAGCCACTTCACGCTCGGGCAATCGTTATGGATGTGGTGCATGGCCCGCTTCTCGAAATCTTCCATGGTGCTGGGGGTCGGCAGCGCCTCGGGGGACAGCCGGGTAGTCATTACAAAAATCATGATCGGAACTCCTTCCTATTCCTTCCTGGAGAGCGGGGATCACTGCCAGCGCAGCACCAGCCGGTCCCTTGAACGATCGACCCGGGTGCCGAAGGGCAGGCCTTCCCGGTCGAGCATCCCCTGCAGCCAGGCGACGCCCTCTTCCGGGGCCCGGTTGACCGAGAGCCGGCTGATCCGCATCGGCACCAGGGAGAGCTGCAGCAACCGGCCGCTGGCCCCGTCCAGGATCGGGAAATACATGAGGGCCAGGTCCGGCCGATAGCTGCGATAGCTGCCGATCCCCTCGTAGTCGTTGAGGAAGTCGCCGCAGCCGTAAATGACGAGGCGATCCCGATACACCTCGATGCCCTTCGGATGGTGGCTGGAATGGCCATGCACCAGGTCCACGCCGCCATCCACGAGCTGGTGGGCGAAGTGCCGTTCCTGCCGGGTGACGGCATAGCGCCAGTTCCCGCCCCAGTGGATGGAAGCCGCCACCAGGTCGCCGGTTTTCCTGTGGGCCGCCACGGTGGCCAGGATGGTCGCCAGGGCCTCCGGCGACAGATCCGCCAGCCAGGTGACTCCCGACCGCTCGTCCGTCGCCGCCCATTCCGGGGGCACGCCGCTGCTCTCGACTCCATAGGCGAAGACAAGCAAACGCCGGTCCCCCAACGGGATGCAGGCCGGCGCTTCGGCTTCCGCCCGGTTGCGCCCGGCCCCGGCCCAGGGCAGCCCGGCCGCCGCCAGGGTTTCCAGGGTCTCCTCCAGACCGCGGCGGCCCCAGTCCAGGACATGGTTGTTGGCCAGCACGCAGCAGTCGGGCCGGGCCGCGGCGAGGGCACCGATGTTGGCCGGATGCATGCGGTAATGGATGCTCTTCCCCGGCCAGGGCTCGTCGCTGGCCGTCACCGCGGTCTCCAGGTTGATGATGCGCGCCGAGGGCCGGAATTCGTCCAGCACCGCCAGGGCGTCGCCCCAGATGTAGGCGTCATCCACCGGAAAGGCGATCTTCCCGCTTTCCCGTTCGGCCAGCTCGACGTAATCGGGCGCCCAGTGGACATAGGGCTCGAACAGTTCCGGCCGGCCGGGATGGGCCAGGATCTGGTCGATGCCCCGGCCGGTCATCACATCGCCGCACAGGAACAGGGTAGCGGCCCCGGATTCCGCCGCGGTGCTCATGGCCGGTTGTGCCGGAGCAGCTTGCGCAGCTCCGCCAGGGAACGGGTATTGAGGACGTCCCGGGCCTCCAGCCAGCCCCGGCGGGCCTGGCCGATGCCGAAGCGCAGATTGGCGAAATCCCGGACGCTGTGGGCATCGGAATCGATGGACACCAGCACCCCCTCCGCCTTCGCCGCCATGCACCAGGTGTCGAGGAGGTCGAGGCGCTCCGGACTGGCATCCAGCTCCAGGAAACAGCCCCGGCCGGCGGCGTGGCGGATGACCCGGAGCATATCCACGTCGTAGGCCTTGCGCTCTTCGATGAGGCGCCCGCTGGGATGGGCCAGGAGGGTGAAATAGGGGTTGTCCATGGCCCGCAGGATGCGTTCGGTCTGGCGCTACTGGGACAGGTCGAAGCGGGAATGGACGGCGCCCACCACCACGTCGAGCCGCGCCAGGATGAAATCCGGCAGATCGAGGCTGCCGCTCTCCAGGATATCCACCTCGATGCCCTTCAGGAGCCGGATGCCCTTCAGGTTCTCGTTCATCCGGTCGATTTCCTCGATCTGCCGGGCCAGCCGCTCGGGGCCGAGGCCGTGGGCCATGGTGAGGCGGCGGGAATGGTCGGTGATGGCCAGGTAATGCAGCCCGGCGGCGGCCGCCGCCCGGGCCATGTCCTCCAGGCTGTCGCGGCCATCGGTAGCCAGGGTGTGGGCGTGGAGGTCGCCCCGGAGGTCGGCGACCTCGACCAGCCGGGGCAAGCGGCCTTCCCGGGCAGCCTGGATTTCACCCCGGTCCTCCCGCAACTCGGGGGGAATCAGAGGCAGCTCCAGGGCCCGGTACACCGATGCCTCGCTCTCCCCCGCGATCCGCCGCTCTTCCCGGAACACCCCATATTCGTTGATCTTCAGCCCCCGGTCCTGGGCCAGGCCGCGCAGGGCGATGCCGTGGGCCTTGGAGCCGGTGAAGTAGCACAGGGCGGCGCCGTAGCTTTCCGGGGCGACCACCCGCAGGTCCACCTGCAGGCCGCTTTTCAGCCGCACGCTGGCCCGGGTCGGGCCGCTGGCCAGCACCTCCGCCACCTCGTCATAGCCCGTGAAGGCAGCCATGGCCGGGCTGTCGGGGGCGGCCACCACCAGGATGTCCAGGTCGCCGACGGTCTCCTGTCGACGGCGGAAGCTGCCGGCCACCTCCACCCCCTCGACCCCGGCCACCTCCTCCAGGTGAGCCTTCAGGGCCTCGGCATACTGGGTGGCGACGGCGAGCTTGAAGCGCCGGTTCTTGCTGAGGTGGGCCTCCACCGCCTCCAGGATTTTCCTTTCGGACTTGAGGCCGAATCCCGGCACGTCCCGGATACGGCCGTCCCGGGCGGCCCGCCGCAGCTGCTCCAGGGTCTGGACCCCCAGGTCGTGCCACAGGAGGCGCACCCGCTTGGGGCCGAGGTTGGGGACGTGGAGCAGTTCAGCGATGGCGGGGGGCACTTCCCGCCGCAGGCGCTCCAGGAGGGAGGATTTCCCGGTTTCGACCGTCTCCCGGATCTTGCCGGCCAGATCGGCGCCGATGCCGGGCAGGTCGGTCAGATCCTCGCCCGCCGCCACCATGGCCCGGACGTCCCGCCCCGAATCCTCCACCACCCGCGCCGCGTTGCGGTAGGCACGGATGCGGAAAGGGTTGGCGTCCTCCATTTCGAGGAGATCGGCAATTTCGTTGAAGACGGCGGCGATGTCCGCGTTATGGACCGGCATCAGTGCTCGTCCAGCCTCGGGGGATGCTCCTCGGCGGGTTCGCCGGTTTCCTCGTCGATCCAGTCGGCGATGCCGATATCCGATTCCGCCTCTTCGAGGGTCTCTTCGGGCTCCAGGTCCCCGAGGTCGGCGCTGTCGCGGTACTGCATGTCCTGAACGGCCTCGAGAAGCGTCGGGAAGGGGCCATATTCCTTTTCCTCGCCCTTCGACTGCCAATAGAAGCCGTCGGGGCGTTCCGTAATCCGGGTCTGGTCGTAGTCGGGGATGGTTTCCGGGATCACTTGGGTCATGGCGCAACTCCAGGGGCTGAAGGCGTTTTCCACCGTCCGGGCAGGCGGCGACGCCGGCATGGCAGTAGACCCCGGCAAGGGCCGGCGAATTCAGTCGGAGGCCCGAGCGACATTGCCGTTCTTCGCCAGCACTTCCCGGGCGGCGGTGGGTCGAACCGTCGGCGGGGCTGGTTGAGGCTTCTCATACCAGCGCTTGTGCTATCCAGGAGTGCCAGAGATGGGCGGAACAAGACTTGCGGCGGCAGCGCTCGCCCTGTGGCCATGGGCCATTTCCAGCGCCGTCGCAGAACAGGCGGACACGCCCCCCACCGGATCGAACTCGTTCTGCATCTTCGAGCTGCCCTCCGCAGGCAACAAGCGGGTCTGGCTGAACCTGGAGGTGGTCCAGTACGTGGAACTGGATTCCCACGAATTCCGCATCTATTACGGGGGTGGCAATCTGGGCAGCGGCCACGTCTTCCGTCTCCCGATCTCGGCCAGGCAGGAAGGCCTGGCCTTCCTGCGCCGGATGGAGGCCGCCGCCGTCCAGTGCTCGCGCAACGAGTAGATCAGGTTCGCTCCGGGCCGGCGAATCCCATCCCTGTCGGAAGCGCTTACAGTTTTCGCCCCATCCCGTTTTGCCGTAAATTTTTTCCGCCAAAATTCAATGGGTTGCAAAAACCGCACGGTTTATGCGTGGAAACCGGGCTGTGTTTTCCACCCGACGTTATGGGGGGATACCAGCGCCTTTACCCATGAAAGGAAGCACTATGAAACCTTTGGCCCAGCATATCCGCACACTTTGCGCGGCCACCGTTCTCCCGGCCGTCCTTGCCAGCCCGCTGCCTGCGCTGGCTGCCTATCTCGAGGAAAACCTGGTTTCCGACATCCCGGGGCTCGCCCCCACCACGGACCCCAACCTCCAGAATCCCTGGGGCATCTCCTCCTCCCCCACCGGACCCTTATGGGTTTCGGACAACGGCACCGGCGTCTCGACCCTCTACAACTCCACCGGCGTCAAACAGCCCTTGACCGTGACCATCCCGCCCCCCGCCGGCGGGACCCCCCCGGCTGCGCCCACGGGGCAGGTGTTCAACTCGACCAATAGTTTCAACCTGGGTTCGGGCGGCAAAGCGGCCTTCATCTTCGCCACCGAGGACGGCACCCTGGCGGCCTGGAATGCCGCGCAAGGCACCGCGGCCCAGCTCGCGGCGGACAACTCGGCATCCGGCGCCATCTACAAGGGCCTGGCCATCGGCAGCGTCGGCAATCACGACTACCTCTATGCCACCAATTTCCACGCCGGGACCGTCGATGTTTTCAACGGCAGCTTCGCCCTCACCCAGCTGACCGGCCACTTCACCGATCCGAACCTTCCGGCCGGCTTCGCGCCCTTCAATATCCAGAATATCGGCGGCAAACTCTATGTGACTTTCGCCAAACAGGATGCCAACAAGGAAGACGACGTGGCCGGCCTCGGCAACGGCTTCATCGACGTCTTCAATCTCAACGGGCACCTGGAAAAGCGCTTGGCCACCCAGGGCCTCCTCAACTCCCCCTGGGGCCTCGCCCTGGCGCCCTCCGGCTTCGGCGCTTTCAGCAAGGATCTCCTGGTGGGCAACTTCGGCGACGGCAAGATCCACGCCTTCGATCCCCACACCGGCGACCTGAAGGGAACCCTGGCCGATGCCGCCGGCAATCCCATCACCATCGAGGGCCTCTGGGGGCTGAAGTTCGGGAACGGCGGCAACGGCGGCTTCCTGAACCAGCTCTACTTCGCGGCCGGCATCCCCGGTGGCGGCCAGATCGAGGACCACGGCCTGTTCGGAAAAATCAGCGCCACCTCGGTGCCGGAACCGTCGAGCCTGTCGCTCCTTTTCGCCGCCCTGGCAGCGGTTGCGGGCATCGGCGCCCGCCCGGCCAGGGGCGGAACAGGAACCGCCTGATCCTCTTCCATCTCCCACCCCGGGTCGGCGGCCGCGCCCCCGACCGCCGCCAGGCCCAGGGGCCGCCGGGCCTCGGCCTGCCGGACGGCTTCCAGATCCTGCTCCGGCAGGGCGAAATCGACGTAGATGGGGCTGACCTGGTTGATCACCGCCAGGGGATTGGTGTCGTTGGCCTTGACCATGTTGCCCTGCTGGATCAGCACCCTTCCTGCCACCCCGTCGATGGGGCCCAGCAGGGCCCAGTCTTTGGCCAGGTTGGCCCGGGCCTGGTCCACCTGGGCCTGCAGGACCCGGGCATCGAGACTGAAGATGAGCTGCCCCTCCCGCACCCGGTCGCCCTCCCGGAAATGCACCGTCTCCAGCAGGCCGTCGATACGGGCCTTGACGGCCACGGAAACGTAGGGCTGCACCGTGCCCACCGCGCTCAGTTGAAGGGGTACGGTCTTGACCGCCACGGCCCTGACGACCACCGGCACCGCCGGCGGGGCCCGGGCGGCCTTGGCCTGGGCATCGGTATCCCGCTGGGAACAGGCCGCCAAGGCCAGCGACGAGCCGATCGCCGCTGCCCATCGCCGTATCCGATACGCTGGGATCGCCATCATCGCCCTCGTGGTGTCTGTCCCCGATTGGAGGCAGCCGCCGGCCCCGGGTTCGAACGACTTCCCCCGCGGCCGGGCCATACCTCATCCCCCTACCGGATATTTCCCCAGAGCCCCTACCACCCCGCCGCCTGCGGAGTGGGGACTGCAAGGAATGTCAGGAACCGCAGCCCGGTTCTATCCTTCGGTGACGCCCATCGGACGAGGGGAAAAATCATGAGCTTGCGTATCGTTTTGCTGTGCCTTCTGGCGACGCTCCTGGCGGCGTGCCAGACCTCGGCGGATTTCCAAGTCGCCAGCGAATTCCCGATCTACGGCAATGACGGCAAGCCCGACCTGACGGTGGATGCCAAGCGCCTCGCCGCCCGGATGGACGTCGTGGACCGCTACTTCTCGGCGGACGAATGCGCCTTGAAGGAAGGCGACGTCGGGACCGTCGGCGTCCGCCGCCTCCTCCAGTTCGACGTGGCCATCCTGAATGCGGGGGATGGCGACCTGGTGGTCGGCGACCGCTCCGACCCGAACAACATCTACGCCAACCTGTTCGAATACGCCCCCTGCCACCAGCATTTCCACATCAACGACTTCTCCCTCTACGAACTGCTGCGGGCCTCCGACCGCTCCGTGGTCGCGACCAGCCGCAAGCTCGGGTTCTGCTTCCGGGACAACCTCGACTACATGGGCGGCCCGAGCGCCCATTACCTGTGCACCGACCAGGGCATCAGCTCCGGCTGGGCCGATCTCTACGCCAGGGAAACCGACGGCCAGTGGATCGACATCACCGGCATCCCCGAGGGGGACTACATCGTCCGGGTGAACATCAATGTCTCCGGCAGCTTCGACGAGGGGGCGAACCGCTACCCGAATACGGTGGAAGTTCCCGTCCACGTCCCCGCCCCGGGCCAGCCCCTGACCGGCCCCCTGGCCCACACGCCCTAGCCTTCTCCCGACAACGGGATGCCTCGGCCAAGGCGCCGCCGCCTTGGCCGAGGACGCTGCCATAAGTACTCGCACGTATTCAAGTGTCCTAGGCAGCTGTCTATCATGGCAACTCACGGCCGAGCCCGTCGCGCCTCCAGGGAGAAAAAAGATGAGAGTCACCTTGATCGACAAGGAACACGCCTGCCGGCTCGTCTTCGCCGGCAGCCTGACCACCAAATTCGCGCGGAGGCTGGAGGATCTCGTCATCGATGTCCTGCGCCGTTACACCGAGTTCGAGATCGATCTGGGGAAGGTGCGGGAAATCGATGCCTACGGCATCTACCTGCTGGGGGTGCTGAACCGGGTGGCCGGCCCCCATGTCCAGCTCGTCGATTGCTCCCCTGCCGTCCAGCGGGCCTACGAGCAGCTGGCTCCCCGCCGCGGCGCGTGGCTGGGCAGCGGCCGGGACGAGGGGATGCGCTGCAGCGCCTGAGGGACTCTACGCTACGCTGAAGGCAGCGTAGATCGGTGCAAGCCCCCCTGTTTCAGGTAGTGACCGCACCGCCGCCGCGGGGGTCCAATCGCGAAATCGCCGCGCGCATGTGGCGATGGAGCGGAGACGACGCTTGGGCGAGCACACCAAAGGACCTTCCGACCGGGACATCGGCATCGACGCCAAGGTGGCCTTTCTCAGGGCCCCCGGCGCCTATCCCGGGCCGCCGGACAGGGTCGAGACCATCGAGACCCACATGTCCTGGGTCTTCCTGGCCGGCGATTCGGCCTACAAGCTGAAGAAGCCGGTACGGCGCAGCTATCTGGACTTCTCCACCTTGCCCGCCCGCCGCCGCAACTGCAGCGAGGAAATCCGCCTCAACCGCCGCCTCGCCCCCGACGTGTATCTGGATAAGCAGCCCCTGACCCTGGCCGCCGGCGGCGGCCTCGAACTCGGCGGCAGCGGCGCCGTCGTCGACTGGCTGGTGCATATGCGCCGCCTGCCGGCGGGACGCATGCTGGACCGGCTGCTCCGGGAAGGGGCCGTGGACAGCGCCGAACTGCGCAAGCTGGCGGCAGTCCTGGCCCGCTTCTACGGCCGGGCGCCCCGCATCCCCTGGCCTCCCGGCGCCTATGCCCGGCACCTGCGCCGGGGCCTGGAGATCAGCGGCGCCGCTCTCCTCCACCCCCGCTACGGCCTGCCCGCCGACCGCATTCGCGGCATCCTGGCCGCCCAGCGCCAATTCCTGGCCCACCGCGCCAGCCTCCTGGAGGAACGGGCCCGCACCGGCCGGGTGGTGGACGGCCACGGCGACCTGCGCCCCGAGCACATCTGTCTGGAACGGGTGCCGAAGATCATCGACTGCCTGGAATTCAACCGGGAGATGCGCCAGGCCGATGCCGCCGATGAGCTGGCATTCCTGGCCCTGGAATGCGAACGGCTGGGGCGCGAGGACTTCGGCCCCGCCCTCTTGGAGCTCTATGCCCGGCTCAGCGGCGACACTCCCGCTGCCTCCCTGGTGGCCTTCTACAAGAGCTGCCGGGCCTGCCTGCGGGCCAAGCTCGCCCTCTGGCACCTGGACGAGGAGAAAGTCTCCCAGCCGGAAAAGTGGCCGGCCCTGGCCGGGCAGTATGTCGAGCTGGCGGAGAAATACGCGTATCCGTGATCTGTGCTGATTTGGCGTGGAGCGCCATGCCATCGACGGAGGCACGCCGTCTCGGAACTGCTGAGGGGATATGCCCAAACTTCGAACCCGAGTCTGATTATCTAGTTCGCAAAGGCTCGAAATTGGTGTGGTATTGAAAAACGGATAAGGGTTTCGTGGAATACGTAATATTGCATCGCGTGAGAAAGGGAAAGGCTGTTCCACTTCGGCCCTGCCCTCAGCCCTCCAACACCTCCGTAATGGAACCCCCGCCGTGCATGACGGCGATGGCCCGGGCGAAGAGGGGCGCCGCGCTCAGCACCGCCACTTTCGCCTGCACCAGGTCGGGACTGAGGCGGAAAGGGGGAATGCTGTCGGTGATCACCACCTGGTCGATGGCCGGATCGGCCAGGACCTTCCCCGCATCGGCGGAGAACACCCCGTGGGAGGCCGCCGCGAACACCGCCGCGGCCCCCTGCTCCCGGCAGGCCTGGGCCGCCCGCAGCATGGTGGAGCCGGTACTGATGAGGTCGTCGATGACAATGGCGGTGCGGCCCGCCACATCCCCCACCAGGGCGCCGCTGCGCAGGACGCCGCCCCCCCGGTGCTTCTCCAGGAAAGCCAGGGGCGGGTCCTGGCCCAGGGCCTTGCCCAGGCGCAACCGGAAGCGCTCCGCCCGCTTCACCCCCCCCGCATCGGGGGACACCACCGCCACCGGAACGCTCCCCAGGCGCCCGGCGAAATGGGCGGCGAACAGGGCACTGGCCTCCAGGTGCTCGGTGCGGCAGCGGAAGGCGTTGTCGAAGGCCGCCCGGTTATGCACATCCATGGCCACCACCCGGAAGGTGTCCACCGCCTCGAACAGGCGGGCCACGTAGCGGCTGAGGACCGGGTCCCGGGGCTGGGTCTTCTGTTCCTTGCGGGCGTAGCAGAGATAGGGCAGCACCGCCGTCACCCGCTCCGCCGAGGCATCCACCAGGGCCCCAATGAAGAAGAGGAGCCGCACCAGCTTGTCGTTCACGCTCATTCCCGGCTCCCCGTACAGGGATTCCACCACATAGACGTCCCGGCCCCGGACGCTGGCGAGGGGCCGGGTTTTGTGCTCCCCATCCTCGAACAGCCGCTCCTCGAGGGGGCTCAGGGACAGGTTCAGGTGCCCCGCCACCTTTTCCGCAAAGGCACGGCCGGTGCCCGGGGCGAAAAGACGGATGTCGCTCATATTCCTTCCCTCCTCAATAGGGGCCCCGCCCCGGCGGCATAGGGCCCGGCCCCACCGGAAGAATCAACACAGCACCCGAGTCTCCCCCGGGAAAACAAGGGACGGGGCGCAATGTCTAATCGGCGGGACAGGCTACTGTCGGCCAGGAACAGTCCAATCATCCTAGGAGCGCAAATCATGTCGAAACATTCCAAGGCCACGGGTTTCCATCCCGTCAGACATAACCGGCTAATCGAGGAATATCGGCACGACACCTACAAGACCCGCGGCAAGCCGGCGGAACCCGCCGTCTGCCCGGTATGCGGGGTGGTCTTCCACGACGGGCGCTGGCAATGGCTGCCGCGCCCGGCGCAGGCCGAGCCGGAGACCTGCCCGGCCTGCCACCGCATCGCCGACCAGTTTCCCGCCGGCTTCGTCCAGCTGTCCGGCGATTTCCTGGCCGACCACGATCAGGAAGTGATGCAGCTGGTGAACCACACGGCGAGCGAGGAGTCGGGCCGCCATCCCCTCGAACGCATCATGGCCACCACCGCCGCCGACGGGGGGCTCCTGATCACCACCACCGGTATCCATCTCGCCCGCCGCCTGGGCGAGGCGCTGCACCACGCCTACCAGGGCGAACTGGAATTCCACTACAACGAAGACGAAATGCTGCTGCGGGTGCACTGGCGGCGCTGAGCCGTCTTCATTCACGCCGCCCCGGCGGCACCACCGACCACGAGGAGAACACCATGCCCCAACCACTGAGCGAGAACATCCACAAATTCGAGGAAGGCTTCCATGCCACCGCCGACCAGGCAACCCAGGCGCTGAAGACGGCACAGCAAAAGGGAGCGGAAGGCTATGCCGCCACCACCGAAAGGATCAGGCAGCGCTGGTCGTCCGCCCGGGCGGACCTGGAGCAGATGCGGCAAAACGCGGCTGATTACTCCCGCTCCGCCGCCAAGGCCGCCGATGAGTTCGCCCACGAGCGGCCGTGGACCACCGTCGGCATCGCCGCCGGCATCGGCCTGCTGATCGGCTGGATGCTGAACCGGGATTGAATTCCCGACCTGCCCCAGGAGAAACCCATGCCCATCGGAGAATTCTGCAACCGCGAAGTCGTCATCGCCGACCCCGCCACCACAGTCCTCGAAGCCGCCAAATTGATGCGCCGCCACCATGTCGGCTGCCTGGTGGTGGTTGAGTCCCTGGCCGGGGCCCGGCGGCCGGTGGGCGTGGTCACGGACCGGGACCTGGTCATCGAGGTTCTGGCCCAGGAAGTGGCGCCGGAAAAGCTCACCGTCGGCGACCTGATCGCCGGCGACGTCGCCACCGTCGGCACCGGTGCCGGCGTCTTCGATACCCTGCACTACATGCGGGAGCATGGCTGCCGGCGCATGCCGGTGGTGGACGACAGCGGCCAGGTGGCCGGCATTGTCGCCCTCGACGATTATGTCGGCCTCTTCGCCGAGGAACTGACCGAACTGGCCCGGCTCATGGCCGTCGAGCTGGACCGGGAAGGCAAGCAGCGCCCCTGACCCGGTCCGGGGTGAGAGGATTCTAGCCGCCGAAGCTGTGCTTGCCGGCGGTCACCCGCTTGGCGAGCAGGGTGTTCTTTCCCGGCTCCAGGAGGAACTGGACTTCCGCCCCCACCTCCAGGTGCTCGAATTCCGGGCTCGCCACGTTGGCCCGGCTGAAATAGACCTCGGTGCCGTCGGGGGTCTCGATGTAGCCGTGGCCGAGGTCCATGTCGATACGGGCAATGCGGCCGTGGAGGGGCGCGTCATGGGCCTTCACATCGCCGCGCTGCAGGCGGACGGTATCCTCGAGGAGGCGCTTGGCTGCGTCGAAGGCCCCCCGCAGGGCAACGAAGACATCCTCCTCGTGGTCCCGGTTGACCGCCAGCTCATGCCCCGGCACCTTCAGGTCGATGCGCACGTTGAACAGCTTGCCCTGGTGCTGGTGGCGCCGCTGCTCCTCGACGATGACCCGGCAGCTGTTGATGCGCGGATAAAATGCCTCCAGCTTGGCGGCCTTCTCGCGGATTTTCGCTTCCAGCGCGTCGGAATGGGGCAGGTCGTGGAAGGTGATTTGTAGCGGGATTTGCATAGTCGATGCTCCGTAGGGTTTGCCTATCGATGATGGGCCGTTGAAAAAAATGCCCTAGCCCTTCACGCAGACCAGGGGTTCGAGGCGGGCCACCTTGCGGGCCAGGCCGGCGGCATCGGCCGAGTCCACCACGGCGGCGACGTCCTTGTAGGCGCCGGGCGCCTCCTCGGCGACCCCGCGCCAGGAGGGACTGCGGATCAGGATGCCGCGGCTGGCGAGTTCGTCGATCACCTGCCGCCCGTGCCAGATCTTGCTGGCCTGGTGCCGGCTCATGGCCCGGCCGGCGCCATGGCAGGCGGAGCTGAAGGCCCGCTCTTCCGACTCCCGGGTGCCGGCCAGCACGTAGGAGCCGGTGCCCATGGAACCGCCGATCAGCACCGGCTGGCCGGTGGCTTGCAGGGATTTGGGCAATTCCGGATGCCCCGGCCCGAAGGCCCGGGTCGCCCCCTTGCGATGCACATAGAGCCGGCGCTTGCGGCCATCCACCCGGTGCTCCTCGACCTTGCAGGTGTTGTGGGAAACGTCGTAGAGGAGCGCCAGGCGGGCCGCCGGCACGACGTCGGAAAACACCTGGCGCACCAGATGGGTGAGGATCTGGCGGTTGGCCAGAGCGCAGTTGATGGCCGCCCGCATGGCCCCCAGGTATTCCTGCCCGACTTCGGAGTTGAGGGGCGCGCAGGCCAGTTCCCGGTCGGGCAGCGCGATCCCTTCCTGGCTGGCGGCGATGGCCATGCGCTTCAGGAATTCCGTGCCGATCTGGTGCCCGAGGCCCCGGGAGCCGCAGTGGATCATGACCACCACATCGCCGGGGATGAGGCCATAGGCCGCGGCGATGGCGGTGTCGTAGACGGCGGTGACTTCCTGCACTTCCAGGTAATGGTTGCCGCTGCCCAGGGTGCCCATTTCGTCCCGCTGGCGCTTCTTGGCTTCCGGCGACACTTGCCTCGGCTCGGCCCCGGCCATGGCGCCGCCCTCTTCCACCCGTTCCAGGTCGGCTTCCCAGCCCCAGCCCCGGTCCACCGCCCAGCGCGCACCCCGAGCCAGCATGGCGTCGGTTTCCCGGGCATCGAGGCGGATCGCACCGTGGCTGCCGACCCCGGCCGGAATGTGGGCATAGAGGGCCTCGGCCAGCCGCCGCTGCACCGGCAGGATGTCCGCCCGGGTGAGCCCCGTGCGCAGGCAGCGGACGCCGCAGGAAATGTCGAAGCCGACGCCCCCCGCCGAAACCACTCCCCCTTCGTCCGCATCGAAGGCCGCCACGCCGCCGATGGGAAAGCCGTAGCCCCAGTGGGCATCCGGCATGGCATAGGAGGCTCCGACGATGCCGGGCAGCGCCGCCACGTTCGCCGCCTGCTCATACACCTTGTCGTCCATGTCGCGCAGGAGCGCCTCGCTGCCGAAAATCACCACCGGGACCCGCATGGCTCCCCGGGCGGGGATTTCCCACTCGTATTCGGAGCGGCAATTCAAGCGTTGCAGGTCCATGATTCAAACGTCCACTACGGTTTGCACTACCCAGCCCCCGGCCACGGGCTTGACCGCCAGGGCCGTATAGGTGGCGCCCTTGATTTCCACCGCCGGATGGTGGCGCTGCAAATCCGTGCCTTCCCCCCAGACCTGGGCGGCGAGGCGGTGCTCGTACAGTTCGACGGCAAAGCGGCTGAACAACATGTCCCGGATCGCCATTTCATAGATCAGGCGGTTGAGCCAGTCGGCCAGCAGCAATTCGTCGTCGGGCGCTTCGCACTCCACCGCCACCGCCTCCCGGGGCGCCACGGCGGCCGGGTCCACGATGACGGCAGTCAGGGCCAGGGCGGCCTGCTCGAAGGCCTGGGCCTTGGTGGAGCCGAAACCCCGAACACCGATATCGGCCCCGTGGGCGAAGTGTTCCCAATAGGGGGTCATGCCCCTTTGACCCCGCCCGCTGCCGAAGAATCCGCCCTGGGCTATAGTGAGCTAGTTGGCCTTGCCGGCTGTCCTAGTCTTTTTCCTCCTTCTCCAGACCCGGTTCGAGGTAGGCAGAATGTTCAACGATCGCGAAGATGCCGCGCTGCAACTGGCGGCGCGCCTGGCCCACCGGCCCCTGAAGGACCCGGTGGTCCTCGGCATCCCCCGGGGCGGCCTGGTGACGGGCGCCATCCTGGCCAGGGAACTGGGGGCCGAACTGGACGTGGTCCTGTCCCGCAAGCTGCGGGCCCCCTACCAGCCCGAACTCGCCATCGGCGCCATCGGCGAGGATGGCGAGGTCTATCTCGCCGACTATGCCTCCCGCGTCCTGGAAGGAATGACCGGCTACATCCACGAGGAGCGCCGCTACCAAACCGCCGAGATCGAGAGGCGCAAGCAGCTCTTCCGGGCCGTCCGGCCGCCGGCCGAGGTGGCGGGGCGGTCGGTCATCGTCACCGACGACGGCATCGCCACCGGTTCCACCATGCTGGCGGCCCTCCACGTGCTGAAGGCCCGCCAGCCCCACGAGGTGATCGTCGCGGTGCCGGTGGCGCCGCCGGAGACCCTGGAGCTGATCGCTCCCCACTGCGACCACGTCGAATGTCTCCTCGCCCCAGACTACATGGGCGCCATCGGCGCCTTCTACCGGGATTTCAAGCAGGTGGAGGATGAAACGGTGGTGCGCCTGCTGCGGGAGTCCCTCGCGAAGCCGGGCAAGCCGGCGCCCGGCGCATCATGAGTTCAACCGATCCCCTGGCAGAGCAGCGCCGGCTGGTCCAGGCCCTCCTGGACCCGGCCCGCTATCCCCACCCGGTGGCTGCCGTCTCCCTCATCGAGACCCACATCTCCTTCCTCCTCCTGACCGGTCGCTACGCCTACAAGATCAAGAAGGCCGTGGATCTCGGCTTCGTCGATTACCTGGGCCTGGAGCGGCGGCGCCACTTCTGCCACGAGGAACTGCGCCTCAACCGCCGCCTCGCCCCCGAGCTCTACCTGGAGGTGGCCGCCATCGGCGGCGCGCCGGAGGATCCCCGCTGGGACGCCGGCGGCGAAGCCATCGAGTATGCGGTGAAGATGGCCCAGTTTCCCCAGGCCGACCTCCTCGACCAGGTCCTGGCCCGGGGCGGCCTGACCCCCAGCCACGTGGACGCCCTGGCGGCCCGGGTGGCGGCTTTCCACCGGGCGGCCCCTTCCGCCACCCCGAGCGATGAATACGGTAGCCCCGCCGCCGTCTGGAGCCCCGCCGAGGCCAACTTCGCCCATCTGCAAAGGCTGGGAGCCGCCGCCCGCTGGCCCCGGCTCGCCGACCTGGAAGCCTGGAGCCGGGCGGAATACCAGCGCCTCGGGCCGACCCTCGCCCAGCGCCGCGCCGCCGGCTTCGTGCGGGAATGCCACGGCGACCTCCATCTCGGCAACATGGTGCTCCTGGACGGCACCCCCGCGGTTTTCGACTGCATCGAGTTCAATCCCTCCCTGCGCTGGATCGACGTGGCCAACGACCTCGCCTTCCTGGCCATGGACCTCTCCGAGCGCGGCCGGCCCGACTATGCCTGGCGGCTCCTCAATGACTGGCTGGAGGAACTGGGGGACTACGCGGGCCTGCCCCTGCTGCGCTTCTACCAGGTGTACCGGGCCCTGGTACGGGCCAAGGTGGCCTGCATCCGGGCCGCCGACCCGGCTCTGCCAGCACCGGAACGGCAGGCCGCCCTCGCTGCCGCCGACGGCTATGTGGATTACGCCCTGAGCATCATCGCCCCACGCCCCGGCGCCCTGGTCATCACCCATGGCCTTTCCGGTTCGGGCAAGAGCACGGCGGCGCGGGCGGTGGCGGAATCCCTGGGCGGCGTGCGCCTGCGCTCGGACGTGGAGCGCAAGCGCCTGCACGGCCTGGGCTCCCTTGCCCGCAGCGGCTCCGGAATCGCCGACGGCCTCTATGGCGACGGGGCGACGGCGGCCACCTATGCGCGGCTGGCCGAGCTGGCGGGCGCCATCAACGCCGCCGGCTACCCGGCGGTCATCGACGCCGCCTGCCTGCGGCGCTGGCAGCGGCAGCGTTTCCAGGACCTGGCCCGGACCCGGGGCATCCCTCTTGTCATCATCGACTGCCGGGCGCCGGAATCGGTCCTGCTGGAGCGACTGGCTGCCCGGGACCGCCGGGGGGACGATGCCTCGGAAGCGACCCCGGCGGTCCTGGCCGAGCAATTGGCCCAGGCCGAGCCGCTGACCCCAGACGAGCGGGAGGCCGCCGTCGTGGTGGACACGGCCGGGGACGGCCTCGCAAGGGCCCTGGCGGAAATCCGCCGGCGGATTTTCGAGGCCGATGGGCGCCAAGACCCGCGTCAGTCGCCGGAAGAGGAGCGGGTCGGCCTGCCGTAGAGCCGGCGCAGTTCGTCCTTGGCGGCTTCCAGGCGGCGGCGCCGCTCGGCGGGGAGTTGCCGCCCGGCCCGGTTGATGTAGAAATTCAACATGGACATGGCGGAACGGAAGGGGTCCGCCTTGCGGCGCCGGCTCTTCTCGGCGGAGCGCTGAAGGGAGAGGGCCACCTCCCGGGGATCATCGAGGGTGAAGACCCCGGGTTCCAGGTCGAGGGCGTCGCTGGTCTCGGCAACCCGCTGGGACCAGCGCCTGGACTCCTCCGCCATGGCTTTCCACCCGATCCCGTTTCCGGCTTCGCGGTGCTTTCACTCGCTCGGCCCGGCGGCCGGGAATTCCAGATAGAAGGTGGAACCCTGCCCGGGAGCGCTCTCCGCCCATACCCGGCCGCCCATGCGGTCCATGCCCTTTTTCACCAGGGCCAGGCCGATGCCGGTGCCCGGAAATTCCTGGTCGGTGTGCAGGCGCCGGAAGATGCCGAAAATGCGGTCGTGCTGGGCCATGTCGAAGCCGATGCCGTTGTCCCGCACCCAGAAGCGATAGCGCCCGTCCTCCGGCCGGCCGCCGATCTCGATCGTCGGCGGATTTGACTTGCCCGAGTACTTGAGGGCGTTGTCCACCAGGTTCCGCAGCACCTGGGCCAGCCCTTGCGGATCCGCATGCACCGTGGCCGGGGACAGGTCCACCCGGACCTGGGCGCCCCCCTGGCGGATTTCCTCCTGGCGTTCCGCGAGCACGGCATCGACCGCCTCCCCCAGGTCGATGGACCGGGGCTGCTGGGTTTGCTGCTCCATGCGGGCATAGGCCAGGAGGTCCTCGATCAGGGCGGACATCTTGGCCGCGCCCCGGGCGATGTGGTCCAGGTACAGCAATCCGCTGCCCTCCAGGCGATCCCGGTAGTCGCGCTCCAGGAGGTTGACGAAGCCGTTGATGGTGCGCAGCGGGGTCTTGAGGTCGTGGGAGGCGGCATAGGTGAAGGCTTGCAGCTCCTTGTTGGTCGTCACCAGGGCGGCGGTCCGGGCTGCCACTTCCGTTTCCAGCTGGTTGCGATGGGCTTCCAGGGCCAGCTGGACCTGCTTGCGCTCGGTGATATTCTCGAATACGGCGACGAAATGCTCGGGCTGCGGCGAGAAGGAGGAGAGGGAAAACCACCTGTCCAGGGCATGGAGATAAATTTCGTAGCGCTCCGGCTTGCCGCTCCGGGCCACCCGCCCGAAGTATTGGAGAAACTCAGGATCGGAGTCGGCAACCCCCGGAAGGATTTCGCTGATCCACTTGCCCTCGACGTCATGGAGGCCGGTCTGTTCCTCGAAGGCCGGGTTGACCTGCAGGTGGATGAAATCCACCGCCACATCCCCCTCGTACCGCACCCGGCACAGGGCAAAGCCGTTGAACATATGCTCGAACAGGGAGTGGTAGCGTTCCTCGCTGGCCGCCAGGGCCTGTTCCCCCACCTTTCGCCCGGTAACATCAGTGAGAACGCCTTGCCACAGGATGCTGCCGTCGGCCTGCCGGGTCGGAGCGGATTTCCCATCGATCCAGGTTTCGCCTTTTTCCGGATGTCGA
The DNA here is from genome assembly GCA_018261935.1 of Rhodocyclaceae bacterium. GTDB lineage: Bacteria > Pseudomonadota > Gammaproteobacteria > Burkholderiales > Rhodocyclaceae > JAGTRP01. The sequence continues at coordinate 85,678 of JAGTRP010000003.1, forward strand.
TAGCGAACCTCTCCCTGCCAGAGGGAGAGGTTCGCAGCCGAAGCCTCGATCGTCGCCCACAGCCGCTCCGCATCGTCGGGATGGACGCGGGACAGGACCGGCATGGCATCGTCCGTCAGCTCTTCCGGCCGGAAGCCGACCACATCCCGCATGGCCGGGCTGGCATAGGGGAAGGCGGTCGAGCCGTCGGGCCGCCGGCTGAAGGAATAAATCGCCCCCGGCGACACCTGGGCGATGTGCTCCAACTGGTGCTGCACGTCCAGCCTCGCCACCAGTTGCTGCCGGCGCCACAGCATCCACAGCAGGGTGCCGGTGAGCAGGAGCAGCATGGCTGCCCCCAGGACGGCCATCTCGGCAATCTGCCGAATGCCTTGGAACAGCTCCTCCCGGTCGATCTTGGTGACCATCCGCCAAGGCGTCCCGGGGATGGGGCGCAGGTAGCTGATGACTTCGACGCCGCGGTAGTCCTGCCCCTCGAAGATGCCCTCCCTCCCCAGGACGGCCTGGGTTGCCGTCAGATCGCCACGATTCAGGGGCAGCCGGTAGTTGAGGGCCGCACCGGGCATGTGGCGCAACTGGTTCAGGAACAGGACGCTATCCCCTTCCCGCTGCACAATCGAAATTTCGGCGCTGGGACTGGCCGTGGGCCAGGATCGGATCAGCGGATAGAGCGTCTGCTCCGGATCGATGGTCAGCCAGAGGTAACCCACCGGCGGCGCACCGGCCTCGTCGGAACCGGGCAGCGGCGCCACGTAGGCAAGCCACACGGCCCCCCCCGGCAAATCCCGGTGGAGATCCACGAACCGCGGCTCCATCGGCCGGCTTGGATCGGCCGGGCTGGTCAATAGGGAGCGGAGCGCATCACGGTGGGAACCGGACTCCGTGGAGCCCTGCCGAGGCGACTTCACTGCCAGGCGGGACATCCCCTCCCGATCGAGCAGCTCCACGCTCACATAGTTGGGATTGACCAGCAGCGATTCGAGGCGTGCCTTGAGGCGGGCTTCCGCCAGGGGATCGCCCCTCTCCAGCCATGACCGTACGTCCTGCCTGGAAAAGCTGCTGCCGAAGATCAGGCGGACATCCCAGCGGCGTTCGGCGAGCCAATCGCCGATCTCGGCGGCCTTGAAATGGGAAAGGGCCTGGAGTTCGTCATACTCACCCTGGCGCAGATATCGGGCTTCGGCAGTGTAGGCATACCAGATGAGTCCGCTGATGCCGAGGGCGAGAACGAGGAAAACGCCCAGCAGGCGCCAGGGCTTCGAGCCGGCGGCCGATGGCAGGAGAAAGTTCCGGGCCACGCTGGTGGCCGGACGCTTATCCGCCATCGCCGATACCGCCGACTGGCTTCAAATCAGGAAATCTTGATCGTCCGGCTCTGGGCCCCGGGTTTCTTGGGCAGGGTCAGCTGGAGCACCCCATCCTGGTACCTGGCCTGGGCGCTGCCCTGGTCCACGTCCTCGTCCAGGCTGAGGCTGCGGGAAACCCGGCCGAAATAGCGCTCGCGGCGGACGACCTTCTTGCCTTCCTTCTCTTCGCTTTCCTTCTTCATCTCGGCGCTGATGGAGAGGATGTTGCCGTCGATGGAAATCTTGATGTCATCCTTGCTTACGCCGGGAATTTCGGCCTTGATGGTGTAGGCCTTGTCATCCTCGGAGATGTCCATCCGGATCTGCGGCTCCATGTCCGCGCCCCGGAAGAACGGCTGCAGCATGAGGCCCTTGAAAAGGTCACTGCCCATGGGGGCCAGCTCGGCGAAGGGATCGAAACGGGTGATGTTTGCCATGATGATTCTCCTTTCGGTATAGGTCTTGCGCCGGATCGGCGACGGGTAGGAGTTCCGATGAATTAGAGGCGCTTCCCGCCCCGTCGTTCCGGCGGTCGACACCGGCTGAACTGCGGCTCGAAGCAGCCTTCGAACAGGTTTGCAGCCCCATGGTCACCGCCACCTTCCGCTTCTACGAGGAACTGAACGATTTCCTGGCGCCGTCCCGGCGCCGGCGCGAATTCGCCTGCCCCTGCGCCCGGGCGGCCACCACCAAGCACATGATCGAAGCCCTCGGCGTGCCCCACACCGAAGTCGAGCTGATCCTGGTCAACGGGGAATCGGTCGGCTTCGACCGCCGGCTGCGGGACGGCGACCGGGTGTCGGTCTACCCCGCCTTCGAGGCCTTCGACATCACGCCCCTGCTGCGGGTCCGCCGCCAGCCGCTGCGGGTGACGCGCTTCGTCGCCGACGTGCATCTGGGGGGGCTAGCCCGCCTGCTGCGCATGGCGGGTTTCGATACCCTCTATGACAACCATTTCGAGGACGAGGAGATCGAGGCTCTTGCCGGAGGGGGGCGCGTCGTGCTGACGCGGGATCGGGAGCTGCTGAAACGCCGCACCATCAGCCACGGCTGCTACGTCCATGCCCTGAGGTCGGCGGCTCAGTTCCGCGAGATTTACGAACGGCTGGACCTGGGGTGCAGCGCCCGGCCCTTCACCCGCTGCCCCCACTGCAACGCCCTGCTGAGGCCGGTGGATAAGGGAGAGGCGGCGGCGCGTCTGCCTGCCGCCGTGGCGGCGAAATACGAGCGCTTCATGACTTGCCCGGACTGCCGCCGCCTATTCTGGGAAGGCCTCCATTGGCAGCGGCTGGGCGAACTTCTCAGGCCCGGAGCTCAATAACCGTAGGTCGCCACGTTGCCGCCGACAATGCTGCCGATGACCGCACCGGCGGCGGTGGCGGCCACCTTCCCGTTGCCTTGGCCGAACTGGTTGCCGATGACGCCGCCGGCCACCGCGCCGATGGCCTGGCCCATGACCGGGTTGGTGCCGTAGCTGCCATAGACCCGAGGCGGGGGGGAATAGCGGGGAGCGGCCTCGTAATAGACCGGCTGCTCCCGATAAACCACCTGTTGGCGATAGACCACCGGGGGTGGCGCGTAGGCCACCGCGGGCGCCATGTAGACCGGCTGGACCATGACCCGCTCCATGCGGGGGCCGTGGTGGTGGCCGTGGTTCCAGCGATGGCCGTCCCAGCCGTCGTGGGCGAAGGCACCGGTACTGAAGGCGGCGGTGGCGATGAGGGCCGGAATGCAGAGCTTGTTCATTGTTTTCTCCTTGCCGAGCGGGATTTCCATCGGCTCCATGCCCATCACTCTAGCGGCTCGCGCCGCCGCCTGCTGTAAGGAACTGTAAGGAGATGTATCGGCGGCGTCATAGCGATTTGACCACCGTCCGGATTCCTCCCACCAGCATTTCCACCGCGATGACGCTCAGGATCAGTCCGGTCAGCCGTCCCATGGCGGTCATCATCCGGGGCCCCAGGATTTCGATGAGCCGGGCGGCGGCCAGCAGGAAAACGGTGCTCAGCGCCATGGCCAGGGTCAGGGCGCCGCTCCATTCCCACAGCCGTTCCGGCTCCCGGGAGGCCATCAGCATCACCATGGCCATGGCGGACGGCCCGGCGATGGCCGGCACGGCCAGGGGGACCACCAAAGGCTCTCCCTCCTCCGTTTCGCCGAAGATGCCCCCGGGTTCCGGAAAGATCATGCGCAGGGCGATCAGGAAGAGCACGACGCCGCCGGCGATGCTCAGGGATGTCTGGGAGAGCTGGAGCCATCCCATGACATGCTGCCCGAAAAACAGGAACACCAGCAGCACGCCGTAGGCGATCAGGCATTCCCGCAGCACCACCGGCCCTCGCCGCCGGGGCGGCACGCCCTGCAGGAGCGCGACGACCACCGGCGCATTCCCGAAGGGATCGAGGATGAGGAAGAGCAGAAGGGTCGCGGAAAGGAAGCTGCTGTCCATGGCGGGGCCGATCACCTTTCGTGATGCGCATATGGCAGCACAATGTCCTTCCGGTTCGCCCTTTCCGGAGGTATGGCCGGGCAGCGAATCTTTCCATTTCACCGGAACTCTACCGGTGCTGCCGCACCCAAAAACACATCGAGTCCATATACGGCGGCGTAATGCTGGCTGAACACCCGGTTCCGGTAATCCGCTCCGCTCCCGTCTTTCTTGCCCTGGCGGCGCTTCGGCCAGCGCATCCGCGCCGCTGGTATCCAGCCGGGTTCCCTGTTACAGCCGCCTTCGCCGCGGCACCCACGAGGAGATGAACATGCCCGATAACATCAGCGATACGCAGCAGACCAGCGAACCCAATACCGAAACCATGGCCTCCGGCACCGCCCAGCAGAAGTTCACCGAGCGCTACAACGCCGCCCGCGAGCGGATCAGGGAACAGTGGGCAGTGGCTAAGGGCGATCTCGGCCAGCTCAAGCAGAAGGCCGTCGACTATTCCCAATCCGCCGCCAAGGCCACCAACACCTTCGCCCATGACCATCCGTGGAAAACGGCGGGCGCTGCCATCGGCGTAGGGGCCCTGATCGGCTGGCTGGTCACCCGTCACAGCGGCGATACAGACCAGTCTTCCCGCTGACTCTAGGCCATCGGCTGGCTGGTCAGCCGCCGTGCCCCTCTGCCGGTGACAGGAAAGGACGCGTCATGACACATCTCAGCAAGGACCAGATCGAGCAATTGAGGCAGCTGCTGGAGCAACGCCGCAACGACCTGCGCGGGGAAATCATGGAAGTGCTGGCCCGCACCGAGGAGTTTCCCTACGGCGAGCTGGCCGGCATTCCCGACCTCGGCGATGCCTCGGTGGCAGACCTCCTGATCGATCTCGACAACGCCATGGTGCATCGGGACGTGCAGGAGATCCGCGAAATCGAAGCCACCCTGGAGCGCATGGACCAAGGCGTCTACGCCACCTGCATCGAATGCGGCCTGCCCATCGATTTCGAACGCCTGCAGGCTTTCCCCGAAGCCAAGCGCTGTTGGCCCTGCCAGGGGACGTACGAGAAAACCCATATCCATGACACGACGCCCACCTTGTAGCGATCCACCTCGGACTTCTCGCGGGTTGGTGTTCCGGTCGGACTACTACAGGAGGTAGCCAGTGATCAGCGATGAAACGGTAATAAAGCGGGCCCAGGCGGCCATCGAGGTCGAGCCCCGCGTCAACATCCACTCCTTCCCCTTGCACATGGAATTGAAGGAAAGCCGGCTCGTGCTGGACGGAGATGTGGAAACGGTGGCCGCCAAGCGGCTGGCGGTGCGTCTGGCCCGGGAGGTCACCGGAATCCAGGAAGTCATCGACCAGGTCCATGTCATTCCGGCGAAACAGCGGGGCGACGGGGAAATTCTCGAGTCTTTCACCCAGTTGCTGCAGGGGCAGGTGGACCTCCGCAATTGCACCATGAGCCGCAGCAGCCGGGGGCGCATCGAGTCCCTCCATCAGGTGCCGGACGACAGGAGCCCCGAAATCACCTTTTACAAGAGCGGCGAGATCGTCTTTTCGGTGGATGACGGCACCATCGCCCTCGACGGCTACGTCATCAGCCTTTCCCACAAGCGCATCCTGGAAGTGCTGGCCTGGTGGGTGCCGGGCTGTTGCAATGTGATCAACCGCCTGGCCGTCGAGCCGGCGGAACCGGACAACGATGACGAGGTCAGCGACGCCGTACGCCTGGTCCTGGAGATGGACCCCCTGCTTTCCCATGCCGACCAGATCAACATTTCCACCAGCCAGGGCATCGTGGCACTGCAGGGAATCCTGGGTTCGGAGGAAGAGCGGAACATGGCGGAGTTCGATGCCTGGTGCGTTCCCGGCGTCACGGATGTGGAGAACCGGCTCGAAGTGGGCAAGTAGCGCGCCCCCGCCTTCCGATGGCTTTCAGCACAGGAGAGAAGTGATGTCGAGGCACGCCAAAGCAGTTCCCCATCGTCCGGTACGCCATGACCGCCTTATCCAGGAGAGCGTCCATGACGCCTACAAGGCGGGATTGAAGTATCCGGAACCCACGGTCTGCCCCCAGTGCGAGGCGGTTTTCCAGAATGGCCGCTGGGAATGGGCGGCCCGTCCGCTGCAGTCCCAGGAAATCCTCTGCCCCGCCTGCCGCCGTATCCATGACGAGTTCCCCGTGGGCTTCGTCCATGTCTCGGGGGACTATTTCATGCGGCACCGGGACGAGCTGATGCACTTGATCGAGAACGAGTCCGTCAAGGAAAAGTCCGAGCATCCTCTTGAACGGGTCATGGACAGCACCCCGGAGGACGGCGGCGTGGTGGTCACCACCACCGGCATCCACCTGGCCCGGCGGCTGGGGGAAGCGCTCCAGCGGGCCTGCCATGGCGAACTGAGCTTCCACTACAACGACGCGGAGAACCTGGTGCGGGTGTATTGGCACCGCTGAGGATAGAAAAGCCTCAGTCGAAACGGTCGTCCCTCACCTGCACCATCCCGCCCTCGATCCGCACCGGAAAGACCGCTACCGGCTCGTAGGCCGGTAGCGTCAGGGCCTCGCCGGTGACCAGGGAGAAGCGGGAGCCGTGCAGGGGACAGGCCACTTCGAGACCGTCCAGGGTTCCTTCGGAAAGGGCGGCCGTCTGGTGGCTGCAGCAATCCTCGATGGCGTAATAGGCGTCGGCCGCCACCTTGAAGACCGCCACCGCCACCCCGTCCACCAGCGCCACGCGGCAGGTGCCGGGGGCGAAGTCCGCCGCCGGGGCGACATCGACCCAGTCGGACACGTCAATACATCCCCAATTCCAGCCGCGCCGCTTCGCTCATCATGCCCATGGACCAGGGCGGCTCCCAGACCAGCTCCACCAGGGCCTCCCGGACGCCCGCCACCTGCCGGACCACTTCCTCGACCTTGGCCGGGAAAGTGGCGGCGACGGGACAGGCGGGAGCGGTCAGGGTCATCCGGATGCGGACCGCCCCGGTCGCCTCATTCGCCTCTAGGCCGTAGATGAGGCCCAGGTCGTAGATATTGACCGGGATTTCCGGGTCGAATACCGTGCGCAGGGCCGCGACCACCTCGCTCTCCAGGCCCGGCCGGGCACTGTCCGGCGCCTTGCCTTCCGCCTTGGACTTATCCCGGCCCACCCATTTGCGCAGGTCCATGGCCTCCCCCTATTCCGTGCTAACCGGCCGCTCCCGGCCATGGAGGGCGGCCCTCAGGGTATGCCAGGCCAGGGTCGCGCACTTCACCCGGGTCGGAAATTCCCGCACCCCCGCCAGCACCGCCAGCTTCCCGAGGGCCGCCGCCGCATCCTCGTCCGCCCCCAGGACGAGGGCATGGAAGCCGGCGAACAGGGCCTCGGCCTCGGTTTCGGTGCGGCCCTTCAGGGCCTCGGTCATGAGGGAGGCGGAGGCGGTGGAAATGGCGCAGCCGCTGCCCTGGAAGGAGGCATCCCGGATCACGCCGTCCTCGACCCGGAGCTGGAGGATGAAGTGATCGCCGCAGAGGGGATTGAAGCCTTCGGCTTCCCGGTTGGCCTCCGCCAGGGGCCTGAAATTGCGGGGCCGGCGGCCGTGGTCCACGATGACTTCCTGGTAGAGTTCGCGCAGATCGGACATCAGGAAAACACCTCCCGTACCTGGTGCAGCGCCCGGAACAGGGCGTCCACTTCGTCCCGGGTGTTGTAGAGGGCGAAGGAAGCCCGCACCGTGGCCGGGACGCCGAAATGGGCCATGACCGGCATGGCGCAATGGTGCCCCGTGCGCACCGCCACCCCCTGGGTGTCGAGGATGGTGCCGATGTCGTGGGGATGGATGCCTGCGAGGGTGAAACCGAGGATGCTGGCCTTGTCCCGGGCGCTACCGACCAGGGCGAGGCCGGGGAATGCCCGGGCCTGCTCGGTGGCGTAGGCCAGGAGCCGGGCTTCGTGGGCTGCGATGGCGGCAAGGCCGATGCCGCTAACATAGTCGATGGCCGCCCCCAGGGCAATGCCGCCGGCGATATTGGGGGTACCGGCCTCGAACTTGTAGGGCAGGTCGTTCCAGGTGCTGCCCTCGAAGCTCACTTTCCGGATCATGTCCCCGCCTCCCTGCCAGGGCGGCATGGCGTCCAGCAGGGCGGCCTTGCCGTAGAGCGCGCCGATGCCGGTGGGGCCGTAGAGCTTGTGGCCGGAAAAGGCATAGAAGTCGCAATCCAGGGCCTGCACGTCCACCCCCAGGTGGGGCACAGCCTGGGCCCCGTCCACCAGCACCACCGCCCCGGCGGCATGGGCCTGGGCAATGAGCCGGCCCACCGGGTTGATGGTCCCCAGGGCGTTGGACAGGTGGCTCACCGCCACCAGGCGGGTGCGGGGGCCGAGGAGTTCTTCGAAGCGCTCCAGGATCAGCTCCCCCGCCCCGTTGAAGGGGGCCACCTTCAGCACCGCCCCGGTGCGCTGGCACAGGAACTGCCAGGGCACGATGTTGGAGTGGTGCTCCATCTCGGTGATGAGTATCTCGTCCCCGGCCCGCAGCCCCTGGCCGTAGCTGGCGGCCACCAGGTTGATGGCCTCGGTGGTGCCGCGGGTGAAGATCACCTCCTCCGCCCGGGCGGCGTTGATGAAGGCCCTCACCTTTTCCCGCGCCCCTTCATAGGCGTCGGTGGCTTCCTGGCTGAGCAGATGCACGCCCCGATGGATGTTGGCGTTGCAGCGCCGGTAGTAGTCCGCCTCGCAGTCGATCACGGCATTCGGCTTCTGGCAGGTGGCGGCGTTGTCCAGATAGACCAGGGGCCGGCCGTGGACCTCCCGTCCGAGGATGGGGAAGTCCTGGCGCAGCCGGGCCACGTCCAGGGCCGTCGATAATTCCTTTTCGACCCTGTTCATGTTTGTCCCTCCGATTCCCGGGGCAGCAAAGCGGGCAGCAATTGGTCCAGCCGCTTCTGGAGGGCCGGAATGCCGACCCGGTCCACCGATTCCCGGGCGAAAGCCATGGTCAGCACCGCCCGGGCGGTTCCCCCATCCACCCCGCGGGAGCGCAGATAGAACAGCTGATCCTCGTCGAGTTGGCCCACCGTCGCCCCATGGCCGCATTTGACGTCATCGGCGAAGATTTCCAGCTGGGGCTTGGTGTCTACTTCGGCGTTTTCCGACAGCAGCAGGTTGTGGTTGGACTGGAAGGCGTCGCTCTGCTGGGCATCCGGGTGGACGATGACCTTGCCGTTGAAGACCGCCCGGGCCGCCCCGGACAGGATGCCTTTGTAGAGTTCCCGGCTCCGGCAGCGGGGCTTGAGATGATCGATCCGGGTATGGTGATCCAGGTGCTGCCGGCCAACCGCCACATAAAGGCCATCCAGGGTGCAGGCCGCCCCCTCTCCCTGGAGCCCGATGGCGATATCGACCCGGGCTAGCGCCGCCCCCAGGGCGAAGGAGGTGGACGCCAGGCGGCTGTCCCTATCCTGCTCGGCCACCACGGCAGCGACATGGAAGGCCCGGCGGCTCTCCTGCTGCAGCTTGTGGTGCTCGATGGCGGCCCCCGGACAGGCGACGATCTCGGTCACGCCGTTGGTGAAATAGCCGATGTCGCCGATGGCGGCATGGTGCTCGATAAGGGTGGCGGCGCTCCCCTCCTCCGCCAGCACCAGGATGCGCGGCTGGATGGCGAGATTCGGCTGGCTGGCGAGGAAAAGGAGCTGGATCGGCTTCAGCAATTTCGTCCCTGGGGCAAGCCGGAGATAGGCGCCGTCGGTCATGAAGGCCTGGTTGAGGGCGGCGAAGGGGGTGACATTCTCGGGCACCCGGCCAAGCCGGGCCGCCAGTTCGCCGGCATCCCCTTCCAGGGCTTCCCGCAGGCTGACCACCGTGGCTCCGGCCGGCAGTTTTTCCGGACGGGACAATCCGGGCTCGAAACGGCCATTCACGAAGACCAGCAGATGAGTCCCGGCCAGGGCGAAACCCTCCACCTGCTCGGCGGCGACACTGCCGGGTGCTGAAGGCACGAGGGCGAAATGGGGCTTCTCGATGGCGGCGAGGGGAGTGTATTTCCATTCCTCGTCCCGGCGGCCGGGAAACCCCAGACGGGCGAAGCGCTCCATGGCGGCTTCCCGCGCCCGACGCAGCCAAGGGAGATGCTGCCCCGGCAGGGCCGGCGCCAGGCGGGAAAATTCCCCCAGGTAGTATTCCACGGCATGGTGGACCGGAGCGTTCACGGCCTCGCCTCCTCGCCGCCTTCCCGGCCGGTGATGCCGCCATAGCCAGTGCGCTCCAGTTCGGCGGCCAATTCCCAGCCCCCGGAACGGGCGATACAGCCCTGGGCCAGGACATGGACCCGGTCGGGAACCACCAGCTGGAGAAGCCGCTGGTAATGGGTGACCAGGATCATGGCCCGGCCCGGGTCCCGCTGGGCGTTGATGCCCCGGGCCACCGCCTTGAGGGCGTCGATGTCCAGCCCCGAGTCAGCCTCGTCCAGGATGGCCAGCTTCGGCTCCAGCACCGCCATCTGGAGGATTTCGTTGCGCTTCTTCTCGCCGCCGGAAAAGCTTTCGTTCACCGCTCGATAGAGGAGGCTCTCGTCCATGTCCATGAGCTTGAGCTTGGAGCGCACCCGAAGCAGGATGTCCATGGCGTCCAGCTCCGGCTCGCCGCGATGCCGCCGGGCGGCGTTGATGGCGACCTTGAGGAGATAGATGTTGGCGACCCCGGGAATCTCCACCGGATACTGGAAGGCGAGGAAAACGCCGGCCCGGGCCCGCTCCTCTGCCGCCAGGGCCAGCAGGTCGCGGCCTCCGTAGCGGACTTCGCCCTCTGTCACCCGGTACCCGTCCCGGCCTGCCAGGATATAGGCCAGGGTGCTCTTGCCGGAGCCGTTGGGGCCCATGATGGCATGCACCTCGCCGGGCTTCACCGTCAGGTCGATGCCCTTCAGGATGGGAGCGCCATCCACCGCCACGTGCAGGTTGCGAATTTCCAGCATGCCGTTTCCCTCAGCCGACGCTGCCTTCCAGGCTGACTCCCAGGAGCTTCTGGGCTTCCACCGCGAACTCCATGGGCAACTCCTTGAAAACTTCCCTGCAGAAGCCGTTCACGATCATGGACACGGCATCCTCCGCCGACAGCCCCCGGCTCTGGCAGTAGAAGAGCTGGTCCTCGCCGATGCGGGAAGTGCTGGCCTCGTGCTCGACCCTGCCACTCGGGTTCTTGACCTCGATGTAGGGAAAGGTGTGGGCGGCGCACTTATCCCCCAGGAGCAGGGAGTCGCACCGGGTGTAGTTGCGGGCGCCGGCGGCGCTCTTTCCCACCCGCACCAGGCCGCGATAGACGTTCTTCCCGTGCCCCGCCGCAATGCCCTTGGAGACGATGGTGCTGCGGGTGTTCCGCCCAAGATGGATCATCTTGGTGCCGGTGTCCGCCTGCTGGTAATTGTTGGTCAGGGCCACCGAATGGAATTCGCCGACGGCGTTGTCGCCCTGGAGGATCACGCTCGGATATTTCCAGGTGATGGCCGAGCCGGTCTCCACCTGGGTCCACGAAATATGGGAATTGGCCTCCCGGCAGTCGCCCCGCTTGGTGACGAAATTGTAGATACCGCCCTTCCCCTCCTTGTCCCCCGGATACCAGTTCTGCACCGTGGCGTAGCGGATCTGGGCGCCTTCCAGGGCCACCAGTTCCACCACCGCGGCGTGGAGCTGGTGCTCGTCCCGCATGGGCGCCGTGCAGCCTTCCAGGTAGCTGACGTAGGCGCCCCGGTCGGCGACGATGAGGGTGCGCTCGAACTGCCCGGTGTTGCGGGCGTTGATGCGGAAGTAGGTGGACAGCTCCATGGGGCAGCGCACGCCAGGGGGGATGTAGCAGAATGAGCCGTCGGAGAACACCGCCGAATTGAGGGCCGCGAAGAAGTTGTCGGTATGGGGCACCACCGATCCCAGGTACTGGCGCACCAGATCGGGGTGCTCCCGCACCGCCTCGGAGAAGGAGCAGAAAATGATGCCCAGTTCCGCCAGCTTGTCCTTGAAGGTGGTGGCCACCGAGATGCTGTCGAAGACCGCATCCACCGCCACCCCGGCCAGGATTTCCCTTTCTTCCAGGGGCACCCCCAGCTTCTCGTAAGTGCGCAGCAGCTCGGGATCCACCTCTTCCAGGCTGCGGGGCCCGCCGGCACGGCTTTTCGGCGCCGCGTAGTAGCTGATTGCCTGGTAGTCGATGGCCGGATAGCGCACGGTGGACCAGGCGGGCTCGGTCATGCCCAGCCAGTGCCGGAAGGCCTTCAGCCGCCATTCCAGCATAAATTCCGGCTCCTGCTTCTTGGCGGAAATAAGCCGGATCACCGCCTCATTCAGTCCGGAAGGAACCGTATCGACTTCCACCGGCGTGTAGAAGCCATGCTCGTAGCCCCGGGCGATGAGTTCATCCAGTTTCAAAGTTTCGGTCGCCATTGCCTTTTACCTCTGGCTTTGGGACCGATGGCCCACTGTATCGTTCCAGTGGGGCCGAAGCTCAGGGGGAAGGCGGCGGATAGAGATCCCGGCGGGTCAGGGGCACCCGGGCCAGGCCTTTCTCCCGGCGCGCCGCAAGAATCTGGTAGAGGCCCATCTCCCCGGCCTCGAACTGGAGCGCGCAGCCCGCCATGTACATGCGCCAGATCCGGTAGGTGGCCTCGTCCGTATGCCGGACCGCCTCCTCCCGCCGGGACTCCAGCCGATCCACCCAATGGCGGAGGGTCAGGGCGTAGTGGGCGCGCAGGGCTTCCACATCCACTATTTCGAAGCCGGATTGCTCCATGCCTCGCAGAACATTGCCCATGGTCTCCAGTTCACCGTCCGGGAACACGTAGCGGTTGATGAATTCGATATTGACGTTCCTCCTCCAGCCCTCGTCTTCGCTGGTGATGCCATGGTTCAGGAAGACGCCACCGGGCTTGAGGAGCTGGTGCGCCGTGCGGAAATAGAGGGGCAGGTTGCGGATGCCGACATGCTCGAACATGCCGACGCTGACGACCTTGTCGAACAGCTCCTTCCCGGGGAGGTCCCGGTAGTCGCGCAATTCCACCCGCACCCGGTCTTCGAGGCCCTCGCGCCTGATTTTCTCCTGAGCGTAATCCAGCTGCCCGCGGCTGAGGGTGATGCCTGTGGCCCTCACCCCATAGTGCCGGGCCGCCCAGCAGACCAGTCCGCCCCAGCCGCAGCCGATGTCCAGAAGGGTTTCACCCGCCTGCAAGCGGAGTTTGCGGCATATATGATCGAGTTTCTGGCGCTGGGCCAGATCCAGGTCGTCCTCCGGCTTCTCGAAATACGCGCAGGAGTAGACCATCTCCGGGTCCAGCCACAACCGGTAGAAATCGTTGGAAACATCGTAGTGGAAGGCGATGGCGTGCCGGTCGGTCTGCCGGGAATGGCTGCCGAAGGCCTTGGTGCGCCAGTTGCGGCGCTGCCTCGACGGATTGTCCGGCTGCCGGCTGGCGGGGATCTGCCGAATGCTCAGGGTCCGGGCCAGGATGGCGGCCTTTTCGACAGCCGACAGGCGCAGGGACTGGAAGTGCTCCCGCAGGCCGAGAACATCGTAAATGCTGCCCTCGATTTCCACATGGCCGCTGAAATGGGCTTCGGCCAAGCGCAGGGGATCCCGGTACAGGACCATTTCCCGGAACTTCCCGGGGTCCCGGAAGATGACGGTAAAGCGCGGCGCATGGGTGCCGAGGGACACCGTATGCCCGTCCCACAGCCGGATGCGAATGCCGCCGGGGAAATCGCGGAAGATGCGCTGGAGGATATGCAGCGCATCGCGCACGGAGCGTCCTTGCCCGGCCGTTGTTTCCACTGGTTTCATACGCGCAGCCTCCATGCCCGGCATAGAAGAAGCCGGAGATCGCCAAAATCTAGGCGCCGCAATCAGCCGTAGCCATCAGGTGCAAGCGGTATTTGCCGTACGTATTTCCAGGGTCTCGGGAGGCGGATTTCAGGCATGCGGTGTCTTCCCTAGCGGAAACCCGCAAGGCCGCGACAGCGTCTAAGCAATCGAAGGTATTGCCTTCATATCCGAAGTTTTCAAGCCATAGGAGGTGCAACATGTTGAAGGAACGATGGCAGGACGGGGTGACCCTGCTTGCAGGTTTGTGGTTCGCCGTTGCCCCATGGGCCCTGGGTTATGACTTTGCTGACCACAAGGGCATTTTCTACAACCATCTGATAGTCGGTGCGGCAATTGTGCTGTTGTCGGCCGGGGCGCTGGCCAGACCGAAGGCCTGGGAGGAAGTCGTCGACTTCCTCCTCGGCCTGTGGGCTTTGGCATCGCCCTGGATTTTCGGCTACGGCAACATGCACAGTCTGCGGGTCAACGCGGTTATCGTCGGCCTCATCGTTGCTGTGCTGGCCCTGTGGATCGGGGCCGAACGCGGCCACTTCTTCGAACGCATGCGTACGAACCGATAGCTTGAATGGGGGCGCCGCGAGGCGCCCTTTTTCCGCCAGGGAGACGGCGGTGCGCTGCCATGGGAGAAAAGGGGATCTCTTCTACACCGGAATCGATACAGGCGGGGAACGGACGATGACGAGGGGGTTCCCTTTTTCCTGGTATCCCGGTAGGTTTTCCAGCAACAGGAAAGCGGGTCCGGCGGACCGGGCAAACGTAAAAAAATGTATCTTTGCTTGCGTCGGACTGCCCAGAAATCATACTTGGTAGCGGGGTCGTTGGATGCTGCCCCTTCGGAAAGCGGCACCCATCAGGGATTGGAAATGTGCATGAAATCATCAAAGCTGCTTTTCGCCGCCCTTCTCGCCTGTATGGCCGTGGCCGCCAGCGATATAGCCTGGGCTCATGGTCACGGCCATGGCCATGGCCACGGCCACGTCGGGGTGGGTGTCGTCATCGGGGCTCCCTTATGGCCCTGGTACAACCCTTATCCGCCCCCCTATTATTACTACCCACCGGTAGTCGCAGTGCCGGTCTCGCCGCCGCGACCGCCGGTATACATCGAGCAGGGAAGCGAGGCGCCCCCTTCCCAGAGCTATTGGTACTACTGCAACAGCTCGAAGGCTTACTATCCCTATGTTCAGCAATGCCCGGAGGGCTGGCAAAAAGTGATGCCCCATCCGGCTTCCTGAGGGTTCTTGGAGATGAGCATGTCTGTCGTCACCCGCTTTGCTCCCCTTGCGAGCCTCTTGTTGCTGGGGGGGTGCGTCACCTACCCGACGGGGCCGAGCGTCATGGTCCTGCCCGGGACCGGTAGGACTTTCGACCAGTTTCGCTACGACGACTATGCTTGCCGGCAGTTTGCCAACGACCAGGTGGGCGGCGCGATGCCCGGCCAGACGGCGAACGACGCCATGGCGCGCAGCGCTGTCGCCGGTACGGTCATAGGGGCCGCGGCGGGCGCCGCCATCGGCGGAAACCAGGGAGCAGGAGTCGGCGCCGGGACAGGACTGCTTATGGGCAGCATGGCCGGGGCTTCGGCCGGCGACACTTCGGCCTACGGTGCCCAGCGGCGCTATGACTACGCCTTCATCCAGTGCATGTATGCAAAAGGACACCGAGTCCCGGTGTCCGGCCAGTTTACGACTGCGCCCCCGGCCCCCCCGCCCCCACCCGCGACGGCACCGGTCCCGCCACCGCCACCTTCAAGGCCTGCGCCAACCCGCTGATAGCCCAAAGCGGGCAAGGGGATTCAGGAGAGGTCTTCCTTCTTGATGACGGGAAGGCGGATCACGCCGATGCCTTCTTCCTGCAGGGCCTCGTATTCCTCGTCCGTCGTCTGGCCGCGAATGGGCCTTTCAGGCGCTTCGTTGTAATGAATGCGCCGGGCCTCTTCGGCAAAGGCAGTGCCCACGTCTTCGCTCGCGCCCAGCATCAGGTTGGCCAGCTGGCGATACAGGGCTAGAGCCTGGGAACCCACCGGCAGCGCGGCGGAAACCTGCGTCGCCGACTCTGGCTGCGGCTTTTCCCCTTCCCGGGGAGTCGTCGAGATGGCAACAGCGGATGGTACCCGGCGCACGACTTCGCTGTCGCACTGGGGACAAGTGATGAGGCGGCGTTCCAGTTGGGAGTCGAAATCTTCGGCGCTTCGGAACCATCCCTCGAAGCGGTGCTGGCTGTCGCAGCAGAGGTCGTAGATGATCATGGGGGCGGATCATAGCATGTCGATGGTGCCCGGAGCGGGAATCGAACCCGCACGCCTTGCGGCTCCGGATTTTAAGTCCGGTATGTCTACCAATTTCATCATCCGGGCATATCGTTCGCCAGATACGAAAAAGGGAAAGTGCATCGCACTTTCCCTTTTTATCTGGAGCGGCAGAAGAGTCTCGAACTCTCGACCTCAACCTTGGCAAGGTTGCGCTCTACCAACTGAGCTACTGCCGCAAAACCTTGGAGGCGCGAGCCGGAGTCGAACCGACCTACACGGATTTGCAATCCGGTGCATAACCGCTTTGCTATCGCGCCGTGCAAAAAATCGCACCTTACAACCAACCAGGAAAAGCCACAACGCTTTCCCCAAGCAAAACTGGAGCGGCAGAAGAGTCTCGAACTCTCGACCTCAACCTTGGCAAGGTTGCGCTCTACCAACTGAGCTACTGCCGCGTCGAACAGGCGCGCATTATAGACCTTGGATATCCAATGTCAACCTTGATCTCCACTGCGCCGGGCAATTTCCGGCCATGCCATCCGCAGGTAATACCCCATGGACCACAAGGTCAGGAGGGTAGCGATCCAGATGAGCCAGGTTCCGATATGCATCGTGTCGGTGCCGAACAGCGGGGCATGATAGAGAAGGAGCGGGATGGCCATCATCTGGGCCGTGGTCTTGATCTTGCCCAGCATGGACACCGCCACGCTCTTCGAGGCGCCGATCTTGGCCATCCATTCCCGCAGGGCCGAAATGGTGATTTCCCGGCCGATGATGATGGTGGCGACAATGGCATCGGCCCGATCCAGTTGCACCAGGATGATCAACGCCGCCGCAACCATGAGCTTATCGGCCACCGGGTCGAGAAAGGCGCCGAAGGCCGAGGTCTGGTTCAGGCGGCGGGCGAGATAGCCGTCGGCCCAATCGGTCAGCGCCGCGGCGATGAAGATGAGGGTCGCGGCCAGGTTACGCTCTGGCAGGGTGAGCCAGCTTCCAGGCAGGTAATAGACCGCGATCAGGAGCGGGATGGCCACGATACGCAGCCAAGTCAGCAGGATGGGAAGGTTAAAGGGCATTAGTGCAATGCAGCGTAAATTTTTTCGGCCAGGGCCCTGCTGATGCCAGGTACCGCCGCCAGTTGATCGATGCTGGCCTCCAGAACCCCAGACAGGCCGCCGAATTGCGCCACCAGCGCCTTCCGCCGCGCCCCGCCGACACCGGAAATGCTTTCCAGCTTCGATGTCTTGCGGGCCTTGCCGCGCTGGGCGCGGTGCCCCGTGATGGCAAACCGGTGGGCCTCGTCGCGGATTTCCTGGATCAGATGCAGGGCCGGGTGCTCCGGCGGCAATTGTAGCGGTTCCCTTCCCTCCGGGAAAATCAAGGTTTCCAGCCCCGGCTTTCTTTCTTCCCCCTTGGCGACCCCGAGCATGGGGATGCTGGTGAGGCCAAGATCGGCCAGGGCAGCCCAGGCGGAACTCACCTGCCCCTTGCCGCCATCGATGAGGATGAGGTCCGGCGCTGCGCCCTCCCCTTCCGCCAGGCTGTCGTAGCGCCGCGTGACGGCCTGGCGCATGGCGGCGTAATCGTCCCCGGGCTGGATGTCACGGATGTTGTAGCGCCGGTATTCCGATTTGCGCATGCCGTTGCCGTGATAGACCACGCAGGAGGCCACCGTCGCCTCTCCCTGAGTATGGCTGATATCGAAACACTCGATACGCTGAAGGGGGTCGGGCAACCCCAGGGCCTCCTGCAGGGCTGCCAGGCGCTTTTCCTGGAGGGCGGTAGCCTGGCTGCGGGCGGCAATGGCCAGGCGGGCGTTCTGCACCGCCATCTCGACCCACATGCGGTGACTCACCGCCCGAGCCTCCTGGATCGGTACCGGGCGTCCGACCAGCTCGGCCAGCATGGCCGCGGCTTCGCCCCCCTCTTCCTCGGCCGGCAGCGGGGAAGCCAGGATACGAGCCGGGGCCGGATGGGCGCCGTAGTGTTGCAGCAGGAATGCCGCCACCGCCTCGGCGGGCGTCGACTCGGCCGCATTGACGGGAAAGAGCGGCCGGTCCCCGAGATGGCGGCCACCCCGCACCATGGCCAGGTTGACGCAAAGCTGCCCGGCCTCCCGGACGGCCACGATGACATCGGCGTCTTCCCCCTTGTTGCTGGAAACGTACTGCTTTTCCTGAACCTGCCGCAGGGACTGGATCTGATCCCGATACAGGGCGGCGTGCTCGAAAGCGAGGCGCTGGGCCGCTTCGTCCATGGATTCGGTGAGGCGCCGGATGACCTCCTGCTGCTTACCCAGGAGGAAAAGCGAGGCGAACTGGACGTCGGCGGCGTAGGCCTCCGGGCTGACGAGACCGACGCAGGGCCCGCTGCAGCGCTTGATCTGATAGAGCAGGCAGGGGCGGGAACGGTTGGCGAAGACGGTATCTTCGCAGGTGCGCAGGCGGAACATCTTCTGCAGCAGGTGAATGCTGTCGCGCACCGCCCAACTGGACGGGAAAGGCCCGAAATAATCGGCCTTCCGATCCGGGTTGCCCCGGAAGAACCCCAGGCGGGGATACGGGCCGCGGGTCACCACGATATAGGGATAGGACTTGTCGTCGCGAAAGAGGATGTTGTAGCGGGGCGACAGGGACTTGATGAGATTGTTTTCGAGCAGCAGGGCTTCCGCTTCGGACCGCGTCACCGTCGTCTCGATGGCGGCGATCTGGCTCACCATGTGGGCGATGCGTGGACTCGACAGGTTTTCCCGGAAATAGGACGACACCCGCTTCTTCAGGTTCTTTGCCTTCCCGACATAGAGCACCGCCCCGTCGGCCCCCAGCATGCGGTAGACCCCGGGCAGCTCCGTCAGCGTCGCGAGAAAGGCCTTGGCGTCGAAACTCATTGATCCAGGTAGCGGCGCACGCCTTCGAAAACGGCCTCGAAGCTTTCCCGGGTCAACCGGCCGGTACGCCAGTTGTAGCCGCTGCAGTGGTAGCTGTCGAAGAGGACGACGCCATTCGGCAACGGGTGCCGGACGTTGTGCCCGAAAACGCAGTCCTTCGCCTTGAGGCCGTGGGCCCACAGCACGCTCTGGTGGGCAATGGCGCCGAGGGCCAGGATAGCCTCCAGTTTGGGCATGGCGGCCATTTCCTCCTTCAGATAGCCGTTGCACTGGCGGATTTCGGCAGTCGTCGGCTTGTTGGCCGGCGGCAGGCAGCGCACCGCATTGGTAATGCGGCAGTCCGCCAAATGCATCGCGGGATTGCCCCAACCGCTGGCATCCAGGGGTTCCGGAACGCTGGCAAAACCGAATCGATGGAGGGCCGGATAGAGGAGCTCTCCCGCCACGTCACCGGTGAAGGGACGGCCGGTGCGATTGGCTCCCCGCTCGCCGGGGGCCAGGCCGACCACCAGCAGGCGGGCGCTGAGGTCACCGAAGGGAGGGACGGGGTGGGCATGCCAGCTAGGCTCCCGCTGGCGAATGCGGGCAAGGTGTTCGGCCAGCCGGGGGCAGGCCATGCAATGGGCCGGATGGATGAAGGTAGTCATCAGGGGATGTTAACATGGCGGCCATGGGGCTTCATTGGGACATCTTCTGCCGGGTCATCGACAATTTCGGAGACATCGGCGTGTGCTGGCGGCTGGCCCGTCAGCTTAGTTCGGAACACGGGTGCAAGGTTCGCCTGTGGGTCGATGACATGAATACCCTGGCTCCCCTTTGCCCCGCCCTCGATCCCCGGCTCGCCGCGCAAACGGTGGAAGGCGTGGAAATTCGGCCATGGTCCGAGCCCTTTCCGCCGGTGGAGCCGGCCGACGTGGTGATCGAGGCCTTCGCCTGCGACCTGCCCCCGACCTATCTGCAAGCCATGGCGAACCGCAGCCCGAAGCCCTGCTGGATCAATCTCGAGTATCTCTCGGCCGAAGCCTGGGTCGAGGAATGCCACGGTCTCGCCTCGCCCCACCCCACCCTACCCCTCGTCAAGCACTTCTTCTTTCCGGGCTTCACCCCCGGGACCGGCGGCCTGCTGCGGGAAGCCGGGCTGTTCCGGGAACGGGATGCCTGCGCTGCCGCCCGCTCCCGCGGCAACGCCCTTGAGGTGAGCCTTTTCTGCTACGGCACCGCGCCGGTGGGGGAGATGCTCGATATCTGGGCTTCCGGCGACCAGCCGGTGCGCTGCCATGTGCCGCCGGGCCAGCCCCTGGCCGCCGTTCAGCGCCACCTGGGTGGCAACGTCCCCTGGCACCAGGGCAAGCTGGAAGTGGTACCTGCCCCCTTCGTCCCCCAGCCTGATTTCGACCGCCGCCTGTGGGCCTGCGATATCAATTTCGTCCGCGGGGAGGATTCCTTCGTCCGCGCCCAATGGGCCGCCAAGCCGTTTGTCTGGCACATCTACCCGCAGCAGGACGATGCCCATATCGCCAAGCTGGATGCCTTCCTGGACCGCTACACAGCCGGTTTGCCACCGGCGGCTGCCGATGCCGCAAAGCGGCTATTCCATGCCTGGAACACGGGCAGCGATCTGGCGGCCGCCTGGGCCGCCTTCGCCGCCCAACGCGCGCCCCTGGAGCGGCATGGCCGGCAATGGGCGACGGCTCTGGCCCCCCGACCCGACCTTGCCGAAGACCTCGTCAAATTCTGTGACGACAAGTTATAATCCCGCGTTTATCTATTCCAGTTTTCGGGACATCCAGAATGAAGACCGCTCAAGAACTCCGCTCCGGCAACGTCATCATGGTCGGTAACGATCCGCTCGTGGTGCAGAAGGCCGAGTACAACAAGTCCGGCCGCAACGCTGCGGTGGTCAAGATGAAGCTCAAGAACCTGCTGACCGGCGCCCCCTCCGAAGCCGTCTACAAGGCCGACGACAAGTTCGAGCAGGTCATCCTCGACAAGAAGGAAGTGACCTACTCCTACTTCGCCGACCCGATGTACGTTTTCATGGACGCCGAGTACAACCAGTACGAAGTGGAAGCCGACAACATGGTCGACGCCCTCAAGTACCTGGAAGATGGGCTGGCCTGCGAAGTCGTGTTCTACAACGGCAAAGCCATTTCCGTGGAACTGCCCAACAGCGTCGTTCGCGAAGTGGTCTACACCGAGCCCGCCGTCAAGGGCGACACCTCCGGAAAGGTCATGAAGCCCGCCAAGCTGGCCACCGGCTTCGAACTGCCGGTCCCGGCCTTCGTGGAAATCGGCGACAAGATCGAAATCGACACCCGCACCGACGAATACCGTTCCCGCGTGAAATAAGCCGTCGCGGCACCGGGACAAAAAGGGCAGCTTCGGCTGCCCTTTGTCTTTCAGGCCACCAGGTCCGAGGTGGTCCGGACTGCGGCCAGATAGCCTGGATCGGCGAGTAACCCCCCCCAGGGGATTGCCGGCTCCATCGGCAGCAATTTTTCGATCCGCCGCCGGCGGACGGCCTCCCGCGCCGGGTCGATGTCCGGCCGCCATTTTTCAAGCACCTCGCCTGCGGCATCCGGCGCGTTGCACAGCAAAAGCATGTCGCAGCCGGCGCGATAGGCCGCGTCGACACGCTCCACGACGCCCCCCGCCACGCTGGCCCCCTCCATGGACAGATCATCGCTGAAAATGGCGCCATCGAACTTAACGTCATTCCTCAAATAATCTACCCATCTATTTGAAAACCCGGCCGTTTTTCCATCGACCGCCGGGTAGGTGACATGGGCCGGCATGACCGCGTCCAGGACCAGTTGGCGGTAAGGGGCGATATCTTCCTGGAGGTCACCCAGGGAACGCAGATCCACCGGAATAGCGACATGGGAATCGGCTTCCACATGGCCATGGCCGGGGAAATGCTTGCCGCAAGCCGCCATGCCGGCTTGGCGCAGCCCCTCGATCAGCTTTCCAGCCAGTTCCGCCACCACTTCCGGACGGCGGTGGAAGGCCCGATTGCCGATGACCGTGGAACAACCGTAATCGAGATCGAGAACCGGCGTGAAGGAAAGATCGACCCCCCGCGCCCGCAGTTCGGCCGCCAGCACATACCCCACCTGCCGGGCTTTTTCCCGGGCCGCCGCCGGATCCTTTTCCCAGAGGTCTCCGAGGACACGCATGGCCGGCAACCGGGTAAATCCCGCGCGGAAACGCTGCACTCGCCCGCCCTCATGGTCCACGGCGATCAGGAGCCTCGGATTCCGTAAGGCCCGGATGTCGGCGGTCAGGCTCTCGAGCTGGGCGACACCGGAAAAATTGCGGGAGAACAGGATGATGCCGCCGACCAGGGGATGGCAGAGGCGCTCCCTGTCGAGATCGGTCAAGGCCGTGCCAGCGATGTCGATCACCAGTGGCCCCAAGGGCATTGGTTTCATGGGCGCTCCAGGATGACATAGGCGACGGCGTAATCCGCCTCGTCGCTGATGGAAAGATGGGCTGTCAATCCCCGGCCGTTCACCAGGACGGACAGTTCGTCACTGTAGGCGAAATCCGGTTTGCCCGCGGCATCGTGGATCACCGCTATGCTGGTCAGGGTTGCCGGGGCCCGCACACCGGTGCCGAGGGCCTTGGCGAAGGCCTCCTTGGCAGCGAAGCGTTTGGCGAGAAAACGCCCCTTGTCGGGGGCAGCTTCGAAATCCTGACGCTCAGAGGAAGCCAGCAGCTTTTCCAGGGCGTGCTCTCCGTGCCGCTCCCATAAGGAGCGCAACCGCGCGACGGCAACAATATCGGTGCCGATGCCGCAGATCATTCGCCCTTCTCGGCGCCTTCGCGCATCAGCTGCTTCATCTCCCGCACCGCCTCCCGCAGCCCGACAAAGATGGCGCGACTGACGATGGCGTGGCCGATATGCAGTTCCCGCACGCCATGGAGGCGAGCTACCGGCTGGACGTTGTAGTAATTGAGGGCATGCCCGGCGTTGAAGCGCATCCCGAGCTGCCGGATGGCCAGCCCCGCCCGGCGGACCTGATCCAATTCCGTCTGCACGGCAGCCGCTTCCACGTCCCGCCCCTTGGCATGGAAGGCGTGGGCATAGGGACCAGTGTGGATTTCGCAGACCCGGGCACCAATGCGGGCAGCGGCTTCGACTTGGGAGAGATCGGCATCGATGAAGACGCTGGTGACGATGCCCGCATCCGCCAGCCGCGCCACCACGTCCTTGAGGCGGGCTTCCTGGGCGACCACGTCCAACCCGCCTTCGGTCGTTACCTCATGGCGGCCTTCCGGCACCAGCATGGCCATTTCTGGCTTCAGGCGGCAGGCGATGCCGACCATCTCGTCGGTAGCCGCCATTTCGAGATTGAGCTTGATCTGGGTGAGGTCCCGCAGACGCCGCACGTCCTCGTCCTGGATGTGCCGGCGGTCTTCCCGCAGGTGGACAGTGATGCCGTCCGCCCCGCCCAGATGGGCTTCCACTGCGGCCCAGACCGGGTCCGGCTCGTAGGTCTGGCGGGCCTGACGGATGGTTGCGACGTGGTCGATATTGACGCCCAGCTCAATCATAGTTCCTGCAGCTCCTTGAATATTTTTCGTGTTGCGAGTTCGGCCCCGCCCAGATAATAGGCCATGAGGGAACGCATGAGTTGCTTTGCCTCGACCCGGGTGCGGGGGTCGGAAAAATTTTCGGCAGCCAGGTCGAGCAGCGTTTGCCCCCTGACTGCCTGCCCCCCCTGCTCCTGGCGCACGGGGCCCTGTTCGATTTCATAGGCATAGAAGGCATCGACCTCCACCGGGGTGCCGGCGCTATCCACGTTCAGCGTCAAGCCATAACCCAGTTCCTGCAGGAGGGCCTTCTCGAAGCGGCGCAGTTCCGGCTCGGAGACCTTTCCTGCCGGATCGTTGCCGAGGCTTCCCAGCATCTGGGAGTAGCGCTCGAACAGGCGTTCGTGGGGGTCCTCCCGAGGCAGCAAATGGATCAGCAGTTCGTTCAGGTAGTAGCCGCAGAAAAGGGCCTGCCCCACCAACAAGGGTTGGCCACCCTGCCACTCGGCCTTCATCAGGGTCAACACTTCCCCCTTGCCTGCCCAGCTCAGCTCCAGGGGCTGGAAGGCCATCAGCAGGCCCCGCACGGCCGAGCGGGGACGCCGTGCCCCCCGGGCCAGCAAGGCGATGCGCCCGAAGTCGCGGCTGAAGGCTTCGACGATCAGGCTGGTTTCCCGAAAGGGATAGGTATGCAGCACGTAGGCGGGTTGAGCGTCGACTTTCTGCCGCTGCATCGCCGCTTACTCGTAGCCGAGGCTCTTCAGGAGGCGATCGTCGTCGGCCCAGCCGGATTTCACCTTGACCCAGATTTCCAGGTACACCTTGGCGTCGAACAGGCGCTCCATGTCCTGCCGGGCCTCGCTGGCGATGCGCTTCAAGGTTTCGCCGCCCTTGCCGATGACGATGGCCTTGTGGCTGTCCCGATCCACCACGACGGCGGCGAAAATGCGGCGCAGGTTTCCTTCCTGCTCGAATTTCTCGATTTCCACCGTGGCGGCGTAGGGAAGCTCGTCGCCCAGCAGGCGGAAAAGTTTTTCTCGGATATATTCGGCGGCGAGGAACCGCTCGCTCTTGTCGGTCAGTTCATCCTCCGGGAAGAGGAGGCCCTCGTTAGGGAGATGTTTGCGGGCTTCGGCCAGCAACTGGTCGGTCTGCTTGCCCTTGGCCGCGCTCACCGGCACCACAGCCGCGAAATCGTGCTCGGCGGACACCTCCGCCAGGAAAGGCAGGAGGGCCGCCTTGTCCTTGAGCCGGTCGGTCTTGTTGACCACCAGGATGGCCGGGATATCCGAAGGCAGGAGCTTCATGACCGCCCGGTCGCGGGCATCGAAGTGCCCGGCCTCGATGACGAAAAGGATCACATCCACGTCCACCAGGGTCTGGGTCACCCCTCGGTTCATGGCGCGATTGAGGGCATTGGAGAAGCGGGTCTGGAACCCGGGCGTATCCACAAATACATACTGGGCATCGGCGGCGGTCAGGATGCCGGTGATGCGGTGGCGCGTGGTCTGCGCCTTGCGGGAGACGATGCTGATCTTCTCCCCGACCAGGTGGTTGAGCAGCGTGGACTTGCCGACATTGGGTCGGCCGACAATGGCTAGGTAGCCGGAACGGATATTGTTCATGCGTTGAGGGCTTTCAGGGCATTTTCCGCGGCAACCTGTTCAGCCAATCGACGGCTGCCGCCTTCGCCGACGGTCCGGACGCCAAAACTGTCGATTTCGCAGGCCACCTTGAACTGCTGACTGTGGGCGGCGCCGGTGGTTTCCAGTACGACATAGCGGGGCAGCGCCTTCTTCCGGCCCTGAAGCCATTCCTGGAGGCGGGTTTTGGGGTCCTTCATACTCTGCCCCGGCAACAATTCATCAAACAGCCCGGCGTAGAGCCGCAAAATGACCTGCTGTACCGCCTCGAAACCGCCATCCAGGTAGATGGCGCCGAAAATGGCTTCCAGGGCGTCGGCGAGAATGGACGGGCGCTGATGGCCCCCGCTCTTCATTTCCCCTTCGCCGAGGCGGAGGAAGTCGCCCAGATGCATGACCTGCGCCAGCTTGTGGAGGCTCTCCTGCCTGACGAGATGGGCGCGCAACCGGGAAAGCCCCCCCTCCGGCAGTTCCGGGTAGCGTCGATAAAGCTCGGCGGCGATGGCACAGTTGAGCAGGCCGTCGCCCAGGAACTCCAGCCTTTCGTTGTGGGGAGAACTGTGGCTGCGGTGGGTTACCGCGTTCAGCAGCAAGCCCTCGTCGGCAAATCGGTAACCGATCGCCTTGGTGAGTCTGGCGAGATTCATTACTCCTAGCCGCCCGAGGCGCTCGATCCCTGGTATTCGATCACCAGGCTGACATTCCGGAAGAGGTTAATGCGCTTCTCGTAGCCAAAGGAAATGACAAGCTGGCCACCCTCCTTCGAAACGTCAAGTTGGTCCGGGGAGAAGTCCAGATGGTCGATTTCGGCGTATTTCGAAAAGGATCTCTTGATGTCCGCCACCGTCGCCCCCTGGGGCGCGTTCTGCGCCACGGCCTTGATGTCTTTCTGGATTTTGTAGTATTCGATGGCCGAAGGCACTACCTTCAGGCCCAAAGCCGCCACCACGACCAGGACGAAACCCCAGACCATGAGGCCGGACAAGGTGAAACCGCGCTGATATTTCATTCTTAACTCCCTTATCGGAAAGAGCCGATCCGGCTGAAGTCCATCCGGCTGAAGTCACTGAAGTTAAGCCAGATCAAGAAAGCTTTGCCGACGATATTTTCTTCCGGTACAAAACCCCACACCCGACTGTCGCGACTGTTGTCGCGGTTGTCGCCCATCACGAAATAGTGTCCGGGCGGCACGGTGCAAATAACGCCCGAATGATTGTAGATGCAATTTTCGCGGTGAGGGAAAGGAACGGTATCCGGAACGAAGGTGGGAGCATCGGCATCGTTCAGAATACGGTGCTCGACCTGTCCCAGTTTCTCCTGGTACTGCTCGGAATAATAGAGGCGCTCCGGATGGAGATAGTCGCCCATTTTCTTCACCGGCACCGGTTGGCCGTTGATGGTGAGGCGCTTGTTCTGATACGCGACCTTGTCCCCCGGCAAGCCGACCACCCGCTTGATGTAATCCAGGGAAGGATCTTCAGGGTAACGAAAGACCATGACTTCGCCCCGCTGCGGCGAATTCACTTCGATGACTTTCTTGTTGATCACCGGCAGGCGGATGCCGTAGGTGAATTTATTGACCAGGATGAAGTCACCCACCAGCAGGGTCGGAATCATCGATCCGGAAGGAATCTTGAAAGGCTCGACGATGAAGGAGCGCAACACGAAAACGATCAGGATGACCGGAAAGAAGCTGGCTCCCCATTCCACCCAAAGGGGCTCCTTGGCATCCTTGGCCCGCAATTTGCGGAATTTCAACACGTCCACCGCGTAGAGGATGCCGGTGGCCACCACCAGGATGAAGAGAATCAGGGCGAAGTTCATTATTGGTCTTGTTGGTTAGTTATCGACACGGAGCACCGCCAGGAAGGCTTCCTGAGGAATCTCGACACGGCCGACCTGCTTCATCCGCTTCTTGCCGGCCTTTTGCTTTTCCAGCAGCTTCTTCTTGCGGGTGATGTCGCCGCCGTAGCACTTGGCCAGCACATCCTTGCGCATGGCCTTGACATTCTCCCGGGCGATGATATGGGAGCCGATGGCAGCCTGGATCGCCACGTCGTACATCTGGCGGGGAATCAGCTCCCGCATCTTGCTGGCCAGCTCGCGGCCCCGGTACTGGGAATTGGCCCTATGCACAATCAGGGAGAGGGCATCCACCTTCTCTCCATTGATAAGGATGTCCAGCTTCACCACGTCGGAGGCCCGGTACTCCTTGAAATCGTAGTCCAGGGAAGCGTAGCCCCGGGAAACCGACTTCAGCTTGTCGAAGAAGTCCATCACCACTTCAGCCATGGGCATTTCGTAGACCAGCTGCACCTGGCGGCCGTGGTAGGCCATGTTCACCTGGTTGCCGCGCTTGGCGTTGCACAGGGTGATGACGCTCCCCAGATAATCCTGGGGCACGAAGATGGTCGCGGTAATGATGGGTTCGCGGACCTCCTCGATCTTGGAGAGGTCCGGCAGCTTGGACGGATTCTCCATCTGGATCACGGTGCCATCCCGCATGGCCACTTCGTAGACCACGGTCGGAGCCGTGGTGATGAGATCCTGGTCGAACTCCCGCTCCAGGCGCTCCTGGACAATTTCCATATGCAGGAGGCCGAGGAAGCCGCAACGGAAGCCGAAGCCCAGGGCCTGGGAAACTTCCGGCTCGTATTGCAGGGAAGCATCGTTCAGCTTCAGCTTTTCCAGGGACTCCCGCAGAGAATCGTACTGGTTAGCTTCCACCGGGTAGAGGCCGGCGAACACCTGGGGCTTGATTTCCTTGAATCCCGGCAAGGGTTCGGCCGCCGGCCGATCCACAGTGGTGATGGTGTCGCCCACCTTGGCAGCCTTCAGCTCCTTGATGCCGGAGATGACAAAACCCACCTCCCCGGCTCGCAGCACTTGGCGCTGCTGAGACTTGGGGGTAAACACGCCGACCTGCTCGCACAGGTGCTGGGCGCCGGTGGACATGAGGAGAATCTTATCCTTGGGTTTCAACTCGCCATCCACGACCCGCACCAGCATGACGACGCCGACGTAGTTGTCGAACCAGGAATCGACGATAAGGGCCTTGAGGGGAGCTGCGACGTCGCCCTTGGGCGGCGGCACCTTGGCGATGACCGACTCAAGGATATCTTCCACCCCCAGGCCGGTCTTGGCCGAGGCCAGTACCGCTTCGGTGGCATCGATGCCGATAACATCCTCGACTTCCTGCCGGGCGTTGTCCGGGTCCGCCGACGGCAGGTCGATCTTGTTCAGTACCGGCAGCACTTCGACCCCCAGCTCAATGGCGGTGTAGCAGTTGGCTACCGTCTGGGCTTCGACGCCCTGGGACGCATCCACCACCAGCAGCGCCCCTTCGCAGGCGGACAGGGAGCGGCTTACCTCGTAGGAAAAATCCACGTGCCCCGGGGTATCGATCAGATTGAGGTTGTAGATTTTGCCGTCCCGCGCCTTGTACTGCAGCGCAGCTGTCTGGGCCTTGATGGTGATACCGCGCTCGCGCTCGATGTCCATCGAATCCAGGACTTGCTCTTCCATTTCGCGGTCGGACAATCCGCCACAGAGATGGATGATGCGATCGGCGAGGGTCGACTTGCCGTGGTCGATGTGGGCGATAATCGAAAAATTGCGGATGTGATCCATGTGGAGCCAGCAAAAAGGGGCGCTGTAGCGCCCCGTAATCCAAAGACAGTGAATTTTAGCGGATTTCGCTCAAATACTCACGGACTTTGGGCTCATCCAGGAAGTAATGGCACAGCTCCCTCCCTTCATGAAGGAGGACGGGAACCAGTTCGTTGTAAAGGCTCTCCAGCTGCGGGTCGGCATCCACATCCACTACGTTCACCGTGGCCCCGAACTCCTCGGCCACGGGCGCCAGCGCCATCTCCATGTCATGGCAAAGATGGCACCAGCTCCTGCTCATCAGGGTGAGTTCAATGGCCGCCATTCATGCCTCTGATTGAAACCAAATTATTCTTTCGGTGCCAGCAGTTACAGTGACAAAAAACCATTCATTCCCTTTTTATTCCCCGCATTGCATGGAGCCAGGAACGGCCATTGCGGCCCGAGACATAGTTTAGCATCCCTACCATTCGGTACGTCACTGCTGACGGCAGTCGCACTTTCCAATCCACCACCACCAGCACCACCATCGCACCGGACAAGGCGCCGTCTGCCGGCGCTGATACTCTGCGAGGACAATGACCTGGCCCACCCTACTCTTCCGCCGGCGCGGCCATCGCGGCCGCCCGGCACTTGTAGTAGGTGCCGGAAACCTGGGCCAACTTCTCCACCGTCGCCCCGAAGCTATCGTCCCGCAGCGGCCCCAGGTTCTCCGGGCAGCTCGCCACCACCAGGGGACTCGGCCCCGTTGGTGAGCGCGGCATTGATGGCGCGCAGGCCGTCAGGGCTGTGGCGGCAATTCCGATACACAGGTACCTCGCGGGTCTCCCGCTCCACCCGTTGCTTGATCGTGACATTCTTGATCTCCAGTTTGGCGATTTCACTGGCCGCCCCTTGCTGGGCCGCCTCACGGGCCTTCTCGGCAATGCGCTCCTCGCGCAGCTGCGCCGCGTCTGCCAGCTCGGCGCCGTCGCTCCGGCCCCAAAAATAACTGCCGACGGCGGCCAGGATGGCCGCGATGATGATGTACGGATTCATGGGTAGAACACCCTCCGGCCGGAGCGGGGCGACAGCGCCTGGAGGTGGCACCAGCCCTTGGTGGCCGACGGGTGCTCCAGCCACAGGCCGATGCGTTCCAGCTCCTCGAGGTGGCTGCTACACCACTCGTCCAGGTCTCCCTCCGGGTCGTAGAGGTCGCAGGCATGGCCGGTCATGTGCTTTGACCTGGGTGCCGCCCCGGGCGTTGCGCCATTCACGGCCGGCGGCCGCCAGCCGGAGGCGACGAGGCTCCCGGTTGCCGGCGACACGTCGAGCGGCACGCCGTCCTGGGCCATCAGGAGGAGCAACTGATTGACGCGGTCGATAGTGACATCGGCGGCCACCGCGATGGCGGCGGTAAGGTCTCGGGCGTATTTCGTGTCACGCCCCATGAAGTAATCCGAACGGGTTATTTGAATCGTCATGTCAAAGGCCTTTCGAAAGTGTTGATGAACGGTGTTCCCCTGGCCGCCACCGTCGATCGGTAAGGAACACCGCCGCCACGGCGATGAAGAAGGCGATGAGCGCCGGCGCCAGGTGGTCGCCTGTCAGCACCGCGCAGACAACCCACGCGCCGGCGACGGCCAGGGCGATCCAGGACCACCGGACCAGGCTGCAGGTGCAGCGGCTCATGGCATCGATCATTTCCAGCGCCCGCCAGACCACCAGGAAGGCGCCGGTGAGGAGTGCCAAGGAGAATGCGATGTCGCTCATTGCTTTCCCTCCCCTTCGGCCTGCCGGGCCACCCGCCCGGCCAGCCCATTCAACGCCCTGGCCGCCGCCGGCAGGATGATGTCCTGGGCAAAGTAGCCGATCATCCACGCCACCAGCGCCCTCCCCTTCTGCAGCACCGGGGCCTCGCCCCAGCCGGCGGCCCGGAACACCGCCGGCATGGAATCGGCAATGAACCAGGTGACGAAGAGGGCCAGCAGCGTGACGCTCACCACGGCCAGCCCCCGGCGCCAGGGGCCCATGGCATCCTGGCGGGACATGGCGAGCAGGGCACCGGCGAACCCGCCGAGGATGGCCCAGTAGTCGAGGCCGGTCAGGGCGCCGGCCAGGGCCGTGGCGCCCACTGCATGGAGTGCCGCGGTGGCGGTGCTGCCTGTTGGATCGGGCATATCGTCTCCCTCTGAATTATGGTTTTCTGAGGGCGGCCAGCGCCTCGTCCATGGTGATGGACAGCCGGTAATTGGCCGCGATGAAGCGAGCGAACAGGGGCCGACGGTCATCCGCGTAATGGCGGGCCTGCTCGCGGTACGCCTGCACCTCGGACCACAGCCGATACCGCCTCGACAGGAGATAGGCGAGCGGATGGCTCAGCGCTCCGATGGCGAACGCCAGCGGCCACCATGGGCACCACAGGGCCGCCAGGCCGGCCAGGGCGATGCCGGCCAGAACGCCGGACCACCACTGGCGGACATGGGTCATCTCATGGGCCAGGATGCCGGAATCCTCCCGGTAGCGGGGGCGGATGCGGATCAGCGGGCCGCGGGCTTCACCGCCGCGGCCGGCTGGTAGAGCATCGGTGCAGATAACCAGAGCCGGGGTGCGGCAGAAAACGAACCGGATACTCACGCCCCCTGCTCCAGGGCGGTGATCCTGGCTTCCGCGGCCGCCAGCCTGGATCGCAGATAGGCGGCCTCGAATACAAGGCACTGGTCATAGCGCAAGCCGAGCCGCATGCCGCGGCTGACTTGGCGACGCTCTGTCTTGTCCCTGACAACGGGAGTGGTAATGGGAACGTCGACCATGAGAGGCTCCACTACCGGCATGCCATCCGCACCCGTCCGATCCACCATCACAGCGTCGCCAGCCTCATCCACCACAGCGCGGACCTGGGTGGCCTGGCGGGTTACAGGCTTGGTTCCTCTGACCAGTGTTGGAACACCGCTGCGGATTTCAATGCGTTCATCGGGCACGTCGACGGTCTCCATGACCGGCTCGTCAACCGTCTCTGTGCCAACTATCTCTTCCACATCCTCGAAAATTTCATCCTGGCACCAGAGGCCGTAGCGGGCGGCATCCAGCCCTTCCGCCGCGAACGCTGCCTGCACTTCCTGAGCAATCGTGCCTGCATGCAGTCGGGCATCGACGCCCTTGCGCTCGATGGCATCCAGGAACTGGAATACTAGCCACCGCACCCGCCCCCACGCTAGAAGCTCCGGCTCGGCCAGTTCGCTGCGAACGTGCTTTTGAGTACCATCGGAGGTGTTGATGGTGCCGGTTCCAGCATAAACCACCGACCACCGATGCAGGGCATCGCCGAGGGTCTGAAAATTGTCAGCCCCTCCCCGAAACACGGCATTACCCGCGAACCATCGCTCGTTTCCACCGATGATGCCGCGCATACCATTGCCGCCAGCATAAATCCCGATGGCGTTCAAAACATCGGCCTCGGTGGAGATGTAGGCGATTCCGGTACCGCTATATATAACCATTGGCGTGTCGCCGCCAGCGAACGTCCCAGCAACGCCAGCTGCGCCATTGTTTACGCTCAACAATGTGGCGTTGGAGATGGTCCCGCCGTTAATGGTCGGGCTGATCAAAGTCTTGCTGGTGAGCGTCTCCGCGCCGGTCTTGGTGGCATAGGCCGACAGGCTGGTCAGGAAGGCCTGCAGCGCCGTCACCGCAGTGGTCACATTGGTCGCAGGGTTTGTGAGATCGACCGTTGGATTGGCAGAGGTTTCCCACTCGTAGAGCTGGGCGATGGTCGTCAGGTACTTGCTCTGCAGGTCGGATATCTGGACGGCCAGCTCGGCCGGAAGCAGGCCGGTGTGGATCAGGGCATAGCTCAGCCCGGAGGCATTTGCCCCCAGGTAGTTGCTGGCCAGCGTGAGCTGGGTGTTGCTCTGCACGCTCGCCACTTCGAAAAGGGCGCCGCCGATCAGCATCACGTCTCCGGCGCGGGCCAGGCCGGCGCTGGCCCAGGTGGTTCCGCTACCATTGACGGTCGTGCTGTTGTTGGTGACGCTGATGGTGCCGCTTGTTGTCCAGGGCATGATGGGCTCCTAAAGCTCGGTCGGCGAAGCCGGCCAGATGATGGTTTCCGGGAATCCTGGCTGATGGGTGATATCCAGCAGGGATTGGCGGTAGGATGTCCAGGCGGCCCGCTGGCCGTCGTTCATCGCCGCCCAGCGCACGGCACTGATGCGGTCGACAGTCGCCGCAAACCGGCGGTCACGCTCGGACCGGATCTCTTGGGCGGCCCGGGCCGGATCGATCAGCCACAGGCCAAGACCCGCATCCCATCGGTGATTCGGGCTTGGCCGTTTCGCCCGCTTGACGATCTCTCCGGAGGCCCGTCGGTACACCTCGCTGGAATCCTCAAAGGCCAGGTTGTCCGGTATCCGGGCGAAGACCCTTTCGTCGACGGGCGACGAGGTTTCAAGAAAGGCAACAGCTGAGCCGCCGCCATCGAATTGCGCGTACCTAATCATAAAAAGCCCCGTCGGACATGAGAATGAATCCCGGCGCGTTGCCGTAGATGTCGGTGGTTCCGCTGCTCAAACCGCGCTGCGCGGAATACGCATCGACCATGAAGGTCAGGGTGCCGCCGCTGTAACGGGCTCCCATCAGATAGACGTACTGGTCGTAAGCGCTGCTGGATTGCTTGACGACCCCGAGACCGGCCATCCCCGCATAGGGAAAGCACATGATGGGTTTCGTCATGCCGACCCCTGGCACCAGACTGTACGATCCCTGGTCGGGAATAAGGAGCCACCCACCACTCCAGGACGAGGATCGCCACTCCATGAAGGACTGGGGGTTCGGCATCAGGCCGCTATACACCAGGCGCAAATATTTATTGGTGGAGCGGGTGCTGAAACAGGAGGCGCCGGTGGAGGTATAGACCTCCATACCATAGTCGTCGCCAGCGGCCGCCATGGGGGCATCGTACTTGCGGAACACGTACACCTCTGGAGCGCTTCCGGTGCTCGCGATGACGATCCGCCACTGGTCACTCCCGATGCTCTCCACCCCGAGTGTCACCTGCTTGGCGCCATCGCC
The DNA here is from genome assembly GCA_018261935.1 of Rhodocyclaceae bacterium. Lineage (GTDB taxonomy): Bacteria > Pseudomonadota > Gammaproteobacteria > Burkholderiales > Rhodocyclaceae > JAGTRP01. The sequence goes on from JAGTRP010000003.1 coordinate 119,282, forward strand.
GCAGGTCGCAAACACCAGGGGCAGGTCCGGACAGTTCGACACCGTGTAGCGATATTCCCAATACGTCGTGTAATTGGGAATCGGGGCGATGCTCTGGGACAGCACCGCCTTGCCGACAAATACCGGATTCACCGTCTCGCTCGAAATAAGGACGGTGGCGTTGTCGTTCCGGATTAGGAGGCCGTAACTCATTTGGCGATGACGTAGATGGTCGAATCCATATTGCCGTTGTAGCCGCTGGCCGTCCAAGAGAGAGTCGGAACGCCGTCACCGTCATAGCTGGCGGAAACGTAATGGACGTGCTGCGTCCACCCGTTGGCCGCCTGGGCCGGTATGGCAACGCCGTACACACTCACGCCGGCGAGTTCAGGAAAGGACAGCGACCCCGAGGCGCCCGCCGGCGCCGATAGAGCGCCGACGATGGTCGTACCGATATCGCCCGGACCAAAGATGAGGCTGCCCGAGGCATAGCGAAGCTCGACGCCGTAGCTCATAGCAGCAGGTTCCCCGCCTTCCAACGCGTGACACCGTTGGCATCGAATACCTTGATCACGTCATCGTGAATCTCCGTGCGGGCTCCGGTATCCCGGGTGCGCAGGGTGCCGATTCTTGCGGTGATAGCGGATAGTTCCTGGACATTGAGCGAGCGGGCCAGAACCGTTCCGTCGACAATTAGATTCCCGTTCATTCCCAGGGCGTTCTGGCCATTGACCACACCAGCCACCATGAGCTGAACGGGCGTTCCACTGCCATCCGGAAGCGCCCACAGGAACTTGTCGGCTAGCCAGACCACGCTGCTTCCACCCTGGCCGCTCACCAATTCCATCCCGGCCACCCGCAGCACGCCGCCCTGCATGGTTTGCACTTGCAGGACATACTTGGACTCGATGCCGGTTACCTTGCTGGCAGTCGTTTCGGACTGCTGTTTCACCGATGCGAAGTCGCCGGTGTCGAGCCTCGCCTGCAGGGTGCTGATGCTGCTGGCGTTGGCCGCGTCTACGAAAGTCCGGACCGCCTGCTCAGCCGTGATGGCGGCCGCATTGGAACTGACCGCCGCGGCCAGTATCAGGCGGGCGCTCGCTTCAGCCTTGATATCGTCGGCGTTGGCCACAATGTCGAGCTGAGCTGCGGCGATCCGGCTGCGGCTAAGCAAATCCTTTTCGGTAGCGGCATCCAGACTGAGCGCCTGGCGCAGCGCCGTTTCTGCCAGGCGCTGGGCGGCGTTGGCTGCATCCACCGTCAGGGCGCCGGCGGCCGCATCGACGGCGCCATCGACGTAGGCTTGAGAGGCCTTGAGCGATACTTCGCCAGCGAGCTGGCTTACCTGGCTCTGGGCAGAGGACATGTCGCCCTGCAGGGTGCTCACGGTGGCCACCGTATTGGTTAGGGTGCCCTCGGCCGCGTTGAGGTCCGTTTCAACTTGGGTGAGGCGCGCCTCCACGTCGGTGGTGACATTGGCCGTCGCCAGTAGATTAATTTGTCCGGTCACCGGGTCGACGCTGATGGTCGCATCGGTGACCGCGCGCTCGAACAGCACCCGCGACGACAAAGCGTCGATATCGACGGCGCGCTGCAGGATGTCGGTCGACATGCCGGGAATCAGGGCGATCGGCGCGGCCAATTCCTGGGCCAACTGCCCGAATCCAAGGGCGCCTTGCAGCTGGGCAAGGATTGTCGACGGGTCGGTGATAGCCGTGGCGTACAGACCGCCGGTGGTGCTGGCCGGATACCAGGCGGAAACATTACCCCAGGTGTCCACCACCCGGATCCAGTAGTAGCCGCCGCCGCCGGGGGAGAGGCCCGGGTGGGTGTACTCCCGCCGGGGGAATGCCTCGGTGGTCAGGCGGGTGAAGGAGGCATGCCCCCGGTCATTGACGGAGGCGAACCACACTTCCGTGGACCGGATGTCCTGCCGAGCATCGCCGAAGGTCCACACCAGGCGGACGGAAAACAGGGCCCCCGTCGCGGTAGCCACCGGGGCGGCCGGGGCGACGATCGGCGGGGTTGCGGATGTGCCGTTCAGCACAGCCCAGGCGCTCTTCATCCCGCCATAGACGGAGATGGATCGAACCCGCACATCATAGACCCGGCCGACGATGGACACCGGAATGGTGAAGCGCGGATCCACCACGGTGGCCGTATCCCAGGGGCCGTCATTCTCGCGCCAGGCCACTTCGTAGCCGACCACCCAGGCCGATGCCGGCGCCGTCCAGGTCGCCACCATCCGGGGCACCGTGGCGCCGTCCGGCTGGGTGATGTTCTGCATGGCCATGGCCAGCCCGGTCGGCGCCGGCACGTTGGCCGGGTCCGGCAGGTTGGTGGCCGGGCTGACCCGGGGCGTGGTGAGCGGCGTCAAGGAATAGACGGAATCGTCGTATTCCTGCACCTCGACCTCCACTTCGTCGGACGACAGGAGGCGGATGGCTATGATCCGGAACGGCTTGGCGACCCAGCCTGGGGTGCTGTGGGTGATGGGAACCACATCCCCGGCCTCGCAGAACATGCCGGATAGGAAAGCTCTGAAGGTGGCCGCGATGCCGAAACGGCTCTGCCGCATCGCCTGTTCGGCCAGGATCTTGGCCTCGTAGGGATTGCTGGTAAAAGGCAGCTCCAGCTTCTTTTCCAGCATCAGGCCGTTGTCGTCGGCCCGGAAGGCCGGGGAATCCGAGGTCATCAGGTCCGGCTGCCATTCCCGGTCCGGGTTGAACCAGTTGGCCCGGACACGGTTGGCCCGGTTGCGCTTGCTGCCCGTTGGGATGCGCCAGGCGCCGACGATGTTGTCCTCGTTGAACTCGAATTCGGTCGGAACTTCGGCCTTATCGATCACCAGGCCGTATCCCCGGGCGGAGAAGGTCGGCATGCCCCGGCAGCAGGACATGATGTTGACTACATTCACGTCGCTCGACTGGTCGGTGTTGATAATGCCGTTGCAGGTGTGGCGCTTGCGGGTGGAGCCGTCGGGGGCCAGGAAGGTCTGGTCGCAGACATTGGCCGAGACGATGATGGATGCGTCGTCGATTTCGCCCACCGGGATGCCCCGGCCGTACCGGGCATGGGTGAGATAGTCCCGGGTGCAGAGGGCCGGGTTGTCGCTCCATTCCGTGGTGCCGTTCCGGGGGTCATAGACCAGCCGGCCCTTGATGTCGGCGGTGATGGTCGGCAGGCCCTGGAAGACGTGGGGGTCGTACTTGATCTTGACGTAGGTGTAGGCTACGCCCCGCAGGCGGTGGTTTGCGGTCCACGTTCCCGGGAGGGAGTCGATGAGGCTTTGGCAGGCAGCCTGGTCGTCACTCCCCAGGAACCTCTCGACGGTCACCAAGCCTGCATACTTGGAATCGTTCCAGACCAGGCCGTCGAGATACACCTCCTCGATGGCGGCAATGGGCCCCTCGCAGTGGGCAGTGACGATATGGAGGTATTCATTGCTCTCGCCCGACACCTCGACCAGGCAGCGGGTGCCGCCGATTTGCCGGCGGCCGTAAACCACCATGATGGGGTCGACGGTGCCGGCGGTGTTGAGAAGCGCCCCGCGGGCAATGGAATCGACGGACTGGGACTTTGGGGATTTGTTGAGGCCGGCAGCGGAGGACAATGCGGATCCAACTGCCATGCTCGTGACGCCGCTGATGACAGCGGCACCGATTCCACCTGCAACAACCCATCCGGCAGCGGCGGCAGCCGATGCTGCCGCCGCCCCAGCGGCCAGCCCGGCGACGGCAACGACGGCGGCCGGCATCAGCGAACTCCCAGCACCGAAACCGGCGCCGCCAGGTGATACGGTTCGAACATAGCCACGCCGCGCTCCAGCGTAGAAGACAAGTATGTCCGGCCCAGGCAGACGGCAGCGCCAATATTCCCGGGCAAATCCACGAGGGCAATATCGCCGACCTGGATCATGGCGGGTTCCACCGCAACGCAGCCATCGGAGAGCAGCCGCTCCACCACCCCGGCCGTGCCGTGCTTCCGAGCCCAGCAAAGGGCACGCGTTTCGGTGGCCATATGCCGGCGATACTTGCTCATGAGGTCGCTACCGCACTGAGCATCTAGAGCCCGCAGCGCCAAGGCGACACAGTTCGTTTCGCCCCACGTAAAGAGCTTGCCCTTTTCGCCCCGAGCCCAAGCGATGAGCTTGATTTCCCAATCCGGCAAAGCTGATAATGCCCTAGTCATTTGCGCCAACCACAAGAGAAACCCATGAGAACAGCACTGGTGATCCTTTTTTCTGCAGCACTTGCGGGCTGCATCGTCCCCGGACGACTAGCACGCGAGCGAGAGGCTGTGCAGGGCCAATCCGAGCCCTACCGAACTGGGTATATGGATGGATGCGAAAGCAGCTTGTCAGAATCGCCATTCGCATCGAAAGACGAGGCCATATTCCGACGCGACAGCAAGCGCATGAAGAGCGATAGCGAGTACGCCATTGGCTGGAATGACGGCCAGTGGAAGTGCCGGGTACGGTAGCAACCTGAATCACTTCGCACCCCACTTGATGTCCTTGTTGAGACGGCTCACGAACTCGAATCCCAGGTCTCCCGGGAACCAGATCTGCTGCTCATCATGGTTGGTGTGCCGGCCAGGTGTGCGCTCGAAATCAATCCAGTGGGAGCTGACGGGCACGGATACCGTACAGGTGCCGCTGTCCGGGTCCTCCTCGATGACCGGTGCGTCGCAGCGGCCGTCCAGGATGGAGATGGGATCGATGATGACTGTGTCGTCCAGCGTCGAGAGAAACGCCTTCCGGATCACCAGGCGGCGATCGATGTAGTTATGGGTCAGGACCCCGGCGATTTCTGACTGGTCTACGCCGGAGAGCACCACGGCCGTCTGGCTGACCTTGAGATCGGCCGTTTCCTCAATCTGGTCGAAGCCGATGAAGTGCCCGACCGCAGGGTAGGTATTGCCGTTCCAGACGATTTCCCGGTAGGCATCGGTGGCGTAGGTGGCGGCACCATCCAGGTACAGCTCGAAGAGGTGGACCGGCTGGCTGGACGGCTTGGCGGCTTCGGCCTGGACGGCCTGGGATGCGCCGCGGCCGCTCACGGCAGGACCTCCACCAGCTCGCAATTCCAGGAGTACTTCAGGGGCGGCTCGATGGGGGTTTCCACCAGGTCGGAGGCAAAGGCCACCGTGAACGAAACATTGTCGAGGATGACGGACTCGGCCTGGGCAACCTGGGCATAGAGGGCCGGCTCGATGGACAGATCGACGTTACCGTTGATGTCGGCCGCGGCGTCGGCGGTGAGCATATAGACCTTGCTGTGGCTGCCGAACTTGATGAAATCACCGGCCAGCCCGAGGGTCTGGGATGGCGTCACTCCGGTCACCGGCACGGTGCGTCCCGAGGCCGTTGTGGTCCGGATGACGGGCGTTCCTCCCCCGGTTGCCTGGCGCTTGCCGATCACGGCCGGGACGAAGGAGAAGGTGCCGTACTGGCCTCGCTGGGAGAGGGCGAAGGCAATCAGCGGCGCCATCTCGGCCCGCCGGCGCGCCTGGAAGGACAGACTGAAGGCCCAGCGCTGACCTCCCCGGCTGCGCACGTTGCGCTTCAGCGAATGGGACTGGGATACCATGGTCGGCTGGATGGATTTCTGGACCATCGACGACGGCGCCGGGGAGGTCGGGAAGGTGCCGCTCATACGCTCGGGCTCACTCGGTTACGGATCTGGGCCTGGCGGACGACGCCGGGGATCGTCTTTACGACCCAGGACTGCAATTGCGTCATGGCGGCGGCAATCCGCTGTTCGACGCCCGCGTCTGCGCCTCGGGCATCGATGGCGACCGGCATGGAGATGGATACCGGGGAAGAACCGCCCATCGCGTCGTTCGGCACGACATAGCCGCCCCCCCCACCCATCCGAAGCAGTTCCGGGCCGCGCTCGCCGACCAGGTAGGTCTTGCCCGCATCGACAGGCCCGCCGGACGCCCGGGCGCCGGCGATGGGGATGGAATAGGTATCGGACGTATTGGCGACGAAGCTGCCGGTCGACGGACCGGTGGAGGAGGCAGTGGAGCCGCCGAACAGCCCATTGACAGCCCCGGACAACCAGTTGGACGCCGCCGAGGTGACCGGCGCCATGGACGCCCGGATCTGCATCCGGATCATGTCGCTGACGATGCTGTTGGCCAGGCTGGTGAAATTCAGCTTGCCGGTCATTGAAAACTCGACCAGCGCATCCTCCATGCCAGAGAAGGCCCGGGAAAACGCCTGCTCGGTGGAGGCGGCGACGTTCCTGGCCTGGTCTTCGTACTTTTGCAGGGCCCGGGCCGCCCCCGTCTCCCAGGATGAATTGAGCCTATCCTGCTCCCCGTTGAGTCCAATCACCCTGGCCTTCTGGGCTTCCATCATGGCGTCCAGGTCGCCGAGCTTCTCGGCGTAGGCTTCGGCCGAGAGCTTGCCGTCGGAGAACATCCGGATGAGCTTGTCCCGGCCGTCCGCCGCCTGTTCGTCCACTTTGCGGAGTTCGGTATTCAGGCGGGCCGTCGATTCCGGCAGGATGCGGAGGGAGTCGGCCTTCTCCTGGAGGCTGCGGTCGAAGCGCTTGCCGACCTCGAGCAGGTATTGCTGGGCCTCGGCCTCGCCTTTCCGGGAGACGTTGAGCTTTTCCAGGACAACGAGCTCGTCCAGGGCGGCCGCCACCCGGCGTTTCTGCGCGTCGGTCAGCTGGATGTTTCGGTCACGGATATCCACCATAACCTTGGCGGCCAGCTTCTCGCCTTCGGTCAGAGTGCGCTGCTCCTGGGACTCGAGGCTTTGGGCGACGATCTTTTCACGGATGGACTTGATGAGATCGTCGTAGGCGTTCTTGGCCGCAGATGCTTCCCCGGCACCGGTGTTGGAGCGATAGCCGGATAGGCTCTTCTTTGCGCCGGCGCCGGTCGCCGCCTCGTTCTCCCGCAGAAACTTGGCGAGCGGGGCCTCGGATTCCGTCTGGCGGCGGACGATGGCCGACACCGACGCAGCGGCAGACCGCTCTGCCTCCCGGGACTGATCCGCCAGCCCGGTCAGCCCCAGGCTTTCGTAGAACTTGGTCCGGTACTGGGACAGGGTCAGGTTAAAGCCGGCGAGTTTTTCGGATGCCGTGGCAACGAAGTTGTCCAGCCAGCCGATCTCCACCTTTTCCGCGCCGCCGCCCGGCTTCGTGAGCTTGAGGGCCATTTCGGTCAGCTCGAGCATGGGCGGCAGGAGCTCGGCGGAAATCTGCTTTCCAAGCTTGCCGCCCTGGGCCTCCAGCTTCTTCCAGTTCTTTTCCAGCTGCTCTGCCTGAGCGGCCTGCTCGGCGGTGATCTTGCCGTGGAGCTCGCCCTGTTCGGCCAGGTCCTTGAGGAAAGGGAGCATCTGGGCCCCGGATTTGCCCAGCAGATCGATGGCGAGGGCCGTCTTGCCGGATCCGTCCTGGAACTCGCTGAGCCTGTCCGCGACCAGCTTCAGGGCCTGGCCGCCGTCCATGGACTGGAGCTTTACCTTGTCGAGGCCGAGGACCGACAGGGCATGGGCGGCGCCCTTCGATTCCTCGTCTGCTCCCGCCAGGGCCTTGGTGAGCCGTATGACCCCCTGCTCCACCATCTCGACTTCATGCCCGCCGGCCTTCGCCACCCCAACGAGGGCCGAGAGGGATTCCACCGAGGCGCCGGTTTTCTCGGACATGTCGTCCAGGGCGGCAGCGCCGCTGACGTAGCTCTTGAAGTTGTTGGCGATGGCAGCGGTTGAAAGGATCGCCGTGAAGCCGGAGAAGACCTTCCCCGCCCCAAAGCTGGCGCTTTCGAGGCGACCCAGCCCGGAGACGACGGAGTCGATGGCCGACTTCGTTTCGTCCTTGGCTGAGATGATGATCTTCGTCGCTTCTGTCATAGGTTCCGCACCAGTATGGTTTCCGCTTCCAACACCTGCAGGTCGGCGAATAGTGCCGGCCAGTCTTTCTTCTTCACCGCCATCAACTTCAGCGCCGCCGGGATCGCCGCGTAATCCAGCCCCAGACGGTGCCCGAAGGGGCCGATGCGCCATTGGCTGTACAGCGCATCGAATACCTGCAGGGGAAGGCCGTTGTCAGGCCAGAGCCCGAATTCCTCCACCCTACCCTTCAGTGCCTCCCGGGCCTCCTCCAACTGCTCCGGTGTTGCTCCCATGGCCGCCAGGGCTTCCAGCGGGCCATCATCGATCGGGTTGCCGCGGACGAGGAAGTCCGCGGCCTCCCTCAGTTTTTTACGCGGCTCTCCATCAGCGCCTTGGCGTAGGCCGTGGCGACCTCTCCCGGCGCGGCGCCGTAGTTGCCGAAGAATTCCGCCAGGGCATCGACGCTGTATGGCTTATCGAAGTCCTCTTCGCTCCAGCCGGCGATAATTTCGTTGAACTGGGCCGCGAGACTGGGGAATTCACTGGAGCGCCAGGCGGTCGCCGCCTCGAGGCTCTTGTGGCGGAAGAGCATCCGGACCTCAACCGGCTCCGGCTTTCCATGCACGGTGAGGCGCACGGGGGCTTCGAAGGTGAGGTCGGCGCTGGGAATGATGACGATCTTGCTCATAGCAGCACCAGGCGGAATTCGTCGTTTCCGCTGACGGGCAGAAAGCGCAGGCCATAGCCGATCAGGCGCCGGCCGTTGAAGTCTTCCTTGGCGGGGTTGATGAGCTGGACAGCCGCCCCCACCAGGAGGACCTTGTGGCCGGCCGTCGTTCCGTGCAGCAGGGACAGGCTTTGGGTGGCCGTGGCCTTGACGGCCGTCATGAAGGTGACTTCCTGGGCGGCGGTGAGGTCAAAGGTCGCCTTGCCGGTCATGTCCCGGCCGGTGATATCGGCGGACTCCCCGCCGAGGAGCGGGATATGCTGCACGTTGTTGCCGCAATCGACTTCCAGGCCGCGGCTCGGGTAAGCGGTGCCGCCTGTGATGGCGCCGGCGGCGTAGGTTCCGCCCAGGGTGACGTCCCCGGTATTGGGATTGGTGACGGCCTGCGGGACCTTGAAGCCGGTCAGGGTCAAGGAACCCGGGGTGGCTTCGGACATGCCGCCGTCGAGGCCGAAGAACTTGAAGCTCATCACCGGGCGCTGGCCGGCGATGGGCTTGAAGACGACATTGCCCCGGCAGCCGAGGGCCTTGTGGAGAACGCCGTCATCGTAATAGTAGATGGTGACGGATTCCTGGCCGGTGGATACCGGGGTGTATTCTACCCGGGCCGGCGTGGCGAGCAACGATTCGGCGAAGCCGCAGGCGCGGAGCAGGCAGCCGTAGCCGGGGGCCTCGCCGGCGGTGCCGCCATTCTGCAGTTCGATGTCGAAGCTGATTTCGACGTAGGCATCGCCGACCAGTTGCTCGGAGGCGCCGAAGTAGGACCGGACCAAGTCGCGGTCGATGTTGTTGGAATTCAGGGGGTTGATGCTCTGGTTGCTGATGAGCATCGCATTGGCGTCGCCGGTCGGCACCGGATCCACCCCGTAGGCGGACTCGATCTTGGCGAGGATGGCGGTGTTGCGCGTGAAGCGGGGCATGGGTTATTCCTCGTTCTGGGCGGCAGGGGCGGCGGGATTGGCAGCGGCGGCACGCTCAGCGCGGGTGTCGGTGGGCTTGGCAGCGGCGGCACGCTCAGCGCGGGTGTCGGTGGGCTTGGTGTTCTCGATCAAGTCCAGGCCGCCCTGGGCGTTCTGGCGGTAGCTGCCGCCGGACTGGGGCAACGGGGGGTGTTTGTCGGTCATGTCAGGACTCCACGGATCGGGCGCCCGTGCGGTAGCGCACCCGGTAGGTTTTGGTGATCGCGGCGACGGGCTTTTCCCGCTGGGCGCGCTCCCGGCTGCTGGGCCCTTCCTCGATGTCATCGGCCAGGCCGCCGAGGGTGAGGTTGGCCATCAGGCGGTTATGGGCTTCCACCATGGGGGCGTCGGCCAGGGAAGAAGCGGCGTGCCCCTTGGCAAGCGCGGTGAGGCGAACATCGAGAACGCGGTCGGCTACGCCGATGGTGAACAGGCTGGGCTCGGGCTCGTCGCCCTCCTCTACGGCGATGGCGGCCGACACCGCGCTGTCGATGGCGACGGTGACGTCCCGGTGGACGTCGGCCGACGGCACCGAAGACATCGGGGGCACCGTCAGGAGGGTGACGATGGCCTGCATGATCTGTTCGGCTTTGCTGGCCATCAGGACTCCTCCAGGATCAGCAGGGTCATGCCGCCACTCACCCCGTCAGGACGGAGATCCGCCACGGTATAGCCTGTCCCGTTCACGGTGATCGCTGTGTTTCGCGCAACCGTGGATACGTCTGCACTACTGCACAGAAGAGTCGGCTGGCGGCCCCCAACCAGCCCCCCAAAGGCTTCGCTGTAGCCGTTGGAGAAGACGCCAGCCACCACCCGCCCAGAAATCACCGCCGAAGCATTGGCGAGCTTCGCCAGCGCCGCGGCGTTGACTCTGGATTCGAGGGTGGAAAAGCTCATCGCTTATCAGGCCGCGATGATGCCGGCGGCACGCAGCTCGGTCAGAAGCGTGTTCAGCTTCGCCGCGATGTCGCTGTCGTTCTGGTTCTGGGTGGTGAGGTCGGTGACGCCGGTATTGACCTTCGCGGCCAGCGAGGCCACCGCATTGATCAGAACGGTGTTGAGCGACCGCTGCTTGGCCAGTTGAGCGGCCAGGTCGGCGAAGTTGTTGTTGATCGCGCCCGACACGTCACCGCCGTTGGTCGCGCCGACAGCTTCCAGGGTCGTGTTCGCGGCGCCGCCCGTGCTATCGGTCAGCGCGTCGGTGTTGGTGGCCGCGGCGATGGTATCGCCCGCCGCACCGCCCGAGTTGTCGGTGATCGCGGTGATCGTGAGGCCGTCGGCCAGGGTGGAGTCGTTGGTGGCGGCGCCGGTGGAGTCGGTCAGGCTGACGATGGCAGCCTGGGGGCCCTCAGCGGTGGAGGGAACCCCCTCATTCAGCACCACCTGGGCGGTGGTTTGTCCGTTCGTCTTGGCGGCCAGCAACGCGCCGATCAACAGGCCAACGGTGGAGTCGGTGTCAACCCGCTTGTTGACGTTGTCCCAGTAAGCCTTGGCGCCCTGAGCACCGGTGGCGGTGGACAGGGCGGTGAGTTCGAAAACACCGCAGCGGGCGAATGGACCGGACTCGCTGAGAGCCAGGGCGTTGATGGCCACACCGAAGATGCTGCCCACTTGGGCGCCATCCCCGGCGGCCACCGCGTAAGGCGCCACCAGGTCGAGCACGTCGCCTTCTTGGAGGTAGTTCTTGGTCATGTCGTTCTCCTTGGAACTTGAATGGGTTCGTCAGGCGGCGCCGAAGCGCCGCCAATCGCCTTAGCCGGGGTTCTTGGCCAGGGTGCGGAAGTCGAGGGCCTTGACGCCCGCATCGAGGCGCACCTTGAACTCGACGCCGTCGACCGCCCAGCCGCCCTGCTGCTCCAGGGTCGGGGTCTGGATGCCGTCCAGGTAGCTGACCTCGATGGTGTCGTACATGCCCGGATTGGCGGACCCGTACCAGGCAGCGGTGGAGGCGGCGTCCAGGCGAGCGTCGGAGATCACCTCGAAGAGGCCGCGCATGCTGTTCGGCGTGGTGTTGTTGCGGTTGGAGAGCTTGTTGGTGGCGTCCAGGATGCCGACTTCGTATTCGGAGTTGGCCACCACGCGGGCGGCGCCTTCCAGAGATACCGGGGCAATGATGTAGCCCAGGCGGATGTTGAGCGCCGCTTCGCTACCGACCTTCTGCCGGGCCATGGCCACGCGCATGGCGTCGGTGCTGGCGGTGCTCAGGGCGGCACCGGTCAGCAGGTTGCCGTGGTCGGCGTGGAACAGGGCAACGCCATCGGCCATGTTCGGATTGCCGGTGAGGATGGCATAGACCAGGTCGCCGACAGTGCGGATAGCAGCGCGGCCCATGCGCGCCGGGATCTTGCTGAAGGCATCCAGGTCGTCGTTGATGATGGCCTGGCGGGTGATGGCGAAGAGCTTTCCGTAGGTGGCTAGCTGCACGGTCTCGCCCCGCTCGCCGACGGAGGCGTACTTGTATTCCGCGCCTTCGGCGACCTTGTCCAGGGAGGGGAAGGTGTTGAGGTCGAGGCGCTTGCCGGCCTTGAAGTCGCCCAGCTGGCCCACGTTGGTCCACTTCTGGAAGGTTTCGTCCGCTTCCTCGTAGCCCTTGAGCATGGCTTTCTCGGCCACGCTGGAGAGCAGCAGAGGGAAGTCGCCGGTGGAGGTGAAGGCGGCGGCGACCACGTCCATCTTGCTCTTGCCGCGCACGTCGATGTGGGCCATGGCCAGGCACTCCCGGGCCATGTCCATCAGGGAGAGGCCGCGGTAGTTGTTGACGCGGTCGTCCTTGGCGAGGTTGGCCCGGGCCATCAGGGCCGCCATGGCGCCGGCGCGGAACTTGTCGCGGGAGTCCTCGACGGTGACGGCGTAACCGCCAGCGACGGGGGCCGAGCCCTTGCCGAGATGGGCCAGAAGCTTGTTGTTGGCATCCTGCACGGAACAGGTGATGTCGCCCTCGCAGGATGCCTGCAGGGCGGCAACGCCTTCGACGCCGGAGAACTTGGCGAACGAGGCCTTGATCTCTTCGCGGCGCTGGGCCTCTGCCTTGACGGCGGCGGCTTTGATTTCTTCTTCGGACTTGGCGGCAGTTTGCGCGGGCGCCGCCGGCTGGTTGGTTCCAGGCATATCGATCTCCTTGGAGGTTGGTGCGGCGGCTGCCGCAAAGGGTGACCCGCCGGCTGCCGGCAAGGACTTGAAGCGGGCGGACAGAGCCGCACGGTCAAAACTGGCGGCCATGGGCATGGCCTGGACGACGGTGTCGACGAAGGTTTCGGCCAGCGCCTGCTCGGCGGTGTACCAGTGGTCCTGGCCATCGGTGAGAAGGGCCAGCATTTCTTCGGTGGTTCGGCCGGTCTTGCTGGCGTAGCTGGTGGCCATGGCCTGGGCCCAGGTGTCCAGCATGTCGGCGAATTCGCGCAGGTCGGCGCTGTTGCCGGCGGCGTAGCCCCAGGGGGCGTGGATCATGAGCAAGGCATTCTCGGCCATCTCCACCGTGTCGCCGGCCATGGCGATGAGGCTGGCGATGGAGGCGCCGACGCCCTCGATGGAGGTGGTGACGGTGGCCGGGTGCCGCTTGATGGCATTGTGAATGGCGATGCCATCGGAGACGGATCCGCCATAGGAGTTGATGCGGACGGTAATTTGCTCGGCATCGATGGCGGCGATCTCCTGGACGAAGTCCTTCGCCAGGATGGAATCCCCATACCAGCTTTCGCCGATGTCGCCGAAAATCAGGATCTCGGCCGACTTCACGCCCTGCGCGGCGGCGCGGGTGCGAATGCTGTACCACTTGTTCGTTACCTGGGGCATAAGTTGCCTCCGTTCATTGGGTCTGCACAGTTTCGGGATTTGCCAGTCTCATTTACATGGAAAAATGAGACCTTTTATTCCGCCGGGTCGGGGGTGGCCGGCGGCTTCTCGGCTGGCTTCTCGTTGGCCAGGTCGGAGGCGAAGATCAGCCCCTTGTCCTTTGCCTCCTGGCGGAAGGCGGAAATTTGCTCGAGCACGTCGCGCGGGTTGACGCCTCGCTTGCGCATGACCTCCACTTCGCTGGCGAAGCCGTCCTGCACCAGCTGGTGCCAGGCGTTGGCTTCCTTGAGCGGGTCGATCCACGGCATGGACTGGCCGACGAAGAGCGCATCGTCCTGGCTGAACGGCTCCAGGTCGGCTGGCATGCGAACCACGCCGGAGAGGTGGGCTGCCAGTACGAACTGCTGCCATACCGGCTGCACGAACTGGCCGACGAATTCGTCGGTTAGGACGGCATAGTGGATCCACTGCTCCACCAGCTCCTGGCGCTGGGCGGAGTAGGTGCCGCTGTAGTCGCGGGCGATGCTGGAGTAGCTTGCCCCGATCCCGGCAGCGACCGCGCGCAACTGGCCCTGGCGGAAGGTGACGACATTGGGGTTCGGCCGGTTGGAGTCGATGAGGCCGATCTCCTCGCCTATGCCGAGGTTGTCGATAATGGTGCCCGGTGATAGCCCGATCTCCCGCGGCAGGACGTTTCCATCTGCGTCACGCGGCCCGGTACTGGGCTCGTAGAGTTCTGGCGATCCTTTCTTTACGTAGGCGGTGAGCGCCGCGGCGATCTTGGCGGCGATGCGCTCGGATTCCTCGTAGTCCTTGATGTCTTCCAGCCGGGTGATGACGCTGGCGAACTCGGAGACGCCGCGCATCTGACCGATCCGGTCCACCGAGGCGAGCTGCAGCATGCGGGCGGCCTCGATGTATTTGAGATCGCTGGACAGGTTGAGGGTGACGCGATCGTTCGGGAAGTTCCGCCACACCCAGTAGCCGGTCGGCTTGCCCCAGGCGTTGCGCTGGATGCCCTGCCGGATGTTTTTCCCGAGGTCGTCGTAGTCCATCGGGATCATGTCGGCCTCGAAGAGTTCGAGGGAGAACGGCACGCGGGTTCCGTGATCAAGGTATGGAACCTGGCCGATGAGCGACTGGCTAAAGGCCTCCCCATCCCGGAACCAGGTCTTGGCCATGAGGCGCTGCACCTTGGCCCAGTGGTGGCGCTGGGTGACCTCCGGGCATTGGCACCAGTCGCGGTAGGCGGAGCGCAGGGCCTGGGCGTACTCGGCGTGAATGCTGCCGTCCTTCCTGCGCGGCTGGGGCTCGATGCCGATGCCGGTGGGGCCGACGACGTTGTTGACCAGGACGCGCAACACGCCGCGGGCGATGTCGTGATTCTGTTCCAGGTTCCTGGACAGGGTGCGCAGGGCCAAGGCGCCGTACTGGACCTGCAGATCTGGGGACCGCTGGTCGCGGGCGAACTTGCGCAGGCGGGACGGTTGCGCGGCTTCGTACTCGCCGAGTACGCGCCGGGCATTGAGGCGGCGAAGCCCAGCGGCGGGACTGAAGAATGAGACCAGACGGTCGAACGGGTTGAGAGCCGGGCGTTTCATCCGTTCCGCCTCCAGGCGCTGCGCGTCGTGGCGTTAAAGCTGGCGACGCTCATCGACAGGCCGCCGATGGCGGGCGCCTTGTTTCCCCGGGCGGTCTCGGCGGCGACGCGCTGTTCCCATTCCTTGCGGCCGGCAATGATGCTCGGCAGATCTTCCATGCGCAGCCGGCGGCCATTCTCCAGGGTGACTTCCTTCCCCTCCAGCAGGGCGGACTCTGCAGCCAGGTACTTGGCTAGCATTTCGGTAGCGGTGCTCATCGTTGAACCTCTGGATTGGGTTCGGTGAGGCTACCGGCCGGCAAGTCTCATTTACATGGAAAAATGAGACTTTCAGCGGCGATTACCCGCCCTTCAGCATCCGATAGAACTGGGCCTTGCTAAGGCCGTACCGGGCGCATAGTTCCTTACGGTTGCGGCCGTCAAAGTCGCGCAGGACCGCATCGCGCCGGGCATCCCGGTCGACCTTCTGGATGTATACCGATTGCCCGCCATAGGTCAGGCGCAGTTGCTGCTCAAGCTGCTCAGCCACGCTTTCTGTGAAGGTTGCCTCACCCAGATCCTGAACAGCCTTAATCAGGGATCGAATGATGTCGTCAGCACTTTTCAACGAAAACCTCTCCTTGACCATTCATCCTTGGCGAATCGCGTTGCCGGACGACTCGCCGGCGCCGACGGGGCCGGCTGTACAGGGGCCTGCGCGGGCGGTTCTGGATCCGGCGGCGGTGCAGACGTCTCCACGCTTGCGGCCGGAGCAGGCAATACCGGCGGCGTGCTGAAAAGATTGGGCGCGAGATCCCGCTCCCAGGCATCCCAGGTGGAATCCGGGGTGGTATGCAGGCCGAGGACCTGGCACAAGAACATGGCGATCACGGTACAGTCCAGAACCTCGTTCCGGTGGCCACTGGGGCAGACCCAGCGATCCGCCCAGCCGTGGGCCACACGGACGCGGATTCGGTGCTCCGCAGCCAGCTGGTCGAAGAACTGGGGCGGCAGGTTCCGGTTGAGGTGGACGTATCCCCGGCCGAAGGTCTTGACCTGGTCCAGGCGGCCGTGGAGCAGATCCTTGGCGGTGTCGACGCAGATGCGCCAGAGCTTGATGCCCCGCTTGAGGGTGCGGCCGAAGGCATTCACATCCACCCAGCTGGGCTTCATCTTGATGGGGGCCCCCAGGGCCTGGTCGCCCTTGGTGGCATAGACCTTGTGGTGGGTGCGGGCCCGGCAGTAGTTGTAGGCCTGGTGGGTCCAGTTGGTGCCGCCGGTGTCGATCCCCACGGCGTCGATGGGCATATCGTGGCCGTTGACGTGCTTGTAGATGGTCTTGATGACCGGGTCGAGTTTTTCAGCCCACTCCTCCTGCACAGCCGGAGAACCGTAGATGACCCGGTAGTCGATCGGCCACATTTCCTCGCCGCGGCCGACGGCCCAGGCCACGGCCTCCCAGCGATCGGCCTGGGTGTCGATTCCCATGACGATCTTGCAGGCGCCCTCGGGGACGATCTGCAGGGGGATGTCGATATCGGTCTTGGCCCGCTCCCGCAGGAGGCTGGCATCGGTATGCTCGAATTCCTCTTCCCAGACATCGGCCAAGGTCTCGTTCTTGAAGCCCTGCATGGGGCCGTTGTCGCCGACCTTCTGGGCTTTACGGGCCTCGAGGAACTCCCGGACGATGTCCGGCCAGGTGCGCTGGGGGCTGTAGGCGGTCCAGACATTGACGAAGGCGACGTGGCGCGGCGCTTTCCTGGGGTTGCTGTCGCCATCCAGCCACAGCTTGCGGATATGGTCGTAGGTGTAGTTTCCGCAGCGGCTGACCCACAGGCCCTGCTTCCAGGTCGCCAGGTAGTCGGCCTGGGCGATGGCCTCATGGCAATGGGGGCAGACGTGGCGGACGGTATTCGGGTCGTTGTTTTCCCACTTGAACCCGTGGGCGACGTCCTTTCCGCCCCAGCGCAGCGGGTGCGAGACGCCGCAGTGTGGACACGGGATTTCGTACTGCATGACCGCGTCGGCACATTCGACACGGCGACGTATATGGCTGGTGAGTTTGTGCCGGGGCGTGGTGCCTGCGATGACCTTGGGGAAGGGCGCGCCCTCCAGGCGCCCGACCGCGCCCGTGAAGGGGTCGATGGTCTTTTCAACCACCTGGTCCATGGCGTCCAGTTCGTCCAGGATGGCCACGGCGATGGTGATGCGGCGGAAGCTGCGGGCGGCCTTGGCGCCAAGGAGGTGGAGGACGCTGCCGCGGAAGCGCTTGAACTTGATGGTGTCGTCATCGCGGCCGGCGCGGCGCACCGGGGCCAGGGCCTTGCAGATGTCGAAGGCCGGGGAAATCTCGGACTTCTCAAAGCTGTCCCGGTCATCGTCGGTAGGCTGCCAGATGGCCTGCTTCCGGCGGCGGTGGGAAGCGTTGTAGGCGCCGAAGCCGACAATGGTCTTGGTGTAGCCGACCCGCTTGGCCTTCTCGACGTCCACCTCGAAGATGTCATCGTTGGAGAAGGCATCCATCCAGCCGATCTGGAACGGCCAGGGCTCCCACAGGCCCCGGCGGTGGCTGGACTCCTCGTCCATTTCGAAGTGCTTCTCCGCCCAGGTGCTGTAGGGCATGGGCGGATCCGCCCGCAGCGGTGCCAGGCCGGCAGCGATGGCTCGCTTGATGGCCTCCAGCTGGGCGGGCGGAATGTTCTGGCTCATTCCTCGGGAGTCTCCACCAGGAATTCGTCTTCCTCCTGGACGTCGGTGGGTTCCAGGGTGTCGGCGACGAGGGAGGCGGTCTTGCGGACCATCTCATTCCGGGCCGAGGCGATCTCGGCCATGATGGCATCGCGGGCGGCCTGGGGCAGGTCCGGACAGACCCGGCGCAGCGCCGCCGGGATCTGGTCCATGCGGTCCACCACGGCCTGGGAGGCGTTGGCCAGGACGTCGGAGAGGAGCTCGATGGGGGCGTAGGTGCCCCGGGCTACCTCGTTCTTGATCTCCTGCCCTTCCCGCTGCGCCCGCGCCAGCAATGCCCGCTCGCCGGCGAGGTCCAGGTCGCCGCCGGCGGCACGGCCGGCAGCTTCTTCCCGGAGCTTGCGGATGTACTTGATCCGGATGTCGGAGAGCGGGACCTGCTTGTGATCCAGGCCGAACTCCGTCAGCAGCTCCCGCAGGCGCCGGTCTGAAATATCCAGGTGGGCGGCGATCTCGGCCTGGGTCGGACGCTGGTCCGCCCGGGCCTGCTCATCGCGCAGGTGGCCGATGTAGGAATGCACGATGGGGGCCAGGGCGTAGGCGTCCTTCCCGACCCGGGGAATGATCCCCGCATTGACCAGGCGGGTGAGCTCACCCGGTGTCAGGTCCAGGAGCCGGGCGGCGGTGTCGTGGTTGAGGTGGGCGGACATGGATCAGCTATCAGTCCCGGCGCTCATGCCGCGACGCCTTGACCGCATCGGCCATCGCCAGGATCTGATCGTCACCGAGACCGCCAATGACGGCATGGTCATCGCGCTGGTTGGCCTCGAGGCGGTGGATCGCCCATGCAAAGCGGCCATCCAACCCTTTCTCATGAACCAGCTTTACCGGCTGGCGGTGGCAGTTGCAGCCCAGGTCAAACTCGATTCGTATCGGCTTCATTTTTCTTACTCCGCTTCCCAATCTCGCGCTTGACCAGGCACTCGATGTCCGCCACGGGATCGCCCAGGCCGATCCTCTCCGACTCGGCAGCGCTGGTGGCCACCAGTTGGTAGCTGATGCCGTCAATCCGGCCGATGAGTGCAGACGTCTGCGCACGCCCCTCTTCCTGGATTCCATACGCCAGGTCGCTGACCAGGTGGAGCAGCTTCTCCCCGTCCAGCTTCACCGGCGACGGCTTCGCCCGCTCGCCGCTGGCCCGGCGACCCGCGGAAGCGCCCTTCCCTTGCGGAGCCGTAATGGTCGCCAGCGCCGCGGCGCTGATCCCCAGGGAGTCGAGATCCAGGCCGGCACCGTTGAGCTCCTGCAGCAGCTTCTCCAGGACCTCCACATCCCACTCCGATTCCCGTCCGATCTTGTTGTCCGCGATGATGTAGGCCCGCTTCTGGGCATCCGTCAGGCCGGTGCGGCGCAAGCACGGCACGGTGGCCATGCCGGCCCGGATCGCCGCCAGGCGCCGGCCGTGGCCCGCCAGGACGACGTTGTCCTCATCGATGACGATCACCCCGTTGAAGCCGAATTGTTCGAAGCTGGCCACCAGCTGGGTGATCTGCCCATCCCCGTGCTTCATGCTGTTGTCCGGGTGCGGAGTCAGCTGATTCGGGTCAATTTGTTCGATAACGTGTTGATTCAAAACCGGAACCCCCTATAGAAAGTTGATAAACAGCGGAAAAACGAGGATCTAATCACCCGTGACCCTGGAGCCCAGGAAGGACCCGTGATCTGGGGTGATTTCTCTGTGCCCGGGCGATTCACTTGGCGGTCCTCACGGCATCAGCCAAGGCGGCGGCAAAGGCGGGGGACCACTCCCGGGCTACTACCTGGGCGCCGATCTCCTGGAATTTGAACCGGGCGCGGTACTGGGCGGGATCGATGAAGATGAGGATGGGGCGGACGAAGGACTTGCCGGCCGTGCCGTTCGGGAAGTGGCGCTCCCAAATGCCATCAGGCAGGTCCGTCTTCCCGCCGCCGGAGAAGTACGCAAAGCCGTGCTGCATCCCCTTGCGCTGGCCTTTCATGAGGCTTTGCTTGGTTCGATCCTTCATGTTGGCCCGGTATCCCGACTCGGGGAATGCCTGGAACCAGGAGAGGATCTGCACGATCTTTGCCTGGGTGATGTTTCCGTAGGCGTCCAGGGCATTGGAGCGCTTGGCGAATACCGCCATCTTTCCAGGAGGCATGGCGCCGACCCTCTGCAGGGCGAGCTCGAAGCGCTTCGGCACCCGATGGCCACCGATGATCTGGGCCAGCAGATAGGCGGATGGCGGAACAGCGTTCTTCCCCTTCGTTCCCAGAGCCGCGTCGGCAGCTGTCCGCCTGAACCCATCATCCACCCCGATTACCACGCTGAGATCACCCTTCGTCGCCCCCTTGAAGACCTTGACCGCCTTGACTGTCCTCGGCGTCGGCCTGTCGAAGATGCTGACGATCTCGGAATTCTCACGGCTGGCAACCTTGCCGGCGAGGACGTTGAGCGCCCGGCTGGCAGCAAACGGCACTTGCCGTTTGTGGCGCTCGGAAATCCGGCGGGCCACGGCGGAGACATCGCTGGTGACGCTGATTGTGACCATGCTTAGTTCCCCCGTTCCCGCTTCGCCTTCTCTTCAGCGGCCTTGGCACGCATTCCGGCCTCGGCGCTGCGGATGATGAGGTTGTAGGCGCAGACCCAGCTCGCCGCGTCGGACAGCCAGTGGGACCACATGGCGATGGTCGAGGAATCGCCCGAATCCACCGCCGCCTTGACCGCCAATCCGATGTCCCTTTCGTCCTCCTCCGTCCAGTCACCCGTCTCCAGGCGGTTTTCGGCGACCACGGCCCAGTCGGCCCGCATCTTGTCGAGCAAGGATTTCATGCCATTCCCTCCGAGGTTGGGAAGGTTGGGAGCAGGTTGGGAAGCCGGAAAGCCCGAACTGGCGCGGATCTTCCTAACCTTCCTAACCTTCCCAACTTGAATTTCCGTGTGTGTGGGTGTGTGTGTGGGTGCGCATGCACGGGTGCGCCTACGCATGCACACACACGTGAGAAAAGGTTAGGAACGTTGGGAAGGTTAGGAACTCGCCCTATCCATGCGGGTTTCGGGGTTCCCAACCTGCTCCCAACCTTCCCAACCTCCGGGGCTTCAGAACGGCGCACGGCGTCCCTCCCCGTATTGCTGCGCTGGCTGTGTGGCTTCCGACGACGCCGCCTTTCTCGTGGGCGGCCTGTACCAATAGCGCACCATGCCATTGCGTTTTTCCACCCGGGTGCAGCCCAGTTTCCGCAGGGCTATGCCGACGCGGGTCTGGGTGTCCCGGGTGAGTTTCGATGCATCGAGCTTGAGCCCCTCCAGGACGGCCATGGCCACGGAGAAATCCGCCGTCTGGCCATAGACCCAATCGTGGAGGGCATCGATAAACGAGTCCGGCTGCTCCCGCTGGAGCTGCTCCGGGTCGAAGATGTCTTTCTGTTGCTCTGCCGTGGGCCAGAATCTTTCCTTGGCCAGGTAGGCGGCCAGCGCCTCGGCGAAGAGCTGGTCGCGGTTATCCCGCAGCCCATCCAGGTTGAGGGCATCGGTGCACATGACCGGCCAGAAGCGCCGGCCGCCCGTGGGGTCCTTCTGCCACTCCCAGTCGTTCACCGAGCCGGCGAAGACCGTCTGGCGCGGCGCCTTGATGTCCCGGCGGCCATACACCGGCCGGTATTTATCCACCCGCCGGGTGAGGAAGCTCTTTTGCTTGCTCGCCTCGGCCTTGGCCAGCGAGCCCAGCTCCGCGAATTCGTGGAGCCACACCCCCTGCAGGGAGGCCATGGCGTCCTTGTTGTTGAGGTCCAGGTCGGTGTCGTCGAACCAATCGCCGGCCAGGATGCTCAAGGCGGTGGACTTGCCCTTGCCCTGGGTGCCTTCGAGCACCAGGCAGGTATCGAACTTGACCCCGGGCTCCATGACCCGGGCGACCATGCCGATCAGGTACCACCGGGAAACCAGGCGGACATATTCGGAGGTTGCCACCCCCAGGTAATCCGAGAGCCAGGTGTCGATCCGCGCCGTGCCGTCGTGTTTTGGCAGGCTGCTCAACCAGTCGCGGACCGGATGGAACGAGTGGGCCCGGGCCAGGGTTTCGACGGCTTCCATGACCCGCGCCGAGGTGGGCGTGATTTCCTCCTGGCGAGTGAGCCAGATGGCCGTCCGGGAATCATCCACCCCCTCCCAGTCGCCGACGTCGCCGTTGGCAAAGGGGGGCGGCTTGAGCTTCACGGCCCGCAGCGAGAACTCGTTGAACCCGAGCACCCCGCTCCACTCCCGGCGGTTCGCCAGGATGTCATAGACGTTGGCCAGGCAGTCGCTCAGCTCACCCTTCTTCCAGAGGAGATTGTCCCGCCACCGATCCGGATCGCCGGCCGGCCGGCGTTTCGCTTCACCCGCGTCGGAAGGTGCGGAATCGCTTTCCTCGCTCGGCGGTTCCCAGGGCTTGGCATGCTGGCGAAGATGCATCGCCAGATCTTCTCCATGCCACCCATCGTCGATCATGTCGGCGATATCCCAACCGTCCGGCTTTTCTCCGGGCCCGGGGATATCGACATTCCACAGCCGGCAGCCACGGGCGGCCAGCTGCAAACGAACCTTGGCCATCGCCTTGGCGCCGGGCTGATCGGCTGCCGCAAGGTAAGGCGCATCGAGCGGATCGACGCCGGCTTCCTTCTCCGCCTTGGAGAGCTTCTTTCGCTGGGAGTCGGCATCGGCCCAGGTCATGACCTTGCGGCCGGCAAGAGGCGACCAGTCGGCCTTATCGACGGCATTGGCTCCGCCGGGCCAGGTCATCACGACCAGGTCGGGTAGCTCGGCCTGGCCGGCGTCGGCGCACTTCTCTCCCTCCACCACCAGGACGGTGGCGTCCGGCTTGGCGGAGAGACGATCCAGTCCGTAGAGCGGCCGAGGCTCAGGGAACGCCACCCAACACCACTTCTCGGCCCCGGTCTTCTCATGCCGGCAGTAGGTCAGCGGGGTGATTTCCTTGCCGCCCGTGCTTTTGACGAAGCGGCAGATGTACCCCAGCACCCGGCCCTGGATATCCCGATAGCACCAGGTGCGCTCGGGGATTCCTCGGAACTCATGGGCCCTGGGCGGCGGCGGGGCATTTTCAGGCAGGGGAAATACGGGCACCCACTTGGGCGCCTCGGGCGGCTTCGCCTCAGTTTCCTTCGGTGGCTTGTCGGCCTTTTCTCTGGGAATTGCGGGTGGCTTAGCCCTCTCCCCCGGCTGCGCCGACGGCGCGGCATCCGGTATTCCCAGCTTCGCAGCCAGATACTTGGCGGACTCGACCTGGTCATCATCGTGGAACAGGTAGGCCCGCAGCGATACGAGATCCTTTCCCTTGGCGTCATCCGTGGCGAAATCGCCCCAGGCGCCAGTGGCCAGGTTAATGGAGAAGCTGCCCTCCCGCCGGTCATCCCGGATCGGGTTGCGCGCCTTCCATTCGTGGCCCACCTTGTGACCGTCCGGAAGCCACTCCCGGACCAGCGAGTCGGCACAGGCCAGGGCGGCCGAGGCGATCCGCTTGAAATCGATATCTGGCAGCCGGCCTTTCCCCTTGTCGCCGCCTACTCCCTGATTCGTCATCTATCGGCGGCCCTGTCGGTTCCTCAGATCCCAGTCATCCCGGCAGTCGGAATCGCAGAATCGGTGCCCTTCCGGCACCGATGCAAAGCAGTTATGGCATTCCCCGGTGGCGGGAAGTTGAACCGTGGCCTGGCGGGCAAGCGCCACCAGCAGCTCGCGGTCCTTTTCCTCCCGCTCGCAGGCGGTATCGATTTGATCTGCGCTCACGCCTTGCTGCCGGAGGAAATCGACAGGGCTGGCGCCGCCGGCGGGATCTCCCGAACCATCGACTCCAGTTCGGATAGCAGGCGCATGATGGTTACGATGTGCCGTTGGCCCCGCAGCTTGATGGCGGCAAACTCGGCGGGCTCGATGACTCCGTCCGCCCGCGCCTCAGTAAACTCGGCGCTGAGATGACCCATGGACTGGATGGTGTCCAGGTAAGCCTGGAGCACGTCGTCTTCGGCTGCCGGACCACAGGGGAGCGGCAGGAAGGTGCCATCGAACTGCTCGCACATCGCCTCGATGAACCCCGTCGTCTTTAGGCCTTTCGCCAGGGCGATGCCTTCCCGGACCGTTATTTCGTAGTGGGGCATCGCCTCCGAGAACTTGTTGTAGAGGACGCCGGGAGAACGGCCGATCCGCTTAGCCGCATCCTTGATACCCCCCTCCGCCACCTCCAGCTCGTCGCCGAGAACCTTGACCGGATCACGCTTCATGCCATTTTCATGATTAGACATATGCAACTCCATCAGTAAACTTTCGAAAAGCCACTCGTCAT
Source organism: Rhodocyclaceae bacterium (assembly GCA_018261935.1). Lineage (GTDB taxonomy): Bacteria > Pseudomonadota > Gammaproteobacteria > Burkholderiales > Rhodocyclaceae > JAGTRP01. Next base: position 143,214 of record JAGTRP010000003.1, read on the forward strand.
ACTGCGGTCATGACAACAAACGAGCACAACATGACCAGCACGCCGCTACCTCAGAATCAGGTCACCTCATTGATGCATGGGGCCAATTGCTCCGGCCTGATTACAGGATTTCACCTGATCCCGGTCGAATCGCCGCCCGGTATGCTTGGGTCGTTGGCGAGGGGGACGGAATGCACGAACTTATTGACCATTCAGGCAGCCTCATGATGTTCATGGCCGGAGGATCGACCGGATTCGTCGCTGCCCCTGGGGCGCACCCAATCGGTTACGGCGACATCGCCGCCGGTTACGGACTGAATTTCGAGTGCCCGCTCGAGCGATATCCGTATGCGACCGTTGATGACATGCGACAACGCCGCCTGAGACATGGGCGGATCGAGGCGCAGGCCAAACTCGGCCTGCGTCATTCCCTCTCGCTTAAGGTAATCGGTAAGCTTCATGCATTCAATTATTGAATATTCAGAAACTGAAAGCAAGCCTTTGGAATATTCAGGGGCTGTAGTGGCGCCAGCGTCCGTGTATTGGAACAATCCAGACATGCATGAGACATGGCGGCATCGCGCAAAGCGCGCAATGAAGGGGCGAATCAGCCAAGAGACGCTCGCCGAGCGCCTTGGAACATCCCAACCCGGACTTAGCCACTGGCTAAATGGTCGATCCCAGCCCTCTTTGGACGACATCAACCGAATCGCCGACGAGATTGGCGTTTCCCGGGTCTGGCTGACCCATGGCCTGGGTTACGAGATGGGCCCGGGAAAGCGCCTCCTGGATGTGCTCATGTCGGGCGCGCTTGGCGAAGGCGACCTGGAAGCCCTGGCCATCACCGCAGAACAACTAGCCGCCGCCCGAAGCAACCTACAGAAAGCCCTGGGCGCCGATCCGGACAGTCTTTCAACCACCGAGGAGATCAAGAACAAGAGCGATGCAAGGCGAACTCTTTGACCTGACGGTGGCCAACCTCACCCGCGCCAGCGGCACTGCCCGGCTGCGCTGGACAGGCATCGCATCCGACCGGTGGAAATATGCCATCAAGCGCACGGCCGATCACCCCCTCCTTCCCGGCAGCGAATGGTTTTGCCACAAGCTGGCCGAGGCCGTGCATTTGCCAACCCCGGTCTATCGGAAGTTGCGCCTGGAGGAGGACGGAACCCTGGCCTTCGGTTCGCGCTGGGAGTCCGAGGCCAAGCAATGGGACACCATCGACCCCGGCGACCGGGAGCGTTATTTCAGGACTGGAATCAATGTTTGCCGAATCATCGGACTGGACCTGTTCCTGCCCAATGGCGACCGAAACCTGGGCAATTTTCTCTGGCACCTGATTGACGGCCACCCCGTCGCCATGGCCTTCGACTATTCCGAAGGATGGGCCATGCACGGCCCAATCGATAACCCACCGCCCCTTCCAGCCAATTGCCGAACGACGATGGTCATGCAATGGCTAAAGCAGATCGGAGCGCTCCGCCCTGGGGACATCGGGGAAACCCTGGGACGGATCACCCGATTGACTCCCCGGCACATCGGAATGATCGCCGACACGATCCCGGATGAATGGCTTCCTGCCGGTGGAAAGAATGCGATAATTGATTGGTGGTCCGCTCCCGAGACCGTCGGAAGACTCGCCATTCTGACCGCCCAATACCCATGCGCAGCCGTTACGACTACTCCCTCCTCCGCCTGATTCCCGATGCCTCGCGCGGCGAGGTCGTCAATATCGGCTTGGTCGTTTTCGGCGAAGCGGGCGTCGACGTCCGCATCACGCCAAACCTCGCCAAGGCGCGTGCCCTATCCGCCTGGGTGAATCCGGAGCATCTGCGCACCCTGCCGCAGGCCATTCCGGCCGCTCTGAACAAGCTCAACAGCCAGGAAATGCAGCTCTTCGCCCTGCAGGGCCTGTTTTCGCCGGTTACGGCAGACGGAATGGACGGCTCGTTCTTTGCCGGCCACCCGGAAGAATACGAGGCCCAGGTCGAGGCCACGCTTTCAGCGTACGTCACGCCGGAGCCGAAAACCCGGCGGGCCAGCCGGGCCGGCGCCGGGCGCCTCTACTTCGACCTGAGAACCTGGTTTGCCCGCAACCAACTCCTGGGGCGCAACACCGAGGAAATCCGCCAGCACAAGGTGGTGACTCACTACCCAGTCAACACCTCGGCGGGCATCTATGCCGAGTTCGCCCTCAAGAACGGCGTCTACCGCATCACCGAAACCATCGATTTCCGCGTCAAGGACGTGGGGGCGCACAAGAGCAACGAGGCAGCCGCCAAGGCCATGACTCTGATCGAGGCCCGGGCCGCCCTGGGCAGCGACACGGAGCGTTACGCCATTGTGGCCGCCAACGACTACTCCAAGGTCCAGGCCCAGATCAACCTCCTGGGCCGGCACGCCAACCATGTTCTCATGCGGGACAGCGCCGAGGACATGGCCTTCTATGCCCAATCCATCGCCAAGGCCGCCAAGATACCCCAGCTAGACCTTACGGCGTTCGCCGAGTAACCAAGTCCCACCTGGACTAGGCGGCAACATCTTCGTTCTCCGAAGGCGAGTCGAGTTTGTGGCCGCAGTGTTTGCAGACCTTCGCCATCTTCAAAATCAACTCAGCACATTCGGGGCAGCGGATTCGCTGCCCCGAATCCTCTTGTTGCACCGGAGTCGCAGGCGACGGCTCGAACGAGGCAGAGCTGGAACTTATCGACCAAAACAGGGCACCAATCCAGCCGATTGCCGTCCAGCCGAAAAATAAATTCAATAGGAATATCTTGACCATTCCGTCGTGGTCTCTACTCCAGGCAATGACGGTCGGCAAGAAATAAAGGGTCAGTACAAACAGGATAAATACAGTCGCATCTACCTTAGCCCCCATAACTGCCCTCCAAATACGAACGCCTGACCAGAAACCCCCAATTCTTTCAGCATCTCTAAACGAGATCAATAAGACTAACGTCATCTGCAGCCGCCCACGAGGCGGTTTTTTGTTGCCTTCCAAACGCTACCGAATGGCCTCTATCTCGAAATATTCAAAAACTGATTGACATAGTTAATTCAGTTTCTTAATATTTTTACAGCCACAGCAATCGAAGCAGTGAAAATCGCCTACCAAGGGAGCCACCCCATGAAGCTGCACCTATCCGCACTCAAGGTCCACCTCGCCCACTGCGCCGTCTCACGGAGCATCCGCCGCAACGTCGGAGTCGTGTTTACCGAGTCCGGCGTGCCCAAGGTGGCGGCGCTCCCCGTCCGGCACTAGGCCAGCCATGGTCCGCCGCACTCCGCTGCAGGAATACCGGGAGGCCTGCCAGATCGCCAAGGATCACGGACTCCTGGTGATCCAGAAGGGCGACATCTACCAGGTGTATCGCCGCAACCCCAAGCGCAACATCTGGCTCGGCCAGCGGAGCAGCCCCAGCGGCCTGCGCTCATTCGTCTGCACCCTGACCAAGTTCAAGTGAGGGCACGCGCAATGATCACTACCCACATTCCCGACGACATGACACTGGTGGCCGCCGCGGCCCGCGCCGCGTCCAGCGGCTTCTTCCTGGTCACCGACGGTCGGCGGACGCTGATCTCTCCCGTCGTCCCGCCCGGATTTCACAGGATCGTCGTCCGGAATCGGCCGGCCGAACTACCCCAGGAGATCACGCCGTGCGCTGCCTGATCGTCGCCCTTCTCCGCCTGGCCGCCCGGGCCAGGATTTTGGCCGAGGCCATCCACCAGCACGACCTGGAACGGCAATGCCGCACCCTGCAGAAGGACAGCCAGGTCCTGGACGCCGAGATGGACCTCATCCAGGCCGGCCGGATTGCCCTGCGCCGCCACCTCCACCAGCTGGAAGAGCAGCGCACCCGTTCCCGACAGCGGATGAACGCCCTGCAGGCCATCCGCCGCCAACCCGCCCACCCGCAACCCAGGAACATCGCCCCATGAAACAAGACCCCAAGACACTCCGCGAAAAGATTCTCGACTGGTTCGAACGCAACCTCGGCGCCAAGGCCCGCAGCGGCCCCCTGGCCAAGGCCCTGAAGGCAGACCCGACCCAGGTTGCCGCCGCACTCGGCCAGATGGCAGAAGCCGGCGGCGACCTGATCCGATGCCGCGTGACCGTCTCCGATGCCGAGCGCAACGGCGGAAAGAAGGAGCAGTGGGAATACGCCCTGGCGACGGGAAAGGCGCCGGCGGCGGTTAAGCCCTGGCATCCGCCCATGGCGGCCCGCAGAGATAGCAGCAGCGGCATCCCGTCCCACAGCGGGGCAGCGACCACCCAAGCCGGGAGTGGGGCCAATAACCCCGGCAGCCAGCCATCGGAGACCTCCCTTGCGACATCCATGGCCGAGGGGCTGGCCGAGGCGCCGGGCGCGGAGCAATCCGCCCCGGCCGCCGACGATAAGGTCTGTTGCGGCGCCGCCAAGGTCATGGCCACCACCGCCGGCCAGGAAGTCACCGCCCTGCGCGAAGAGATCGAACGCCTGCAGGCCGAACTGGCCCAGGAGCGGAACTTCTCGGAGATGGCCTCTGCCATGGGCCGGAAAACAATTTCGAACCTGGAACAGGAGTCCGCCAGGCTCAGGGAAGACCTAGCCAACACGCAAGCGGCATTCCGCATGATGAGCGCAGCCCTTGACAAGGCCACGGCCAGCGTCTCCGGGTTCGTGCTGCGTGTTCCAAAGCGCAAGCCCCGGTTCCTGTCCGAGAAGCCGAGCGCGCTCAAAGCAACAAACGACGCCGCCAAGAACGCCGGCCGGGCAGACCTATTCGCCCTGGTGAAGATCGGACGCGCTGTTGCCAAGCGCACCAAGATCGTTGAGTTCAACGAGGCGGCGTAACACCACTTCCACCACTACCTGAAAGGGCTTCCCATGCAATCCTCTCCCCAAGAAATCAACCCCATCCTCGGCACCGCCATGGCCGGCGGCTTCTACGCCGGCCGCATCAACATCGACGGCCAGGCCTATGCCCTGATCGTCGCCCCCAAGGCCGAAGGCGAACACGCCGACACGATCTGGCACAGCAAGGCCATCGACGGCGCCCTGTCCTACTGCGACGGTCTGGCCAACACCCAGACCCTGGCCGAGGCCGGAAGCAAGCTCGCCCAGTGGGCCCGGGACCTGCGCACCGGAGGCTTCGATGACTGGTATCTGCCGAGCCAGGACGAGCTGGAGATCTGCTACCGCAACCTCAAGCCCACCACCGAAGCGAACTATTGCTGGGCCCGCTCCGGCATCAACCTCTCCGCCCTCGATCCGACCCGACCCTACACGCCTGACTTTCCCGTGCAGACGTCTGCAGATCCGTTCCGCGAGAGCGGCGCCGAGGCCTTCGACCCGGTCTGGTACTGGAGTTCTACCCGCCACGCCTCGGCCGCCGAGTCTGCCTGGGGTCAGTACTTCAGCCACGGCAGCCAGAACTACGACCACCGCTACGACGAGCTCCGCGCCCGGGCCGTCCGCAGATTGCCCATTTAGTCATTCATCCATTTTCAGGAGTCATCCATGCCCCCCATCACGCTTGACGCGATCAAGGCCGAGCACAGCCGAATCGGCGAGATGATCGCCGCCTTCGAGGCCCAGGCCAGCAAGCCCGAAGCCATCCACTTCCCGGAAGCACTGATCGAGATCAACCCGGGCGAGCACTACGCCGGCCTCATCGTCGGCAAGGACGGCGAGCCGAGCTACCACCTGATCCTCCTGCCCGGCCAGGCCGACGACATCACCTGGGACAAGGCCAAGGACTGGGCCAAGGAAGCCGGCGGCGAACTCCCCACCCGGCGCGAACAGGCCCTGCTCTACGCGAACCTCAAGGAGCAATTCGAGGAGCGATGGTACTGGTCGGGCGAAATCAACGCCTCGGCCGCCGAGTATGCCTGGAGTCAGACCTTCTACGACGGCTACCAGAGCTACGGCCACCGCAGCAGCAAGCTCCGCGCCCGGGCCGTCCGCAGATTAGAAATTCAGTGATTTAGTCCTTTCATCAGCATGGCACTCCATACCGCCCTTCCGATTTACAAGGCTGCCTACAGCCTGTTCGATCTCATCACGGATCTCGCCAAGAACATGCCCAGGGATTTCAAGGCATCGATCGGCGGGAAGCTCCGGGACGAGCTGGTCGAGATCCTGGTGCTGATCTTCCGGGCTAATACCGCCCGGGAGAAAGCGCCCCACCTCGAGCAGCTCATCGAGCGGCTGCAGGTGGCCGAGCTTCTGCTTCGGCTCTCCCGGGACAAGCGTCTGATCTCCACCGGCCAGTACGCCAGGACGGTAGAGCTGACGCAGAGCATCGGCAAGCAGGCGGGGGGATGGCGCCGTTCCGCAACTTCGCCCGCTTCCTGATGGTTACGGCCACCATGACTGTGCGAACTCTTAATCTGGTCGTGCCGCTGGCTCACAAGGCCACCGATAAGCGCACCGCAGAGACCGCCGGCAGCCGCCGGGCCCGGTCTGGCGCAGTTTCCCCGCTGATCGGCGAGAGCCTTCGGCGGGGCGACGTGGATAGCACGAACCATACGCCTCGGCCGCCGAGTATGCCTGGAATCAGAACTTCAACAACGGCAACCAGAACAACAACAACCGCAACAACAAGCTCCGCGCCCGGGCCGTCCGCAGATCAAGGCGAGCGCCACCATGCTGATTTCACTTTCGAAGATCTGGTCCAGGCCTACCTGGACTGCCGAGAGTCCAAGCGCAACAAGCCCTCCGCGCTGGCTTTCGAGCAAGACCTGGAACGCAACCTGTTCCAACTGGACGACGAGCTGCGGGCCGGCACCTACCGGCCCGGCCGCTCTATCTGCTTCGTCATCACCCGGCCGAAGCCCAGGGAAGTCTGGGCCGCCGACTTCCGGGACCGGATCGTCCACCATCTCTTCCACAACCGGATCTCGCCGCGCTTCTACGCCTCGTTCATCGCCGACTCCTGCGCCTGCATCCCGGGCCGCGGCACCCTCTACGCGGCCGAGCGGCTGGAAGCCAAGATCCGCAGCATCACCCAGAACTGGCGCCGGCCGGCCTTCTACCTGAAGCTCGACCTGGCCAACTTCTTCGTCAGCATCGACAAGGCCATCCTCCGCGACCAGCTGGCCGCTCGGATCCGGGAGCCCTGGTGGATGGCCCTGGCCGAGACCATTCTATTCCATGATCCGCGCCAGGATTACCTGCTGCGCGGTAACCCAGCCCTCCTGGAGCGCGTACCGCCCCACAAGCGCCTCATCAACCAGCCGGCCCACCTGGGCCTGCCCATTGGCAATCTCAGCTCCCAGTTCTTCGCCAATGTCTATTTGGACGCCCTAGACCAGTTCGTGAAGCACCGCATCGGCGCCCAGCACTACGTGCGCTACGTTGATGACTTCATCCTGCTCCACGACTCGCCCCAGTGGCTCAATGAGGCCCGCGACCATATTGAGGATTTCCTCACAAAGGTATTGGCCGCCCGACTCAACCCGACGAAGACCATCCTGCAGCCCGTCGAGCGCGGTGTCGACTTCGTCGGCCACGTTATCAAGCCCTGGCGCCGCACCACCCGCCAGCGGACCCTGAACGAGGTCCTGCGCCGGGTGCGCGAGATCCCGGCTGAGAACCTCTTCGAGACGGCCAACAGCTACTTCGGCCTTCTTCGCCAGGCAACCCAAAGCCACCAGGACCGAGCTCGCCTGGCCAACACCCTACGCCATCGCGGGCATTGCATCGCCGGCGATCTCACCAAGACCTATCGGAGGAAATCGGCATGACCGCCAAGACCCTGGAGCTATCCGTCCAACTGGTTGCTCCCAGCCCGACCAATCCCCGGAAGAACTTCCCTGAAGAGGCCCAGGCCGACCTGGTGGCAAGCATCCAGCGCCATGGCGTCCTGCAGCCCATTCTGGTGCGCCCCTGGCCGGAAAAGTACCCCCGCCCGAACCAGCGAACCACCCGCTATGAGCTGGTGGCTGGAGAGCGCCGGTGGCGGGCGACCGTCGCCGCCGGACTGGACGACATTCCCGCCATGGTGCGCGAGCTCACCGACCTTGAGGTCCTGGAGATCCAGATCATCGAGAACCTGCAGCGCCAGGACCTCCACCCCCTGGAGGAGGCTGAGGGCTACGAGCGCATGATGAAGGAACACGGCTACACCGCCGACCAGCTGGCCGAGAAGATCGGCAAGAGCAAGGCCTACATCTATGCCCGCCTGAAGCTCACCGCCTTGGGGGAGGAAGGCCGCAGGCTGTTCTATGCCGGGCTCCTCACCCCCTCCACCGCCCTCCTGGTGGCCCGGATCCCGGGCAAGAAGCTGCAGGAGAAGGCCCTCAAGGACATCACCGCCAAGGACTACAACGAGGACGTCATGTCCGTCCGCCGGGCTAAGCGGCACATCCAGGACCGCTACATGCTGGACCTGACCCGGGCGCCCTTCCCGGCCGACGACGACCGCCTGGCGCCAGGACCCTGCACCACTTGCCCGAACCGGGCCGGCAATCAGCCGGAAGTCTTTGACGATATCGGCGCAGACGTCTGCACGGATCCGGACTGCCACCTCAAGAAAAAGCAAGCCTACATCGAGATCCAGCGCCAGGCGGCCGAGGCCAAGGGGGCCACGGTCATCACCGGCAAGGAAGCCGCCAAGATCGCCCCCTACGGGGTGCAATACCATGACCCCAAGGGCTACAAGCGCCTGGACATGACCTGTTACGAGGATCCGGAGCGGCGAACCTACCGGGAAATCCTTGGGGATGCTGCCCCCACCGCCGTTCTGATCGAAGACAAGAGCAGCGGCAGCCTGGTCGAGGTGGTTCCGGAGAATACCCTGGCCGAGAAGCTCAAGGCAGCCGGTATCGAGCCACGGCACCATGACCACGAGGCTGAGCTCCAGGCTATGGAGGCCAAGGTGGAACGGGAACGGGCCTTCCGCCTGGAGCTCATGACCGACATCCGCCGGCGCCTGCAGCAAGAGATTCACCACGGCGGCCCCCAATTCGAGCACCACGAGCTGGGCCTGATTGCCAGCCACCTATTCGCACAAGGCACCTCCTGGGGCGCCCGGGGCCAGGTGGCCAGGATCTGGGGCGCAGAAGGCGCCGAGGACCGCGATCGCATAAAGGCCTTCACCGAATATATCGAGCAGCGTCCCGCCGAGGAGCTGGCCCTGCTGATTCTCGATTGCATCCTGGTCGGCGACCTCGACGTCGATCGGTGGAGCCTGGACAAGGAGCCGAAGGCCCTCCTGAAGCTGGCCAAGTGCAAGGGCATCGATGTCGAAAGACTCCGGAACCGACTCGACGCCGACGGAAGCGGGAACGCCGAGGCCGATACGACTGCCGGGGAAAGCGAAACGCCGGCGGAAGAATCCGGTTCAGCGGCTTCAATGAAGCAGGCGGCGGAAGTGCAGCCGAATACTGCAACTCCCGCCGCCCTGGAATTCAAGAAAGGCGACCGCGTCCGCGTCAAGGAATGCCTCAAGGGCCCCGGCGGTCATTTCCGGAAGTGTTGCGGTCGGGAAGGCGTCATCGAGGCGATCACTTCCGCTGGCGATTGCTCGGTGAAGTACGGCCCGAAGAAGGCCGATACCGTCATCTGCAAGCTGGACGAGCTCGAACCCCTGCCCCCCGCCCATTCTGAAGGCACTCCTACCCCTACTGAAGCTGGCGCGGGCGGCGGAACTGAAGCGGCTAAAAAAGCTGCGCCGGCGGGGAAGAAGAGCACCGTCCGGGAAGTGCCCTACGCCCACCCCGAGAACCTGGACCTGACCTGGTCTGGCCGCGGAAAACAGCCCCGCTGGGTGGTCGAGTTCCTGGCTCGGGACGGGAACACCCTGGCCATGCTGACCAGGGTGAAAGGCGATATCGAGACGAACGAAAAACCCGCCGAGGCGGAGACGCCCACGTTCCGCGAAGACAACCTCGTCCTGCCGGGCCTCGGTATCGAGATGAACGAAACACCGATCGCGGCCGGAGCGCCGACAGCCACCGAACCCACCATCGACGAGCAACGGGGAGAGAAGCAGTGATTGTCTACGACATCGAAATCAAGCGCGCCATCCAGGCCCCGGGCGAAGAGCGCATCCCGGGCATCGAGTACGCCGAGGGCTGGCACGACCACGCCGGCATGGGCATCGCCTGCATCTGCGCCTTCGACCTAATCGAGCAGCGCTACCGTGTCTTCCAGGACGACAACCTGGACGCCTTCGCCGACCTGGTGGAGAAGCGCCCGCACGTGGTCAGCTTCAATGGCCACCGCTTCGACGACCTGGTCTGCCAGGCGGCCGGCATAGACATCCCGGCGGAGAAGAGCGTCGATATCGCCGCGCGGATCTGGGCGGCCGCCGGCTGCGCTACCGGACGCCACCCGAAGGGGCTTGGTCTCGATGACCTCTGCCGGATCAACGGCATCGGCGGCAAGACCGGCGATGGCGCCCTGGCGCCGGTGCTCTGGCAGCAAGGGAAGCGCGGGGCCGTCGTCGACTACTGCCTGGCCGACGTCAAGCTCACACTGGGACTCTACCGGCGCCTGGCCTGGGTCGGCGGGTGCATCGACCCCCGCAACCAGGGGTTCCTGAAGGTTGAGGTGCCGTCGTGATCCTGGCGGCCGCGGCCACCGCCTGGCAAATCCCACCGGGCGCCGGGTTTGCCTACAAGCGGGCCTCTCCAAACCAGGCGCTTCTGACCAAGCGCCTGGCCAGCGGAAAGTACCGCCTGGACGAGGACGGGGAGCTGGAGAAGCTCTGCACCAAGTGCAAGGAGTATTGGCCGGCAGACACCGAGTTCTTCTACCCAAACAGCGGCGACCTGGATGGGATCTGGAAGATGTGCAAGGCCTGTTATCAGGAATGGCGGAAGAGCCACCGACACAACGCAGCGAAGCAACAACATGGCAACGACTGAAACTAAGATCATAGAAAACACCGCATGGCAGCAGAAGGCCATCCTGGACACCAAACAGCTGCTGTCCTACATCAAGCCAATTTCCCACCGCCTGTACTGGAACGTCCTGGCCAAGGACCCGCGGTTCCCGAAACCGGTGATCGGCGGCAACGGCGCCAAGGCGCTGCACAGCCGTGAAGCTATTGACCGCTTCCTGGAGGAAGCGGCCCGGACGGGGTTCCAGAAGCCGGATGGTATGCCCTATGCGGGGGCGGAGCATTAACACCGGCGGTCAGCGGCGGCCGTAGGCCGTCCGCTGCACCGGCTTGTTATACGGATACAAAAGAAAGGAAACGACATGGAATTTTGCGAACTTGAGGGGGCAGAGCTGGATGCTTCCGTAGCGCGAGTACTTGGCCTGGCTCCGAACATTGAGCGCCACCCGGCAACCCGTGAGCCTATCTGCGTGATCTATCCAGGCGCGCCGATTTACGGCCCGTTGTTCTGCGGCGAGAAGGGGCACGGTGCAACTCGCTGGGCACCATCGACCAACTGGGCACAGGGCGGCCCCCTGATCGAACGCTTCGGCATCCACCTCAGCGGCCCGGAGTCCCGGGTGCATCGGAATGGCGGCCCCAAAGCCGGCTGGGGTGAAAGCGGGCTTTGGACCTGCACCAGTTGGAAATTGCGGCGGGCAGATGGCGGTCGTGGCCTTGGCTACCACAAGTCTTCACAGCTTGCTGCCGCGATGCGGCTGATTGCCGAATGCGTACTTCCGGATAACAAGGTGTAGACACCAAAGTGTCCAATAACCTGGATTTCAGGTCACGCGGAGATTTAGGCCGGAGGCCAATCCTTACCGAGTTGTAACGACAATCCGGGATTATTGGACTTATCCGACCTTCTGCAAATTCGTCGCATAAGTCGGAGTCCCTACGCCGCGGCACACTTCTGCCGCAGGGAGGTTCCCTTGGACTTGTCGAGCTCCTTTGCCCACCAAGTCAAAACCCGGGCCATACCCTGCTCAGCCTGGGCCCGAGTGTAATGCCCCTCCACTCCCCTGACCGTATGATCGAGAACGTCCTCCACCCACCGCTGTGAGAATAGCGGCCTGCCGTCGGAATCGGCGGCATCGTTGGCAAGGGTTTTTAGCGCCGACCGCCACCCATGCGGCACGGCCACCCCCCGAAATCCAAGGCGCTGGAAGGACATGGAGAATGCCTCCACGGTGATGCAGTCGGCCTCCCCATGCCGTGGAACGAACAGAAAATCGGTAGTCTTCGGAAGTCGCCGAACCAGGTTGGCCGCCTCGGCCGGCAGTTTGATCACCTGGTGGTACGGCTTAGCATTCCAGTCGCTGACCTTCATGCGGCTGCGTGGAATGGTCCAGGTGGCAGTGCCGTCATCATGGAAGACGAACTCATCCCACCGGGCGCCGGCGACTTCTCCCGAGCGCTGCGCGGTGTAGGCCTGCAAGAGCAGCGCGATCCGGGTGGTGAGATACAGGCTGCTGTGCTCGATAGCATTGAGGAGACGCCCCAGGCCGGCCCAGTCAGTGATCGCAGGCAGCTTGTCCATCTTGACGGGTTTTTCCGTTGCCTTCCAGCGGTCCCGCAACGTCTTGGCCGCGTTCGCATCGAGGTCCAGGTCATGGGCAGCATAGCTGATCACCCGTGCAATGAGCGCGAGGAGCTTGGGCGCCATCTTCGGAAGCCTTGCCTTTGCGTCCGCCAGTGCCGCCTCGATGTCGCCCGAGCGGATCTCGGTCAGCGGCATGCTCCACAGCCCGGTCGGGGAAAGCCAGTTGAGCACGCGCGCTTCCGCCTGCTTGGCGGTGCGAGGTGACCACTTGGAGTTCTCGGCGCCAGTGATCGCCTTGTAGAACTTCTCCCAGGCCCCCTGGAACGTCATGGCGCCGGACGAGCTATCGCCGGATGTCTTGATGGCGTAGGCCTTTGACCGAACGTCCTGTAGCCAATCGGCCGTCACCTCCCCGGCCAGGGAGGCCACCTTAATATCGGCGTCCTTGCCGCTCCGCTTCACCCGCTGCCAGGCGGTGAGGCTCCCGTCCTTATTGCGGATGAACGACAGGGCCATTCCGTCGGTGACCTTGCCTGGGGCCTTCTTCCGATTGAGCAGTGCTGCAGAGAGTTTGTATCCGGCCATGGCTTCATTCCCTTTTTTCCAGCAACAAGGGAATGCAGTCCGATCAATCCCGGCGCATTCCCTTTTTTAGATTGTAGTTTGATTGATATAGGAATGACAAAGGTTTGACGCGAAAGTGCCAAACGCCACGGCCTGACATGGATTTCGAAAAATAAAAGGGGATCAACCGATCCCCTTTTGATATTGGTTTGAAATGGCTATTTGCCATTCATTCCCTTGATGGTAACAAAGGTCTGCAGGTCGCCACGACGGACCAGCAGGGTCACACTGGCGGATTTGTCGAACTGGGCCAGGAGCTTGTTGAACTGCTCCACCGTCTTGATATCGGTGGTCGCCCCTTTGCTGATCAGTGCCAGGATAATGTCGCCGGGACGAAGGTCGGCCCGGTAGGTGCTGCCTCGCACATCCTCGATCAAAAGGCCGCTGTTCAGCTTCAACTCGCGCCTCTGCTCCGGCGTCAGTTCGCTGACCACCAGCCCGAGGCGGTTGGCTTCCTGGTCACCGGGAATCTTGTTCCGCCCACCCCGATTAGTGGCGACCTTTTCGTCCTGAACCTCCCCCACGGTCACCGCAACATCCCTGACCGAGCCCTTGCGCCAGATTTGCACCGCAGATCGGCTGCCGGGCTTGGTGGTACCCACCAGGCGCGGCAGATCACTGGAAGAGTTGATGGTCTTGCCGTCAAACTTCAGAATCACATCGCCGGGCTCCAGGCCGGCCTTTTCGGCAGGGCCGCCCTTTTCCACGGCATTGACGATGGCGCCCATCGGCTTGGCAAGCCCCAGGGATTCCGCCAACTCCCGGGTTACCTCCTGAATCACTACACCCAGGCGCCCCCGGCTGACCTTGCCATGGGTCCGCAACTGATTCTGAACATCCATGGCGACGTCGATGGGGATGGCGAAGGACAAGCCCATATAGCCGCCGCTACGACTATATATCTGGGAATTGACGCCAACCACTTCGCCGCGCATGTTGAAGAGCGGCCCGCCCGAATTGCCGGGATTGACGGCCACGTCGGTCTGAATGAACGGAACGTAGCTCTCCTGGGGCAACGAGCGCCCCTTCGCGGAGACGATCCCGGCCGTTACCGAATTGTCGAACCCGAAAGGCGAACCGATGGCCACCACCCATTCGCCCACCTTGAGCTGAGTTGGATCTCCGAGCCGGACCGTGGGCAAGTTGGCCGCGTCGATCTTGATCAGCGCCACATCCGTGCGCTTATCCGCACCAATGACTTTGGCCTTGAATTCCCGTTTATCCGTAAGCCGCACGGTAATCTCATCGGCCGCATCGACCACATGGGCATTGGTCAGAATGTAGCCGTCGCCGCTGACGATAAATCCGGACCCCAGCGACTTGTTCTCGAATTCCCGCGGACTGCCCCCATTCGGCTGGCGAGGCATGAATCGCTTGAAGAATTCGAACATCGGGTCATCCTCGTCGAAGGGGAGCGGGGATGCCCCCCTTCCGCGGATCACCTGGGTCGTACTGATATTGACCACTGCCGCTCCCTGCTTCTCCGCCAGGTCCGTAAAGTCCGGCAGGATGCGGGTCTGGGCCGTCGCGACGGAAGTCACGACAAAGAAGTAGAAAAACGCCAGTACGTGTTTCATGGAAGCCAAAACCTCCGGTCAACTAGGAATGGGAACGGGAGACAATATAAGGACGGGCGTCCGAATTTCCAGTCCCCGGATTCACTTTCCAACGCACCAGCAGCCAGGCAATCAGCAGGCCGGCTCCGCTTCCCGCCATGGCCCCGGGATTTCCCGCAACCTGCATCCCTAAAGCAGCTCCGGCAATGACGCCGACGAGCGGCAGCCCATAGGCGAGATTGGCGGTACGCCGCAGGGCACCGGCGACGATGGCAACATCCACCTTTTCGCCCACGACGGCACCGCCCGGATTATCGACGCGATAGGTTTTCGGGCCGGAACAGAACATCTGGGTGAGATGCTGGCCACCGCAGCCGCCCTTTTCGTGGCAGCGGCCGCAGCCGCCCTGCTCCACTTCGACAATAGCTTCCCTGCCATCGAGCGCGCGCACGACGCCGCGAACCGTACTGACTTGATTATGTCCCATGCTTACCACCGGCGATCGGGCGCCGTATCGAGAAGAGGGCGTAGTTTAGCAGCCACCGCTTCCCGAGCCCGGAAAATCCGAGACCGCACCGTGCCGATGGGGCAATTCATGATTTGGGCGATTTCCTCATAGGAAAGCCCTTCGATTTCGCGTAACACGATAGCCACCCGCAATTCTTCGGGCAGCGCATCCATGGCGGAATTGACCGTTTCGCCGATCTGTTTCGAGAGCAGGACGCTTTCCGGCGTATTGATATCCCGAAGCTGGTCGCCATCCTCGAAGGTTTCCGCGTCGTCCGTGTCGAATTCTGTCGTGGTGGGCGCGCGCCGGCTCTGGGACACCAGGTAATTCTTGGCCGTATTGATACCGATACGGTAAAGCCAAGTGTAGAAAGCGCTCTCTCCGCGGAAGGATGGCAACGCCCGATATGCCTTGATAAAGGCTTCCTGGGTCACGTCCTCCACTTCCGCCGGGTCGCGAATGAAACGCGACAGCAAGCGCCCTAACTTACGCTGGTATTTGCCTACTAAAAGGTCGAAGGCGTGTTTGTCGCCGCCTTGCGCCTTTTCGACCAGTTTTTGGTCAATTTCGCGCTCACTCATGGCTGCTGTTATCCCTGGGGGGAGTTTAATTGGTATGTTTCAGGCCAGTATAGCTCAGCCCCCCCCCTAGAGAAGAGCGTTTACGTCCTTCTTTGTGACGAAATGTAACGGGTTAATGCCTGCCTCCGTGCTATATTCGGGCAAAATTTCATAAGCACCGAAGAACAGCGTGGACAAATTCGACGTCATCATCATTGGCAGCGGGCTTGCCGGCCAATCGGCGGCCTTGCGGCTTGCCGATCATTGCCGCGTGGCATTGGTCTGCAAGCGCAGCCTCGAAGACAGTGCTTCCGGCCGAGCCCAGGGCGGCATAGCCGCCGTGCTGGACAGCCAGGACTCCATCGAAGCCCATATTCGCGACACCTTCATCGCCGGCGCCTGGCTCAACGACGAGAAGGCGACCCGTTTCGTGGTGGAAAACGGCCGTCGCGCCATCCAGTGGCTGATCGACCAAGGGGTGCCCTTCACCCAAGACAGCGCTGGCTACCATTTGACGCGAGAAGGCGGGCACAGCGCCCGCCGGGTAATCCACGTCGCTGACGCCACCGGCCTCGCGGTCCAGGAAACCCTGACCCCAAAGGTTCGGAACCATCCGAACATCACGGTGCTCGAGGACCATATCGCCATCGACCTGATTACGGGAGCCAAGCTTGGCCTAGCCACAAGTCGCTGCTTCGGAGTCTATGTCCTCGACCGGCAAAGCGGCAACGTCATCACCCTGGGGGCACCAAACACCCTGATCGCCACCGGCGGTGCAGGAAAGGTCTATCTCTACACCACCAATCCCGACACCTCCACTGGCGACGGCATCGCCATGGCGTGGCGAGCCGGCTGCCGGGTGGCCAACATGGAATTCATCCAGTTCCATCCGACCTGCCTCTATCATCCGCAGGCCAAATCGTTCCTCATTTCCGAAGCCGTACGCGGCGAAGGCGGCCTGCTGAAATTGCCGGACGGCACCCGCTTCATGCCTGACCACGACGAGCGCGGCGAACTAGCCCCCCGGGACATCGTCGCCCGTGCCATCGACTTCGAAATGAAAAAGCGCGGCCTGGACTGCGTTTTCCTGGATATCTCCCATAAGGGCGAGGCATTTATCCGCTCCCACTTCCCCAATATCCACGCCCGCTGCCTGGAGCTGGGTATTGACATCACCCGGGAGCCCATCCCGGTCGTGCCTGCGGCCCATTACACCTGTGGCGGAATCGTCAGCGATCAGCGTGGCCGCACCGACCTGGAGGGGCTCTATGTAGCCGGCGAGGCTTCCTGCACCGGTTTGCACGGCGCCAATCGGCTGGCCTCCAACTCCCTGCTCGAATGCATCGTTTACGCCGAAGCCGCCGTCAATGACATGCTCGCCAACAAGGGGGTTGAACTACCCCCGCTGCCGCAATGGGACGAGAGCCGTGTCGCCGACGCCGACGAGGAAGTGGTCATCTCCCATAACTGGGACGAGCTGCGCCGCTTCATGTGGGACTACGTCGGTATCGTGCGCACCAACAAGCGCTTAAAGCGGGCCCAGAACCGAATCCGCCTGCTGACGCGGGAAATCGACGAGTTCTACGCCAACTTCCGGGTCAGCCACGACCTCATCGAATTGCGCAACCTCGTCCAGACCGCTGACCTGATCGTCCGCTGCGCCATGCAGCGGCGGGAAAGCCGGGGACTGCACTTCTCCCGGGACTATCCGGAAATGGCGACCAAGGCACGTAACACCGTCCTCAGGCGGCATCGCTCCCGGGGCTGAATTCCGCCTTCCAGCGCAGCCAAACCCGCAGCCGCCGAAATTCCTCGCCAGTCGTGCTGTCCGGCAGCACGGCTACTGTGGTCGTGGATTCGGCCGACTTGAGCCGAAATACCGTAAGCCAGGGGTGAACCGTCGCCCCCGCCAAGAGTTCGGCCGCCAGAAACTCCTCCCCTCCAGCCTGCCTGTACGCCATCCGGCCATCGCCAAACAGCCGCACGGCCGTTACTTTGGGCATCCGCAACCGCCACGAGATAGCCGCAAGGCCGGCGATCCCGGCGACCAATAAGCCTTTGATCCATGGCTGCCACGGCGGCAGAAGAATCGCGACAACGGCCAAGCCAGGCGCCCCCACCAATCCGGCCCCCAGAAAGAAAGAACGGTGCAGTCCGATGGTGATCGGCAACTGCACCGTTATCCTCTTCGCTCGGAGTTAAACGCGCTTGAAAGCTATCGTACCGTTGGTTCCGCCGAAGCCGAAGGAATTGGAAAGAGCGGCGTCAATCTTCATCTTCCGGGCCTGGTTGGCACAGTAGTCGAGATCGCAGCGCTCATCCTGGTTGAAGATGTTGATGGTCGGCGGTGACACCTGATGGTGGATGGCTAGGGTGGTAAACACTGCCTCGATGCCGCCAGCAGCGCCAAGGAGGTGGCCAGTCATGGACTTGGTGGAGTTCACCACGAGATTCTTGACCGCATCGCCGAAGGCGCCCTTGACCGCCATGGTCTCCGCCACGTCACCCAAAGGAGTCGATGTACCGTGAGCATTGACATACTGGACATCGGAGGGAGACAGCCCGGCGTTCTTCAGGGCGGCCAGCATACAGCGGCGGGCACCATCGCCATCCTCGGCCGGCTGGGTCATATGGAAGGCGTCAGCGCTCATGCCATAGCCCGCCACTTCGGCGTAGATCTTGGCGCCCCTGGCCTTAGCGTGCTCGTATTCCTCAAGCACCATGACCCCGGCACCCTCGCCCAGGACGAAGCCATCCCGATCCTTGTCCCAGGGACGGCTGGCGGTCTGCGGGTCGTCGTTCCGGGTCGACAGGGCACGGGCCGCGCAGAAGCCGCCGAGACCCAAGGGCGACACCGTGGCTTCGGCACCACCGGCCACCATCACGTCGGCATCGCCATACTCGATGATGCGAGCTGCCTCGCCCACAGAATGGGTGCCGGTGCTACAGGCGGTCACCAAGGCGATGTTCGGCCCCTTGAAGCCATACATGATCGACAGGTTGCCGGAGATCATGTTGATGATGGAACCGGGCACGAAGAAAGGCGAAATCTTGCGCACGCCGCCGGCCAGGTACTCTTCCTTGGTGTTCTCGATGAGCGGGAGGCCACCAATGCCGGAACCGATGGCAATGCCGATACGCTCGGCATCGGCCGGATTCTCGGTCAAGCCGGCGTCACGGATAGCCTGAATGCCCGCCGCCATGCCGTAATGGATGAAGGTATCCATGCGACGGGATTCTTTGGGCGACAGATAGGTCCCGATATCGAAGTCCTTGACCTGGCCGGCGAACCGCACCGGGAAGGAAGATACGTCGAATTTCTCGATGGTGGAGATGCCGGAGCGGCCGGCAAGCAGATTCTGCCAGGCCTCTTCGACGGTATTGCCGACCGGGGAAACAATGCCCAGACCGGTGATGACGACTCTGCGACGTGCCAAGATGCACTCCAAAAACAAATGCGGCAAGGCCGACCAAGGGGCCGGCCTTGTCGTTGCAAACCAGAAATGGATTACTTCTTGTTGGCGAGGATGTAATCGACCGCCTGCTGGACCGTGGTGATCTTCTCGGCCTCTTCGTCGGGGATCTCGCACTCGAATTCTTCTTCGAGGGCCATCACCAGCTCGACGGTGTCCAGCGAATCCGCGCCCAGATCGTCCACGAAGGAGGACTCGTTCTTGATGTCCGCTTCGTTAACGCCGAGTTGTTCGGCGACGATTTTCTTGACGCGTTCTACGATGTTATCCATTGAAAAAGCTCCTTCTCCCTCTACGGGTATGAAAAACGTTACAAGTTTACCAAAAGCCGGCGCTGCCGGAAATCAATCCATGAACATACCGCCATTGACGTGGATGGTCGTACCTGAAATATAGGCAGCCCCCGGCGCGGCCAGGAAAGCCACCGCCGCCGCCACGTCTTCCGGTGTTCCTGCCCGGCCCAGGGGAATGCTGGCCAGCATGGCCTCTTTCTGCCTGTCGTCCAGGGCATGGGTCATGTCGGTACCAATGAAGCCCGGCGCCACGCAATTGACAGTAATGTTGCGGCTGCCCAGTTCCCGCGCCAGGGAGCGGGTCATGCCGGCGACGCCGGCCTTGGCGGCGCAATAGTTGGCTTGGCCGGGGTTGCCGGCGTGGCCGACGACGGAAGTGATGTTGATGATGCGGCCTTGGCGCGCCTTCATCATACCCCGCATCACCGCCTTGGAGAGGCGGAAAACCGCCTTCAGGTTGGTGTCGATCACGGCATCCCACTCGTCGTCCTTCATGCGCATGGCAAGGTTGTCGCGGGTAATGCCGGCGTTGTTCACCAGAATGCCGACCAGGCCGAATTCCTTGTCGATGGCGCCGACGATGGCATCCACCTGCTCCTGGTCCCGCACTTCCAACACCACGCCTTTGCCTTTGATGCCGGCTTCGGCAAGGTAGGCAGCGATCTTTCCGGCGCCCTCCTCGCTCGTTGCGGAGCCGACGACGGTGGCGCCGAGGCGGCCGAGTGCGAAGGCGATGGCGCGGCCGATGCCGCGGGTGGCGCCGGTGACGAGGGCGACTTGTCCTTGCAGCATGGTCATCACTCCAGATTGATATTGGCTTCGATGGCGCCCAGATCGGCCAGGGCGACGCCGCTCACGCCCTCGGCGCAGCGCTTGGTGAGACCGGCCAGCACCTTGCCGGGACCGCATTCAGCCACCGTGGCGACTCCCATGCCGGCCATTTTCTGAATGGTTTCCACCCAGCGCACCGGGTTGTAGGCTTGGCGCACCAGCGCGTCCTTGATCCGGGCGGGATCGTTTTCAATAGCCACATCGACGTTGTTGACGACCGGAATCTGCGGCACGTTGAATTTGAGTTCAGCCAACCGCGCCGCCAACTTGTCGGCAGCCGGGCGAATGAGCGAGGAATGGAAAGGCGCCGACACCGGCAGCGCCACGGCCCGCTTGGCGCCCCGGGCCTTACAGGCTTCCATGGCACGCTCCACGGCGCCCTTGTGGCCGGCAATGACGGTCTGGCCGGCCGCATTGAAATTCACCGGCTCCACCACTTCGCCCTGGGCGGCTTCGCCGCAGGCGGCCAGAATACCGTCGTCATTGAGGCCAAGCACAGCGGCCATGGCGCCGGCACCGAGAGGCACCGCTTCCTGCATGGCGGCGGCCCGCAAGCGAACGAGGGGAACCGCATCCTTGAAATCGACAACTCCGGCAGCAACCAGCGCCGAGTACTCTCCCAAGCTATGGCCGGCTACCACGGCCGGCTTCCGGCCGCCTTTTTCAAGCCACAGGCGCCAGGCCGCGATGCCGGCGGTCAGCATGACCGGCTGGGTATTCACGGTCTGGGTCAGGACCTCGGCGGGACCTTCCGCCACCATCCGCCAGAGATCGTCGCCCAGGGCATTGGACGCTTCGTCGAAGGTAGCACGCACCACGGCGGAATCGCCGTAAGCGGCCATCATGCCCACGCTCTGTGAGCCCTGGCCGGGGAAAACGAATGCAAAAGCCATGTCGGAATCTTTCGTTGTCAGAATTCGAGCAGTATCGCGCCCCAGGTGAAGCCGCCACCCACCCCTTCGAGAAGTACCTTTTGCCCGCGCTTGATACGGCCGTCGCGCACCGCTTCGTCCAGCGCCAGGGGCACCGACGCGGCCGAGGTGTTGCCATGGCGGTCAACGGTCACGATGACCCGGTCACGGTCGATACCCAGCTTCTTGCCGGTCGCCTCGATGATGCGGATATTGGCCTGGTGCGGAATCAGCCAGTCCACTTCGGTACTGGCAACGCCTGCTGCCGCGCAGACTTCCTCGGCCACTTCGGCCAGAACCCGCACCGCGAACTTGAACACAGCCTGGCCGTCCATGCGCAGGAAGGGGTCGCCGACGACCGTGCCGCTGCAAACCTGCCCCGGCACATTGAGGATATCGTTGTGGCTACCGTCGGCATGCAGCGCCGTTGCCAGAATCCCCGGTTTTTCCGATGCCTCCAGCACCACCGCCCCGGCACCGTCGCCGAACAGGACACAGGTGGCCCGATCCTGCCAGTCGAGGATGCGGGAAAAGACCTCCGCTCCAACCACCAGGGCCTTCTTGTGGCTGCCCGACCGGATGAATTTGTCGGCAATCGACAGGGCGTAGGTAAACCCTGCGCATACCGCTTGAACGTCGAAGGCCGTCGCCCCCTTGTTCCCGAGCTTGCCCTGCAACAGACAGGCGTTGCTCGGAAAAATGAAATCCGGAGTCGAGGTGGCGACGATAATGAGATCGAGATCCTCGGCCCGGACGTCGGCCATGTCGAGTGCCCGGCGCGATGCTTCCAGCGCCAGCTGACTGGACGTCACTTCGGGCGCAGCCAGATAACGGGTGCGGATACCGGTACGGCTGACGATCCACTCATCGCTGGTATCGATGCCGCGGCTCGCCAACTCCTCATTGCTTACCGGCTTTCCGGGCAGACAACTGCCGACGCCGGACAGGCGTGCATACATTCAGACTTCTCCTAGGCCCCCGGGGCCGCCTTGGTTGCTGCTGCCGTCTGCGCCATGCGCGCTGAAATACGTTCCAACACGCGGTTCTCGACAGCATCAAAAGCCCGGCCTATGGCATTGCCGAAGGCAAAACTGTCGGCCGAGCCGTGGCTCTTGACCGAAATGCCTTTGAGGCCGAGCAAAATAGCACCGTTATAGCGACGGTGGTCGACGCGTTTCTTGAAATTGTTGAGCACCGGCAGCGCCACCAGGGCGGCCAGCTTGGTCAACAGGTTGCGCTTGAATTCCTGCTTCAGGAAGAAGGCCAGCATCTGGGCCAAGCCTTCGGATGTCTTGAGCGCCACGTTGCCGACGAAGCCATCGCACACAACGACGTCGGCGTCCCCCTTGTAAATGCCGTCGCCCTCGACATTACCCACGAAATTGAGATCCGAATCCCGCAGGAGATCAGCGGCCGCCTTCACCACCTCATTACCCTTGATTTCTTCCTCCCCGATATTGAGGAGACCGACAGTCGGGCGTTCCTTGTGCTCCAGGGCCGAGACCAGCATGGCGCCCATAATGCCGAACTGGAGCAGATGCTCCGGGCCGCAATCCACGTTGGCCCCCAAGTCCAGCATATGGGTGTGGCCCTGCATGGTCGGCAATTGGGTACAAATGGCCGGCCGGTCAATGCCGGGCAGCATCTTCAGGACGAAGCGGGAGATAGCCATGAGGGCGCCGGTATTGCCAGCCGAAACACAGGCATCCGCCTCGCCCCTCTTGACAAGATTGACCGCCACCCGCATCGACGAATCTTTTTTGTTCTTCAGCGCCATGGCGGGAGATTCGCCCATGGCCACGATTTCCGAGGCATGGACGACGCGCAGGCGCTCGCTTTCGCCCACGCCCTCAAGGAGGGGACGAATACTCTCCTCGCGACCGACCAGGACGAGAGCGACCCCCGGGTGGGCTTTGAGAAAATGAAGCGCCGCCGGCACCGTTACGGACGGGCCGTGGTCTCCACCCATGCAATCGATGGCGATACGAGTTGTCATGACAAAAGAAAAGGCAGGCAGTCCATCAAGGACTGCCTGCCTTGCCTTGAACGATTACTCGCCTTTGCCCTTGACGACTTTCTTGCCGCGGTAGAAGCCAGACGGGGAGATGTGGTGACGCAGGTGCACCTCGCCGGTGGTCGGCTCGACAGCCAGCGGCGGGTTGGTCAGGAAGTCGTGGGCACGGTGCATGCCGCGCTTGGACGGGGACTTTTTGTTCTGTTGAACGGCCATGTTGTTACTCCATAAAAATTCAGTTCGGCTTGCTCTTCAGCTTGGCCAAATCGGCAAACGGCGAAATCCGCTCACCCGCCTCGGCCGCCCCAGGCAAACCACAATCCTCATGCCGCGGCGCCACCGGCAGGGCGAGAATCACCTCATCCTCCACCAGCTCCGCCACGTCCAGACTCCCCGCCACCGGCAGGAAATCCCGCGTATCGTCTTCCAGCTCATCCTGGGACAGCTCAGCGCCTTCCGGCACCAGCTCCAGCCGGCTATCCATTTCAAGGTCGAAATGGACGGCCTCCAGGCAGCGCTGACAGGCAAGCGACAGCGAACCGGATGCCGTCAGCCGCAGCCGCGACTGACCATGCTCGCCCTTCAAGCCCTCCAAACGGTACCGCAATTCGCCAGATATCTCAGCCAGCAGATCGTGCAGGCGCTCAAGGTCGGAAACCGCCAGCGTTCCTTCCAGAACCCGGCCATCTCTGGCAAATGCGAAGGCGTCTATCGTGAGCTGTTGCGACATAAACGTTGGATGATATTATTTTTGGCTTTCCAAGTCAAAACAAAGCACCGCCTCAAGAGGTCGCTCCAAGACCTTGTCGCGGCCTAATTTTATGTCCACGAAAATTCTTCTCGCCTCAACCTCGCCCTATCGGCGCGAACTTCTGGCTCGCCTAGGCCTGCCATTCGAAATCACCAACCCACAGACCGACGAGACCCCCTTGCCCGGCGAAGCCCCGGAGGCCACCGCCCTGCGGCTATCGGAAGCCAAGGCCAGGGCCGTCACCGCCGCTTTTCCCGACACCTTGATTATCGGCAGCGACCAGGTCGCCGTGATGGATGGCCGGGTGTTCGGCAAGCCGGGCAATCATGAGCGGGCGGTGGAACAACTGCGCCAGCTGCGGGGCCGGACGGTGGACTTCTTCACCGGCCTCTGCCTCCTCAACACCCGCACCGGCCACGCCCAGGTGCGCGGCGTGCCGACTCTAGTAACCTTCCGGAATCTTTCGGATGGCGAAATCGAAAGCTATCTGCGTCGCGAGCAGCCCTACAATTGCGCCGGAGCCGCCAAGTCGGAAGGACTGGGAATCTCCTTGCTGCAGAGCATCCGGGGCGACGACCCCAACGCCTTGATCGGCCTCCCCCTGATCGCTCTTTGCGACATGCTGCGAGCCGAAGGAGTACCCCTCCTGTGAGCGCCGGCACTCTTTACCTCATCCCAGTCCCCCTGGGGGCCGGCAGCGCTCCCGAAACGGTGTTGCCAAGCCCCGTGCTGGAACGCATTCGCCCCCTGAGCCATTTCGTGGTCGAGAACGCCAAATCCGCCCGCGCCTTCCTGAAAGCGGTCGGCACGGCGCAACCTTTGCAGGAACTGCAACTGGCGGAACTCAATGAGCACACGCCGCCGGACGCGCTCGAACGGCTGCTCCAGCCGCTGCGAGCAGGGCAGGATATGGGCCTGGTGTCGGAAGCTGGGTGCCCGGCAGTGGCCGACCCAGGCGCGGACTTGGTAGCCCTGGCCCAGCGCGAGGGCATCCGGGTCGTTCCCCTGGTGGGCCCGTCCTCGCTTCTACTCTCACTCATGGCCTCGGGCTTGAATGGCCAGCGCTTCGCCTTCCACGGCTACCTGCCCGCCAAGGAACCCGAGCGCCAAAAAGCCCTGCGCGACCTCGAAGCCGAATCGCGCAAGCGGCGCCAGACCCAGATCTTTATCGAAACGCCTTATCGCAACCGGCAGATGCTGGAGAGCCTCTTGCAAGCCTGCCAGCCCTCGACCCGGATCACCATCGCCACGGATCTTACCCTGCCGAGGGAAATGGTGCTGACCCGCTCGGTCGGCCAGTGGAAAAAACAAACGCCGCCCGATATCGAGCGGCGCCCAACCGTCTTCCTGCTGCTCGCTTAGCGCAACCGCACGCCAGCCGACTCCGATACGCCGTTCCAGAAGCTCGTCATGGTACTGGCGCCCAGCCGCTTGGCGAAGCGCTCGGCGATGTTGTCCTTGACCGTATAGTCGAGGACTTTCTCCGCCTTGATGACATCCCGGGCGACCGAGTCCACGGTGCCGTAGTCGTCCGCCAGCCCCAGCTGAATACTCTGGTTGCCTGCCCACATGAGGCCCGAGAACATGTCCGGCGTTTCCTTCAGGCGGTTGCCACGGCCGCTCCTCACGACATCGATGAACTGTTTGTGGATATCGTTCAGCAATACTTGGGCATGGGCTTTGTGCCTGGGCTCCTGGGGTGAGAACGGATCGAGAAAGCCCTTGTTCTCGCCAGCGGTCAGCAGGCGGCGCTCGACCCCCAACTTGTCCATGGTACCCACAAAACCGAAGCCATCCATCAGCACGCCGATGGACCCGACGATGCTGGCCTTGTTAACATAGATCTTGTCCGCCGCCGCCGCCACGTAGTAGCCACCGGAAGCGCAAAGATCCTCGACCACGGCGTAAAGCGGCTTGTCCGGGTACTTGGCGCGCAGCCGCCTGATTTCGTCATTGATCATACCGGCCTGCACCGGACTGCCGCCCGGACTGTTGATGCGCAACACCACACCGGCCGAGTTCTTGTCCTCGAAGGCGCTTTGCAGGGCGTTTATGATTTTTTCGGCGCTGGACTCCCCCTTCGCCTCGATCACGCCGTTGAGATAGACCATGGCGGTATGCCGGCCTTCGTGGGCGCCGCTGGCTTCCCAATCCACCAAAGCCAGCAGCACCGCCAGCAGATACACAAAACCGAGGAGTTTGAAGAATATCCCCCAGCGCCGCCGCGCCCGCTGCTCTTGCAGGGCTGCGAAGGCCAGTTTCTCGAGGGTTTGTCGCTCCCAGTTAGGGGAAGCATTGGCGGTGCTGGGGGATTGTTGATCAGTCATTTTTCGTTATCGAGGAGATAGATGGCGCCTTCCCGCTCCTCCACCCGGAGCGGTTTCAAACCTTTTCCCTGGCAGCGGCCGCCCAGACAGCGCCCGGATTCCGGAGCGTAAAGGGCACCGTGGATGGAGCAGATCAAGTATAGCTTGGAATGATCGAAAAACTCCCCGGGCTGCCAGTCCAATTCGGCCGGCACGTAACTGCACTCGTTGAGGTAGGCATAAACCCGCCTGCCATAGCGGATGGCAAAGGCCGGCCTTTCGCCCTCCAGCCCCGGCACCGTGAAGCGAACTCCGCTGCCGCTTTCCGATAGATCGCCTGCAAGGCAGATCAGGCGTTGGTTTTCAGCCATGCCGACAGATCGGCGACGCTATGCAGGCAAGCCAGGGGGCCGTATCCCGCCAGATGTTCGCGGGAATGGGCGCCGTAGGTCACCGCCAAGGCTTCGACACCCGCATTGGACGCCATTTGGAGATCATGGGAAGTGTCGCCGATCATCAAGGTCTGCGTGGGGGCCACGGCGAATTCGGCCATCAATTCTTCGAGCATTTGCGGATGGGGCTTGGAAAAACACTCGTCGGCACACCGCGAACCATGGAAATGCACCCCAAGCCCCGCGTGGGACATCGCCCGATCGAGGCCGATGCGGCTCTTCCCCGTCGCCACCGCCAACAGGTGCCCGGCGGCGCCGAGATCACCGAGAAGCGCCTCGATCCCGTCGAAGAGGGTCAGCTCATGATCCCTGGACAAGTAATGGTAACGATAGCGCTCCGCCATCCAGGAATAGTGTTTGGGATCCAGTTCCGGCACCGCCTGCTGCAACGCATCCACCAGCCCGAGGCCGATCACGTGCCGCACCCCGGCCTCCGCCGGAACCGGCAACCCCAGGTCGCGGCAGGCTGCCTGAATGGAGTGCACGATGGCCGCTGCCGAATCCATTAGGGTGCCATCCCAGTCGAATACAATCAGCTCGTAACGTTTCATGTGTCCTCAGAGGGAACCAGCGAGTATTTGTTCCAGATTATCCGCGGCAAACTCGACATTTTCATTGTTCGACAGCACGGCCACATAGGCGGCCAGAGCCTCCGGTAAAGGGGCCCTGAGCTCCAGGGGCTCCCCGCTCAGGGGGTGCCTGAAAGCCATCCGCCAAGCATGGAGCGCCATGCGCTTGAGGACGTCTTTTTTCAGTGCCTTGTTGAGGGCGAAATCACCGTATTTCTCGTCCCCCAATATCGGGAAGCCCAGGTGGGCGAGATGGACGCGAATCTGGTGGGTACGCCCGGTCTTGAGTTGCGCCTCCAGGAGGCTGGCGCTCTGCCAGCGGGCCAGTAGCCGGAATACCGTATGGGCCGACTTACCGTCGGGATCGACCGAAACCCGGCGCTCGCCGCCTTCGGTCAGGTACTTGTGAAGCGGCAGCCGGACGTGCTGAGTCCCATTCATCCAGCGCCCCTTCACCAGCACCAGGTAGCGTTTGTCGGCCCCCTGGCCGTGCTCCCGGAACATGTCGTGGAGCGCCGTCAACGCCAAGCGTTTCTTGCCGACCAGCAGAATGCCGGAAGTCTCCCGGTCCAGCCGATGGGCCAGCTCGAGGAATTTGGCCTGAGGACGCTGCTGGCGCAAGGCCTCGATAACACCGAAGCTGACACCGCTGCCGCCGTGGACCGCCACGCCCTCGGGCTTGTTGATGGCGAGAAGCGCATCGTCCTCGAAGATGACCGGCAGCTCGACCCGCTGCTTGGCCACCGCCTGGGCTTCGTCCTCGTGCCGCTCGGCGACCCGGATGGGCGGAATGCGCAAGCTGTCGCCGGCCTGCAGGCGATAAGTGGCATCGACCCGCCCGCTGTTGACCCTCACCTCACCGCTACGCAGGATGCGGTAAAGATGGCTTTTCGGGACCCCCTTGCAGCACCTGACCAGATAGTTGTCCAGCCGCTGCCCTGCTTCCTCGTCCCCGATCACCACGTGGGTGACGGAATTTCTACCCGCCCTGTTCATTTTGAAATATACTGATTTCGATTTGTATGTAGGCCTGCAAGAGAGATTGCGCCATGAGACCGATAACCCTCGCGTCCAACGCGACCGAGCTTCGGCAGACCCAGTCCACTCACTTGCGCCACCTGCGCAAGCCAGGCCAAAGCAAATCGACTGGTTAAATTCGCTCACCAAAAGTAGCGATGTTAATGGATTAGCTCACAGTAAGCACGCTCGGATTTTCCCGCGCAGGAATTAATTCTCGCCACGCAGTCGCAAAAACGACCTCGCGGCACATGTAACTCGGCGAAACATCACTTCTCGTTGCCACTGAACAACAACTCATGACGCAACCCCATAACTGAACGTGTCGCTGCCTGCCCGGGCGCTCCGATGCAGCGTGCTTTGTGCGCTGGAGCCCCACAATAATGAAACGCATGCTTTTCAATGCGACACAGGCCGAAGAACTCCGTGTCGCCATTGTCGATGGTCAGAAACTCATTGATCTCGACATTGAATCGGCCGCCAAGGAACAACGTAAGAGCAATATCTACAAGGGCGTCATCACCCGCATCGAGCCCTCCCTGGAAGCCGCCTTCGTCGACTACGGCGCCGAGCGGCACGGTTTCCTGCCCTTCAAGGAAATCTCCCGTTCCTATTTCCAGCCCGGCGTCGAAGTCGGCCGCGCCAAGATCAACGAGGCCCTGAAGGAAGGCCAGGAACTCATCGTCCAAGTCGACAAGGATGAGCGAGGCAACAAGGGTGCCGCTCTCACTACCTACGTCTCCCTGGCCGGCCGCTACCTGGTCCTGATGCCCAACAACCCCCGCGGTGGCGGCGTCTCCCGCCGGGTGGATGGCGACGAGCGGGCCGAATTGCGCGAGACCCTGGATCAGGTGGATGTGCCCGCCGGCATGAGCCTGATCGCCCGCACTGCCGCCATCGGCCGCCAGGCTGAAGAATTGCAGTGGGACCTGAACTACCTGCTGCAACTGTGGCGTGCCATCGACGGCGTCGCCGCCGAGCAGAAAGCACCTCTCCTGATCTACCAGGAGGGCAGCCTGGTCATCCGCGCCATCCGCGACTACTTCCAGCCGGAAATCGGCGAGATCCTCATCGACACCGACGACATCTACGAGCAGGCCCGCGCCTTCATGGCCCAGGTGATGCCGAACAACGTCAATCGGGTCAAGCGCTACCGGGACGATGTCCCCCTCTTCTCCCGCTTCCAGATCGAGCACCAGATCGAGACGGCCTTCGCCCGCCAGGTCAATCTGCCTTCCGGCGGCGCCATCGTCATCGACCACACCGAGGCCCTGGTCTCCATCGATGTAAACTCCGGCCGCGCCACCAAAGGTGCCGACATCGAGGAAACCGCTTTCAAGACCAACCTGGAAGCGTCCGACGAAATTGCCCGCCAGCTCCGCCTGCGCGACCTGGGCGGCCTCATCGTCATCGACTTCATCGACATGGAGAGCCAGCGCAACCAGCGGGAAGTGGAAAACCGCCTGCGGGACGCCCTGCGTTTCGACCGGGCCCGCGTCCAGATGGGAAAAATCAGCCGTTTCGGCCTCATGGAACTGTCCCGCCAGCGCCTGCGCCCGGCCCTCGCCGAAACCAGCTACATCCCCTGCCCCCGCTGCACGGGAACCGGCCATATCCGTTCCACTGAGTCCGCTGCCCTCCATATCCTGCGCATCCTTGAAGAGGAAGCCATGAAGGAGAACACGGCAGCCGTCCACACCCAGATGCCGGTGGATGTCGCCACG
Source organism: Rhodocyclaceae bacterium (assembly GCA_018261935.1). Classification (GTDB taxonomy): domain Bacteria; phylum Pseudomonadota; class Gammaproteobacteria; order Burkholderiales; family Rhodocyclaceae; genus JAGTRP01. The sequence continues at coordinate 173,197 of JAGTRP010000003.1, forward strand.
TTCCTGCTCAACGAGAAGCGGGCCGATGTCCAGGCCATCGAGTTGCGGCATAGGGTCAGCATCCTGCTGATTCCCAACATCCATCTCGAAACTCCGGCCCACACCATCACCCGCCTGCGTCACGATGATCTGAACCAGGAAGATGTCCGGGAGCCCTCCTACAAGATGGTGGAGATGCCTCCCGAAGAAGCCGGCGCGCCCTCTGCCCAGGCCGAGAACGGGAAACCGCGCCAGGAAGCTGCCATCAAGAACATCACTCCGGCCCAACCGGCCCCCATCGTTCCGGAAAAGGCAGCAGCGCCGGCCCCTGCGGCAACGGAAGGCCAAGGGATCCTGGGCAAGATATTCTCGTGGTTCCGGGGCACCCCGGCCCCAGCTCCGGCCCCCACCCCGGCCCCCGCACCGGTCAAGAAGTCCCGCGAGGGGCAGCGTGAAGGCCGGCGCGAGCGCGGCGAAGGCCGCGGCGACTCCCGCCGGGGCGGCCGCGGTAATGGCCGGCGCGACGAGGAGCGGAGCGAACGCGGCGAGCGCGCCGAACGGCAAGAGCGCCCTGCCCGCGCTGAAAAGCCGGCACCGCAGCCGCAACGGGAAGAGACTGCAGGCCAGTCCGGAGAGCGCCAGGAACGTCGGCCCCGGGGCGAACGCAAGGAAAAGCGTGAACGCCAGCAGCCCGCCCCCGAGCAGGTCGAAGCCAAGCTGCCTGGCACCGCCACGGCACTAGCCGGCGAGGCCATCCAGCAGGCGGCTACGGCTCCCACTGCGGAAATGGCTGCCGAAGGCACTGGCGAAGAGCAGGGCAACCGCCGCCGCGGTCGCCGTGGTGGCCGCAATCGCGGAGAGCGTCGCCCGGAGACAACGGAAAGCACCTCCGCAGAAGTGGCTGCTGGCGCAGAGAGTATCGCGCAAGAGGCCTCCGTCGCAGCGCAGCATCCCGAGGTGGCGCAACCCGTGGCAGCAGCTGTCGAGGTGCCGCCCCCCGCAGCCAACACCACCGAAGCCGCACCCGCTCCGGTCGCCGAAATGTCGATCTCTATCACCGAGCCGGCACCAGCAACATTGCAGGAGCAGGAACCTGCCCAGGCGGAAATTGCACCCGCGACCACGGCCGCCGCAGCTGAGGCCGAGTCCGCGCCCACCATCGAAGCGGTTCCGGCGACCGAGCCCGTTCCGGCCGCCGAGCCTGCTGCGGCAGGTGTTGCCGAAGCCGTACCAGTGGAAGCACCAATGCCCGAGCCTGTCGTCGCTGCGGCGGAACCGCAGCCGGCCAATCTGGACGAGGTGCTGGCGAGCAGCGGGCTGGTCATGGTGCAAACCACGACTGCTTCGGCCCCGGCTCCCCAACCGGAAGCCCCGGCCGCACCCCTGGGACGTCCGCGGCGCAAGCGGGCCACCGACGAAACGGCATCCGCAGAACCTTTGATGATGGTTGAAACGAAGAAATAAGGCCGGTGCCGCTACGGCGGCGCTTTCCTTGAAACAAGACGGGGCGCATTTGCGCCCCGTTTCATTTCTTCGTCTGGATCGATAGCCTTATTCCTGCCCCAGGTCCTTCTTCAATTTCTCCACCAATCCCTGGGAGGCATCCTCCACCATATCCAGGACCAGGTCGAAGCCATGCCCCAGGCCATAGTAGGGGTCGGGCACTTCCTCGTCGTCGAAATTCCTCGCGAACTCCATAAATAACCGAATACGGTCATGGGCTTCAGGGGGAGCCAAGCGTTTCAGATTGTCCAGATTAGTCTTGTCCATGGCCAGGATGAGGTCGAAATAGTCGATATCCTGAGGAGCAACCTTGCGCGCCCGCAACTGGGAGAGATTGTAGCCCCGAGACAGAGCAGCGCGCTGGGTGCGCTGGTCCGGTGCCTCGCCGACATGATAACCGTGGGTCCCTGCGGAATCGACCTCGACCTTATCCGCCAACATATTGGTTTTGAGATGATGCCTGAAGACACCTTCCGCAGTTGGTGAGCGGCAGATGTTCCCCATGCAGACCATCAAGACACGAAAAATCATGTATCTCCTTCTCTGTCGCGGTCATGCAAGGCCGCGCCGAATGCCCGCTCCTTGAGCCGGAAAAGTTCGTCGCGAGCCGCCGCCGCCCGCTCGAATTCGAGATTTTTCGCGAAATCGAGCATTTGTTTTTCCAGACGCTTGATTTCCTTCCCCAGCGTCTTTTCGTCCATCGCCTCGTAGACCGCCTGCTGTTGTGCTACCTTCAGCTCGGTCTGGGCGGTTTCCGCATCATAGACCCCATCGATGATGTCCTTGATGCGTTTGGAAACCCCCTTGGGCGTGATTCCGTGCGCCTCGTTGAAGCCCATCTGCTTGTCCCGCCGCCGTTCGGTCTCCGCAATGGCGTTGCGCATGGATTTCGTAATGGTATCAGCATAGAGGATGGCTGCGCCATGGATATGGCGCGCGGCCCGGCCGATGGTCTGAATCAGGGACCGCTCGGAACGCAGGAACCCTTCCTTGTCGGCATCGAGAATGGCAACCAGGGATACCTCGGGAATGTCCAGGCCTTCCCGCAGCAGGTTGATGCCCACCAGCACGTCGAACTCGCCCAGGCGGAGATCCCGGATGATTTCCACCCGCTCCACGGTGTCGATATCCGAATGCAGGTAGCGGACACGGATGCCGTTCTCGGCCAGGAAGTCCGTCAGGTCTTCCGCCATGCGCTTGGTGAGGGTCGTGACCAGCACCCGCTCGCCGACATCGACACGCTTCTTGATCTCGCTCAGGAGGTCGTCCACCTGGGTGGATGCCGGCCGCACCAGGACTTCCGGGTCCACCAGGCCGGTGGGGCGAACCAGTTGCTCCACCACCTGTCCGGCGTGCTGCCCCTCGTAGTCGGCCGGGGTGGCGGAAACGAAAACGGTCTGCCGCATGAGAGCCTCGAATTCTTCGAAGCGCAGCGGCCGGTTATCGAGGGCCGAAGGCAGCCGGAAGCCGTAATCCACCAGATTTTCCTTGCGGGAGCGGTCCCCTTTGTACATCCCGCCCACCTGACCGATGGTGACGTGGGATTCGTCAATGAACATGAGGGCGTCGGACGGAAGGTAGTCGATCAGGGTGGGTGGCGGTTCCCCGGCCTTGCGGCCGGACAGGTGCCGAGAGTAGTTCTCGATGCCCTTGCAGAAACCGATCTGGTCCAGCAGCTCCAGGTCGAAACGGGTGCGCTGCTCGATGCGCTGGGCCTCCACCAGCTTCTGGTGATCGAGGAAGAACTTCACCCGCTGGTTCAATTCCCCCTTGATGGCCTCGATGGCCCGCAACACCGTATCCCGGGGCGTGACGTAGTGGGAAGCCGGGAATACCGTGAAGCGCAAGGCCTTGTGCATCAGTTGCCCGGTCAGCGGGTCGAAGAACTGCAGCCTTTCCACCTCGTCGTCGAACAAGGAGACCCGGATGGCGTGCTCGGCATGCTCGGCCGGGAAGATATCGATGATGTCGCCCCGCACCCGGAAGGTGCCGCGATGGAAATCCACGTCGTTGCGGTCGTACTGCATCTCGGTGAGGCGCTTGACGATGGCGCGCTGGTCCAGCCGGTCCCCCACCCGCATCGTGAGGATCATGTTGTGGTACTCATCCCGATCGCCGATGCCGTAAATGCAGGAGACGGTGGCGACGATCACCACGTCGCGCCGTTCGATCAGGCTCTTGGTGGCCGAAAGGCGCATCTGCTCAATGTGGTCATTGATCGAGCTGTCCTTCTCGATGTAGAGGTCCCTGGAGGGAACATAGGCCTCGGGCTGGTAGTAATCGTAATAGGAGACGAAATACTCCACCGCGTTCTCGGGAAAGAATTCCTTGAATTCCGAGTAAAGCTGGGCCGCCAGGGTCTTGTTGGGAGCCAGCACCAGGGCCGGCCGGCCGCTACGGGCGATGACATTGGCCATGGTGTAGGTCTTGCCCGAACCGGTCACGCCGAGCAGGGTCTGGAAAGACAGGCCATCGGCCACACCTTCCAACAGCTGTTCGATGGCCCCCGGCTGATCGCCGGCAGGCGGGAACGGCTGGTGCAAGCGGAAGGGACTGTCGTCGAAGGTGACGACGGGCGTGCAGGGAAGAGTATTGCTCATGTTAAAATCACGCGGTTTACAGCCCCGGGACAAGCGCCGGGAATCAACAGCATACCATCCATGGAGAACCTATGACGTCTTCGATCTTTGCCGCGGTGGAGATGGCTCCCCGCGATCCGATTCTTGGCCTGACCGAAGCCTTCAATACCGACACCCGGACCACCAAGGTCAACCTGGGCGTTGGCGTCTATTACGACGACAATGGCAAGCTTCCCCTGCTCGCCGCCGTGAAGGCCGCCGAAGAATCCCGCCTGAAGGCCGCCCCGCCCCGGGGCTACCAGCCGATCGAAGGCAACCCCGCCTACAACCAGGCGGTGCAGAATCTGCTGTTCGGCAAGGATTCCGCCCTTCTCGCCAACGGCCAAGTGGTTACCGCCCAGGCCCTGGGCGGCACCGGCGCCCTCAAGATCGGCGCCGATTACCTGAAGCGCCTGTCTCCGGAAGCCAAAATCTATATTAGCGATCCCTCCTGGGAAAACCACCGGGCCCTGTTCGAAAGCGCCGGCTTCGTGGTCGAGAACTATCCCTACTACGATCCCGCCACCCGCGGCGTCAATTTCGCGGGCATGAAGGCTTGCCTCAACAGCCTGCCGGCCGGCTCCATCATCATTCTTCACGCCTGCTGCCACAACCCCACCGGCGCCGATCTCTCCGACGCCCAGTGGAACGAAGTGGTGGATGCCTGCCGCGCCCGCGGCCTGGTGCCCTTCCTCGACATGGCTTACCAGGGCTTCGCCGACGGCATCGACGCCGATGCCGTGGCCGTCCGCGCCTTCGCCGCCTCCGGCCTGCAGTTCTTCATTTCCAGCTCCTTCTCCAAGAGCTTCTCCCTCTATGGCGAACGCGTGGGTGCCCTCTCCATCGTCACCACCGGCAAGGAAGAATCCGGTCGGGTGCTGTCCCAGCTGAAGCGGGTCATCCGCACCAACTATTCCAACCCGCCGACCCACGGCGGCGCCATCGTCGCGGCCGTGCTGGCCACGCCGGAACTGCGCCAGATGTGGGAAAACGAGTTGGCCGGCATGCGCGATCGCATCCGCGCCATGCGCACCGGCCTGGTGGAAGCCATCAAGGCCCAGGGTGTCACCCAGGACTTCTCCTTCGTGGTCAAGCAGCGCGGCATGTTCTCCTACACCGGCCTCACCGCCGACCAAGTCGCGCGCATGAAGGACGAATTCGGGATCTACGCCGTGTCCACCGGCCGCATCTGCCTGGCCGCCCTCAACTCCAAGAACCTGGACTACGTGGCCAAGGCAATTGCCGCGGTAACCAAAGCCTGACCGACGTTCTTGAAGCAGCGTTCCGGAACGGGGCCAAATTGGCCCCGTTTTTTTTCGATCGAATCGCTGCAATCGCTTGACTGATGTGCCTTCGCAGACTATAATGCGCACCTCTGTTCCCCGATAGCTCAGTTGGTAGAGCGCCGGACTGTTAATCCGTAGGTCCCTGGTTCGAGCCCAGGTCGGGGAGCCAGAACAGATTTGGCCAAGTCGAATGACTTGGCCTTTTTTCATTCCGCCATGTCGCAAGAATGGCGAATCGCCCGGTCCACCGCCCTGTGGATAAATATGGGGATTTCTGCCGACGAGGCAGCCGCTCCCCGGGCAACACTTCCCGCGCTGCCTTACCCCGGCTCATCCTGCGCCATCAAAAACCGCCATATATCAATGGGCTATGATTATTCGCCCATTCTTTAGGCCTGCCGCATGGAGCGGCAGAACAACGGGATGGTGGGCGCTGGATTTGTGCATAAGTCATGGCCTGACAACGGCCCAGGCGCTTGCACTACAGCCGCAGGTCTTCCGTTACCACCTGCTGGCGCAAACGCTTGGCGTGGACATGGCGCGCCCGCAACCGGGGATCGGTAATCACCATTCCGATGGTCTCTCCCTGCACCATGACGACCCCCAGGACCGGGAGCACCAGCATCAGCCCGGGCACTCCTGCCACGGCACCGCCGACGAAAATCATCAGCACGGTCAGCAAGGGGTGCATCCGGAGGCTTCTGCCGATAGTCAGCGGCATGAAAATGAAATCATCGAGGAGGCGAACAATCAGGAAGAGCCCGACTGCCCCGTAAGCCACGGCGGGATTACCGGGAAAGTCCGTCGCGGCTACCAGCACAACCAGCACACAGCCGAGAATGGAGCCGATATAAGGGATCCAGGCCAGCACCGCCGTCACCAGGCCCAGCAGCAGCGGCCCCGAGACGCCGAGCAGCCAGAGTCCGCCGGCGAGACACAGGGTATCCAGCACGGTCAGCTGGATCAGGCCCAGGAAATAGAGGCGGGCGGTGCAGTCCATCTGGTCGAGCAGATAGAGGGTGCGTTCGAAAAAGGCGTTGGGAACGGCCTGCCCCAGGAACTTCTTGAAGCGCCAGCCATCCCGGAGCATGAAAAAGGCCAGAAAAGGCGCCAGCAGCAGGGAGGGCGCCCAAGCCGCCACAGTCATGGCGATGCCGGCGAGGTATTTCCTTGCGAAACCGTCACTGGCCTCGGCGATCTGGCCAGCCAACTGATCGCTGAGACGAGCGTGGGCGAACATGGCGACGCTCCGTTCCAGATGTTGCAGCGTCGCCATCGCCAAATTAACCCCTCCTTCGATATAACGGGATGCGGCCCCCTGCCAGGCGACCGCGTCGGTCAGCAGTTTGGGCAGCACCAGTACCAATCCCAGGACAAACAGGGCGAAGGCGCCCGCACTCACCAGTCCGGTAGCCGCGTCATGGGTAAAGCCCGCAAGCACCAGGCGCAATTTGATGGGCGACAGGGCATAGTAGATGACCAGCGCCAGAACGAAGGGCACCACCAGCCATAGCACCTTCTGGAAGAGATAGAGCAGCAGACAGGTGCTGGCCACCGTCGCCGCCCAGACAACGGGCCCGGAGTGGTAAATCCCTTGCCCGCGGCTCACTGGCTTCGCACCTCATGGGGCACGAGGGCCACCATGTTTCGCAGGCGCTGCCCGATGTGGCGGGCCAACTGCATGGCGATCCGGGACGCGATCTGCGCGTGGGACTCCATAAGGCGTTCAAAATCGCCACGGAAGAGCACTGCCAGTTCAGCAGGCTCCCCTGCCCTGGCCTGGGCCGAGCGGGGCGAGTCGTCGAGCAGGGCCAGTTCGCCGAAAAATTCGCCCGCCCCCAGTTCGGCGATAGGGGTGTCGGCATGGCCAGGACGACAGATCAGGACCCGGCCGGACAGCACGACATAGAGGGCCTGCCCATCCTCGTCCTGATCGAAAACGATCTCACCCGGCAGATAGTGGCGGGTATGGAGAAATCCTTCGACGATATTGAGTTCGCTGCCCTTGAGGCCGGCGAGCAGCGAGGTCTTGCCAAGGCGATGACTGCCGGTGGCATGGGGCCGGCCGCGCATGAATTCAAACATGGTGGTCTTGCGAATGATTGCGGACGATCCGGTATTCTAGCGCGTCATTTGTCATGTCACTGCACCTGCGGACCTGGACTCGCAGCGGCAGCCATTTCCGGCCGCCCCGGAAACTTCCGCAATTTTGATCTCTCCACTTGTTCGCCAGCCTGCGGAAACCCATAATTCGCTCACAGCATGCTGTAGCGTTTCAAATCCCGATGCCGCCCCATTCCGGCCACGAACCATGCACAACCAACCTTTCAGACCGGAAGACATGACTCGCGACGCTCCCCTCCCTGAACACTCCAGGGACACGCTGGTGGACAAGTACGGCCGGCGCATCACCTATCTGCGTCTTTCCATCACCGATCGTTGCGATTTTCGCTGCACCTATTGCATGGCGGAAGAGATGACCTTCCTGCCCCGTTCGGAGGTTCTCAGCCTGGAAGAATGCCTTCGGGTGGCAACAGCTTTCGTCGGACTGGGTATCAGCAAGCTGCGCATCACCGGCGGCGAGCCCCTGGTGCGCAAGGACGTGATGTGGCTGATCGAACGCCTCGGCGCCCTGCCCGGCCTCGACAACCTGGTGCTCACCACCAATGGTTCCCAGCTGGAGCGCTTTGCCGCCCCCCTCAAGGCAGCCGGCATACGGCGCCTCAACGTCAGCCTGGACACCCTCCGTCCCGACCGTTTCAGGTCCATCACCCGCATCGGCGATGTCGCCAAGGTCCTGCGCGGCATCGAAGCCGCCAGGGCCGCCGGCTTTCGCCGCACCAAGCTCAATGCGGTCATGATGCGCGGCATCAATGACGACGAGTTCGCCGACCTGGTGCAGTACGCCGCCGATCACGAACTGGACGTCTCCTTCATCGAGGAAATGCCTCTGGGCGACATCCCCGGCCGAGGCAATACCTTCATTTCCTCGGAAGAAACACGACAACGCCTGGCGGAGCGCTTCCCCCTGGTTGCCTCTACCGAGAGTTCCGGCGGCCCGGCGCGCTACTGGCGCGTTCCCGGTACCGAAACCCGGGTCGGATTCATTTCGCCCCACAGCCATAATTTCTGCGACACCTGCAATCGGGTGCGCATCACCGCCCGGGGCGAACTCTACCCCTGCCTGGGCCAGAACGACGCCATCCAGCTACTGCCCGTCCTCCGAACCCACCCGGACGAAGCCGAACCCTTGCGTCAGGCGATCATCGGCAGCCTGGGCATCAAGCCCTTCGGCCACGACTTCAGCCACCAGATGGAAGCGCCCCAGGTGGTGCGCTTCATGTCCATGACCGGAGGCTAGAAATAGACCCGGCAGAAACCGGGTTCGACCACCGGTCTGGATACGCTGCCGAGCCAGAAGAAAAAAGCCGACAGCAAAATTAAAAAGGCAGCCCAACGGGCTGCCTTTCCATGGCGCTGCATCCATTCCCGGCAGCGACGGCAGGGCATTACACCCCTTCGCGGGCGGCGCGCTTGCGCTCGTTCTCGGTGAGGTAGCGCTTGCGCAGCCGGATGGATTTCGGCGTCAGTTCGACCAACTCGTCGTCGGCGATGAATTCCACGGCGGCTTCCAGGCTGAGCTGGATCGGCGGCACCAGTCGAACCGCTTCGTCGGTGCCGGAGGCGCGGACGTTGGTCAGCTGCTTGCCCTTGATCGGATTGACCACGAGATCGTTCTCACGGCTATGGATGCCGATGATCATGCCTTCGTACAGCTTCTCGCCCGGGCTGACGAACATGCGGCCGCGATCCTGCAGCTTCCACAGGGCGTAGGCCACCGCTTCGCCGTTGTCCTGGGAAATCAGGACGCCGTTGCGACGCTCGGCGACACCGCCTTCCTTGATCGGGGCGTATTCGTCGAAGACATGGCTGATCAGGCCGGTGCCACGGGTCAGGTTCATGAACTCGCCCTGGAAGCCGATCAGGCCGCGGGCCGGGATGCGGTACTCGATGCGTACACGGCCACGGCCGTCCGGCACCATGTCAAGCATGTCGCCCTTGCGCAGACCCAGGCTTTCCATGACGCCGCCCTGGTGATCTTCCTCGACGTCCACGGTCAGCAGCTCGTAGGGCTCGTACTCGACGCCGTTGACGATTTTCTTCACCACGCGGGGACGGCCGACGGCCAGCTCATAACCTTCCCGGCGCATGTTCTCCAGCAGGATGCCCAGGTGCAGTTCGCCCCGGCCCGCCACGTCGAAGACATCACCGTTGGCGGTGTCGTGGACCCGCAGGGCCATGTTGGTCAGCAGTTCCTTGTGCAGGCGGTCACGCAGCTGCCGGCTGGTGACGAACTTGCCTTCGGTACCGGCCAGAGGGCTGGTATTGACCATGAACTGCATGGACAGGGTGGGCTCGTCGATCTTCAGGAGCGGCAGGGTCTCCGGATTTTCCGGGTCGGCCACGGTGGCGCCCAGGACCAGATCCTCAATGCCGGTGATCTGGACGATGTCGCCGGCCTGGCCTTCGTCCAGCTCGATCTTGTTCAGGCCCTGGTAGCCGAACACCTGCCCGATCTTGGCCTTGACCGGGGTACGCTCGTGCTCGGCCATCTCCTCCTCGGTGCCGAAGAGGACCAGTACCTGCTGGCCGGTCTTGACGCGGCCGCGCTTGATGCGGCCGACACCGATACGGCCGACGTAGGAGGAGTAGTCGAGGGCGGAAATCTGCAGCTGCAGCGGCGCATCGATATCGGCATCGGGGGCCGGCACGTGGGACAGGATGGTGTCGAACAGGGGCTTCATGTCCCCCCGCGGCGCATCCAGTTCCATGGCTGCCCAGCCGTTGAGGCCGGAGGCATAGACGATGGGGAAGTCCAGCTGCTCGTCGGAGGCGCCGAGCTTGTCGAAGAGATCGAAGGTCAGGTTGACGGCGTTGTCGGCATCGGCGCCGTCCCGGTCCACCTTGTTCACCACCACGATGGGCTTGAGACCCAGGGCTAGGGCCTTCTTGGTGACGAAACGGGTTTGCGGCATGGGGCCTTCAACGGCATCCACCAGCAGCACCACGCCGTCCACCATGCCCAGCACCCGTTCCACCTCGCCGCCGAAGTCGGCGTGTCCCGGGGTGTCCACGATGTTGATGTGGATGCCTTCATAGTTCACCGCGGTGTTCTTGGCAAGGATGGTGATGCCCCGCTCCTTTTCCAGGTCATTGGAGTCCATGACCCGCTCCTCCAGTTGCTGGTGAGCTGCGAAGGTGCCGGACTGGCGGAGAAGCTGGTCGACCAGAGTGGTCTTGCCATGATCGACGTGGGCAATGATGGCGATGTTGCGAATGGGACGAGCGGACATGGGAACTGCCTGGGGAATAAAACCAGCCATTATATCACCCCGTGGTGCGTCGCAGCATCATTCTTCCCGGTTGCGCATGAAATCGGCGGTGTTGAAGAAATTCTGGGTCAGCTTCGTGCGCAACTCTTCCTCGATGCCCACTTCTTCCATGGCCATGTACATGCAGGCCACCCACTGGTCGCGCTCGGCCTTGCCGATGGAAAAAGGCAGATGGCGCGCCCGCAGCCGGGGATGGCCGAACTGTTCCACGAACAGGTCGGGGCCGCCGAACCAGCCGGACAGGAACATGAAAAGCTTGTCCCGTGAGCCCTTGAGGTCCGCCGGGTGCAAGTCGCGCAGGACCTTGAAGGCCGGCGCCGTGTCCATCAATTCGTAGAATCGGTCCACCAGCCGGGCGACGGTCGCTTCGCCGCCGATCAATTCGTAGGGAGTCGTGGGTTTCATTTCGATTTTCTGCTGACTTTGGAGTTTGTCGGACGCTGAACCATGGGCCTCCGGCCCCCTGCTCCACCTCCTGGCTGCCAGGCGGGTATCAGCTGGTGTTTGCCGTTGCCGATGAGATCGGCCCGGCCCATGGCCTTGAGGGCTTCCCGCAGGAGAGGCCAGTTATCCGGATCATGATAGCGCAGGAAAGCCTTGTGGAGCTTGCGCTGCCGGGCGCCCCGCACGGTCTCCACCCGCTCGCTCTGCCGGGTGACCTTCTTCAGGGGGTTGCGCTCGCTGTGGTACATGGCGCTGGCCAGGGCCATGGGCGTCGGCAGGAAGGTCTGCACCTGGTCCAGGCGGAAATTGTTGCGCTTCAGCCAGAGGGCGAGATTCAGCATGTCCTCGTCGCTGGTGCCCGGGTGGGCGGCGATGAAATAAGGGATCAGGTACTGTTCCTTGCCCGCCTCCCGGGAAGCCCGCTCGAACAGCTGCTTGAAGCGGTCGTAGGTGCCGATGCCCGGCTTCATCATTTTGGAGAGCGGCCCGGCCTCGGTATGCTCCGGCGCGATCTTGAGATAGCCGCCCACATGGTGGGTGACCAGTTCCTTGATGTATTCCGGGGACCGCACCGCCAGGTCGTAGCGCAGGCCGGAGCCGATCAGGATGCGCTTGATCCCCGGCAGAGCCCTCGCCTTGCGATAAAGCGAGATCAGCTTGCCGTGGTCGGTGTTCAGGTTGTCGCAGATGTCCGGATAGACGCAGGACAGCCGGCGGCAGGCGGATTCGATCCTCTCGTCCTTGCACTTGAGGTGGTACATGTTGGCGGTGGGGCCGCCCAGGTCGGAGACGGCGCCGGTGAATCCCGGGGTCTTGTCCCGCATCTCCTCGATTTCCCGCAGCACCGAATCCTCGGAACGGCTCTGGACGATGCGCCCCTCGTGCTCGGTGATGGAGCAGAAGGTGCAGCCGCCAAAGCAGCCCCGCATAATGTTGACCGAAAAGCGGATCATCTCCCAGGCTGGGATCTTGGCTTCGCCGTAGGCCGGATGGGGCCGGCGGGCGTAGGGCAGTTCGTAAACCCGATCCAGCTCCTCCGTGGTCAGGGGAATCGGCGGTGGATTGAGCCAGACATCCCGGTCGCCATGGGCCTGAACCAGGCTGCGGGCGTTCCCGGGGTTCGACTCCAGATGGAAGGTACGGGAAGTGTGGGCATAGAGGACCGGATCGTCCTTCACCTGCTCGTAGGAAGGCAGGCGCACCACCGTCTGGGACCGGCGCTCCCGCCGGGCCGCCACCCGCTCCCGGGGCTGCAGGCGGACCACCTGTTCCCCCGGGGATGCCACGCCGGGTGCCGGCTCTTCCGCGCCATAGGGGTTGGGATGGCGGTCGACCGGTCCGGGAGCATCCACCTGGCTGGAATCCAGCGCCTCCCACGCCTCGGAAGGAATCCAACCCGAGGGCACCATGAAGGCCGTGCCCCGCAGGTCCCGGATAGCCTCGATGGATTCTCCCTTGGCCAGGCGATGGGCGAGTTCCACCAGCGCCCGCTCGGCATTGCCGAAAAGGAGAAGATCGGCCTTGGAATCCGGCAGGATGGAGCGCCGCACCTTGTCGGACCAGTAGTCGTAATGGGCGATGCGCCGCAGGCTGGCCTCGATGGAGCCGATCACCACATTGGCGCTGGAATAGGCCTCCCGGCAGCGCTGGGCATAGACGATCACCGCCCGGTCCGGCCGCTTGCCGGCCTCGCCATTGGGGGTGTAGGCATCGTCGGAGCGGATCTTGCGGTCGGAGGTATAGCGGTTGACCATGGAATCCATGTTCCCCGCCGTCACCCCGAAGAAGAGATTGGGCTTGCCCAGGCGCTTGAAGTCGGCGGCCGAATGCCAGTCCGGCTGACTGATGATGCCGACCCGGAAGCCCTGGGCCTCCAGCAGCCGCCCGACAAGCGCCATGCCGAAGCTGGGATGGTCGATGTAGGCGTCCCCCGTGACCAGGATGATGTCGCAGGAATCCCAGCCAAGGGTTTCCATCTCGGCCCGGGACATGGGCAGGAAAGGCGCCTTGCCGAAGCGGTGAGCCCAGAACTTGCGATAGGAAAAGAGCGGTGCTACCGGTTGCATCGGTGAATATCTTTACGGTGGATCGGGTGAAAAGCAGCGAAGGCGGATTGTCGCACCGAAACCGGGTTCAGGCACCTGCCCGTAGCGCCAGCAGGGGCGGCGCCCGCAGGAGCCGCGTCATGCCCAGCCAGCCCACGGCTACCGACAGCAGGGCCGAGGCGGCCGTCGCCAGGGGCAGGACCCAGGGATCGAAGGGGATATCGAGCTGGAAGGCCTTGCGGGCCACAACTTCCCCCACGACGGAAGCGCCGACCGCGGCGATCAGCCCGGCCAGGGCGCCGACCATGGCGAGCTCGGTGAACAGGGCCTGGCGCAACTGGGCCCGCCGGGCTCCCAGGGCCCGCATGATGGAAAGCTCGTAGCGGCGCTCGTCGAAAGCCGTAACCAGGGCCGCGTAGAGGACGATAGCCCCCGCCGCCAGGGTGAACAGGAAGACGAACTGCACGGCGCTGGCCACCTGGGCCATGATGGCCTGGAGCTGGCGCAGGATGGCGGCCACGTCGATCACCGTCAGGTTCGGGAAGCGGGCCACCAGCCGATGGGTCAGATCCGCGCTGCCGGCGGGCAGATGGAAGCTGGTGATGTAGCTGGCCGGGAAGCCTTCCAGGACTCCCGGGGGGGTCAGGACGAAAAAATTGACCCGCATCGAATCCCAATCCAGCTTCCTCAGCCCGACCACCTCCACCGTGCTCGGCTGGCCACCAATGACGAACTCCAGCCGGTCGCCCACCCGGATGCCGAGAGTCTTGGCCAGTCCTTCCTCCACCGAGGCCACGCCCTTACCGGCATCACTCTTGCCGAACCAGCGTCCCGCCACCACCCGGTTGCCGGTTGGCAACCCGGCCCGCCAGGAAAGATTGAACTCCCGCTCGATGAGGCGCTGGGCCTGCTCGTCCTCCGAATAGTCGGCGGCGCTCACCGGGCGCCCGTCGATGCTCACCAGCCGGCCCCGCACCATGGGCGCCAATTCCGCCGCCACGCCCCCCGCCGCCAGAACCCGGCCCACGGCATCCACCTGATCCGGCTGGATATTGATGACGAAGCGGTTGGGGGCATCCGGCGGCGTGGACCGCTGCCAGGCTGCCAGCAGCTCGGTCCGGGTGACGGTCAGGAGCAGCATGGCCATGATTCCCAGGGCGAGGGCGACGATCTGCACCGTGCTCGCCCAGGCATGGCGCTCCAGGTTGGCCAGCCCCTGGCGCCAGCCGAAACGGCCCGCGCCCCGTATCGCCCCGAGGCTGCGCACCGCACCCCGAGCCGCCAGGACGAAGACCAGGAGGGCCAGGGCGAAGCCGCCGACGGCATAGGTCCCGAGGCGGATATCGCCGGCCATCCAGTACATGAGCGCCACCAGGAAGCCCAGGCCGAGGCCGTAGCCGCCGAGGAAGGTCGGCTGCGGCGGTCCCAGTTCCCGGCGCAGCACCCGCAGGGTCGGCACCCGCCGCAACTGGAACAGGGGCGGCAGGGCGAAGCCGAAGAGGAGCACCGCCGCCACCGCCCCCCCCTGCCCCACCGGCAGCCAGGACGGCGCCGGCAAGGGCGTCGCCAGCAGGCTGGCGAGCCAGGCGTGGAGGCCGAAATGGGCGGCATAGCCGGCCAGGCAGCCGATCCCTGCGGCCAGGACGGAAAGCATGACGAAGAGGCCGACATGGAGACGCACCAGCCCATCCTGGGTGGCTCCCAGGCAGCGCATGACGGCGCAGGCATCCAGATGGCGCTGCATGTAGCGGCGGGCCGCCAGGGCCACCGCCACGGCGGCCAGCACCACGGTCAGCAGGGTGGCGAGACCGAGGAATTTCTGGGCCCTTTCCAGGGCGGTGCGGATTTCGGGCCGGGCATTGCGGGCATCCTCGATGCGCTCTCCCCGCCCCAGCCGGGGGGCGATCCAGGAGCGGAAGTCCTCCACCGCTGCCGGTTCCCCGGTCACCAGCAGCCGGTAGCTCACCCGGGAGCCCACCTGGAGCAGCCCGGTGGCCGGCAGGTCCTCCAGGTTCATCATGAGGCGCGGGGCGACGCTGAAAAAATTGATTCCCCGGTCGGGCTCCAGGGTGAGGACGGCGGCGACGCGGAGGCTGGTCTTTCCCAGGCTGACCCGGTCGCCGTCTTTGGCGCCCAGGGCGGTGGTCAAGCGCTCATCCAGCCAGACGGCGCCCCGGGCCGGCCCGCCGCTGGCCGGGACGCCGGGCACCCCCAGGCTCGGTGCCGTGTGGAGGGTGCCGCGCAGGGGATAATCCGGGCTAACGGCCTTGACGTCGGCCAACTGGGCCTGGCCGTTGGCCAGCACCATGCTCGGGAAGAGCCGGGTCTCGGCGCGCCGCAGCCCCTGGGCAGCGGCTTCCCGGATGATGTCCGCGCTCCAGGGATGATCGGCAATGAGCAGGAGATCGGCGCCCAGGAGCTGATGGGACTCCCGTTCCAGCCCCTGGCGGATGCGGTCGGCGAAGAAGCTCACCGCCGTGGTCGCCGCCACGGCCACCACCAGCGCCAGGAAAAGGAGGCGCAGTTCGCCGGAGCGGAATTCGCGGCCAAGGAGCCGCCAGGCCATGGCAAACATCACGTCTGGCGGATGCGCTCCACCGCCTCCTCCACCCGTCGCACCGCCATGATCTCCAGCCCCGGGATGCCCTGCTTGGGGCGATTGGCTTCCGGGATCAGGGCCATGGTGAACCCCAGCTTGGCGGCCTCCTTGAGGCGCTCCTGACCCCGGGGCGCCGGCCGGATTTCGCCGGCCAAGCCGACTTCGCCGAAGACCACGAGTTTCTGGGGCAGCGGCTTGTTCTTCAAGGAGGAGACGATGGCCAGGAGGACCGCCAGGTCGGCGGCCGGCTCGGTGATCTTGACCCCGCCGACGGCGTTGACGAACACATCCTGGTCGAAGCAGACGATGCCGGCGTGGCGATGGAGCACCGCCAGCAGCATCGCCAGGCGCTGGGCTTCCAGGCCCACGGTCAGGCGCCGGGGATTGCCGTGGGAGGTATCCACCAGGGCCTGGATCTCCACCAGCAGGGGGCGGGTCCCTTCCTGGGTGACCATGACGCAGGAGCCTGCCACTTCCTGGCCATGCTGGGACAGGAACAGGGCCGAGGGATTGTTGACCCCCTTCAGCCCCCGGTCGGTCATGGCGAACACCCCCAGCTCATTGACGGCGCCGAAGCGGTTCTTGAAGGCCCGGATGAGCCGGAAGCTGGAATGGGTCTCGCCCTCGAAATAGAGGACGGTGTCCACAATGTGCTCCAGCACCCGGGGCCCCGCCAGGGCCCCTTCCTTGGTCACATGGCCCACCAGGATGACGGTGATGCCGATCTGCTTGGCCAGGCGGGTGAGCTGGGCAGCGCACTCCCGCACCTGGGCCACCGACCCCGGGGCGCTGGAGAGCTGATCGGACCAGAGGGTCTGGATGGAATCGATCACCGCCACCAGGGGCTTTTCCCCCTGCAGGATGGCGAGGATGCGCTCCAGGTTGATCTCGGCCATGAGCTGCAGGCGACGGGTGTCGAGGGCCAGCCGCCTGGCCCGCAGGGCCACCTGCTCCCCCGATTCCTCGCCGCTCACGTACAGCACCTTGTGGGCGGCGGAGAGGCCGGCCAGGGCCTGCAGGAGAAGGGTGCTCTTGCCGATGCCGGGATCACCGCCGATGAGCACGACCCCGCCGGCCACCAAACCGCCTCCCAGGGCGCGGTCGAATTCGGAAATGCCGGTAGGGATGCGTTCGGCTTCCCGGGCCTCGATCTCGGACAGGGTTTGCAGCCGGGACACCGGCGCCAGGGACTCGAACCGGTGCCCGGTGGGCTTCTCGGCCACCGTTTCCACCAGGGTATTCCACTCCCCGCAGCCGGGACACTGGCCCTGCCACTTGGGACTGGTGGCACCGCATTCGGTGCAGGTATAGACAGACTTGCTTTTCGCCATAGAGGCTGGAGGATACACTACCTGGGAACGCCCTCGCCCCCTTCATCATGACCATCTGGACCAAGGAAAAATTCAGCTTTCAGGAACTGCAGCGGATCATGTTCCGGCTGCTCGAACGGGTCGACATCTTTGCCGGCCTCACCCAGCAGGAACTGCTCCAGATCCTGGAATCCGCCGAAAAGTGCACCTTCGCGGCCGGCGAGTCGATCCTCCGTGAAGGCAGCACCGGTTCCTTCGTCTACATCATCATCGACGGCCGAGTGACGGTGCTCAAGTCGGCGGCTTCAGGGCAAAGCACCGAACTGGCCCAATTGGAGGCCGGCGACAGCTTCGGGGAGATGTCCCTGGTGGATCAGGAACTGCGGTCCGCTTCCGTCGTCGCCCTGACGCCCTGCGTCCTGCTGCGCCTGTCCGAGAACGCCTGCTGGCACGACCCCACGGGCAGCGCCAAGATTTTCCGCAATATCGCCCGTATTCTCAGCCACCGCCTGCGGGACATGGACGACGCCTTCGTCCTCGGCCGGCGGCGTTAGCCCGGGCCGCTTTCCCCCACCTCCACCGGCACCCGGGGCGCCAGGGCGCAGAAGAGCTCGTAGGCAATGGTGCCGGCGGCAGAGGCCACTTCGTCGGCCGGCACCTCTCCAGCCACGCCGCGTCCCCAGAGGGTGACGGGCGCGCCGATGCCGGCCTCGGGAATCGAAGTCAGGTCGCAGGCCAGCATATCCATAGAAACCCGGCCCAGGGTGCGGGTGCGCCGGCCCAGGACGGCGATGGGCGTGCCGGTTTCGGCATGGCGGGGATAGCCGTCGGCGTAGCCGCAGGCGACGATGCCCACCCGGGTCGGTCCTTCGGCGGCAAAGGTGCCGCCGTAGCCCACCCGCTCCCCGGCACCGATGTGCTGGACGGCGATAATGCGGCTTTCCAGGCTCATCACCGGTTCAAGGCCCAGTTCGGCCGCCGACCGGTCGGCAAAAGGGCTTGCGCCGTAGAGCATGATGCCGGGCCGGACCCAATCGCCGTGGGTATCGGGATGGCGCAGGACGGAGGCCGAGTTGGCCAGGCTTACCGGGCCCCTCCACCCCCCGGTCATGGCACGGAAGCGCTCCATCTGCCAAGCGACGCCCCGGGCCCCGTCGGCCTCGGCGAAATGGGCCATGAGGGTGATGTCGGCGGCAGCCCCTCGCAGCCGGGCCAATGCCGCGGGCAACTCGCCGGCCGAAAAGCCCAGCCGGTTCATGCCGGTGTTCAGCTTGAGGTAGATGGACAGGGGCGAGGCAGTCGGTCCCGGAGCAAGCATCATGTCCAGCTGATCGGTGCAATGGACAGCGGCGGTGAGCCCATATTCCAGCACGGCCCGCCGATCCCGGGAGGCGAATATTCCCTCCAGGAGGAGGATGGGCTGCCTGATGCCGGCTTCCCGCATGGCGATCGCGGTCTCGGCCTCGAGCACCGCAAAGCCGTCGGCCGCCTCCCGAAGCCCCGCCATGGCCCGCCACAGGCCATGGCCGTAGGCATCAGCCTTGACAACGGCCCAGGCCTTGGCGGCGGGAGCCAGGCGCTTGGCATGGAGGTAATTGCGGCGCAGCGCCGCCGGATCGATGCGGGCGAGGATGGGGCGAGACGTCTTCATGTTACAGCGTCAATTCTCTCAGCTTTTGCTTGGCAAAGTCGATGAAAGTCGCAGTCAGGCGGGAGCGGAAACGGTCCTGGGGATAGACCAGGTAAAGGCTGCGCTTCAGTTCGGGCTTCAGGGGAATGGCCGCCAGGGTGCCGAGTTGCTGCTCCTTGTCGAAAACCGCCCGGGAAACGATGGCGAAGCCCAGCCCGGTACTGACCACTCCCTTCAAGGCCTCGGGGCTGCCCAGTTCCATGAGGGTCTTCAGGCTCTCGGGCGGGATGCCGGCGACGCGGAAGTAGGCGTCGGTGACCTCCCGGGTGCCGGACCCCGGTTCCCGGGAAATGAATTCGTATTCCTGCAGCATCTTGGGCGTCACTTCGGGGAAGCCCGCCAGGGGATATTCCGGGGCGCAGATGACCATCAGCTCGTCGTCGCAGCAAATCTCGGACGAGAGGCCGTGCATCTTCGCCGGTGCCTCGATGAGCCCCACGTCCAGGGTATGTTCGGCGATACGGTTCTCGATGGTCTCCGAATTGGCGACGATGAGGCGGGCCCTCACCTGGGGATAGAGGGCATTGAATTCCCCCAGCACCCGGGGCAGCATGAATTCGGCGATGGTGGTGCTGGCCCCGACCAGGAGCGGCCCCCGCATCTCGCCGGTCATTTCCGACAGGCGCATTTCCATCTCGTCCGAGAGCGCCAGGATCTTTTCGGCGTATTGCAGCACCAGTTCGCCGGCCGGGGTCAGGGCGATGCGGGCATGGCCGCGCTCGAACAGGCGGGTGTTGAATTGCTCCTCGAGCTGCTTGATCTGAAAAGTGACCGCAGGCTGCGTCATGAACAAGGCGTCGGCCGCCTTGGTGAAGCTCAGATTCTTTGCCACTGCATGGAAGACCTGCAGGCGCCGGTCGGCCATCGATTCTCTCCCAACCATAGTCAGACCATTATTCAAGCACAGATTCGGCGTCCCTGGCCGCAATGACGCCCATTTGTCCTGGATTAATCGCCTCCGGGAATTCCATGGTATAACCACGCCCACAATAAATCCGAGACTACGTATTCCAGTGCCGTTCGGCTTCTACATCATCATGGCAGCGCAGTTTTTCTCTGCACTGGCCGATAACGCCCTGCTCATCGCCGCCATCTCCGCCCTGCGGGAAGTCCAGGCACCGCCGGAATACGAGCCCCTCCTCAAGACCTTCTTCACCCTCTCCTACGTCGTCCTGGCCGCCTTCGTCGGCGCCTTCGCCGATTCCATGCCGAAGTGGCGGGTCATGTTCATCAGCAACACCGTCAAGATCGTCGGCTGCGGCATGATGTTCTTCGCCGTCCATCCCCTGCTCGCCTACGCCGTGGTCGGCCTGGGCGCCGCCGCCTACTCCCCCGCCAAGTACGGCATCCTGACCGAATACCTGCCCCATCGGCTGCTGGTGGTGGCCAACGGCTGGATCGAGGGGCTGACAGTCGGCGCCATCATCCTCGGCGTGGTCATCGGCGGCACCCTGATCAAGCCGGAGGTGGCCCATTCCCTGCTGGCCTTCGATTTTCCGGTCATCGATACCGGCATCGACACCGCCAGCAAGATGGCCATCTGCATCATCGGCGCCTTCTACGTCCTGGCTGCCTTATTCAACCTCTATGTGCCCGAAACCGGGGTCGACCATAAGCCGCTGAAGAAGAATCCCTGGTATCTGATCCACGAATTCAACCATTGCCTGATCCTCCTGTGGCGCGACAAGCTGGGGCAGGTTTCCCTGGCGGTGACCACGCTTTTCTGGGGGGCGGGCGCGACCCTGCAGTTCATCGTCATGAAGTGGGCGGAGGCGTCCCTCCAGATGGATCTTTCCAAGTCCTCGCTCCTGCAGGGGGTCGTGGCCATCGGCGTCGCCGCCGGCGCCATCGTGGCCGCCAAGTTCGTGACCCTGCGCAAGTCGGTCCGGGTCATTCCCCTGGGCATCGCCATGGGGCTCATCGTCCTGGTGATGAACCTCGTCACCCACATGGCCGTGGCCATTCCCCTGCTGATCCTCATCGGCGGGCTGTCGGGCTTCTTCGTGGTGCCGATGAACGCCCTTCTGCAGCACCGGGGGCACATCCTGATGGGGGCCGGGCATTCCATCGCCGTCCAGAATTTCAACGAAAACCTCTCCATCCTGGTCATGACCGGCCTCTACTACCTGATGATCCGGATGGATTTTTCGATTTACCTGGTCCTGACCCTGTTCGGCCTTTTCGTATCCAGCCTGATGTACGTCATCAAGCGCCGGCACGAAGCCAACCAACGGGTCTATGACGACGTCCAGCACCTGGACGACAGCAACAGCCACTGACAGGCAGTTCTACCAGTCGCAGCCTGCCGGACAAACGTAGGCGGAGAGGCGCAGCACGTCGGGAATGAAGTAGCCGCTGCCCTCGGAGACGATCAGCCCCTGCTCCCGCAGCTCCCGGAAGGCGCGGGAAAGGTGCTCGCTGGTGATGCCCAGGCGGGCGGCGAGCTTCCTGCGGGGCAACGGCACCGTGAGGAAATAGCTGCCGTCCGGCGTCCGGGGCGCATGGTTGAACTGGCACAGCAGGTAGCACACCAGGCGGGCGGTGGCGTTCTTGGTGCGTTGGGTGAAAACATCCCGGGAAAAATACTCGATGCGCTCATTGATGAGGGCCAGCAGATGGCGGCCGAACTCGGGATAGCGCTCGATCCACTGCCCCACCCTTTCCTCGGGCAGGCGCAGCACGGTTGCCTGGGTCAGGGCCCGCACCGAATAGGGGCGCGGCGTGCCGGAAAAGAGCCCCTCTTCGCACAGGAAATCGCCGGTCTTGGCGAATTCGACAATTTTTTCATGGCCCGCCCCGGCGGTCAGGACCAGTTCCACGGCACCGTGGACCATGACATAAAGGCCCGGTGATTCGGCACCAGCCTCAAGCAGCACGTCCCCCGGTTCCAGGTCGAACAGCATTTCCGGGTCGGCCGCGAGACGGTCGAACCCGCTCTCCACGGGCAGGTACCCGAGCGGGGTTGTGGATTTGAGAAAGGCGATGTCGGTGGGCGAAATACGCACGGCAAATCCTTTCAGGCAGGGCTGGCAGGAACTGTAGCGGCCGGAATCGGGTAGCGCAACGACACAGATCAGAAAAAACGGCTGGGAGAACGCCTACTTGGCCGCCAGCATTTCCCCCATGAGCCGCCGGGCAAAAACCAAGTCTTCCCAGGTCTTCGCCTTCTCCGGCAGGTTGCGGAGCAGATAGGCGGGATGGTAGGTGACGACCATCGGAATTCCCTTGTAGTCGAAGCGCTTGCCCCGCAGGGCGGCGAGGGAACGGTCGTCCTTCAGCATAGTACTGACCGCCGCCCGGCCCAGGAGGACGATGAGGCGGGGCTTGATGAGTTCGATCTGGCGTTCGAGATAAGGCCGGCAGGCCGCCATTTCCTCGGCGGACGGCGCCCGGTTGCCCGGCGGCCGGCACTTGACGGCATTGGCGATGTAGACCCGCTGGCCGCGCTTGAGATCGATGGCCGCCAGCATGTTGTCCAGCAGTTTGCCGGCCTGGCCGACGAAAGGCTCGCCGCGCTCGTCCTCTTCCGCCCCCGGACCCTCGCCGATGAACAGCCAGTCCGCTTCCACATCTCCGACCCCGAGGACGGCCTGCTTGCGGTGATTGCCCAGGGGGCAAGCCCGGCAGGCCTCGGCGCTTTCCTTGAGCCCGGGCCAGTCCAGCCGGGCGATCTGTTCCGCCCGGGAGGGCACGGCGGGCTCGTCCTCCTCCTGCAGATAAGGGGGGATTTCCAGCGGCGGCTCGTCGTCCTGCAGATAGGGGGGCAGCTCGAGGGGAAGACCCGCCTCTTCCTCCGGCGGCTTCGGTGCCTCCGGCTGGGGCATCTGCACCTCCGGTCGCGCCATCTCCGGTTCCGGCGGCGGTGCCTCGGCTTCCGCCGGCATCGCCGCCACGGCAGGATTGCGCAGGCGCCAGATGGGAGTGATGCCCATCTCCGCCAGCATCTGCTCACGGGTCAGTTTCATGGCAGCTCCCGCTCGAAAACCAGGGCATCCTCCCGGCCTACGGCAGCCGGATAGTACCCCTTGCGCAAGCCGACCTGCCGGAAGCCGAAGAGCCGGTAGAGATCCACCGCCCGCTGGTTGGACGGCCGCACTTCCAGAAGCAGCTTGCCGGCCCCGTTGAGCTTGGCCTGCGCCATGCCGTGCTGCAGCAGGCGGGCCCCGTAGCCCTGGCCTTGATAACGCCGGGCAACGGCCACATTGAGCAGGTGAGCTTCGTCCATCACCACCATGACGATCACGAACCCCACCAGATCGCCCCCGATCCGGCATACCCAGACGCTGTACCCGGCCGTCAGGGAGTCGGCGAAATTGCCCCGGGACCAGGGGAAGACCTGAACCTCCCTCTCCAATTCGGCGACGGCGTCCAGGTCGCGCTGGTTCATGGGGAACATTTCCATCGGCAGCTGCACCATCACACTCATGCCTTGCCGCCTCCCGCCAGCCGCTCGGCCACGGTCTGGGCCACCTTGTCGCGGACATAGAAAGGCGCCGCCAGGGCGGCGTCGATGGCTTCGCCCCGCTGCAGGCGCGGCCTCGCCAGGCGGACCACGGCGGCAGCCGTCGGCATGGCCTCGGGGCGGACCGGCAAGCCGGCCTGCGCCACCCGCTCCGCCAGTACCGGATAAGCCGCCAGGGCATTGCCGCAGGCCAGCCAGCCGGCCCCTTCCGGCATCGGGATCTCACCCGGTGGCGCCACCCGCACGCGGTCCAGGAGGCGCACCTCTTCCCCCGCCCGTTCCAGGGTGGCGTAATAGACCTCGTTCATGCGGGCATCCAGCAGGGCCAGGATGCGCTCCCCATCGACGGCCGCCGCCAGGGCTTCCAGCGTCCCCACCGGCAGCACCGGCAGATCCGCTGCCACCGCCAGTCCCTGGGCAATGCCGCAGGCCACCCGCAAGCCGGTAAAGGCGCCGGGACCGGCGCCGAAGGCGATGGCGTCGAGCTGCGCAAAATGGAGGCCGGCGTCCGCCAGCAGGGCCCGCACCAGGGGCAGCAGGGTTTCGGAATGGGGCCGCCCGGCGGGACAGCGGCGCTCCGTCATTTCGCCATCCAGCCAAAGGGCGCAGGAGCCGAGATCGGTGGAGGTTTCGAGGCCTAGGATTCGCATGGCCCGCATTTTACCGGAGCCGGGCCTGCCGGTCTCGGCCAGCTATGCCCGCAGGAGATCAAGGGGCGGGTAGCGCCCCCGCAGCACTTCCGCCGAGTCGGCATCCCACCAGCGCTCCAGGACCGTCGCGTAGAGGCTGCGAAAATCCACGGCAAAAGCCGGGTTGCCATTGCCATCCAGGCGGTCCAGAGCCGGCGGCGCCCCGTAGAGGCCGCCCCTGACTTGCCCGCCGAGGACGAAATGGGGAGCCGCCGTGCCATGGTCGGTGCCGGCGGACAGATTCTCTTTCGGCCGCCGGCCAAATTCCCCATAGGTCATCACCAGGGTATCCTGCCAGCGGCCCAGTTCGTCCAGGGCGGAGCGCAACGCCAGCAGTCCTTCCGCCAGCTGTTTCAGCAGGCCGGCATGGATCCCGGCCTGGTTCTGATGGGTATCGAAGCCGCCCAGGGTCAAGCGCAGGGCGGCCACGCGCCCCCCCGCCACCGCCTGGCAGCCGATGCGCACTGCCTCGCCCAAGGCTCCCTTGGGAAACTGGGTCTTGAACGATTGTTGCGCTTCCAGCCTGGCCGCTGCCCGGACGATATCGGAGTCCACCTGGAGAATATGGCGCAGGGCGGCATTGCCCTCAGCCGCTCGGGAACGGGCCAGACGGGCCTGGCGGCGGAACTGCTCGATATCCCTCAGGGCGATGGCCCGCCCCCCGGCCAGGGGGCCTGGCTCCGGCGACCCCACCAGCACGCCTTCGGCCAAGTAGTCGGCGGGGACGGGCTGGCGGGCAAACTGGCGGGCCAACCAGCCCTCCGCCAGGTATTCGCCGCTGCCGGAGGCGGTATCCCAGATTTCGATGGAACGAAAATGGGATAGATTGGGCTGTGGATAGCCCACGGACTGCACCACCGCCAGTTCCCCGGTTTCCCACAGGGGCATCAGAGGCCGCAGAGCGGGATGAAGGCCGGTCGCCGCATCGAGCTGCAGCACATCGTCCCGCCGGATGCCGAGGCGCGGCCGCAGGGCGATATAGAGGGGATCGGCATAGGGGATCACCGTATTGAGGCCATCATTGCCGCCCCTCAATTCCACCAGGACCAGAAGGCGGCCATGCTGCGGCGCCGCCACGGATACTGCTGGCGCCAGCGCCACCAGGGCGCCGGCCGGGAAAATCCTCAGAAATTGGCGGCGTTCCATGGCTGCCCTATTTCAGTTGAAAGACCGGATCCAGCAGCAAAGCCCGCAGCAGTTCCAGCCCGCTGGCGCCTGCCGCTGGCGGCTGTACCGCCGGCAACGCCAGCAGCGCCTGCTGGACGGATGCCCTATCCCGGTAACGCTGCAGCCAGGCGGCGCTGTCGAAGTGCATGTCGAGCGTGCCCCGCGGGGGCCGCCGCGGCATCTCCTCGCCCCGCAGCAGGCGGTCGATCAACTGCCTGCGGGCAAGCAGGGTGGTGGCGTTGATCCACATCTCGCCTCCCGGCCAGCCCTTGACGTTGGGCGGTGCGAAGAGGTCCTGCCCGAGCTGGCGCAAGGCGAACGCCAGGGGCGAGGGATCCGGCACTTCCACATCCAGGGTACGGATCGTGCCGATGACCCAATCCACCGGCGCTTTCACCAGGATGCCCCGATTTTCCGGCGCCCAGAACGCCGGAGAGAGGAGCAGAGGCCCGAGGGCCGCCCTCACCTCATAGCTCGAACCGCGGAAAGCGGCGGCGATCCTGCGCACCTCCCCGGGATCCGGCGCCGGGGAAACGAACTCCCGCCACAGCTTGGCGACGATGAATTCCGCCGTGGCCGGCTGCTCCAGGAGGATATCGAGGACATCGTCGCCGTCGAAATTGCCGCTGCGGCCGAGCACCGTCTTTTCGCCGCCGTCGTGGATCGGCGGGCGCCCGCGGAAATCCCCGGTTTCGGGATCGATACTCCAGCCGGTGAAGGCCCGGGCCGCCTCCCTGACATCGCTGTCGCTGTAACGCCCCTCCCCCAAGGTGAAGAGCTCCATGACCTCGCGGGCGAAGTTTTCGTTGGGACTGCCTTTGCGATTGGTGGCCGAATCCAGGTAGACGACCATGGCCGGGTCCTTCGCCACGGCGTGGAGAAGCTGGCCAAAATTGCCGAGCGCCTGGCTGCGCAGCAATTCGTTCTGCTTCAGCATCAGGTAGCTGGACCTGACCTTCTGCTGACTAGAGACGAAGTGGTTGTGCCAGAAAAGGGTCATGTGCTCGGCCAGGGCGTCGCCAGCCGTCGGAGCCCGCAGCATCTCCCCGGCCCACCAGTCCCGCAACTCGCCTCCCTGCCGGACCAGTTCGCGCTGGACGGCCTTGCGTTCTTCCTCGCTCAAATCCTTCAAGCGGGAGAGGCGCTCATAGGCGATGGGTGGAGGCGGCTGCAAGGCAACCGTACGGCGATCAGCGAGGAGGCGGTCCACCGCCTGCCGGCGCTCCAGGCGGGAGAATTCGGCGACTTGGACGGGAGGGGCGCCAAAACCGGTGCGTTCGAGGAGATGGCGGGCACCCGCCTCGCCCAGGGGAGTTCCCGCCACCGCAGCGGCGGTCAGCAGACCCGGCAACCATCCCAGATAGCGGCCCGGGCCCATGTTCCTGCAGACTAGCGGTGACCGCCGTAACCGCGGTGTTGGCCGTTGCCGCCGCCCCGTTGGCGCATTTCCTCACGGATGCGCTGGCGTTCCTCCTGGGGCATCTGCTGGAACTGGTCCCGGTATTCCTGGCGGCGTTCCTGCTGTTGCGCCGGGGGCATCTGCTGCCAGTGTTCCCGCATTTGCTGACGCATCTGCTGGCGCTGGTCAGGCGGCAGGACCGCCCATTGGGCGAGGACCAGGGGATGGTTTTCGGAGTGCAGCCGCGGAGGAATGGCAAAAGACCGCTCGGCGGCAGCCGGCGGCTGGGGCCGGATGCCGGCCCAGGCGGGGCCGGCAAGTGCCCACGCGCCGGCGCCCAGGGCCAGAACCCCAATGATGCGTCGTCTGATGCTCATCCCGCGCTCCTGTCGAAAAAACCCTTTTTCACGGCTTCATTGTGCCCGTGGTTTGTAAGTCGGCCATGTCCGCCACTGGGCCGGTTGTAACAAATTGTTGCCCGCCGGCATCCCGCAAAAGCTTGTTACCATTGCCGGCATCATTGGCCGCATTTTGCCTCTATTCTCTCCGCCATGAACGATAGACAACACCGCCTCCTCGTAGTCGACGACGACAGCCGCCTTCGTGATCTTCTCAACCGCTATCTTGGGGAACAGGGATTCGAGGTCCGCGCCGTCGGCGACGCCCCCCAGATGGACCGGCTGCGCAGCCGCGAACATTTCGACCTCATCGTCCTCGACCTCATGCTGCCCGGCGAAGACGGCCTGGCCATCTGCCGCCGCCTTCGGGGCACCGGAGACAAGACGCCCATCGTCATGCTCACCGCCAAGGGCGACGACATCGACCGCATCGTCGGGCTGGAGATGGGGGCCGACGACTACCTTCCCAAACCCTTCAACCCCCGGGAGCTGCTTGCCCGCATCCATGCCGTCCTGCGCCGGCAGGGGAACGTACCCCCCGGCGCCCCCGAGGCCGAAAGCGAAATGGTCCGCTTCGGCACCATCGAGGTGGATCTGGCCGCCCGCACCCTGAAGCGGGATGGCGAGACCCTGCCGCTGACCACCGGCGAGTTCGCCGTTCTCAAGGTCCTGCTCCAGCACCCGCGCCAGCCCCTCTCCCGGGACAAGCTCATGACCCTGGCCCGGGGCCGCGAACAGGGGCCCTTCGACCGGGCCATCGACGTCCAGGTGTCACGCCTCCGGAAACTGGTGGAAAGCGATCCCTCCCAGCCCCGCTACCTGCAAACAGTCTGGGGATTCGGTTACGTCTTCGTGCCGGACGGCAGCCCGCGGGAATAATGAGACTGGCCCCGAGATCCCTGCTGGCGCGGACGTTCCTTCTCACCGCCGCCCTGGTGCTTCTCACCACCGCCGCCTGGCTCAGCCTGTTCCGTTACGCCGAGGCCGTCCCCCGAGCCCACGAGACGGCCCAACTTGCCACCAGCGCCGTCAACCTGATCCGGGCGGCGCTCCTCGCCTCCGCCCCGGAACGCCGCCTCGACCTTTTCATCGAGCTCACCACCCGGGAAGGCATCCGCCTGCTCCCGGCCGAAGACAACGACCAGGTAGAGCCCCTGCCCGACAGCCGCTTCATGAACCTCATGCGGAAGGAAATCGTTTCCCTGCTCGGTCCCCGCACCCGGGTGGCCCTGGAGGTGAATGGCGTGCCGGGATTCTGGGTCAGTTTCCGGCTCGAAGAGAAGGACGAGGATGAATTCTGGCTGGTCCTGCCCCGGGAAAGGGCAGTCCGCAAGCTGGCCTGGCATTGGCTCACCTGGGGGCTGCTGGCCCTCGGCCTCGCCCTGGCAGTGGCCTGGTATATCGTCTCCCGCATCAACCGACCGCTGAAGGCCCTGGCCCAGGCAGCCGACAGCGTCCGCCGCGGTCTCACCCCGGAGCCCCTGCCGGAAACCGGCGCCGAGGAATTGCAGCGCCTCGCTGCCGCCTTCAACCGCATGGCCAGCGACCTGGCGCGCCACGAACGGGAGCGGGCCGAGGTCCTGGCCGGGATTTCCCACGACCTGCGCACCCCCCTCACCCGCCTGCGCCTCGAAGCCGAGATGAGCGTCAGCGACCCGGCGTCCCAGCAGGGCATCATTGCCGACATCGAGCAGATGGAAACGGTGATTTCCCAATTCATGGACTATGCCCGGGGCGACGGCGGCGAACCGCCCCAGCCCGTGGACGTCTCCCACCTGCTCGAGGACATCGCCAACCGGCAGACAGCCCTGGGCCATGGGCTGGCTTTCGTGATCCCGCCGCTGCCGACCCTGGAAGTGCGGCCCAAGGCCTTGACCCGTGCCGTCACCAACCTGGTGGACAACGCCTACAAGTATGGCGGCGGCGATGTCCTGCTCCAGGCCCGCCAGGCTGCCGACGAGGTGGTCATCGAAGTCCAGGACAGGGGCCCCGGCATTCCGGCCGAGGAAACCGAGCGCCTCAAGCTGCCCTTCACCCGGCTGGAAAGCGCCCGCACCAACGCCACCGGCACCGGCCTCGGGCTGGCCATCGTCGAGCGCATCGCCCGCCTGCATGGCGGCCGCCTGGATCTCCTGCCCCGGGACGGGGGCGGGTTGCTGGCCCGCCTGATCCTCCCCGTTCCCCTGCCCTCGCAGTAGCCGTCAGGCCGTCATGGCCTGGCAGGTTGCCTCGAAGCCCTTCTCGATTTGCGGCAGGAGCCCGGCGTAGGCCTGCCAGTCCCCGCCCAGCCGGGCCCAGGCCGTGGCATCGAGGGGCGGCACCATCTCGTCGGGGTTGCCCGACAGGCCGAGGGCCCGGGCCGTGACATCGGCCACATGCACCAGGTTGCCCAGGGAATCCGCCGACGCCTCGGCCGGACGATGATGCCAAGCCACGGCATCCCGGATCGCGGCCGGGAAGCGCCAGGTTTCCGCCAGCAGGCCGCCCACCTCCGCGTGGTCTATCCCCAGGACCTCCCGCTCGGCATCCACCAGGAAAGCGTCGCGCTCCCGGCGATAGGCGAAGACTTCGGCGTATTGCCTGGAAAAGTTGGAGGCCAGGACCAGTTCCCCGATATCGTGGAGCAGGCCTGCGGTGAAGGCGAGTTCCGGGGCCTGGCCGGCCAGGGGGGCCAGCGCCCGGGCCGCCAGCCCGACGCCGACGCCATGGCGCAGGTGGCCCTGGACATCGAAGCCGGGGCATTGCTCGGCCCGGAAAACCCCGTTCATTCCCACCGCCAGGACCATGCTGCGCACGGCCCGGAATCCGAGCACAACGACCGCTTCGTGGATGGTGCCGACCTTGTTCTGCAGGCCGTAGAAGGAGGAATTGGCCACCCGCAGGACCCGGGCGGCGAGCCCCTGGTCCCGGGCGATCTGCTGGGCCAGCGTCTCGACCTCGATGTCTTCGTTGGCAAAGCTCGCCAGCACCTCGGAGACCGCCGACGGCAGGGAAGGCAACTGCTTGAGGCGGGCGACGACCTGGTCGCGGGATAGCTGGGTCATGGCCGCTGCTCCAGACGATACTTGAGGATGGCCTGGTAGAGGGCCTGAGTTTCCCTGTCCTCGCCGGCATGGCGGAAAAGGCGGCCGAGGCGCTCCATGACCTGCTGGCGGTGTCGCTCCAGGGCAGCGGGATCGTCCGGCACTTCCACCTCGACGGTGATTTCCTGGATCTCCCGGCGCTTGAGGCCGCCGATGGTGGCTTCCGAGAGCTCCGCCCCCGCCGGCAGCAGGATCCGGCCGCCGTCGTCGGCAACCGCGGACGCCACCCGCATGCCCGGCAGCAAGTCCTGCACCGGGATGGTTTGAAGCTTTTTCATACATTCTCCTTGCTGCAACACCGCGACTTCCCGAGCCCCTCTCATCCGTTGCCGCCCCAGGAGCCCGACCCACAGTCTCTGCCCCCGAAGCGGGGATGGTCAAGGGGATCGCAGGGGCCAGCGGGCTACGGTCTCATAGGCGGCACCCTGGCCCGACAAGCGGGAGCGCACCAGCACGAATTCCTGGCAAGCCCAGTCTACGGACGGTAGTTCGGGCAGTTCAGGATGTTTGTTGACGACATTGCGGACCAGGGTGACATGGGGCGCAAAAGGCCGGCCCGTCTTGATCCCGGAAGGATAGCCGGCGGCCTCCAGGCGGCCCGCCAGGCCGTGGGCCACGGCGGACAAGGCGGGATCGGCTTGCCGGCTGCCCGCCCACAGGATGTGGTTGTGCCCCCAAAAACCCAGGCGATCGAAACCGAGGCGAAAGGCGCTCCCATCCACTCCGGCGGCCGCTTCCTGCAACCTCGGGAGGTCTTCCAGGGGAACGTCGCCGATGAAGGCCAGGGTGAGATGCAGGGTTTCCGGCTGCATGGCCCGCCCGCCAAAACGCCGGGCGCAGTCCACGGCGGCCTGGTGCAGGGCTTTCCGCACCCGGTCGTCCGGCCACAGGGCGAAGAAGACGCGGGCCGGCTCCGGGCGCCGCGGGCCGCTGGGCCGGCCGTCAGGACGCATAGGCGATCAGCACCACCGCCTGGGCCTCGATGGCCTCGCCCCGGCCCAGGTAGCCCTGGCGCTCGTTGGTCTTGCCCTTGACATTGACGCACCCGGCCTCGACGCCGAGCTCGGCCGCGATGATCTCCACCATGTCCGGGACGAAGGGCGCCAGCTTGGGCTGCTGGGCGATCACCGTGGCGTCCACGTTGATGGGCCGCCAGCCGTGACCGGCCAGGAGGGCCACCGTCGTGCGCAGCAGCAACCGGCTGTCGGCGCCCCGGTAGCGCGGGTCGGTATCCGGGAAATGGCGGCCGATGTCCCCCAGGCCGGCGGCCCCCAGGAGAGCATCGGTGATGGCATGGAGCAGCGCATCGGCGTCGGAATGGCCGAGGAGCCCGCGTTCATAGGGAATTTCCACCCCGCCCAGGATGAGCTTGCGGCCTTCCACCAGCTGATGGACGTCGTAACCCTGCCCGACTCGAATATTCATTTCTTTCGTCCTCTCAATATCCATTCCGCCATGGCGAGGTCAGCGGGGTAAGTCACCTTGAGATTGGTGGTCTCGCTGCGCACCAGCTTGGGCTTCAGGCCCAGGGCCTCCACGGCTCCGGCTTCGTCGGTCACTTCCCGGCAGCGGGCCAGGGCATCCTGCAGGAGCCCATAGCGGAACATCTGGGGCGTCTGGGCCTGCCAGAGGCCGTCCCGGGGCTCGGTGGCGGCAACCCGCTGCTCCCCGTCGGCCCGCTTCAGGGTATCGGCCACCGGCACCGCCAGGATGCCCCCCACCGGATCCTCGCTCAATTCCTCCACCAGCGCCGCCAGCATGCCGCCGGTCAGGCAGGGCCGAGCGGCGTCGTGGACCAGGATCCAGTCGTCGTCGGCCGCCGCCAGGGCCGCCGCGGCGAGGCCGTTGGCGACGCTCTCGGCCCGGGTGGCGCCGCCGCAGAGCACCGTCTCCAGCTTCGGGCCCAGCTCGGTCCAGTCGTAGCGGCGCCAGTACTCGTCGTCGGGAGAGAGGACCACCCAGACCCGCTCGATGTCCGGGCAGGCGCAGAGGGCCGCCAGGGTATGGAAGATGAGGGGGCGGCCAAGGAGGGTCAGGTATTGCTTCGGCCTTTCCGCGCCAAAGCGGGAACCGCTGCCGGCGGCGGGAACAATTGCGAAATAGCGTGCCATGCCGTAATTTTAATTTAGAAGCTACACAAATTTCCGGGAATCAAGACATGCCGCTGCTCGAATCCCCTGCCGGCCCGATGCCGGCGCTCACCGCTTCCCAGAGCATCGGTCTGTTCGTCGTCTAGGAGTTCATCATGACGAATCCTGCCGTTCGCGCCCCCGCCGTGGCGGGCGCCTTCTATCCCGGCGACGCGATCACCCTCGCCGCCGATGTCCGCAGCCTGCTGGCCGACGCCCCGCGGGGGACAGAACAGAGGCCGCCCAAGGCCCTCATCGCCCCCCATGCCGGCTACATCTACTCCGGCTCCACCGCCGCCGACGCCTATGCCCGCCTGGCGCCCTGGCGCGACGCCATCCGCCGGGTCGTCCTCCTCGGCCCCACCCACCGGGTGCCGGTACGGGGCTTGGCCGCCTCCAGTGCCGAATTCTTTGCCACCCCCCTGGGCCAGGTCCGTCTCGACCGCGCGGCCCTCGAGGCCCTGGCCGACCTGCCCCAGGTCGTGGTCAGCGACCCGGTCCACGCCTGGGAGCATTCCCTGGAGGTGCACCTGCCCTTCCTGCAGACCGTCCTCGGCGATTTTTCCCTGCTTCCCCTGGCCGTGGGCCACGCCACGCCGGAAGAGGTGGCTGAGGTCATCGACCGCCTCTGGGGCGGACCGGAAACCCTCTTCGTGGTCAGCTCCGATCTCTCCCATTACCTGGCCTACGCCAGCGCCCGCCAGACCGACCGGGCCACCTGCGAGCGCATCCTCCAGCTCGATCCCGCCATCGATCCGCACCAGGCCTGCGGCGCCTATCCCATCAACGGCCTCCTGCTGGCGGCCCGGCGGCACGGCCTCCAGCCGGAAATGATCCATCTGTGCAATTCCGGCGACACCGCCGGTGACAAGGAGCGGGTGGTGGGCTACGCCGCCTTCGCCTTCTACGGGCAGGAAGGGAAAGAAAATGTCTGACCTCGGCGCCGCCCTGCTCCAGATCGCCCGCAACGCCATCGGCGCCCATTTCGGCATTCCGCCGGCCGCCGGCCCCGACCAGGCCGCCTTGCCCAATCTCCAGGAACCCGGGGCCACTTTCGTCACTCTGATGCAGGACGGCAAATTGCGGGGCTGTATCGGGACCCTCCTGCCCTGTCAGCCCCTGGCGGACGACGTTCGCGAAAATGCCTGCAACGCGGCCTTTGGCGACCCGCGATTCATGCCCCTGACCCGGGAGGAATGGGCAAGAACGAAGTTGGAAGTCTCCTTGCTGACCCCACCCCAGCCCATGCGCTTCGAGGACGAAGCCGATGCCCTGGCGCAGTTGCGCCCCGGTATCGACGGGGTGGTTTTCCGGGCCGGCCCCCGGCGCTCCACCTTCCTGCCCCAGGTCTGGGAACAACTGCCGACGCCAACGGAATTCCTGGCCCACCTCAAAAGGAAAGCCGGCCTGCCGGCCGACTACTGGGGGCCGGAGGTGCAACTGGAGCGCTACGAAGTGCGCAAATGGAAGGAACCGTCGCCATGAACGTCCCTGAAACGTCCCATCCCGGCCGCTGGTGGCACGCCCTCGAGGGCGGCCGTATCCAGTGCGACCTTTGTCCCCGGGACTGCAAGCTCCACGAGGGCCAGCGCGGCGCCTGCTTCGTGCGCAAGATGGAAGGGGGCAAGATGGTGCTGACCACCTACGGCCGCTCCTCCGGTTTCTGCATCGACCCGGTGGAGAAAAAGCCCCTCAACCACTTCTACCCCGGCACCAGCATCCTTTCCTTCGGCACCGCCGGCTGCAACCTGGCCTGCAAGTTCTGCCAGAACTGGGACATTTCCAAATCCAAGGACATGGACCGTCTCATGGACGCGGCCTCGCCGGAAGCCATCGCCGACGCCGCCGTGGGCTGCGGCGCCGATTCCGTCGCCTACACCTACAACGACCCGGTGATCTTCGCCGAGTACGCCCTGGACACGGCCCGGGCCTGCCGGGAACGGGGCATCAAGAACGTCGCCGTCACCGCCGGCTACATCCACCCCGAGCCGCGGCGGGAATTCTTCGCCGCCATGGATGCGGCCAACGTGGACCTCAAGGGCTTCACCGACGATTTCTACTGGAAGCTCTGCGTCGGCCGCCTGGCACCCATCCTCGACACCCTGGCCTATATCCATCACGAGACCGATTGCTGGCTGGAGGTCACCACCCTCCTCATCCCGGGCCGCAACGACTCGCCCAAGGAAATCGGCGAACTGTCCGCCTGGATGATGAAGGAACTGGGCCCCGACGTGCCGCTGCACTTCACCGCCTTCCATCCGGACTGGAAGATGGACGACATCCCGCCGACCCCGCCGGCGAGCCTCATCCTCGCCCGCCGCATCGCCCTGGAGGCCGGCCTCCACCACGTCTTCACCGGCAATGTCCACGACAGCGAGGGCGGCACCACCTACTGCCCGAGCTGCCACGCCGCCCTCATCGTCCGCGACTGGTACGACATCCTGCGCTACGACCTCACCGCCGACGGCCGCTGCCCCCATTGCCAAACCGCCATCGCCGGCCGCTTCGGGCCGGCCCTGGGCCGCGGCGGTAAGGCCTTCAACTCGCGCCGCATCCCGGTCCGGATCGGCCGATGAACCGCAGCTTTTCCCTGGCCACAGCCCACGGGCCGCTCCCCGGGCGGCTGGCCGTTTCGCCGGGAGCCCGGGCCCTCATCGTCCTCGCCCTGGCCCAGGGCGAGCCGCTGGACGAAGCCGTTGCCGCCGACCTCTCCGCCTTCGGCTATGCCGTCCTCTCCCTCAACCTGCTGACCGTCCAGGAAAGCGTTTTTCCCGACGCCGCCTACAATGCCCCTCTCCTCACCCAGCGCCTGGTCGATGCCCTGGACCGGACCCGGGGCGACGGCGACACGGAAAACCTGCCGGTGGGCTTGTTCGCCGCCGACCATGCCGCCCCGGCCGCCATCCGCACTGCCACCCGGCGGGACGCCCAGGTGCGGGCCCTGGTGTGCCATGGCGGATTGATCGACCACGCGGGTCGGCAGCACCTCCAGCTCCTCGCCGCGCCGCTCCTCATGCTGGTGGATGCCGGCGACAAGGCGTCCGCCAACGCTTACCGGCGGGCCGCCGCCTACTTCTCCGTTCCCCATGAAATGGCCATCCTCGCCCCCGGGGAAAACCCCGGTGCCCACATCGCCCGATGGTTCGGCCAGCACCTGCAGGCGATATAATGAACGGCTTGCCCCAATGGCGCCGTTCACCTTGTCTGTTCCGCTTCCCCTGCTTTCCCTGCCGGCTCTCCCGAGACCGGAGCACCGCCTAGACCTTCCATCCCTGGCCGGTTCCGCCGACGCCCTCGCCCTGGCCCAACTGGCCGGGCAGAAGCGCCCCCTGGCCGTCATCACCGCCACGGCGGCCGACGCCCAGCGCCTCATGGAGGAAATCCCCTGGTTTTCCCCCGGCCTGCGGGTGCGCCTCCTGCCGGACTGGGAAACCCTGCCCTACGATCACTTCTCGCCCCACCACGACCTGGTCTCCGAGCGCCTGGCGACTCTCTGGGCCAGCATGCAGGGGGAGGTGGACATCCTCCTGGTCCCGGCGGCCACGGCGGTCTACCGCCTCGCCCCGCCGGCCTTCCTGGCGGCCTACACCTTCGCCTTCAAGAAGGGCGAGCGCCTCGATGCCGAGAAATTCCGCAGCCAGGTGACCCTGGCCGGCTACAGCCATGTCACCCAGGTGGTGTCGCCGGGGGAATATTCCATCCGGGGCGGTCTCATCGATCTCTTCCCCATGGGCTCGGCGCTGCCCTACCGGCTGGATCTCTTCGACGACGAGATCGAGAGCATCAAGACCTTCGACATCGACAACCAGCGCAGCCTCTATCCGGTGCCGGAAGTGCGGCTCCTGCCGGCCCGGGAATTCCCCATGGACGACAAGGGGCGCACCCATTTCCGCCAGCGCTTCCGCGAGGTGTTCGAAGGGGACCCGGCGAAATCGGGCATCTACAAGGATGTCTCCAACGGCGTTGCCGCCGCCGGCATCGAGTACTACCTGCCCCTCTTCTTCGAGGAAACCGCCACCCTCTTCGATTACCTGCCGAAGGACACCGTCCTGGTGACCCACGGCGACACGGCCGAGGCCGTCGCCGCCTTCTGGCGCGACACCCGCTCCCGCCACGACCTCCTGCAGGGGGACCGGGCCCGGCCCCTGCTCCCGCCGGAGGAACTCTTCCTCACCGACGAGCATTTCTTCGTCGCCGCCAAGCCCTACCCCCGCGTCCAGATGGGCGCCAAGGGCGAAGGCCCCGCCGCCCCGCTGCCCCCCGTGGCGGTGGAACGCCGGGCCGATGACCCGCTGGCGGCCCTGAAGGCCTTCGTCGGCGGCTTTTCCGGGCGGGTGCTGATCCTGGCCGAATCGGCCGGCCGCCGGGAGACCCTGGCCGCCATGCTGGCGGAACACGGCGTCACGGCGGCGGCCTCCGCCGACCTTGCCGCCTTCCTGGCCGGCGACACCCCCCTGGCCATCGGCGTCGGGCCGCTGCAGGCCGGTTTCCGGCTGGACGGCCTGGCCTTCGTCACCGAAACCGAACTCTACGCCGGCACCCCCCGCCGCCCGCGGCGGGAAGCACACCGCAAGGCCAGCTTCGACAACTGGCTGAAGGACCTCACCGAACTCAAGGTGGACGACCCCGTGGTCCATGAGAACCATGGCATCGGCCGCTACAAGGGGCTGGTCAGCATGGACCTCGGCGAGGGCCCTGCCGAGTTCCTGGAACTCCACTACGCCAACGAGGCCAAGCTCTTCGTCCCGGTCGCCCAGCTCCACGTCATTTCCCGCTACTCCGGGGCCGACCCGGAAACCGCCCCCCTCCATAGCCTGGGCTCCGGCCAATGGGAAAAGGCCAAGCGCAAGGCCGCCGAGCAGGCCCGGGACACGGCCGCCGAACTGCTGGCCCTCTACGCCGCCCGGGCGGCCCGGCAAGGCCACGCCTTCGCCTTCAAGGAGGGAGATTACGATGCCTTCGCCGAAGGCTTCGGCTTCGAGGAGACTCCGGACCAGGCCCAGGCCATCGCCGCCGTCATCGAGGACATGCGCTCCGGCAAACCCATGGACCGCCTGGTGTGCGGCGACGTCGGCTTCGGCAAGACCGAGGTGGCCCTGCGGGCAGCCTTCTGCGCCGTCGCCGGCGGCAAGCAGGTGGCCGTCCTCTGCCCCACTACCCTGCTGTGCGAGCAGCATTACCAGACCTTCTGCGACCGCTTCGCCGACTGGCCGGTGCGCATCGCCGAGCTCTCCCGCTTCAAGAGCGCCAAGGAGACGGCCCAGGCCCTCAAGGAACTGGCCGAGGGCAAGCTGGACATCGTCATCGGCACCCACAAGCTGATCAGCAAGGAGATGGAGTTCGCCAACCTGGGGCTGGTCATCATCGACGAGGAACACCGCTTCGGGGTGCGCCAGAAGGAGGCCCTGAAAGCCCTGCGGGCCGAGGTGGATGTGCTCACCCTCACCGCCACGCCGATTCCCCGGACCCTGGCCATGAGCATGGAAGGCCTGCGGGACTTCTCGGTCATCGCCACCGCGCCCCAGAAGCGCCTGGCCATCAAGACCTTCGTCAGCCGCTTCTCCGACGGCATCATCCGCGAGGCGGTGCTGCGGGAGCTCAAGCGGGGCGGCCAGGTGTATTTCCTGCACAACGAGGTGGAAACCATCCAGAACATGCGGGAGAAGCTAGAGAAGCTGGTGCCGGAGGCCCGCATCGTCGTCGGCCACGGGCAGATGGGGGAGCGGGAGCTGGAGCGGGTGATGCGGGACTTCACCCAGCAGCGGGCCAACCTGCTGCTGTGCACCACCATCATCGAGACCGGCATCGACAACCCCCACGCCAACACCATCCTCATCAACCGCTCGGAGAAATTCGGCCTTGCCCAGCTGCACCAGCTGCGGGGCCGGGTCGGGCGCTCCCACCACCAGGCCTACGCCTACCTCCTGGTCCTGGACGAGAAGGCCATGACCAAGCAGGCCAAGATGCGCCTGGAGGCCATCCAGATGATGGAGGAGCTGGGGGCCGGCTTCTACCTCGCCATGCACGATCTGGAAATCCGCGGCGCCGGCGAGGTGCTGGGGGAGAACCAGTCGGGGGAAATGCAGGAAGTGGGTTTCAACCTCTATACCGAAATGCTCAACCGGGCCGTCGCCGGGCTCAAGCAGGGCAAGGAGGTCGATCTCACCCAGCCCCTGGGAATCGCCACCGAGATCAATCTCCACGTCCCCGCCCTGCTGCCGGATGCCTACTGCCCCGACGTCCATGAGCGCCTCACCCTCTACAAGCGCCTGGCCAACTGCGAGACCGGCGAGGACATCGACGCCCTCCAGGAAGAACTCATCGACCGCTTCGGCGACTTGCCGCCCCAGGGCCAGTCCCTCATCGCTACTCACCGGCTGCGGCTCATGGCCAAGCCCATCGGCGTCCACAAGCTGGACGCCACGGCGGACCAGATTTCCATGCAATTCGGCCCCAATCCGCCCATCGAGCCGATCCGGATCATCAATCTCATCCAGAAAAACCGGAACTACAAGCTGGCGGGACAGGATAAAATCTCATTTTTGCGTCATTGCCCGACCCTGAACGACAAGGTCGCCGCGGTGAAAGACATGATTCGCCAGCTCACGAACTGAAAATGCCCATTCTCGACATCGAAAACGTCAACGTCTCCGCCTTCGACGCCATGCCGACGCCGGAGGAGCTCCACGCCCGCGTGCCCATCTCCGACAACGCCGCCCGCACCGTGGTGCAGGGCCGGGACGCCATCCGCAACATCCTGGACCGCAAGGACCACCGCCTCTTCGCGGTGGTCGGCCCCTGCTCCATCCACGACCCGGTGGCCGGCCTCGACTACGCCCACCGCCTGAAGGCCCTGGCCGACGAAGTGAGCGACACCCTGGTCCTGGTGATGCGGGTCTATTTCGAAAAGCCCCGCACCACCGTGGGCTGGAAGGGCTATATCAACGATCCCTTCATGGATGATTCCTTCCGCATCGACGCCGGCATGGAGAAGGCCCGCCGCTTCCTCCACGACGTGTGCGAAATCGGCCTGCCCACCGGCACCGAGGCCCTGGACCCCAACGCCCCGCAGTATTACGGCGACCTCATTTCCTGGACCGCCATCGGCGCCCGCACCACCGAATCCCAGACCCACCGGGAGATGTCCTCCGGACTCTCCACCCCGGTCGGCTTCAAGAATGGCACCAACGGCGACCTCACCGTGGCCATCAATGCCATCCTGTCCGCCTCCAAGCCCCATGCCTTCCTCGGACTGACCAACGAGGGGCGCGTCGCCATCGTCCGCACCAAGGGCAATCCTTACGGCCACGTCGTCCTGCGCGGCGGCGACGGCCGTCCCAACTACGATACTGTCTCGGTCTCCCTGGCCGAGCAGGCGATGATCAAGGCCAAGCTGCCGGCCAACCTGGTGGTGGATTGCTCCCATGCCAACAGCTACAAGAAGCCGGAGATGCAGCCCCTGGTCATGGCCGACGTGGTCAACCAGATCCGCCTCGGCAACAAGTCCCTGGTGGGGGTAATGATCGAATCCAACCTGGAGGCCGGCAACCAGTCCATCCCCGCCGACCTCTCCCAGCTCAAGTACGGCTGCTCGGTAACCGACGCCTGCGTCGATTGGGCGACCACCGAGAAGATGATCCGCGACGCCGCCGCGCATCTGCGGGAGGTGCTGCCGAAGCGGATGAACGGCTGAACCCGGGGGCAGGTCCTGCAATCCGGCAAATCCATCCCGGGGATGCCCTGATGCGAGACCTGGCCCGAGCTTTCCTCCGCCTCATCGCCGCCCTGGCGATGGGACTGGTTTCCCTCGCCGCCCAGGCCCAGCCCAGCCTGCTCTTCAGCCACGTGCAACACTTCTACGCCGGTGGTGGCGGTTGTGCGGAGCGCTTCTGGCTGGAGTGGGAAAACGCCGCCGCGAAAATCACGGACATAGAGGTTCAAGTCGAGCTGCGCTCCGAGAGCGATGAAGCGCTTTCCCAAATGCTCAGGGTCGCAAGGCTCGGAACCACCACGGCAGATCGGGCTTCAGAAGTTCTCTTGGAAACGCCCCGCTGCCTCTCCGGCCGTCCCAGCATCGTTGTCCGCCAGGCATCCGCGACAGCCGGGGGGCGGAGGATCGACCTCCTCCAAAGCGGTCAGCTGCGGGCCGGCCAGACAAAGCGTTATCCGGTCTCCATCGGCACCCCAAGGCGCCGCCCGGGCGAACTGCGATGACCCCGGAGCGATCGCAGGCCGGCTTCCGCAAGCCTGCTATCCTGCCAGCCCCATGCATCATGCGGATTCCACCAAGTTTCCGAGCATGCACTAACTCAGGAACCCGCATGGATACTCAATCTACGAAAATCGCCCATCGGAAATTGGTTGAAGTCCGTATTAGTGCAAAACCTGACGCCGACTTCGCGAGGCCGAGGCGTTTCGGTTCGAAAATGCCGAGTTCGCATATGGCGGAACCGATGATGCTCAACAATCCAGCCAACTGGACCGCAGCCGACCGTGGTTGCTTTGGCTGGCCGCCTGGCACGGCATCCGGTTACTTTCATCGAGATGCAGCATTGTTGCTATCTATTTCACGTTAGCTTTCTCAGATGCGCCGCATTTCAGTCCTCATCGCAATGTTCTCTATCTCCGCAATGCTCCATGCAGCGGAAATACGAGACTACGTGGGGTTGGTCTATCCACCATCACCAGCAGGCTTTGTTGAAAAGGGTGGCGGGCTTGTCAGAGAAGACTCTTCAGAAGGCCTCTGGTATGCATTCGTCGAGCTCAACGGAAAATCGATGATCTGGCTCGAACGACAAGTCGGGCGCATCGTAGAAACTCCGAAAGATTCCAGGCCGACAAATCGCCCTATTTGGAAAGTCGAAGATGCGTTAGTGCTTCCGGCTGTACGCCAAGGAGAAACGCTCCATCAGGGCATGGATATTGAATGCTTCTTCAAAGGTAATCCCGACACTTCAATTATTGCTATCGGAAAATGGTCTTGGCGACAGAAGCAAGTCGGCGGGTATGCACGCGATATTAGAGTGGCATGGAGGCTTCACCCGACACTCCCAAAATTTGAGTCCATTCCTCCTCAGGATGTCCGGTGCGAACTAAATGAAGACCGTGACTAAAGCTAACCATCCAGTCAACCGGACTGCCGGCAACCGTCGTCGCTTGGGCTGGCCGCCTCGCACGGCAGCCGGTTACTTTGCTCGTTGCCCGTCTTAATAATGGAACCGCAACTGAACGATCTGCAAGGCATCATCCTGAACCCGATACACCATGCGATGCTCATCCGTTAGCCGACGGGACCAGAACCCGGTCAGGGCGTGCTTCAGCGGCTCGGGCTTGCCGACGCCTGCGAAGGGATCACGCTGGGTCTCGCGGATCAGCTTGTTGATCCGTTCGACCATGCGCCTATCCTGCTTTTGCCAATAGAGATAGTCTTCCCATGCCTCTTCAGCAAAAACCAGCCTCATTTAGCCAGGTCTCGCTCGACGCCCTTTCCGGCATTCAGTTGGGCGATAGCCGACAGAAGGCGTTTGGCGTTGGCGGGCGTCCGCAGGAGGTAGGCGGTTTCCTCCAGGGCCTTGTAATCCTCAAGGGAGAGCATCACAACGGACTGCTCGCCGTTACGGGTAATGATCAAGGCTTCATGATCATCGCAAACCCGGTCCATGGTTCTGGCCAGATTGGCGCGAGCAGCTGTGTAGGTAATAGCATCCATGGCAAATCCCTCAATATGTACAATTTAATGTACAACACCATCAGTCAACTGTCCAGCGCCCCAGAGAAGCAATGACCCAACCCAAACGCCCACCGCTCCCCAGCCGCAAACCGGCAGCCAAAGGCATGGCCATGGATTCCTTCTGCGCCTGGGACGGCGAAACCCTGGTGCTCAACATCCTCGGCACCCCCAGCGCCAACCGGGACGCCATCGGCAAGCCCAAGGGGCTCCAGCTCCGGGTCAGCGTCGTCGCCGCCCCGGTGGCTGGCCGGGCCACCGATCACATGGTCCGGTTCCTGGCCGATAAATTCGACGTCTCGGTCGGCAACATCGAAGTGGTGTTCGGCCGTTTCAACGTCAATAAGCAGCTCCGCATCCGCGCCCCGAAGCGGCTGCCCTCCGTCATCGAAAAACATCTGTCGCAAACGCATCAAAATGCCTGATCATTCCGCCATGAACCTCGTCCTCCAGGGCGCTGCCCTCCCCACCTTCCTCCTCGAACGTATCGTCGCCGCCACCGGCGCCCGGGCCGTCGAGCCCGAGCCGCCCCAGGTGGTGCGCCTGCGGGAGGCCCGGCGCACTCCGGCCTTCGACGAGCTCGCCCCCCTCATCGAGGCCGAGAAGCTCGACTGGGCCTTCGTGCCCGCCGGCCGCCAGCTCTCCGACTTCGGCCTCATCGCCTTCGACATGGACTCGACCCTCATCACCATCGAGTGCATCGACGAGCTGGCGGACTTCGCCGGCAAGAAGCCGGAGGTGGCGGCGGTGACCGAATCCGCCATGCGGGGCGAAATCGACTACCGGGAAAGCCTGCGCCGGCGCCTGGCGCTGCTGGCCGGCCTCGACGCCCGGGTCCTGGCCCGGGTCTATGGCGAGCGCCTGCTGCTGTCCCCCGGCGCCCGGGAGCTGCTGGCCGCGGCCCAGGGAGCCGGCCTGCGCACCGCCATCCTGTCGGGGGGCTTCACCTATTTCACCGAGCGCCTGCGCATCGAACTGGGGTTCGACTTCGCCACCTCCAACGAGCTTGAGATCGCCGGCGGCAAGCTCACGGG
This sequence comes from Rhodocyclaceae bacterium, assembly GCA_018261935.1. Lineage (GTDB taxonomy): Bacteria > Pseudomonadota > Gammaproteobacteria > Burkholderiales > Rhodocyclaceae > JAGTRP01. The sequence goes on from JAGTRP010000003.1 coordinate 216,152, forward strand.
CCGGGTGGTGGGCGACATCGTGGATGCCACCGCCAAGGCCCATCACCTGGGGCGGCTGCGGGACGAGCTGAACCTCTCCCGGGAGCAGGTCATCGCCGTCGGCGACGGCGCCAACGATCTCCTGATGATGGCCGAGGCCGGCCTGTCGGTGGCCTTCCACGCCAAGCCCGCCACCCGCGCCAAGGCGGCGGTGGCCATCAACTTCGGCGGCCTCGATGCCCTCCTGAACCTGTTCGGATAGCCCTCCTCCAGCCCCCCTGTTATAATGACGGATGGGAGGCTGGATGAAATTCGCGTTTGGGTTAGTGGCTGGGCTGCTGTACTCTCTGACTGTTTTCGCCGAAACGGGCTCCCCGCCCGACAGCCTTGCCAGCCAGTCCCTTGAAGACCTCCTCGACACCGAAGTCAGTTCCGTCCTGAAGCACGCCTCCGGCCTGGCCGACGCCCCGGCCGCGGTCACCGTGCTGCGTCGCGAGGACATCGAGCGCCTGGGCGCCACCACCCTCCCCGACCTGCTGCGGGTGGTTCCCGGCCTCGCCGTGGCCCAGATCGACGGCAACAAGTGGGCCATCGGCGCCCGGGGCTTCAACGGCTTTTTCGGCAGCAAGCTCCTGGTGCTGATCGACGGCCGCAGCATCTACAACAGCACCTTCGCCGGCGTCTTCTGGGATGCCTACGACATTCCCTTCGACAACATCGCCCGCATCGAGGTCATCCGCGGGCCGGCCGGGGTGCTGTGGGGCTCGAACGCGGTCAACGGCGTCATCAACATCGTCACCCGCTCCGCCCAGGAAACCGTCGGCGGGCGGGCGGCCGTGGCCGCCGGCAATGTCGAGCGCCATCTCGCTGACCTGCGCTACGGGGCCGAAACGGATTCCGCTGCCTGGCGCCTCTACGCCCGCAGCCGCGACCGGGACGAGCAGAAGGCTGCGACGGCCACCTCGCCGGGGGACACGACCCGGGCCGAGCGGGTCGGCTTCCGGGCCGACAGCAACCATTCCGGCGCCACCGCCTGGATGCTGACCGGTGACGCCTACCAGGGCCGCAGCGGCGGCGCCCCCTATCCCCAGCCCACCACCGACGACATTCGCGGCGAGCATCTCCTCGGCCGCCTGACTGAGCGCCTGTCGAGCGGCTCCACCCTGCAGTTCCAGGCGTATTACGACCACGCCTGGCGCAAGGACCTGGCGGTCGGCAGCGTCCTCGACGAGCATGTCTTCGACCTCGATCTCCAGCATGACGTCCAGGTCTCGCCGTCCCATCGCCTGACCTGGGGCACCGGCTGGCGGCAATACCAGTTCGACAGTACCGGGTCAGCCAAGCTGGCCTTCGTGCCGCCCAGCCGGACCACGGCCGTCAGCAACCTGTTCCTCCAGGACGAATGGAGCCTCCTGCCCCGGGAACTGGTCGTCATCGCCGGGCTGCGGGGCGAGCGGCTGCCCGACCATGGCGTGCAGTGGCAGCCCAATGTGCGGGCCGCCTGGACGCCGACCTCCCGGCACACCTTCTGGGCCGCCTCGGGTAAGGCAGTGCGGGCGCCCAACAAGATAGACACCGACATCCGTTATTGCGGCCCTCTGGGCACCAATCTGGCCTGTACGCCGCCTGCCGGTGCCAACCCGCTGCTTGCCGCCGGCAACCCGGACTTCAGGCCGGAGAAGGTGGTCAGCCTGGAGGCCGGCTGGCGGACGCGCCTGTCGCACCACCTTTCCAGCGACCTGGCCATCTACCGCAACCGCTACCGGGATCTGGAAACCATCGAGTTTTCGCAGTTCTCGCCCACTGATATCCACCTGACCTACTTCAACCACGCCAAGGGCACCACCGAGGGCCTGGAATGGGCCCTGGACTGGCAGGCGGCCGACAACTGGCAATTGCGCGGTGGCCTGACCCTGTACAGGGAAAGCCTGTCTTTCTCGGAAACGCCCGCCTTTCCGAACGCCATCATCTCCTTCCACGACAGCTTCCCCAACCGCCAGGCCTTCCTGCGCTCCCTCTGGGACTTCGCCCCCGGGCAGCGCTTCGACCTCACCCTGCGGGGCGTCGGCCCCTTGGCGCACCGCGGCGTTTCCGGCTACGGCACCGCCGACTTCCGCTGGAGTTGGCGCTACGACAAGCGCCTCGAATTCAGCCTGATCGGGCGCAACCTCGGCGGCCCACGGCATCGGGAGATCGCCGACCAGCCCTTCTTCCAGGAAACGCTGCTGCGGCGCGAAGTGGTCGGTGCGGTGGCAGTGAGCTTCTGATGCCTTCCCGGCCCCACCGCCTCCTGCTGCCCTGGGCGCTGCTGGCAATCGTGCTGCAGGCCTGGGGCGCCCTGCCGGAAAGCGAAGTGCGGGCGGCCATCATCGTCAATTTCGTGCACTATGTGGAATGGCCGGACAACCCGGCGCCCGGGTCGGACATGCTGATCTGCGTTGCCGGCCAGGGCACCACCGCCGAGGCGCTCCTGGGCCTAAACGGCAAGTCCGTCCATGGCCGGCGGGTGATCGTGGAGAACCGCGCCTATTCCGCCCCGGCCACCGATTGCCGCGTCCTGTTCATCGGCGAATCCAGTACCCGCCCTGCCCTCGACTGGCTGCGGGACGCCGCCGGCCAAGCCGTTCTCACCGTTTCCGAAGGGGAGGATTTCATCCCCAACGGCGGCATCATCAGCCTGAACCGCATCGGCAAGCGCATCACCTTCGATGTCAACCTGGTGGCCATGCGGCGCTCCAATCTGCGGATCGGCTCCCAACTTCTGCGACTGGCCCGGAATGTCCGCAAGTAGAGCCTGGCACACCTCCCTGGGCACCCGCCTGCGCATCGTGCTGATGGCGATGGCCGGCATCGCCATCCTGATCTACGCCATTTTCACTTTGCTGCACGGGCTGCGGGAAGTGGACCAGCTGACCCGCCAGCACCTCAACCTCCTGGCTGACGTGGTGGGCCGCAACCTGGAAGCCCCTCTGGTATTCAACGACCCGAAGGCCGCCGAGGAAACCATCCGCAGCCTGTCCACCGACCCGGCGGTCCTGGCGGTGCGCGTGGTGGACAGCAAGGGCAACCTCCTGGCCGAATATGCCCGGACCGGTTCGGAAGCCAAGGACAACCCGATCGACTGGCTGCCGGATTCCTTCAACCGCATCCGGCTGCAGCGGCCGATCCGCCTGGGGGGCAGCAGCCCCCTGGGGGAAATCGAGGTCGTCGCCAACCGGGACCAGTTCTGGCTGACCGCAGCCAACGGCGCCATGCTGTGGCTGATCATCACCGTCGTCACCCTGGCGGTCGCCGTCTTCCCCGCCCGCCGCCTGCAGCGCTCGGTGACCAAGCCCATCGAGCGCCTCGAGCGGGCTACCCATGAGATTGCGGCCCAGAAGCGCTTTTCCCTGCGGGTGGAAACCGATGCCCAGGATGAGATCGGCCGCCTGGTGGAAAGCTTCAACGCCATGCTGCGGGAAATCGAGTCCCGGGACCAGGAACTCGCCCGCCAGCGGGACAACCTGGAAACCGAAGTCACCGAGCGCACAGCCGAACTCGCCGCCGCCAAGGAAGCCGCCGAGGAAGCCCTGCGGGTCAAGAGCCGCTTCCTGGCCACCATGAGCCATGAGATCCGCACGCCCCTGACCGGGATCCTGGGCATGACCCGCCTTCTCCTGGCCGCCCCCCTGCCCGAGGAGCAGCGGCTGCTGGCGGAAAAGGCCCAACGCTCCGGCCAGTTGCTCCTCGACCTCCTGGACGGGGTGCTGGATTACTCCCGGGCCGAGGTCGGGCAAATGGAAATCGCCACGCAGACCTTCAGCCTGCCCGATGCCGTGGAGGGGGTCATCTCAACCCTCCTGCCCACGGCCCAGGCCAAGCATCTCGAACTGACCTGCCAGCTGGCCGATCCTTTGCCGGAGCTGGTGATCGGCGATCCCCACCGCCTGAAGCAGGTGCTGTTCAACCTGGTGGGGAACGCCATCAAATTCACCAACAGCGGCGAGGTTCGCCTCGGCATCATCGCCTCCAGGCGCCAACTGGCCGGCAAGCCGATGGTGCGCTTCAAGGTCAGCGATACCGGGCCGGGCATCGCCCCCGCCGACCAGGCCAGGCTTTTCGATGCTTTCACCCAGGGGGAAGTGCTCCCGGCCCGTCCCCAGGGGGCCGGCCTGGGCCTCGCGATCAGTCGCGAGCTGGTGGCCCTCATGGGCGGCGACCTGCGCTTTTCGAGCACCCTCGGCCACGGCTCCACCTTCTGGTTCGAGCTGCCCCTGGCCCCGGCCGATCCGGAGACCGGCGACGTCGGCGAGGTAACTGCCGTGTCCCATTCCCTGCCGCAATTTCCGGGACGGCTCCTCCTGGTGGACGATGACGAAATCAACCTGGAAGTCGGCCGCGGACTGCTGGAACTCATGGGCTGCCAGGTGCAACTGGCGAGGGACGGCGAAGAGGCCCTGGCCATGGCGGGGCAGCACGACTTCGACCTCATCCTCATGGATTGCCAGCTGCCGGTGGTCGATGGCTGGACAGCAGCCCGGCGCCTGCGGGAGATCGAGCGGGAAAGAAATCTCCCGCCCACCGCCATTGTCGCCATGACTTCCTACAACATGCCGGAGGAACAGCGCCGCTGTGCCGAGGCCGGCATGAACGATGTCCTCACCAAGCCCTTCGACGAGAGCCAGGTCATCACCCTGCTCAGGGCCTGGCTGGGCGACCCCCGCTGAACGGAAAGCTCAGCTCGCTTCGTCGATCCAGGCCTGCTGGATGGCTTCGAGGACCTTTTCGCCGCAGTGCTTGGGATCGTCGTCGAAGCCCGGCAGGGCCATGACCCAGTTCCGCAGATCGACGAAATTGACCTGGAGGGGATTCTTGTCAGGGTAGGCCTCGGTCAGCTCAATGGCGATGTCATTGATGTCAGTCCATTTCATTTCTTGCCGTGCCCTTCCTTGGCCATGTTGATGCTGTAGCGGGGAATCTCCACCACCAGCGGGGTGTCGGCGACTTCCGCCTGGCAGGACAGGCGGGAATGGGGTTCCAGACCCCAGGCCTTGTCCAGCAGATCCTCTTCCTCTTCCTCGGCGGGCTCCAGGGATTCGTAGCCTTCCCGCACGATGACATGGCAGGTGGTGCAGGCACAGGACATTTCGCAGGCATGTTCGATGAGGATGTCGTTTTCCAGGAGGGCCTGGCAGATGGAGGTGCCGGGCTCCACCTCGATCACGGCGCCCTCGGGGCAGAGTTCCCCATGGGGGAGGACGACGACCTGGGTCATCACTCGTCCTCCATCTTGATTTCCGCTACCTTGCGCCCGGCCAGGGCACGCTTGATGCTCTGGTCCATGCGCCGGTGGGCGAATTCCTGGGTCTCAAAGCCGAGGTCGTCCATGGCTAGGTTGATGATGCGGCGATTATCCCCTTCCATGGTCAGCGCCAGCTTGGCGATAGCCGCCTCGATGCGGGCGATCTCGTCGGCTGCCAGCAGGTGGGAATCCTCCTTGAGTGCCGCCTGGGTGGCCTCGATCATGCGCTGGGCTTCCACCTGGGCCTCCTTGAGGGCGCGCTGGAAGGCGTCGTCCTTGGCATGGGCCATGGAGTCCTGCAGCATGCCGGCGATTTCGCCGTCGGAGAGGCCATAGGAAGGCTTCACTGTGACGCTGGCCTCGACCCCGGTGGTCTGTTCCCGGGCGGTCACCGACAGGAGGCCGTCGGCATCGACCTGGAAGGTGACGCGGATGCGGGCCGCTCCGGCCACCATGGGAGGAATGCCCCGCAGCTCGAAGCGGGCGAGGGACCGGCAGTCGGAGACCAGCTCCCGCTCCCCCTGCACGACGTGGATGGCCATGGCCGTCTGGCCGTCCTTGAAGGTGGTGAATTCCTGGGCCCGGGCCGCCGGAATGGTGGAATTGCGGGGAATGACCTTCTCGGTCAGGCCGCCCATGGTCTCCAGCCCCAGGGAAAGGGGGATGACATCGAGCAGCAGCCAGTCGTCCTGGCCGGTCTTGTTGCCCACCAGCAGGTTGGCCTGGGTGGCGGCGCCGAGAGCCACCACCTTGTCCGGGTCCAGGTTGGTGAGAGGCTCCTGGCGGAAGAAATCGCCTACCGCCTTCTGCACCTGGGGCATGCGGGTGGCGCCGCCGACCATGACCACGCCCTTGACCTCCTCCGGCCGCAGGCCTGCGTCCCGCAGGGCTTTCTTCACCGCCTGCAGGGTCTTGGAAACGAGGTTCCGGGTAATGTCGGCAAAGGTATCCACATCCAGGCGGGCATCCACCACTTCGCCAGTGGACAGGCGGGCGGTGATCGGGGCCTCGGGATGGTAGGTGAGGAATTCCTTGGCTTCCCGGGCGCGGGTCATGAGGAGCCGGGCATCGTGGGGTGACAGGGGCTGCAGGCCGGCCTCCTCGATGCTCCAGCAGAAGATGCGCTGGTCGAAGTCGTCGCCCCCCAGGGCGGAGTCGCCACCGGTGGCCAGGACCTCGAAGACGCCCTTGGTGAGCTTGAGGATGGAAATATCGAAGGTGCCGCCCCCCAGGTCGTAGACGGCGTAGATGCCCTCCGCCGCGTTGTCGAGGCCATAGGCGATGGCCGCCGCCGTCGGCTCGTTGAGGAGCCGGAGCACATTGAGGCCGGCCAGCTTGGCCGCATCCTTGGTAGCCTGGCGCTGGGCATCGTCGAAATAGGCGGGAACGGTGATGACCGCACCGACCAGATCCCCGCCCAGGGCGGCCTCGGCGCGGGCCTTGAGGCACTTGAGGATCTCGGCGGAAACCTCCACCGGACTTTTCACCCCCGCACAGGTTTTCAGCTTCACCATGCCCGGAGCGTCGACGAAATCGTAGGGTATGGATTCCAGATGGGCGATGTCCTTCGCCCCCCGCCCCATGAAGCGCTTCACCGAACTGATGGTGTTCTTGGGGTCCGCCGCCTGCCGCATCTGGGCGTCGTAGCCCACCTCGAGGCCGCCTTCCGGGTGGTAGCGCACCACGGAAGGCAGGAGGGGACGGCCGTGCTCGTCGTTGAGGACGACGGCGATGCCGCTCCTGACCGTGGCGACCAGGGAATTGGTGGTGCCGAGGTCGATGCCGACCGCCAGTTTATGTTCATGGGGTGCCGCCGACTCTCCCGGCTCGGCAATTTGGAATAGGGCCATGTTATTCGTCCAGAGACGCCAGGGCGTCGTCGATTTCGTGCAACAGTTTTTCCAGGAACATCAGGCGGCGCACCCGGTCGGCGGCGGTCTCGATGTCTCCCGCTTCATCCAGCAGTTGGGATAATTCGTCGTAGCGGCCGGCGATATCCCCCCGCAGGCGATTGTGCAGGTGCTCCAGCTCATGGTGGTCGCCGCCGCTGCGGGCTTCCGCCACCGCCTCCCGCCACTCCATCTGCTCCATGAGGAAATCCACCGGCATGGCGGTATTGCTCTCGGCCTGGAGATCGCGGCCCGCCAGGTGGAGCAGGTACTTGGCCCGCTCCAGGGGCTTCTTCAGGGTCTGGTAAGCCTCGTTGGCCCGGGTCGCCCACTGCATGGAGAGCCGCCGCTCGGCTTCGCCGGCATGGGCGAAGCGGTCCGGATGGACCTGGGCCTGGATTTCCCGGTAGCGGGCGTCTAGTTCGGACAAATCAAGCCGAAAGGCCCGGGGCAGCTCAAATAGCGCAAAAAAATCGGCGGCAAAATCCACCACTCACCTCAAAGCGAAGACAGGGCTAGGCGCACCGCACGCAGACAGTACGATCAGTACGGCAAGTGCGGGGCAACAACGCCCTGTCGAGCCAGTCACACATTAAAGGATTCGCCGCAGCCGCATTGATCCTTGACGTTGGGATTGTTGAACTTGAACCCCTCGTTCAGCCCTTCCCGCGCGTAGTCGAGTTGCGTCCCGTCCAGATAGGGCAAGCTCTTCGGATCCACGAACACCTTGATCCCATAGCTCTCGAACACCATGTCCTCGGGGACCACCTCATCCACGAACTCGAGCTTGTACGCCATGCCCGAACAGCCGCTGGTCCGAACCCCCAGGCGCAGCCCGACCCCCTTGCCCCGCTTGGCGAGATAGTTGGAAACGTGCTTAGCCGCCTTTTCGCTCAAGGTCACCGCCATGTCACTCTCCGTGCTTTTTCCTGTAGTCGGCCACCGCCGCCTTGATGGCGTCCTCGGCCAGGATGGAACAGTGGATCTTCACCGGCGGCAAGGCCAGCTCCTCGGCGATGTCGGTATTCTTGATCGCCAGGGCCTCATCCACCGTCTTGCCCTTGACCCATTCGGTCACCAGGGAAGACGAGGCGATGGCCGAGCCGCAGCCGTAGGTCTTGAACTTGGCGTCCTCGATGACGCCGGCCTTGTTCACCTTGATCTGCAGCTTCATCACATCGCCGCAGGCCGGGGCCCCGACCATGCCGGTGCCGACACCGTCCTCTTCCTTGCCGAACGAGCCGACGTTGCGCGGATTCTCGTAATGGTCGATCACTTTTACGCTGTAGCTCATAGCGTTCTCCTTCTTAATGGGCCGCCCACTGGACGGTGTTCAAATCAATCCCTTCCTGCACCATTTCCCAGAGGGGCGAAAGCTCGCGCAGCCTTCCGATCTTGTCGTGCAGCAAGTTGATTGCATAGTCGATCTCATCCTCGGTGGTAAAGCGGCCGAGGGTGAAGCGGATGGAGCTGTGGGCCAGTTCGTCCTCCCGCCCCAGGGCCCGCAGCACGTAGGACGGCTCCAGGCTGGCCGAGGTGCAGGCGGAGCCGGAGGATACCGCCAGATCCCGGACAGCCATGATCATGGATTCGCCTTCCACATAGGCGAAACTGATGTTGAGGTTGTGGGGAACCCGCTGCGCCATGTCCCCGTTCACATACACGGCGGGGATATCCTTCAGGCCCTGCAGCAGCCGGTCCCGCAGCCGGGCGATACGCCGGTTCTCATCGGCCATCTCCTCCCGGGCGATGCGGAAAGCCTCGCCCATGCCGACGATCTGGTGGGTCGCCAGGGTGCCGGAGCGGAAACCCCGCTCGTGGCCGCCGCCATGCATCTGGGGCTCCAGGCGGATGCGGGGCTTGCGGCGCACATAGAGGGCGCCGATGCCCTTGGGGCCGTAGGTCTTGTGGGCGGAGAAACTCATCAGGTCCACCTTGAGCTTCGACAGGTCGATCTCCACCTTGCCCGTGGCCTGGGCGGCATCGACGTGGAAAATCACGCCCTTGTCGCGGCAGATCTCGCCCAGTTGCTCGATGGGCTGGACGACGCCGATTTCATTGTTCACGAACATGACCGAGGCCAGCACCGTGTCGGGCCGCAGGGCCGCCTTGAAGGCGCCCAGGTCCACCAGGCCGTTTTCCTGGACATCCAGGTAAGTGGCCTCGAAGCCCTGGCGCTCCAGTTCCCGGACCGTGTCCAGCACCGCCTTGTGCTCGGTCTTGACGGTGATGATGTGCTTGCCCTTGGTGGCGCCGTAGAAATGGGCCGCCCCCTTGATCGCGAGGTTGTTGGACTCCGTCGCCCCGGAGGTCCAGATGATCTCCTTGGAATCGGCCTTCACCAGGGCGGCCACCTGCTCCCGCGCCTCTTCCACGGCCGCTTCCGCATCCCAGCCGAAGCTGTGGGAGCGGGAAGCCGGGTTGCCGAATTTCTCCACCAGATAGGGGATCATCCTTTCGGCCACGCGGGGGTCCACCGGGGTTGTCGCCGAGTAGTCCAGGTAGATGGGCAGTTTCATTGTTTCCCTCGTTCTCCAATATCAGACGGACACCGCCGTCAGCCCCTGCAGACCTTGAAGGGTCGTCCGCAGGGCAAAAATAAAGTCGTCAATCTGGGTTTCGGTGTTGTCGGCCCCCAGGCTCACCCGCACCGCACCCCGGGCCAGTTCCGGCGCCACGCCCATGGCCCGCAGCACATGGGAAGGCTCCGGGTTGGCGCTGGAGCAGGCCGCCCCGCTCGCCGCCGCAAAACCGGCGCGGTCGAGTTTACCAACCAGGGTCTCGCCGTCGATCCCCCGAAAGGCGAAGTAGCTGGTGTTAGGCAGCCGTTCCGCCCCCTGGCCGAAAATTTCCGCCCCCAGGGCGGCCAGCCCGGACTCCAGGCGGGAGCGCAAGGTTGCCAGACGGCCCGGCAGGCTGTCCAGCCGGGCCGCTGCCAGTTCGCAGGCGAGGCCGAAGCCGACGATGGCCGCCACGTTCTCGGTGCCGGAGCGCAGGCCGCGCTCGTGGCCGCCGCCGGCGATGAGAGGCTGCAGTTCCACCCGCTTGTCCACAACCAGGGCCGCCGCGCCCTTCGGGCCGTAGGCCTTGTGGGCCGATACCGTCATGGCGTGCACGCCAGCGGCGTTGAGGCGGCGGAAATCCATGGCCATCTTGCCCAGGGCCTGGACCGCGTCGGTATGGAACCAGGCCCCAGTGGTCTGTGCTGCCGCCGCCAGGGCCGCCACGTCCTGGAGGACGCCGGTCTCGTTGTTGGCGGCCATGACCGACAGGAGCCGGGGTTTGAGGGCGAGGATATGGGCGTAATCCTCCGCCGCCACCCGCCCGGCTTCATCGACCGCGATCCGCCGCAGCTCCCAGCCTTGGCGCGCCAGCTGCTCGGCCGGCCGCAGCACGCAGGGATGCTCCACCGCGCTGGCCGCCACCAGGCCCGGCTTCAGGCAGGCCGCGGCGCCCTTCAGGAAGAGGTTGTTGGCCTCGCTGCCGCCGCTGGTGAAAATCACTTCGGTGGGATGGGCCCCGACGGCCGCCGCCACCCGTTGCCTGGCCTCGTCGATCGCCCGCCGCGCCGCTCGCCCGTACTCGTGACGGCTGGAGGCATTGCCGTACTGCTCCCTGAACCAGGGCAGCATGGCTTCCAGCACCGCCGGGTCCACAGGCGTAGTTGCGTTGTGATCGACGTAAACCGGGGCGAACATGTTCAGGCGACCACTGCCGTCCTGTCCCGCCGGGGCCGGGGCTGGGGACCGGCGGGGCGCTGGTCCTTCAGCACCATCACGCCATCCGGGCCTTTCTGTTTCTGGTTTGCCACCAGATCCCCCAGGGACACCGAGGAGAGATAGTCGTACATCTTGGTATTCAGGGTCATCCACAGGTCGTGGGTCATGCAGCGATGTTCCTCGTGGCAGTTGCCCTGGCCGCCGCACTGGGTGGCATCGAGGGGCTCGTCCACGGCGCGGATGATGTCCGCCACCGACACCTGATTCAGGGGCCGGGCGATGCAATAGCCGCCGCCCGGACCGCGCACGCTATCCACCAGCCGATGGCGGCGCAGCTTGCCGAAAAGCTGTTCAAGGTAAGACAGGGAAATCTGCTGCCGCTCGCTGACGCCCGCCAGGGCCACCGGCCCCTCGTCCACGCGCAGGGCCAGATCGACCATCGCCGTTACCGCAAAGCGTCCCTTGGTTGTAAGTCGCATCATCTCCTCCTGCGGAATATCCTACTAATTTCGTCAACTATATGAGCACCGGCGCCGACTAGTCAACGATCTTACTCAGGTATTGCGGATCGAATTGATCGGCTGCCTGCACCTTGTCGTCCCACTTCACGCCCTGGGCTTCCAGTTCCTTCAGCACCATGGCCAGCCGCCGGTCAGTCTCGGCGGCGTGGTCCAGGAGGCTATGGATAGCCTTGACGAGGGGGTCGTCGTTGTCATTTCCCAGGGCATAGGCAGAAAACCCCATTTTTTGCGCCTGGGCCTGGCGCTGCCGGCCTTGCTCCGAATGATCCAGGATGCGCACCGGATTGCCGACGGCGGTGGCGCCGGCGGGCACGGCCTTGGTGACCACGGCATTGGAGCCCACCTTGGCCCCCCGGCCGATGGTGATGGGACCCAGGATCTTGGCCCCAGCTCCGATCACCACCCCGTCCTCCAGGGTCGGATGGCGCTTACCCTTGTTCCAGGAGGTGCCCCCCAGGGTCACCCCATGGTAGAGGGTGACGTCGTCGCCGATGAGGGCGGTCTCGCCGATCACCACTCCCATGCCATGATCGATGAAGAAGCGCCGGCCGATGGTGGCGCCGGGATGGATTTCGATGCCGGTGAGAAAGCGCCCGAGGTGGGCCGTAAACCGGGCCAGCCAGCGCAACCGATGGCCCCATAACCAGTGGGCCAACCGATGGGTCATGAGGGCATGGATGCCCGGATAGCAGGTCAGCACCTCCCAGAACGAGCGCGCCGCTGGATCGCGGTCAAAAACCGAACGGATGTCTTCGCGCAGGTGCCGGAACATAAGCTCAAGAATCTCCCTAAAAATTTTGGGGTGAATTGTAAAATACTCGACTTATTTTGTCAGCTATTGCAAAAATCCGGGATTCAGGGCTTGCGGCCGTAGCCGGTCTTTTCCTGGGTAGCAGCCAGGATGCCCCGCAGGATGTTGATTTCGTCCTTTTCCAGCCGGGCCCGGCCAAAGAGACGGCGCAGCTTCGGCATCAGCCGCCCGGGCTGGGCCGGGTTGTAGAAACCGGTGTCGGTCATCACCCGCTCCAGGTGGGCGTAAAGGCCTTCGACCTCGTCGTGGGTGGCCAGCGGCGAGGAAAAAGGCGTGGTCGTACTGGCGACCTCGGGACGACCGCCAAAGGCCGCCATGCGGGCTTCGTAGCACAGGACCTGGACGGCAGCCCCCAGGTTCAGGGAAGTGAACTCCGGGTTGGCCGGAACGGTGGCCGCCAGGTGGCACCGCCGCAATTCCTCATTGGACAGCCCCATGGTCTCGTTGCCGAAGACCAGGGCCACCTCGTCGCCTTCCCCGGCCGCCGCCAGGAGTTCGACCACCGCTTCCCGCGCCTGTTTCGGCAGCGGCCCCAGATCCCGCGGCCGGGCCGAGAGGGCAACGGCGAAGACGGTCCCGGCCAGGGCCTCGTCGAGATCGTTGCAGATCCGGGCCGCAGCCAGCACATCGACTGCGTCCGTAGCCCGGGCATCGGCTTCGGGGTCGGGAAACTGCTTGGGCGCCACCAGGCAAAGCCGGGACAAACCCATGGTTTTCATGGCCCGGGCCGCGGCGCCGATATTGCCCGGATGGCTGGGCCGGCAGAGGACGACACGAATACGGGAAAGCAGCTTCTCTGGGTTCATAGTAAAATTGACGTTTTCCTAAATGAAGCGGGCGGCCTCTTGCCGCCCGTTCAGCTCTTTAAGCCATGCATCCTGCACTGAATATCGCTGTAAAAGCGGCGCGCCGCGCCGGCCAGATCATCAACCGCGCTTCCAACGACCTCGACATCCTCAAGGTCGCCACCAAGCAGCCCAACGACTTCGTCACCGAAGTGGACAAGGCGGCCGAAGCGGCCATCATCGAGACCCTGCAGGAGGCCTATCCGAATTACGGCATTCTAGCAGAGGAGTCCGGGGAGACTGCCGGCAAGGGCAAGCGGGACGCCGAGTTCCAGTGGATCATCGACCCCCTGGACGGCACCACCAACTTCATCCACGGACTGCCCCAGTACGCGGTCTCCATCGCCCTGGCCAAGGGCGGCGTGGTCGAGCAGGCCGTGGTCTTCGATCCCAACCGCAACGAGCTCTTCACCGCCACCAAGGGCGCCGGCGCCTTCCTGAACGAGCGCCGCATCCGGGTCTCCAAGCGCACCAAGCTGGAGAACTCCCTGATCGGCACCGGCTTCCCTTACCGCATGTTCGACAAGGCCGACACCTACCTGGCCATCTTCAAGGAATTGACCCAGAAAACCGCCGGCCTGCGCCGGCCCGGCGCCGCCGCCCTGGACCTCTCCTACGTGGCCTGCGGCCGCTACGACGGCTTCTGGGAATTCGGCCTCTCGCCCTGGGACATGGCGGCGGGGAGCCTGATCATCTCCGAGGCCGGCGGCCTGGTGAGCGACCTGGATGGCGAAGCCGGCTATCTCGACAGCGGCAACGTCGTCGCCGGCACGCCCAAGGTCTTCGCGCCGCTTCTCAAGCTCATCCAGGACCACTGCTCGCCTGCCAACAAGGCCGATTGACCCCGTCAGCCCCATGGTGGCCGATCTCGACCAGCGCACGCAGAAAGGCGAAATGTGGCGTAGTTTTTAGGGCTTTCCCAGACAAGGCTACGCCAACAAAAAGCACCACGCTCTGTTGCATGTAACAGGAAGAGAGCCTATAGTTACATGTAACAAAGGAGGCTCCATGGCGACTCACGTCAATACCAGGGTTCAAAAGCACCGGGCAGCCCTACGCAATGCGGGACTTCGCCCGGTGCAGCTTTGGGTGCCCGATACCCGCCGCCCCTCTTTCGCGGAAGAGTGCCATCGGCAATCCGCTTCCCTGCGGGATGATTCCCAGGAACGGGAACTTATTGACTGGATGGAATCGGCCCAGGATGTTGAGGGCTGGGAATGAAACGTGGCGACTTGGTGACGATTGCGTTGCAGGGCGACTTTGGAAAGCCTCGCCCTGCCCTGGTCATCCAGTCCGATTTTTTCGACGCCCACCCCTCCGTCACCGTCCTGCCGGTAACGAGTGACCTACGGGATACCCCACTGTTTCGCGTAACGGTTGAACCGACTGCAACCAATGCCCTGCGCAAACCTTCCCAAGTCATGGTCGACAAAGCCATGACGATAGCCCGCGAAAAGGTTGGCGACACCTTTGGCTGTCTTGGCTCGGATTCCATGCTGGAAATCGAACGCTGCTTGGCGGTCTTCTTGGGCATCGCAAAATAAGTAGGCAAAAAGAGACGCCATTCCAATTTTTTACCTTAGATTCCGATGGTTATAGAAGAACAACAGCTGGCAAAGCATACGCCTGTCATGCGCCAGTATTTGGCGCTCAAAGCCCAGCATCCGCACACCCTGCTGTTCTACCGCATGGGTGATTTCTACGAAGTTTTTTTCGACGACGCCGAAAAAGCGGCGCGGCTGCTGGACATCACCCTGACCACCCGGGGCCAGTCCGCCGGCACCCCTATCAAAATGGCGGGGGTGCCCTTCCACGCCCTCGAGCAGTATCTCGCCCGCCTGGTGAAGCTGGGCGAATCGGTGGTGATCTGCGAGCAGGTGGGCGACCCGGCCACCAGCAAGGGGCCGGTGGAGCGGGCCGTTTCCCGCATCGTCACCCCGGGCACCCTGACCGACGCGGCGCTGCTCGACGACAAGCGCGACAACTGGCTCCTGGCGCTGGCCACCAGCCGGCAGACTGCCGGCCTCGCCCGCCTGAATCTCGCCAGCGGCCAATTCATCCTGACCGAGGTAGCCCTGGAGCAATTGCCCGCCACCCTGGAGCGCATCCGCCCGGCGGAAGTGCTGTTGCCCGAATCCCTGGAGCCGGATTTCCCCCTGGAGTGCGCCCGCACCCGCCAGCCCGACTGGTATTTCGAATTCGACAGCGCCCGGCGCCTCCTCTGCGAGCATTTCAAGATCGCCTCCCTGGCCGGCTTCGGGGCCGAGGGGCTGCGCCCGGCGGTGGCCGCCGCCGGCGCCCTCCTGCAGTACGCCCAGGCCACCCAGGCCCAGGCCCTGCCCCATGTCCAGTCCCTCACCGTGGAACTGGAAGGGGCCTATCTCGGCCTCGACACCGCCACCCGGCGCAACCTGGAACTGACCGAAACCCTGCGCGGCCAGCCGTCGCCCACCCTTTTTTCCCTCCTCGACCATTGCGTCACCAGCATGGGCTCGCGCCTGCTGCGCCACACCCTGCACCACCCCCTGCGGGAAAGGGCCATCCCGGCCGCCCGCCATGGTGCGGTGGAGGCCCTGCTGGAGGAGTACGGCCGGCTGGCGTGGCAGGCGAGGAACGACCTCAAGGGCTTCGCCGACGTCGAGCGCATCGCCGGCCGCGTCGCCCTCCGGAATGCCCGACCCAGGGACCTGGCCAGCCTGCGGGACTCCCTGGGACGCCTCGAAGCCCTGCGGGCGCCCCTTTCCGAGACCCCATCGCCGCTGCTCGCCGAGATCCACGGCGATCTCGACACGCCGGCCGCCGCCCTTGATCTCCTGGTCCGCGCCATCGCACCGGAGCCCGGCGCCCAAATCCGGGACGGCGGCGTCATCGCCACCGGCTACGACGCCGACCTGGACGAACTGAAATCCCTGAACGAGAACTGCGGCGCCTTTCTGGTGGCCCTGGAAGCCCGGGAGCGTGACCGCACCGGCATCGCCAATCTCAAGGTCGAGTACAACAAGGTCCACGGCTTCTACATCGAGGTGACCCACGCCAACGCCGGCAAGGTGCCGGAGGACTACCGGCGGCGCCAGACCCTCAAGAACGCCGAGCGCTATATCACCCCCGAGCTGAAGGCCTTCGAGGACAAGGCCCTATCCGCCCAGGAGCGGGCCCTGGCCCGGGAAAAGGCGCTGTACGACGAAATCCTGAACGAATTGCTGCCGGCCGTGCCGACCCTGCACCGGGTTGCCCGGGCCGTGGCGCTCCTCGACGTGCTGGCCGGCTTTGCCGACACCGCCTTGAAGTACAACTGGTCCAAACCGGAATTTTCCGAGGAGATCGGCCTCCATGTCGAAGCCGGCCGCCACCCGGTGGTGGAGGCCGAGATGGCGGGTTCGGCGGACACCTTCATCGCCAACGACGTGCGCCTGGCCGATAACCGCCGGCTGCTCCTCATCACCGGCCCCAACATGGGCGGCAAATCCACCTACATGCGGCAGACGGCCCTCATCGCCCTCCTCGCCCATGTCGGCAGCTACGTCCCGGCGGGCCGGGCCGTCCTTGGTCCCATGGACCGCATTTTCACCCGCATCGGCGCCTCCGACGATCTCGCCTCCGGCCGCTCCACATTCATGGTGGAAATGACCGAGGCCGCCGCCATACTGCACCACGCCACGGCCAACAGCCTGGTACTGATGGACGAGATCGGCCGCGGCACTTCCACCTTCGACGGCATGGCCCTGGCTTTCGCCATCCTGCGCCATTTGGTGGAAAAGAACCGCAGCCTGACCCTCTTCGCCACCCATTATTTCGAACTGACCCGCCTCTCCCACGAATATCCGGAGTTGGCCAACGTCCATCTCGATGCGGTGGAGCATGGGGAACGGATTGTTTTCCTGCACGCCGTCGAGGAAGGCCCAGCCAACCAGAGCTACGGTATCCAGGTGGCGGCACTGGCCGGCATCCCGACACCGGTGGTGCGGGCGGCCCGCAAGCAGTTGCGGGAATTCGAGCAGCGGGCCGCCATCGATCCCCTGCAGCCGGATCTCTTCGCCAGCGCCGAACCCGAAGAACCGGACCCGGAGCCCCATCCGGCTCTGGAAAAGCTCGCCGTCCTTGATCCGGACAGCCTCACCCCCCGGGAAGCCCTGGACACTCTCTACGCCCTGAAGGGCCTGCTCCATTGAAATGAGGGCCTGGCTGGCGGCGCTTCTCTGGGTCTGGAGTGCCCTGGCCGGGGCCGAAACCTGGCGTTTCGCCCTGATCGGGGATGTGCCCTACTCGGAGCACGAGCGGCGGGAACTTCCGAAAATGCTGGAGGCCATCGCCGACGCCCAGGTGGACTTCGTTGCCCACGTGGGCGACATCAAGTCGAGCCGGGAGCGCTGCGACGACAGCCTGTTCGAGGAGCGCAAGGCCCTGTTCAACGCCTCCCGGGCGCCCTTCGTCCTCGTCGCGGGTGACAACGAATGGACCGATTGCCGGCGCACCAACGCCGGCTTCTACCGGCCCCTGGAGCGTCTCGCCAAGCTGCGCAGCCTGTTCTGGAGCAGTGACCGTTCCCTGGGTCAGCGCCAGATCGCCCTGGAACGGCAGCCCGGCCCCTATCCCGAGCAGGCCCGCTTCCGACTGGGGCCGGTACTCTTCGTCACCCTCAACGTCCCGGGTTCCGACAACAACTGGGGGATGGGCTCGGAGCCCCAGCCCGAGTTCCTGACCCGCAATCCGGCCGTCCTGGCCTGGGTCAGGGAGGGCTTTGCCCTGGCGCGCCGGGAAAATCTCGCCGGCATTGTCTTTCTGATGCAGGCCAACCCGGATTTCAAGCTATTCGCCCTGGGGCTTCCCCACCACGGCTTCCGCGACCTGCTGGAAACCCTGCGTAGCGAAACCCTGGATTTCCCCGGCCAGGTGCTGCTGGTCCATGGCGATACCCATTACCACCGGATCGACCAGCCCCTGCTGGGCCCGAAGGGCGAGGCCATCACCCGGTTCACCCGGGTGGAGACCTATGGTTACCCCTTGATGGGCTGGGTGAAGGGCTATATCGACACCGCTTCCCCCGCCCTCTTCCGCTTCGAGTCCCATTCCTGGGCCACCCGGGGCCTCTGGTAAGCGGGGCGGCGTCCGCCCCGCCCGCGGTTACTCGCAGCCTTCCTCATCGTCTCCGTGCACGTGGCCGTGCTCGAGTTCCTCGCTGCTGGCCTGGCGGATGGCGGTAACGGTGCAGGTGAAGACCAGGGCCATGCCGGCCAGGGGGTGGTTGCCGTCCAGCACCACCTTGTCGCCGGCGATATCGGTGACCCGGTAGATGACGAAGTCCTCGTCATCGGCCCCTTCCGGCGCGCCTTCCAGCTGCATGCCGACCTGGAGTTCCTTGGGGAAGTCCTTGCGGGGTTCGATCTGGACCAGGTCGGCATCGTACTCGCCGAAGGCCTCGTCCGGCTGCAGCTTGACCTGGATGGATTCGCCCACCTTCTTGCCCTGCAGGGCCTCTTCGATCTTGGGAAAGATGTCGTCGTAGCCGCCGTGCAGATAGACGAGGGGCTCCCGTCCTTCATCCACGACTTCGCCATCCGGGTCGGTGACGTGGTAATCGAGGGTGACGACGGTATTTTTGGCGACCTGGGTATTCATGAATTCATTTCCTTGACGAGGCGCAGCACTTCCAGCGCGTGGCCCCGGTAATTGACGTTGTAGAGGGCATGCCGGATCACGCCATCCTTGTCGATGACGAAGGTGGAGCGGACGATGCCGTACTTCTTGTGGCCGTCAAGATCCTTGGGCTGCCAGACCCCGTACTGCCGGCAGACCATGCCTTCCTCATCGGAGAGCAATTCCACTCCGATGCCTTCCTTGTCGCGGAATTCCGCGTGGCGCAGGCAATCGTCGCGGCTGACGCCGAAAAGCACGCAGTTCTGGCGGCCGAAATCGGCCTCGTGGTCCGAGAAGTCGGTTGCTTCGAGAGTGCAGCACGGCGTCCCAGCCTTCGGGTAGAAGAAGAGGACGACATGCTTTCCTTTGTAGTCCGCCAGATTCACCGTTTCCATATCAGCGTCCGGCAGGGAAAATACAGGGGCTTGTTCTCCGGCTTTGAGCAGCATGAATCCTCCTTCTCGCCCTCTTTCGCAGTTGGGGTGCTTCGCGGACGATTCTAGCGGAGGCCATCGCCACTGACTACTGCTTGCCGGTTATCTTCTCCGGAATCTGGACGAAGGTCTCATCCTGCTTGACCATGCCCAGTTCGAAACGGGCCCGCTCCTCGATGGCATCGTAGCCCTGCTTGAGATCGCGGACCTCGGCGTCGAGGCCCGCGTTGCGGATTTCCAGACTTCGGGTGGCTTCCTTCTGCTGCTGCAGGAGACGGCCGTACTCCCATACCTTCAGCCAGCCGCCCTTACCCAGCCACAGCGGGTATTGGAGCAGCCCGACCAGTACGACGAGCCCGACCGTCAGCCAGCGCATTTAGCGCAGGTTGTAGAAAGTCTCGCGGCCCGGATAGGAAGCGGTATCGCCCAGATCTTCCTCGATGCGCAGCAGCTGGTTGTATTTGGCGATCCGGTCCGAACGGGACAGGGAGCCGGTCTTGATCTGGCCGGCGTTGAGGCCCACGGCGATGTCGGCGATGGTGGAATCCTCGGTTTCACCGGAACGGTGCGAAATCACCGCGGTGTAGCCGGCGCGCTTGGCCATTTCGATGGCGGCGAAGGTTTCCGACAGGGTGCCGATCTGGTTGATCTTGATCAGGATGGAATTGGCGACGCCCTTCTGGATGCCTTCCTTCAGGATCTTGGTGTTGGTGACGAAGAGGTCGTCGCCAACGATCTGGACATTCTGGCCCAGGCGGTCGGTGAGGATCTTCCAGCCTTGCCAGTCGCCTTCGGCCATGCCGTCCTCGATGGAGACGATGGGGAACTGGTCCACCAGGTTGGCCAGGTAGTCCACGAACTGCTCGGAAGTCAGTTGCAGGCCCTCGCCTTCCAGATGGTACTTGCCGTCCTTGTAGAACTCGGAGGCGGCGCAGTCCAGGGCCAGCAGCACGTCCTGGCCGGGGGTGTAGCCGGCGTTCTCGATGGCCTGGGTGATGACCTGCAGGGCCTCGGCATGGCTGCCCAGGTTGGGGGCGAAACCGCCTTCATCGCCGACGGAAGTGGGCAGGCCCTTCTTGTCCAGAAGCTTCTTGAGGGCGTGGAAAACCTCGGCACCGCAGCGCAGGGCCTCGCGGAAGGAGGTCTGGCTCACCGGCATGATCATGAATTCCTGGATGTCCAGGCTGTTGTTGGCATGGGCGCCGCCGTTGATGATATTCATCATGGGCACCGGCATCTGCATCGGGCCGGAGCCGCCGAAATAGCGGTAGAGGGGCAGGCCGGATTCCTCGGCGGCAGCCTTGGCGACCGCCATGGACACGGCCAGGATGGCGTTGGCGCCCAGGCGGGACTTGTTGTCGGTGCCGTCCAGATCGATCATGGTCTGGTCGATGAAGGCCTGCTCCTGGGCATCCAGTCCGACGATGGCTTCCGAGATCTCGGTATTGATGTTCTCCACCGCCTGCAGGACGCCCTTGCCCAGGAAGCGGGTGGCGTCGCCGTCCCGCAGCTCGATGGCTTCGCGGGAGCCGGTGGAAGCACCGGACGGGACCGCCGCACGGCCCATCACGCCGCTCTCCAGGAGCACGTCGGCCTCGACGGTGGGATTGCCGCGGGAATCGAGGATCTCCCGGGCGACAACATCAACGATAGAGCTCATTTTTCTTCCTTATATCAACAGGTTGAAACAACTATAAAGCGAATACTGGTGCCGATTGGGGGCCGGTTCCTTATCTCTGCTCCTCAAAACCGGCTGCCTTCACTGCCCTGTCCAGGGCCACCAGCGTTGCGAGCATGCTTTCCATTCGACCCAGCGGCCAGCTATTAGGTCCATCGGACAGCGCTTTTTCCGGACAGGGATGGGTTTCCATGAACAATCCCGCAATCCCCGCCGCCACCGCCGCCCGCGCCAGGACCGGGACGAATTCCCGCTGGCCGCCGGAAGCATCCCCCTGCCCCCCCGGCAGCTGCACGCTATGGGTGGCATCGAACACCACCGGGCAAGCGCTTTCCCGCATGATGGCCAGGGAGCGCATGTCGGAAACCAGGTTGTTGTAGCCGAAGGAGGCACCGCGTTCGCAGACCATGATGGTATCCGCCCCGCCGTTGGCCTCCCGGGCCTTGGCGACCACGTTCTTCATGTCGCCGGGGGCGAGGAACTGGCCCTTCTTGATATTGACCGGCTTGCCGGTGGCCGCCACCGCCTGGATGAAATCGGTCTGGCGGCAGAGGAAGGCCGGAGTCTGCAGGACATCAACGACTGCCGCCACCGCCGTCACATCCGCTTCGGTATGGACATCGGTCAGTACCGGCACGCCAATCTGCCGCCGCACTTCCGACAGGATATGGAGGCCGCCTTCCAGGCCCGGCCCCCGGGGGGACCGGCCGGAGCTGCGGTTGGCCTTGTCGTAGGAGGCCTTGAAGATGTAGGGCACCCCGAGGCGGGCGCAGATTTCCTTCATGCGCCCGGCCACGTCGACGCAAAGCTCGAGGGATTCGGCCGTACAGGGGCCGGCTATAAGGAAAAAAGGCTGGTCGAGACCAGCCTTGAAACCGCAAAGGTTCATTTGGCCTTCTTGCCTTGCTTCTGGCCCATCGCCGCCTTCACGTAGGAAGTGAAAAGGGGATGGCCCTGGCGCGGATTGGAGGTGAACTCCGGATGGAACTGGCAGCCGACAAACCAGGGATGATCCGGGAGTTCGACCATTTCGCACAGATCGGTGCCAGGCGCCCGGCCGGAGACCCTGAGGCCGGTGGCTTCCAGCTGCTCCAGCAGGGTGTTGTTGACCTCGTAGCGGTGGCGATGGCGCTCGGTGATCTCGGCGTTGCCGTAGATTTCCCGGGCGAGGGACCCTTCGGCCAGCTTGCAGACCTGGGCGCCCAGACGCATGGTGCCGCCCAGGTCGGATTCCTCGCTGCGCGTTTCCCGCTTGCCGGAGCGGTCCTGCCATTCGGTGATGAGGCCGATGACCGGATAGGGGGTGTCCCTGACGAATTCGGTGGAGTGGGCCTCGGCCATGCCGGCCACATTGCGGGCGAATTCCACCACGGCGAGCTGCATCCCGAGGCAGATGCCCAGGTAGGGCACCCGGTTTTCCCGGGCGTAGCGAATGGCGGCAATCTTGCCCTCGGTGCCGCGCCGGCCGAAGCCGCCGGGAACGAGGATGGCATCCATGCCCTTCAGGACGCCGCAGCCGTCCTTCTCGATATCCTCGGAATCGATGTACTCGATATTCACCTTGCAGCGGGTATGGATGCCCGCATGCTTCAGAGCCTCGATCAGGGACTTGTAGGACTCGGTGAGATCCACGTACTTGCCGACGAAGGCGATCCGGACCTCGTTCTGCGGGTGCTCCAGGGCATAGATCAGCTTTTCCCAGACCGACAGGTCGGCGGCCCGGGCCAGGATGCCCAGCTTGTGGCAGACGATCTCGTCGATCATCTGGTCGTGGAGCATGCCCGGGATCTTGTAGATGGAGTCGGCGTCCAGGCACTCGATGACCGCTTCCGGCATCACGTTGCAGAACAGCGCGATCTTGCGGCGCTCCTCGACCGGAATGGAGCGGTCGGCGCGGCACAGCAGGATGTCCGGCTGAATGCCGATCTCGCGCAGTTCCTTGACCGAGTGCTGGGTCGGCTTGGTCTTCAGCTCGCCGGCCGTCGGGATGTACGGCAGCAGGGTCAGGTGGATGAAGCAGGTGTTGTTGCGGCCTTCCTCGATGCCCATCTGGCGGATGGCTTCCAGGAACGGCAGGGATTCGATGTCGCCCACCGTGCCGCCCACCTCGATGATGGCCACGTCGGCACCCTCGGCGCCGGCCTTGACCTTGCCCTTGATCTCGTCGGTGATGTGCGGGATGACCTGGACGGTCTTGCCCAGGTATTCACCCCGGCGCTCCTTCTTCAGCACCGAGTCATAGATCTGGCCGGTGGTGAAGTTGTTGCGCTTGCTCATCTTGGCGCTGGTGAAGCGCTCGTAATGGCCAAGGTCCAGGTCGGTCTCGGCGCCATCCTCGGTCACGAACACTTCCCCATGCTGGAAAGGGCTCATGGTGCCGGGGTCGACGTTGATGTAGGGGTCGAGCTTGAGGTGGGTTACTTTGATGCCGCGGGATTCCAGAATGGCCCCGAGCGACGCGGCGGCGATGCCTTTGCCCAGAGAGGACACGACACCACCTGTCACAAAAACGTATTTGGTCATGGAAAAACAGGCTGCGGGAAAGCCGAATGATAGCCGAAAACCGAAGCTCGCCTCAAATCCAACGTCGAGGACTTCGGCATATCAGGCCACTGACAAAGGCATTTCCGGTTTATTTTCAATCACCTCGGGCATTTCACCAGCCATCGGACCGGCAACGATCAGCAAAAATCCCGGCTGATGGTTTCCAGCCGCCCCAGCCAGGGGGTGAGGTCCACCAGGCGCTTGGCCACCAGGTTCACCACCGCCCCTTCCCTCTGCAGCTGCCCGAAGATGCCCAGCAGACGGGCCTGCAGCACCTCCCGCCGCTGGCGCTGGGCGAGATGGGCGTGGACCACGGCATTGATGAAGCCGGTTTCGTCCTCCAGGGTCAGAAAGACGATGCCGCTGGCGGTTCCCGGCCGCTGGCGGCAGGTAACGATGCCGGCGGCGCGGATGAGGGCCCGGTCGCCGGCTCCCTTCAGGTCGGCGGCCGTCACGAAGCGCCGCTCCGCCAGCCGGGGGCGCAGCAGGGTCAGGGGATGGCGGCGCAGGGTCAGCCCCAGGCTGTGGTAATCGGCCACGAGGCTTTCCCCCTCCGCCGGCGCCGGCAAGGGCGCCGGGGCCTCGTCCCGGATCGGCACGCCATCGAAAAGGTCCCCCTGCACCACCGCCCCGCTCGCTTCCCAGGCCGCTTCCCAGGCCGCTTCCCAGGCCGCTTCCCAGGCCGCCTGCCGGCGGTGCCCGGCAAGGCCGGCCAAGGCATCGGCGGCGGCCAGGAGATCCAGGTCCCGCTGAAGCAGCCGGGCGCGGGCGGCCAGATCGGCTACGGTCGCAAAAGGCGCCGCCTGCCGGGCGGCGACGATCTGCTCCGCCGCCCCTTCACGAAAACCCCCGATTTCCCTGAAGCCCAGACGGACCGCCCCGCCGGGCGCCACTTCACAATCCCAGGCGCTGGCGTTGACCTCCGGCGGCAGCACCTCGACCCCGTGGCGGCGGGCATCCTGGACCAGCTGGGAAGCCGGGTAGAAGCCCATGGGCTGGCTGTTGAGGAGCCCGCACAGGAAGGCCGCCGGCTCATGGCGCTTGAGCCAGGCGGAGATATAGACCAGCTCGGCGAAGCTCGCCGCATGGGACTCGGGGAAGCCGTATTCGCCGAAGCCCTGGATCTGGGCGAAGATGCGCCGGGCGAAGCTCTCCGGCAGCCCCCGGGCCGCCATGCCGCCGATCAGTTTCTGCTCGAAGTGCTCCAGGCCGCCCTTGCGCTGCCAGGCAGCCATGGAGCGGCGCAGCTGGTCGGCTTCGCCGGGGGTGAAGCCGGCCGCCACCACGGCCAGCTGCATCACCTGCTCCTGGAAGATGGGCACCCCGAAGGTCCGCGCCAGCACGGCATCCACCTCCGGGGAAATCCTTTCCGGCGGCTTCCCGCTGTGCCGGTTCTTCAGGTAGGGATGGACCATCTCGCCCTGGATGGGCCCTGGCCGCACGATGGCCACCTCCACCACCAGGTCGTAGAAATTGCGGGGCTTCAGGCGCGGCAGCATGGCCATCTGGGCCCGGGATTCGATCTGGAAGACGCCGATGGTGTCGGCGGCGCAGATCATGTCGTACACCTTGGGGTCTTCCCGGGGAACGGCCTGCATGGGGAAAGGGCAGCCCCGGCGCCGGCTGATGATCTCCAGGGTGCGCCGGATGGCCGAAAGCATGCCGAGGGCCAGGATATCCACCTTGAGGAGCCCGACGGCGTCGAGGTCATCCTTGTCCCACTGGATGACGCTGCGTTCCGGCATGGCGGCATTCTCGATGGGCACCAGGCGGGAGAGCGCCCCCCGGGAGATGACGAAACCCCCGACGTGCTGGGTGAGGTGGCGGGGAAAGCCGCGCAGGGCTTCGGCCAGGATCAGCCACTTGGCGACCCGGGGGGAATCGGGGTCGAGCCCCTGCTCCTGAAAGCGCTGGGGCAACTGCTCCCGCTTGTCCCACCAGGCGAGGGACGAGGTCAGGGCGTCGATCTGGGCGACGCCGAAGCCCAGGGCCCGGCCGGCATCCCGCAGCGCCCCCTTGGTGCGGTAGGTGATGAGAGCCGCCGCCAGGGCCGCCCGCTCCCGGCCGTACTTCCTGTAGATGTACTGGATCACCTCCTCCCGCCGCTCGTGCTCGAAATCCACGTCGATGTCCGGCGGCTCGTTGCGCTCCCGGGAAATGAAGCGCTCGAAGAGCAGCGACGAGCGGGCCGGGTCCACCTCGGTGATGCCGAGGGCGTAGCACACCGCCGAGTTGGCCGCCGAGCCCCGGCCCTGGCAAAGGATGCCCTGGCTGCGGGCAAAGGCGACGATGTCGTAGACGGTGAGGAAATAGGGCTCGTAGCCAAGCTCGGCGATAAGGACAAGCTCATGCTCGATCTGCTGCCGCACCGGTTCCGGCGTGCCCCCGGGGTAGCGCCCCAGGAGCCCCCGCTCCACCTCGGCCCGCAGCCAGGAGGCCGGCGTCTCCCCGGCCGGCACGATCTCCTCCGGGTACTCGTAGCGCAGCTCGTCCAGGGAGAAGGTGCAGTGCCCGGCGATGGTGAGGCTTTCCTCCAGCAGGTCGGGGGGATAGAGGCGGGAGAGCCGCAGGCGGGAACGCAGATGCCGCTCGCCATTGGGAAAAAGGGCGAAACCGGCCTCGAACACCGTGGTCTTGAGGCGCAGGGCGGTCAGCACGTCCTGGAGCGGCCGCCGGGCCCGGACATGCATATGCACGTCGCCGGCCGCCGCCAGGGGCAGGCCGCTCTGTGCCGCCAGCCGGCGCAGGTCGGCAAGGTAGCCGGCGTCGTCCGGTCCGCAGAGGAGTTCGGCGGCAATCCAGGCCCGGCCGGGAAAGCGCCCGGCCAGCCAGCGCCCGTCTTCGGGCTCGGGCTCCCGGCCCGGCACCCAGAGGACCAGGCAGTCCGGCACCGCGCCGCTGGGGGTGAAGCTTTCCAGGTCGCCCCGGGTGAGCACGTAGGTCCCCTTCGGAGCGCGCCGCCGGGCCAGGGTGATGAGGGCGGAAAGGTTGCCGTACCCGGCCCGGTTCCGGGCCAGGAAAACCAGCTTCAGGCCGTCGGCGAGGACGAATTCGGAGCCGATAAGGAGCTTGAGCCCGATTTCCTTGGCCGCCCGGTGGGCCCGCACCACCCCGGCCAGGGAGCACTCGTCGGTCAGGGCCAGGGCCTGGTAGCCCTGGGCCTTGGCCCGCTCCACCAGCTCTTCCGGATGGGAGGCACCCCGCAGGAAGCTGAAATTGGACAGGCAGTGGAGCTCGGCGTAGGCCGGCAGGGAAGAGGCGCCCCGGGCGCCGGGCGCCGCCCCACCGGACAGGGGCGAGCCCTCCCGGGGGCGATCCGGCCCGGCACTCATGCGAACAGCCCGTGCAGGAACCAGCCCTCGGCGTTGCGGAAGACCCACAGGCGCTGGCCGTCGTCATTGCCGGCCACGAAGTAGTCCCGCCGCATGTCACCCAAGGCCTCCCCCTCGTCCCACCAGCCGCTTTCGAGGCGCTCGGGGCCGGCCAGCAGCACCAGCCCGCTACCCCAATGGGGCCGCCCGGCGACTTCCGGCAGGAGCCGCGGCACCGGCAGCAGCCAAAGGGGGCGCGCCCCGGGGCGGGCCGGAGCGCTTGCCGGGCCATCCTCCAGCGCGGCCCGGCCGGTGGCGCACTCTGGCCGGTAATCGGCCTGGGCCGTCAGGGTAAAGACCCGTTGGTCCCCCAGGCGGGCCCTCAGGCGCTCCAGGCTGGACAAGGCGTTTTCCACCTCGGTCCGCTGCCCGGCGAAGAGGGGGCGGCTGACGCCCGGAGCGGCGACCATTTCGTCCGCCCGCAGGGTCAGGGCCTGCACCGGCGCCGCCAATTGCAGGCTCGCCAGGCGTTCCCGCAGCAAGCGCAGCAGGCGCCCCTCGTCCCGGGTGGCCGCGGCTGGCCGCAGGATCACTTCGGTCTCGCCGCCGCCGTCCTGTTCCAGCTTCAGGCTGCAGGCCGTCACGGCGCCGCCGCGGGCGGCCAGCCAGCCGCACAGGGCGCCCAGCAGGCGCTGGCCGGCGAAGACCAGCATGGGGGCCGATTCCACCTTGGCGGGCAATTCGAGCCCCAGGAAAAACTTCTCCGGGAAAACGAACCAGGGGCGTGGGTCGGGCACCTCGCCCCGGGCCCGGGCCAGTTCCGCCACCGGCACCGCGCCTATGCGGCGGGCCAGCTCCGCCCGGGGCAAGGCCATCACCTCGGCCAGGGTCCGCAGGCCGAAGGCCGTGAGGCGGCCCTGCACCGTCCCGCCCCAGGCCGGCAGTTCGCAGGGCAGGCGGGCAAGGGCCTGGCGCAGGTCGGGCTGATCGGTATAGGCGGCGCCATCGCTTGCCCAGGCCAGCCAGGTGGCGCCCAGGGCCGTCGGCGCCACCGCCGAATGCAAAGTGAAGCCCTGCTCCCCGCAGCGGCTGCGGACCACCCCATGGAGGGCAGCCAGACCGCCGAAAAGGCGCAAGCAGCCCCCGATTTCCAGCAGGAGCGTGGCATCCGGCAGAAGGCTGACGTGGGGGGTGAACTGCCCGGCCCAGCAGGCGAGGCTCTCCAGGGTGGCCGCTTCCCGGACCGGCTCCCGTTCCCGCACCACCAGGTCCGGGGCCAGGCCCAGGGCGCCGGAGAGGCGCATTCCCGCCCGCACCCCGGCCGCCCGGGCCACCGGGTCCGCCGCCACGATCCGCCCCTGGGCCGCCACGGCGGCCGGCCGCCCTGCCGGCTGCGCCTCAGGGGTGCAGCGACAGTTCAGAGCTTCGAGGGACAGCAGCGGGAAATGGAGCGCCAGCCACAGCATTTGTTGTTCTTCTGCCGGGACGGGAAATGGGCAACGGCCGCCACCCCGTCATGGGGCGGCCGCGACGCTTGAGGATATGTACCGCCAACCCCTCCGGTGCAGCCGAGAGCATGAGCCGCAGGGAGGCCGGCGAGGCTTCCCGGGCCGCCGCCCGGGGACGCCAGACACAGGCCAGGGTCTGTCCGCCCTCGGCCGCCACCTGCAGGCGGCGCAGGCTGCGGGCATTGGCATCCTTGCCCAGCCAGGCCAATACAGCGGCAAAGCCGCCGCCGGCCAGCAATTGCTCGCAGCACCAGGCGGCCTGCTCCTTGGCCTCGATCACCAGCAGGCGGCCGAGGTCGATGCCGGCAGCCTGCCAGGCCGGAGCATGGGGAAGGAAGGGCGGCGCCACCAGGGCAATCCAGCCACCTTCCCGGGAAAGATTGGCAAGGGCGGGCTGGAGCAGGGAGAGTTCGCCGATGCCATTCTTCTCCACCAGGATCTCGGTGACTTCCCCCGGAGGCCAGCCGCCGCCCGGCAGTTCGTCGTCGAGTTCCGGGTAGCCGCTGGCGACCCCGGACCGGGGGAGATGGGCCAGGGCATCGCCGCGCCAGATGTCGCCCCGGGCCAGCAGATCCGACAGGTTCGCCGCCCCACCCGCCGCCGGGTTCGCGGCCGGTTGCGTAGCGCTCATGAGAGGCTGTTCAGGCTGCCCCGGATGAGGCCGACGGCGATTCCCTCGATGGCGAAATCGATCCGCTCCGGGTCCACGACGATGGGCTGGAATTCGGGATTCTCGGCGATCAGCTCCACCCGGCCGGCCTGGCGCTTCAGGCGCTTGACGGTCACGTCGTCGGCCAAGCGGGCGACGACGATCTGCCCGTCCCGGGCCTGCTGGGTGCGATGGACCGCCAGGAGGTCGCCGTCGAGGATGCCGGCGTCCATCATGGAAAGGCCCCGGACCTTGAGGAGGAAGTCGGCCCGGGGGGAAAAGAGGTGGGCATCCAGGGCATAGCGCCCCAGGACATTCTCCACGGCGAGGATGGGCGAGCCGGCGGCGACGGTGCCGACGAGGGGCAGGCCCAGCTGTTCCACCAGTCGGATGCCCCGGGCCGAGCCGTGCTCGAGGACGATGGCCCCCTTCTTGGCGAGGGCCTTGAGATGGTCCTCGGCGGCATTGGGGGAAGCGAACCCGAAAGCCCGGGAAATTTCCGCTCGGGTCGGCGGCGCCCCGAGGACTTCGAGGGTGTTCCTGATGAAATCGAGAATTTCCTGCTGCCGCGGGGTGAGCTTCATGGCGGTGTCTCCATATCCAATGACTGTAATTTTATACAGCCACCCGAAAATGGCAACCCAAATTGGAACGGCATGCTCTTCCGGCGACCGAATCTCATGCATAATGGGTCACCGGATAACCCTCAGCGAAGACGGCATGCACCAGAAAACGCTTGCGCCTCCCTGTCTGTTCGACCACTCCGACCAGCTCGCCTTCCTGGGAGAGGCCCACAGCCTCGACGAGAAGCTGACCTTCCTGCACCACTACCTGCGGGAAAGCGTCGCCAGCGTCGATCGCATGGCGGTGGCCCTCTACGACCCGGCCACCGACATCCTGAAGACTTACGCCCACTCCAGCCTGGGCGACAACCCCCTGCCCCTTTACGAGGCCCGTCTCGCCCAGAGCCGGACCCTGTCCGAGATCGTGGCCCGGCGGCAGCCCCGGATCATCAACGACATCGAGCAGGTGACCGCCACCCAGACCCACACCCAGCGCATCCAGCGCCAGGGCTACGGCTCCAGCTACACCCTGCCGATCTACCGCAACGGCACCTTCCTGGGTTTCCTGTTCTTCAACTCCTACCGCAAGCATGCCTTTGGCGAGAAGGTTCTCCACCTCCTCGACCTGGTCGGCCATCTCCTGGCGCTCTTCATCATCGACCACCTGACCACGGCCCGTAATCTGGTAGCCAGCGTCCGTACCATATCGACCCTGGCCCAGCACCGGGATCCGGAAACCGGCGGCCACCTGGAGCGCATGTCCCACTACAGCCGCCTCATCGCCCGCACGATAGCGCCCCAGTTCGGGCTCGACGATCTCGCCGTCGAGCACATCTTCCTGTTCTCGCCGCTCCACGACATCGGCAAGATCGCCATCCCGGATAGCATCCTCTGCAAGCCGGCCAAACTGACCGATGAAGAATTCTCCGTCATGAAGCGGCACCCGGAAGAAGGGGCGAAGATGATCGATGCCATCCTCGAACATTTCGATCTCCTCAAGATGCCCCAGGCCGATTTGCTGCGCAATATCGCCCTCTACCACCACGAGGCCATGAACGGCGAGGGCTATCCCCACGGCCTGCGGGGCGACGCCATTCCCGTCGAAGCCCGTATCGCGGCCGTCGCCGATGTCTTCGATGCCCTCACCAGCGTCCGCCCCTACAAGCATGCCTGGAGCAATGACGAGGCCTTCGCCCTGCTGGCCCGGCTGGCGGGAGACCGGCTCGATTACGATTGCGTCATGGCGCTGATCGAGCAGCGGACCGAAGTGGAGCAAATCCAGGACCGCTTCGCCGAGGACCGGCTCGGCTAGTCGCTGGGCAGGTCGATTCCTTTCAGCTTTCGGTACAGATCGACCGCGTAGGAATCGGTCATTCCGGCGACGAAATCCGCCACCTGCAGCAGGCGCACATAGGGATCCGCATCCGGCTCGCCGTCGTGCCCCAGGAACTGGGACGGCAGGAGCTTGAGGAGCATGCGTTCCCGGGCGGTCTTGCGGCCATGCCCCGCGCCGGCCTCGACGGCGGTGGCGAAGAGGGCGAGGAGTCCGCCCAGGACCTCGAAGCCGGCCGTTTCGATTTCCAGGGCCGGCCGGGCCACGTAGATGCATTCCTTGGCCACCCGCAGCACGGCCTGGAGCGGGACGGCCAAGTGGGAATGGCCCAGAAGCTCTCCGTCGAAGCCGCCATCCAGGATGTTTTCCTCGGTTTCCAGAAAGACCGCCGCGGCGCCTTCCAGAAGGCGGCCGATGGCCTTGGCCCGCAGGTATTCCAGGCGCTCCTTGGGATCGGAGAGGCGTTCCAGGCGCCCGCCGTTGACGCTGTCGCCGGCCAGGTCGGCCAGCAGCACTTCGGCTGTGGCATAGGGCACGAAGCCCAGCCGGGCCGAATCTTCCAGATCGACGATGAGATAGCAGATGTCGTCCGCCACCTCCACCAGGAAGGCCAGGGGATGCCGGCGCCAAGCGATGCCCGGAATCCGCTCCACCAGCCCGGTGGCCGCCGCCACCCGCCGGAAGGCCTCGGCATCCTGCTGGAAATAGCCGAATTTGGCGCCGCTCTTGCCGTCCAGATCGGTGTCCAGGTGGGAGGGACGGGGATACTTTGTGAAGGCGGCCAGCACCGCCGAGGTGAGCTGCAGGCCGGGATTGGCGGGGCTCTGCAGGCGGGTGACGATGCGAAAGCCCTGGGCGTTGCCCTCATAGCGCGCCAGATCGGCGCGCTGGGCCGGCGTGAAGTCGTGGCATTCCAGGAGGCCGGAG
This sequence comes from Rhodocyclaceae bacterium, assembly GCA_018261935.1. Classification (GTDB taxonomy): domain Bacteria; phylum Pseudomonadota; class Gammaproteobacteria; order Burkholderiales; family Rhodocyclaceae; genus JAGTRP01. The sequence continues at coordinate 247,778 of JAGTRP010000003.1, forward strand.
GCCTTGAACCATTCCCGGATGGCATCCTCGCCGGCGTGGCCGAAGGGAGGATTGCCGATGTCGTGGGCCAGGCAGGCGGCGGCCACGATGGCGCCGAAGTCGGCCGCCTCGACGTGCTCCAGGCCATGCCGGTCGATGATCTCCCGACCGACGACGGCTCCCAGGGAACGCCCGACGCAGCTCGCTTCCAGGCTATGGGTGAGGCGGGTGCGGACGTAATCGCTCTTCGACAGGGGAAAGACCTGGGTCTTGTCCTTCATGCGCCGAAAGGCGGAAGTGAAGACGATGCGGTCGTAGTCCTGCTGGAAGGCGGTGCGCTCCCGCGCGCTGGGGGCGGCGCCGGCGCCCAGCCGGTCGGGGGAAAGGATCTGTTGCCAGCGGGCCTTGAGGGTCATGGTCGTCGGGTGATGGAGTCAGACGGCCATTGTAAGCCCCGTATCAGGCCGCTTCCAGGGCGGCCCGGACGTACTCCGGGATGGGCACCGACTTGCCGGTGGCGGTATCCATCCAGACCACCTTGGCAGCCCCTTCGGCATACAGGGTGGCGTCGCCCTCCAGGCGCATCTCCACATAAGTGGGAATGCTGGAGCGGCCCAGTTCGCCGATATAGGTGCGAACCTCCACCGTCCCCGGATAGGTCATAGGCACCAGGAAGGTACAGCTCGCATTGATGATCACCGGCGCCTCACCCCGGGGCCGCACGACGATGTCCATGGCCTCCAGCCACTCCACCCGGGCCTGTTCCATATAGCGGAAATAGATCGTGTTGTTGACGTGGCCGTAGGCGTCCATGTCGCCCCAGCGGATAGGGATGCGGGTCACGTGAATGAGCTTCCTGTCTTCCATGTCCTTGTTTTTCCTTCGGGGTTGATCTCCGGGTTTCCATACTGTACCGTATTGTTTACAACGCTACAACATCGTGAGGAAACATGGAACGCGAAGCAATGGAATTCGATGTAGTCATCGTCGGCGGCGGCCCGGCCGGGTTGGCGGCGGCCATTCGCCTCAAGCAACTGGCGACTGAACAGGCGCGGGAGGTTTCCGTCTGCCTCATCGAAAAAGGCGCCGAGATCGGCGCCCACATCCTGTCCGGCGCGGTCATGGATCCCCGCGCCCTGACCGAACTCCTGCCCCACTGGAAGGAAGATGGCGCCCCCCTCAACGCCCCGGTCAGCGAGGACCGCTTTTTCATGCTGGGCGAGTCGGACGGCTTCCAGATCCCCAACTGGGCACTCCCCAAGTGTTTCCACAACGAGGGCAACCATGTCATCTCCCTGGGCAATGTCTGCCGCTGGCTGGGCCAGCAGGCCGAGGCCCTGGGGGTGGAAATCTACCCGGGGTTCGCCGGCGCCGAAGTGCTGGTCGACGAGAACGGCGCCGTCAAGGGCGTCGCCACCGGCGACATGGGGGTGCTGAAGAATGGCGAACCCGGACCCAATTACCAGCCGGGCATGGAACTCCACGGCAAGTACACCTTCTTTGCCGAAGGCTGCCGCGGTCACCTCGGCAAGCAGTTGGAGGCGAAATTCAATCTGCGCGACGGCGCCGACCCGCAGACCTATGGCATCGGCATCAAGGAACTCTGGGAAATCAAGCCGGAACACCACCAGCCGGGCCTCGTGATCCATACCGGGGGCTGGCCCATGGAGCCGGATACCTACGGCGGCGGCTTCCTCTACCACCTGGAGAACAACCAGGTGGCCGTCGGCTTCGTGGTCGGCCTCGGCTACAGCAACCCTTACCTGTCGCCCTTCGAGGAATTCCAGCGCTTCAAGACCCATCCCAAGATCCGCGGCTTCTTCGAGGGCGGCAAGCGCATCGCCTACGGCGCCCGAGCCCTGGCGGCGGGCGGGCTGCAGTCCCTGCCCAAGCTGACTTTCCCCGGCGGCGTGCTGCTGGGCGACGATGCCGGCTTCCTCAACGCTTCCCGCATCAAGGGTTCCCATTGCGCCATCAAGTCCGGCGCCCTGGGGGCGGAGGCCTGCTTCGCGGCCCTGGCGGCCGAGCGCAGCCGTGACGAACTCACCGCCTACCCGGAAGCCTTCCGGCAGAGCTGGCTCTACGACGAACTGTACCAGGCCCGCAACTTCAAGCCCTGGATGGCCAAGGGGCTGAAGCTCGGCTCCCTCATGTTCGGCATCGACCAGGTGCTGTTCCGCGGCAAGGCGCCCTGGACCCTGCACCACACCGGTCCCGACCACGCCAAGCTGAAGCCTGCCGCCAGCTGCCGGCCCATCGCCTATGCGAAGCCGGACGGCGTCCTCACCTTCGATCGCCTGTCGTCGGTCTTCCTGTCCAACACCAATCACGAGGAAGACCAGCCCTGCCATCTGCAGCTGAAGGATCCCGATGTGCCCATCGCCATCAACCTCGCCCGCTACGATGCGCCGGAGCAACGTTATTGCCCCGCCGGAGTCTACGAGATTCTGCGGGACGGACAGGGCGAGCAGCCGCGCCTGCAGATCAACGCTCAGAACTGCGTCCATTGCAAGACCTGCGACATCAAGGATCCGACCCAGAACATCAACTGGGTGACACCCCAGGGCGGCGAAGGACCGGCCTACCCCAACATGTAGCGCGGATGCCGCCAGCTTGCCGCGGTGCAGCAGGCGGTCAGACAAATCCGATATAATCGTCCGGCTATTACCCAACGGGAGGATGTATGGCCTTTCTCGCCGACAAGAAGATCCTAATTACCGGTCTGCTTTCGAAGCATTCCATCGCCTACGGCATCGCCAAGGCCTGCCACCGTGAAGGCGCGCAGCTTGCCTTCACTTATCAGAACGAGCGGTTCGAAGACCGCGTCAGAAAATTTGCCAACGAATTTGGTAGCGACCTGATTTTCCCCCTGGACGTGGGGAGCGACGAACAGATCACCAACCTGTTCGCTGAACTGGGCAAGCATTGGGACGGCCTCGACGGTCTCGTGCATTCCATCGCCTACGCTCCGGCTGAGGCCATCGAAGGCGATTTCCTGGAAGGGATGTCCCGGGACGCCTTCCGCATCGCCCATGAAATCTCGTCCTACAGCTACCCTGCCCTGGCCAAGGCCGCCCGGCCCATGATGCAGGGCCGCAGGGCCGCGCTCCTGGCGCTCTCCTACCTGGGGGCGGAGCGCACCATGCCGAACTACAACACCATGGGCCTGGCCAAGGCCAGCCTCGAAGCGGCCACCCGCTACCTGGCATTCTGCCTGGGCCCCGAAGGCATCCGGGCCAATGCCGTTTCCGCCGGCCCGATCAAGACCCTGGCGGCCTCCGGCATCGGCAACTTCGGCAAGCTCCTGTCCTACAACGCCCACCACGCGCCCCTGCGCCGCAACGTGACCATCGAGGAAGTCGGCAACGCCGCTGCCTTCATGCTCTCCGACCTGGCCAGCGGCATTACCGGCGAAATCCTCTACGTCGATGGCGGCATGAACACCACCGCCCTGGGCAACCCCGACCCGCTGCCGGGCCAATAAGGCCCTCCAGAAAACAAAAACGCCGGCCGGGAAATCCCGGCCGGCGTTTTTTTGTGCCTTGCCTGGCGGCTATTTTTCCTTGGCTTCCACGGCTGCCTGGTTGATTTCGACCTTGTAGCGGCTGCGCAGGGCGGCCAGGTAGGCCTGCACGTCTTCCTGCATGGCCAGGCCACCCAATTGGCGCAGCATGGCTTGGCGCCGGGCATCGTCGATCTTGTCGCCAGCATCCACCTTGACCACCTTGTAGAGGCCGTAGCCGATACCCGGCAGCTCCTGGCCCGCATAGGCAGGCAGCTTGCTCACGTCGGTCCGGAAAACGGCCTGGACAGCCGGCGGCGGCAGCCCGCCCATGTCGAGGCGGGAGACGGTCTTGGGGGCGCCCCAGGCCAGCGGGTCGGACTCGCCCTTCCGGAGGGCCGCCAGCTTGGCTTCGCCCTCTTTCTTCACCAGGGCCAGGGCTTCCTGGCGCTTCAGCATGGCTTCGATCTTGTCCTTGACGGTGTCGAAGGGCTGCTGCGCGGCCGGCCTGTATTCGGCGACGCGGGCTGCCACCAGGGTATTGGGGGCCACTTCCACCGCTTCCGTATTGCGCTTGTTCTTGACGGCGTCCTCGGAGAACACGGCGGCCAGCAGCTTTTCGTTGGCCAGGGGGCCATAGGCCGGGTTGGGCTGGCGGGTCAGCCAGTTCGACTGCTTGATTTCGAGCTTGTACTTTTCGGCCACCGGCTTGAGGCTGTCGGACTGCTCATACACCAGGTTGCTGAAGCCTTCGGCGGCCTCGGCGAACTTGCGGGACGCCGCCTGTTTCTTGAGTTCGGCCTCGATCTCGGGACGCACTTCCGCCAGGGACTTTACCTTGCCCGGATGGATGCCGGTGACCTTGATGATGTGGAAGCCGAAATCGGATTCGACGACGTCCGAAATCTCGCCATCCTTGAGCTTGAAGACGGTATCTTCAAAGGGCTTGACCATCATGCCGCGGCCGAAGAAGCCCAGGTCGCCTCCCTTGGCGGCGGAACCCGGGTCCTGGGAATATTTCTTCGCCAGTTCGGGGAAAGCCGCCGGGTTCTTCCGGACTTCCTTCAGCACTTCTTCGGCCTTGGCCCGGGCCTGGGCCTTGTCACCCTTGTCGGCAGCGATCAGGATGTGGGAGGCCCGCCGCTCTTCCGGCTGCTGGTAGCGGTCCTTGTGGCCCTCATACCAGGCCTTGATTTCCCCATCGCTCACGGCGACCTGGGATTCGATGCTTTCCAGGGAAAGCACCACGTATTCGGCCCTGGCCTGCTCGGGAATCTCGAAGCGCTTGCTGTTGGCTTCGTAGAACTTCTTGGCGGCCCCTTCTTCCAGCTTGACCTGGGAGAGGTAGTTCTCGGCCGCCAGGCGGTATTCGGCGACTTCCCGCTTTTCGACCTGGAGGGCCAGCAGCCGGTCGCCCACGGTGCGCGATATGAAACCGGATTGGCCGATCCCGCCCGCCAGCTGCTGCAGGGTCAGGTCCTGCCGCAGCTGGGCCTCGAAGCTCGCAGGCGTCATGCCCTGGGCCTTGAGGAGGGCTTCGTAGCGCTCAGGGGAAAACTTGCCGTTATCCTGGAAGGCCTGGATGCCGGCAATGGTGCGGCGCACCGCGTCATCCCCGACCCCCATGCGGCTCTTGCTGGCTTCCAGCAGGAGCAGCCGCTGGTCGATCAGGTCGTTGAGGACCGCCTGGCGTGCCTGCGGATTATCCAGGATCCTGGGATCGATATTGCCGAACTGGCCGCGCAACCGCTCCTGCTGGTCGCGCATGGCCTGCTGGAACTGCTGCTGGCTGATCTTGATATCGCCGATCTTGGCCACATCGTTGTCATTGCCCACATTGCGGATATAGGACTCGACACCGAAGAAGGCGAACGGCAAAGTGATCAGGGCCAGAAAAACCTGAACGATCCTTTTGTTGTTGCGGACTGCGTCGAACATGGCAGGGGCTTCTTCCGAAAGGTCAAATGAAAAAGGCGAACTCGCGTTCGCCTTTTGTGTTCTTTGGCGGAGTGGACGGGACTCGAACCCGCGACCCCCGGCGTGACAGGCCGGTATTCTAACCGACTGAACTACCACTCCGCGCCCAGCTGATCGCTGAAGGCGCGCATATTAGCACAGAGGATTGCGAAGCGGAAATAGCTGTCTCGGCTCGACGTCGACAAGCAGGCCGCGGAAGCCTTCCCCTTTCCGGACCCACGGCCGGCGATGCCGGTTTGACAGCCCCGGAATCGCCGGGTAACTTGGCCTCGTCCTTCATTCCTCCACAAGCCTGCCGTGCCTCAGAAACTTGCCGACCTCATCGACGGCCTGGATTTCTTCCAGGACTTTTCCTACAAGGAGATCGAAACCCTCAGCCGTTACCTGAGCCAGACGCGCGTCGATAAGGGCGAGGTCATTTTCAACGAGGGAGATCCCGGCAGCTTCATGCTGATCCTGATCGAAGGCCGGATATCCATCTACAAGGCCGGTGAAAACGGCACCCACCTGCTTTCCTACGAGGGGCGGGGACGGCTCATCGGGGAAATGGCCCTGCTGGACCGGGAACGGCGTTCCGCCCAGTGCGTCGCCGACACGCCCTGCGAATTGCTGACCATCGATCATGAGAGCCTGGACAGGCTGTCGGTGGAATTTCCCCTGCTCGCCTACCGCTTCATGTTCTCCCTGGCCCGGCTGCTGTCCAAGCGCCTGCGCCGGACCTCCGGAATGCTGGCCGAGTATTTGACCGACTGAGCGGCAGCCCCTCGGGTCAGTCCTCTGCCTGCCGGCGGTCGCTGGATTTCTCCGTCCGCGCCTCCGGGGCAACCGTCAGCCCCCGTTCCGCCGCAATGGCTCGATAGCAGGTCAGGGCGTCATCAGGATCGTCGAGCGCCGCCGCCAGGGCTTCCGTCCGGTCGGCTTCCGTATCGCCTGGGTAAATCGCCCCTACCAGCCTCCGCAGTTCCGCCTCTTCGGCCTCCGTCGATGCCCGTTGCTGATGCTCGTGGATCGGCTCGGCAGCGACCGCATCCGGATAAGCCGCCAGCGCCCCGCCATGATCGACCACGGGACAGAAGGAGGCTTCCAGCGGGTCCCGGTCGATGAAGTGGATCAGCCACCAGAAGGACCGGATGGACGTATCGTTTGCCGCTTCCCTCAGGGCAGCGACGATCCCGGCCCGCTGTTTCCGGATCGTCGGCAGCCAGCGATTCACCGCCTTCTCGTCGCCAGTCGCCTTCAGCCTACCGGATTTGGACAGGTTGAGATTCACCCCGTCCGCCGTCGCTTTCTGGATGATGGTCAGTGCGTTCATACCAGCACCTCCGCGAACTTTCGTTCGTGGCCCTTCCCGGAAATATCTGCGAAATAGAAACCCGCATGGCTGCCGAGTTGCGACGGCGTAACACACCTTCACTACCTGACAGGGGGTTATCGGCTTGCCCCAGTTGCAGCTTACCCGGGACTCTTCGTCGCCCTTGCACAAGCATTGGACGGCCCCATGCCTGGCCAGTTCGGTTGGGAGAGCGACCAGTCCGTATCCAAAAAATTTATAATGAGAAATTGCGAGAAGACCGATAACGAAAAGCATGAAGTGGTATCGCCGCCAGACTCTGGCATTGGCTTTGGCCCTGTCGTCCCAAGCCCCCCTTGCCTTCCCCCTGGACAACAAGGACGACGAGCTCGAGATGTTCTACGGCGACACGTCCTTCATCAGTATCGCCACCGGCAGCCAGCTGTTGCTGCGTCGCGCCCCGGCGGTGGCCACCGTCGTCACCGCTGCCGACATCGCGGCCACAGGTGCCACCGACCTGGACGAAGTCATGGAGACCGTGCCGGGAATCCATGTGGGCCGCAGCCCCAATATATATTCGTCCCTTTACATGGTCCGCGGCATTTCCGGCCCGTTCACCCCCCAGTTCCTGGTCCTGGAAAACGGTGTCCCGATGACCACCCTTTACATGGGAACCAAGGGCAATTCTTGGGGCGGCTATCCGGTGGAGCACATCGATCGCATCGAAGTCATCCGCGGTCCAGGATCGGCCCTCTACGGCGCGGACGCCTACTCCGGCGTTGTCAATATCGTCACCAAGGGGGCCCGCGATATAGCGGGGACGGAATTCGGAGTCCGCGGCGGTTCTTTCAACACCTGGGATAGCTGGCTTCAGCACGGCGGCAAACTGGGGGAAGTGGAGGTGGCGGCCTTTGTCCGCGCCGGCAGCTCCGATGGCTTCAGGCGCACCATCACTGCCGACGCCCAGACTGCCAATGACCAGCGCTCCAGAACCCACGCGAGCCTGGCCCCGGGTCCGGTGAACACCGGATGGAGCGCCCTGGATGCCCACCTTGATCTTGCCTATGACAATTGGCGCTTCCAGACCGGCTACAAGTTGCGCGACGACCTTGGAACCGCAGCCGGCGTTGCATCCGCCCTCGACCCGGTGGGCCGAGGGAAAAGCGAGCGCACCAATGCGGACCTGTCCTGGACCGATCCCCGATTCACCCAGAATTGGGCGCTGGGTTTCACGGCCAGCCACATGGAATACACCGCGCTCGTGCCGACGAGTTTCCAGCTCTACCCCCCCGGAGCCACTTTCCCGACCGGTACTTTTCCAAGCGGCATATTCGGGACCCCGGAGACCTGGGAACGACAGACACGGCTCTCGGCATTTGCTTCCTACTCGGGGTTGGCCGATCACCGTCTGCGCATCGGCGCCGGACATGACGACCTCAACCTCTACAGGACCCGGGCACGGAGGAATTTCGACTATGCCGCCAACGGCTTGCCGATTCCGCTGGCGACCATCACCGATCTTTCAGCCTCGGCACCTTTCCTGTTCCCTCACCGGCGCCGGAACACTTATCTCTATGCCCAGGACGAATGGAGCTTCGCCCAGGACTGGTGCCTGACGGCCGGCGTACGACACGACCTGTATTCCGACTTCGGCGGCACCACCAATCCCCGGCTTGCCCTGGTATGGGATGCCCGCTACGACCTGACGGCCAAGCTTCTTTACGGCCGCGCCTTCCGCGCCCCTGCCTTCATTGAGGCTTACGGGGTCAACAATCCGGTCAACTGGGGCAACCCCGACCTGAAGCCGGAAACCATCGACACCCTGGAAGCCGCATTTTCCTGGCAGCTGCGCCAGGACACCCAGGCGAACCTGAACGTCTTCCGCTATGACATGAAAGACATCATCCGCCCGGTTCCCAACGCCGTCCCTGGCACTGGCTCCACCTATGCCAATACCGGCGGGCAACATGGCCAGGGGGCTGAAATCGAGGTGATATGGAACAACAGTCGGGATCTGCACCTTTCCGCCCACTATGCCCACCAGCGATCCATCGACGAAGCCACCGGCCACGATGCCGGCTATGCCCCCCAACATCATTTCTATGGCCGGATCGACAAGCTCTTGCCTGGCGGGTGGCTAGGCAGCGCACAGGTGAATCATGTCGCCGACAGGAAGCGCGCGGCCGGCGACAATCGCCCCCAGGTGCCCGACTACACGACCCTGGATCTCACCTTGGCCACCCGCCGGCATAAGAACCAATGGGATTTCACCGCCAAGGTCCGCAATCTGTTTGATGCCGATGTGCGCGAACCGAGTCCGGCCGCAGCCCAGATTCCCAACGACCTGCCGATGGCGCGGCGAGCCTTCTATCTGCAGGCGGTTTACCGGATGTGACGCGCGAAAGCCGATCCCCGGAAAGCAAAAAAGGCTTTCATCGCTGAAAGCCTTTTCTTTGCTTGATGGTGCCCAGGAAGGGACTCGAACCCCCACGCCTTTCGGCGCCAGAACCTAAATCTGGTGCGTCTACCAATTTCGCCACCTGGGCGGGCGGGGCGGATTCTAACACCGTCATGGCATTCGCCCCTATACTTGCCGCCGCCATGCCGGTCGATCATTACGAAAACTTTCCCGTCGCTTCCCTGCTGGTGCCGACCCGCCTGCGCCGGCCCATCGAGACCATCTACCGTTTCGCCCGCAGCGCCGACGACATTGCCGACGAGGGAGACGCTCCCGCCGAACAGCGCCTGGCCGGCCTGCAGGCCTACCAGGCCGAACTGGACCGCATCGAGGCCGGCGCCGCGCCCCTGACCCCACTCTTCATCGACCTGGCGCAAACCATCGCCAGCCACGGCCTGCCCATCGGCCTCTTCCGGGACCTCCTCGATGCCTTCGCCCAGGACGTGGTCAAGAAGCGCTACGCCGACTTCCCGGATCTCCTCGACTACTGCCGCCGCTCCGCCAATCCGGTGGGGAGGCTGGTGCTGCACCTCTTCGGCCGCACCGAGCCGCAGCACCTGGAACAGTCCGATTGCATCTGCACTGCCCTGCAGCTCATCAATTTCTGGCAGGACGTCGCCATCGACTGGCGGAAGGACCGGGTCTATATCCCGCAATGCGACCTGCCCCGTTTCCGGGTCGGCGAGGAGGACATCGCCGCCGGCCGCTGGTCGGCCAACTGGGCGGCCCTGATGGATTTCCAGGTGGACCGGGCCCGCAGCCTCATGCTGCGGGGCGCTCCCCTGGTGCGGGCCCTGCCCGGCCGGCTGGGGTGGGAGATCCGCCTGACCATCCAGGGCGGGCTGCGCATTCTCGAAGGCGTCCGCCGGGTGCGGGGCGACGTCTGGCACCATCGGCCCACCCTCGGCCCCTGGGATTGGCTCGTCCTGGCCGGCCGCTCCCTTACAATGTGATTCCATGACTCCGGATCAATACTGCCAAGAAAAATCCGCCGCCAGCGGCTCGTCCTTCTATTACAGCTTTCTTTTCCTGCCCGCCGAGCGCCGGCGCGCCATCATGGCCCTCTACGCCTTCTGCCGGGAAGTGGATGACGTGGTGGACGAATGCCACGACCTTGCCCTGGCCTCCACCAAGCTGGCCTGGTGGCGCCAGGAGGTGGAACGGATCGCCGCGGGCCAGCCTGAACACCCCGTCGGCCAGGCACTGCAGGCCGCCGGCCGCCGGTTCAGCCTGCCCCGGGAACAGCTGCTGGAGATCATCGACGGCATGGAGATGGATCTGCAGCAGTCCCGCTACCTGGATTTCAAGGGCCTCTCCCTGTACTGCTACCGGGTCGCCAGCGTCGTGGGCCTCCTGTCGGCGGAAATCTTCGGCTACCGGGACCGCGCCACCCTCAAGTACGCCCACGACCTGGGCATGGCTTTCCAGCTCACCAACATCGTCCGCGACATCGGCGAGGACGCCCGGCGGGGACGCATCTACATCCCCATGGACGAGCTGAAGCAGTTCAACGTGCCCGCCGCCGACATCCTCAATTCCCGCTACTCCGACAACTTCGCCGCCCTCATGCGCTTCCAGGTGGAGCGGGCCGAGAGCTACTACGACCAGGCCCTGGGCGAGCTGCCGGCGGGGGACAGGAAGAGCCAGCGCCCCGGCATCGTCATGGCGGCCATCTACCGCACCCTCCTCGACGAGATCAAGCGCGAAAATTACCAGGTCCTGCACCAGCGCATCGCCCTCACCCCGCTCAGGAAGCTCTGGCTCGCCTGGAAGACCTGGATGTTTGCATGAGGATTGCGGTCGTCGGGGGGGGATGGGCCGGTATCGCGGCGGCCGTCGAACTCGCCACCGCCGGCCGCGCCGTCACCCTGTTCGAAGCCGGCCGCCGGCTGGGCGGCAGGGCCCGCAGCGTCGCCATCGACGGCCGCACCGTGGACAACGGGCAGCACATCATGCTCGGAGCCTACCGCGACACCCTCGCCCTGATGCGCCGGGTCGGTGCCGACCCGGAAGAGCTGTTGCGGCGCCTGCCCCTGCAGGTCCGGGACAATGCCGGCTTCCGCCTGGCCCTGCCCCGGCTGCCCGCTCCCCTCAACCTCGCCTGGGGACTGATGACCGCCCACGGCGTCGGGCTGGGTGAAAAGATCGCTACCGCCCGCTGGATGGAGCGCCTGAAGGCCGACGCCTTCCGCCTGCCCCGGGACACCACCGTCGCCGCCTGGCTGGATGCTGCCGGCCAGACCGGATGCCTGCGCCGCCATCTCTGGGAACCCCTCTGCCTCGCCGCCCTCAACACCCCGGCCGAGCGGGCCTCGGCCCATATCTTCGCCAACGTCCTGCGGGACAGTCTCGGCAGCCCTCGGCGGGAGGATACCGACCTCCTCCTGCCCCGCACCGACCTAGGCGAGCTCCTGCCGGAGCCCGCCGCTGCCTGGCTCGCGGCCCAGGGGGCCGAATTGCGGCTGGGGCACCGGGTCCGCTCCATCGCGCTCGCTGAAGATGTCGTCGCCGTCGACGGCGAGGGCTTCGCCGCCATCATCCTCGCCACCGCCCCCCGGCACGCCGCCCGGATTCTGCCGGCCCTGGCCGTGGCCTGCGACCATGAGCCCATCGCCACCGTCTATCTCGGCTACCCACCCGGCACTGCCCTGCCCTTTCCCATGCAAGGTCTCCAGGGAGGCATCGGCCAGTGGGTCATCGACCGGGGCGAAGGCCTCATCGCCTGCGTCCTTTCCGGCCACGGCCGCTGGGAGGACTTCCCGGACGCCGCCCTGGCCGAGCGCCTGCACAGAGAACTGGGCCTGCCCACACCGCCCCTCTGGCAGCAGGTCATCCGGGAGAAGCGGGCCACCTTCTCCTGCCAGCCCAACCTCGCCCGGCCCGGCCATGCCACGGCCCATCCCCGGCTCTGGCTGGCCGGCGACATGACCTGGGAAGAATTCCCGGCCACCCTGGAAGGCGCCGTGCGCAGCGGCCTGCGGGCGGCGCGGGCGGCGCTCGTCGCCTAGTCCGCCGACAGCCGGCCGGCGGCGATATGGAGCACCCGGCCGCAGCGGGCGGCGATCTCCTCGTCGTGGGTCACCAAGACCAGGGTCGTGCCCTGGCGGGCGTTCAGTTCGAACATGAGATCGATGACCTGGTGGCCGGTGGCGGCATCCAGGTTGCCGGTCGGCTCGTCGGCCAGCACCAGCCGGGGATCCGGCGCAAAGGCCCGGGCCAGGGCGACGCGCTGCTGCTCGCCGCCCGAAAGATGCTTGGGATAGTGCTTCAGGCGGTGTCCCAGCCCCACCCGCTCCAGCCAGCCCCGGGCGGTATCCGCCGCCTGGCGGGCACCCGCCAGCTCCAGGGGCAGCATGACGTTCTCCAGGGCGTTCAAGGACGGCAGCAGCTGGAAGGACTGGAAGACGAACCCGAGAAGGCGCCCCCGCAGCACGGCCCGGGCATCCTCGTCCAGGGTTCCGAGGCTGGCTCCATCGATGCGTACTTCGCCGGCGGTCGGCACATCGAGGCCCGCCAGCAGTCCAAGCAGGGTCGATTTGCCGGAGCCCGAGGCGCCGACAATGGCCACGGTCTCTCCCGGCATGACCGCGAAGGAAATATCCTGCAAAATCGTCAGGGGCTGGACCCCGTTGTCCACGGCCTTGCCGAGCCCGATCACTTCCACCAACGCCTGTTCAGCCATGCGCACGATCCTGTTCCTGATGACACTGATTCTGGCCGCCCCGCCGGCCCTGGCGGCGAAGACCATCCTGGTTTTCGGCGACTCCCTCTCCGCCGGCTACGGCATTCGGCCCCTGGCCGCCTGGCCCTCCCTGCTGCAAGCCCGGCTGGCGGAAAAGCGCTCCGATTATAGCGTCGCCAACCTCAGCATCTCGGGCGAAACCACGGCGGGCGGCCACAGCCGGCTGCCGGCAGCCCTGCGGCAAAACCGTCCGGCGGTGGTGATCCTGGAACTCGGAGCCAACGACGGCCTGCGCGGACTTCCCCTCGCCCAGATGAAGGACAACCTCACCGCCATGGTGGACATGGCCCGGAAAGACGGCGCCCGGGTGCTGCTGGTGGGGATGCGCCTGCCGCCCAACTACGGGCCCTATGCCGAGCAGTTCCAGGCGATCTACGCTGAGGTGGCGACGAAGCGCAAGGTGCCCCTGGTGGATTTCCTGCTCGCCGGCATCGCCGACCAGCCGGCCCTCTTCCAGGCGGACACCTTCCATCCGACGGCGGAAGCCCAGCCCAAGTTGCTGGACCAGGTCTGGCCGTCCCTCCTCCCCCTGCTAAAATAGCCGGATGAAATCAGGCATCGCCACCATCGAAGACCTGGGCGCCTTCGACGAAATCATCGACGTCCGCTCCCCCGCCGAATTCGAGGAAGACCACATCCCCGGCGCCATCAACTGCCCGGTCCTGGACAACGACCAGCGGGCCCAGGTGGGCACCATCTACAAGCAGGTGTCCCCCTTCGAGGCCAAGAAGATCGGCGCCGCCCTGGTGGCCGAGAATATCGGCCATCATCTGCGGGAACACTTCCTGGACCGCCCGAAGGGCTGGAGCCCCCTGGTCTATTGCTGGCGGGGCGGCAACCGCAGCGGCGCCATGGTCACCGTCCTGCGCTCGGTGGGCTGGAAGGCGGCCCAGTTGAGCGGGGGCTACAAGGCCTATCGCCAGCAGGTGGTGGCGGCCCTGGAAACCCTGCCCCGGCAATTCCACTACCGGGTCCTGTGCGGCCCCACGGGCAGCGCCAAGACCCGCATCCTCCAGGCCATCGGCGCCCTGGGCGAGCAGGTGCTGGACCTGGAGACCCTGGCCTGCCACAAGGGCTCCGTCCTCGGCGTCCTGCCGTCCACGCCCCAGCCGACCCAAAAATGGTTCGAGACCCGGGTATTGCAGTGCCTCCAGTCCTTCGACCCGGCCCGCCCGGTGTATGTGGAGGCCGAAAGCCGCAAGATCGGCCGCATGCAAGTGCCGGAAGCGCTGCTGGAAACCTTCCGGGCCGGCACCTGCCTCCGGATCGAAGCGCCCCTGGCGGCCCGGGTGGATTTCCTGCTCGGTGACTACGATTATTTCGTCGCCGACCCGGCCTGGCTGAAGCGCCGCCTGGAAGCCTTGCAGGGCCTGCAGAGCAACGAGACCCTGGCGAACTGGAACACCCTCATCGACAGCGGACAGTGGACCGGCCTGGTGGCCGAATTGCTGGAGCGGCACTACGACCCCCTCTACCGCCGTTCCCAGAATATCAATTTTGCCGGTTACCGGGACCCGCAGACCTTTGGGGCTCAAGACCTTTCCGCCGCCGGCATCGCCCAGGTGGCCGGCGCCATCGTCGACAGCGCCGCCCTCGCTCAGGTCTGAACGGCGCAGATGGCCTGCCGCAGGGCGGGCTTGGGTTGCTCCCCGTAGCCTTCCTCATAGGCCAGCACGGCGAGGCCAGCCCGCCTCGCCAGATCGAGCAGTTCCTGGGAGCGCAGCAGGAAGTCGGGATTGGAGGGCTTGCCGTAGCGCTCGTTGCCCACCATGAACGTTTCGTAGATGAGCACCCCACCCGGGGCCAGAAGTTCCAGGACATCCGGCAGCCGCGGCCGCCAAAGGTAATTGGTCACCACGACTCCCGCAAAGCGCCGCCCGGCCAGGGGCCAATCCCTGCCTTCGAGATCGGCCGCCAGGGGAGTTACCCCGGGGATGGTCCCCAGGGAAGCCAGGGCGGCGGCATCCCGATCCACCGCCAGCACCCGGTGGCCGGCCGCCGCCAGCAGGCGGGTGTGGCGACCGGAGCCGCAGGCCAGATCGAGCACCTCGCCAGCGGCCGGAATATGCCTGATAAATCGACTCACCCAAGGGGAAGGGGGTATCATCGGCGCGATTTTGTCCGGAGGGCTGATCATGTCTCACATCGTTGTCGTCAAGGAAAACGGCCTTGGCCGCTACCAGCAGGAAATCATCGTCGGGGACCGCCACCGGCTGATCGCCGACGAGCCGGTGGAAAGCGGCGGCGATGACATGGGTCCCGCGCCTTTCGATTTTCTCATGGCCGGGCTCGGCGCCTGCACTTCCATGACCCTGCGCATGTACGCCGAGCGCAAGGAGTGGCCCCTCGAGGCGGTCAGCGTCACCCTGCGCTTCGATAAGGTAGCAGACGAAAGCGGCCACAAGGCAGACCGTATCGAGCGGGTCATCGCCCTGGCCGGCAACCTCACGCCGGAGCAGCGCCAGCGCCTTCTCGAAATCGCCGACAAATGCCCCACCCACCGGGTCCTGCAAGCCCCCCTGCGGATCGACAGCCGGCTCGCGGAATAGCCCGTTCTGCCTAGTTCCCCACGTAGCATCAACGCGCCAATCCATGTTATCGTGCAGTGCACAATAAACGGCGAAGCCGAGGTTCATACCATGCTGGAACAGCACTACCTGACTGCCCTTTTCGAGCCCAAGTCGGTGGCCGTCATCGGCGCCTCGGACCGCGAGAATTCTGTCGGCAACGTCATTTTCAGGAACATCCTGAATTCGGGCTACAAGGGAAGGCTCTACGCCATCAATCCCAAGCATGACACGGTGCAGGGCCAGGAAGCCTACAAGTCCATCGAGGAAATCGGCGCCCGGGTCGAGCTGGCGGTCATCGCCACCCGGGCCCAGACGGTGCCCAAGATCGTCGAGCAATGCGGCCGCAGCGGCGTGCGCAACGTCATCGTCATCAGCGCCGGCTTCTCGGAATCCGGCCACGTCGGCGCCGCCATCGAGCGCAAGATGCTGGAAATTGCCCGCTCCTACAATGTGCGCATCCTCGGCCCCAACTGCCTGGGCATCATCCGTCCGGACCTGGGCCTCAACGCCACCTTCGCCCGGGTCACGGCCAACACCGGCAATCTCGCCCTGGTGGCCCAATCCGGTGCCATGTGCGCCGCCGTCCTCGACTGGGCCAAGTCCAACAATGTCGGCTTCTCCACGGTCATCTCCCTGGGCAGCACGGCGGACGTGGATTTCGGGGAAATCCTCGACTACCTCATCTACGACAACCGCACCCACTACATCCTCCTGTATGTGGAGGGCATCCGGGATGCCCGCCGCTTCATGAGCGCGCTCCGTTCCGCCGCCCGGATCAAGCCCATCATCCTCCTGAAGGCCGGCCGCCACGAGGCCGGCCTGGTGGCCACCCAGGCCCACTCCGGCATGACCGCCGTGTCCGACGCGGTCTTCAACGCGGCCGTGCGCCGGGCGGGCGTGGTGCGGGTGGCGACCGTCGCCCAGCTCTTCTATGCCGCCAAGGCCCTGGCCTCCAAGTTCCGGCCCCAGAGCAACCGGCTGGCCATCATCACCAACGGCGGCGGCCCCGGCGCCATGGCCGCCGACCGGGCCGGCGACCTGGGCATTCCCTTGCCGCCCCTGGCAACGGAAACCATGGCCACCCTGAACAAGTGCATGCCTCCGGCCTGGTCCCACAACAATCCGGTGGATATCGCCGGCGATGCGACCCCGGAGCGCTATCGGGACGCCATCATGGCGGTCTCCCAGGACGAAGGCATCGACGCCCTCCTGGTCATGCTCTCGCCCCAGGCCATGACCCAGCCCATGGAAGTGGCCAAGGTGGTGCTCGAAGTCAGCGAACAAGCCGGCAAGCCCATCATCTGCTGCTGGATGGGCGAGGAGCAGGTGGCGCCGGCCCGCCGCTTCCTGAGCGAAGCCCGCATCCCGGCCTTCCGCATGCCGGAGACGGCCATCGACCTGTTCCACCACATTTCCACCTACTACCGCAACCAGAAACTCCTCCTGCAGACGCCGGACCCCACCCGCCAGCACAACCGCCCGGAAACCGAAGGCGCCAAGATGCTGATCGAGGCGCTGCTGGCCGAGCGCCGCAAGGTGCTGTCGGAAATGGAATCGAAGGCCATCCTGCGCGCCTTCCGGGTGCCGGTAGCCCAGACCATGGTGGCCCGCACCGCGACCGAAGCCCTCCTCCTGGCCGAACAGATCGGCTTTCCGGTGGCGATGAAGGTGGATTCCCAGGATTTCCCCCACAAGACCGATGCCGGCGGCGTGCGCCTCAACATCACCAACGCCCCGGCGGTGCGCAACGCCTACCACGACATCATCGAGACGGTGCAGAAGCGCCACCCGAACGCCCACATCAACGGCGTCTCCATCGAGCCTTTCCTGGCCCGCCCGAATGGCCGTGAGCTCATGGTCGGCGTCTTCCGGGACCCCATCTTCGGCCCGGTCATCACCTTCGGCTCCGGCGGCGCCGATATCGAGGTCTTCAGCGACCGTTCCGTCGCCATGCCGCCCCTGAACAAGTTCCTGGCCCAGGACCTCATCCGCTCCACCCGCGCCTCCCGCGCCCTGGGGGAATTCCGCAACATGCCGCCGGTGGACATGGAGGCCTTGGAGGAAGTCCTGCTTTCCATTTCCGAAATGGTCTGCGAACTGCCGTGGATCGTGGAAATGGACTTGAATCCCCTGATCGTGGACGAAAACGGGGCGATTGCCGCCGACGCCCGCATTGTCATCGACCACAACGCCGCCACCAGTGGTGACCGCTACGCCCACATGGCGATCTACCCCTATCCGACCCATCTTATCCAGGAATGGCAGATGAACGACGGCAGAATCGTCACCATCCGTCCCATCCGGCCGGAGGATGCGGATATGGAGCAGGAGTTCGTCAAGGAGATGTCGGACGAGTCCCGCTACTACCGGTTCATGGACACCATCCGGGAACTCACCCAGACCATGCTGGTGCGCTTCACCCAGATCGACTACGACCGGGAAATGGCCCTGGTGGCCACCCTTCCCAACGAGGAAGGCAAGGACATCCAGATCGGCGTCGCCCGCTACGTGGTCAATCCGGATGGTGAATCGGTGGAGTTCGCCCTCGCCGTCGCCGACGAATGGCAAAAGTGCGGGGTCGGCCGGAAGCTCATGTCGGCCCTCGTCGAATGCGCCCGCATGAAGGGCTACCGGGCGGTGGTGGGGGACGTGCTGGCCACCAACACCAAGATGTTCCGCCTCATGACCAGTCTCGGCTTCACCATCCACCCCCACCCGGACGACACGGCGGTCAAGCGGGTGGTGAAGCCCTTGACGGGCTGAGAATGACCAGAAATGAAAAAAGGCCGGTTTTCTTCACCGGCCTTTTTTGATATCGCTGGCTGACGCCGCTTATTCCCCGTAGAAATTCACATCGTAGGGATAAGGCTTCTGGGCCACCTTGGAAGCGGCATTGCGCTGAGTCGTTTCCACGTCCTGCTTCTTGTCCCACCACAGCGCGCGGCCGGTCTTCTGCTCTTCGGCCCACTCCGGATGCCGGGCCCGCTGCTCCTCAATCCACTTGGTGTGGTCGGATACGTAAGTGCTATTCACAATCCCCATTTTTCGAATCCTAAGGCCGGTCAATAGAAGAACGGCCCGGATTCTAACACGTCAGTGGATCACGATGGGCTGGGCGGATTCCAGGCAATAGTCGTCGAGGAAGGCATCGATGGTTTCCTCGTCCCGATCATCCTCCGGGATTTCCTCGATGGCGGCCCGAAAATGCATAGCCGACGGCCCCTGCAGGAAAAGCATGCGATTACCGGTCTTGTCCAGCAGTTCAAAGCTCTCCTGGGCCGGGTAGGCCAGTATGGAGTAATGATCACTGTTATAGACGACGTTCATGGCAGACTCCTCATCGCGACTCCCATGACCTTAACTACGGCCATATTTGGGAAATTTCAAGACCTATCCCGAAATATCCGATCTGAGCGGCGGGTAGGCGGATTTCTGCAATTCGACGATAATTTCCTTATCTCAACTCTCAAACCCAACTAGCCATGGCCTCCTGGGGCTGCCCCCATGAAATTGACGGCAAATGCACACGCATCAACAACCTGCCCTGCGATCCGGGCATGAAGGGCTGCGTGCTGGCTGGCCGCTACGTCTTTGCCAATAGCGACGAAAAGAACAAGCGCCTGCGGGAAAAGCAGGCCCGGGAAAAAGATTCGTCCCCGCCCAGCCAGGACAAGTAAGCTCAATGGCTGCCGGCATATTTCTTCTCCCCCGCCTGAACCGGGAAGGGCAGCCAGTTCTCCTGCGGCGGCAGGGAGCAGGTCGCAAAGGCGGTAAAGGCACAGGGCGGGTTGAATGCCCGGTTGAAGTCCAGAACCAGGCGCTTGTCCACCGGCGGCACGGCTTTTAGAAAGCGGCCTCCGCCGTAGGTTTCGCGACCACTGCTGGTGTCGCGGAAAACAAAGAACACGTGGTCTTCGCCCTCCCCCAGCGGCAGCAGGGCAAACTCCTTGCCATCGACCCGAAACACCGCCCGGGCGGAAACATTGACGGCCGTCAGGTTCCCCGCCCCGTTCTGCACCTGCAGGCTGACGGGCTCGACCAGTTCGTCCCAGAGGGCTTCCACGCACCAGTCCGGATCGAAGGGATAGCAATCCACGCCGGCGAAATCATCCTTCGTCCGCCAGTCCAGGTCCCGCAGGCGCACGGCTAGGCGGCCGTCCCGCTCGATGACGAAAAAGAGCAGATCGCCGTAACGCACCCGGGTGGGAGCCCCGGCCCTGTCAGTCGCCAGGACGACCTCCCCGTCGGCGCCGGCCGCCATCCCTTCCACCACCGCGCCACCGCCCGGGAACGGCCGCCACCGGACCGACGGGCCCTCCCATAGCAGGTCCCCGAGCCTGGCCGGCCCGGCCGGGAGGACCACGGCGCAGTCCGGAGCGCTGCCCACGGCATTGGTTCCCGGTTCCAGCCAGTACAGGCCAGCCAGCCCGAGCCAGCTTTCGGCTGCCGACAATTCCTCGAAACGCCGCTCCCGCCAGTGCCGATGCCTGGCCTCGGGGGTATCGGTGGACAAGGGTGAAAGGATGTCTTGGCTCATGGTGAATATGAAAAATCCTATTTCTTAGAACTGTACTTTAGGCGAAAGGTCCTGCGACGATACTGGTTTTCCCGTACATTACCGTGCATTCTTTCTCATGCACTCGATGATTCCATGTACGCCCCTGCCCAGTTCAAGGAAGAGCGTCCGCAGGTTCTGCAGGATCTCGTAGCCCGGTATCCCCTGGCGACCCTCGTCACCCTCGGACCCGAAGGACTGGAAGCCAATCCCATCCCCCTGCTCTACGATCCGACGCCGCAACCGGGAGCGCCCCACGGCGTCCTCCGCGGTCATCTGGCCCGGGCCAACCCACAGTGGCAGCGTTACCGTCCGGAGGTGGACGCCCTGGTGATTTTCCAGGGGCCCCAGGCCTACATTTCCCCCAACTGGTACCCCTCCAAGGCGGAGCACGGCAAGGCCGTCCCCACCTGGAACTACGCGGTCGTCCAGGCTGCGGGCTCTCTGAGGGTAATCGAGGACCCGACCTGGCTGCGCCGGCTGCTGGCCGACCTGACCGCCGCCCACGAATCCCGGCATATTCACCCCTGGACCCTGGACGATGCTCCTGAGGAATTCATCGCGGCCCAGCTGAAAGGCATTGTCGGAATCGAACTTGCCATCCGGACCCTGACCGGCAAGTGGAAAATGAGCCAGAACCGGCCGGCCGCCGACCGCCAAGGAGTTCAGACCGCCCTTGCGGCCAGCGATGAATCCCAAAAGGCGGTTGCCGAGTTGGTGGCCCAGACCGGAACAACCCCTGTCCGCTGATCCCCATGCGCTACTTCATCTACCTCATCGCCGCCCTGGCGATGGAAATTGTTTCCCTGCCCCTCGCCTTCATCCTCCCCTTCTTCGCCCGCAACGCCCGACTGCCCCGCTGGCTCTCCTGGTTCCAGACCCCGGATTACAGCCTGGAAGGCGATGGCGGCTGGCAGAACGAGCACTGGCAATGGCGCAAACGCCTTTCCGACCTCCTGTGCATCTACGTCGGCTATATGGGCTGGCTGCTGCGCAACCGGGCCTATGGCTTCAAGTGGTCAGTCCTCGCCGCCCCGGTGGACCAGGACGCCCTCCGCTCCGAAGGCGACCTCAGCATCAAGAACCGGGATCATGCCAAGGCCGGCTGGTTCCGCGTATGGATGAAGGGCTACTGGCAATACAAGCGGATCTGGCAGATTCCCGGCCAGACCCTGTGCGTCATGCTCAATTTCGGCTGGCAGCTGGACAACTACATCACTGATCCAACCCTGCACCTCACCCGCCCCAAGGCCCTGTTCATGTTTTCGCCGCGGGTATCGGCCTTCCATCCCGACTAGGAAAAAGGCGGGCCGCAGCCCGCCTCTTCTCCCGCCGCGCCTTACGCCTTGGCAAAGCGGATCATGCCGTTCTCGCAGCTCACCCTGATGGTGTCCTTGGCCGCGAACCTGCCTTCCAGGATGGCCTTGGCCAGCGGATTTTCCAGTTGCTGCTGGATGGCCCGCTTCAAGGGCCGGGCGCCGAACACCGGATCGAAACCGGCCTTGGCCAGTTCGGCCAGGGCGGAGTCGTCCACCTGGAGATGCATCTCGAGCTGGGCCAGGCGCTTTTCCAGGTAGCCGAGCTGGATCTTGGCGATGTCCTGGATGTGCTTCTCGTCCAGGCTGTGGAACACCACCACCTCGTCGATGCGGTTGATGAACTCCGGCCGGAAATAGGTCTTCACCTCGGCCAGGACCGCCATCTTGATGACGCCGTAGTCGTCGCCGGCCATCTGCTGGATCATCTGGCTGCCCAGGTTGGAGGTCATGACCACCACCGTGTTCTTGAAATCCACGGTGCGGCCCTGGCCGTCGGTCATGCGGCCATCGTCCAGCACTTGCAGGAGGACGTTGAAGACGTCCGGATGGGCCTTCTCCACCTCGTCCAGGAGGATGACGCTGTAGGGCTTGCGGCGCACCGCCTCGGTCAGGTAACCGCCCTCCTCGTAGCCCACGTAGCCCGGGGGCGCGCCGATGAGGCGGGCCACCGAGTGCTTCTCCATGAATTCACTCATGTCGATGCGGATCAGGTGCTCCTCGGAGTCGAAGAGGAATTCCGCCAGGGCCTTGCACAGTTCGGTCTTGCCGACGCCGGTGGGGCCGAGGAAGAGGAAGGAGCCGTAGGGCCGGTTGGGATCGGCGAGGCCGGCCCGGGAACGGCGGATGGCATCGGCCACCAGGCGCACCGCCTCGTCCTGGCCCACCACCCGCTGGTGCAGGCGATCTTCCATGTGGAGCAGCTTGTCCCGCTCGCCCTGCATCATCTTGGACACCGGGATGCCGGTGGCCCGGGAAACCACCTCGGCGATTTCCTCGGTCCCCACCTGGGTGCGCAGGAGCCTGGTCTTGGGCTGACCGCCCCCCGATTTCTCGGCCGCCTTCAGCTGGGCCTCCAGCTGGGGCAGCTTGCCGTATTGGAGTTCCGCCAGCTTGTCGTACTGGCCCTTGCGCTGCAGCTCGGCCATCTGGGCCTTGAGCCGGTCGATCTCTTCCTTGATGTGGGCGGAACCCTGGACCTGGGCCTTCTCGGCTTTCCAGATCTCTTCCAGGTCGGAATACTCCTTCTCCAGCCGCGAAATCTCCTCTTCGATGAGGGCCAGGCGCTTTTGCGATGCCTCGTCCTTCTCCTTCTTCACCGCTTCCCGCTCGATCTTGAGCTGGATGATGCGGCGGTCGAGCTTGTCCATGGACTCCGGCTTGGAGTCGATTTCCATCTTGATGCGGGCCGCCGCCTCGTCGATGAGGTCGATGGCCTTGTCCGGCAGGAAGCGGTCGGTGATGTAGCGATGGGACAGTTCCGCCGCGGCAACGATGGCCGGGTCGGTGATATCCACCCCATGGTGCAGCTCGTAGCGCTCCTGCAGACCCCGCAGGATGGCGATGGTGGATTCGACGCTGGGCTCGTCCACCAGCACCTTCTGGAAGCGGCGCTCCAGGGCGGCGTCCTTCTCGATGTACTTGCGATACTCGTCCAGGGTGGTGGCGCCGATGCAGTGCAGCTCACCCCGGGCGAGCGCCGGCTTCAGCATGTTGCCGGCATCGATGGCGCCCTCGGCCTTGCCGGCCCCCACCATGGTGTGGAGCTCGTCGATGAAGACGATGATCTTGCCCTCTTCCTGGGCGATTTCCTTCAGCACGGCCTTCAGGCGTTCCTCGAACTCGCCCCGGTACTTGGCGCCGGCCAGGAGCCCGGCCATGTCCAGGACCAGGACCTTCTTGCCCTTCAGGGTCTCCGGCACCTCGTCATTGACGATGCGCTGGGCCAGGCCCTCGACGATGGCGGTCTTGCCGACCCCCGGCTCGCCGATCAGGACCGGATTGTTCTTGGTGCGGCGCTGCAGGATCTGGATGGTGCGGCGGATCTCGTCGTCGCGGCCGATGACCGGGTCGAGCTTCCCTTGCCGGGCCCGCTCGGTGAGATCGATGCAGTATTTCTTCAGGGCTTCCCGCTGCCCCTCGGCTTCCTGGGAATCCACCCCCTGGCCGCCGCGCACGGCGTCGATGGCGGCCTCCAGGGACTTCCGTGAAAGCCCGTGCTGCCGGGCGATGCGGCCGGTTTCGCCCTTATCCTCGGTGAGCGCCAGCAGGAACATTTCGCTGGCGATGAACTGGTCGCCCCGCTTCTGGGCCTCCTTGTCGGTGAGGTTGAGGAGATTGGTCAGATCGCGGCCGATGCTCACGTCGCCGCCATGGCCCTCCACCATGGGAAGGCGCTTCAAGGCCTGCTCGAGATCATGCTTGAGGCCGGGAACATTGACGCCGGCCCGGGCCAGGAGGGAGGTGGTGCCGCCATCCTCCTGGGCCAGCAGGGCGAGCAGCAGGTGCTTGGGCTCGATGAACTGCTGGTCGTTGCCAATGGCGAGGCTCTGGGCATCGGCCAAGGCCTGCTGGAACTTGGTGGTGAATTTATCGAGTCGCATAGGCATCCCCCGCATTAGATGTTTTCGATGCTTCCTAACATGAGGCTGCAATCCCAGATTTCAACTGGACCACCGGCGGGTTCGTGTAATATATTACGAAAGGCATAACCCTTCCCGGATTAGGGTTTTCAGGACGGGCCGGGGGGCGCCATCAAAAGCGGGCGTGCGGCCAATGGCTCACACCGGCTATACGGTTGTTTGACTACAAGGCGGAGAGGGATTCCAGATCATCCGCCCATTACAGGTTTTACTGCAGGGAGAAGAGCAAATGAACAGCCAAGGCATCAGCCTGCGCAACAAGCTCATGGCGATGACCGTCGCCACCATCATCGCCTTGGGAGTGCTTCTGACCGTGCTCCTCCTGGACCAGCGAAGCCAGCTCCAGGCCGACCGCCAGGATAAGGTCCGCGCCCTGGTGGAGGCCGTGCACAGCACCCTCAAGTACTACGAGCAATCGGCCCGGGACGGCAAGATGTCCGCGGACGAGGCCAAGCAGGCTGCCCTGAGCGCCATCCGCCAGTCCCGCTACGACAAGAACGAATACTTCTGGATCAACGGCCTCGACGAGACCATGATCATGCACCCCTTCAAGCCGGAGCTGGAAGGGAAGAGCATTGGCCAGATCAAGGACAGCAATGGCCAGCTACTGTTCATTGAGTTCAACAACACGGTGAAGAACCAAGGCAGCGGCTTCGTCGAATACACCTGGCCCAAGCCGGGCAAGGACCAGCCGGTGCCCAAGCTTTCCTACGTCAAGGGCTTCCAGCCCTGGGGCTGGGTCATCGGCTCCGGCGTCTACGTGGACGACGTGGAAGCCATCCTGCGGCAGAACGCCATCCGCTTCGTGTCCTGGGGGCTGGCCATCGGCGCCTTCATCGCCGTCTCCCTCATCCTCCTGTCCCGCACCATCATCCGCACCCTGGGGGGCGAGCCCCACTACGCCGCGGAAATCACCCGGCGCATCGCGTCCGGCGACCTGACCACGGAAGTCCGCTGCCAACCCGGTGACAGCGAGAGCCTCCTGGCCGGCATCAAGACCATGCAGGACACCCTGCGCGCCATGATCGGCACCATCACCGCCAACGCCCAGGAAGTCTCCAGCGCCGCCGCCCAGCTCCTCACCGCCTCCCAGGAAGTCTCCGACCAGGCGCGCCAGCAGAGCGATTCCGCCGCCACCATGGCCGCCGCCGTGGAAGAGATGGTGGTCAGCATCGACCAGGTCAAGGACAATGCCCGGGAAGCCCACAGCCTGTCCCAGGAAGCCGGCAACATCTCGGAACAGGGCACGGCCGTCATCCACAACGCCGCCGCCGAGATGCAAAAGATTTCGGAGGTGGTGCAGTCCTCCTCCCAGATCGTCGAGGAGCTCGGGCACCAGTCCGACCGCATCACCTCCATCGTCAATACCATCCAGGAAATCGCCGACCAGACCAACCTGCTGGCCCTGAACGCCGCCATCGAGGCGGCCCGGGCCGGGGAACAGGGACGCGGCTTCGCCGTGGTGGCGGACGAGGTCAGGAAGCTCGCCGAGCGCACCAGCCTGTCCACCAAGGAAATCGCCGAGATGGTGCACAAGATCCAGTCCGGCACCCATAGCGCCGTGGCCAGCATGCAGTCGGGAGTGACCCAGGTCGCCAACGGCGTCGAGCTGGCCAACGAGGCCGCCGAGTCCATCAACCGCATCCGCGACGGCGCCCTCCGGGTGACCGAGGTGGTCAACGACATCAGCGAGGCCATCCGCGAGCAGAGCACCGCCAGCGGCCAGATCGGCCAGCGGGTCGAGCACATCGCCCAGATGTCGGAGGAAAGCGCTTTCGCCGTGCAGCATACGGCGGATGCCGCCCGCCGGCTGCAATCCCTGTCCGCGTCGCTGCACGAAGCCGTCGAACAGTTCAAGACCTGATAGCCGGCCTTATTCCTTGGGGTTGGGCTCCCAGCGGGCGGCGGCGCTGTCGTCGCTGTCCCGGGCGTCCACCCAGCGGGCGCCGGCCGGCGTCGCCTCCCGCTTCCAGAAGGGCGCCCGGGTCTTCAGGTAGTCCATGATGAATTCACAGGCGGCGAAGGCCTCGCCCCGGTGGGCGCTGGTCACCGCCACCAGCACGATCTGGTCGCAGGGCAGGAGGCGCCCGACCCGGTGGATCACCAGGGCATCGTAGATATCCCAGCGCCCCTTGGCCTCGGCAACGATGCTTTCCAGTGCCTTTTCGGTCATGCCGGGATAGTGCTCGAGGGTCATCTCGGAGACCCCAGCCCCCTCGTTCATGTCCCGCACCAGACCGAGGAAGCTCGCCAGGGCGCCGACCCGGGGCTGTCCGGCCCGCAAGGCCGTCAGCTCGGCCCCGAGATCGAAATCGGCTTCCTGGACCCGGACGGCCATCTCAGCCTCCGGTGACCGGCGGGAAAAAGGCGACCTCGTCGCCGTCGGCGACGGGGGCATACAGCCCCGCCATCTCCTGGTTCACGGCGCAGCGCAGGCTTCTCGTGCTGGCCAGGGGCTCCCGCCCATGGGCCACCAGCCACTCCCGCAGGCCCCCCACGGTGGAGATGCCGGTCGGCAGATCCACGGTTTCCCCGGAGCGCCCCAGGGCTTCCTTGAGGCCGGCGAAATACAGCACCTGAATACTCATGACAACAACTCCGAGAAGGGAATGAAGGGCACCGTGTCGCCCCGGGCGATGAGGCGATCGGGGGCCTTGACCGCGAGGCCGTCTCCCCAGCACAGGGAAGTCATGACGCCGGAGCCCTGGTGGCCGTAGAGTTCCACCTCGCCGTCGGCATTGAGGCGAGCCCGCAGGAACTCGCACAGGGGCGAGGGCTTCTGCCACTCGAAGGCGGCCCGCAAAGGGTAGCGCTTCGGCAGGACATCCCGGACTCCCTGCAGCCGCAGGATAAAGGGCCGCAGGAACAGGGCGAAGGTGACGAAGCTGGAAACCGGGTTGCCGGGCAGGCCGACGAACCAGCTTTGCCGCTCCCCCTGTCCTCTCTCGCCCAGAATTTCCCCGAAGGCCAGGGGCTTGCCGGGCTTGATGGCGATCTTCCATAGATTGAGCCGGCCTTCGGCCTCCACCGCCGGCTTGACATGGTCCTCCTCGCCCACCGAGACCCCGCCGCTGGTGACGATCAGGTCGTTGTCGCCGGCGGCCCGGCGCAGGGCGTCCCGGGTGGCTTCCAGGTCGTCGGGCACCCCGCCCAGGTCCCGGACTTCGCAATTGAGGCCCTCCAGCAGGGCCCGGATGGCGAAGCGGTTGGAGTTGTAGATGGCCCCCGGCGGCAGGGGCTCGCCGGGCTGGCGCAATTCGTCGCCGGTGAAGAAGACCGCCACCCGCAGCCGCCGATGGACCGGCAGCTGGGGCAGCCCGGTGGAGGCGGCCAGGGCCAGGTCCTGGGGGCGCAGGCGGGTACCGGTGGCGAGGATCTCGGCTCCCACGGCGATGTCCTCCCCGGCCCGGCGGATGTGCTCGCCCAACTCCGGAATGTGGTTGACGACGACGCCATCGCCACCGTGCTCGCAGAATTCCTGCATCACCACCGCATCGGCCCCGGCGGGGATCGGCGCCCCGGTGAAGATGCGGGCGGCGGTGCCGGGCTGCAGCGGCCCGCCGACGGTGCCCGCCGGGATGCGCTGGGACACCGGCAGGCGGGTGCCGGCTGCCTTGACGTCGGCGGTGCGGACGGCATAGCCGTCCATGGCCGAGTTGTCGAGGGGCGGCACCGCCACGGTGGAATATTGCGCTTCCGCCAGGACGCGGCCGGCGGCGGCCTCCAGGGGCAGGATGCGGGTTTCCGCCACCGGCCGGGCGGCGGCCAGGAGCTGTTCGAGGGCTTGTTCAAAGCTGAGCATGGGGGTTCCTAGGCGTTCCAGAATTCCAGGATGAAGGCGGCGATGGCTTCGGGGTCGTTGAGGTCGAGCCGGGGCCGGTCGGTATCGATTTCGGCGTCGCTCGCCACGGCTACGATGTCGTCCCGCTCCGGGTAGAGGGGCGGCTTGCCGTGGTCGGGCCGGTAGACCTCCAGCTTCGGGATGGGCTCGTTCTTGAAGCCCTCCACCAGTACCAGGTCGCAGGGGGCGAGGCGGTCCAGCAACTCCCCCAGGGTGGGCTCGGCGGCGTCCCGCAGCTCGTGCATCAGGGCCCAGCGCTGGCCGCAGGAAAGCAGCACCTCGGTGGCGCCGGCTTCCCGGTGCCGGTAGGAGTCCTTGCCCGGCCGGTCGATGTCGAAGCCGTGGTGGGCATGCTTGATGACCGAAACCCTGAGGCCCCGGGCGGTGAGCCGGGGGATCAGCCGCTCCAGCAGGGTGGTCTTGCCGGAGCCGGAATAGCCGGCGATGCCGAAAACTCTCATGCGGGAATCCTGCCCGGGTTGGGCACCGCCAGGACGGAGGCGAAGCCGCCGCCAGGGGTGCGGAAATTGGTGGTCTGGCCCTGGTAGAGCCGGGCGGCGACCAGCTGTATGCGGCCGCCATAGACGTAGCAGCGCAGGTCCAGCTTCATATCCTGGGCCTGGGCTGCCACCTCGACGCGCCGCTCCGAGGGGGGCACGATTTCCTGGGCGATGTAGCCGCCCTGGAGGATTTCCTCGAACACCCGCTTGGTGAGCTTGTCGCCCCGGTAGGCGGCGCGGCTGCCGAAACCGGCGGCCGGCTTGAAGAACCAGTGCCGGCGCTGCTGCCAGAAGCGCTCCCCGTCCTCCGCCCGCACCGCCACGGTGGGGGGAATGCCGGCCAGGAGGATCTTCCGGGTGGCTTCCGGCACGCCGAGTTCGACCAGCTTCGCCTCATCCGACAGCAGCATCAGGTTGCGCTTGTCGGCATAGAGGGCATGGGCCCGGGGATGCGGCGTCAAGACCACCCCGTCGGCCTCGTAGGCGGCCCGCAGGGCGGCGTTGCCGGGGGCTTCCAGGGCGAAGTCGGTGAGCCGGTTGTAGACGAGATCCACCGTTTCGCTCCGGCAGGTCAGCCTTTCGCCGTCCCATTCGAGTTCCGACGGGGCCACCACCCGGGCGGCAATGCCGTTGGCCTCGAAGAGCTGGCGGAAGAGTTCGAACTCCGGCGCCAGGTATTGCTCCGCCGGGTTGTCGTCCACGATGGCGATGCAACCCAACGGCCGCTCGCCCCGGGCGAGGCGCCATTCCTCCCGGAACATGGCGAGGAAGCCCTGCTCCACCGTTTCGGCAGCATCGGGCAGCATGGCGGCCACCGGCCCGCAGCAGGCCCGCTGGGCCCGGGCCAGCCGGGCGTTGAGGAGCCCGCCGCCGGCGTTGGTGTTGATCTCGATGAGGCGCGGTCCCGACAGGTCCACGTGGAAGTCGTAGCCCAGGAAGACACCCCGGGCCGGCACCGGCCGCTGGGCGATGGCGCTTGCCCGGGCCAGGACGGTCTCCTGGTAGGCCGGCAACGCCACCACCGACTCGATGGCGGCGACGATTTCGGCCATGCGCTTCAGGCTCGCCTCGCCGGCGAAGACCACCGTATCGGAAAAGAGGTGGGGCCGGGAGCGGCGCAGCTCGTCGTAGTCGAGGCCGCCGCCGGCTTCCAGGGCGAGCCGCAGGGCTTCGCGGTCCACCGACAGGCAGGCGCATTCGCGGTTGAGCTGGCGGGCGGCCTCGCGGCAGTCCGGCGGCAAGTTGGGACGGTACAGGGTGATGGGGCGGCTCATCGCTTCTCGAAAAAATTGAGCACTTCGGACAGTTCCCGGGAGCGCTTCATCGGCGGCAGACTTTGCCATACCCGGCGCCCATAGGGCTTTGATATGAGTCGTGGATCGCAGATCATGAGGACCCCCCGGTCGCTCTCGTCGCGGATGAGGCGCCCGGCGCCCTGCTTGACGTTGATGACCGCCCGGGGCAGCTGGTATTCCATGAAGGCGTTGCGGCCGGCCTGGTTCATCTGCTCGATGCGGGCCGCCAGCACCGGATCGTCGGGGGGCGCGAAGGGCAGCTTGTCGATGACCACCAGGGACAGAGCCTCGCCCCGCACGTCGACACCTTCCCAGAAGCTCTGGCTGCCCACCAGGACGGCGTTGCCCAGGCGGCGGAAGCGGTCCAGCAATTCGTTCTTGCTGCCCTCCCCCTGCATGAGGAGCGGCATCAGGAGCTTTTCGTCCTCCAGCCTCGCCTGCAGCAGTTCCCGGAGCCGGCGCATGGCCCGCAGGCTGGTGCACAGGAAGAAGGCGCCGCCGCCGCAGGCTTTCAGGACGGGGAAGGCGGCATCCACCACCGCTTCCGTATAGCGGATCGAGTTGGGATCGGGCATCCCCAGGGGGGCGTAGA
Organism: Rhodocyclaceae bacterium; assembly: GCA_018261935.1. GTDB lineage: Bacteria > Pseudomonadota > Gammaproteobacteria > Burkholderiales > Rhodocyclaceae > JAGTRP01. The sequence goes on from JAGTRP010000003.1 coordinate 278,038, forward strand.
GGACGGCCTGGCTGCCGTAGTCGAAGGGGCTCTGCCAGCACCCGGACTCGGCATCGCCCAGCCCGAGTTCGGCGCAGTAGTGGCGGAAATTGCCCTGCACCGCCAGGGTGGCCGAGGTGAATATCCACGCCCGGGGATGGCCGCCCATCTGCTTCCTGAAGATATTGGCCACGTCCAGGGGGGTCAGGTTGAGCTGCAGGGACTGGGAGAAGGCTTCGGCCCAGCGCACGTAGCCGGGTTCCGCCGGGTTCCTCCAGGCTTCCAGCCGATTGGCGAGTTCGCCGGCCCGCTGCCAGCAGTTCTCCAGCCCTTCGGAGCGCTCCGCCTGGGTTTCCAGCAGGGCCGCGTAACGGTCCAGCTCCTCCTGCAAGGCTTTCAGGGCGGCATTGAAGCCCTGGTTGTCGTCCAGCTGGGCGGCGGCAAAGCGCCCGGCATCCGCCCCCACCGCCAGACGCAGGTCCTTGGCTGTCTTTTCCAGCTTGCGGCTGCCGTCCTGCAGATCGACGCAGTCCCGGGCGTTCGCCAGGCCCTCGGTGCGGCTGTCCCGGGCCAGGTCAACGATCTGGGCCGAGGAGACGGTTTCCCCGAAGAAGAGGGTCGCCACTTCCGGCAACTGGTGGGCCTCGTCGAAAATCACCGTATTGCAGGCCGGCAGGAGTTCCGCCATGCCCTCGTCCCGGAGCATGACGTCGGCGAAGAAGAGGTGGTGATTGACCACCACCAGGTCGGCAGCCATGGCCTCCCGCCGGGCCGCCATGACAAAGCATTCCTTGTAGCTGGGGCAGTCCTGGCCCAGGCAGTTCTCCCGGGTGGAGGTGACGGCGTTCCAGACGGAGGAGGTCTCGGGCACGTCGAGGCATTCCGCCTTGTCGCCGGTCTGGCTGGTTCGGGCGAAACTCGCCACCCGGTGGGCATGGGCGGCGTCTTCCCGGGTCAGGAAGCGGCCGTCCGCCAGGGCATGTTCCAGATGGTAGGGACAGACATAGTTGGCCCGCCCCTTCAGGAGCGCCACCCGCACCGGCGCCTTGAGGGCCTTCTTGACGGTGGGGATGTCCTTGGTGAAGAGCTGGTCCTGGAGGGTCTTGGTGCCGGTGGAAACGATAACCTTGCCGCCGGCGGACAGGGCGGGCACCAGGTAGGCGAAGGTCTTGCCGGTGCCGGTGCCGGCCTCGGCGATGAATACCGTGGAGCCGTGGATGGCGGCGCCGATGCGCTCGGCCATCTCCACCTGCTGCTGGCGGACACGGTAGCCTGGAATGGCCTGGGCCAGGGGGCCATCGGGGGCGAAAATTTCAGAGAGGGAAGACAAGGCAGTGACGACCGGAAAAGTGGGCCGAATCTTAGCAGATAGAAGGCCCGACGGCCCCTTTACAAAGGTATCAGGCCATCAGGCGTCCCAGGCGCCGCACGGCATCCTCGATCTCCGGCGTATGGGGATTGCCGCAATTGAGGCGCAGGCAGTTCCGGTACATGCCGCTGGCGGAAAACAGCTCGCCCGGCACGAAGGCCACCCCGTCGGCCAGCGCCCGTTCGTGGAGGGCTGTGGCGTCGATGTTTTCCGGCAGTTCCACCCAGAGGACGAAGCCGCCCTGGGGCTGGGTCAGGCGGGTGCTGGCCGGAAAATGGCGGGCCACCGCGGCGGCCATGGCTTCCACCTGCTGCCCGTAGGTCCGGCGCAGGGTCCGCAGGTGGCGGTCATAGGCCCCTGAAGCCAGGTACTCCGCCAGCACGTGCTGGGTGACGGGATTGGTACCGCCGCTGGTGATGGTCTTCTGCAGCGCCACCTGGGGGCGGCGACGCCCCGCCGCCACGAAGCCGAGGCGCAAGGACGGGGACAGGCTCTTGGAAAAGGAGGCGCAGAGCATGACGTTGCCGGCCTCGTCGAAGGCCTTGATGGGCCAGGGGCGCTGGTCGCCGAAATGGAGGTCGCCGTAGATGTCGTCCTCGATGACCGCCACCCCCCTTTCGGCCGTCAAGCGGGCCAGGCGCCGCTTGTTTTCATCCGGCATGATGCAGCCCAGGGGATTGCCGGCGTTGGGTACCAGGAGGCAGGCCGCCACCCTCCCCTGCCGGGTGGCCAGGTCGAGGGCCTCGATGGAAAGGCCGCTGCGCGGATCGGTGGGAATTTCCAAGGCCTTCAAGCCCAGGCTCTCCAGCAACTGGAGCATGAGGTAATAGGCCGGTGACTCGACCGCCACCGTATCCCCCGGCCGGGTGACGGCCCGCAGGCAAAGCCCCAGCGCCTCGGTGCAGGAGTTGGTGATGACGATTTCGGCGGCGTCCAGGGGGCCGCCCCAGGCCAGGGAGCGGCGCACCAGCTGACGCACCAGGGCGGGCTCATCCGTATGGAAGTAATTGCCGCCGGCCAGCAGGCCGGGATGGCGCCGGGCCACGCCGGCGTAGAGCCGATGCAGGGCGGCGATGGGCAACAGGGAGGGAGCCGGCAAGGCGGCGGCGAGGGGCGCCACCCCGGCCTGCATGCCGGCCTGGAGCACCCGCACCAGCTTCTGGCTCACATCCACATCCACCGCCGCATCCGGCGTCGAGCGGGCGCTGGGCTGGGGCCGGGCGGCCCCCCGATGGCGGACGAAGAACCCGGACTGGGGCCGGGCCTCCACCAGGCCCCGGTCCTCCAGCCGGCGCAGGGCCTGGACCACGGTGGACACCGACAGCCGGCGCTCCCGGGACAGTCGCCGTACCGATGGCAGGCGATCCCCGGGCCGCAGGGTCCCGGTGGCGATGAGGCCGCCCAGTTCCTCGGCCAGTTTCTCGTAACGCAGCAGTTCTTCGCCCATGGCTCTCCACCGGTACAGTTGGCACGGATAAGGACCGGCACAGTCGCTACAACGAGAAACTGTGCCGGTTACAATTCAATTGCATTGTGACTGTATCACCACCCCGGCCCGCCCTACACTGTTCCGACGATGAGTCCGAGGAGCGAGCCATGCGCCTTCAGCTGGAAAACACCGAACTGCTGTTGCGGGAAGACCGCCCCCTGGGGCTGGTTCAGGGCAAGGGATGCACCATCCGCTGTCTGGCCGGCATCGCCTGGCTGACCGTGGCCGGCGAGGCCGAGGACCGCTTCCTGTCAGCCGGCCAGGATCACCGCCTGGAAAGCGACGGGCTGGCCCTCATCGAATCCTTGGGACAGCAGGCGACCATCCGCCTCGAGCCGGCGGCATCAGGATTTCACCCTCCTTTCACCCGCCTGATTTCCCGGCTGGCCGGGCAATTGGATACTATTCCCTTGCCGGGCCTGCTCCGGCACGGTTGAGATACGCCCAACCGAACGCCCCATTATTCTCGAAGAGCCCAAACGGTTGCCCATGACTCCAGACCCATATGTTTTCGCGCCCAGCTACGGGCCGCCCCACCACACCGGCCCATCGCTGGTATTTGCCTTCGTGGGCGACAAACTCGTGATCGGACCGGATAACCGCCTCCCCACGGCGGCACCACTGGGCATGTCGAGAGAGTGCAGCGAGACCCTGGTCTTCGGATCGCTGAACGGCCTGGTCTGCGAACTGCGGGTCTGGCCGGCAGCGACCGCCCTTCCCTCCGGCCTCGGCACCGCCCACTACCGGCAGCTCTGGGGGCAGTGGGAGCAGGGGCAGCTGGATGCCCTCTGCCGCGCCCAGCAACTCGCCACCTGGATTCATCAGAACCGGTTTTGCGGCGTCTGCGGCCAGCCTTTGAGAACGAGACCGGACGAACCGGCGCGGGAATGTGGCGCCTGCGGCTTCAGGGCCTACCCCAGAATCTCGCCGGTCTGCATCGGGCTGGTGCTGAAGGGAGACGAGGTATTGCTGGCGCGATCCCCGCATTTTCCCGCCGGTGTCTACAGCGCCCTGGCGGGATACCTCGAGGCCGGCGAAACGGCAGAAGAATGCCTGCGCCGGGAAATCCGCGAAGAAGCGGGAATCGAGATCGACAATATCCGCTGGTTCGGCAGCCAGGCCTGGCCTTACCCCCATTCCCTGATGATGGGGTTCTTCGCCGACTACGCCGCCGGTGAGATCCGGCCCCAGGCGGGGGAAATCGAGGACTTGCAGTGGTTCGGGAAGGATCGGCTCCCTACCCTCCCCCACCCGTCGACCATCGCCTTCAGGATGCTGGACCTGTTCTACGGGGGCCTGGTCGGCTCCCACAGGACATAGGCCCGACCCCGGGCCCGGCCCATCCCCGGTCGGAGCCACCCCTTGGAGATCAAGCATCCATGCGGATCTCCAAGGGGTTTCCAGGCCGGGAATTTTCTCAGGCCCGAATCAGCCCACCCATCTCCGGGCATTGCGGAAGATGCGCAGCCACGGGCTGTCCCCTTCGCCCTTTTCCCACTCCTTGGGATGCCAGGACATCTGCACCGTGCGGAAAGTCCGCTCCGGGTGGGGCATCATGATGGTGAAGCGGCCGTCCGCCGTGGTGACGCCGGTGATGCCGGTGGGGGAGCCGTTCGGGTTGTAGGGATAGACCTCGGTGGGCTGGCCCTTGTTGTCCACGTAGCGCAGGGCGACGGCCACCCTGCCCTGGTCGCCGGCGTCGTCGAAAACCGCCCGGCCTTCGCCGTGGGAAACCACGATGGGGATGCGGGAGCCTTCCATGCCGGCCAGGAAGATCGACGGCGACTCGGTGACCTCGGCCAGCACGAAGCGGGCCTCGAACTGCTCCACGGCATTCCTCCGGAAGGCCGGCCAGTGGTCGGCGCCGGGCACCAGGGACTTGAGGGCGCTCATCATCTGGCAGCCGTTGCAGACCCCCAGGGCAAAGGTGTCCGGGCGGTGGAAGAAGCTAGAGAACTCCTCCCGGCAACCTTCGTGCATGAGGATGGTCTTGGCCCAGCCCTGCCCCGCCCCCAGCACGTCGCCGTAGGAGAAGCCGCCGCAGGCCACCAGGCCCTTGAAGTCCTTGAGGCTGACCCGGCCGGCCAGGATGTCGCTCATGTGCACATCCACCGCCTTGAAGCCGGCCTTGTCAAAGGCTGCCGCCATCTCGTAGTGGCTATTGACGCCCTGCTCCCGCAGGATGGCAACTGGCGGCTTGTTGCCGATGGCGATGTAGGCGGCGGAGATGTCGTCCTGGGGATCGAAGGTCAGCGCCGGGGAGAGGCCCGGGTCGGCCTTGTCCAGGATGCGGTCGTATTCGGACTGGGCGCATTCCGGGTTGTCCCGCAGGCTCTGCATGCGGAAGCTGGTTTCCGACCAGGCCCGCTGCAGGTCGATGCGGGTTTCCCGCAGCATCTTCCGAGCATTCCTGACGACGCGGATCTCGTCGCTCTGGTTCGGGTAGCCGACGAAGTGGTAGGGCACGCCCAGGGCGCGCAGCACCGGGGTGACCTTCTCCCGGTCGGCGCGGCGGATCTGGATGAGGCCGCCCAGTTCCTCGTTGAAGAGGGCCCGCACGACCCGCTCGAAGTCGCGGCCGGCCAGGAGGTCGGGGCGCTTCTCGCTGCCGTCCACGTCGCCGGCGCCCGGGTCGTAGCAGAGCCCGTCCAGGTCGAGGGTCACGCCGCAGCGGGAGGCGAAGGCCATTTCGCAGGCGGCGGCGAAGAGGCCGCCGTCGGAACGGTCGTGGTAGGCAAGCAGCAGGTTGTCCCGGTTGAGCTGCTGGACGGCGTCGACGAAGCCCTTCAGCTGGGCCGGGTCATCCACGTCCGGGGCATCGCTGCCGGTGGCGTTGAAGACCTGGGCCAGGGCCGAGCCGCCAAGGCGGTTCCGGCCCAGGTCCAGGAGGACGAGCTCGGTCTCGCCCTGGTCCAGCTGGAGCTGGGGCGTCAGGGTGCGGCGCACATCGCCCACCGCCGAGAAGGCGGTGACGATGAGGGAAAGGGGCGACACCACCTGCTTCTTCTCGGCGCCCTCTTCCCAGGCGGTGCGCATGGAGAGGGAATCCTTGCCCACCGGGATGGAGACGCCCAGGGCCTTGCACAGGTCGGAGACCGCAGCCACGGTGTCGTAGAGCCGGGCATCCTCGCCGGGCACGCCGCAGGGGGCCATCCAGTTGGCGGAGAGCTTGATGTTGTCGATGGCGCCCACGTCGGCGGCCACCAGGTTGGTGATCGCCTCGCCCACCGCCATGCGGCCGGAGGCCGGGGCGTCGAGGACGGCCACCGGGGTGCGCTCGCCCATGGCGAAGGCTTCGCCCAGGTTGCCCTGGTAGCCCATGAGGGTGACGGCCACGTCGGCCACCGGCACCTGCCAGGGTCCGACCATCTGGTCCCGGGCGGTCATGCCGCCGACCGAGCGGTCGCCGATGGTGATGAGGAAGGTCTTGTCGGCGATGGTGGGGAGCTTCATCAGCCGGTAGGCGGCTTCCTTCAGCTCCAGGGAGACAGCATCGAATTCCACGTAGGTGGCCGGCAGGTGGGCGACGTCCCGGGTCATGCGGGGCGGCTTGCCGAGGAGGGCCTCCATTTCCATATCGACGGGATTGACGCCGAAATGGTCGTCGGTGACGGTCAGGTGGCCGTCGCCGGTGGCCTCGCCCACCACGGCGAAGGGGCAGCGCTCCCGCTCGCAGAGGGCCGTGAATTCAGCCAGGCGCTCCGGCGGCAGGGCCAGGACATAGCGTTCCTGGGATTCGTTGGACCAGATCTCGGCCGGGGACATGCCCGGCTCCTCGATCGGCACCTTGCGGAGGTCGAACTTGGCGCCGACGCCGCCGGAATGGGCCAGTTCCGGCAGGGCGTTGGAGACGCCGCCGGCACCCACGTCGTGGATGGAGAGGATGGGGTTGTTCTTGCCCATCTGCCAGCAGCGGTCGATGACTTCCTGGGCCCGGCGCTGGATTTCCGGGTTGCCCCGCTGGACGGAGGCGAAGTCCAGGTCTTCGGCATTGACGCCGGCCGTCATCGAGGACGCCGCGCCGCCTCCGAGACCGATAAGCATGCCCGGCCCGCCCAATTGGATGAACAGGGTGCCGACCGGCAGGGTCTCGGCCTTGAAGGACTGCTGGGCCTGGATGCTGCCCAGGCCGCCGGCGATCATGATGGGCTTGTGGTAGCCGCGCACCGTGCCGGCCACGTCCTGCTCATAGGCGCGGAAGTAGCCGGTCAGGTTGGGGCGGCCGAATTCGTTGTTGAAGGCGGCGGCGCCGATGGGGCCCTCGATCATGATGTCCAGGGCGGAGGCGATGCGGCCCGGACGGCCGTAGGGCTTTTCCCAGGGCTGGACGGCATCGGGGATGTTCAGGTTGGAAACCGAGAAGCCGCAGAGGCCGGCTTTGGGCTTGGAGCCCTTGCCGGTGGCGCCCTCGTCCCGGATTTCGCCGCCGGAGCCGGTGGAGGCGCCGGGGAAGGGAGAGATGGCGGTCGGGTGGTTATGGGTTTCCACCTTGGTCAGGATGTGGGTGAGTTCCTGCTTATAGGTGTAGGTGCCGTCGGCTTCCGGGTAGAAGCGGGGAATCTCGGCGCCATCGATGATGGAGGCGTTGTCGGCATAGGCCATCACCGTGCCCTGGGGATGGGCCTGGTGGGTTTCCCGGATCATGCCGAAGAGGGTCTTGTCCTTCTTCTCGCCGTCGATGACCCAGGAGGCATTGAAAATCTTGTGGCGGCAGTGCTCGGAGTTGGCCTGGGCGAACATCATCAACTCCACGTCGGTGGGGTTGCGGCCGGCGGTGGCGAAGATGTCGAGCAGGTAGTCGATTTCGTCGTCGGAGAGAGCCAGTCCCAGGGTGCCGTTGGCATCCACCAGGGCGGGCTTGCCGCCCTTCAGCACATCCACGGTAGCCAGGGGCTTGGGCTCAAAATGGCGGAACAGCTCGCCGGCGGCGTCGAAGCCCGGGAGCACCGACTCGGTCATGCGGTCGTGGAGGAGCGCCGCGGCGGCTTTCCGCTCGTCGGCGGTCAGGGCCCGGCCGCCCTTCACCGTCAAGTGGTAGGCGATGCCCCGCTCGATGCGTTCGACGGCATCCAGGTCGCAGTTCCAGGCGATGTCGGTGGCCTTGGACGACCAGGGGGAAATGGTGCCGATACGGGGCGTCACCAGGAAGAGTTCGCCGGGCTCGGCACCCGCCGCCTTTTCTTCCAGGAGCGCCGCGAGCTTCTGCCGCTCCTGGGCCGACAGGGGGCGCCGGAGGGCGGCGAAATGCCAGTAGTCGGCGGCAACCCCTTCGATTTCCGGCACGGCCGCGGTCAGGCGGGCTTGCAGGCGTTGCAGACGGAAGGCGGAAAAGGCGGGGTCGCCCTTGAGGCAAAGGAGGTCGGCCATGGCAGGGATAAAGAAGGGAATGGCAGGAAAGCTCGCCATTATACCGCAGGGACAGAATGTCCCTTTTTACTGTTCCGTTGCTGCGATGAATTGGTGTCCAAACCATCCGACGCTAGATGGACATGCTGAAAACTGACCTTCCTCCGCGAAAAAAACTCCTTTAGCATACCGCTCCTTCAAGGAAGCCAGACAGCTCGGAAAGCACGATGACCAACGCAAAGCCTCTCCCTCGCAGACATTTGCCCGATATTTCGGAAGCTCTACGCGCCGCCAAGGACCGAGGGGGCAAATGCACACTCCTCATCGGCGCTGGCTGTTCTCTCTCTGCTGGCATCCCCCTGTCGAGTACCATCATCAGCGATATTGGAAGCAAGTTTCCGCGTGCCTACGCTCGAGCAAAGGAAAAATCAGACTCCCCCGGATACGGACTGTGCATGCGCGAATTGTCGCCAGGAGAGCGAAGGAAGCTCCTCAAGGACTACATAGATGCAGCATCCATCAACTGGGCCCATATCGGGCTAGCCCAACTGGTCAAACATGGCTGCGTCGACCGCATCCTGACCACCAATTTTGATCCGCTTATCGCCCGAGCCTGCGCCCTCGTCAATGTTTTCCCGGCAGTTTACGACCTCACCGCCTCGACCTATCTGCGCCCTGAAGACCTGCCTGACTGCGCGGTTTTCCATCTCCACGGCCAGCGCAATGGCTTTGTCCTGCTCAACGAGACAAGTGAACTGGAGAAGCATGCCGGACAGCTGAAACCGGTCTTCGCACATGCGAGGGAAAGCCGCGTATGGATCGTGGCGGGTTACAGCGGGGAAAACGACCCCCTGTTCCGCCTAATCCGCGATGTGGAATGCTATGACTATGACTTGTTCTGGGTAGACGTCAAGGAACAACCTCCCGCGGGAATTGCCGAGTTCTTCAGCGAAGAGCACCGCACATTCTATGTCCACGAACCCCGGGGAGCCGATCGCTTTTTCATGGACCTCGCGCATCAGCTCGAAGCCTGGCCCCCTCTATTCGTCGACCAGCCCTTCCAGCATTTACGCCAGCAACTTCAATCCGTTGCCAAGCAGGATCAGGAGGGAAAGGGAGTGCAAATCGACTGGCTGGAGCAGGCCCGCGAAAAGATCGACAGAGCAGAAATTGCCCTGGCCGCAGCGGCAGCGGATATACCCGAGGACGATGTTGGCAAAGTACAAGCGGCCTTCCTTGAAGGGGGAAGCGAAAAAGCCATGGCCGCAAGTAGCACTGATCGACTCAAACCTTGGCTGCTGGCATCGGAGGCAGGAGATCTTGCGCTTGAGGCCCAAGTTCTATCCTTGACAGACCTTTCCGCTGCCTGTGACCTCTGGCGCCAGGCCGGCGAGCGCTACGCCCAGGCCCTGGCCATCAAGCCGGACATGCACGAAGCCGCCTATAACTGGGGGAATGCGCTCAAGCCTGGGCCCTGGCCCCCACCGACCTTCCCGCCGCCCGCAACCTCTGGCGCCAGGCCGGCGAGCGCTACGCCCAGGCCCTGGCCATCAAGCCGGACATACACGAAGCCGCCTATAACTGGGGCGTAGCCCTCGGCGACGAAGCCCGGGCCCTGGCCCCCACCGACCTTCCCGCCGCCCGCAACCTCTGGCGCCAGGCCGGCGAGCGCTACGCCCAGGCCCTGGCCATCAAGCCGGACAAGCACGAC
>JAGTRP010000016.1 GCA_018261935.1 Rhodocyclaceae bacterium
GCAAACGACAGAAGCGAAAATTCGCCAATATGGAGGAATCCATCATGCTGAGCATCCTGGGCATTCAGCCGTTATGATGTTCGAGTGAAAACGCCCTGGCTATTGAGCACGGTCAGCAATCACCCATATTGCTAAATTTGTTTTCATCGAGCACAGACAGCTTCTTCTGGAACACGGGTTGTGACCTGGCCCAATGAACCGGGGAGCCGACAGATACTCTACCGAGAGTCAATCTCGGCCTGACGAAATAATAAGTAGATCAATGACCAACACTTACGCGACTCTCTCCCATACCTTCAGTAGATTTTTTGAGTCTGAGAAATCCAGCGGAATCCTGTTGATCCTCTGCACGATTCTTTCGTTGACCATCGCCAACTCGGTACTTGGGCCAGCCTATCAGGATTTCTGGCATGCCAAGATTGCCGGCCTGAGCATCGAGCACTGGACGAACGATGCTCTGATGGCGGTGTTTTTCCTCTTTGTGGGCCTGGAACTTGAGCGGGAACTCTACAACGGCGAACTCTCCAATTTCAGGAATGCCCTATTGCCGGTCTTTGCGGCGGCCGGCGGTATTTTCCTGCCGGCCTCGATTCACTTTGCACTGAATGCCGGCATTCCTACCCAGGCCGGAACCGGTATTCCGATGGCGACGGACATCGCCTTCGCCCTCGGCGTTCTGGCCCTGCTAGGCAACCGGGTGCCCGCCTCCCTCAAGGTCTTCCTGACCGCATTGGCCGTAATCGACGACTTAGGGGCCATCATCGTGATCGCCATCTTCTACACGACCAAGCTTTCCATCCTCTACCTACTGGCAGCACTTGCGGTCTTCGGCGTCCTCGTCATTCTCAACCGGCTGCTCCGGGTGATGTCCCTGGTGCCCTACCTCCTGGGCGGCGTCCTGATGTGGTTCCTGATGCTCAAGTCAGGGGTACATGCCACAATCGCCGGTGTGCTGCTGGCCTTTGCCATTCCGTTTTCCTCAAAGGCGGAAGATGAGGCGTCCCCTTCTCACCGGCTGGAACACTTGCTGCTAAAACCGGCGGCATTCCTCATCCTGCCGATTTTTGCCTTGGCAAACACGGGGATCGTGATCGGCTCGGGTTGGCAACATGAACTGCTCAGTACCAACAGTCTAGGCATTATTGGCGGCTTGGTCCTAGGCAAGCCGCTCGGGATCGTGCTGGTGAGCCTTATCGCCGTTCTTGTCGGGATGTGCCGGCTGCCGAACGATCTGAAATGGTCTCATGTCATTGGTGCCGGCCTCCTGGGAGGCATCGGGTTCACCATGTCGATATTCATCACCAATCTGGCTTTCGCAGGCGAACCGAACCTCGTCAATGGTTCAAAAATGGCGATCCTGGCGGCGTCTCTGATTGCTGGAGTATTGGGATATTTTTGGCTCAAGTTGTTCGGCAGGCAGGTAATCTCCTGAGTCGGCATTTATTCCTTTTCAAGGATGCCCTAAAGCTATTCGGTCTCGCCATAAGCCAGGCGCCGGAGAAGGCCAAACCACGGCCTGAGGAAAGCTGTTTTTCCAGCATTGAATGGTGGCTTTTCAGCAGGCCACCATTCATAGGTAGTCGATCTATGCGCCCACACCACGCTGGATTAGATAAACCCCTGCCCCAGCGAAATATCCAATCAGTGCTAATCCGCTGACTCTCTTCAAGTACCAAAAGAACTGAATCTTTTCGAGACCCATCGCGGCCACACCGGCTGCGGAACCAATGACGAGGATCGATCCTCCAGTACCCGCGCAATAGGCAAGGAACTCCCACAGGAAATGGTCAGGCGGAAACTCTGTAAGGCTGTACATCCCCATAGCCGCAGCTACAAGAGGTACGTTATCCACGACCGCGCTAACAATACCAATTACCAGAACGATTATGTCTTGTCGCCCGATTTCAAAGTCCAGCCACTTGGCAAGGGAAGCCAGGATATGCGTATGTTCCAAAGTCGCAACTGCCAGCAGGATGCCTATAAAGAAGACTAGGGAACTCATGTCGATTCTGCTTAATGCATGAACCAAGGTCAGCGGCTGCTTGAAATCATCTTCCTTGTGCCGGTGCACCAAGTCGCCAACCAGCCAAAGAATACCTAATCCAAATAGGATACCCATGAACGGGGGAAGATGCGTTGCGGTCTTGAATACGGGTACTGCCACCAGTATTCCGAGCCCTAGAAAGAACATGAGATTGCGTTCAAATTCCGATGTCCGATGGTTGCCGGCTTCATTGGAATCCGGACTAATAACGCCTTGGCCCCGCAACATGTAAGCAGTCATCGCAAGAGGCACTAGCAGGCTTACCAGTGACGGCAGAAATACCGACTTAATGATTGCTAGTGACGTTATCTGACCACCAATCCAAAGCATGGTGGTTGTTACATCACCAATCGGAGACCATGCTCCCCCTGCGTTAGCAGCGATAACAATGATGCCTGCAAAAAAGAGTCTGTCATCGTGTTTGGCGAGCAGCTTCCGCATGAGCGAAATCATCACGATTGTTGTCGTGAGATTGTCGAGAATAGAACTGAGGAAGAAGGTGACAAAGCCAACCAGCCACATCAACGAGGCGAGCTTGGATGTCCTGATCCGCTTTGTAATAACTTCAAAGCCGTTATGGGCATCAACCACTTCAACAATTGCCATGGCACCCATGAGGAAAAAAGCAATCTGAGCCGTACTTGCTACAGACTCACCTAGCTGTTCGCTCAACAAATGCGTATCGCCGAGACCAACCGCATAGATGGTCCACAGCAGCCCAGCCCCTACGAGGGCTGATGCCGATTTGTTTATCTTGATTGGATGCTCTAACGCTATGGCCGCGTAGGCAATGATGAAGACAGCGATCAGTGCTGATTCCATGGCCCCCCCTGACTTGAGTTCTTTGGGTCTTAACCTTGACACTTAAGAAAAATGGACATGGACTACCGTTCTAGGCCATTTCTCCGCAAAATGAATGGACAAGCGCTAAGCAAATGAGCGGTTGTTTTCAAAGGGAAATATCTTGTCCATTCCCCGCCCACTTGGGTGTGGCCGTGAGCTCGTCAGGACCGTAGCCGGGCGGGCCACGAGCATGAACACCGCCACCACCCCCAGGGCCGGCAACCAGTGGCGGCCGAGGGCGGCGAAATCCACCCGGGAGCCGAGGAGCAGGAAGATGCACAGGCGCAGCATCAGGGCGGCGTGGCCCAGGAAGCTGTGCATTTTGTCCAGGCCACCTTCCGGCACCGCCAGATTGAGGCTCGCCCCATTGCCGAAAAACAGGCCGCAGCAGAATACGGCCATGAAGCCGCTGGCGCCTTCCAGGCCAACGGCTACCATGCCGTCGGTAGCGAGCAGGTAGGAACCGGCGATGAGGAGCGGCAGCAGCACCGGCTCATGGCCCCGGATCCAGTCCAGCCGCGCCACGGCCCAGGCCGCGCAGTAGGCCAGGGCAATGCCGATGACGGCCCCGGCGGCCGCCTGCCAGGCCAGCCCCCCCAGGGCGGAACCCCAGGAAAACTCGCCGCTGCCCATGACGATGCCCAGGATCGAGAAGGTCAGGATGGCGGCGGTGGCGTCGTTGAAGGCCGACTCGGTAACCACCGCCTGCTCCACGTGCTCCCGGATCTTGACCTGGCGGAAGACCGGCACCAGGGTAGCCGGATCGGTGGCGGCAATCACCGCCGCCAGCAGGAGGGCGTACATCCAGGGCAGGTCGAGGAAGAAGTGGGCGGCCAGGGCGGTGATGGCGGCGGTGATGATCACCCCCAGGGTGGCAAGATTGACCACCGAAACGATCACCCGGTTGAGGACCGAGAACTGGATGGACATGCCGCCCTCGAACAGCAGGGTGGCGGCACCGAAGGTGAGGAGCAGCTGGTTGGTCGTCGAATCCGCCGGCAGCTGGATCATGCCGAGGGCCGAGGGCCCCACCAGTATCCCCAGCAGCAGGTAGATCGCGATGTCCGGAATCCGCAGCTTCCTCGATACCCACAGGGCCGCCAAGCCTCCCCCCAGGAGGAAGACAAGGGTCTTGAGAATGAACATGGCGTGGACGACGCTGGCGCTACCTTCCATCGGGAAATCCTCTCGATATCAAATTCGGCCGGCAGCATAATCGCCGGCCGGTCGCTTGTCGATTGGGGAAATCAGCCGGCTCCTACCCCATGCTCTTCAAGTGCCCGATGATCTCCCCCGCCACCGGCTGGGCATCCCCGTAGAGCATCCGGCAGTTGTCCTCGTAGAAGAGGGCGTTCTCGACGCCGGAATAGCCGGTGCCCTTGCCCCGCTTGATGACGATGACGTTATGGGCCTTGTCGGCATCGAGGATGGGCATGCCGTAGATGGGGCTGGACTTGTCGGTGCGGGCCACCGGGTTCACCACGTCGTTGGCGCCGATGATGAGGGCCACGTCGGCCTGGGGGAATTCGCCGTTGATCTCCTGGAGGTCGAAAATCTTGTCGTAGGGCACCCCCGCTTCCGCCAGCAGCACGTTCATGTGGCCGGGCATGCGGCCGGCCACGGGATGGATGGCGAATTTCACCTCGACCCCGGCCTCCTCCAGCAGTTCGGCCATTTCCCACACCTTATGCTGGGCGTGGGCCACCGCCATCCCGTAGCCGGGCACGATGATGACCTTGCCGGCGTAGCGCATCATGGCGGCGGCGTCCAGGGGGCCGACTTCCTTCATCGTGCCCTCCACCGCCTGCCCGCCCTGGGCGGCCCCGCTGATGGGGGTAAAGATGATGTTGGTCAGCGGCCGGTTCATGGCCTTGGCCATGAGCTGGGTCAGGAGCGTACCAGCCGCCCCGACCACTATGCCGGCGATGATGAGGGCCGGATTGCCGAGGACGTAGCCCTCGAAACCGACCGCGAGGCCGGTGAAGGCGTTGAAGAGGGAGATCACCACCGGCATGTCGGCGCCGCCAATGGGCAGGGTCACCACCAGGCCGAGGGCCAGGGCGACCACGAAAAAGGCGTAGATAAGCTCCGGCCGGGGCGGTGCCGCAGCTACCATGACTCCCCCAAGGACCAGGGCGAGGGCGGCCAGAACCAGGTTCACAATGTTCTGGGCCGGCAGCCGGACGGCCCTCTTCATCAGCCCCTGGAGCTTGGCGAAGGCGATGCAGGAACCAGTGAAGGACACCGCCCCGATGAGGGCGCCGAGGGTGGCCAGGGCGGTCAGGACCGGACCGTGGGCGTCGCCCCGGGCAAACTCGATGGCGGCGATGGCGGCCGCCGCGCCGCCCCCCATGCCGTTGTAGATGGCCACCATCTGGGGCATGTCGGTCATCTTGACCCGCTTGCCGGAAACCCAGGCGACGGCGGCCCCCAGGGCCAGGGCGGCGAGCATGAGGCCGAGGTTCCGAAGACCCGGGATGAGGAAGGTGGCGAGCACCGCCACCCCCATCCCGACCCCGGCCCAGACGATGCCCCGGCGGGCCGTGGAGGGGGAACTCATGCCCTTCAGGCCGAGGATGAACAGCAGGGCGCCGGCGAACCAGGCACCCTGGACATGGATAGGCAGGGTCATCAGGCGCCCTCTTTCTTCTTGAACATGGCGAGCATGCGCTCGGTGACGACGTAGCCGCCGGCGGCATTGGCGGCCCCCAGGGCGACGGCGAAGAAGCCGATGGCCTCCTCCACCGCGGTGTCGGCCTGGCCCAGGGCCACCATGGCGCCGACCACCACCACGCCATGGACGAAGTTGGAGCCGGACATGAGGGGGGTGTGCAGGATGACCGGCACCTTGGCGATGATCTCGTAGCCGGTAAAGGCGGCGAGCATGAAGATATAGAGAGCTGCGAAGCCGTCCATCACGCACCTCCCAGGGCTTGCTTCACGCCCGCATGGACGGTGATGCCATCCTTGCACAGGAGCGTGCCGGCGACGATCTCATCGTCCCAGTCGAAGGCCAGCTGGCCGTCCTTGATCCAGGGCGACAGGAAGTTCCAGAGATTCTTGGCGTAGAGTTCGGAGGCGTGGGTCGGCATGCGCGACGGCAGATTCAGGGGCCCGTGGATATTCACGTCATTGGCGATGACGTGCTCTCCGGGTTGGGTCAGGGCGCAATTGCCGCCGGACTCGGCCGCCATGTCCACGATGAGGGCGCCGTATTTCATGCGGGCCACCATATCGGTGGTGATGATGACCGGTGCCCTTCTGCCGGGGATGGCAGCGGTGGTGATGACGACGTCCGCCTGGGCCACGGCCTTGGCCAGCCTCTCGGCCTGCCGGGCCCTTTCCTCGGCGGAGAGCTCCCGGGCGTAGCCGCCGGCGCCTTCGGCCGACACCCCGGTATCCACGAACTTGGCCCCCAGGGATTCGATCTGCTCCCGGGCCGCGGCGCGCACGTCGTAGGCCTCCACCATGGCACCCAGGCGCTTGCAGGTGGCGATGGCCTGGAGCCCGGCCACCCCGGCGCCGATGACCAGGACCCGGGCCGGGCGGATGGTGCCGGCGGCCGTGGTCAGCATCGGGAAGAACTTGGTGCAGCGGGCAGCGCCGATGAGGCCGCACTGATAGCCGGCGCAGGAAGCCTGGGACGACAGGGCGTCCATGCTCTGGGCCCGGGAGATGCGGGGCAGCAGTTCCAGGGAAAAGACGGTGAGGCGACGGGCGTTGTAGGCGGCCAGGCGCTCGGGACTGCCGTAGGGCGCCAGGAGCCCGATCAGCACAGCCCCCTCCGGCATGGCGTCGATCTCCTCGGGACCGGGTGGCGCCACCCGCAGGATAAGGCCTGCCCCGCCGTAGGCTTCGGCGAGGCCTGCCACTGCGCTGACACCGGGGTAGTCGGGGTCGAGGAAATGGCTTTCGATGCCGGCGCTCTGCTCCATGCGCAGCTGGGCGCCGGCTGCGGCGAAGTTCCTGGCGGTATCGGGCACCAGCGCCACCCGGCGTTCGCCGGGCGCACGCTCGCGCACCACTCCGATGATGAGCGGCATTGTTCTCCTAACCCTATCTAATAATTTGTATTTTTAGATCATACCTGACCGTCATCCGAAGGGATGCTGCCAAGGAGAGTATCTCCGGTTTGGGTATCCGGCCCGGCGGGGCCGGGACGCCCTATGGCCTGGCGCCCGGCAAGGTGGCGACGCTGAACCAGTATTCGGCGATGACCTGGATGATGTGCTGGAATTCCTCGAAATCCAGAGGCTTCACGATGTAGGTGCTGCAACGCAAACTGTACATTTCCCAGACGTCCTGCTCGTTGGCGGAAGTGGTCAGCACCACCACCGGCACATGGCAGAAGCGGGGATCGGCCACCAGGATCTTCATCACCTCGCGGCCGTCCATCACCGGCATGTTGAGATCGAGGAGGATGAGGTCGGGAGTCGGCACGCCGGCGAAGGCGCCCTCCTTCTTCAGAAAGGCCAGGCAATCCTCGCCGTTTTCCACATGATGGAGATTGACCGGAAAACTGCTGCGCTTGAATCCTTCCCGGGTAAGCAACACGTCGCCCTGGTTGTCTTCCACCAGCAACACTTCCGCCGGCCGGCGAGCGGTAGGGGATGAAGTCATGAAGACCTCCTTTCCCGTGCCGGCAAGCCGAAGCGGGAGGCATTGTTGCGGACGACACGGCAGACAGCGGCGGAGCCCGAGGAATGCAGGGCCATCATGATCGACTTTCCTGAGTGAGCGGCCTTTCCGACAGAATTCGAGACAGCCTGGAAAGGCCATGGCATGGGAGCCATTGGATCATCGGCCGATGCTCCGCAGCCATAAGGAAAACCCCCCTTTCTACCGGGGAAATGGCCCCATCATGCTTAAGTCATAAGATCCGATATGAGCCGGCGCCCTGGAGTCCATGCAATTACATGTTTTCCCCGTCTCGGCCTCAGTAGTTCGCCTGATTCGAACGCCACCGGGAATTGGCTAGATTGATAATACCGCCGGCATGGCAAGCGGCATCCGCCCCGGATGGCCGCAACGAGAAGAAGGCATACGCCAGGGAGAGTTATGGCAGGGCAGACGGTAAGAATCGGCGCTTGCCTGGGATGGGGCGCCCCGATATTCCTTGCCGTCTGCCTGCCCGCCGCATCCCCGGCGACGCGGCCAACGGTGGTGGCCCCCCGGGCCGCTGAAGGGCTGCTCAATACTGCCTATTTCACCGGCCAGGAAAAGGCGCCTACCCTGAAGGCCTTGCGGGCCCTCCTCGCCGAACCGGTGCCACCGGGCGGCAATCGCGTCCTGGTTTCCCACAGTTCGACCCTGGCCGATGGGACAGGGATTTTTCCCAAGCAGGAGGGGGCTTTCGTCGTCTTCCGCCCGGATGGCCGGGGCGGCTTCCGCCACGTCGCATCCTTCCTGCCTGCCGACCTCGACGCCCTGGCGAAGTCACCGGGCAGGTTACTGCCCCATCCTTGACCTCTTGGAACTCTGCGGTTGGGAGGGCGGCACCCCCTGGTCGTTGGCCGTGGCAGCACGGCGGAACCCGGAATCACCAAATAAAAAAGCCCGGAAAACCGGGCTTTTTCACGAAGTCGCTGAGGCGGCTTATTCGGCGGGGCGAATATTGGCGGCCTGCTTGCCCTTGGGGCCGGTAACCACGTCGAAGGTAACCTTCTGGTTCTCGGTCAGGGTCTTGAAACCGTTGCCCTGGATGGCGGAGAAATGAGCGAAAAGATCTTCGCCGCCGTCGGAGGGGGAGATGAATCCAAAACCTTTAGCGTCGTTGAACCACTTAACGGTACCAGTTGCCATGTCGATAGCTTCCTAAAAAAAACGAAAAAAGACGGGATGAGACCCAAAACTACGAGAATCAAGAAGGAGAAGCTGACGAACTGGAGTACCGCTAGGGACATGCACAGCGTCGGGAGCTGATTCACTGCTTGGAAATCCCGAGCAAACAGTATGGACCAGCCCATCGAATTACGCAATGTTTATTTATTTCCCGCGAGATGGCGCTGGCGCCAGCTTCCCAGGGGATGGGCCGCCGATCCCGCTTTCATCCAAGTAGGGTATAGTTTTCCTTATATACGACTTAAGGCAACCGGCTCCGGGGAAAGCTTCTCAAATCCGCGCCCTCCCGGCCAATGCCGAAGTTGCCCTGATCCAAAGCAGCGGCCAGGCACCATGCGCCGCCATCCCTTGCGCTTAGCCATGAAGACAGCCATGAAAGCCTTTCCCCTCATCGCCCTCCTCGCCCTGTCGAAGGCCTGGGCCGCCGAGGTGCAGGTGGCGGTAGCTTCCAACTTCACCTCCCCCATGCAGGAGATCGCCACCGAGTTCGAGAAGGATACCGGCCATCGGGCCATCCTGGCCTTCGGCGCCACAGGCAAGTTCTACGCCCAGATAGCCAACGGCGCTCCTTTCGAAGTCCTCCTCGCCGCCGACGACGAAACCCCGGCGCGGCTGGAAAAGGAGTCGCTAGCCGTTGCCGGCAGCCGTTTCACCTACGCCGTCGGCAAGCTGGCCCTGTGGTCCCCGACGCCCGGCTACGTGGATGGCCGGGGGGAGGTGCTGAAGAAAGGCGGTTTCAGCCACATCGCCCTCGCCAATCCCAAGACCGCCCCCTACGGTGCCGCTGCCGTCCAGGCGATGGCCGGGCTGGGCGTCCTCGCTGCCCTGGAGCCCCGCTTCGTGCAGGGCGAGAACATTTCCCAGGCCTACCAGTTCGCCGCCACCGGCAACGCCGAGCTGGGCTTCGTCGCCCTTTCCCAAGTCTATCGGGATGGCAAGATCACCGCCGGCTCCGCCTGGATTCTCCCGGCCGGCCTCCACGATCCCATCCGCCAGGATGCGGCCATCCTGGCCCGGGGCCGCAGCCAGCCGGCCGCCGCCGCTCTCGCCGCCTACCTGAAGGGCACCAAGGCCCGCGCCATCATCGCATCCTACGGTTACGCGCCGTGACCGTCGCCGACCTCGGCGCCGTCTGGCTGACCCTCAAGCTCGCCACCACGGTGACGCTGCTGCTCCTGCTCATCGGCACCCCCATGGCCTGGTGGCTGGCCCGTACCCGCTCCCGCCTGAAGGGCGTCGTGGGCGCCATCGTCGCCCTGCCCCTGGTGCTGCCTCCCACGGTCCTCGGCTTCTACCTGCTGGTTGCCCTGGGGCCCCGGGGTCCGGTGGGGCAGCTCACCGAGGCCCTCGGCCTGGGGACGCTGCCCTTCACCTTCCCCGGCCTGGTGGTCGCTTCGCTGCTCTATTCCCTGCCCTTCGTGGTGCAGCCGCTGCAGAATGCCTTCGAGGCCATCCCGGAACGCCTCCTGGAAGCCGCCGCCACCCTGCGGGCCGGCCCCTGGGATGCCTTCTGGTCGGTGGCCGTGCCCCTGGCCCGGCCCGGCTTCCTGTCCGGCGCCATCCTCGGCTTCGCCCACACGGTAGGGGAATTCGGCGTGGTGCTCATGATCGGCGGCAATATCCCCGACCGGACCCGGGTGGTCTCGGTACAGATCTACGACCACGTGGAAGCCCTGGAGTACGCCCAGGCCCACTGGCTGTCCGGGGGGATGCTGGCCTTCAGCTTTTTGGTGCTGCTTGCCCTCTACACCTTCGTCCCCCAGGGCGGCAGGATGCGGTCGTGAACACCGGCATCCAGGCCCGCTTCCACCTCGGACGGGGGGATTTCAGCCTCGATGTGGACCTCGCCCTGCCCGGCCGCGGCATTACTGCCCTCTTCGGGCATTCCGGTTCGGGCAAGACCACCTGCCTGCGGGCCATGGCCGGCCTGGAGAGGGCTCCCGGCGGCTTCTTCGCCCTGGGCGGCGAAGTCTGGCAGGACGAGGCGCGGGGCATTTTCGTCCCGCCCCACCGGCGCCCGCTGGGCTACGTCTTCCAGGAGGCCAGCCTGTTTCCCCACTTGTCCGTGGGAGCCAACCTGGCTTTCGGCCTCAAACGGGTGGCGGTTGCCGAACGGCCCTTCGAATTGCCGGCCGTGGCCGAACTGCTGGGCATCGGGCATCTCCTGGAGCGCCCCCCCGGAAGCCTTTCCGGCGGCGAGCGCCAGCGGGCCGCCATCGCCCGGGCGCTGCTGGCCGCACCGCGGCTGCTGCTCATGGACGAACCCCTGGCCGCCCTCGATCTCAGGCGCAAGCTGGAAATCCTGCCCTACCTGGAACGTCTCCACGACGAGCTTTCCATCCCGGTGATCTATGTCAGCCATGCCCCGGACGAAGTGGCCCGGCTGGCCGACCATCTGGTGCTCCTGGACGGTGGCCGGGTGGTCGCGAGCGGCCCCCTGGCCGAGACCCTGGCCCGGGCCGACCTGCCCCCAGCCTTCGCCGACGACGCCGGGGTGGTGGTGGAAGGCATCCTGGCCGCCCACGAAGCCGACAACCTCTCCCGCCTGGATTTCCCCGGCGGATCCCTGCGGGTCGGGCGCCGGCGGGAAGCCATCGGCAGCCGCCTGCGCTGCCGCATCCACGCCCGGGACGTCAGCCTCGCCCTGGAACGGCCCCACGCCTCCAGTATCCTCAACATCCTGGCCGCCGACGTCACCGCCGTCGCCGCCACGGACACGCCGGGCCACGTCCTGGTGCAGATGCGTGTCGGCCCGACCCCCTTCCTGTCGCGGATCACCGAACGCTCCCGCCGGGAACTGGCCATCGAGCCGGGCCGGCCGGTGTGGGCCCAGGTCAAGGCCGTGGCGCTGCTAGCCTGAAACCTCGCCCCGGAGCCAGCCCGGACGAAGCCGGAAAACTCAGCCCGTGCTCCAGGCCCGGGGGCGCTTCATTCCCGCGATCTTGCAGGCCTGGGCAACGTAGCCGTAGGGAAACAGCTCGAACAGGCGCTTACGGGCGCCGGCCCCGAACCTTTCCTCCAGGTGCCGGATGACGAACCGTGCATCGGCCGCCACCTGATGCTCCTCGTAATAGGCCCGCATGAAGCGGATCACGTCCCAGTGGTCGGGCTCGAGGTCCAGATGCTGGCGGGCGGCTAGGGCGCGGGCCACGGCCTCGTCCCAATCCTTCGGTTCGATGAGATAGCCTTCGCCGTCGACATCCGGCAAGGTCGATGTCCTGTCCATGGTTCTCCTCCTGGCACAAGGGAATATACGAGGTTACTTATATACCCCGCCATGATCCAAGGTAATACGACAATCGGGGTAGTACGAGAGGGGCATGGGGCCGTATATCAGCCACCGCAAGGACCGAAGCCGCCTGCCGAGGCGGAAGGTGCTCCAATGGGTAGCATACCGGCGGTCCGGCATAGTGCATCCGGGGGATTGCCATTGCCGAGGGCGCCACTATATTCAAGAGGGATAAGGCAGCGCAAAAATCCAGGAGACCAGCATGCTGTTTCGCTCATCCGCCGACAGGAACCGCATTGGGCAGCTCGAAGCGGCCAACGCCCAGCTTCAGGCCGAGAAGGACAACGCTTTGGAAACGATCGCCGACCTGCAGTCGCGGCTGGCGGCCGCCGATGCGGACATGGCGCGGCTGCAGTCCCTGCACGCCGGCTTCCTGGCCCTCCACGAGAATCTGCAGGTCTATGGCGAAACCCTGGGGGCCAGCCAGCAGACCCTGGCCAAGCTGGCCAACGGCCTCAAGGGGGAACGGCTCGAAAGCCTGACGTCCCATACGATGACCCGGGACAGCGACGCCATCATGGGGTCGATCGTCGAGGAATTGTCCGGCATGGCGGAACAGTCCCGCTCCACCACCCAGGCCGTCGAGGGGCTGGCCATCAGCGCCCAGAAGATTGGCGCCATCGTCAATCTCATCAAGGAAATCGCCGACCAGACCAACCTCCTCGCCCTCAATGCCGCCATCGAGGCGGCCCGGGCCGGCGAAAGCGGGCGCGGCTTCGCCGTGGTGGCCGACGAGGTCGGCAAGCTGGCGGAACGCACCACCAAGGCCACCAGCGAGATATCCGGCCTGGTCCAGCGCATCGCCGACGACTCCTCCTCCGCCAGCGAGCACATCGGGCAACTGGCAAGCATGGCCGAGTCCTTCGGCGGTGCCGACTCGAAGGCGGCCGCCGGCATCGACAACGTGCTGGCGATGCTGGGGAACCTGGAGCAGACCGTCGCCCGCTCGGCCCTGCGCAGTTTCGTCGAACTGGCCAAGTTCGACCACCTCATCTTCAAGTTCGAAATCTACAAGGTCTTCTTCGGCCTCTCGGAGAAGAAATCCGAGGACTTCGCCAGCCATCAGGGCTGTCGGCTCGGCAAGTGGTACTACGAGGGGGATGGCCGCAACTGCTATGCCCAATTCGACGGCTACCGGGACATGGAACTACCCCACAAGGACGTGCACCTCCACGGCCGCCAGGCGGTGCAGCAATTCCGCGCCGGCAATCTGGCGGCGGGGGCCGGGGAAATCGCCGCCATGGAAGCCGCCAGCAAACAGGTGTTGGATAACCTGGAGCGGGTGGCCAGGGACGGCGAGGGCCGGGTGCACTGAGAGCCCGGCGGCTCAGCCCCGCTGCCGCTTGAGGTAGGCCGCCAGGTCGGTATCCATGGTAGCGAGGTGGTTGGCGAACCAGATGGGGACGCCCTCCACATAGGCTCGCGCCATGCCGATACGGCCGTTGGCCACCCGCTGGGCAAGGTGGTCCATCTCGTCGAGGATGCGCTGGTGCTCGTGTTCGTGCTCGGCCCTGGCCGGGAAGTCGTAGGTGCGCATGAGCTCGTTCTCGTGCTCGAAATGCTGGCGGGTGTGCTCCACCAGGGCGGCGAAGAGGGCGGGAAACTCGGTATCGGAGGCTTTTCCCACCGCCACTGCCTGGTCCACGAATTCCCGGTGAGTGCTATCCATGTCCGCCACCCCGAGGAGATGTTTTCCTTGATCCCAAGCCAATCTGAGCATGATATCGAATGATGTCGCCAAGAGCCATGGTCCGTACGCCTCCTTGCCCGCAGCCAACGCCCGGCAAGCCTTCGGGTACGCAGGGCAGATATTATGCGGGCATGGCGCCCGGCGGCAAGCCGCTGGCGGGCCGCCGGATGGATGGGGCGCCCGCCACCCGGTCAGGGCGCCGGAAACGGCTGGAGCGCAGCCGTAGCCTGGCGCTTCCCCGGACCGGAACGGGCCCGCAGCTGGCCGCAGCCGCCTTCGAT
This sequence comes from Rhodocyclaceae bacterium, assembly GCA_018261935.1. GTDB lineage: Bacteria > Pseudomonadota > Gammaproteobacteria > Burkholderiales > Rhodocyclaceae > JAGTRP01. The sequence continues at coordinate 13,989 of JAGTRP010000016.1, forward strand.
GTCCTGCCCTGCCGAATTGCGCAGCTTGGTCAGGATGCCGCGCCGATGCAGCTCCTTGGCCATGGCGTCGGCCTTCTCCGCGGCGGGGCGGCTGAAACCGAGGCCCGGGATGGTGTTGTAGGGGATGAGGTTCATGATGGCGTACTTGCCGGCCAGGAGCCGGACGATGCCGTCCACCTCCTCCTGGCTGTCATTGACGCCGTCGAGCAGGGTCCATTGGTACTGGATGGGATAGCCGGTGGCGCGGGCATAGGCTTCCGCCAGTTCCACCAGCTCGGCCGGGTCCAGGGGCGGCGCCTTGGGCAGCAGCCGGGTCCGCAGGTCGGCGCGGCTGGTATGGAGGGACAGGGCCAGGGCCGGCTTCACCGCCTCCCGGGGCAGGCGATCGAAGACCCGCCGGTCGCCGACGGTGGAGAACACCAGGTTCTTGTGCCCGATGCCCCCGGCGGTGCCCAGGAGCTGGATGGCCTCCAGCACATTGTCCAGGTTATGGGCCGGTTCCCCCATGCCCATGAACACCACCTTCTTGACCGTCCGGCGAGCCCGGGCCAGCACCACCTGGGCGACGATCTCGGCGCTGCCGAGCTGGCGCAGGAGGCCCTCCCGGCCGGTCATGCAGAAGACGCAGCCCACCGCGCAGCCCACCTGGGTGGATACGCAGAGGCCGTCCCGGGGCAGGAGCACGCTCTCCACCATCTGGCCGTCGGCCAGCTCCACCAGCAGGCGGGCGGAGCCATCCTCGCCGGGATGCTCGGAAGACAGGCGCGCCAGAGCCGCCAGGTCGGCGGCCAGGGCGGGCAGCGCGGTGCGGACGGGCAAGGGGAGGCAATCCTCGGGCCGGTTGCGGCGGGCTCCACTGTCCAGGGGGCGCCCCTGGGTCCACGCCCGGAGGATGCGTTCCTCATGGCAAAGCTTGGCGCCGTGGGCCTGCAGGCGCTGTCGGATGTGTTCGATACGCATGGGAGGGGCGAATGCTAGCACCGCCGGCCCCGGCCGGATAGACGGCCGGGACTTCGGTGCTGCCTCTCCCGGCCGGGACGCTTAATGGGCGAAGGCGTGATCCAGGGCCAGGTCCAGGGCTCCCATGCTGACCGGCTTGATCAGGAAGTCGTCGAATCCCGCCAGGCGCATGCGGGCCAGGCTGGTGAGTTCGCCATGGGCGGTGTAGGCAATAATCGGCAGATCGACCATACCCAATTCGTGGCGGAGCACCTGGCACAGCGCAGTGCCCGACATGCCGGGCAGCCCGATATCGAGCAGCACCAGGTCGAAGCAATGGTCCTGGAGGCGGCGCAGGGCATTCTGGGCATCCTCGGCCTGCGTCACATCGAAATCCCGCTTCGCCAGCATGGCCGCGGCAAGAGTGCGAGCGATCACGCTATCGTCCACCACCAGCGCCCGCCGGCGCTCCCAAGCCCGCCCATCGTTTTCTCGTTGCATCTTGGTTTCCTCCCAGAAGCCTGCCTGCCGGCAGTAATCCGTTGTGCTGCCCTTGCCGCGTCGTCCCGCGGTCTTGCCACGCCTTGGTGCACTTATCTTTCACCGTAATACCTTCCGGGAATTTTTCAAGCCGCATAGGCTTTGGCGGCATCGGGATCCCAACGGTCATCGGGTCTCGCCCGGCAGCTTGTTGAGCAGCATCCAGTAGAGCCCCAGGTCGCGCACCGCATCCATGAAGGCCCCGGATTCCACCGGCTTCACCAGGTAGCTGTTGACCCCCAGGTCGTAGGCCCGCACCACATCGACATCCTCGTGGGAGGAAGTCAGCACCACCACCGGCAGCCGCCGGGTGCGCTCGTCGGCGCGGATGGCGCGCAGGACCTCGAGGCCATCCACCCGGGGCAGCCGCAGGTCGAGGAGCACCAGCCCCAGGCGCTGGCCTTCCGCGGCGGCGGCACTACCGTCGGCAAAGAGTTTTTCGAGAGCCTCGGCGCCATCCTTGACCCATAGCACCCGGTTGACGAGGTGGACTTCCCGCAGGGCGTCCATGGTCAGTTCGGCATCGGCCGGATTGTCCTCCACCAGCAGAATCTGCAATTCCGGATTGGTCACATTCATGATGCCTGTCCTCCTGCATGAGCTTCGTCCGGCCCGGAAACCGGCAGGGCAAAGTGGAAGGTGGCCCCCCCATCTCGCTGGCCCTCGGCCCAGATGCGGCCGTTGTGGCGGTGGAGGATGCGCTGGGCGATGGCCAGGCCGACCCCGCTGCCCTCGTATTCGTCCTGGCGATGCAGGCGCTGGAAGACTCCGAAGAGCTTGCCGGCATACGCCATGTCGAAGCCGGCGCCGTTGTCCTTCACCCAGTAATGGATTTCCCCGCCTTCCACCTGCCCGCCGATTTCGATCTGGGCCACCGGCCGCCGGCGGGTGAATTTCACCGCATTGCCGATCAAGTTGCCCCACACCTGGCGCAGCAGGGCGGGGTCCCCCCAGGCCGGCGGCAGGGGCGAGATAGCGAACTCGATGGACCGCTCCGGCTCGGCCTGCCGCGCCTCCTCGGCGACGCTTTTCGCCATGGCCTCCATATTCACCCGCTGCGGCGCCATTTCCAGGCGCCCGGTGCGGGAGAAGGCGAGGATGTCGTCGATGAGCTGGTTCATGCGCTGGGCGCTGTCGCGCACGATCTGGAGCTCCCGCCGGCCCTCGTCGTCGAGCCGGTCGCCATAGCCTTCCACCACCTTGCGGGAGAAGCCGTCGATGGCCCGGAGCGGCGACCGCAGGTCGTGGGACACCGAGTAGGCGAAGGCCTCCAGCTCCTTGTTGGCGGCTTCCAGCCTGGCGGTGCGGTCCGCCACCCGCTGCTCCAGTTCGGCATTGAGCCTGCGGACCTCGTCCTCGGCCAGATGGCGCGCGGTGATGTCCCGCAGGATGCTCGATACGCCGATGATTCGGCCGCTGGAATCCTTGATGGGAGAAGCGGTGGCCGATACATCGATAGGCGTCCCATCCTTGCGCAGGCGCACCGTCTCCTGGTGCCCGGCCCGCCCGCCGCTGCGGATGGCTTCCAGGTCCCGGAGGGCCTCGTTGGCATACTTGGGGGGAACCAGTAATTCCAGGAGCGGCCGCCCGATGGCCTCCTCGGCGGCGTAGCCGAAGAGCTGCTCGGCGCCGGCATTCCAGCTGTCCACCACGCCGCCCAGGCTGGTGGAGACGATGGCATCCTCGGAAGATTCGACGATCAAGGCCAGCCGCGATTTGGCCTCGGCCGCGGCGGCGATGGCGGAGAGATCGGTGATGACGGCGGCGATGGCTTCCTGGGAATCCACCTTGAGGGGGTGGGTGGAGAACTGCACCGGCACCCGGATTCCCTCCGCCGTCTGCAGGGCGGTTTCCCAGCGGGAGGGCGCTTCGCGGCTGCGCCGCAGACAGGTTTCGAAGTGATGGTGCTCGGCGGGAGCGACGAAGCCTTGCAGTGCCGAGCCGAGGGTGTATTCCAGGGGCAGCTTCAGCAAGTCGGCGAAGCGGGCATTGCAGTAGAGGATGGTCCCGTCCACGGCCAGGGTCACCGCCCCTTCGGTCATGGCCTCCACCATGACCCGGTAAGGCTCCTCGGCCCCCTTCCGGGTGTAAATCTGCTCCCCCTCGGAGCCGAGCACCAGGGCGTCCACGTCGCCGCTGCGGATGGCACTGATGGTTTCCTGGGCCTCCTCCAGCCGCGCCCGGAGATCCAGGATTTCCGCCTGCATCTCCTCCGGGGTCATGGGCCTGTCCGCCATGGTTCCGCCCCTCGCCGCCTGCCTACGGCCGGGGCCGCAAATCCAGCCCCACCAGGACCTTCTCCTCCTCGGAGAGGTCGCCGATCAGGCGGCGGATGGGGACGGGGAGCTTCTTGACCAGAGTGGGCACGGCGACCACCTCTTCGCTTCTCGCCTCCTGCGGCAGCTGGTAGATGTCGATCACCTCCAGCTCGTAGCGGCCCGCCAGCTCCCGTTCGCAAATCGCCTTAATATTGGCGATCGCCTCGGTGGAACGTCTCGTGGCGCCGCTGACGAACAGGCGGAGCACATATCTTTCCGATTTGTCCTGGTTGGCGTCCTTGTCCATATCGCTCTCCGCGTGGAATTCTCACACCCTGGCCCTGTCCGGCCTCACTCCGGCTTTGGCCGCGGCCGCAATTGGAGCCCGACCAGCACCCGCTCGGTATTGGACAGGTCGCCGATGATCTTCTTCATGGGCTCGGGGAGCTTCCGGACCAGGGTCGGCACGGCCAGGATCTCGTCATCCCGGGATAGCTGCGGGTGCACCAGCAGATCCACCACCTCGATGCGGTACTTTCCCGCCAGATGCTCCTCGCAGATTTTGCGCAGGCTTTCCAGGGCGGCCAGGCAGCGGGGCGTCTGGCCGGTGACGTAGAGCCGGAGCTGCCACTCCTTGTTTTCGTCGGCCTGGGCATCCGGGGACGCCTTGTCTTCCTTCATTTCCTCGCTCCTTTCCCTTGTTTGGGAAGGGTGGATATCTCTTCCCGCTCCTTGGCGGCGGCAATGCGGGCCGAGAGCGAGGCCTCAGCGGCGGCTTTCGCTTCATCGATGGCGACTGCGGTATCGGACTCTTCCGCCTGGAACTCGGCCTGGAGTTCCGCGATCCGGGCCTCCAGGGCCTTGCGCCGGCGCTCCGTGAGCAGCCGTCCGCGTTCCAACTCCCGCTGGCGGAGTTCGGCTACAGCCCGGTCCTGGGCCTCCTGGGTTTCCCGGGCCAGGCCCGTGAGGATGCCCTGGGGACCGATGTACACATCCACCAGGTCCACGCCGTGCTTGGTGAGCCGGAACTCCCGGATCTGGTTGGAGTGGGCCATGCCCCGGGACTTGAGGACGTACAGGCCGCGGGTCCGTTCCCCGCCCTGCTCCAGGTTGCGCAACAGGATCCAGGTGTCGAGCAGGGACGAGATGCCCACTTCGCTCGTTTCCTGCGGCGACCCGGCCTGCCCTGGGGTGAGGCTGGTGAACAGGGTGGTGACCTGATGCCCCTTGAGGTAGTCCACCAGCAGCATCAGCATGCTCTGGACCTCCGAGTAGGTGCCTGCGACCTCGAAGCCGGAAATCGGATCGAACACCACCGCCAGGGGCCGGAATTCCTCCACCTGCCGGCGAATCAGCGTCAGGTACGCCTCCAGGCCGAAGACCACCGGGCGGGACGCATGGATCTGCAGGAGCCCCTGGTCGATCCAGTGCTGGAGATCCAGGCCGATGGAACCCATGTTCCGTATCAGCTGGTGGGACGATTCCTCGCTGGCGAAATAGAGGCAGCGCTCGCCCCGCCGGCAGGTGGCATCCACGAAGTAGGCCGCCATGCTGGTCTTGCCGGTGCCGCTGCCCCCCGTGACCAGGATGGTGCTGCCCCGGTAGTAGCCCTTGCCCGCCAGCATGTCGTCCAGCTTGGGAATGCCCGTAGTGACCTGTTCCGAGGGGACCCGGTAGTCCAGCAGGATGCCGGTGATGGGCTGCACGGTGAAACCCTTCTCGTCGAGCAGGAAGGGATATTCGTTGGTGCCGTGGGGCGATCCCCGGTACTTGACGATGCGCAGGCGGCGGGTGGCTTTCCCCTCGTTAACCCGCTGGTCCAGCAGGATCACGCAGTCGGAAACGTATTCCTCCAGGCCATAGCGGGTCAGGGTGCCCTCCCCCCGCTCGCCGGTGATCACCGCAGTGACGCCCTTTTCCTTGAGCCAGCGGAAGAGGCGCCGCAGCTCCGCCCGCAGGATGCCCTCGTTGGTCAGGGTCGAGAACAGGACCTCGATGGTGTCCAGGGCCACCCGCTTCGCCCCGATGCTGTCGATGGCCAGCCCCAGGCGGATGAACAGGCCCTGCAGGTCGTATTCCCCGGTCTCCTCGATCTCGCTGCGCTCGATGCGCACCTGGTCGACGACCATCTTCTTCTCCGCCACCAGCCTGTCCACGTCGAAACCGAGGGAAGCCACATTCTGGGAGAGATCCTTGCCGCTCTCCTCGAAGGACATGAACACCCCCGGCTCGCCGTAGTCGGTGACGCCCTTGACCAGGAATTCCATGGCCAGCAGGGTCTTGCCGGTGCCCGGGCCGCCGCATACCAGGGTCGGCCGCCCCTTGGGCAGGCCGCCGTACATGACCTGGTCCAGTCCGGCGATGCCGGTGGGCGCCTTGGCCAGACCCGCGGGCTGGGGGCGGCTGGATATCGGCGTGACTTTGCCCGCCGCGCCTTTCCTTGCGCCAGTGCTCATCGGGAACCTATCCGCCCTTGCGCCGGCTGCGGTTGGCAACTATTGGTCATGGAGGACTCCGGGAGATAGCGGGCTTTTGTCGGGCCGCAACGGCTGTTTGACGCCGGGGCGCAGCATAAAGTTTTGGCGGCAGATCAGCGGTTTCGAATGCCCGAAAAATCCCGGAACAGGCTGCCCTCCCCGGCCCATTCTTGAACCGGCGGCAGCGTTCCCGGTCTCAACACGAGATTTCACGGCCGCGCCCAAAGCGCGGGATAGGGCCGACATGTCCAGACCACCCTTTGTTTCCGATCGGAATCCGCCATGAAGGCGGCGGACCTGTTGCTGGCCGCCCTGGTGACCCTGCCCGGCGCAGCCGCCTACGGCGACGGCAACGAGGATGCGCAGAAATGCGCCGAACTCTCCGCCAGCAGCACCAGCGGCCTCGCCACCGTCTACTCGGACGATGCCTCCGCTGCCTTCTTCGCCGCCCAGGCGGTGGGGTACTGCACCCGGGCCATCGAATCCGGCCAGCTGCCGCCCCCCCTCCTCGCCAATACCCTGGTCCTGCGGGGCCTGTGGATACGCCACCAGTCCCCCGACCGGGGCATCGCCGATTTCGACGCCGCCTTGAAGATCAACCCGGACTTCGCCCAGGTCTATTCCCTGCGCGGCCTCACCTATGCCCAGAAGGGCGACCTGGACAAGGCCATCGCCGATTTCGACAATGCCGTCCGGCTCAATCCCCAGGATGCCCCTTCCCGCTCCATGCGCGGCTTCAGCTGGCAGCAGAAGGGCGACCTGGCGCGGGCCCTGGCCGATTACGACGCCGCCCTGCAGATCAACCCCCAGGATGCGGAAACCCGGACCCTGCGCGGCACGGTCCTGCTCCAGAAGGGCAACCTGGAGAAGGCCATGGCCGATTTCGACCAATCCATCCGGCAGCGCCCCCAGGACGCCCAGGCCTATTTCAACCGGGGCGTCGCGCATGCCCAGAAAGGCGAGCTGGACCAGGCCCTCGCCGACTTCAACGCGGTGCTGCGCATCGAGCCCGGCCACGCCCAGGCCTTCTTCAACCGGGGCGTCACCTGGGAGCAGAAAAACGACCTGGACCGGGCCCTGGCCGATTACGACGCCGCCATCCGTGCGGACAGCCGCTTTGCCGAGGCCTACACCAACCGCGGCGTCATCCTGGGGAAGAAAGGCCGCCTCGACAAGGCCATCGCCGAGTTCGACACCGCCATCCGGGTCAATCCCCTCTATGCCGACGCCTATTACAACCGCGGCATCGCCTTCGAGAAAAAGGACGACACGGACCGGGCCGTTGCCGACTACGACGCCGCGCTGCGCATCAATCCCGCCAATGCCCTGGCCTACTACCACCGGGCCCTGGCCTTCGACAAGAAAGGCGACGTGGACCGGGCTATCGCCGACTACGATGCCGCCATCCGCATCGACCCCCAATACGCCCTGGCCTATTTCAACCGGGGACAGGCCTGGCGGCGCAAGGGCAATCTGGAACGGGCCGCCGCCGACTTCGATGCCGCCACCCGGCTCAGCCATTCCCAAGGCATGGCAGGCCCCCTGCGCAGTCCCGCCAACAGCCGCTGACGAGCCGGGGCCGCCGGCACCGGGCGGCTCCCCGGGGCGTCCCCTCGCCCCCGGCTGAAAGGGCTGCAGGCTTCAAGCGGCCGCCGCTTTGGGGTATTGTCGCCAATTCGTTTCGCATTCCTTTGCACTTCCAACCTGAAAGCATCTGATGGCCGACCTGATTTTCTACAACAAGGTGGTTTCCCTCGATTCCCGGATTCACCACGATCTGCGCGTCAATCCCCAGGGGGGCTACGCCTTTGCCGCCAAGACCAATTCCGTGCCCGTGGTGGGCATCGAATTCGCCGATACCAGCCGCGAGTACCCCATCGCCTTCGTCAAGGCCCAGGGGGGCGTCTTCCTGCCGGTGGCCCTGCTCGGGCTGCGGGAGGACGAGAACCTCTTCGTCGATGGCGAGGGCCGTTGGGATGCCCGCTACATCCCCGCCTTCGTGCGCCGCTATCCCTTCGTCCCGGCGGAAGCCGAGCAGGGTGAAGTGGTTATCTGCATCGACGAGGCGGCCGCCTGCCTCAACCGCGAGGAGGGCGAGCCCCTCTTCGCTGGCGACCAGCCCAGCGCCTACCTGCAGAACATGCTGAACCTGATGCGGGAATACCAGGCCCATGCCCAGCGCAGCCAGGAATTCTGCAAGCACCTGCAGGAGAACGACCTGCTGGTGGAATCCAATGCCCAGGCCCAGCTGCCGGACGGCACCGCCTTCAACCTTTCCGGCCTCTTCGTGGTGGACGAGAAGCGCCTGCTGGCCTTGGACAAGGAGAAGGTCCATGCCCTCTTCGCCCAGGGCGAGCTCGGCCTGATCTACGCCCACCTGATGTCCCTGGGAAATCTGCAGCGGCTGGTGGAGAAACTGGGAACGCGCCTCCAGGGCTGATCCCTGCAAAAAAAACGCCGGCGGGTTTCCCCGCCGGCGCTTTTTTTCGGCCCTGCCGCCGGGCTTACTGGACCTGCTGGATGCCGGCCAGGAGCCAGCCGTGGCTGCCATCCCGGGGCTTGGTGAGATGCCAGATCTCGTCGAAGGGCTCGGCTGCCCCTTCCCTGCCTTCCCGGGTCTGACCGGTGAAGCGCACGCTGGCCACGTAACGGGATTCCTCCTCGGCGACATCCAGGACCTGGGCATCCATCGTCACCACATCGGTCTCCTGGGCGACCTGGCCGCGCTGGACGAAGTCCATCTTGATCTCGGCGAACATCTCCGGGGTGGTGAATTGGCGGATGTCATCGATATTGCCCGCATCGTTGGCGGCCTGCAGGCGCAGGAAATTGACCTTGGCGTGGCGGACGAAGCCCTCCACGTCGAAGTCCGCCGGCACGCTGCCGGCCTGGGCAGCCGGCGCCGCCGCGGGAGAAAAGCTGGCGGTCGGCTCCTGGCGGGTGCCGTAATCCATCCCCGTGCCGGTTGCCTGGTAAGGCATGCCCCCGGCACCGGCCAGGGCCGGCTGCTGGGATGCCATGCCGCGCCGGCGCATGATGAAGCCCACGATGGCGATCACCGCCATGACGGCCAGGCCGATCAGGAGCATGGATGCCAGCCCTTCGCCGAAACCGAAATGGGAAGCCAGGGCCGCGAGGCCGAGACCGGCCGCCAGCCCGGCCAGGGGACCCATCCAGGAGCGCTTGGGCTGGGCCTGGGGCTGGGGAGCAGCCGCCGCCGGCTGGGACTTGGCGGCCTGGGGCGCGGTCGCCTGGCTGGGCGCTGCCGGCGCCGGGGTCATGGATTTTTGCGGGGCCACCGCCTCCCGCTGCATCCCGAAGGAGCGGCCGCCGCCCAGACGCCGGGCGGCTTCGGCGTCACCCATCGTGAGCGTGAGGCCAAGGGCGAAGACCGCGGACCATAGAGCAAAGCTTTTCATTCATCTCTCCGTAGAAAAACAAGGGGTACCGTGAAGGATAGCCGCCGGACACCCCATGAAAAACAATAATAAAGTTAATAAACCGTTCGATAAATACGAAAACTTTCCGCCCCGGGAACCATCGTGTCAGCGCGGTTCTTCTTCGCCGGCCGGCTTCGGCAGGGGGCTCGCCAGGACCTTGTCCACCCGCTTGCCGTCCAGGTCCACCACCTCCAGGCGCCAGTTTTCCCATTCCGCCACGTCGGCGGTGCGGGGCAGGCGCCCGAGGAGCCACATCATCATGCCGCTCAGGGTGTGGTAGCGCCCCTTGTCCTCCTCCGGCGTTGATTTGAAGCCCAGACGGTCCTTCAGTTCAGGAATCGGAATGAGGCCATCCAGAAGCCAGGACCCGTCCTCCCGCCGGATGGCCCAGGCCTCCTCGTTATCCTGGGCGTGGAACTCCCCGGTCACGGCCTCCAGCACGTCGTGGAGGGCCACCAGGCCGAGGATTTCGCCGTACTCGTCGATGACGAACACCATCTGGGTGGAGGAGGCGCGAAACTGCTCCAGCAACTCCATGCCGGTGAGGGATTCGGGCACATAGACGGCGGGCTGCAGCTGGGCCGTCAGATCGGGCTTGCCGTTGCGGCGCATCTGGTTGAACAGCTGCTTGGTGGCGACCACCCCCAGGATGTCGTGCAGCCCGCCCCGGCAGACCGGAAAGCGCGAGTGCTCGGAGGCGGCGACCCGCTCCAGGTTGGCCTCCAGGGGCTCAGTGCTGTCCAGGTACACGATGTCGGCCCGGGGCACCATGAGGGAAGCGATCTGGCGCTCGTCCAGGCGGAAGACGTTGCGCACCATCTCGTGTTCGCTCTTCTCGATGACTCCCGCGTCCGACCCCTCGGCCAGCATGGCGTTGATCTCTTCCTCGGTGATGGCGGCGGGGAGCCGGTCCCGGATGCCCAGAAGGCCCAGGACGGTTTCGGTGGAGAAGGACAGGAAGCGGACGAAGGGATGCGACAGGGTGGCGAGCTTCTCCATGGGCCGCGCCACCGCCAGGGAAATGCCTTCCGGATTGAACTGGCCGATGCGCTTGGGCACCAGTTCGCCGACCACGATGGTGGCGTAGGTCACCACCACCACCAGGAGGAAGGTGGCGCCCACTTCGCTGCTCCGCTGCTCGACCCCGAGGGCCTGCAGCCAGCGGGCCAGGGGTGCCGCGAGGGCCGCCTCGCCGACGATGCCGTTGAGGATGCCGATGGAGGTGATGCCGATCTGGATGGTGGACAGGAAGCGGGTGGGCTCCTCCCCCAGGCGCATGGCAACCTCGGCGGAAGAATGGCCCTCCTCCGCCAGGCGGGACAGGCGGCCGCGCCGGGCCGTGACCAGGGCCATTTCCGACATGGCGAAGAGCCCATTCACGAGGATGAGGAGGATAAGCAGGAATATTTCCATAGGGTGGTCCGGCGGACATTCCTCAGACCCGCTGCCGGCACCGGGAATTCCGTCATGGGCCCCCGGGCCCCTGGGTGTCTGCCTTTTCCTCCCCGGGCCTGGCGAGCTGGACCTCCTCGGCGGCGTCGGTGGGCTCGCCGAGCCGGTCCTCCACGTAGAGCATCTTGACCAGCACCATGCCCACCGCCGTCAGGGGGGTGGCGATAAAGATCCCCAGCAGGCCCAGGGTCGAGAAGCCCAGGAGCAGCTGGGCGGTGATGGCCAGCGCCGGCGGCAGCTTGACGCTGCGCTGGTCGATGAGGGGAGAGATGACATAGCCCTCGACCATGTGGATGCCCAGGTAGAGGGCGGCCACGGAGGCCATTTCCGCCGGCCCGACCGCCAGGGCCACCAGGAGGGCGGGAATGGCGGCCAGGATGGGACCGACATAGGGGACGAACTCGCACAGGAAGGCGATGATGCCCAGGGCCAGGGCCAGGGGCATGCCCAGGAGCAGGAGCCCCACGGTGGTGGCGAACCCCACCGCGGCCATCTTGATGAAGGTGCCGATGAGCCACCAGTGCAGGGTGGCGCCCAGCGCCGCCAGGACCTCCGCCGCCCGCCGCCGGCCCCGGGGCGGGACGAGGCGCAGCAGGCCGTCCAGGTAGGTGCGGGGCGCCGCCGCCGCGTAGAGGCCGATGAAGAAGACCACCAGCAGACCGGCCACGGCCCCCAGGGTGGTGGAGAAGGCGCCGCCGGTGATGCGGGCCAGCCATTCCCTGTCCTTCGCCAGGGCCTTGAAGCTGGTGTTGGCGATGAGGATGCGGCCCCATTCGTACTGCCGCACCTGGTCCTGGATCTGGCCCCAGGCCTTGGCCAGGCGGGGAATCAGCTCATCCATCTGGCTGATGATCTCGGCCCCCAGGAACCAGCCGACGAGGATCAGGAAACAGCCCAGGAGGAGGAACACCAGGGCCAGGCACCAGCGCTCCGATACGCCGGTGAGCTTGCCCAGGGCATTGCTCAGGCCACGCAGGAAAACCGCCCAGAGAATGCCGGCGAAGGCGAGGACCAGCACATCGGCCATCGCCCAGGCCAGGAGGCCGAGGGCGGCGATGAGCGCCACCCAGGCCACGACGGCAAGGGAACGATTGGCCTGCGGCGGCAGCGGCGGCCAGGTGGAAGTGTTCACGGCACTTCCACCCGGCCGCCGGCGATCCTGGCGGCAAGATCCATGGCGGCGCCTCCCCGGAAAGATGCAACGGAATTTCTATGCAATCCGTGTGCCCCGGCCCGTCGCCGGGCCGCCCCCAGGTTCCGCGAACATCGGGGCCGTGGCGCTGTCCATGTAAGTTCCATAACGATGGTCTGTGCCCCTCGAGCCGCCCCTGGAGAAAGAATGCAATGAGAGACCTCATCCTTCTCGCGCTGGCCGCCGCCGTCTCCCTGCCCGCCGCCGGCGAGCCGGAAACCTACATCATCGACGGCAAGCACACCTTTCCCCGCTTCGAGTACAGCCACTTCGGCTATTCCACCCAGGTCAGCCGTTTCGACCGCACGGCCGGCAAGATCGTCCTGGACCGCGCCGCCAGGACCGGCAGTGTCGATGTCACCATCGACGTCGCCTCCGTGGACACCGGCAATGCCCTCCTGGACGAGCATCTGCAGGGCGACGATTTCTTCGACGTGAAGAAATTCCCGACCATCACCTTCAAGTCGAGGACGCTGAAATTCACCGGCGACAAGGTCTCCGAGGTGGACGGCAACCTGACCATCAAGGGCATCACCAAGCCGGTGAGCCTCACCGTCACCTCCTTCAAGTGCATGCCCCATCCCCTGCTCAAGAAGGACGCCTGCGGCGCCAACGCCACCACCCGGATCAACCGTACCGAATTCAATGCCGGCAAATACGCCCCTGCCGTCAGCGATGACGTCATCCTCAGCATCGCCGTCGAAGCCCTCAAGGAATAGAACGGCCTCGGGGTTGGAAACCCCAGGGCTTCCGCCTCCGGAATGGGGGTTTTGCCTTATCGCGGATGTCATGCCCCGGATGTTCAATCGTAACCAGCTGGCAAGGGGCCGGTTACCCATTTCCGATCAATGAACCTATGGTATCGATGACGATGGACAGCAATGCTTCGATCAGACCCCGGCTCATCATTCAGCGCGTCGCCGAGCGCAGGAAGACGACCTATCTCAAGGGGCCGCCGTTCATCAACGAGGAGGGGCTGGTCCTGGTGGATCGCCGTGCCCACGGGGAGCGGCGGGGACGGCGGAAGGAAATCTGCGCCTTGCTGCGCAGCCGGGCCCAATAATTCCCGGCCGGGTCGCGGATTTCCGGGCCCATTCCCGCCCTGGTTCCCGGCTGTTCGCCTTCAGGCTGCGGGACTGCCGGAACGGGGGGTAGCGGGCAGGGGCAAGGCGAAGTGGAAGGTGGCTCCGCCCTCCGGCTGGCCCTCGGCCCAGATGCGGCCCCGGTGGCGATGCAGGATGCGCTGGGCGATGGCCAGGCCGACGCCGGTCCCCTCGAACTCGTCCTGGCCGTGCAGGCGCTCGAAGATGCCGAAGAGCTTGCCGGCATAGCGCATGTCGAAACCGGCGCCGTTGTCCCTGATCCAGTAGCGAACCTCCCCGCCCTCTGTGCTGCCGCCGATGTCGATGCGGGCCGCCGGCCGCCGACGGGTGAATTTGACGGCATTGCCGATGAGGTTCGCCCACACCTGGCGGAGCATGATGGCATCCCCCCAGGCGGGCGGCAGCGGCGAGAAGCTCAACTCGATGGCGCGCCCGGGCTCGGCGGCCCGCAGCTCCTCGGCGACTTTCCGGGCGATGGCCTCCATGTCCACCGGCTGCCGCGCCATTTCCCGGCGCCCCATGCGGGAGAAGGCCAGGAGGTCGTCGATCAGCCGGCCCATGCGCAGGGCGTTTTCGCAGACCACCTGCAGCTGGCGCCGGCCCTCGTCGTCCAGCTTGTCGCCATAGCGGGCCATTACCTTGCGGGAGAAGCCGTCGATGGCCCGCAGGGGAGACCGGAGGTCGTGGGAAATCGAGTAGGCCACATCTTCCAGCTCCTTGTTGGCGGCCTGCAGGGTCGCGGTGCGCTCCGCCACCCGCTGCTCCAGCTCGGCGTTGAGCTTGCGGATTTCCTCCACGGCCAGCATGCGCTCGGTGACGTCGCTGACGTTCGTTATGAAGTAGAGGGGCTTGCCGTCCCCATCCCGGCGCAGGCTGACGGTCACGTCCGCCCACACCACGGTGCCGCTCTTGTGCAGGTAGCGCTTGATGAAGCGGGTCGATTCCTTTTCGCCGGCCAGAAGGGGCGCCAGGGCACTGCGGGTCGCTTCGATGTCGTCGGGGTGGGTGACGCCCACCCAGCCGAGGGTCTGGAGTTCATCCTCGGCGTACCCCAGCATCTCGCACAGGGCGCTGTTCACCCGTTCCAGCCGCCCATCGAAGGCGAGGATGCTTTTGCCGATGGAGGAATGCTCGAACATGTAGCGGAACTGTTCCTCGCTTTCCGCCAGTGCCGCGGTCCGTTCCCGCACCTGCTGCTCCAGGGTTTCGTTGAGCAGGCTGAACTGGGCCTGGATGGCCGACAGCTGCCGATTCTGGTTGAGGGCGTTCTCGTACAGGGACAGCAGCAGATTCAATATCTGCTGGCCGCCGCCGGCGATACTGAAGTGCTTGCCGCCGTATCCCACCACCTCCTCCCGCCGCTCGTCGGCCCGCCGCCTCAGGATCGGGGCTTCCAGCAGGGCGCGGACGCGGTCCAGCAGCTTGGGCTCGACATAGGGCTTGATGATGTAGGCGTCGGCGCCGGAATTGATGGCCTCGATGATGTCCTCCGGCTCCGCCAGCACCGTCAACAGGATCACCGGGATATTCCACATCGCCTCGTCGTACTTGAGGGCGCGGCACAGGGCATAGCCGTTCATCACCGGCATGTTGATGTCGCTCATCACCAGGTCGGGGCGATGGGCCCGCGCCGCCTTCAGGCCTTCCTCGCCGTCCCGCGCCACGGTCACCTCGTAGCCTGCCCGGGCGAGGGTGCGGCGCACCAGTTCCGCCTCCACCGCGCTGTCCTCGACCACCAAGATCAGGGGCATCAGGGGATTCGTCATTTCCTCGAGGATGCTGCCGGGGGCTGGGTAGGCGCGGACGGCCGCGGCGAAGCGGGTTCTGCCATGTCGCCGCCGGCGAGGGCCTCCTGCACGCGCTCGCGCAACTCCCCCAGGGCCTGGTTCAGGCGAGTGACGATATCCGGAGTGAGGGGAGCTTCCCCCTTGCGGGCCGCGTTAAAGACACTTTCCAGCCCCAGGGCGGCGCTCTCTATCCGGACCAGCCCGAGGACCCGCGCCGCGCCCTTCAGGCTATGGGATTCCCGGAAGGCTTCTTCCAGCAGCGCCGGATCGGCAGGGGATTGCTCCAGGCGCAGCAAATCCTCTTCCAGGCGGGCCAGATGCTGGCCGCTTTCCGCCTTGAATAGCCGGTAGAGGTCGGGGTCCTCGATCATTTCCCCTTCTGTCAAACAAAAGCCCGCAGGTTTACGGGTGCCGGCAATGGAGAAGGCTTGTAGGTCATTTTGAGGCCCGGAGGGCGGCGTTCCTGCTGAAGGGGAAACACTCAAAATTGGACCGCCCCGCCGGCCCATCGTTCATGCCCGGCGGCCGCCCCCGGCCGCAGGGAAAAGGGTGCGCAGAAAACAAAAAAGCCGTTGTGGATCAACGGCTTTCATACTTTCTGGCGGAGGCGGTGAGATTCGACGAGTAAATATATAATTCGTTATTTATCAATCCGCTACAGAGCAACCACAGACTCTCTTTGTACCACCAAGAGCGAAACGTCAAATCCTGCAAGGTTTTTGGCGAACTTCCGCGATTGTGAGTGCCCAACTTACTATGAGACGGTTGTCGAGACTTCGTTGTTAATACAGCTGTTTTAGGGTCTGGCATGGATCGCACTTGGTCGATATCCATGTACAATACTTAGTTAAACCTAACGTTAGGTACACCTCACGTGACAAGACAAGCTGAGATTTTTGGCTCATCGATCATCGCGGTAGGCTCATTCAATCCGGCGATATTCTCCCCAGACTGGCTTTTACGGAACCAGCTCATTGGACAGGGTGACTGCGAAACTGCGCTGAGTAGTGAAAGCCTAATCGTTTCCCGCCAAGTGTGCGCCTACGAAACAGCTTGGTTTGCATTGCAGGTCCTCGAAGAGCAGTTTTCGCTGACCAGCAAGGGGCCATTAACCCCTGCCTTCTCAGACCTAGCAATCGGCATTCTGTCACTAGTACCACACTCGCCTATCAGGGCTTTGGGCCTCAATTTCCACGCTCACTATCGCCTAGGCTCCGAGGCTGACTACCACCGGGTAGGCGACGTACTAGCCCCGAAGGTTATTTGGCGAGACCTGTTCCCTGGCGATGGGTTTTCTGCTGGGATGGCGGACCTAACCATCCGCATCCAAGAAACCAATGAACGCCGTGAGGCCCTGTCGAAGAACGAGAAGCGGATATCCATTCAACCTTCGTCAAAGCTCCGCTACGGCGTTTACATGTCATACAATAACCACAATGTCATTGAAGCCAGCGGAGACCTTTTGCCACCGGGGGAACAAGCCGCTGGGATCATTGAGGCAGATTGGCTGAAGACATGGGAAGACGCTACCCGTGTTTTTGATGGTCTCATTTCAGCTGCATTAGCCGGTACCGGAAACACAAACTAATCCATGCTCACACGAGTTCCACAACACCTCATTGACGGTTGGCCGACGGCCCGCGTGTCCACCCCGTACGACGGACACCTCCAAGCTTTCGAGTTTCGCCCTATTGAGGTGGGCCCGGCCAACACAGCAGCCCGGCCCGAAGAGTTTGCAGCCTCGTCGCTGACTGCCAAATCGCAGCTTGGGAAAGAGTTTCTCCCCCCCTCTCTACCCAAGATGCGTGAGATATCCGACGACGCCGCAGATGCAGCAGTGCTCCAGCTTTGGGAAGGGCGAGTGCTTAGCGTGGACGATGACACCCAGAGCATGCGTGCTCTATTGTCGGCAAAGATGGGACAAGTGCCTGACCATACTGCCCAGATCGAACTTCAGTGGGTCTCTGAGCAGGACTTGGATTTGGTCAAACCCGGTGCAGTATTTTATCTAACGCTGTACAAGCAAGTACGGCGAGGCAACATCAAGAACTCTCAGGAATTGCGCTTTCGTCGGCGGCCGAGTTGGTCACAGCACCAAATCCAGCAAATTAGGGCAGAGGCCCAAGTTCTTGTGTCCAAGATGAAAGCTAGACCGCTTGCCGAATGATTAACTATGGCGGCGGACCCGCCGACAATGAAATCGAAATCACGATTTTTGGTCCTGGTTACGGTGAGGCGATAGCGGTCCATCTTGGGGAACAAAATTGGATGCTGGTCGATTCGTGCCTAGTCCCGGGCACATCTGAGCCTGCTTCCCGTGCATACCTAGAGCAAATTGGCGTTCCAGCATCTGGTGTAAAAGCAATTATTGCTTCGCATTGGCATGACGATCACGTGCGCGGCATCTCTACGTTAGCTGCTCACTATGCCGACGCAGAATTCATGCTGTCTCATGTTTTCTCAGACGCAGAGGCAACTGCGTTCCTCGCCGCGTACAGCGAAAAGTTCGCCCCTGGTCTTTCTCGAGGTTCCAAAGAGCTCTATTCTGCAGTCAAGGCACGGGAAATCGTTTACTTCCTGCACCAACGGACGTCTGTCCTGGAGCTCACGGCAAACGAGAGAAACATCCGGGTCTGCGCGCTATCCCCCACCCCGGCGGCCTGCGCACAATCGATAGCCCACTTTGCTAGCCATGTACCTAAAAACCCCGGCATCCAGATTGGGCACGCACCGGAAATGAAGCCAAATTTGGAAGCCGTTGTCCTGCACATCGATTTTGTTGGGGATGCTGTCTTACTTGGATCAGACCTAGAGAACCACGAAGCCCTAGGCTGGAGTGCTGTAGTAAATGACCAATGGTGCGCTAACCGCCCCCGCAGTTCGGCATATAAAGTTGCTCACCACGGCTCCAGCACCGGAGACCACCCCCCTGTGTGGGCCAACATGCTGAACCCCAACCCTGTTACCTGCTTAACTCCATATAGCCTTGCCGGGCAATATTTGCCTACCTCTGGCGACAAGTCTCGTATTAGAGACTGCACACCGCATGCATATATCAGCTCTGGCGCAAGCCGCCGACCCAGCATGGATGCAGCCGTCTTGAAGCGACTAAACGATATCGCAACCGAGGTTACTGTAGCCAATCCCGGATTTGGTGCAGTTCGACTAAGGAAAGTTGTTGGCGCACAAGAATGGACCAGGGAATTCTTTGGTGCAGCAGGAGATCTTTAGGATCAAGCTGAGGGCGTTCTGAATCGCTAGGTTAGCGCCCTAAGACTGGCACTTACTCCCTCTGCCACCCATCAGCGCGGATCATATCCATGCTGGTTTAATGTCCGCTGAACCTCCGTTATTGCCGCAACTATCCTCCACATCTCGTTTTCATCTTTGGCTAGCGAGCGAGCATCGTTACAGCACATCTGGCGGAGGCGGTGAGATTCGAACTCACGAACGGTTACCCGTTGCCGGTTTTCAAGACCGGTGCAATCGACCACTCTGCCACACCTCCGGGGAGGCGCGATGATAGCACAGGGCGCCCTCCAGCCGCCTTGCCATGCCATCCGGCTGGCGGTTGCAACTTTCAAACCCCTCCGCTAGTCTTATGAGCCGGAATTTCCCAAGACAAGGAGCACCCATCCATGCAAACCGACTTCCAGATGATCGGGCAAGGCACCCCTGAGCTCGCTCTTCGGCAGAATCGCGTTCTGCGCAACACCTACCTGCTGCTCGGCCTTTCCATGCTGCCCACCGTGCTCGGCGCCCTGACCGGCGTCGCGATGGGGTTCAGCTTCCTCGCCGGCAGCCCGTTCATGGCCTTCATGCTCTTCCTCGGCATCGCCTGGGGCTTCATGTATGGCATCGAGCGCACCAAGGACAGCGGCTGGGGCGTCGCCCTGCTGCTGGGATTCACCTTCTTCATGGGCCTGATGCTGTCCCGCATCCTGCAAGTGGCCTTGGGCTTTTCGAACGGCGGTTCCCTCATCGCCATGGCGGCGGGTGGCACCGGCGCCATCTTCTTCACCCTCTCCGCCGTCGCCACCGTCAGCAAGCGAGATTTCAGCGGCATGGGCAAGTTCCTGTTCGTCGGCATGGTGGTGGTGCTGCTGGCGGCCCTGGCCAACGTCTTCTTCCAGATCCCGGCCCTCTCCCTGGCGGTTTCCGCCGCGGTGGTGATGATTTTCTCGGCCTACATCCTCTACGACATCAGCCGCATCGTGCAGGGGGGCGAAACCAACTACGTCATCGCCACCCTGGCGGTGTACCTGGATCTCTACAACGTCTTCGTCGGTCTCCTGAACCTGCTCATGGCCTTCAGCGGCGATCGCGACTAAGGCAGCGTCCCGCGTTCGAAAAAGGCGGCTTCAAGCCGCCTTTTTTATTTTTCGAAAACCGCGATCGATTCCACATGGGCCGTCTGGGGGAACATATTGACTGCCCCCGCCGCCACGAAGCGGTAGCCCTTCACCGTCGTCAGCACCGCCGCGTCCCGGGCCAGGGTCGCCGGATTGCAGGAGACATAGACGATGCGGCGCGGCCCGTTCTCCCCCAGGGCCTTGACCACCTCGATGGCTCCTTCCCGGGGCGGGTCGATGAGCATCTTGTCGAAGGGGCCGAGGGCGGCTAGGGATTCCGGCGTGCAGTCGAACAGGTTGGCGACGCCGAATTCCATCCGCTCCGCCAGGCCGTTGGCCGCCGCCCCCTGCCGGCCCCGCTCCACCAGGGCTTCGCTGCCCTCGATGCCCACCACCGTCGCCCCGCGGCGGGCGATGGGCAGGGTGAAGTTGCCCAGGCCGCAGAACATGTCGGCGATGCGTTCCCCCGGCCGCGGGTCGAGGAGCCGGATAGCCCGGCGCACCAGCATGCGGTTCACGGCATGATTGACCTGGGTGAAATCGGTGGGCCGGAAATCCATCTCCAGGCCGAATTCCGGCAGGGCGTAGGAAAGCCTGGGGCCGGGGGTCGGATAGAAGCGGTAGGCGGTATCGGGGCCCTTGGGCTGCAGGTAGAACACCACCCCGTGGCGGTCGGCGAAGGCCCGCAAGAGCTGCTCGTCCTTGTCGTTGAGAGGCTGCAGGATGCGCAGCACGAGGGCCGTGCAGTCCTCGCCCACCGCCACTTCCACCTGGGGCAGGCGGTCCGCGATGGAGAGGGCGCTGAAGAGTTCCCGCAGGGGCACCAGCAGGTCCGACACATGGGGCGGCAGCACCAGGCACGAGCGGATGTCGGCGATATAGCTGCTCTTCTTCTCATGGAAACCGATCAGCATGCCGCCCTTGGTCGGCACCTTGCGCACCCCGAGCCGGGCCCGGTGGCGGTAGCCCCAGGGCGCGCCCTGGATAGGGGGCAGCAGGTGCTCCGGGCGGACCCGGCCGATGTGCCACAGGCTATCCTCCAGCACCCGCTGCTTGATCGCCACCTGGGCCGCCGGGTCCACATGCTGCATGGCGCAGCCGCCGCAGATTCCGAAATGGGGACAGCGGGGCTGCACCCGGGCCGGCGAGGCGGTGACCACCCGCACCAGATGGGCCATTTCATAATTGGGCTTCTTGCGGTAGCTGGCGTATTCGACCACTTCCCCTGGCAGGGCGCCTTCGACGAAAATCGTCTTGCCGTCCAGGCGCGTAATGCCCCGCGCTTCGTGGTCCACTGATTCGATGAGCCCGATGGGCATACCCTGCTACTCCGAGAAAAACTTCAATTTTAACAATGCGCTAAACTACACGCCATGGCCCGTGAACTTTTGACATCCTGGGGCGAATTCCAGTCGGCGGCGGACCGCCTCCTGGCGTTGGCGGAACGGGAAATCCTGATTTATGACCACGATCTGGCCCGCCTCCAGCTGGACGCCAGTTTCCGGCAGGATTATCTGAGGCGCCTGCTGCAGCCCGGGCGGGCCGACTGCCTGCGCATCGCCCTCCGGGAAACCGCCCTGGTGCAGCGCACCAATCCTCGCCTGATGCGGTTGCTCGCCGACCATCCCACAGGCATGACTATGGTAAAAACCCCAGACCACCTGGCCCACCTGCGGGATGCCATGATCCTGGTTGACGGCCGCCATGGACTTGTGCTTTTCGATCAGGACCAGCCCAGATCCAAGCTTCTGACGGATGAAGGGGAGGAACTGGAACCCTATTGTCAACGCTTTGAGGAAATCCGGCGCGAAGGCGGGACACCGGTCAGCCCAACTACCCTGGGTTTGTGATGGAACAACGGCGGCATTGTGCGTCCGCAGCACAATTCTGGTGAAATTCGGCAATCTTGATATAATCACAATCTGGCCGGTCGCTCCGGCCTTCAAAATTTTTGGCAAGTTTAAAATTTGCTAGTTTCTTTATCGATAAGGGAATTACACCAATGAATAAGTCCGTTCTCGCTGCTGCTCTGATCGCTCTGGCCCTGACCGCCTGTGGCAAGAAGGAAGAGCCGAAGGCTGCCGCTCCCGCCCCGGCCCCCGCTGCTACTGCCCCCGCCGCTCCCGCTGCCGCTTCCGCCACCGAAGCTGCTCCGGCTGCCGCTTCCGCCACCGAAGCCGCTCCGGCTGCCGCTTCCGGCACCGCTGCTGCCAAGTAATTCTCTTCGGCTCACGCTGAACAGAGGCGGGACTTCGGTCCCGCTTTTTTGTTGACCTCAGCCGAGCTGCCGCCAGGCAAAGCCGGCTGCCTGATCCGCCACGCCTACCCAGCCTTCTTCGCAGTTCACGGCCGCCGCCAGGACCCGGGCCGCGAGTTCGGGCAGATTGTTGTGTTCGCTCAGATGGGCCGCCACCAGATGCTGCAGGCGGGAGGCGTCGATGCTGGCCAGAAGGTCCGCTGCCGCCTGGTTTTCCAGGTGGCCGTAGCGCCCGGCGATGCGGCGCTTGAGGGCGGGAGGATAGGCTGATTCGGCGAGCATGCGGGCGTCGTGGTTGCACTCCAGGACCAGGCCATGGCAACCGGACAGCATGGCCCGCAGGTGGGCCGTCGCCTCACCGGCGTCGGTGAGGACCCCCAGCCGCAGAGCGCCGTCTGAAAATACGTACTGGACCGGTTCCCGGGCATCGTGGGGCACCGGATAGGGCAGCACTTCCAGGTCGTTCACCGCCAGCGGATCGTGGCTGTCGATGACCCGGCAGTCGGCGCCATCCGCCGCCGCCCCGGCGGCCATCAGGGTTCCGTAGGTCAGCCAGACGGGCAAGCCGTAGCGCCGCGCCAGGCGAAAAACGCCGCCGATGTGGTCGGAGTGCTCGTGGGTGACCAGCAGGCCGGTCAAGTCGCCGGGGGTGACGCCGAGGCGGTTGAGCCGCGCGGCCGTTTCCCGGAGGCTGAAGCCGCAATCCACCAGGAGTCGGGTCGCCCCGCTCTCCACCAGCAGTGCGTTGCCGCTACTGCCGCTGCCGAGCGAGGCGAAACGTATCACTTCAGCTGGTCGTAGAGCAGGCTGATGATCTTCTTGGCGGTATCGGACTTGTCGACGCCGCCTTCCCGCGACAGGACCTGGATGTTGGTACTGCTGCTGCCCAGTTCCTTCACATAGATACGGTACTGGACCTTGCTGCTGGCGGGCGCTTCGTCGCTCTTCCAGATGGCAAGCTTGGACAGCCAACCCTTGTCTTCCTTCTTGCTGTCGATTTCCGGATCGACGTAGCGGACGAAATACAGCCCCTTGGAGCGATCACGGTCCTCGACGGTGAATCCGACCCGGTCCAGGGCCAGCCCAACCCGCCGCCAGGCGCGGTCGAAGCGCTCCTGCACTTCCACCGTACCGGAACCATCGCCGGCCTTGGCAAGGCGGGCGCGGAGTTCCGGCTTGGCGGTGGCGACAGCAGCTTCCGCCCGCTTCTCCTCGGTGCCCAGGCGAACCATCAGGCGGCGCAGCATCTCGGCTTCCGCTTCCGGGTCCGGCGGCCGGGGTTGCCAACGGGTGTCATCCTTGGCCGACGAGGTATAGACCTCCTCCATGCCCCGGTGGCTGATGAAGATGTCGGTGGTGCCGGGCTCGGCGCCAGGCTCGAAGCGGGTCCGGAACTTGTCCCGCTCGCCGGTGGAATAGAGGGAATCCAGAACCTTGCCCAGGGTGTTGCGGATGAAGTCATCCGGAATCTTGGCGCGGTTCTCGGCCCAGTCGGTTTCCATGACGCCGGCCTCGGGCATCTCGACCTTGACGATGAACCCCAGCTCTTGCCAGAAATCCTTGACCGTGTCCCAGAGCTTGTCGGCGGGCACCGTCACCACCAGCCAGCGCTGGTTGCCTGAACGCTCGACGCGGGCCTTCTCCACTTGGGGCAGGATCGCCGAATTCTGGGCCTGGGCCGCCGGCAAGCGGTCGGCGGCATAGGCCGAGAAGGTGGCGCTGCCCTTGCCGGCGCCGTCAGGCACCGCAAAGCGCTCATCCTTGGAAAGCTGGGTCAGGTCCGGCGGCACCTCCAGGGAGGGGACTTTGCCGGCCGACTTGTAGTCGATCTTCTTCGATTCGGGAAGGATGCCGCACCCCGCGACGGCGAGCGCCACGAGGGTCAGGGTAAAACCGGAAAGCCGTCGATTCATGGTATCTCCGTCAGGCAAGAACGCCAGCCTGGCGCATGGCGGCGCGGACGCGCTCGCGGTTGGCTTCGGACAGCGGGGTGAGGGGCAGGCGGATACCGCCGGGCATCATGCCCATTTGCTCCACCGCCCACTTGACCGGGATGGGGTTGGCTTCGCAGAACAGGTCGCGATGCAGCCCCAGGAGCTTGAAGTGGATCTCCCGCGCCTTCCGCACTTCGCCGGCGGCGGCCGCGACGCACATTTCATGCATCAGCCGCGGAGCGACGTTGGCGGTTACCGAGATATTGCCGTGGAAGCCGAGCATGATGGAGGCGACGCAGGTCATGTCGTCGCCGCTGTAGAGGGCGAAGCCCTTGGGCGCCCGGGCGATCAGGTCGCAGGCCCGGTCCAGGTTGCCGGTGGCGTCCTTGATGCCGGCGATGCCGGGCACCTGGGCCAGGCGCAGCACGGTGTCGTTGGACATGTCGGCGACGGTGCGGCCGGGGACGTTGTAGAGCAGGATGGGCAGGTCCACCGCCTCGGCAATGGCCTTGAAGTGCCGGTAGAGGCCTTCCTGGGTGGGCTTGTTGTAATAGGGGACGACGGAGAGGGCGGCATCGGCGCCGGCCTGCTTGGCGAACTCGGTCAGTTCGATGGCTTCCGCCGTCGAATTGGCGCCGGTGCCGGCGATCACCGGAATGCGGCCGGCCGCATGCTCGACGGTGACGCGAATCAGTTCGCGGTGTTCCTCGACATCGACGGTGGGGGACTCGCCCGTGGTACCGACGATGACAATGCCGTCGGTGCCTTCGGCCACATGGAAATCAACCAACTTGCGCAGGGCTGCGTAGTCGAGGCTGCCATCTTCATGCATAGGGGTGACGATGGCGACAATGGATCCGGTAATCATAATCTATGGGTTCAGGACAGTATTTTTTGATTTTAACCGAAGGCAGGCACTACAGGGGGATTCCCTGACCGATCCAACATAAGCGGCGGCGCAGCACCCGCATCTCGCCGTCGGGCAGGTGCAGCGCCGGGTGGGTGTCCGGGGCCGCTTCCAGCAACTGGCGGACGAATTCCTCCAGCCGACGGGCGGCGGGAACCCGCCAGCCCAGGCACCGGAGGCGATGGCGCAGGACATTCTTGAGGCGGGCCGGCGACAGATCCCGGAGGCTCTTCATGGGCAGCTCATCGCCCACTGCCCGGGCCTGCCAGTCGGCTTCCGCCAGTTCGGCCAGAAGCCCGTCGGCCTCGGCAAAGTGGGCGGCGGCGCCGGCCAGGCAGGCGCTGGCGGCGGGAAACCGCTCCCCCAGGCGGGGCAGGATCTCGTGGCGCAGGAAATTGCGGGAGAAGCCGGTGTCGTCGTTGCTTTCGTCGTCGATCCAGGCGAGACCGCTTTCCCGGGCATAGGCCACGATGTCGCTGCGCGGCACGCCCAGCAGCGGGCGCAGCAGGCGCAGGGCCCCCAGGCGGCGTTCAGCGGGCATCCCCGCCGCGCCAGTCACCCCGGTGCCCCGCACCAGATTGAACAGCAGGGTCTCGGCCTGGTCGTCTTGATGATGGGCGAGCAGGAGGCAATCGGCACCGCAGCTGGAAAAGGCGGCATAGCGCTCGGCGCGGGCGGCAGCTTCCAGGCCGAGTCCGCCGTCAGCCTCGACCGTGACGTATTCAACCTGCAGGGGAACATCCAGGCTTGCGCACAATTCCCGGCAAAAGGCCGTCCATGCCCCGGCATGGGGGGAGAGGCCATGATGCACGTGGAGGGCGGACAACTGCCGGCCGCAGGCGAGGCGGGCCAGGAGGTGGAGAAGGACCACCGAGTCCCGGCCGCCGGAGAGGCCAACGCAGACTCGGTCGGCCGGGCCCAGTCGGGCCGCGAGAAAACCCCGGACTTGGGAGAGCAGCCTACTTGACGGGCTGCTCTTTGAACCGGCCATAGGACATGAGCCGCTCATAGCGCGCCGCCAGCAGCTCGCTGGTGGACAGTCCGGAAACATGCTTGAGGGCGTCCTGCAAGGCCTTCCGGAGGTTCTGGGCCATGGCGGCATGGTCCCGGTGGGCGCCGCCCAGGGGCTCGCTCACGATCTTGTCGATGAGGCCCAGGGTTTTCAGGCGGGGCGCCGTGATGCCCATGGTCTCCGCCGCCTCTGGGGCCTTCTCGGCGCTCTTCCAGAGAATGGAAGCGCAGCCTTCCGGGGAGATGACCGAGTAGGTGGAGTACTGCAGCATCTGGACGATATCGCCCACGGCGATCGCCAGGGCGCCGCCGGAGCCCCCTTCGCCGATGATGGTGACAATGATGGGGACCTTGAGCTCGGCCATGACGTAGAGATTGCGCCCGATGGCCTCGGACTGGCCGCGCTCCTCGGCGTCAATGCCGGGATAGGCCCCCGGAGTATCCACGAAGGTCATCACCGGCAGGCCGAACTTCTCGGCCAGCTTCATCAGGCGCAGGGCCTTGCGGTAGCCCTCGGGGCGGGGCATGCCGAAATTGCGGTAAATCTTTTCCTTGGTATCGCGCCCCTTCTGGTGGCCGATGACCATGACCGGCTGGCCGTTGAAGCGGGCCAGGCCGCCGACGATGGCGCGATCATCGGCGAAGGCGCGGTCGCCGTGCAGCTCTTCGAAATCGGTGAAGATGCGGCCGGTGTAGTCGAGGGTGTAGGGCCGCTGGGGATGCCGGGCCAACTGGGAAATCTGCCAGGGCGTGAGCTTGGCATAGATATCCTTGGCCAGTTGAGCGCTTTTCTTTTCCAGGCGCGAAATCTCTTCCGAAATATCGACGGCGGAATCGTCCTGGACGAAGCGAAGCTCTTCAATCTTCGCTTCCAGATCGGCAATGGGCTGTTCGAAGTCGAGAAAACTGGTTTTCATGGACGGCGGGAATTTTGGGTCGGCGGGTATTCTACCCCAAAAGGCTAAGCCCTCCGGCTAATACTCCACCGGCAAGGGATCCAGGCTGCGCCACAGATACCAGGTCGCCACCGTGCGCCAGGGGCGCCAGCCCTCTCCCAGCTCGGCCAGCACCCGCCGGGGCTGCTTCTCACCGCCGAAGTAGTGGTCGAAGATGGCCCGCTGCAGGCCCAGGTCGTCCAGGGGAAAGACATCGGGCCGCAGGAGGTTGAAGATCAGGAACATCTCCGCCGTCCACCGGCCGATGCCGCGCACAGCGGCCAACTCGGCGATCACCGCCTCGTCCGCCATGTCCGCCCAGTGCTCGGGCCGGATACGCCCGGCGGCGAAATGCCCGGCGAGATCGACCATATATTCGATCTTGCGCCGGGACAGGCCGCTGCTGGCGAGACCCGCCTCCCCGGCGGCCAGCACCGCCGCCGGCGACACCGTCCCCACCGCGGCGGCGAAGCGCGCCCAGACGGCGTCTGCCGCCTTGACCGAGATCTGCTGGCCGACGATGGAGCGGGCCAGGGTGCCGAAGGCATCTCCCCGGGAACAGAGGCCCGTGCCGGCATACCGGCCGATCAGGGCCGCCATCACCGGATCGGCGTCGGCCAATTGGCGTATCGCCTCGGACCAATAATATGGGATCATCCCTTCATTATGGCGCAAGAAGAAATCACTGCCGTCATCCTTGCCGGCGGACTGGCCACTCGCCTGGGAGGTGTCGATAAAGGACTGCAACCGCTCGACGGCGAGCCCCTGGCGGCCCATGTCCTGCGCCGTATCCGCCCCCAGGTGGGCGAGGTCCTCATCAACTGCAACCGCAACGCCGAGCGCTACGGGCTGCTTGGGTGCCGGCTGGTCTCCGACCGCATCGCCGGTTTTCCCGGCCCTCTGGCCGGCCTCCACGCCGCCCTCCAGGTTGCCGCCACCCCCCTGGTTCTGACCGCCCCCTGCGATTCCCCTTTCCTGCCCTCCGACCTGGCGAACCGGCTGGCTGCGGCCCTCGCCGACGGCGAAGCGGCGGTGGCCGCCGGCAACGGCCGGGAACCTGTCTTCGCCCTTTACCGCCGCAGCCTGCTGCCCCGCCTGGAAGCCTTCCTGAATGCCGGCAAGCGCAAAGTCGGCCAATGGCAAGGGGAAATGGATTGCCGGGTCGCCGATTTTTCCGACCAGCCGGAGGCCTTCGAGAACTTCAACTCGCCGGATGACTGGCCTGGAAGCCACCCGGAACAAGCAAGAGAAGGAAGCTGAGAGCAGCATGTCGAAATCGGAGCATCTTTTCATCACGCCGTGGTTTGATACCGATGAAAGCTGGGCTGGATTCCATATCGAATTTTCCGGCCCGGACACCGCTTTCGCCCAAGCCCTCTCCCGGCTGGCCCGACACCCGGCGCTGCCGACTGCGAATCCGGGGCGACCCTGGTTCATCCCGGCCCTTGGCCCCGAAAGCGTAGCCGCCGCCGCAGCCTTTGCCGACCAGACGGTCGTGTTCCTCCTGGGCCCGGCAGAGGCGCCCGGGGCAAAGGAAAGACATGACCGGCTGGAGGCCGACCTGCGTCAAGCCGGCGCCAGGATCGGCCTGGTGTTGGGCCCCAAGGACCCGGTGCCCCCCGCCGGCGCTTGGCGCCATGTGGTCCTTGCCGCCAGCCATGCCCGCACCCTCCCCGCCCAAAGCCTGATGGCTCTGGCGACCGGGACCGCCATCGCCGTTACCGGCCTGCGCAGCCGCAACGATTTCGTCTGGGCCACGGCCAACCACTGCGCCCTGGTCACCGGCGAGTACCTGCTGAACCGTTCCTCCTCCTCCAGGAAGCCGGACATGCTGCGAACACGGCTCCTGAAACTTCTGGCCCTCATTGCCGCCGACGCCGACACCCGGGAAATCGAGGAAATTTTCCGCCAGGAGCCGAAACTGGCCTACAGCCTGCTGCGCCTGGTCAATTCGGCCGGCATGCGACCGCCCGCCCCGATCACCGGTTTTGCCCAGGCCATCGCCCTCCTGGGTCGCCAGCAACTGCAGCGCTGGCTGCAACTGCTGGTCTATGCCGATCCCAACGGGGGGCATCAACCCAACCCGCTCCTGCTGCAAGCCGCGACCCGGGGACGCCTGATGGAAGCCCTCGCCCCGGGCATCCAGCCGCCGCCCGAAACCGACAAACTCCTGGATGCGGCCTTCATGACCGGCGCCTTTTCGCTGCTTGACACCCTGCTCAATCTTTCGATGCCGGAAATCCTGCAGCAGCTACCCTTGCCCGCCGCCGTCCATGCCGCCCTGAAGGAACGCACTGGTTCCCTGGGCACGCTGCTCACCGCCCTGGCCGCCGCGGACAACCGGGACACGGCAGCCGCCGGCCTTCTTCTCGACAGCCTCGGCGTGGATGGCGATACCTTTGCTTCCGCCCAGTTGAGCGCCCTGGCCTGGGCCAGCGGCATCCGCGCCGTTACCTGAGCGGCGCGCCGCCTCTCAGCCGAATTGGCCGCTCAGGAAGGGATTGTAGCGGCGCTCCTCCCCCAGGGTAGACATGGGCCCATGCCCCGGGATGAAGGACACGTCATCCCCCAGGGGAAAGAGCTTGTCCCGGATGGAACGGATGAGGGCGTCGTGGTCGCCCCGGGGAAAATCGGTGCGCCCGATGGAGCCCTGAAACAGCACATCCCCCACTTGCAGGAGCCGGCTGGGCTGATGGTAGAAAACCACGTGCCCCGGGGTGTGCCCCGGGCAGTGCAGCACATCCAGAACCACTTGGCCGAAGCTCACCTGGTCGCCGTCCTTGAGCCAGCGCGTCGGCTCGAAGCTCCTGACCGCCGGGAACCCGAACATGCGGCTCTGCTGGGGCATGCCCTCGATCCAGAAGCGATCTTCCTCCTGGGGCCCTTCGATGGGCAGCCCCAGGGAATCCGCCAGGACCGCCACGCCGCCGGCATGGTCGATGTGGCCGTGGGTGACCAGGATTTTCACCAGCTTCAGGCCCCGTTCGGTTACTGCTTGCTGGATACGGTCGATATCCCCGCCCGGGTCGATGACCGCCGCTTCCCGGGTTGTCCGGCACCAGAAAAGGGTGCAGTTCTGCGCAAAGGGAGTGACGGGGATGATGGCGTAGTCCATATTGGGAGACATTAAGTGGGATTTCTGCATTATCTCACGCCAAACCCCTTGCCCTCGCCCATCATCCATGCTTAAACTGGAAAACAATTAAAACAGTAGGTTAGCCAACTTTATTGAGATAGAAGAACAACATGCTCGACCACCCTTTGCAGGACGCTGAAGCCTGGGTCGTACTGTTCAGCAACAGCAGCCTGCCCGTCCTGCGCAACACCAGGCGCCAGCTCGAAGAGATGCGGGAGGATGTCGACCGGGTGGACCCGCGGGACCTGGCCCATGTCATCCTCCAGGACCCGATCATGGCGGTGCGGGTGCTGGCCTATATCCAGCCCCTGCGGGGACGGGCCCTGCAGAACGACATCACCACCATCGCCGGCGCCATCATGATGTCCGGCCTCCAGCCCTTCTTCAACCGCTTCCACGAGCTGCCCACCATCGAGGACATGCTGAAGGGCGAAGATCCCCACGCCCTCCTGGGCATCCTCAAGATCATCCGCCGCGCCCAGCGCGCCGCCGCCTATGCCAACGACTGGGCCACCTGGCGGCACGACCTCAACATGGAGGAGGTCCGGATCGCCGCCCTCCTCCACGACCTGGCGGAGATCCTGGTGTGGTGCTTCGCCCCCAAGCTCGGCTTGCGAATGGAAGCGGAGCAGGTATCCCACCCGACCATGCGCAGCGCCACCGCCCAGTTGAAGGTCCTGGGGTTCACCCTCCAGGAATTGCAGCTGGCCCTGTGCCGGGTATGGCATCTGCCGGGACTGCTGCTGCGCCTCATGGACGATGACAACGCCGGCCAGCCCCGGGTGCGCAACGTCACCCTGGCGGTACGCCTGGCTCGCCACTCCGCCCACGGCTGGGACGACCCAGCCATCCCCGACGACTATCGGGACATCGCCGACCTGCTGCATCTCACGCCGGAAGGGATCAAGGATCGCCTGGGCGCGGAATTCGGGCCGGGAGAGCCGACTCAGCCGCAGTAACGCAGGTTGGCCAGGTCCAGCAGCAGACCGGGATTCTGGTAGGCGACGAAAATCGCCGCCAACAGGATCGCTCCCAGGGCCAGCCCCATGCCGAGCAGGAACCAGCGCCATTGGGGCTTCATGCCGTGGCTTCCGCCCGGGCCAGGGGCCGCTCGTCGATGGGCCACGACAGGGCCGTCGCCAGCACCGACAGCCCCACCGCCAAGCCCCAGGCCAAGAGGTAGGAACCAGTCTCGTCGTAGATGCGCCCCCCCAGCCAGGCCCCCAGGAAGCTGCCCAGCTGGTGGCCGAGGAAGACCACGCCGGTCAGCATGGACATGTAGCGCAGGCCGAAGATCTGGGCCACCAGGCCGTTGGTGAGGGGCACCGTGCCGAGCCACAGCAACCCCATGAAGGCGGCGAAGACCCAGGCGGAAGCGGGTGACAGCGGGACCAGTAGGAAAGCGACGATGCCGATGCCCCGCAGGCCGTAGATGAGGACCAGGAGGCCCTTCTTGCTGCAGCGCCCGCCGCCCCAGCCGAACAGGAAGGAGCCGAGGACGTTGAAAAGCCCGATCAAGGCCACCGCCGTCATCCCCACATTGGCCGAAAAGCCTGCGTCAATGAGGAAAGATGGCAGGTGCAGCATGATGAAGGCCGTCTGGAACCCGCACACGAAGTAGCCCCAGAAAAGATATTGGAAGCTCCGCTCCCCGCCGGCCTCCCGCAGGGCATCGGCCACTGACTGGCCGGTGCCGGCGGCCGGCCGGTGGCCGTCCGCCATGGACCAGGCCAGGGGGACGATGAGGCCGATGCCGCAGGCCAGCAGCACCAGGGCCGCCTGCCAGCCGTAACCGCTGATGAGGGCCTGCCCCGCCGGCAGCACGGCGAACTGGCCGAAGGAGCCGCCGGCGCTGGCCACCCCGAGGGCGAGGCTGCGCCGGGCCGGGGTGGTGTGGCGGCCGATGACCCCGAGGATGACGGTGAAGGTGGTGCCGGAAAGCCCGAGGCCGACCAGCAGCCCCCCGGACAAGTCCAGGGCCGGGGCCGAATCGGCGTAGGCCATGAGGACCAGGCCCAGCAGGTAGAGGAGCGCGGCGCCAGCGATGGTACGGCCCGCGCCGTGGCGATCCGCCAGGGCACCGGCGAAGGGCGACGCCAGCCCCCAGACCAGGTTCTGGAGGGCGATGGCGAAGGAAAAGGTTTCCCGGCTCCAGCCGTGGGCCAGAGTCATGGGCTGCAGGAAGAGGCCCGCCGTATGCCGCACCCCCATGGCGAGGGTGAGGATGATCGAGCCGCAGACCAGGATGACGACGGGCGTGCGCCAGCGCCCGCTCACGCCTTGCCCTCCAGGAATTCCCAGCGCTCCAGGAGGATCAATAGTTCATCCTCGATGGCGGCCAGCCGGGCCGCGTGGGCCTGGGCAGCCGCCGGGTCGCTCTGGTAGAGGGCCGGGTCTTCCAGGCGGCGGGAGAGGTCCTGCTGCTCGGCCTCCAGGGCGGCAATGCGGTCAGGCAGCCCCTCCAGTTCCCGCTGTTCCTTCCAGGACAGCTTGTCGGCCTTGGGCCGGGGTGTCTCCGCCGGCTTTGCGGCGGGCTTGGCCTCGGCCTTCTGGGCGGCAGCGGCTTCCTTCGTCCGCTGGGCCTGGTACTGGGCCCAATCGGTGTAACCGCCGACGTATTCCCGCCAGACGCCGTCGCCTTCGGCGGCGATGGTCTGGGTCACGACGTTGTCCAGGAAGGCCCGGTCATGGCTCACCAGGAACAGGGTGCCGTCGTAGTCCTGGAGCAGGGCTTCCAGGAGTTCGAGGGTTTCGATGTCCAGGTCGTTGGTGGGCTCGTCCAGCACCAGCACGTTGGCCGGCCGGGCGAAGAGGCGGGCCAGGAGCAGGCGGTTGCGCTCGCCGCCGGACAGGGACTTCACCGGCGAACGGGCCCGCTCCGGGGCGAAGAGGAAATCCTCCAGGTAGCCGATGACGTGCTTCCGGGCGCCGCCGATCTCCACGTAGTCGGAGCCCGGCGAAATGACGTCGGCCAGGCTCTTCTCGGGGTCGAGCTGGGTGCGGAACTGGTCGAAATAGGCGATCTCCAGCTTGGTCCCCAGGCGCACGGAGCCTTCGTCGGGCTGCAGTTCGCCGAGGATGAGGCGCAGCAGGGTCGTCTTGCCGGCGCCGTTGGGACCGATGAGGCCGATCTTGTCGCCCCGCTGGATGCGGGAGGAGAAGTCGCGGACCACGGTCTTGTCGCCGAAGCGCTTGCTGACGTGCTTCAGTTCCGCCACCAGCTGGCCGCTCTTTTCACCGGCATCGAGCTGCAGGCTGACCTTGCCCTGGCGTTCCCGCCGGGCCGCCCGCTCGGTCCGCAGCCGGTCCAGGCGCTGGACCCGGAAAACGGCGCGGGTGCGCCGGGCCTCGACGCCCTTCCTGATCCAGACCTCCTCTTCCTTCAGGAGCTTGTCGGCCCGGGCATTGGCCAGGGCTTCCTCGTGCAGGAGGGCCTCCTTGCGCTGCTGATAGTCGCTGAAGCTGCCGGGGAAGCTCGCCAGCCGGCCCCGGTCCAGTTCGACGATGCGGGTGCACACCCGGTCCAGGAAGCGGCGGTCGTGGGTGATGAAGAGCAGGGTCACGCCGGAATCGATGAGGAGATTCTCCAGCCACTCGATGGCGCCGATGTCCAGGTGGTTGGTGGGCTCGTCCAGGAGCAGCACCTCCGGCGCCACCGCCAGGGCCTGGGCCAGGGCCAGGCGCTTCTTCTGGCCGCCGGAGAGGGAGCCGACCCGGGCCTCGGGATCGAGGGCGAAGCGGTCGATGACCCGCTCGGCCTGGGCCTCGTAGGCCCAGGCGCCGAGGGCTTCCAGGTTGTGCTGCAACTCTTGGAGGCGGGCCAGCAGCTTCTCCTGGTCTGCCCCCGCTTCCGCCAGCCGGTGGGAAACCTCGTGGTACTCGGCCAGCAGCCGCGAGCTGTCGCCCATGCCGGCCACTACCGCCGCGAAAACGGTGAGGTCAGGGTCGAAAGGGGGCTCCTGGGGTACGTAGCCGACCCGGATGCCAGGTTGGGTCCACACCTCGCCGTCGTCCAGGCGCCCCCGCCCGTTGCCTGCCGCCAGGGCGGCCAGCAGAGACGACTTGCCGGTACCGTTGCGTCCGATCAGCGCCACCCGTTCCCCCGGATCGAGTTGGAAGTCGGCATGGTCGAGGAGCGGCACGTGGCCGAAGGCGAGGCTGGCGTCGATGAGCTTGAGGTAGGGCATAGGCTGGGCAGATACGGTGCCGGCATGGGAAAAGCCGCATTCTATCCACTCGGGGTCGCCGGGGGCGAATTCCAGCCAAATTGGCGCCCGCCGACCCGAACCGCTACAATACGCGCCCGGCCGCTCTCCTCGTAGTTCAATGGATAGAACGGGCGCCTCCTAAGCGCCAGATACAGGTTCGATTCCTGTCGAGGGGACCAGCCAACGTTCCGAGACATGCCGAGAACAACCGAAAACCCCGTGAAATCACGGGGTTTTTTGTTTTCTGCGTTCCGACAATGTACGGCATTGCGCGTGGGAATCCGGTAAGATTTGGGGGTATTTTTAGGGGTACTTTTTAGCCCCTCGGCAAGCCCGCCCAGAATATACCCCCAGCCAAGGAGGTAACCATGCCGCTGACCGATGTTGCTGCCAGGAAAGCCGCACCCCGGGAGAAGCCTTACAAGCTATCCGATGAGAAGGGGCTTTATCTCCATGTCCAGCCTAATGGTGCTCGCTACTGGCGGCTCAAATACCGGTTCGGGGGGAAAGAGAAAGTCTTGGCACTGGGGGTATATCCAGAGGTCGGCTTGAAGGAAGCCCGGGAGCGCCGGGCGGCAGCCCAGAAGCTACTCGATCAAGGGAAGGATCCTGGAGAGACCCGGCGTGAAGAGAAAATCGCCCGGAAGGTGGCCGCCAGGACCTCGTTCGAAGCCGTCGCCCGGGAATGGTTCGAGCACAAGCGGCACGAATGGGTGGAGAGCTACGCCGACAAAATCATCGTCTCCCTCGAAAAGGACCTATTCCCTTCCCTGGGCCGGCGGCCCATTGGGGAAATAACCGCTGCCGAGCTGCTCGCCGCCCTACGGAAGGTCGAAGCCAGGGGCGCCCTGGAAACGCTCAAGCGAGTCAGGCAACGGGCCAGCGATGTATTCCTCTACGCCATTGCCACGGGACGCGCAGAAACGAATCCAGCAGCCGGACTCCACAAAGCCGTGAAGGTGGCGCCATCGAGGCACCGGCCGGCCCTCCATGCCGGCGAGCTGCGCGACTTCTTCATCCGCCTCGAGGCAGTGCGGATCAGCAGCCAGATCAAGTCCGCCGTCCGGCTGCTTATCCTGACGTTCCTACGGCCAGGTGAGCTGCGAGGCGCCTGTTGGTCCGAAGTCGACTTGTCCGCCGGCCTTTGGATCGTCCCCGGGGAGCGGGATCGTTCCAGAGGAATGGTAGGCATGAAGATGAAAGAGCCCCATGCCGTCCCGCTTTCTCGCCAAGCCATCGCTCTGTTCAAGGGACTCCAGACCCTGACCGGTGACGGTGAGCTAGTTTTCCCGAACCGCAATGACTCGTCCCGCCCCATGTCGGATGGAACGATCAACAGCGCGTTGCGGGCCATGGGCTACAGTTCCGACCAAGTAACCGGCCATGGTTTCCGGTCTACCGCGACGGGCGCCCTCCTGGAGCTTGGGTTCCGCCCTGAGGTCATTGATCGCCAGCTCTCCCACCGGGAACGAAATGAGGTCTTCGGCGCGTACAGCCACCAGGCCGAATACATGGATGAGCGGCGCCGGATGATGCAGGCCTGGGCCGACTACTTGGACAGGCTACGATCCGGGGCGGAGGTCATCCCGCTGAGAGCCACCGGGAAGAGTTGATGCGCGCCCCTGCCACGCACACATGGCACGTCGATGCCGAAATCAAAATTGGGTGGCCGCACCCCCTGGCGCGCAGACGGGACCCCGCCCCGCCTGGCCGCTTTGTGGGTGGGAAATCATGCAGGTGCAAGCCCCCCTCCTCTGGGCCAACCACTGGGCGCTGTCGGGAAGCCGGCTGGCCTCGAAAATCATGCGAACTCATGCAGCTAAAGGCATTTTTTCGCGCCCCTGGGGGCGGGCATTTCCGGACCTTGCATGGCACCGGATCGTTCAGAGACTTTCGGCCTTCCGGCAACCGCCGAGCGATGCCATGGGATACCGGCAAACCTGCCGCCCCTTCGATGCTAGGGAGATTTCTCAAACGTGAACAATGATGATCTGTCGGAGTGGGCCAAGGCTTTGAATTTGTCGGATATTGGTGTCAACAAACTGACTGCTGACCTCAGCACGTTGCGACAAAAACAGGCCCAGGATATTGAGCAACTTCGCCAAGAGTTCGGAGATGCCATAGAGACAATGCGCCGGGCCTTGGCAAAGGGGGTGATCCCTCTTAAGTCACTCTTGCAGATCCTCGCCAGCGAGGAAGCCATTGAGGCAGCAAAGAGAGGCGAGCTGAATATTCGAAAAATCAGAAAACGCGTCGACCTTGAGCATTACGAGGTATCCAAGTGCCTGCTCGGCAACGCCAAGAGGGCAATTCTTGCAGGACGCCTGATCGTTCGAACCTTGACCGCACCACATCCCATGGTCAATGAGGTACACGGCGTCCAGGCGTGGTGCAAGCAGAACGACACTCTGCTAACCCCTGACGAGGCCGCACCTCATGGGCGAATCGTTGTCAGCCTCGACGAGGCTATATCCTGGCTGAAAAGCGAAGGGATCCCGCTCCCAGCTTGGCTGAAAGCCAGCAAGGCGGAAACACGCAACCCGTCATGGCAGCAGGGCCACCATCCCTTGATGCAATTGCTGCTTGGCATGGCCCAGGCCGGCTACGGATTTGACCCGGCTGCCTCCCGAAACAATTGCATGGGAGACATTTCCAAGGCAGTGGGTAGGCATACCAATGGATGTGACCAGGACACCGTCCGGAAGTGGCTGCACCGAGCGACACAAGGGATACCCCCGAAACCTGGACGCCAGGAGGCACCTCTTGCCATCGCCTTGGCCATGGCAATGGACTGCTGGCGCTATACCCAAAGCAGCGCAGACAAGGTGGCAGCGGAAATATCAGCGGATTTAGCCAGCAAGGAGATTGACCTGCCGCCTGAGCCCATCAAGGCACTGCTGATCGAAGCAGAACAGACCCTACATCGCGCCATCCCACGTAAAACCTAGCTCCTTATCCGAAGTTCGGTTTAGAAAGCCGAACTTCGGCCTCAGCAGGGGGCTTCCCCCGAAAAATCCGGCCTGTCTTCCACCCACGTCCAGCAGGGCGCGACAATGGCCGAGCTATACCGCCCCCCCCTCTGCCGAACAATTTCGGCCCTTCCACCGTCCTTCACAGTCCCAATTGCGCCCAACCCACGCAGAAAAAAGCTGTGGGCCGCCCCTTTACAGCCAGTTCCTGTGGCGCCTGGTTTTTCCCATCCCGATACTCGGCACATACCGAGCGCCGACAGCAACGTGCGGCCGGAAAACAACCAAGGAGTCCTCCAATGAACCATCCCAACGTTGGTCGCCAGGAAACAACGGGCGGCGGCTCAACGAGTAACGCGCTGCCCCGCGGAGAGCGCTTCCTGCGTGAAGCCCAACGTGCTGAAAAAACGGGCGTCCCCCGCAGTACCTGGCGCGATTTGATGTCACGCAAAGAAGCTCCGCTTCCGGTCCCCCTACCCGGCGGCCGTGTTGCTTGGCTGGAAAGTGAGCTCGAGAGTTGGATGGCCGAGCGCGTTGCCCTTCGTCGTACCCCCACCAAATAACCGGAGCACCCAAATGAGTAACCAACAATCTACCGACATCCCCGGCAACGCAAGCTGCCAACCCGAATTGATGGCGTTCCTGACCCCCCACATGGACAAGCTGAATAGCCACCGGCAGGAGTTTGAAAAGGCCGCCACCTTGCACTCTCACCTGGTGGAACAGCTTGCCACCCTTACGAAGGCTGCCGACGCTGCCGATGCGGAGGCGGAACAAATCCGGGGAAGACGGCGGGAGGCCATGCGCGAAAGCATCGGCCGGCCCTCGAAAAAGGTCATCGACCTTAGCGCCGATCAGCGCGCCGCCTATGCCATGGCGGAGGACTATCGTAGCCTGGCCAATGACATCACTATCGAGCGGGATCGTACCGAGATCGCAATGCACAAATCGGCCCTTCAGTTCAATGAAAGGCGGAAAACGATCTATGCTGCTTTGGCAGACCATCTCCTCGACAAAGCCTTTACGGTCTTGCCACTGGAACTCATGGCAGGCATGCGCCTCACGGCCGATGTACAGGTCGGCGACAAGGGGTCTGTATGGCATCAGACCCCCTACGGCGCCGCTAATCCTGACATCGAAACGTTCGTCGTGAACAAGGTAGCCGCTCGCCTGCTCAGCCACTTCAAGCAGCGCAAGCACAGCCTGGAGGAGCTTCTCCCGGCGAATCTTGTAGCCCCTCTCTCCCGCTCCGGCTATGGCGGCCTTAGTCACCTGCAGATCAAGAAGCTGATAGACAACCTGGCGGCCCAGGAACAGGCAACTGCCAGCGAATAACCCTCTCATTTCATAACCATCGAGGAACCCACCATGGACACCAAGACCATCACTCTCGAAACCCCCTTGCCCCGGGGCGAAACCAAAATCGACAGCCTCACCCTGCGCAAGCCCAATGTCGGCGCTTTGCGAGGCGTCAGCCTGCGGGCTCTGTTGGACATGGAAGCAAACGCAATTGCAACCGTTTTGCCTCGCATTTCCGAGCCGTGCCTCGTTGCTGCCGAAATCAACACTATGGCCGCACCCGATCTCCTGCAGACGGGGATGGTGATTGCGGGTTTTTTTCTGCCGAGGGAAGCGCTCGCGGAGGCCAATGCGTCCGTTGGCTCCCTGACGTAGTCGATGACGCCATGGCCGACATTGCCGCTGTGTTCCATTGGCCCCCTGCGGCAATGGAATCCATGGACATTACCGAACTGGCCGACTGGCGCGAACATGCTAGCCGGCGCTCCGGAGCAGAAGAATGAGTGATCGACAGCTTGAGCTAAGAGTCCTCTTCACTGCGGTCGACAAGTTTCTGCGGCCGGTGAAGAGCATCACCCAAGGTGCCAGCGACGCCAGCAAGGCCCTCAAGGAAAACACCGCGAGCGCCAAGGAGCTCAACCGCGCCCTGGGGCAGATCGACGCCTTCAAGAAGGTCCAGGCCGATGCCGCCATCACGGCCAACACCTTCACCGCTACCCGCCGCAAGATCGACGAACTCAAGGCGGCCATGGACCAGGTCGGCGTTCCGACCAAGGCCATGGTCAAGGAGATGGACCGCCTCAACAAAGAGTCCGACCGGCTTCGGCAGAAGCATCAATCCCTGGTCACCACCGAGCAGCAGCTCTTCGAGAAGCTCAAGGCCGGGGGCGTGGATACCTCCCGCCTGGCCGACGAGCAGCGCCGCCTGGCCAGCGCTTCCGCCGAGGCCACCAATGCCAGCCGGCGCCTTTCCGCCGCCCTCGAGGTGGAAAACCAGAAGATGAAGCAGCTCCACGCCGCCCGGGCAGAGATGAACAAGCTGAAGGCCACCGGAGACAAGCTCGCCTCCGGCGGCGCGAAGGCCATGGCCGCCGGCGCCGCGGTCAGCGCTGCCGGCAGCGTCCCGGTGATGGCCTACGCCAAGGCCGAGGACTCCGCCACCCAGATGAAGGTGGCCATGATGACCAAGGGCGGAAAGGTCTCCGAGGACTTCGAGAAGATCAACGCCCTGGCCGAGAAGCTCGGCAACCGGCTGCCAGGCACCACGTCCGACTTCCAGGACATGATGACCATGCTCATCCGCCAGGGCATGCAGTCCAAAGCCATCCTGGGCGGCCTGGGGGAGGCCACCGCCTATCTTGCCGTGCAGCTCAAGATGGCCCCATCCGCCGCATCCGAGTTCGCCAGCCAACTCCAGGACGCGACGGGGACCGCCGACAAGGACATGATGGGCCTGATGGACAGGATCCAGAAGACCTTCAACCTGGGGGTTAATCAGGACTACATGCTGCAGGGATTCTCAAAGCTCTCTGCGGCACTTCCTATCCTCAAGAAGAACGGGGTGGAAGCTGCAGACGCGCTCGCACCGCTGCTCACGATGGCAAATCAGAGCGGCATGACCGATGGCGGATCGGCAGGTAACGCCTACCGGAAAATTTTCCAGCAGTCACTCGATGCCAAGAAGATGGCCAAGGGCAACGCCGAGCTTGCCGGAACCGGCGTCAAGCTGGACTTCACCGATGGCAAAGGAAGTTTCGGCGGTATCGACAAGATGTTCGCAGAGCTGGACAAGCTCAAGGGGGTTAATGACCAGCAGCGCCTGGCCGCCCTGAAGAAGATGTTCGGTGACGATGCCGAGACCCTCCAGGCTCTCACAATCATGATGAATAAGGGGGCGAGCGGCTACCGCGATGTGCAGGCCAAGATGGAAAACCAGGCCAGCATCCAGGAGCGCGTCAACGCCCAGCTCGGCACCCTGAAGAGCCTCTGGGACGCGGCCAGCGGCACCTTCACCAACGCCCTGGTGGCCTTCGGCGAATCCGTGGCGCCGGAGCTCCATGCCACGGCGGAGTGGCTGGGCAATGTCGCCGGAAACGTCCAGGCCTGGGCCAGGGAGAACCCCCGATTCGCCGCCGGCATCATGACGGTGGTGAAGTACCTGGGCCTGCTCCTCCTCACCCTGGGCGGCCTGGCAGTCGGCGTCGGCACCGTCCTCGGTCCCATCGCCATGTTGAAGTTTGGCCTCACCACGATG
Organism: Rhodocyclaceae bacterium; assembly: GCA_018261935.1. Lineage (GTDB taxonomy): Bacteria > Pseudomonadota > Gammaproteobacteria > Burkholderiales > Rhodocyclaceae > JAGTRP01. The sequence continues at coordinate 54,439 of JAGTRP010000016.1, forward strand.
GGGGTCAATGGCTCGCTATCCTTTGAAAAGCTTGGGAAGGCCTGGGAAAAGATGGGCAGTGCTTTTCAGTCAGTTAGCAAGTTCTTCATGGCTAACCCGATCCTGCTGGCCATCGCCGCCATCGCCCTGGCCGCCTTCCTGATCTACCGCTACTGGGAGCCAATCAAGGCCTTCTTCGGCGGCATCTGGGACCAGGTGCGGCAGGCTTTCAATGGCGGCCTCACCGGCATCCTCGCCCTGATCGCCAACTGGTCCCCCATCGGGCTCTTCTACCAGGCCATGGCGGCGGTCCTCGGCTATTTCGGGATCGAGCTGCCGGGCAAGTTCACCGAGTTCGGGGCCAACATCATGGCCGGCCTGGTCGGCGGCATCATGGCCGGAATCCAGTCGGCCCGGGATGCCATCGCCGCCGCCGGCGAGGCGGTGGTCGGCTTCTTCAAGGAGAAGCTCGGGATCCACTCGCCATCCCGGGTCTTTGCCGAGTTGGGCGGATTCACCATGGCCGGCCTCGAGGAAGGCCTCGCTGGCGGAGAGGACGGCCCCCTGAGCGCCGTCGCCGAGACCGCCAAGAAGATCGCCGGCATCGGCGCCGGCTTGGTCATCGGCGGCACGGCTCTGGCCAATGACATTGCGATCGACACCCAATCGCCAATATCAGCGCTGGCCACTTCTGGTGGCGCAAATACTGAGCGGGGAAGCGGCCACGGTGAAGGCGATGTGGGAGGAGGCAATACCTTCATCTTCAACATTACTGCCGCCCCAGGGATGGATGAGAACGCTTTGGCCCGCATGGTACGGATGGAGTTCGAGAACATCCAGAGAGAGCAGGCCGCACGCCGCCGCAGCCGTCTATCCGATGTTGACTAACCCATGGAGGGAGAGCGGATCTTGAATAGAAAAATGGGACGACAGCAGCGATGGTTTGGCGTTGATCTTCGAGTTCATCCCCATGCCATCACACCAACCGCTACAGCGCTTATCGAACAAATAGAGTCGGGAGAAAGGGGAATGCAAGCCACCTGCCCTCATTGCGGTGCCAAAGCGGTCATTCGCACTTCAATCCAGCTATCGAAGCTGATCAAGACGGCTTACTGCCAGTGCCAGAACGTTGTTTGCGGGCACACCTTCAAGGCGTTCCTGGAAGTCGTCGAAACCATCTCGCCAAGCGCCATCCCGGACCCGGAAGTGGCGACTGTGCTGCAGCGTTCCCAAAGGGCAATTGAACTGGAACAACGGGCCCGGGATAACAGCAGTACCGAGCCGGCCTCAGCGGAATTCGGGTAGTCACCGAGCCACAAGGAGGCCCAGGGGCATGCCCCCTTGATCGGAGCAAAAAAAACGGCTCCCGAAGGAGCCGTGGTGTTTCAAATGACAAAAGCGACCATGATAATAAAACAGATTGAACTCCTTGACAGCAGCACCCTACCAGCAAACAATGTAGGCGTTGCGCAAACAACCGCAACCGGGATTGGCGTCCCGAAGTACAGGCGGATGAGCCGCCACCATCGCGGCTATTTTTTCGTCCGTCGACATGGTTTTGCCTTCAATGGGCGGGCCGTGTGGGGCAGCGCAAGCTGCGCCGGATCCTGTACCCGGTACGCCAACCCGCACGGTTCCGCCCACCCCGATTGGCGTCGGGGCAAGCGGATAAACACAACCGCTGTACAGGAGGCCACCATGCCTAAGTCCATTTGCCGCGCCCTGCGCGCACTCTTCCCGCTCCAAGCCGTACCTGTTTCCACCCTGCCGACCCAGGCCGAAGCCAGGGCCCTTGGCGCCATGCTGGCCAGCGCCGGCAAGCGCGCCGTCATCTACCCCATGCAAGGGGGCTATCGGGTTTCGGAGGTGGCAGCATGAGCACCCAGAAGAAAGCCAAGCGCAGCACCGGGCAGGCCTCCCAACGGCCAATGATCGACGAGGTTTTTTCCCTCGCCAAGCAACTTGGATGGGTCAATCTCAACGACAAGGAGCGAGAGCTGATCGAAACCCTGCGCTGGACCAGCTACCAGGGCCGGGCTGTTGTCATGGAGGTGGCCGCCGGAATGCGGAAGCTTCATCCATGGGTCAGGGGCTCTACTTCGAATACTGCCGTTTCCCCGGATCTCGCCGAGGGATGGAACGACGGGCAGCTACGGCAACAAGCCGTGGTCGGAGGATGTGAGTCATGAAAAGACAAAAGGCCACCACCCAGCCACCCCGGGAAGAAATCATGGCGCTGAACAACATGCGCGAATGGGCCTATCTCCGTGGGCAGAACTTGGTCCGGGACCTGTTCTCGACAATTCAAAAATTCAAGGTCATGCCGTCCCCGGTCAACTCCCACCATCAAGCGGAATTTGAGGTCGCCCGGGGCTTCGTCGATGGGCTGAATATAGTTCTCGACGACTCCAGAAAACTCGTTCCCCAGGAATACCGGAGACACTTCCTTCCCTATCTGCAGGATGACCTCGTCGATAACGTCGACAAGGGCCTCCGGGTCATGGGAGACGGCTGGGTTTCGCCGTGGATCGTCCATGCCGACAAACTCCAGGCGCCTGGCCAGAATGCCCGGCGCCTGCAAAACCTGACCATAGGGCTTTACCGGCAATTCCAGCCCTTCGATGCCGGCCGCTGCCTCACCGGCCTGGATGAAGAGTACCGGGTCATCGCCATCGAGATGCTGGAGAGCTTCTCCAAGCTCGGCCGGCATGATCGGGCCTTCATGGACGCGGCGGAAACCCTGATAAAAGGCGAGGAACCATGACGCGCCTATCCGTGAGCGAACTGAGGTTGAAGGCCAACGGCCGCTGGGTCGACATCCTCACCGCCCTGGGCATCCCCCTGGAAAGCCTGACCAGGCAGAACAAGCCCTGCCCAGCCTGTGGCGGTACCGACCGCTTCAGCTTCACCGATAGCCAGGGATCCGGATCTTTCGTATGCCGCGCCATCCACCGGCAAGGGGGCGACGGCTTCGAGCTGGCCAGGCACTGGCTCAACTGCGATTTTCGGGGCGCCCTGGCCGCGGTCGCCGACGCATTGGGCGGCACGGCAGCCGTGCCGGTGGCAGTCCCGCCAACGGCACGGCCGGCACCGGCTGCCGCCCGGCCGGACAACGGTGAGGCCCTGCGCAAGTTGTGGAAGGCGTCCTCACCTATCAGCCCGGCGGATCCGGTGGGCCTTTATCTCGCCGGCAGGGGACTTCACCTGGTGGCTGCTCTGCCCGTGCTTCGTTGCCACCCCGCCCTCCCCTACTGGCATACGGTCCATGGTCACCCTTGCCGGCTGGGCACCTACCCCGCAATGTTGGCTGCTGTACAGGGGAAGGAAGGGCGGACGGTGGCCCTTCACCGCACGTACCTGACGCCGGCGGGGGAGAAAGCGGCGCCGCAAGATCCGGATACCGGCGAAGTCCTGCCAGCCAAGAAGCTGAAGACCCGCGCCAGCAAGGTCATGCCCGGGGCGGCCGTCAGGCTGTTCTCGCCGGCCGACGGCCGGCTGGCCCTGACGGAAGGGATTGAGACAGGCTTGGCGGTCCATCTAGTCAGCGGGTTGCCGGTTTGGTCCTGCGTATCGGCCAACGGATTGTGTACCGTGGCCCTCCCTCCGGAGATTGGGGAAGTCTTCATCGCCGGCGACAACGATGAAAGCGAGACCGGCCAGCGCGCAGCCGAGATCCTGGCCACGCGCCTGCGGCAGGAAGGGCGACGGGTTGAAATCATCACGCCCTCAGCCACTGGATTGGACTGGCTGGACGTACTGAACGATGCAGAGAGGTGCGCTGCGTGAATGCACGAACTGACCTGCAGCGCCTCAAGCTGGCCACGGCGAAGAAGGATGCCGGGGCCGGGAAACAGCCAAATCCAGGGGAGCCGCCTTCACCCCGGACGGACGTCCGGAAGGAAGGGATTTTTTACATCGGCACCAAGCTGGATCCGGAAACGGGCGTACCCACCGAGCTGCCCCCCCTCTGGCTGTGCGACCGGCTGGAAATCGCCGGCCGCGGTATCGATGAAAGCGGAGAGCACTACCGGATTCTTCGCTGGCACAGCCGGGGCAATCATCAGGAACAGCAGCTCGCCCTCAACCTCGGCATGGTCGGGGAACGGCAATCCTGGGCCATCCTGCGGGCCGGCGGCCTGGCCATGGCCTCCAGCCGGCGCCCCCTGGAGCACCTGGCCGCCTGGCTGCAGACCGGCGGCGAAGACCTGATGCATACCGTCAGCCACCGGGGTGGGTGGAACCTGGGGGCCTATGTGCTCCCCAGTGGCGAAATCATCGGCAAGCCGAGCGGCCCCCTGTTCTACAACGGCGACCGCAGCCACGCCCCCGCATACCGCACCCGAGGAACTGCCGAGAGCTGGCGGGACAACGTGGCTCGTCCATGCCATGGGAACACCCGCCCCATGCTGGCCATCGGCGCCGCCCTGGCGGCCCCTCTGCTGAACCTGGTGGGGTTGGAGTCCGGCGGTTTTCACCTTTTCGGACCCTCAGGGTGCGGCAAGACCACATCGGCCAACGTTGGCGCCTCGATCTGGGGGATGCCTCGGGAACAGGTGTTGAACTGGGATGCGACGGCGCTCGCCCTGGCAAACGCCGCAGCGGCCCGGAACGATGGCTTGATGCTCCTCGATGAGATCGGGCAGGGCAACCCGGAAGCCGTCAGCACGGCCGCCTATCGGCTGTTCAACGGCACGGGGAAGATGCAGGGGGCTCGGGATGGTGGGAACCGTGAGATGCTGCGCTGGCGGATCCTGGTGATCTCCACGGGTGAAATCGATTTGGCGGGCTTCATGCAGGGCGGCGGCCGGCGTACCCGGGCTGGCCAGGAGGTTCGCCTTGCTAGCCTTCCGGCCGATGCCGGCTTGGGAATGGGAGCGTTCGAACGGCTCAATGGCTTTGCCGATGCCAATCGCCTGGCGAAGGCCTTGGACAAGGCCGTCAGTGAAAATCACGGGGCCGTAGGACGCGCCTTCGTGGCCCACGTCGCCGACAAGGCCTCCTCGGTAACACAGCGCCTGCAGGCGGCAATCTCCAACCTCACAGACAGCCTTCCCCCGGAAGCCGGCGGCCAGGTCCGCCGCGTAGCCGCCCGCTTTGCGGTAACCGGCGAGGCCCTCGAGATCGCTACCGAGGCGGGCATGACCGGCTGGAAATCCGGAGACGGGCATCACGCCATCCGGCGTTGCTTCCAGGCTTGGCTTGAACGCTACGGGATCGGCAACCGGGAGGACGAGCAGATCCTGGAACAGGCGGAGGGATGGTTCGGCGCCCACGCCTGGAGCCGCTTCATCGATTGGGAGGAAGCCCGGAAGCCGGACAAGGAGCCCAACATGCGGGATTGTGCCGGTTACCGGCGCCGGGAAGGTGACGGCTTACTGACTTGGTTCGTATTTCCCCAAGTTTTTGTCGACGAGATCGCGGGTGGCTTTGACCGCTCCGCGGCGGCGGACATCCTCTCAAAGGCCGGCATGCTGCAGAAAGGCAACGACGGCAAAGCCACCAGCCAACACAAGACCCCGGACATGCCGACCCAGCCGAGGCGCTTCTACAGGTTCGTGAGCGTTTCCCGACTGGAACCGGAAATCTGAGTGCCGGCGGCGGATTCGACCGCCGCACCAGCACTACAAACCCAGTATTCCCCAGTTTGCTGCCGAGCATCGGCGCAGGAGGCGCCAGGAAAGTGCATGGCGGATATGCCGGACGGCCATATTCCGGGCCGAGTCTGGGATAGCCTGGGCGTCAGCCCGAATTCCGGACGGGCCTAGTTTTGCGATTGCGGACATCCGGCTTGCTCAGTGGTTTGCTTGCTGCCTCCTTCCGCGCATCGAGCCAGGCGACCACCTCATCGTAATCCCAGACGACGCAGCGCGACGTCAGAGCGAATCGCTTCGGGAAATCTCCGCGGTTTTCCAACTGGTAGATGGTGCTGGCAGAGAGCGGCACCATTTTCAGTAGCTCAGCCAAGCGGATGGCTTTTGTGATGGTCATCAAATTGCCCTCGCTTCACACCGCCACAGAAATCGCCCTGGAACCGCAAAAGCAGCCCAGGGAAAGCAGCATATCACCTGAGCCTAAAAATCGCCTTGGATGGCCTGGAAATGGCCTTGGCGCCAATCGCAGTGGCCGCCAACCGGACAGCCTGCGTAGCCAAGAGTACAAGGCAGGGAAGCAACCTTAATGGCATGGTTAATGCTACGTGCGCGCGCACCTGCGACGAAAACCATGGTGTTACCGGTGTTACCAGTGTTACCTAATCAATATCCTCATGAATATATTTGATTATTTTGGTAACACTTAGGTAACACCATTTTTCCGGCGGTGTTACCAGACCCCTGGTAACACCTAAAAAATAGCCTTGGTGTTACTGAGGTGTTACCCGGAGATCAAGCAATGACGCGGGTTTCCGGGCTAGGTAACACCGTACCACCGGTAACACCGGTTTTTCTGCTCACGCCTGCGCGCGCACGCGTGTACACGCGCGAGGGACTTTTCCCTTTCTCGCCCTGTACTGGCTCTTGCTAAAGCCAAGTCTCGATGGTTGCCCGAACGTATCCAACCGAATACACTCATAAGCATGTATTCGATCCAACAGACCGAGACGTTCGCGAAGTGGCTTTCCGGACTGCGCGACTTGCGGGCCCGAGCTCGCATCGTCGCCGGGTCCGCCAGGCCGAACACGGCAACCTTGGCGACACCAAATCCGTTGGCGGTGGCGTTTCGGAAATGCGGATCGATGTTGGGGCGGGGTATCGCCTGTACTACACCCGGCGCGGCGACATCCTGGTCATCCTCCTGGTCGGCGGCGACAAGTCGACCCAGGACAAGGATATCCGGCGTGCCCAGGCGATGCTGGGGGAACTGGAGGAATGAACCATGGCTGAGAAACTGACCCCATTCGACGCTTCGGAATATCTCGACAGCGACGAGGCGATTTCCGAATACCTGACGGCAGCGCTCGAAGCCGACGATCCAGACCTGTTGCTGGCCGCCCTTGGCGACATCGCCAAGGCCCGCGGGATGAGCCAGATCGCCAAGGAGACCGGACTTGGCCGTGAAAGCCTTTACAAAGCCCTGGCCCCCGGCGCCAAACCGCGCTTTGACACGATCCTCAAGGTCATGCACGCCCTTGGGGTCAGGCTGGAGGCTTCACCCGTTCAGCACGCCTAGCGAAAAGGTTCAGGGGGTATTTCTGGGGGTATATTCCTCGCGGCGTTTTCGCAATACCGCACGAGGCAGGCAATAGCCGGCACAATTCGATTCCTGTCGAGGGACCAAAGCCGCAACCGCAACGAACAGGCCCGCCGCAGCGGCGCTAAGAAGCCCCTTCCATCTGCATCTGCAGATAGTTCTGCAACCCAAGCTCGCCCACCAGGGCGATCTGGGTTTCCAACCAGTCGATGTGCCCTTCGGTCTCCGCCAGGATTCCCTTCAGCAGATCCCGGGAAACGAAATCCCGGGCGCCCTCGCAATAGGCAACGCCATCCACCAGGTCGGCACGGGCCGCGTATTCGGCCTTGAGGTCCCCATCCAGGCACTCCGGCACGCTCTCCCCCACCAGGAGCTTGTGGAAGTTGTGCATATTGGGCCGCCCTTCCAGGAAAAGGATGCGCTCGATGAGGCGGTCGGCGTGCCGCATCTCCTCGATGGATTCGTCGTATTCCCGCTTGCCCAGCCGGACGAGGCCCCAATGCCTGTACATCCGGGCATGGAGAAAGTACTGGTTGACGGCGGTGAGCTCATCGGCCAGCTGGCGATTGAGCAGCTGCAGAACTTTAGGGTCGCCTTTCATGCTGCCTCCGGAATCGGGTCGCTTCCATGAGACAGCGGCAATCGGCAGCCGTTTTCATTCCCTCGCCCGGGTCCGGGGCGCCGGACACCGCCTTTATAATGTCGCCCATGCTGTCAAGAAACTCCCGTAGCAATCTCCACGCCGTCGATATCAGCGAAAAGTCCGGCGTCCGTTACCTGCATTTCGGCTCCGACTGGGTCCAGGGCGCCATGCGCATCGCCCGCCCCTGGGCGCTGGAACTGGCCTACACCCGTGAAATGATGGCCGCCCTGCTGCTGCGGCCGGATACGGGCTGGCCCCGCCGGGCACTGCTCATCGGCCTGGGGGCCGGCTCCCTGGCCCGGTTCATTTACCGTCACCTGCCGGACTGCCGCATGACGGTGGTGGAAATCAACCCCCAGGTGGAGATGATCGCCCGCCAGTATTTCAACCTGCCCGACGACCCCAAGCGCCTGCGCATCGTCATCGGCGACGGCGCCGAATACATGCTGCAGGGTGGCGACACCTACGATCTCATCCTCAACGACGGCTTCGACCCCGACGCCCGGGCCGGCGCCCTCGACACCCTGCCCTTCTATCAGGCCTGCCGCGCCCGCCTCGGGGACCGGGGCCTCCTGTCGGTCAATCTCCTCGGCCGCAACCGCGGCGCCCAGGCCAGTGCCGACCGCATCGGCCAGGCTTTCGACGGGCGCGCCATCCTCTTTCCCTCCTGCGACAGCGGCAATGCCATCGCCTTTGCCGCCGCCGGCGAACCAGTCGCCACTTCCCTGGAAGAGATGCGGGAACACGCCGTCGAACTGCGGAAAACCACCGGCCTCGATCTCCTGCCGGCGGTTAGCCGGCTGCAGCTGACAAAATCCCTGCCGGGCGGCAAACTGCTCCTCTAGCCGCCATACATTGAACCCCCTCTTGAATTTGCGGTCGCACAGGCTAGAACGAATAGTGTTCGGTCGCCGGGAAACCCATGCCGGGACCGAACGGAATCCTCTAGGCGTGGCCATGGGGAAATAGCTAGAACCATTCCACACTTACGGAGGCAATGATGCTGGCAATGCAAGACCTGCTGGACTATTGCGATCTCGATGAGGGAGAAATCGAGGCCATCGCTGAACACGAGCATGTGCCACTTGCCATCGCGGCTGAGATGAGTGAGTCCTTGTTGAGTTCGCCCGAAGGGGTGTGCAGACTGCACACGATGATTGCGGAAAACATGGAACGCGCCGTGAAACACGGCCGGTTCAACCATGTCAAGGAGCTGGAAACCATCTATCAGCATTTGCAGCGGACCCACCCGCTACCCGCTTCCCGAATGCACGCCTGAGCCTTTTTCGGGAGGATGGGCCCATAAGGCCCGGCTCCGCAGCCGGGCCTTTCATTGGGTACTTTTCTAGACTTTCTCCAGTTGTCCGAAGCCGTGTTCGACGGCATAGACCGCCGCCTGCACCCGGCTGGAGAGATTGAGCTTCTTGAAAATGTTCTGGACGTGGATCTTGACCGTGCTTTCGGCCAGATCGAGGGCACGGGCGATTTCCTTGTTGCTCTCGCCCCGGGCCAGGCAGCCGAGAATTTCCCTTTCCCGCGGCGACAGCTTTTCCTTCTCCACCGCCACCGGCGCCGCCTGGCTCTGGCTGCGGACGCCCTGGATGAGCTTGGCCGTCATCTGGGGCGAAATGATGGATTCTCCCCGGGCCGCCCGGCGGATGGCGTCCACCAGGGTTTCGGTCTCGATATTCTTGAGCAGGTATCCGGTGGCCCCGGCCTTCAAGGTCTCCAGGAGGTCTTCGGCGTCTTCCGAAACGGTGAGCATGAGAACATGGGTGCTCGGCACCTCCTCGACGATGAGCTTCACCGCTTCCCGGCCGCTGATGCCGGGCATATGCACATCCAGGAGCACCACGTCGGGCTGCAGGGACTTGGCCCGCTTGATGCCTTCCAGCCCGTCCCCGGCCTCCTCCACGATCTCGAATTCGTCATGCCGCTGCAGCAGGGACTTGATGCCGCTGCGAAAGAGGGTGTGGTCGTCCACGATCAGCACCCGGATCTTGCCGTTCATTTATGCCTCCTCCTTGGTTAGACGGGGCAGGGACAGGACCACCCGGGTGCCCTTCCCCGGCGCCGATGTGAGCAGGCACTCCCCGCCGATGCGGAAGGCCCGCTCCTTCATGATCTTGAGTCCGACATGGCGGTCCGAGGCCACGGCCGGATGGGTGGCCGGATCGAAGCCGACCCCGTCGTCCCGGACCTCGATGACCACGCCGCCGACGCTACGCTCCACCTTCACCATCACCTTGGCGGCCCGGGCGTGCTTGCGGATATTGGAAAGGGACTCCTGCACGATATGCAGCACCTGGATCTCGTCTTCGGGCTCCAGGGGAATGCCAGTGCCGACGCAATCCAACTCGGTGCGGATGCCGGTCTGCCCCTCGAACCTCTCCAGGGCGGAGAGGATGGCCGCGTCCAGGTCGGCATGGTGGACCCGGGTGCGGAAATGGACCAGCAGCTCGCGGACGTCGTCATAGCTTTCCTGCACCCCCTCCCGGATGTGGGCGGCGGTGTCGAGGGCCTCGTCGATATTCTTCTTCTTGAGGGAATCCTGGAGCAGCTGGGCCTGGATATTGAGAAAGGCCAGCCCCTGGGCGATGGAGTCGTGGAGCTCCTGGGCCAGCAGGTTGCGCTCCTCGGACACCGCCAGCTCCTTCTCCCGGGCGCGCAGCCGCTGGTTTTCCACCGCCACCCCGAGATGCTGCCCCAGGGTTTCCAGGAGGTGGACTTCCTGTGGACTGAACCGGCGCGGCCCATCGAAATAAAGGTTGAAGAGCCCCAGGGTCTGCTTGTTGTGCTTGATGGTGAAGGCCGTGGCGGTGCGGAAACCCTCCCGGACGCAGGTCTTCAGCACCAGCCCCGGCGGCGGCTTGCCGGTGTCGGCCATCATCGAGGCCCCCTGCTGCATGGCCTCGCCGCACAGGCACTGGCCGCAGGGCAGCGCCAGCTCGTTGGCGACGAAGTCCTCCGACAGTCCCTCATGGCTCACCATGAAGAGGACTTCGCTATCGGGGGAAGACAGCCGCACCGCCCCGGCCCGTGCCCCCATGGCCGCCTTCATGCGCTGCAGGAAGCCCTTGCAGAGGTCTTCGATATCCCCCGGCTCATTGAGAAAGGCGGCTGTCCCGTAAAGGACCTCCAGTTCCTGGTTCTTTTCGGCGAGGCTGCGGGTCTTGTTCTCGACCCGCTCCTCCAGGGTGGCGTAAACCTCCTGGAGGTGCCCGGCCATGCGGTTGAAGCCGCTGGCCAGGACCCCGAATTCGTCCCGGGTCTCCACCGGCAGGCGGACAGTCAGGTCATTGCCGGCCATGCGGCGGATACCGTCGTGGAGATGGTTCACCGGACGGATCACCAGAACGAAGAAAAAGCGGATGAGGATGGCGGTGCCGATAACGGCCAGCACCGCCAGGACTATCTGGAACGTCCGCAGCAGGTTGGTGTTGAAGGCGAAATTGCTTTCCATACTCAGCACCAGGTCGTTGATGTCGGCCACGAAACGCACCAAGGCGCCATCGTAGCGGGCTGCCGCGGCCTCCCGTTCGGAGGGGCCGGAGGCTTCCAGGTAGTCGAGCAATATCGGCTTGATGCTGCTGTTCCATTTTTCCTTCAGGGCCCGCACCCCCTGATAAACCGCCGCATCCCGGGGCGGCGACAGGGGCCGGAGCGGATCGCCCCGCTCCAGGTCCAGCAGGACCTTGTCGAAACGCTCTATCTCGGCGCTGATTTCGGAAGCCCTCATGGCGGCCTGGTTCGGATCATCCTTCCCCTGCCCGAGCAGATGGCCGATGCGATAGGAGCGCATGCGCTGGCTGCCGGCGTCGTTGATGGCCGCCGCCCCGCCCTCCAGCTGCCAGGAGACAAGCAGGGTCATGCCGATGGCCGTGATGGCGCATAGGAAGAAAATCACCAGCATGCCGATGATTTTATTGGAAAGTCTCCGTGGGCTGGCTGGCATGGAACACCCTACCTGTTGGCTCGATGCCAGAACATATCGCCCCAGGCAATACCCCGCAAGCATGAAGATCAAATCCCGGAAAAAGCCCTCGCCATGGCCGGCGGGTATCCCCTGTAACCGCCGCTTTCTCCAGGCCTTCGTCATGGAACTGGACGACGTCATACCGGGAAGTTACAGGCTTCACCGCCTTCCTCGGCCTATGCCCCCGTGCTCAAATTGATCCGCGTCTCCAAAGCCGATGCGCCCCCACCGCCCCGCTGCGCCCCGAAGACTGCCGAAAGCCACTGCCCCATGCCCTATCGACCGATGAGAATCCGCTTCCAGCCCCTGATTGCCGCCCTCGCCGGCCTGGCGGCTACCGGCCTGTCCATCGCCGGCCCGGAGGTGGTCCTGGTGGCCAGCAAGCGTTCGCCGGTGGGGCAAATGGCGGTCGCCGAAGCCCGCAACCTGTTTCTCGGCCTGCCGGTCGGGGTCGGCGGACAGGCGCTGAAGCCGGTTCGCAATACCGCCGACGGGGTGGTGACGGAAGCCTTCATGCAGCGGGTGATGTTCATGTCCGCCGAGGACTACGAACGCCAGATCCGGACGAGGGTCACCCGGAGCGGCGGCAGCCGGCCCGCCGCCTATGGGGATTTGACCGAGGTAACCACAGTCCTGCAGCGGGACCCCCTCGCCGTGACCTACATGGAACGTAGCCAGGCCAAGCACTCCCCGGGCCTGAAAATCATCGGGGAACCCTGAGATGCGACGCCGCCTGCGGGTTTTCATGCGCAGCTATACCGGACGCCTGCTGCTGGGCGGGCTCCTGATCCATGCCCTCCTGCTGCCCATCCTCTTCTTCGCCCTCCTCACCTACGAAACGAAGGACCACAAAGAGCAGTTCGTCGCCCAGGTCCGGGAGCGCACCTACCTTTTGTGGCCCGGCCTCGACACCCGCCGCTCGGCCGAAGCCATCGCCCGGTGGGGGGACGAGCTGATACTGAGCGGCCAGGCGGACTATGCCGAATACGTCCTTGCCTCCGGCGACACCATGCCGTCCAGCCTCAACGGACGCTCCGAACGCTTCCAGGAGGATCTCTTCTTCGGAGAGCATGGCGACCATATGTACTACGTCGCCTCACCGCCCAATGCCGACGGCGGGCGGCTGCGCCTGGGGTTCAGCGAACTGGCGGTGGAGGAGGAGCTTCAAAGGAATGTCCAGTTCTCCCTGGCCCTGATGGCGGCTTACCTGTTCCTCGCGAGCCTGCTCATCGCCTTCTTCGGCGACCGCCTCACCGACGCCATCCTGCGTCTGCAGGCGGCTACCCGCCGCATTGCCAATGGCGGCATCGACGAGCCGATGATCGTCGACACCAGCGTCAGCGAGATTTCCAGCCTGGCCACCGACCTCGAGCAGATGCGGCAGACCCTGGTGCGCCGGGAACACGAAATGGCCCAGCGGGAAGCCCGCCAGCGGGCCGTCCTCGAAACCGCCGCCGAAGGCATCGTCACCGTCAATCCCGAGGGCCGTATCGAGAGCTTCAACCGGGCGGCGGAAACGCTTTTCGGCTACACCGCCGCCGAGGCCATGGGGGCATCCTTCACCCGCTTCCTGGCCCCCGAGGAGGCCGGCAGGTTCTATACCCCCGGCGGCGAGCCGGCCGTCTGCTCCGGCGCCGAGTTCGTCGGCCGCCGCCGCTCCGGGCAGAAATGCCAGCTCATGCTGTCGGTGAGCGAAGCGGTGGCGGTGGACTCCCGCTGCTTCACCATCTTCATCCAGGACATCAGCGAGCGCCTGGCGTACGAGGCCCAGCTGGCCCACCAGGCGACCCACGACACCCTCACCGGCCTGCCCAACCGGGCCCTCTACCATGACCGGCTGACCCAGGTGCTGGCCCACGCCCACCGGGAAGAGCACATCGTCGGCCTGTTCTTCCTGGATCTCGACCGCTTCAAGTACATCAACGACAGCCTTGGCCACCACATCGGCGATGAGCTGCTGGTGGCCGTCTCCAAGCGCCTCAAGCACTGCCTGCGCACGGAGGACACCCTGGCCCGCCTGGGGGGCGACGAATTCACCATCATCCTCCCCCACCTGGAACGCCCCACCAATTCCGTCACCGTCGCCGAAAATATCGTCAAGACCCTGGAAAAGCCCTTCCATATCGGCGGCAAGGAGCTCTTCATCTCCTGCAGCATCGGCATCGCCTTCTTCCCCTTCGACGGCAAGGAGGCCGCCGAACTGTCCAAGAACGCCGACACCGCCATGTATGCCACCAAGAACCTGGGGGGCCATGGCTTCCAGTTCTATTCCAAGCCCATGAACGCCACGGCCGCCAGCCGCCTGGAACTGGATTCCAGCCTGCGCTACGCCCTGGAGCGGGGCGAGCTCCTGCTCCACTACCAGCCCCAGGTGGACGTCGACAGCCTCAAGATCGTCGGGGTCGAGGCCCTGCTGCGCTGGCAGCACCCGGAACGGGGCCTGGTGCCGCCCTGGGAATTCATCCCCCTGGCCGAGGAAACCGGGGTCATCATCCCCATCAGCGAATGGGTGCTGGAAACCGCCTGCCGCCAGGGACGGGCCTGGCAGGACGAGGGACTGCCCATTTCCGTAGGCGTCAACCTCTCCGCCTGCCACTTCAAGGAACCGAACCTTTTCCAGAACATCCGGGACACCCTGAGCAAGACCGGCTTCCAGCCCCGGCTTCTGGACCTGGAACTGACCGAGAGCATGGTCATGGAGCACTGCGACGAGACCGTCGCCATCCTGCACCAGCTCAAGCAGCTGGGGGTGACCCTGTCCCTGGATGACTTCGGCACCGGCTACTCGTCCCTCTCCTACCTGAAGCAGTTCCCCATCGATATCCTCAAGATCGACCGCTCCTTCATCCAGGACATCGGGGAAGGCGAGCAGGACGGCACTCTGGCCACCACCATCATCGCCATGGCCCGCAGCCTGCGCATGCAGGTCATCGCCGAAGGAGTGGAGACCGATGGCCATCTCGCCTATCTGCGGCATCACCGCTGCGACATCTTCCAGGGCTTCTACTTCAGCAAGCCCCTGCCCGCCGACGAGCTCACGGCGCTCCTGCGCAGGCACCTGCAGCCGGAGTCCCCTGCCCTGCAATTGATGGGCGACGCCTGACAGCGGTTGGTTTTCGGGCGGTGCCCCTCTACAATTCCGGGATTGCGGCCGCCGACCCGGCGGTCTATCTCAACGGGGCGTGCCGGCCCCCCTGCCCAGGCGGGCAAATCCAGTTTCCCCATGACCGACAACCCCAATCCCGGGCATCCCCTCCTCCACTGGACCGAGGCCGGCCAAGCCCATTCCTCCCGCTGGCGTTCGGAAAGCGGCAATCCGCCCCCCCGGCGGGTGCAGGTGGCCGACGACACCCTGACTGCCGACGCCGCCTACCGGCTGGCCTGCGAAGGCACCGCCCTGCTCTGGCGGGGCGATTTCCAGAATGCCCGCCAGCTTCTCCAGGCCATGGCGAGGCGCATCGACCGCAAGAGCTCCAAGGCCCACAAGCCGCCAGCCTCCCCGACGGAGGCCTTCCATCTTCATCGCCAGGCCCAGTCCCAGCGCGCCCGTACCCTGGGGATGCTGCTCATCCCCTTCGAAGCCGGCCACCGCATCCCCCTGCGCCGGGCCCCGGAGGTGGCCGACGCCTGCAGCGAAGCCTACGGCCCGGCCGACGAGCCCTATGTCGCCTCCCTGCGGGAGCTGCTGGGCCTCATCGGCGCCCATGAGTGGCGCAAGAAGGGCGTGGACATTCCCGAACTGGGCGGGCGCATCCACCCCTACTACGGTGTCTTCTCCCCGATCCGGGGCGAGTACGTGGCCCTGGCGGCCCAGGCGCCCCTGCCCGCCGCCCTGTCATCCAACTCCCTGGCCTTCGATATCGGCACCGGCACCGGGGTGCTGGCCGCCGTGCTGGCCCGCCGGGGCGTGGCCCGGGTGGTGGCTACCGACCAGGATTCCCGGGCCTTGGCCTGCGCCCGGGAAAACACCGCCCGCCTGGGCCTCTCGCAACAGGTCGAAGTGATCGAGGCCGACCTCTTTCCCGCCGGGCGGGCGCCTTTGGTGGTCTGCAATCCCCCCTGGGTCCCGGCCCGCCCCAGCTCCCCCCTGGAATACGCTGTGTACGACCCGGACAGCCGCATGCTGCGGGGCTTCCTGGCGGGCCTCCCGGCCCACCTGGAGCCTGGGGGCGAAGGCTGGCTGATCCTGTCGGACCTGGCCGAGCACCTGGGGCTGCGCTCCCGGGAAGAACTCCTCGCCGCCATCGACGGAGCGGGGCTCGCGGTCCTCGGCCGCCTGGACGCCCGCCCCCGGCATCCCAAGGCCTTCGATCCCGCCGACCCGCTCCACGCCGCCCGGAGGTTGGAAATCACCTCCCTCTGGCGCCTCGGTGCCCGCTAAAGAACGCCGTAGGCAACCTCCACCGCCGCCGGACCGTACCTGCGTTCCAGGCGGCGGATGGTGAAGTGGGCCTGGGCCATGCCCTGGAAATGCTCCATGAAGGCCGTATTGATGGTGGCCCCCAGCACCGCCCCCACGACGGGAATGGACTTGGCGGCGACCTGCTGGGCGACCTTGGTGGAAAAGCGCTCGGCGACGCGGTTGACCAGGCGCAGCAGGGCCGACGACGTCGGGGCGCCCAGGCCCTTGGCCGCCAGCTCGCTCACCGACAGGGAAACCATTTCGGCCAGGGCCGCCCGCACGGCGAAGTAGCCGGTCTCCGCATCGTCGTCCGCCGCCGTCGGCCCGCCGAGGGCGAGGACGGTCAGGCACTGCAGGCGGACATCGGCATCCTCCAGGTTTTCTCCCTCGCTACGGGCAATTTCGCAGATGGAACGGAACATGAGGGTGGTGGTGATGGGCAGCTCGATGGCCAGGGCGCCGAGGCCGAAGGCGCCGCCCACGGCACCGGTCAGCCCGACCGCGAACTTGTGCAGGTCGTTCCGGGGCCGCCGGCCCTCGCCCTTCCCGCCCAGGGTCCCCAGGGCCGCCTTCAGGCACTGCCGGATTGCCGCGTCGGTGGCCTGGGAGATGATTCCCCGGGCCGCTCCGGGCAGGAAGTGCAATACCTGGTCGAAGGGCTTGCCCACCAGGCTCGCCAGCCGGATGGCGAGGCCCGGATTCTCGAGGATGGCCTTGGCCCGGGAAAGGCTGTCCAGATCCTCGTCGCTGAAGTCCATTGCCGCCATAGGCACAAACTCCCTTTCAAGAGCGCCCGGCGGAGGGAGGCGGAATCAGGCCGAGGGGGGAAGCAGGGCCGCCAGGGCGGCCCGCAGCTCCGCCACTTCTGTTTCCAGCCGCGCCACCCGGCTTTCCAGTGCCGACCGATCCGCCGCCGGGGCCGCCGTCTGCTGATCGACCCCGGGGGCGGCGGGGAGTTCGCCGCACAGCAAATGGGCCCAGCGCTGCTCCCGGGCGCCCGGCTGCCTCGGAAGCAGTATTGCCAGGGGACCCTCCGGCCGGGTGGCCAGTTCCTCCAGGTAGCCCTCCACCGAGGAGGCGTCGGCGAAACGGTGCAGGCGGTCGCAATTGGCCCGCAGCTCGCTCACCGTCTGGGGCCCCCGGAGCATGAGCACGGCCAGCAGGGCCACCGCCGCTCCCGGCACCTGGTACCCCCGGCCGAAATTGTGGGCATAGCGCATCACCCGCCCCGAGGTCTCCAGCACCAGGAAGCGGCTGCGCAGGGCTTCGAGCCCCGCCTGCACCTCGGCTTCGGAAAGATTCATCACCGGCTCCCGGGAGGTCTTCTGGTTGCATCCGGCAGTGAGGCCGTTGACCGTGAGGGGATACACGTCCGGCGTGGTTTTCTCCTTCTCGATGAGGACGCCGAGGATACGGGCTTCGACGGCGTTCAGGCTGGGGGGCGTGGCGGACATGGCGATCTTCCTGAGGGGAAAAGGAGTGAATGGCCGATATTCTAGCCGCCCCGGCCGGATGGGGCTTCAGATGCGCTCGATGATGACTTCGGCCTGGAGGTTGGCCAGCTCCTCCACCAGTTGGTCGCGCAGGGCGGCGAGTTCGGCGAAGCGCCGGCGGGCCTCTTCCCGCCGGCCCTCGGCGCAGAGCTGGACCAGCTCGCGGCCCAGGCGATGGGCCGCTTCATGGATTGCCCCGGCGGCCACAAAGGGTGGGAAGCGGCCGTAGCGGCTCTTCCCGGGACCCTCATACCATTGGCCGAGACGGCAGCGATGGCCGTCCAGCGTAGGCGGCGACGGCGTGCCCGGGTTTTCGTCCAGCCACTCTCCCATGCGCCGGACCCAGGAACGGTGTTCCAGTTCGGCCATGAACAGGGGCAGGTCGTCGGGGGCAAATTCGGTGACCGGGAAGGACCAGTTCCGATCCGGGACGAAGCCCGCCACCCACCCGGGCACTTCCTCGGCCGGCATGGGGCGGGCGATGCCATAGCCCTGCCCGACGTTGCACCCGAGGCTGAGGAGCAACATGCCGATCTCGACGCTTTCGACGCCTTCCGCCACCAGCTTGCGGCGGAAGGCCCGGGTCAGCCCGACCACGCTCTCGACCACGGCCAGGTCCTCGGGGTCCCCGAGGATCGACTGCACGAAGACCTGGTCGATCTTGAGGGTATCCACCGGCAGGCGACGGAAGAAGGAGAGGGAGGCGTGGCCGGTGCCGAAATCGTCGAGGGCGATGTCCACGCCCAGCTCGTGGCAGCGGTCGAAGACGGCAATGGCCACTTCCAGATCCTCGATGGCGGCGGTTTCCAGGATTTCGATCTCGAGGGCATGGGGCCCCAGCTCTGGATGGGCCGCCAGGATGCCGGCCAGTTCGTCGGCAAAGCCGGCGAACAGGAGATGGCCGGCGGAAATATTGAGGCTCAGCCCCTGGGGCAGTCCCGCCCGGCGCCAGGCTGCCAGTTGGCGCACGCCCTCGGCGAGAACCCAGCGGCCGATGGCGACATCGAATTCGGTGCCCTCGGCGGCGGGCAGGAATTCCGATGGGGCTAGCAGGCCGTGCTCCGGATGCAGCCAGCGGATCAGTCCCTCAAAGCCCAGGACCCTGCCCTGGCGCATATCGACCATGGGCTGGTAATAGAGGCGGAATTCGCCGTTGTCCAGGGCCTGCTGCAGGCAATCGGCCGCCTCCCGGCGTTTGCGGGCCCGCTGGTCCGGCGATGAATCGTGGAATTGGCAGCGATTCTTGCCCGCCTGCTTGGCCGCATACATGGCCTGGTCGGCATGGCGCAGCAGGGTATCGGGATCGCTGCTGTCCTCCGGGAACAGGGTGATGCCGAGGCTGCCGGAAATACTGCGCTCCTGGCCTTTGATGTGAATCGGCGCGGCAATGGCCCGCAGCACCCGGGTGGCGGCCCGTTCGCACTCCTCGGCGCTATCCACCCCGACCAGCAGCAGCACGAACTCGTCGCCCCCCAGCCGGGCCACGGTGTCGCCAGCCCGCAGCATCTCCTTGAGGCGCTGGGCGACCTCGATGAGCAGGGCGTCGCCGGCGTCGTGGCCCAATTCGTCGTTGATGGCCTTGAAACCGTCCAGATCCAGGTAGCAAACCGCCACCAGGGAATTGTTGCGCCGCGCCTGGGCCAGGGCTTGGGCCATGCGGTCCGATAGCAGGGCCCGGTTGGGCAGATGGGTCAGGGCATCGTAGTGCGCCAGGCGTTCCAGTTCCGCCTGGTGCCGCTTGAGCACGCTGATGTCGGAAAAGGTCCCGATGTAATGGGTGACCTGGTTCCTGTCATCGAGAACGCTGGAAATGGTGAGGCGCTCGGCATAGAGGCTGCCGTCCTTGCGCCGGTTCCAGATTTCCCCTTCCCAGTGTCCCTGCTCGCGGATGGTCTGCCACATGGCCCGGTAGAACTCCCCGTCCTGGCGTCCCGAGCCGAGGATGCCGGGCGTCTTGCCGATCATTTCCTCCCGGCTGTAGCCGGTGATTTCCGAAAAGGTCGGATTCACGTCCAGGATGATCCGGCGGGCATCGCAGATGATGAGGCCCTCATGGGCATGGGAAAACACCGTGGCCGCGAGGGCGAGGCGGCGCTGGATCTCCTGCATGCGGCCCAGCAGGTGGAACGCCAGCCAGCCCAGGAGGAAGGAAAACACGACGAAGCCCAGGACGCCCACCGCCGTCATCCAGAGGTCCGCGTACCACCCGGCCAGGTAAGATTCCCGGGCCATGGCGACGAAAACAGTCAGGGGCGCCTGCTTGATGCGGCGGAAAGTGACGACCTGCTGCTCCCGGTCACCCGCCTTCAGGACATGATAGCTGGCGCCGGATATCCCCGAACGCGCCAGCTCCTCCATTTCCATGGCCACCCGCCGATCGCCCTCCGTAGCCGCGCCTTCCCTGGCCCGCGGATAGCGGGCGATGAGGCCGAAGTCCTTGCCCCGGATCACAAGGTCGGTCTCCTCCTCGACGTGGAAGCGCGACAGCAGGGTGGTGAAATAATCGAGCGCCACCGGGGCGGCAATGATGCCGGCGAAGCTGCCGTCCGGATGGTTGTAGCGTCGGGCGAAACTGACGATGAGCCGCTTGGCGATCTTCCCCATGCGGGGCGGCGCGAAGTGCAGTCCGGCCTCGGGATGGTCGCGCAGAAGGATGAAGGACTCCCGGTCGGCCCAGCTGACGCCTTCCTTCGGATCCAGCCCCTTGCCGAAGATGACGACGCCCCGGGCATCGGAGATACGGATCGCCTCCACTTCGGGAAGCCGCTCCTCGTACTTGGCCAACATCCGCTCGATCAGCTGCGGATCGACGCCCTTTTCCGAGAACTGGTGCTCCAGCTCGTCGGCGGCGGACTGCAGGGCCAAGTCGATTTTCTCGATGCTGTTGGACAGGCTGTAATCGACTGCTTCCGCCTGGTTCCGGGTGAGGGCCTCGGCCCGGGATTCGTGCTGTTGCCGGCTCTGGTAGAGGCCGTAGCCGGCCAGGGCGAGGACAAAAAGATTGGTGGCTGCAACAAAGGCGACGATAAGCGCCCTGAGATTGCGCGGAGCAACGTCGATCAGCCTGGTCAATCCCCGACCCATGATGGTCTTACCCCTGCGAGGCGGCGTGGAGGATAGCCAACTGGACAGCGAGCGCACTCACGCCGGCTCGTCTTGTATCAATTCTTTCCTAATCATATATGACTTTCCGGCGAGCCGACAGGCAGCAAAAATTCATTGCTCCCGTCGTAGAACTTCATCGGCCTTTTATCGTCATAAGACATGCCGAGACCATTGGCGTAGCGACCTAGCATCCGGGTCGCGATCATCCCGGGGATCGTATTCAGGTACGGCCTCCGGGCGATGGTCTCAGCACCCTTTCCCTTGCCGGCGTCGATGACGGCGGCGACCAGGCTTGCCGTGGAACGCGCTGCCGGTGCGTCAGGAATGTTGCTCCAGGAGAGCCAGACCGGCCTCGGCCATGGCCCGAATGACCGTCTCGTTCTCGCCAACCGCCTCGGCTAATTCGAACTCGACTGCCGGATAGTGCCCACGGAGCAGTGCCAGGATTTCCGGGACTTCCCGCTTCAGGTGCCCGCCCTGGGCAACGAACATGGGCAGCACGACAATCCGCCTGTACCCCGCAGCCGCCAGGGCGGCGGCGCAATCGGCCAGGGTCGGCGCCATGAATTCCAGGAAGGCAACTTCCACCCGCACGTCCCCATCGGCAGCCTGCATGGCCGCCTGGACGCGCCGGATCGGATCGGCCCACGCGGGATCACGGGCACCATGGGCAAAAAGGATGAGGGCAGCCGGCACGGTAGTCTCCTGTCTATTTCAACCATCAATCATAGCCTGAAGCGCCCCGGGGGCCGCCGGCCCACGAGACGATCGCGCCATCTACCGGCAACCGCCCTCGACCGCGACGATGGCCTTCGCCTGGTTGAGATCTTCTGCATGGCCGCAGGCGTAGAGGGAGCAGGCCAGCTGGTTGCCAATGGGCAACGGCAGGGGCAGATGCCCTTCCAGGACCTGTCTTGTCCACTCGGCGGTGGCATGGACGTCGGCCCCCTCGGGCAAGTGAGGGAGGGATTGCAGACTGTCGTGCTCGGCCTCGAACAGGGTATCGCACTGGCCGTCGTGGATATATTCCAGGCGGGGCCGGCGCTTGGGATTGGCAAAGGGTTCCCCCTCGGTGCCCCGAAAAAGGAGACTTCGGGTGCCGTCAACGGTCAGCATGTCGCGCATCAGATCGATGAAGGCCGGGTGGGTGGCCGTCGCCATCAGGACGCCGTTGCCGGGGAAGGGGTCGAGCATCTTGACCAGGCTGTGGGCGCTGTTGCGAAGGCCCAGGCGCGCCCGCAAGGCGAGGAGATCGGCGAGGCCGGGCGCCAGGATGGGCAGGGGAACAAAAGCCAGGCCGCCCTCCTCCAGGGCATCCTGGGCCTGACCGAGGGTGGTGCCGGGAAGGATGCCCAGCTCCCGGAAAACTTGTCCCGAGGTTACCCGGCCATATCCCTCCAGAAGACCATGCACCAGGACCGGCACGCCGAAGCGCTTCAGGAGAAGGGCCAGGAGCGGCGTCAAATTGGCCCCTTTGCGGGCGCCGTTGTAGCTGGGCAGCACGACAGGACGGGGACGTCCGTGGGGCGCCCGCAGGCGGTGGGTCCGCTCCCGCACCGCGGCCATGAATCCCAGCATTTCATCCAGGCGTTCGCCCTTCACCCGCAGGGCGACGACGATGGCGCCCAGTTCCAGGTCGGGCACGCCGCCATCCAGCATGGCGCCGTAGAGCTGGCGCGCTTCTTCGGTGGCCAAGTCGCGGGATCCCTCGGCGCCGCGGCCGAGTTCCTTCAGATAGCGGGCGTAGTTCATCGACTCTCCTTGCCGGTGGGGGGAAGTACGGCCGGCCCATGGGCGCAGCAACCCCCATGCCACGGCAACAGATAGGGGAAACTGACTGTGAAAAAGGCGGATTCCCTTCGGAACCCGCCCTCTTTTGGTGCAGCGCCTTGCCGCGGCGCGCCTACTTGACGCGTTGCAGCCGGGGGCGGCCGCCCTCCGGCCTGGGGGGTTCCGGGGGCTCCGGTTGATCGGAAGGCTCAGCCGGCTCCAGCCGCTTGACGCTCAAACCTGTGGCCTGCTCCGCCGGCTCCCCGGTCTCCTGGGGCGTTTCGACCTCGAAGGCCATTCCCGCCCCGTTTTCCCGGGCGTAGATAGCCGCCACCCGATCCACGGGCACCGACAATTCCCGGGCCACCCCGCCGAAACGGGCCTGAAACTCGACGAAATCGTTGCCGAGCTGGAGCTTGTTGGTGGCCTCCGAACCGACGTTCAGGACGATCTGGCCGTCCCGCACGAATTCCCGGGGCACCCGGGTGCGTTCGTCCACCACAACCGCGATGTAGGGTGTGTAGCCGTTGTCCCGGCACCACTCCCAGATGGCGCGCAGCAGGTAGGGTTTGGTGGAAGGCAGTTCCATTCCCGCCTACTTCCGCATGGCCTTTTCGGACGGCGTCAGGGCATCGATGAACCCCTGGCGGCTGAAGATCCGTTCAGCGTACTTCATCAGCGGCGCGGCGTTCTTGCCGAGGTCGATGCCGTAGTGGTCGAGACGCCACAGGAGCGGGGCGATGGCCACGTCCAGCATGGAGAACTCGTCGCCCAGCATGAACTTCTGCTTGGTGAAGATGGGAATGATTTCCGTCAGGCGCGCCCGGATTTCCTGACGAGCCTTGTCGGCCGCACCCTTCACGTTCTTCTCGATGGGCTCGATGTGGGAGAAGATTTCCCGTTCCATGCCCACCAGAAGCTGCCGCGCCCGGGCCCGCATGATGGGATCGGCGGGCATGAGCTGCGGATGGGGGAACCGCTCGTCGATGTATTCGTTGATGATGTTCGGCTCGAACAGGACCAGGTCGCGCTCCACCAGCACCGGCACGCGGTTGTGGGGATTGATCACGGCCAGATCTTCCGGCTTGTTGAACATGTCGACATCGATGACCTGGAAATCCATGCCCTTCTCGTACAGGACGATGCGACAGCGATGGCTAAAGGGATCGGTGGTACCCGAGTAGAGATTCATCATTTGCGGTAGCCTCAAAAACGATTCGGCATCGCCGGCCCGACTCCCGTCGAACCGGCGATGCCGCGGCCTGATCCAGGCTGGATCAGTGCACGTCTTTCCAGTATTCCTTCTTCAGAGCGTAGGCCAAGACGAACAGCAAGGCCAGGAAAATCAGGACGCCCACCCCGAGGGTCTTGCGGAATTCCTGTCCGGGCTCGGCCATCCATACCAGATAGCCGACCAGATCGGAGACCGCCTTGTCGAACTCGGCCGGCTGCATGGTGCCGGGCACGGCCAGTTCGAGCTTGTGGGTCTCGTGATTCAGGACTTGCTGGCCCTGGAGACCGTACAGGATGTGGGGCATGCCGACATTCTCGAACACCACATTGTTCCAGCCGGTGGGACGCTTGTCGTCACGGTAGAAGGAACGCAGATAGGTGTAGAGCCAGTCGGCGCCGGAGCCGGCCTCGGAGGCACGGGCCCGGGAGATCACAGACAGATCCGGCGGAGCGGCACCGAACCACTGCTTCTGCTCGTCGGTACGGGCAGCGACGCGCATCTGCTCACCGATCTTCTCGGCGGTGAACATCAGGTTGTCCTTCACTTCCTGCTCGGTGAGCCCCAGGTCCATGAGCTTGTTGTAGCGCATGTAGGAAGCACCATGGCAGTTCAGGCAGTAGTTCACGAACAGCTTGGCGCCGTTCTGCAGGGCCGCCTTGTCACTGACCGAACCTGGCCACTTGTCCAGGTGAAGCGCAGCGCCGCTGGCCAGGGCCGTGAGCGGAGCGAAAAGCAATGCCATCAAAAACTTTTTCATTTTCTGCATCCTCATCACATCGTGACCCGATCCGGCTCGGGCTTGAACTTGTCCATGCGGGACCACCACGGCATGGCCAGGAAGAAGCCGAAGTAGAACACCGTGCAAACCTGGGAAATCTTTTCACCCCAGAAGGAAGGCGGCTGGGTACCCAGGTAGCCGAGGATGAAGAAGACGACCACGAAGATAGCCAGCAGGGTCTTGTAGATGGGGCCGCGGTAGCGGATGGACTTCACCGGGCTGCGATCCAGCCAGGGCAGGAAGGCGAAGATGACCACGGAAGCGCCCATGCCGACCACACCCCAGAACTTGGCGGGCAGGCCGAAGAAGTTCCAGACCATGGCGCGCAGGATGGAGTAGTAGGGCGTGAAGTACCAGACCGGGGCAATGTGCGGCGGGGTCTTCAGCGGATCAGCCGGGAAGAAGTTGTTGTATTCCAGGAAATAGCCGCCGCCTTCGGGGGCAAAGAACACCACCAGGGAGAAGACCATCAGGAACACCACGACGCCGACGATATCCTTCACCGTGTAGTACGGGTGGAAGGGGATGCCGTCCAGAGGATGGCCGTCTTCGCCCTTCAGCTTCTTGATCTCGACACCATCCGGGTTGTTGGAGCCGACTTCGTGCAGCGCCAGGATGTGGGCAGCGACGAGGCCGAGGAGCACCAGCGGGAAGGCGATGACGTGGAAAGAGAAGAAGCGGTTCAGGGTGGCGTCACCGACGACGAAATCGCCGCGGATCAGGATGGACAGGTCCGGACCGACGACCGGCAGGGCGGAGAACAGGTTCACGATCACCTGAGCGCCCCAGAAGGACATCTGGCCCCAGGGCAGCAGGTAACCGAAGAAGGCCTCGCCCATCAGGCACAGGAAGATGCCGACGCCGAACAGCCAGATCAGTTCGCGGGGCTTGCGGTAGGAACCGTAGAGCAGGCCCCGGAACATGTGGAGATAGACCACGATGAAGAAGGCTGAAGCACCGGTGGAGTGCATGTAGCGGATCAGCCAGCCCCAGGGCACATCGCGCATGATGTACTCGACGGAGGCAAAGGCCACCGGCACGCCGTTGGCGTTGACCGCCGCATCCGGCTTGTAGTGCATCACCAGGAAGATGCCGGTGACGATCTGGATGACTAGGACCAGCAGGGCCAGGGAACCGAAGAAGTACCAGAAATTGAAGTTCTTCGGAGCGTAGTACTCGGACAGGTGGCCCTTCCACATGGAGGTAGCCGGGAAGCGGGCATCGACCCACTCCAGCACATTGCCGGCCAGGGTACCGTTGGACTTGTACTTTTCGAAATTGGTATTGGCAGCCATTGTTTATGCCCCCTTCTTGTCTTCGCCGATAAGGATGCGGGTATCGGTCAGATACACGTGCGGCGGCACTTCAAGGTTGTCCGGCGCTGGCTTGTTCTTATATACGCGGCCGGCGAAATCGAAGGTGGAGCCGTGGCAGGGACAGAGGAAGCCGCCGAGCCAGTCGCCGGACATGCCTTCTTCGGCGCCCTTCTTGAACTTGGAGGACGGTGAGCAGCCCAGGTGGGTGCAGATGCCCACGGCAACCATGATTTCCGGCTTGATGGAACGGGTATCGTTCTTGCAATAGGCGGGCTGCTGTTCCTTATCGGATTTCGGATCGGCCACGGCATCGACCAACTTCGGCAGCGTTTCAAGCATGTCCTTGGTGCGGTTGATGATCCACACCGGCTTGCCGCGCCATTCGACAGTCATCATCTGGCCCGCTTCAAGCTTGCTGATGTCCACTTCGACCGGAGCGCCTGCAGCCTTGGCACGCTCCGACGGCAGCAGGCTGGAGACGAATGGTACCAGTGCGGCAACCGCACCTGCCCCTCCCACGGCCGCGGTTGCGACGATCAATCGCCGCCTTCCGCAGTCCATTTTTCCTTGATTGCTCATAACGCTGACCCCTACTAACGGAATTGGATGGGATAACAAAAACAAAACACGCAATTGTACGCCATCCGTACTAGCGATAAAAGCTATCTATACATCCGTACTCAGGGGGAACAGAGGCGGCGCTCCCGCAGCGCCTGGGCGAGGGTTCCGCTATCCACGTACTCCAGCTCCCCGCCTACCGGAACCCCGCGGGCAATGCGGGTCACGTTGATCCCGTGGGGCTTGAGCATGGCGGTGATGTAATGGCCGGTGGCTTCGCCCTCGTTGGTATAGTTGGTGGCGAGGATGACTTCTTCGACAACGCCATCCAGGGCACGGGCCAGGAGGCGATCCAGGCCCAGCTCCCGGGGCCCGATGCCGTCCAGGGGCGAAATCCGCCCCATGAGGACGTAGTAGAGGCCCTGATAGGCGTGGGTCTGCTCCATCATATTCATATCGACGGGAGTCTCGACCACGCACAACTGCTTCTGGTCCCGCTTGGGGGAAGCGCAGCGCTCGCAGATATCGCTTTCGGTGAAGGTATTGCAGCGCTGGCAGTGGCGGATGGATTGCAGGGCGTGCAGGAGGGCATCCCCCAGCCGCTGCGCCCCTTTCCGGTCCCGCTGCAGGAGATGATAAGCCATGCGCTGCGCCGACTTCGGCCCGACGCCAGGCAGGCAGCGCAGGGCTTCGATCAGGGCTTCAAGGCTGGAGGGTGTCACTTAGAAAGGCAGTTTGAAACCCGGGGGCAGATTGAGGCCGGCGGTAAAGCCAGCCATTTTTTCCTGGCTCAGCGCCTCGCCCCGGCGAACGGCATCGTTGATGGCGGCGGCGATCAAGTCCTCAAGCATCTCCTTGTCGTCCATCACGGAGGGATCGATGCTGACGCGGCGCACATCGTGGGCGCAGGTCATCACCACCTTGACCATGCCGGCGCCGGCCTGGCCCTCCACTTCCATCTGGGCCAGCTGCTCCTGGGCCTTCTTCATGTTTTCCTGCATCATCTGGGCCTGCTTCATCAGGCCGCCCAAACCACCTTTGATCATTTTCCAGTCTCCGTCAGGCAATAGGTTTGATTGAAGATTCAAGGAGCGACGCGTCGAAGGTCTCGATCACGTCGCGCACAAAAGGATCCTGCTCGATGGCGGCGATGGCGCTCTCCTGACGCTCCCGCCGTCCCCGCTGGACAGTCGCCGCCGGCGTGTCGCCTTCCACCTCGGCCAGTTCGATCTTTAGACTCACTGGACGGCCGAAATGGTCGGACAAGGCCTGTTGGACCTTATCCTGGGCCGGCTTCATCTGCAGGTGCCGGTGCGCCGGCGCCAGCCGCAGCAAGAGCGCATCGCCGGAAAAGCTCCTGAGCTGGCAATGGTGCGCCAACTCCCGGGCCATGCCGCCAACCTGCAGTTGTCCGACCAATACGTGC
The DNA here is from genome assembly GCA_018261935.1 of Rhodocyclaceae bacterium. Classification (GTDB taxonomy): domain Bacteria; phylum Pseudomonadota; class Gammaproteobacteria; order Burkholderiales; family Rhodocyclaceae; genus JAGTRP01. The sequence continues at coordinate 82,307 of JAGTRP010000016.1, forward strand.
CAATCCACGTCATCCGGGAACGCCGGCGGCTGCGGCTTGTCCTTCGCGGCCTCCTGGGCCTGCTTCGTATCTGGCCTAGGGGCTGGCGAGGCCGCGGGCAGGGGCGGCCGGGCGGCAGTGCTGCTGGATGGTCGCACCGTCTGAGGCGCCGGACTTTCCCGTGGCTCACCGGTCGACTCCGGCCGGAAAGCATGCAAGCGCAGCAGGGTCATGACGAAACCGGAATATTCGTCCGGCGCCAAAGGCATTTCATCCCGCCCGTGAACGGCAATCTGGTAGGCCAACTGCACGAACTCGGGTACGAAGGAGTGGGCCAATTGCCGCAGTCTGGCGGCCTCGGGTTCATCGTCGGCAATGGCTTGAGGAGCCCACTGGGCGACCTGGATTCGGGTAAGCAGGGCGGCCAAATCCTGGAGCGCCCCCGCAAAGGAAAGGCTGCGGCCCGCCATGTCATCGGCGATCGTCACCAGCCGCGGGGCATCGCCCCCAATCACCGCCTCCAGCACGGCGAAGAGGTAGGCCTGATCCACCGTGCCGAGCATCTCCCGCACCTGCCCCTCCTCCACCTTGCCAGCCCCATGGGCGATGGCCTGATCCAGGAGCGAGAGGGCATCCCGCATGCTGCCGGCGGCGGAACGGGCTATCAGACTGAGGGCCGGCGCGTCGTAGCTGACCCCTTCGGCCTCCAGGATGCCGGCCAGATGGCCACAGATAGCGGCGGTCGGCATCTGCTTGAGGTTGAACTGCAGGCAGCGGGAAAGCACCGTGACCGGGATCTTTTGGGGATCGGTGGTCGCTAGGATGAATTTCACATGCTCCGGCGGCTCTTCCAGGGTCTTCAACATGGCGTTGAAGGCCGAATTGGAGAGCATGTGCACTTCGTCGATCACATAGACCTTGAAGCGGCCCCGGGTCGGCGCATAGACGGCATTCTCGAGGAGCTGCCGCATCTCGTCGACCTTGGTATTGGTTGCCGCATCGACTTCCAGCAAATCGACGAAGCGTCCCGCATCGATTTCCTGACAGGCCGAGCAGACGCCGCAGGGGGTCGGGGTGATGCCCGTCTCGCAATTGAGAGACTTGGCAAGAATGCGCGCCAGGGTTGTTTTGCCAACGCCGCGGGTACCGGTAAAAAGGTAAGCGTGGTGGAGGCGCTGCTCGGAAAGGGCATGGGTCAGGGCACGGACCACGTGCTCTTGCCCGACCAAGGTAGCGAAATTGCGCGGCCGCCATTTGCGCGCGAGAACCTGATAACTCATGCGCTCCACACGATTGCAGAAAATGAAAATGGCGAGCCTAACCCCCGGCACTTGCAGTCAATGGCTGTGGCTGCTTCCTTCCGGACCTGACCAGATTCACCACCCTGCAATGCGGGGAGACCCGCCACTTGGAATTCTAGCACAGCGCCTTCATTTTCCCGCGTCCTGTACGCCAAATCCTTTGGTCGCCGCCCCAAAGCACAAAGCCCTCGCCGGGGAATCCCGGGAGGGCTTTGGGGGGTGGGGTGCCTGGCGGTGACCTACTTTCGCGAGCGGGATGCTCACTATCATCGGCGCGCTTTCGTTTCACGGTCCTGTTCGGGAAGGGAAGGGG
>JAGTRP010000033.1 GCA_018261935.1 Rhodocyclaceae bacterium
AACCGTGCCATTCCCGCCTCCAGGACATGCTTTCAACATAGTCGGCATTTTCTCAGTTCCGCGGGGGGCTGGGGGATTTTCTACAGCCTCAACGTGGAGCTAACCGGCCGCCGGAGCGCGAAGCGCGGAGGGAACCCAACGGCTGCGCCGTTGGGCGTTCCGCGTTGAGCGTAGGGTTAGGTAGCTGGCGAATCACCGCACTCGTCCAATGCTCGCGCAAATGCTTGACCAACCAAACTAAATTTTTGTGTGAAGGCGTGGCTCGCGTGTTGCGCAAACTCTTCCAAAATATCCAGAGGATCATTACTTGGTTGGCCAGGCTTTGCTCTTTCGTCGCGCATCTCCCCGAAATAGGGGGCGCGTAAGAAAACAGCCGAATCTTCAGGAGTGACTGTTGCGCTTAATCGATGTGCAAGACGATTCCGAATAGCGTTCAGATGCTTCATGCCGTCCTTCACTTCTTGAAGTCTCGGGTCATTGGGGTCAAGCAAAGCTATCTTTTGCGCAAAGCTCAGCTTTGCTTTCACAACCGAACCAAGATGAGGATTAGCCTTTTCAAGGTACTCAGTCATGTAATGTTCTACGTAAAGGTGAGCGCGAAGAATTCGCCCAATTGATTCAATATCCTGATTCCAACGATGACTCATGTCTCCGAGTTCTTGGTCGGTGATCTGGCGAGTTTTTTCTACTCCGCCAAGAAGCTCAATTACTCGCTTCACAACCAGTGTCGGGTCGGGGAACTTCGTCATAAAGCTACCTAACGTGGAGGTAATCGGACTGCGCGGCTTTTCGCGCAGGTCCGATTGACCGCAAGGTTAGAGGACAAGTGCATATGGTCACTGGCCATCTTTGGGAACTGCTGCGAGCTGCTTTGTTTCCTTCAAGACGCGAAGCAATTCAGTCATAAGTTCCTTCTGAAGAGCTGCCTGTTCTGCATGACCAGCAGGCGTGTAACACCGATCAAGATCAATTTGCTGCAAATTGGAATAGCGCAGTACCCGTGCCATCTCGGTCAATAGCTCTAGCCATGAGCGATCCACTTCCGGAGTTACCGGCATTTGTCGAAGTGCAAAATGCTTGTGCCACAACTCAACAACTTTCGGTTCGTCGTGGAAAATGACGTCAATCGTATTCATGGCGTCAGTTGCCCTTCTAGAAAACGGGACCCCTTTTCTCTCGGCGAGAAGCACTAAAAATACATTCAACTTTGCATCACGAGCGGCTTTACGGTTCTGTACCCAGAGCGTTATGCAAACGGCGGTCACGGGGCCAAGGACTATAGCCAGGAAATTGGCAGCGATCTGGATGGTATACAGCTCGGGAGGCATGATGTCGTCCTCTAACAGTGTTTGCACGGACGCCGTGGTCCGCATAACCATTGATATTGATGACGCAGTATTTGTTGCCGTAAGTCCATAGTTTTCAATTACTTGGAATTTTGGCTTTCAGTATAACAGCATCAACATACTAGACAACTACGGGAGGGCAATGCCTGCTTTGGGGATGCGTGTTCATGGGTCTGCTCTTGGCCGATTTCTACCGGCTACAGCACGTGATCATGATCACCGTTCTAGGCGGTCACAACGCTGAATACCCGATCAACAGCATCCGAATATGCAATACGTTCGACCAACACATCGGCCGAACTTACAGCCAGGCCCTCAATTCATTGAATGTGTTATCGCTACAGGCTTCATCGTTCAGACATACCCGGGACGCCGGACATGGTCTTTCTATCGCGGAGGGCTGTCATTCGAGAGGAACAAGGCAAGAGACAGAAGGAACATCGAAGAACTGACGCGGATCGGCTGGCGGTCCATGGTCATCTGGGAACGCGAGCTAACAGACAGGGCGCTGCGCATGGCCAGGATCGCCAATTTCTTGGAGACCGGCACCGACGACGCACGGCGAGACAAGTCTGTTGTCGGCAATGTAAGATAACGACTTGGTGGCCCACAAAGGTGAGACACATTTACCAACCCCAACACCAAGGCATCAGCCAGAAGCGTTGCTGGTCAAGGGCTTGCTGATTCCTGGTGGTGATAGTTCGATTCTGCCCATCACCACCAACCATTTCGACGGCCCGCAGCTTGCGGGCCGTTTTCTTTCCTCCCCCGCCTCAATTGGAAGAGGCGCCCCCGGGGCGGGGAAAAACGCACAAAATCGGCGTCAAGGGCTCGTCGCTGGCCATACCACCGCCAACATCTCCACAAAATGTGCTACTTTTATCGAGCTGTCGAATCGGACGGCGCGCAACAAACCCAGCATTCAAAGGAGACTGTTAAATGAACAAATCTGAACTGGTCGAAGCCGCCGCCCAACAAGCCGGCATTTCCAAAGCTTCGGCCGAGAAGGCCCTGTCGGCCATTATCGATACCGTGGTGAGCACCGTCGCCAAGGGCGAATCCGTCACCCTGGTGGGCTTCGGCACCTTCAAGCCGGCCTCCCGCGCCGCTCGCACGGGCAAGAACCCGAAGACCGGCGCCGCCCTCAAGATCCCGGCCGCCACGGTGCCCAAGTTCGCTGCCGGCACCGCCTTCAAGGCCGCCGTTGGCGCCAAGAAGAAATAATTTTCATGGATCGGTGGCGGGAATCGGTCCCGCCACTCATCGCAAAAGTACCCTGAATGAACACACCACCGCCCGTTACTCAGCCCAACGACCTGCGCCGCCGCCTGCGCGAACTGCTCTCCATCCCGGAACGCGATCGGACGGAAGAGCAGTGGGATGAGATCGTCGAGCTCGAAATCCAGCTGGCCCCCGGCAACCGGGTCGGCCTGAGCGGCTCCCCCCCGGCTGGCAGCGGCAACCCGCAGCAACAGCAGCAGCCCCGCAAGCATCGGCCCAAGCCCAACAACAACCCGCGGCGGCCCAACAAGCCCAAGCCGCCCCGCGATCCCTCCCAGGGCTGACGGGAACCGGGTTTTCGCACCGAACTTGCCGTCCGGCACCCCCGAGCGGCACAATCGCGGCCATGCAGTCATTTGATATCGTCATTGTCGGCGGAGGGCTGGCAGGCGCCAGTTTGGCCGTCGCCCTGCGCAATTCCCGTCTCCGCATCGCCCTGGTGGAAAGCCGGCCGCCCCAGCGGCCCGCCGGCTGGGACGCCCGCATCTACGCCGTCAGCCCCGCCAATGCCGCCTTTCTGGAAGGCATCGGGGTGTGGAAGCATCTGGATCCCGAACGCATCGCTGCAGTCCGCGCCATGGAGATTTACGGGGATGCCGGCGGCCGCCTGGACTTCTCTGCCTACGATACCGGCGTGGACCAGCTCGCCTGGATTCTCGAATCCTCCCTCATGGCCTGCGAGCTCTGGGAAAACGCCAAGCGCCAGAGCAACCTCACCCTGATCTGCCCCGGCCAGCCGGCTGGCCTGGAATTCCGCCAGGATGCGGCTATCGTCAAGCTGGCCGACGGCACCGCCCTCTCCGCCCGCCTGGTGGTGGGCGCCGACGGCCGGGACTCCTGGGTGCGGGAGCAGGCCGGCCTGGAGGCCATCAACACTCCCTACGGGGAAAAAGGCGTGGTCGCCAATTTCGCCACCGGGAAGGCCCACCGCTCCATCGCCTGGCAATGGTTCCAGGACGATGGCGTCCTGGCCTGGCTGCCCCTGCCCGGGAACCGCATATCCATCGTCTGGTCGACACCGGATGCCCATGCCGATGAACTATGCGCCCTGCCACCGGAAGAACTGTGCGCCCGCGTCGCTGCCGCCGGCGGCCATGTCCTGGGCGACCTGGAACTCATCACGCCGGCTTCCGCCTTCCCCCTGCGGCTCATGCGGGTGCCCAAGACGGTGGCGCCGCGCCTCGCCCTGGTGGGAGACGCGGCCCACGGCATCCACCCCCTGTCCGGCCACGGCATCAACCTGGGGTTCCAGGACGCCAAGGAACTCGCTGCTCTGCTGGCGGAATGCCCGCCCTGGCAGGACATCGGTGACGAGCGCCTCCTGCGCCGCTACCAGCGGGCCCGCAGGGAGGAGACCCTGCTGATGCAGACCACCACCGACAGCCTGCGCCGCCTTTTCCGCACCAATCCGCCGGGACTGCGGCCCCTGCGCAACCTGGGCCTCGGGCTCACCAACGCCGTTCCTTTCGCCAAAAACATGCTGGTGCGCTACGCGCTCAGCGCCTTCTAGGAGAACACCCCATGCATAAGAAACTGCTGACGCTCATCCTCGGGGCCAGTTTCGCCCTCACCACCCTGGCCGACGAGGCGGACATCAAGCGGGCCATCGAGACCAAGCTGGGCGCCAAGGTGGAAAGTGTCAGCAAGACCAACTACCTGGGGCTCTACGAAGTCTACCTGGACGGGCAGATCATCTACACCGACGAGAAGGTCAGCGCCATCGTCTTCGGCAACCTGATCGACGCCAAGACCATGAAGAGCGTCACCGAGGAGCGCATGCGCAAGCTGTCCGCCATCAAGTTCTCGGACCTTCCCCTGGAGCGCGCCATCAAGCAGGTGCGGGGCGACGGCAAGCGCGTCCTGGTCACCTTCGAGGATCCCAATTGCGGCTACTGCAAGCGCCTGGCCAGGGAATTGCAGAAACTCGACAACGTCACCATCTACACCTTCCTCTATCCGATCCTGTCCGAGGACTCGGTGAAGAAGTCCAAGCAGATCTGGTGCGCCGGCGACCGGGCCAAGGCCTGGAACGACTGGATGCAGGACGGCAAGGCTCCCTCCGGCCGGGACAACTGCGACACCAGCGCCGTCACCAAGAACCAGGAATACGGCCGCAAGTACAACATCACCGGCACCCCCACCCTGTTCTTCAGCGACGGCGAGCGCATCCCGGGTGCCGTGCCGATCGCCAAGATCGAGGAAAAGCTCACCCAGCTGGGCAAGTAGGCGAGCCCTAGCCATCCGGGCGGGATCGGGGCGCTCGCCCGCTTAAGACCCCCTTAATGTTCGTCTGGCATGATGGAGGCTATGCATACCTCACGCCTTTTCCATGGTGCCTGGATAGCGGCGGCATTGGCCGTCGCGGCGCCCCTTCATGCCAATGAAGACCTGCTGAAGCTGTCGCCCCAGCAGGCCAAGTCCTTGGCCATCGCCACCCAGCCCCTGTCGGGCTTCGCCAGCGGCGGCGAGCGCCGCCTGCCGGCCCAGGCGGTCGTCCCGCCGCGCCAGGTGGAAGTCCTGGCGGCCCCCCTCGGCGGCCTGGTGGTCGCGGTGGAAGCAGCCTACGGCGAGACCGTCAGGAAGGGCCAGCCCCTGGCCCGCCTGAAGAGCCCCGAGGCCCTCGCCTTGCAGCGGGAATATCTCCAGGCCCGCAGCCAGGCCAAGCTGGCGGCGGAAAACCTCAAGCGCGACAAGGCCCTCTACGAAGAAGGCATCATCGCCGGCGGCCGCCTTGCCACGACCGAGAGCAGCGAACACCAGGCGGCGGCCCAGGCCCGGGAAAAACGCCAGGCCATGCAGATTGCCGGTCTCGGCGAGGGCTCTGCCGACGCCCTGGCGGGCACCCTCACCCTCAGCGCCCCTTTCGACGGCGTCATTCTCGAAGCCACCGCCCAGGCCGGGCAGCGGGTCGATGCCAACACGCCCCTTTTCCGCCTCGGCCGCCTGCAGGGCCTGTGGCTTGAAATCCAGGCCACCCCGGCCCAGGCGGCGGGGCTGGCGGTGGGCGACAGCGTCGCGGTCCCCGGCTGTGCCGCCAAGGGCCGCCTGACCCTGGTGGCCCCGGCCATGAACGCGGCCAACCAGTCCCTGCTCCTGCGGGCGGAGATGCCCAAATCCGCCGACTGCCTGAAGCCCTTCCAGTACACCCAGGCCGAGGTTGTCCCGGCCCGCCCGGGCAGCGGCTGGCGCGTCCCCAACAGCGCCCTCACCCGCCATCAGGGCCAGAGCTGGCTGTTCGCCGAAGTTCCTGGCGGCTACCGCCCCGTGGCGGTCCGCCTGCTGGACGAAACCGAAAAGACCTCCCTGGTCGCCGCGGACCTGCCGCCTGAGACCAAGATCGTGGTCAAGGGTGTCGCCGCCCTCAAGGCGACCTGGCTGGGCCTCGGCAGCGCGGCGCAATAACCATGCTCGATCGCCTCATCCAGTTTGCCCTCACCCAGCGCCTGCTGGTGGCCATCGCCACCCTGCTGCTCATCGGCGCCGGTGCCTATTCTTTCCTCGAACTGCCCATCGATGCCTTCCCGGATGTCTCCTCTTCCCAGGTGAAAATCATCATGAAGGCGCCGGGCATGACCCCCGAGGAGGTGGAAAGCCGCATCGTCACCCCCATCGAGGTCGAGATGCTCGGCATCCCGAAGAAGCGGGCCTTGCGCTCGGTGGCCAAGTACGCCATCGCCGACATCACCCTCGATTTCGAGGATGGCACCGACATTTACTGGGCCCGCCAGCAGGTGTCCGAACGCCTGGCAGGGGCCATGAAGGACCTGCCCGCCGGCACCGACGGCGGTCTCGCCCCGATCACCACCCCCCTGGGGGAGATGATCATGTTCACCATCGAGGGCGACATTTCCCTGGATGAGAAGCGCAGCCTGCTGGACTGGGTCATCCGGCCCCAGTTGCGTACCCTGCCCGGCGTGGCGGACGTCAATAGCCTCGGCGGCTACGTGCGCACCTTCGAGGTGGTGCCGATGCTAACGGCTCTGCGCGCCCGGGGCCTCACCCTGACCGACGTCAAGACTGCCATCGAAGCCAATAATCGCAATGACGGCGCCGGCCGCATCGCCGAGGGCGAGGAATCCCTGCTGGTGAGAGCCGAAGGCCGCGCCAAGAGCATCGAGGACCTGCGCGCCATCGTGGTCCGCAGCCGGGACGGCCTACTGACCCGACTGGGGGACATCGCCACCGTGCGCATCGGCAGTCTCACCCGCTACGGCTTCGTCACCCAGGCCGGCCAGGACGAGGCAGTGGAAGGCCTGGTGCTGGGACTGCGGGGCGCCAACGCCCGCCAGGTGGTGGAAAGCGTGCGAGGAAAGCTCGCCGCCATCCAGCCGACCCTCCCGGAAGGCGTCACCACCCGCATCTTCTACGACCGGGGCCAACTGGTGGAGCGGGCCGTCGGCACCGTCTCGAAGGCCCTCATGGAGGCCATCGTCCTGGTCCTGGTCCTGCTGCTGGCCTTCCTCGGCAACCTGCGGGCCGCCGTCGCCGTCGCCTGCGTCCTGCCCCTTTCCGCCCTGGCCACCTTCATCCTCATGTACTTCTTCGGGATGTCGGCCAACCTCATGAGCCTGGGCGGCCTGGCCATCGCCATCGGCATGCTGGTGGATGCGGCCGTGGTCATCGTCGAGAACATCGAGAGCCAACTCGCCCAGCCGGGCCAGGACACGATGCCGCTGCGCCACCGCATCTACCGGGCGGTGCGGGAAGTGGCGGCGCCAGTGGTGTCGGGCATGGCCATCATCGTCATCGTCTTCCTACCCCTCCTCACCTTCCAGGGCCTGGAAGGCAAGCTCTTCATCCCGGTGGCGCTGACCATCGTCTTCGCCCTGACGGGGTCCCTGATCCTTTCCCTGACCGCCATTCCCGTCCTCACCTCCGTCCTGCTCAAGCCCACCGCCCATGCCCATGAAGCCTGGCTGCCCCGCCAGGCCCAGCGCCTCTACGAGCCGATGCTGACCTGGTCCCTGGCCAACGTCAGGAAAGTCATGGCCATCGCCGGCGGCCTCCTGGTCGCCACGGTCGTCGTCTTCTTCTTCCTGGGCAAGACCTTCATGCCGGTGATGGACGAGGGCGACATCCTCATGCAGCTCGCCAAGCTTCCTTCGATCAGCCTGGAGCAGAGCCGGGACACCGACCTGGCCGTGCAGAAAGCCCTGCTGGAGCGGGTGCCGGAGATCAAGAACATCGTCGCCCGCACCGGCTCGGACGAACTGGGCCTGGACCCCATGGGCCTCAACGAAACCGACACCTTCCTGGTCCTCGCCCCCCGCGCCGAATGGCGCAATCCCGACAAGGAATGGCTGGCCAACGAGATCCGCAAGGTCATGGCGGATTTCGTCGGCATGGATGTGGCCTTCACCCAGCCCATCGAGATGCGGGTCTCCGAAATGCTCACCGGCACCCGGGGCGACCTGGCGGTGAAGATCTTCGGCCCCGACCTCGCCCAGCTCAACGACCTGGCCGAGCGCATCGCCACCCTCCTCAAGAGCATCCCCGGCGCTGAGGACGTGCTGACGGTCAAGAACGAGGGCGTCCAGTACTACACGGTGGAAATCGACCGCCTGGCCGCCGGCCGCTTCGGCTTCTCGGTGGAGGATGTCGCCATCAACCTGCGGGCCCAGCTTGAAGGCCAGCCCGCCGGCCTGGTCCTGGAAGGCATCCGACGCACGCCGCTGGTGCTCAGGGGAGGAGAGGACATGCGCCGCTCCGCCGCCCTCTTCGCCGGCATGCAGATGGCCCTGCCCGACGGTTCCGGCTCGGTTCCCCTCTCCGCCCTGGCCAGCCTCAAGCGGGTGGCCGGCCCGGTGAAGGTGGACCACCAGGACGCCGTCCGCCTGGGCGTCGTCCAGGCCAATGTCCAGGGCCGCGACCTGGTGGGCTTCGTCGAGGAGGCCAAGCTACGGGTGGCCAAGGAGATTCCCCTGCCCACCGGCTACCAGCTCGCCTGGGGCGGCCAGTTCGAGAATCAGCAACGGGCCGCCAAGCGCCTGGCCATGGTGATCCCGGTGGCCCTGGGCCTCATCTTCCACATCCTGTTCACCACTTTCCGGTCGGCCCGCCAGGCGCTCCTGGTATTCATGAACATCCCCTTCGCCCTCATCGGCGGCGTCTTCGCCCTGGCCGTGACCGGCGAATACCTGTCGGTGCCGGCGTCGGTGGGCTTCATCGCCCTGCTCGGCATCGCCGTACTCAACGGCTTGGTGATGATCGCCTATTTCAACCAGCTCGCCGCCCAGGGCATGCCCCTCGACCAAGTCGTGGTGGAAGGCGCCAAGCGGCGGCTGCGGCCGGTCCTGATGACCGCCTCCATCACCGCCTTCGGCCTGGTGCCCTTGCTGTTCGCCACCGGCCCCGGCTCCGAAATCCAGAAACCCCTGGCCATCGTGGTCATCGGCGGCCTCGTCACCTCGACGCTGCTGACCCTCGTCATGCTGCCCATCCTTTACCGCCGGTGGGGACAATGAACTCTTGCCTGACCCTGATCCTGCCCCGCTCCCTCGAAGAGCAGGTCATCGATATCCTGCTCCAGCATCCCGACTGGATCGGCCCCTTCACCACCCACCCGGCCGACGGCCACGGCGCCCCCGGCGCCATGACCAGCCCCGCCGAACAGGTGCGGGGCCGGACCGAGCGGGTGCGGATCGAGATCCTCATCCACGACAACCACGCCAGGGAAATGATCTCCGTCCTCCATGACGAATTCCGGGGCGCCCAGGTCTTCTGGTGGCTGACCCCCGTCATCGACGCCGGGAGCTTCGCATGAGAGCCCACCTTCTCCTGTGCTGCCTGCCCCTGGCGGCCATGGCGGCGGACTTTCCCGACCTGCCCCCCGCCCCGGCGGTGGAAAAGGCCCTGCGCGCCCATCCCGCCGTGCGTGCCGCCCAGGCCGGGGTCGCCGTCGGTCAGGCCCGGCGCGACGAGATCGCCGCCGGCCCCCATGAATTCAATGTCCGCCTCGAAGGCCAGCGCCGGCGGGAAGTCCCCGTGGACACCAACTACTGGGAGCACGCGGTCGGCATCGAACGCCCCCTGCGCCTGCCCGGCAAGGCGGCGAAGGACGAGGCCCTGGGGGAGGCCACCCTGGAACAGAGCCATAACGCCTACGGCGACGCCCTCCACGAGGCGTCCCGCCTGCTCCTCAAGGCCTGGTTCGACTGGCAGCGGGAAGGCGCCGCCGCCCGGGAATGGCAGGCCCAGGTCGATGTTCTCATCCGCCAGCAGCAGGCCGTCGCCCGCCGGGTCGCCACCGGCGATGCGGCCCGCTTGGAGAGCATGCTGTCCGAGGCCCAGCTCAACCAGGCCCAGGCCCAGCTCGCCCAGGCCGAGATGCGGGCCCAACTGGCGGCCGGCGAGCTGAAGCGCCATTTCCCGACCCTGCCCCTCCCCGCCCAGGTGCCCGACGTCGAGCCCCGGCAGTTGCCCGCGCCCCCGGCCCAGTGGCAGGACAAGATGGTCGAGCGCAGCCATGAGCTGGCCCTGGCCCGCTCCGTCAGCCGCCGCCAGATGCTGGCCGCCCAGCGGGCCGACGCGGAGCGCATCCCCGACCCCACCGTGGGGGTGCGGGTCGGCCAGGAGCGGGGTGGCCAGGACCATCTGGTCGGCCTCCATCTCTCCATCCCCCTGCCGGGCGCCGCCCGCTCGGCGGCGGCCAATGCCGCCCGGGCCGAGGGAGGCGTCGCCGCCGCCCGGGAAGCGGAGACCCTGGCCAAGGTGGAGGGCGAAGCCCGGCGCACCCTGGCCCAGGCGGAAGCCAATCACAGCCAGTGGCAGCGCTTCGCCGCCGTCGCCGCCCGCATGGAAGAGAATGCCCGCCTTCTGGACCGGGCCTGGCGCCTGGGGGAAGGCCAGTTCGCCGATCTCCAGCAGGCCCGCCGCCAGGCCATCGAGGCCCGCCTGGCCGCCGCCCAGGCTCGCCTGGATGCAGCCGAAGCCTATTACCGGGTGCAGGTCGACGCCCACGAACTCTGGGCCCTGGACGAGGACCACTAGCCACCGGAGTTGCCGATAGCCCGCCCGGCCGCCTTCATCGGGCGGCGGGCGCGCTAAAATAGCGGGATATTCTCCCGATAGGGCACCATGCGCCTCCTCCTGGTTGAAGACGACCCCCATCTGGGCGATGGTCTCACCGTCGGCCTGCGCCAAGCGGGTCTGGCCGTGGACTGGGTGAAGGACGGCCTGGCCGCCGAACACGCCTTGAAGAGCGAGACCTTCGACCTCCTGGTCCTCGACCTGGGGCTGCCCGGGCTGACCGGCATGGCGTTGCTGAAGGGCCTGCGCAGCCGGGGCCAGACCCTGCCGGTGCTCATCCTCACCGCCCGGGACACCGTTTCCGACAAGATCGCCGGCCTCGATGGCGGCGCCGACGACTACCTGGTCAAGCCCGTGGACCTGGACGAGCTCACCGCCCGCATCCGCGCCCTGGCCCGCCGGGCCGCCGGCCGGGCCTCCCCGCTGCTGTGCCACGGCCCCCTCGCCCTCGACCCGGCGGCCCATAGCGCCAGCCTGGACGGCCAGCCCCTGGAACTGTCCTCCCGGGAGTTCGCCCTGCTGTTCACCCTGGTGGAAAACGCCGGTCGCGTCATGACCCGGTCCCAGCTGGAAGACTCCCTCTACGGCTGGCGAGACGAGCCTGAGAGCAATGTCCTGGAGGTCCATATCCATCACCTGCGCCGCAAGCTGGGAGCCGACTTCATCCGCACCCTGCGCGGCGTCGGCTACACCGTCCCCAAACTGTGACAGCGACCGTCTGGTTTTCCCTGCGCCGGCACCTGTTGCTGCTCCTCCTGGGCGGAGTATCCGTATGCTGGCTGGCGACCCTGGTGTGGAGCTACACGGACACCCACCACGAGATCGATGAACTCCTGGACGCCCAGATGGCACAGACAGCCCAGGCCCTGCTCGTCCTGGGCAGCCGCCAGCGGGACGACCGCCAGGATGGGCAGGATGGCGGCGAGACCCAGCGCCGCCGCGTCGAGGCCTTCGAGCGGGCGGTGCACCGCTATCAGCGCAACACCATGTGCCAGATCTGGCGGCAAGACGGCTCCCTGCTCCTGCGCTCCGCCAATGCCCCGACCGAGCCCCTCACCAGAAGCGAAGGTTTTTCCGAGGTGGTCAGTTCCGACGGCCACTGGCGCTACTACAGCCAGTGGGACCAGCACCGCCGCTACCAGGTGCAGGTGGCCGAAAGCCATATGGTCCGCGACGAGCTGATTGGACACGTCGCCTGGCGCCTCATGGTGCCCGCCCTCATGGGCCTGCCCCTGCTGGGGCTCTGGGTGTGGATTGCCACCCGCCGCGGCCTGGCCCCCCTGGCAGCGGTGGCCGGCGAGATCGCCGACCGGGAGCCGGCGCGCCTCACCGCTCTGGCGCCGGCCACGGCCCCCACCGAAATCCGTCCCCTGGTGGATGCCATCAACGGCCTTTTCGCCCGGGTGGAAGGCGCCCTGGAGTCGGAGCGCCGCTTCACCGCCGACGCAGCCCATGAATTGCGCACCCCCCTCGCGGCCCTCGCCACCCAGACCCAGGTGGTCCTGCGGGCCCGGGACGAAGCGGAGCGCCGCCACGCCGCCGAGCAGCTGGTGGCCAGCAGCCGGCGGGCTGCCCACCTGGTGGACCAGCTCCTGACCCTGGCCCGCCTCGATCCCGAGGATGCCGATGCGGCCCTGACCGCCGTGCGCCTCGACCAGATCGCCGAGGAAGCCTGCGCCGACCACGGCGCCGCTGCCCTGGAGAAGGATATCGTCCTGGAACTGGAAGCCGCGCCGGTGGAAATACGCGGGCAGTCCGACATGCTGCGCATCCTGCTGCGCAACCTGCTGGACAACGCCATCCGCTATACCCCCGCCGTCGGCGGAGTGGCGGTGGCGGTCGCCGCCGACGGGCGGGACGCCGTGCTGACGGTGAGCGACAGCGGCCCGGGCATCCCGCCGGCCGAAAGGCAGCGGGTGTTCGACCGCTTCCACCGCCTCGCCGGCCAGGACACGGAAGGCAGCGGCCTGGGGCTGTCCATCGTCGCCCGCATCGCGGAAAGGCACGGCGGCACGGTGAGTCTGGAGGACAACGACAGCGGCGCCGGGCTCAGGGTGACGGTACGTTTTCCCCTCGGCGCCGGAGGATAGACGCCGTCCGGCGCGCTGATCGGCAGCGGATCAGGGCAGCTGGATGGTGAGCACGCCCCGCAGGGCGGCCCGGGGCTCCGGCGGCGGATTCCTCCAGTCGAAGGACCAGTCGATACGGGCTTCGCTGCCGGGCTCGTAGTCGAAATCCGCCAGGGAAGTCTCGGCGCAGAAGTTCACCGAACTCCGGGCCGGGAGGTCAAAGAGCATCAATGGCGGCGGTGCCGGCGGCGGCAGGGGCACTTCGCCCGGGCCGCGCGGACGGCGCTTGAGTACGCCTCCCTCCTCGGGCAGCAGGAGGAGCGGACTGCCCCAGTTGGCCGAGAAGAAAAGGACGGTGATCGGCTTGCCCAGGGGATTCTTCACCATGGCGCAGGCCTTTGCGAGCTTGGTCTTCGGATCGAAACTGGCCCACCGCGGCTCCTCGAAGGACGGCCCCGGAGGCAGCGCAGGGGCTGGCCGCTCGGCGCGGCGCGAATTAAGGCGCGCATCGGGCCAGGAAATGACCTTGGCCATGAGCGGATCGACGGAGATCGCCATCAGGGGAGCGGCATGGAAGCCCAGCAGGAGAGCGATGGCCGGCAGGAGCCAGCGGCGGGGGGTAGTCATGGCAAACCTCCGTATCGGACTATGTTGTGGGCATCGTAACAGCCTTTCCGCTACCCCAGGCGAGCGGCCAGGAAGTCCACGAAGACGCGGATCTTGGGGGGCAGGTGGAACTGGGGCAGCCAGAGGGCATAGGCTCGCTGGCCGAAGGGTCCCTGGGGCTGCCAGTCGGTCAGCAGGGGCACCAACCGGCCTCGCCGCAGGTCCTCCGCCACGGCATAGCGGGCCACCAGGCCGATACCGACGCCAGCCAGGAGAAGATCCCGTACCGCTTCGCTGCTGTTGACCGCCACATTGCCCTCCACCCGTATCGTCTCCCGCCGCCCTGCCTGCAGGAAGATCCATTCGTTGCCGAAATCCCGGTAGCCGTAGCAGAGGCAGTTGAGCCCCGCCAGATCCCGGGGCGTTTCGATCCGGCGGCCCGCCAGGTAGTTTGGGGTCGAGCACACCACGTAATCGATGGGCATCAAGGGCTTGGCGACGACGCCCTCGGGCGGGGACCGGGTGAGGCGGATGGCCAGGTCGAAACCCTCCTCGGCGAGATCCACGAGACGGTCGAGCAGGGTGAGCTGGACCCGGATGTCGGGGTGGGCGGCAAGGAACTCGGGCAGCAAGGGCACCAGGCAGATCTTGCCAAAGGCCACCGAGGCGGTGACCCTGAGCTGGCCCCGGGGCTCCTGGGACAAGTTGACCACTTGGCTACGGGCCTCCTCAGCCAAGGCGATGGACTGGGCCGCCCGCTCGTACACCGCCCGCCCGGCCTCGGTCAGGGACATGGAGCGGGTGGTGCGGTTGAGGAGCCGCACCCCCAGGCTCCGTTCCAGGCGGCCGATCTTCTTGCTCACGGCCGACTTGGCGATACCCAGGCGCCGCGCCGCCGCCGAAAAGCCCCGTTGCTCCACCACCAGCGCAAACAGGGCCATGGCATCGAGCTGCTCCAGCAATTCCTTGTCCATGGCTGATCGTTTCCCAATGGAAACAGTTTGTTGATCATTTGACGGATTGTACCGACCGGAATCGGCTGACAGAATGGCCCCACACCCAACGAGGAGAAACGCCATGCCTTTCATCCGCATCGCCGTTGCCGGCCGATCCCTGGCGGCGGAGCAGATCGCCGCCTTGCAGGAGCAGACGACCGGGCTAATGGTTGATGTCCTCGGCAAACGCCGGGAGGTCACCGTCGTCGCTGTGGACACCTTCGAAGCCCGGTTCTGGTCATCGGGCGGCCTGCCCCTGGGCGGCGATGGGCGTTGTGCCCAGATGGAAGCCTTCATCACCGCCGGCACCAACACGCTGCCCGAGAAACAGTCTTTCCTCGCTGCCGCCCACAGGACGTTGTCGGCCATCCTGGGCGCCGCCGACGCGCCGGTCTATGTGGTCATCCATGAACTACCGGCCTCGGACTGGGGGTTCGACGGCGTGAGCCAGGCCGCCCGCCGGGAAGCGGCCCTGGCAACCTGATTCCGACGACGCCCTGCGGCTGGAAGCCCTGTACGGTTACAGCTGCTTCGACAGAACCAAGCCCTGAGGGGGCCTGGCTCCATCAGTCCAGGGAAACCACCTCACGGCGCCCGTCCTGAGGCAGCCATTTGCCGAGCACCGCCAGCAGCTCGTCGAAAATCACCGGCTTGGCGAGAAAATCGTCCATGCCGGCCTCCAGGCACCGATTGCGGTCGTCCTCGAAGGCGCTGGCGGTGAGGGCAACGATGGTCATGGCAGGACGGCCGTTCTCCCGCTCCCACTGCCGGATGCGGCGGGTTGCCTCGACGCCGTCCATGACCGGCATCTGGCAGTCCATCAGCACCAGGTCGGGGCGGGCGCCGCCGGTCAGGGCATCGACCGCCTCCTGGCCATCCTGGGCGCAAGCCACCCGACAGCCCTGCTTCGCCAGCAGGGTTTCGATGACCCGGCGGTTGATGGCGTTGTCTTCCACCACCAGGATGTGGGCTCTTGCGGGCTGCTCTCCCGGGGCGATGGCCGGCGCCTTTTCCATCCACCGTCCCGCCGCCCGCCCTTCCTCATCGGCGCTGACCAGGCTGGCGGGAATCCGGAACCAGAAACGGGATCCCTTGCCCGGCTGGCTGTCCACGCCCACGCAACCGCCCATGAGGCCGGCCAGCCGCTTGACGATGGAGAGCCCCAGGCCGGTGCCGCCGTACCGGCGGGTACTGGAGGTGTCCACCTGGGAAAAGGGCTGGAACAGCAGTTCCTGCTTGTCCGCATTGACGCCGATGCCGGTGTCCGTCACGGCAAACAGCAGTTGCGCCGCCCCTCCCTGACGGCCGTCCTCCTCGGCCTCGATGCGGATGCTGCCCTCCTCGGTGAATTTGATGGCATTGCTCACCAGATTGGAGAGCATCTGCCGTATCCGGATGCCGTCGGCCCGGTAGGCCTGGGAAGAGGGGCCGCACCAAGTGGCTTCGATGCTGAGCCCCTTCTGGCGGGCTGGTCCGGCAAAGAGGGCGGCCGCCTCCTTAACAATCTGAAGGGGATCGACTGCCGAGGGCTTCAGTTCCAGCCGGCCGGCTTCGATCTTGGAGAGGTCGAGGATATCGTCGAGCAGGGTCTGCAAGGTGTTGCCCGAATTGAGGATGGTGCGAGCGTACTCCACCCGCTCCTCGTCGCTCAGGGTCGGCAGGAGCAGGAGCTGGGCCATGCCGAGAATGCCATTCATGGGGGTGCGGATTTCATGGGACATGGTGGCCAGAAACTGGCTCTTGGCGAGATTGGCGGCTTCCGCCTGTTCCTTGGCCTGGCGCAGTTCGGCTTCCTGGCGCTTGATGTCGGTGATGTCCTCCTGGATGGCGATGAAATGGGTGATGCGCCCCTGATCGTCCATGACCGGCGAGATGCTGGCGGATTGCCAGTAGAGATCGCCGCCCTTCTTCCGGTTCTGGAATTCGCCACGCCAGGTCTCGCCCCGGCGGATGGTCTGCCAAAGGGATTGGTAGATTTTCTGCGCCGTCAGTCCCGATGCCAGAAAGCTGGGATTGCGCCCCAGGGCTTCTTGCCGGGCGTAGCCGGTGATGCGGGTGAACGCGTCGTTGATGAAGATGATCCGGCCAGCCGGGTCGGTCACCACGATACTGGCATTGTTCTGGGCGACGGCGGAGCTGAGGAGGCGGTGCTGCTCCTCGGCTTGCTTGCGTTCCGAGATTTCGTTCAGGGTTCCGAGGTCGCCCGTTCGACGCTTGGGATTCACGGATCAGCCTTCGCTATTGAGGGGAGAGGCCGGTATTTTTCGATCATGCGACGCTCGCTCCTTGTCCTGGAACACGCACCCCAGGAATCGATGCTAGTGTATTTACCCAAGCGATACCATGGGCGGAAGACTGGTTTCCTGCGTGCAGTGGCGGGGCATATTCCTCCCATGCCGGCTAAGGGCAAGGCATAATGGCGGGATAAGCCATCCCTGGCGCCGGGGATGCATCAGAAAAGGCCCGGAATCGGGCAATAGTCTTGGCGGGAGGCAACAATCATGGCAGCCGGGTCACTCCCCATTGTCGCCAGCAACCGGGGGCCGACAACGGCTCACCGCACTGCAGCAGCTTTCATCAGGCTCCTGGTGGCGATCTTGGCGCCCCTCCTCGCGATGCCCTGGGCAATGGCGACGGAGTTGCTGCAGATCAAGATCAGCGCCCCCGGCCCCCGCAACCTCTCCTACCTGCCCTTGGAATTGATCCCCCGAATCGGCGCAGACCGGGCCGAGGGAGCCCGGGTCCACTTGAAGTATGTCGATGGCGGTTCCAACGCCCTGCGCCATCTGGTGTCGCGCAACGTCGATTTCGGGGCGGCCGGCGTTCCCGCCATGCTCTCGCAGCAGGCCAACGGGGAAGATGTGGTGCTCCTTGCCGCCGTGAGCGATCAGCCCTTGTACGTGCTGGTGGTTCGCTCCGACCTGCGGAAGGAGGTCAAGACGATTGGCGATCTCAAGGGGCGTACCATCGCCGTGTCCGCCCGCACTCTGACCAGCAAGACCACTTCCCTACAGTTAGCGGAACTCCTGCTCCGATCCGGGAACGTGCCCCTGGACAGGGTCCGCTTCGTTTCCGCCGGGCAGGGCTGGAACGAGCAATCGGCCGTCCTTTCCTCCCGGACTGCCGACGCCCTCATGAGCTTCGAGCCCGTCGCCCACCGTCTGCTGACGGAGAATCGGGCCTACTCCCTGGCCAGCCTGGCCGACCCGGCCACCGCCGCCCGTATTCCCGGCGGCGGCTTCCTGCTGGCGGCCGTCGCCACCCGCCCCGAGGTCGTGGCCCAGGAACCCCGCAAGGCTGAAATGATGGTGGCCATCCTGCGCCGCACCCTGCAATGGATGGCGACCCATACCCCCGAGCAGATTGTCGAGGCCCTGGCTATCCAGGATGCCCCGGAGGGGGCCGCCCTCCTCGGTGCACTGCGCAAATATCCACGCCTATACAGTCGGGATGGGCGCCTGTCCACCAAACAGATCCACGAGACGGAGGCTTTCTTCCAGGCCACCCATGCTGACACTGCCATCGCCCGACACATTCATCTGGAATCCATGATCGATGCCCAGTGGGCAGGAAGGACGGACTGATGCGGCTCTGGCGCCCTTCGCAGCGGACCTCCCTCCTTTACCAGGCGTCGATCCGCCTGCTGCGCACCCTGGTCGTCGCCATCGTGGTCGTTGGACTGCTGCTGGGAACGATCCTTCACTATTCCCAGGAAAAGGCCGCCCAACGGGAAATCCGCAATACCCAGGCGTATTTTTCCGAGGGCGCCAGGACCATGGAACGGCGCTGGCAGGAGACCGCCGTCCGCTACAAGAGCCGTCTCGAGTTCATGCGCCTGCTGGAGGACCCGGCGACCCGCTGGCCCAGGCTCGGCAGCTATCTCACCACCCAGAACACCAGCGAACCGTTCCCGGCCGTCCTCGTAGCGGATGCCCGGGGCCGCGTCCTCTTCTCCTTCGGCTTCGATGAAGGCGCCGTCCCCGCCACTTTCGCCAACGGGCCCGAAGTGGGCTGGCATTACGACCCCGCCAGCGATACCCTGCACCGCTACTATGTCCAGCATGTCTGGCTAGGCCCTGACGGGATGGGGCACCTGGTGCTGTTCCGGCCAATGGACAACGGCCTTCTCAGCGAATTCGCCACCCTCAACACCCATCTCTTCCTGCGCTGGCAGGGCCGGGTGCTCGCTTCCTCCCTGGGGGAACGCGGCAAGGACGTTCACCTCCTGGATCAGGCCGGCGCCATGGAACACGATGGCATGCGGGTCCAGCAGGCGGCATCGAAGTGGGATGAGCGCAATCCGGACAGCCCGGAACTGGTCATTCACCTGCAGACCGAAAGCCTGTTCGATATCTGGGAGGTAACCCTCGGCACGGCCCTCGGGCTGCTGGGCATATTCGCCGCCCTGGGGGCGTCCATCGGCATCTGGATCTACCAGACCACCCGGCGCATCGCCCTGCTCGGCGAGGCTTCCCGGCAATTCGCCCTTGCCCCCCATGCCTCACCCGAAGTCGGCGAACTGCTGGAAAAAGCCCGCCGGGCGGCGGACGACGAGATCAATCGGGTCGCGTTCTCGCTGGAATCCCTCACCGCAACAGTGGCCCAGCGTAATACGGAACGGGATGCCTATGAAGCGACCCTCCGGGAAAGCGAGGCCAAGCTCCGCGAAATCGCTTCGGTGCTGGCGGACGGCGTCTATGTGCTGGACGAGGACGGGGTAGTGACCTTCGTCAATCGCGAGGCGGAACGGCTGTTGGGCTGGTCGGCAGACGAATTGATCGGTAAGAACGGGCACGGCACCTTCCACTACAAGACGCCGGATGGTACGCCCATCGGTTCCCAGGACTGCATCGTCCATCAAACTATCCGCACCGGCCAGACCTACCGCAACCACAACGACTGGCTGCTCCGCAAGGACGGCAGCATCGTGCCGGTTTCCATCGTTTCCAGCCCCATCGTCCGGGATGGAAAGATCCGGGGGTCGGTGGCCGCCTTCCACGACATCACCCCCCGCCTCGAAGCCGAACGGGCGCTGCGGGAAAGCGAGGAACGTTTCCGCCTCATCAGCACCGCCGCCATGGACGCCATCGTTATCGCGGCCCCCGACAGCCGCATCGTGTATTGGAACCCGGCAGCGGAAAGGCTCTTCGGCTACCCGGTGGAGGAAGCCCTGGGCCAGCCCCTGCACGCCCTTATCGCTCCCCGGCGGTACCACGGCGAGGCTGACGGCGGCTTCGAGCATTTCCGTCGCACCGGCGAGGGCCCGGTGGTGGGCAAGACCATCGAGCTGATGGCCCGATGCAAGAATGACGGCGAGGTCTCCGTCGAACTATCCCTTTCGGCTTTCCAGATCGACGGCCAATGGCATGCCCTGGGCATGGTGCGCGACATCAGCGAGCGAAAATTGGCCGAGCACGCCATGCGAGAGAACAAGGCACGCATGCGGGCCCTGCTCGATGCCAGCAGCGAATCGGTGCTGCTGCTCGAACCGGAGGGTGGGATTCTCGCCGTCAATGCCTTGGGCGCCCAGCGTTTCGGCCAAACGCCGGAAGAGATGGTGGGCAAGAATTTCTTTGACTTTCAGCCTCCCGAACTGGCTGACGGCCGGCGGGCGGCGATCCGGCATGTCGCCACGACCGGCGAGCCGATGCGGGTGCAGGACCGCCGGGGCGATGTCTTTTTCGACAGCAGCCTCTACCCGGTCAAGGATGAATCCGGCAACGTGGAAGGCATCGCCATCTACGCCAAGGACGTCAGCGAGCAGCGCCGGGACAAGCAGGTGGAGGAAATCTTCCGCCACCTGGACACCATGCTCTTGAAATGGCGGATGGACGTTGCCGCCATCGCCCAGACTTTTTGCGAAAGCAGCCTCGCTGCCCTGGATCTGGCCGCCGCCTGGATCGGCCAGGCCGAGAAGGACGGCAGCGTCCGCATGGTCGCCAGCGCCGCCCCACCCGGCGACCACTTCCTGGATCACTTGACTGAACTTGGCCTACGCTGGGACGGCGGCCCGACCTGCTGCCTGCCGATGGGGGAAGCGATCCGTAGCGGGCAGCGGCAGATCACCAGCACCCACAGTCCCGCCTGCCGGTCCTGCCGCGCCGCCCAGCCCACGGCGGCCGAGGCCATACTTCTCCTCCCCCTCTCCCTGAGCGGCGAGACCTGGGGCATCCTGGCCCTCTACGGGCGCCGGCCGGGGCAGTTCGACGACACCTCGTTCCAGCTGCGCCTCGCCGCCATCGCCAACCGCTTGGGCGTCTCCCTGGAGTCCGCCCAGCAGCAGGAATGGGTAACCCTGCTCTATTCCGCCCTGGCGGGGGTAAGCAACGCGGTCCTCATCACCGACGCCCAGGCGAAGATCATCTGGACCAACCGGGCTTTCGAGGGCCTGTCGGGCTACACGGCCACCGAACTCCTGGGCAAGACTCCCGGCGTGCTCCGCTCCGGCGTTCACGACGCCGATTTCTATCAGCGCTTCTGGGAAACCCTCAAGGCCGGCAAGACCTGGCAAGGGGAAATCGTCAACCTCCGGCGGGATGGCAGCCGCTACACCGCCAATCAAACGGTCACCCCCCTGCCCAACCCGTCCGGCGAGATCAGCCATTACGTGGCCATCGTCGAAGACGTCAGCGAGCGCAAGGCGATGGAGGCGAAGATTCAGCACTCGGCCAATTTCGACCTCCTCACCGACCTGCCCAATCGCGGCCTCTTCTTCGACCGGCTCGGCCAGGCCCTGGCCCGGGCGCGGCGGGAAAGGCGTTCCGGGGCCCTGCTGTTCCTCGACCTTGACCGTTTCAAGCAGGTCAACGACCAGCTCGGCCATGCTGCCGGCGACAAGCTGCTGATCGCGGTGGCCGAGCGCCTGCGGCATGAGGTCCGGGAAAGCGATACCGTAGCGCGCCTGGCGGGAGACGAATTCACCATCATCCTGAATCGGCTGGCGGATCCACAAGGAGCGATCCTGGTGGCAGAGAAAATCCTCGCCGCCATCATCCGCCCCCTGGACATCGGTGGCCAGGAAGTGCGGGTCGGAGTCAGCATCGGCATCGCCTTCTTTCCCGAGCATGGCGATGACATCGAAACCATCCTCAACGCCGCCGACCACGCCATGTATCGGGCCAAGGAATCGGGGCGGAACCGTTATGCCCTGGCTTCCGCCGACGCTGCGCCCCCCCTTGCTGGGGCTACCGCCGTCATCGACGCCCCCGCCCACGATCGGTAGCACCTCGCCGATGCAATGAACCAATTGCATCCTGGCCGATCCAGAGCGAAGGCAAGGCTCTGGGCGCCGAAGTTTCGATTGGCGCCCCCGCTTTCTTCGCCAGGAAAGGAAAATCTATGGACCAGGACGATGCGCGGGTGGTCAACGAGAATGTCGTGCGGACTCTCGCCCTGCAGATCGTGCTCGGCGCCATGCTCCGCCAGTTGGGGCCGGAGACCCGGGAGTCCTTGCGCGCCGAATACGATGCGCTGACGGCGGGCATGCAGGCGGCTACGGCGCTGCGGCCCGGGGAACTGGAATACTTGCAGGTGCAGCGCCTAGTCTTTCAGGAAGTCCGGCATTTCCTGTTCCATCCGAGCGCCGACGACAGGCACCTGCGAAAGGACTGAGGTGCCGCCGGTTACCCGCGCCCTCTTCCTTGCGTGCCTAGTCGGTCTCCTGCTGGAAATCGCCCTGGGGATGCCTGTCCTCTATGGCTTCGCCCTGTGGCCCCTGCAGGCCGGCTTCATGCCCTGGCAACTGGTGAGCTACGCCTTCCTGCACGGCAGCTTCGCCCATTTCGCCTTCAACATGCTGGGCCTGTGGATGTTCGGTAGGGAATTGGAACTGGGCCTCGGGCGTAGGACGCTGCTGCAGCTTTTTTTCGCCAGCGTTCTCTCCGCCGGGGTGGCCCAGTTGATCGCCACCAGTTTAAGCGGCAGCGTCTATCCCACGGTCGGCGCCTCCGGTGGGCTCTTCGGGATCCTGCTGGCCTACGCCATGCTTTTCCCGAACCGGATCATCATGCTTCTCTTCCCGCCCGTCCCCCTTCCCGCCTGGCTTTTCGTAACCCTCTACGCCGGGCTGGAACTGGCTATGGGTGTGACGGGTACCATGGCGGGAGTCGCCCATTTTGCTCATCTCGGCGGCATGGTGGGGGGCTATATCGTCATTCGGCGCTGGCGCAACCGCAGATACTAGCGCCCGATATCATAGATTGTCAGGGCGGGTAAAACCCGCCGCCCCAAAGCACAAAGCCCTCGCCGGGGAATCCCGGGAGGGCTTTGGGGGGGTGGGGTGCCTGGCGGTGACCTACTTTCGCGAGCGGGATGCTCACTATCATCGGCGCGCTTTCGTTTCACGGTCCTGTTCGGGAAGGGAAGGGG
>JAGTRP010000034.1 GCA_018261935.1 Rhodocyclaceae bacterium
TGAGGATGATCCCTCCGGTGCGCAGGCTCCGCGCCAGAAGCTCGATAGTGCCGGCGACTCCCCCGGCGATCCAAGTGGCACCGACACAGGCTGCCACACCGACCTTCTCGTCAGAGACATAGCCGGCGGCATCGCCATGGATGAAATTGACTTGATCGGCGACGCCGAGTTCTACGGCACGGAGTTTCGCTTGCTCGGTGAACAACTGGCTCATGTCGATGCCGGTGCCGATGATGCCGTGATCGCGTGCCCAGGTGCACAGCATCTCCCCCGACCCGCTGCCCAGGTCGAGCACTCGGGCCCCCGATTCCAGACGCAACGCTGCGCCGAGAGTGGCGAGCTTTCCAGGTGTGATCGGGTTGTGGATGCGGTGAGCGCTTTCAGTGATGTTGAATATTCTCGGGATGTCCACTGTGGAAAATTTCCTTACGGGTGTGAATAGATTTGGTCAGGGCCTCACTTTGTCTTAGGGAGACAGTTTTGCGCCTAAACTTCAGCACCTGGCTCCCTAACTCAGGACTGTTATAACACCGGAAGCCGGCACAGTTAGGGGCTTTCGGAGCGTTGCGGCAGGCGAGTATCGTGATGGTCGTGATGGAGATCAGTCCTGCGAACCCGAGTGCCATCACGATCAATACCGCGCGCAACCACCATGGCGAAAGCGGCTGGTCGTCTTCAGCGGTCAATGGCTGCGTAACGCCACTCACGCTCAGAGGGTCGCCTCCCTGTCGATCGTTTCGCGAGTTATCGCGGCAATCGGAAGACCATCGAACCAACATGAAGTTTCCGGAAGACTAGCCGCCTGCTCGATACCACGGAATTTCCGATGGGTGGAGTTGTCCCATTTGAACGTATTTGAAGCATTGCCAGATGCCGGCACCCAGTTCAAACGGGAAGATCTCATCGTCAAGCGTGGGGACGCGGTGGTATGGATCAACAAGGATCCGTTTCCACACACGGCCACCCTATCCGCCGGCGGCTTCGATTCGAAGGACATAGCACCTGGCACGTCGAGTGATGAAGGCCGCGTTTTTCAAGTTACAGGAGCAGTCCCATGAATCCCTCGCTTCTCATTCAGCATGGCCAAAGCTATTGGATCGACAACCTTACCCGGCGCATGATCATGGATGGCGGGCTGGCGCGGCGGGTCGGCGAGGAAGCGCTGGGCGGTGTCACCTCGAATCCGTCCATCTTCCACAAGGCGATTTCCACGAGCCGCGACTACGATGGCCAAATTCGCGAGGAAACGGCCATCGGCCGCTCTGCCGGGGAAATCTACGAGGCGCTGACCGCTGCGGATGTCCGCGCCGCCTGCGACATCCTGCGTCCAGTCTTCGAACGCTCCGGGGGGGGCGACGGGTTCGTCAGCCTGGAGGTCTCCCCTCATCTCGCCCACGACACGGCAGGCTCCATCGCCGAAGCGCGCCGCCTCCACGGGGTAGTTGACCGGCCCAATCTGTTCATCAAGATTCCCGGCACGGCGGCCGGCGTGCCGGCCGTGGAGGAGCTGCTGTTCGAGGGTATCAACGTCAACATTACCCTTCTCTTTGCCGTTGAAAGCTATCTGGCGGTGGCCCAGGCTTACCAGCGGGCGCTGGAGCGGCGTCTGGAAGCGGGCCTGCCGATCGACAACGTCGCCTCGGTGGCGAGCTTCTTCCTCAGCCGCATCGACGTGCTGGTAGATCAACTGCTTGGCCATTACCCCACGGCACAAGCCGCGCCATTGCTGGGCAAGGCGGGCATCGCCAACGCCAAGCTGGCCTACCGGAGCTTCCAGGACCTGCTCGCGGGAGAGCGCTGGCAGGCCCTGGCGCAACGCGGTGCCCGGCCGCAGCGCGTGCTGTGGGCGAGTACCAGCACGAAAAACCCCGCCTATCGCGACGTCATGTACGTCGAGCCGCTGATCGGCCCTTACACGGTCAACACCCTGCCGGAAGAGACCATCGCTGCGTTCGCCGATCACGGCGAGGTGGCGGACACGTTGGTCGAGGGAGTCGACGCGGCGCACCGCGTGATGGAGGAACTGGACAAGATCGGCATCGACTTCCACCTCGTCACCGCGCAGCTGGAAAACGAGGGCATCCAGAAGTTCATCGATACCTACGACGCCCTGCTCAAATTCATCGGCGGGAAGCGGGACAAGTACCGCCTGGCGGGAGACACGCAGCCGCTCGAACTCATGGCGCGCAAGCTGCGCCGGGAGGTGATCGCCATGACCACGGCGGCAGGATCGGGCCACCCCACCTCCTGCATGTCGTGCGCGGACATCGTTGCCGCTCTGTTCTTCCGGGAAATGCGCTGGGATCCCACCGATCCCAAGGCCCGCAACGTGGACAGCTTCATCCTCTCGAAAGGACATGCCGCTCCGATCTGGTGGGCCGCCCTCAACGAGGCCGGCGCCAGCGACGACGACCTCCTCTCCCTGCGTCGCCTCGACAGCCCGCTGGAGGGCCATCCCACCCCCAACAATCCTTGGGTCCGGGTCGCTACCGGCTCCCTCGGCCAGGGCCTGGCTGCTGCCAACGGCATCGCCCTGGCCAATCGCCTGGACGGCATCAATGCCCGCGTGTACTGCCTGCTGGGCGACGGCGAGTGCTCGGAAGGCTCGGTGTGGGAAGCCGCCCAGTTCGCCTCCCTGCACCACCTGTCAGGGGTGGTCGCCATCGTCGACTTGAACGGCCTTGCCCAGAGCGGCCCCGCGCCCTACGCGCATGACGGGTCGGTGTTCGCGCGCCGCTTCCAGTCCTTCGGCTGGAAGACCTTCGAGATCGACGGCCACGACCTGCCAGACATCCTGTACGCCTTGCACCAGGCCGGCGAGGCCGGCCCCGCGGCCATCATTGCCCGCACCGAGAAGGGCAAGGGCGTGTCGTTCCTGGAAGGCAAGCTGGGCTGGCACGGCAAACCCCTGGACCGGAAGCAGATGGAGCAGGCGTATGCCGAGCTGGGCGAGGCCGACATCGCCCTCCGCGTCGAGCCGCGCCGCGTCGGCCCGTTCGAAGCGGCGAAGCGTACCCAAGACTTCCCGCGCCTGACGCTGCCCTACCGGCCCGGTGAATCCATCGCCACGCGGGACGGCTACGGCCGTGCCCTCAAGAAACTGGGCGCGCTGATCCCCGAGCTGGTTGCGCTGGACGGGGACGTCAACGAATCCACCCGCGCCCAGGCTTTTGCCGAGGCCTACCCGGAGCGCTTCTTCGAGTGCGCCATCGCCGAGCAGAACATGGTCGGCACTGGACTCGGCCTGGCGGCGAGCGGCAAGCTGCCGTTCGTTTCCACATTCGCCTGCTTCCTCACCCGCGCCGCCGACTTCATCCGCATGGCGGGCCACAGCCGGCCGCCGCAACTCGTGTTTTGCGGCAGCCATGCGGGCATTTCCGTCGGCGAGGACGGCCCTTCGCAAATGGGCCTGGAAGACATGGCGCTGTTCCGGGCGCTGCACGGCAGTACCATCCTCTATCCGTGCGACGCGGTCAGCGCCGAGCGGCTCACCGAGGCGGCCGCCCGTACTCCCGGCATCGTGTACCTGCGCACCAGCCGCCCCAAGACCGCGATCATTTATGACAACGACGAAACCTTCCCGGTCGGCGGCAGCAAGACGCTGCGCACATCAGCGCAGGATGCTTTCACCATCGTCGCCGCCGGCATCACGGTGCACGAGGCCCTGGCCGCCCACAACAGCTTGAAGGGCAAAGGCATCGCGACGCGGGTCATCGATGCCTACTCGGTAAAGCCTGTCGACGCCGACACCCTGGCACGGGCCGCTCGGGAAACGCAGGCACTGTTCGTGGTCGAGGACCATTGGGTTGAGGGTGGCCTGGGCGACGCGGTGGCCGCCGCCGTGGGTTCGATAGGCTCGGTCGCGCCCGTCTATCGACTCGGCATCGCCGGCGAACCCCGTTCCGGCAAGCCGGAAGAACTGCTCGAACGCTACGGAATTTCGCGCCATGCCATCGAGCGCAGAGTCCTGCAAATTGCCGGCCCTTCGGTGCGAGCTGCGTAAAGCCGGGGCTTTCTCCACGAAGACACAAGGTATTTCGGCGGCATTATGGAAAGGAATGGGCCATGCAACTGGGCATGATCGGTTTGGGACGGATGGGTGCCAATATGTGCCGCCGCCTGATGCGGGCCGGGCACACGTGCGTCGTGCATGACATTGACGCCGATGCCGTGGCTCGGCTTGCCGGTGAAGGCGCGATCGGCTCGTCGTCGATGGAGGATTTCATCGGCAGGCTGGCTCGGCCGCGCAGCGTCTGGATGATGGTTCCGGCGGCAGCCGTGGAGCAGACTCTCGCAGCGGTCACGAAGCTTCTGGAACCCGGCGATGTGCTGATCGATGGCGGCAATTCCCATTATCGCGACGACATCCGGCGTGCCAAGCAACTGGGCCTGGCGGGCATCCATTACCTGGATGTGGGGACGAGCGGCGGCATCTGGGGGTTGGAGCAGGGCTTTTGCCTGATGATCGGTGGCGAGCCAGCGGTGGCGCAGCGCCTCGATCCGATCTTCAGCGCACTCGCGCCCGGCGTCGCAGCCGCGCCGCGAATGCCGGGGAGAGCCGATGCCGTCAGCACTGCCGAGCAAGGCTATCTGCACTGCGGTGCAAACGGCGCCGGGCACTTCGTCAAGATGGTCCATAACGGCATCGAGTACGGCATCATGGCCGCATACGCCGAAGGTCTCAACATCCTGCGCCATGCCAACAGCGGCAGCGCGGCCCGGAAGGCGGACGCGGAAACGGCGCCGCTCGACGATCCGGAGGCCTATCGGTACGACCTGAATCTCGGCGATGTCGCGGAAGTCTGGCGGCGCGGCAGCGTGATCCGTTCATGGCTGCTGGATTTGGCGGCTCACGCACTGTTGCGCGACGCCGACCTGTCGGCGTTTCAGGGCCGCGTATCGGATTCCGGCGAAGGGCGCTGGACCCTCAAGGCGGCCATCGATACGGCGGTGCCGGTTCCCGTACTCAGCGCCGCGCTGTTTGGCCGGTTCAGTTCGCGCGGCGAGGGGAGCTTCGGCGACAAACTGCTGTCGGCAATGCGCAGCAAGTTCGGCGGCCATGCCGAACAGGCGCCGCCCAAAGGCTCGACATGAGTGCGCCGATTTCCGACGCGCTGGTGCTATTCGGCGCGACCGGGGATCTCGCCGGCAAGAAAATCTATCCGGCGCTGCAGCAGATGATCCGACGCGGCGATCTCGATGTTCCAGTCATCGGTATTGCGCGCGGCGGCTGGGACCTGGAGCGCCTTCGCGGGTACGTGCGCGCCAGCCTGGAAAAACATGAGGGCTTCGACGCCGCTGCATTCGCCAGGCTTTCCGACTTGCTGCGCTTTGTCGACGGCGACTACAACGATGCCGCCACATTCGCCCGGCTGTGCGCCGCGCTGGGCACGGCACAGCGGCCGTTGTTCTACCTGGCCATTCCACCCAGCATGTTCCCCATCGTGGTGGACGGACTGGGCAAACTGCCCTGCGCCGCCGATAGCCGTGTCGTCGTGGAAAAACCGTTTGGCCGCAGCCTCGCCTCGGCACAACATCTCAACCGAACCTTGCACCAGGTATTCGATGAAGCCGCGATATTCCGCATCGACCACTACCTGGGAAAAGAGGCGGTGCAGAACCTGCTCTTCTTTCGCTTCGCCAACTCGTTCCTGGAACCGATCTGGAACCGCAATTATGTCGAAAGCGTGCAGATCACCATGGCCGAAGCGTTCGGCGTGGAAGGCCGCGGTCTGTTTTACGAGGAGGTCGGAGCCGTCCGGGACGTCATCCAGAACCACTTGCTGCAGGTGGTGGCCATCCTGGCGATGGAACCTCCGGTCGGTAACGGCAGCGGACCGCTGCGCGACGAGAAAGTCAAAGTATTCCGTGCCATCCGTCCGCTGACCGGACGCAGTCTGGTGCGCGGCCAATATTGCGGCTATCGCAGCGAAGCGGGTGTAGCGCCGGATTCGTGCGTCGAGACATTCGCGGCGATGCAAATCCACCTGGATTCCTGGCGCTGGCAGGGAGTCCCCTTCTTCATCCGCGCCGGCAAGCATCTACCTGTGACCGCCACCGAAGTCGTGGTCGCGCTGCGGCGTCCTCCGCAGCAGGTGTTCCCCGACGCGAGTCCGGCGCAATCCAACTATCTGCGCTTCCGCCTCGGCCCGCGCCAGGTAGCCATCGCGATCGGTGCCCGGGTGAAACGGCACGGCACCGAAAATGTCGGCGACGAAATCGAACTCTACGTCTGCAACACACAAGACGATGAGATGGAAGCCTATGAGCGCCTGATCGGCGACGCCATGAAAGGCGATGCCACGCTGTTCGCGCGCGAGGACGGCGTCGAGGCGGCATGGCGCATCGTCGACCCGATTCTCGACAAGAAGACGCCGCTGCGGGACTACGAGCCGGGCACCTGGGGGCCAGCCGAAGCGGGCGGGATGATCAGCGAGGTCGGTGGCTGGCGCAATCCCCAGGCCGCGGGCTGACACATGGTGTCCCGGAATGCCGACGATGGGCTGCGTTCCACACCGCGTGGAGAAAGAAGTGCGCTAAAGATCGAGGTGCATGCCGATGCCGCTGCGGCTTCCCGCCGGGCTGCAGCCTGGATCGCCGAAGCGGCAGTGCAGGCCATCGAGCAACGAAATCGATTCGTGCTGGCCCTCAGTGGAGGCAGCACGCCCCGACAGATGCTACGCATCCTAGCCGCAGAGGCGATCGATTGGCGCAAAGTGCACTTGATACAGGTCGATGAACGCGTAGCCCCCCTGGGCAGCCCCGAGCGCAATCTGACGCAGTTGCGCGACGCCCTGCTCGTCCATATTCCCCTCCCAGAGGGGCAGATTGAGCCGATGCCGGTGGAGAACACCGATCTCGCCGCGGCGGCCAAACGCTATGGCCGACTGCTGGTTCGGCTGGCGGGCTCGCCAGCGCTGCTCGACCTCGTTCAGCTTGGGCTCGGTGCGGATGGTCACACGGCATCGCTGGTGCCGGGCGATGCGGCGCTCGAAGTCAGCCGCGCCGACGTTGCCGTCACCGCACCGTACAACGGGTGGCGTCGAATGACGCTCACCTTGCCAATTATCAACCGGGCGCGCCGCATTCTTTGGCTGGTAACGGGCGCCGATAAAGCGGAGGCGGTAGCCCGCCTCGTCCAAGGGGACCCTTCATTACTGGCAAGCCGCATCAGCCGAGAGTCGGCGCTATTGCTGGTGGATCGCGCCGCAGTCGCCCTCCTGGCATCCCATGGAACAATTTGATTGGCCGACCACCTGAAGGTGCGGATTCAACCGGTGGATGCAACACACTCCTACTGCATATGCAGTAGGAGTGTGGCAGATGAAATACCGGCCCCGGATTTATTACTCGGAAAGCCAGAAAGCCCTGATGTGGAAGCGCTGGCGCAAGAGGAATTCGCTGCTGCAGATCGCCCAATTGTTCGATCGCAACCACTCCTCGATCCAGCGCATTCTGGCTGAGACGGGGGGCATACAGCCCCGGCCACGATGTCGCGCTCGGTGACGATGCCGGCCTCTGGCCAATCCGGGGAAGTGACGATGGCCGCTTCGCCATTGCCCTCGCGGATCATCCGGGCCGCTTCTACCACTGACGTCTCGGGGCCGCAGGTCAGCAGACGGCCGTTGGCGATCTGCCCGACCGTCCGGATCCCCATCCCCGGCTCCGGACGGGGGCTGGCGCTGGCCGGCGGACGGCAGAAGGCCTCGCCCATCATTGGACGGCCTCCATGGGCATAGTCCCTTTGGCCCCTTCGTACTTCTCGGCCACCATGGCATTGACCAGATCGACCACCTGGCTGCTGGCCTTTTCGGCCCGTTCCATCTCCTGGACCAGTTGCTGGCGCAGTTCCGCGTGGTTTGCCCAATCCTCCCGGGAAAGCGCCAGGGCGCGGTGCACACCGGCATGGACATCGGCATGGGAAGTACCCAGGCGTTCAAAGGCGCGGGTATCGCCGAACTGCGCCTTGCCAATGCCCTCGAAATACCACTTCCCGAGGCGGCAATTCTTGTGGTCCGTCTGTGCGGCCCGGGCCTCGTCGCAGTCGCTGGCCTTCTCGACCCCCGCATAGGCGTTCTGCATGAAGATGACATGGTCCATCTTGACCAGGGAGCCGAAGGACCGGTCCTTGGTTCTTGACACCTTCTCGATGGTGCTTTCGGCCGCCTTGGCGAATTCGGCAAAGCGCGTCCTGAAGTCATGCATCTGACGGTTGGCGTCGGCCGTCACGGCGGTCGCCGTGGCGGTTTCCTCTACCATGACGTCCACCTGCCTCCTGAAACGCCCGATGATGGCGTCGATATCCGATGTCGCGGCCTTCGTCCGCTCGGCCAACTTGCGCACCTCGTCGGCCACCACCGAGAATCCGCGCCCCGATTCTCCGGCCCGGGCCGCCTCGATGGCGGCGTTCAACGCCAGCAGGTTGGTCTGGTCGGCAATTTCCGAAATAATGTGGACGGCGGTATCGATGGCGGCACTCTCGCTCCCCAGCGCCTGGGCCGCCTGGGCCATCTCCTGTACTCGCCGGTTCATCCCCGTGAGGGCGTCGCTGATGTGGCCGACGCCGGTCAGGCTGCTCTCAGCCCCTTCCCGGTTGGCGCTGGCGATCGCCTCCACCTCGTCCATCTCTTTGCTGATGCTGACCAGGTCTTGCTGATTGAGTTTGAGCTTGCGCAGCAGGTTCGAGGTATTGAGGGAGTGGAGCTGCGATGCCAGCTCGTTCCTGCTGATCCATTGGCTGTTCTCCTCCATGGCCATGATGGCCAGGTTGATCTTGTCCAGCGACTCGGCGAACTGGCCGGGCAGGCCATGGGAAAGGGCCTTGCGATGGAATACGCTTTCGGCCACGAGCTTGAAGCAGGTATTCACCTCCTTGAAGTACATCTCGATGAGGTCGAGGAATTCGTTGAACTCCCAGGCCGTCCGGCCCAGTTCCCCGAGGCCGGCGGTATCCGTGATCCGTTTGTGCAGTTGTCCCTTGCGAGAATCCCGCAGCACCTCCTCCATGCGCTCGACGGTCTCGAGGGGCTTCCGGGCGTGCTGCCACACGAAAAAGGAAAAGCCGACGGCAAGCATGGGGAAGAGCCAGATGGCCCCGTCGAAGCCGTGCCGGTAGGTGATCCAGCCGGCCAGCAGGGCGGTGATCAGGGTAAAAATGGCACAGGCCAGAAGAAGCTGGCTTCTGAGAAACGGGATATGGCGGCTGATACCGGCGCAGGATCCGGGCATTCTCGTCGTTCCTCCAGGGGATCAGAGACTGAGCACAAACTGCTCGTAGCTGCTGCCAAGTGTCTTCAGCTTGGCCGTCAGCCAGGAGACCGATGCCGCCGGTGCCTGGGCCGGCCCGGCGCGACGCTCGACCTCAAGCATTTCCTGATACACGGACTGGATCGCCGACACGGCCGAAGGACGGGGCTTTCGTCTGACGGAGAAATACCCCGCCACCTTGCCCTGGGCGTCCAAATCGGGAGTGACGTTGGCGAGGACCCAGTAGTAATCGCCGTCCGCCGTGATGTTCTTCACATAGCCGAAGAACTCCCGCTCGCTCTTGAGGGTATCCCAAAGCAGCTTGAAGCCCCCCCGGGGCATATCCGGATGGCGGACGATATTGTGCTGCCGATGCAGGACCCTTTGCTCCGGGTAGTTGGCAATCCGCATGAAGGCCCGGTTGGCATAGGTGATGCGCCCTGTCGTGTCCGTCTTGGAGACGATCACGTCGTCATCGGAAAGTCTGATTTCACGCTGGGTAGGCGTTATTCTGGCCTTCATCCTTCGTCTCCTAACGGGCCGGTCTGGCGGAATTAGCTGCAGCGATACGGGAAGTGCATCCGAATGTCGTCATCGGATTCTCTCACTGTCAGGACATTGAAATATCCGAACCGTCAGAAACCGTTAGGGAATGTGAGCGCTCGTGGGATGGGCGCTGCACATCCTAGGCGGGCTGGAGAATCGCCGCTTTGCCGCTGCGGTACAGGTCTGTGACCTGCTCGGGCGGCATGGGGCGAGCGAAGAGGAAGCCCTGGATGTAATCGCAGCCGACCTCCCGCAGATAGTCGTACTGGCTTTCCGTCTCCACCCCCTCCGCGATCACTTCAAAGTTGAGGACGTGGGCAATGTTGATGATCGCCCGGGCGATGGTGTTGGGCCCGGAATCCCGGTGCAGGCATTCGACGAAGCAGCGGTCGATCTTGATCCGGTCCATGGCGAAGCGCTCCAGGTACCCGAGGGACGAGAAACCGGTGCCAAAATCGTCGATGGCCAGACTCACGCCCAGGGCCTTGAGGCTGCGCAGCACGTCGATCACGGAGTCGGTGTTCTCCATCATCAAGGACTCGGTGATTTCCAGCTCCAGGTAGCGAGCCGGCAACCCGGTCGCCTTCAGGGTCTCGACCACCAGTTCGAGGACATCCTGATGCTGGAACTGGAGGGCCGACAGATTCACCGCCACGGTGGACAGGGCCACTCCCTCGTCCAGCCAGCGCTTTGCCTGCCGGCAGGCCTCCACCAGCACCCACTCCCCGATGGGCAGGATCTGCATGGACTCCTCGGCCACCGACAGGAAGGCGCCGGGGCCGAGCATGCCCCGGCGGGGGTGGTTCCAGCGCAGGAGCGCCTCGACCCCGACGAGGGCGCAGTTGGAGGCCCGAATCTGGGGCTGGTAGTGGAGCACGAATTCCTGCCTCTCGATGGCGGCCCGCAGGTCGGCCTCGATCTGCACCCGCTTGTGGATCTGCTCGTCCATTTCCGGCCGGTAAAAGGCGAACTGGTTGCGGCCGGCCCGCTTGGCGTCGTACAGGGCCAGATCGGCATGCTTGAACAGGGTCTGCATGTCGGCGTTCTCCTCGGGATAGCAGGCGATGCCGATACTGCCGGTGATGGAAATCTCGTGCTGGTCGATGTGGAACGGATGGGAGGCCTCCGCCAGGATGGCCCGGGCATGGTTTTCGATGCTGGCGACGCCCGGGCAGCGGTCCAGGACGATGACGAATTCGTCGCCCCCCTGGCGGGTGACCACCCCGGAAGTCCCGACCAGGGCCTCCATTCGCCTTGCCAGTTCCCTGAGCACCAAGTCGCCGACATTGTGGCCGAGGGAGTCGTTCACATTCTTGAAACGGTCCAGGTCGAGGAAGAGGATACCGAGCTTCTCGTCGCACCAGGAATCCACCGCCGCCATGGCCGTCGGCAGATGGCCGTGCAGCCACAGGCGGTTGGGGAGGCCGGTCAGGTAATCGTGCTCGGACAGGAAGCGGAAGCGCTCCTCCATGGCCTTGCGTTCAGTGATGTCGGTGAAGACGCTGATGTAGTGGCTGACGTCACCCCGTTGATCGAGCAGGGTGCTGATGGCCAGGATTTCCGGGAAGGACTCCCCGGACCGGCGCCGGTTCCAGATCTCTCCCCGCCAGAACCCCCGGCTCTGCACCTGGCTCCACATATCGTTGTAGAAGCCTTCGTCATGGCGACTGGAACGGAGGAAATCCGGCTTCTGTCCCACAATTTCCTGCAACGGGTAACCGGTGATCTCGGTAAAGGCCGGATTCGCCGTCACGATGCGGTTATCCTTGTCGGTGACCAGGATGCCCTCCAGGGAATTGGAGAATACCGCCCCCGTGAGCTGCTTCTGCTCCTCGGCGATGCGCTCGGTTTCGCTGAAATGCCGAGTGGCCCGCCGCACCAGCGCCACGGCGCTGATCAACAGGAGCAGGGCCACGATGCCGTAGATGGTGGCCGTACGCCGCCACTCGGCCATGATCGCATCATGGCTGGTGCCCACCACCAGATAGAAGGGGTGCTCCCCGACGCGCCGGTAGCTATAGATGCGCCGGACGCCATCCACCGCGCTCGAACCGGAGAAGCCGCCTTCCACTGGATTGGCGGCGATCAGCCCGGCGAGCTGGGAGGCCGGCAGCGGCTTGCCGATACTGTCCGGTGCGGCCGGCATCCGTGCGACCAGGATGAGGTCCTCATTGACCAGGGCGATGGAGCCGTTGGCTCCCATCTCGACGCCGTGGAATGCCGCTGTCAGGCTATCGCTCTGGATGGAGCTCTGGACGATGCCGCGGAACCGGCCGCCCCTATCATGCACCCCCCGGCTGAAGGTGAGGGTCCAGTTGTTGACCACCCGGGAGAACAGGGGCCCCTCGGAAAAAAGGCCGTCGGAAGTGCCGTTCTTATGGGCCAGAAAGTACTTCCGATCCGCGATACTAGCCGCGGACGGGCTGCCGCTGGCGTCGAAGACGTATTTCCCGTGCTCGTCGGCCAAGCGCAGGCTCAGGACGCCCGGCATGCGGGACAACAGCCGGGCCAGCATCGGATTGATACGCTCTTCGGGCAGGCCTTTGCCATCCAGCGCCTCCGCATACTGGTAGCCGGCTTCCCGGGCCATGAGGTCGATCTTTTCGATGGAGGCCGCCAGCTGCTGCTCCAGCACCCGCGCCAGGGACTGGGTGATGCGGCTGGCGTTATCCATCTCCCGGTCGTAGCTGCGGCGCAACTCGAATCCCAGCAATCCGATCAGGAGCAGGACGACGATGAGCGCGACCGCCGCAAACAGGGGGGCCCGGAAACCCGATTTCCGGGCCGAGGAATACCAGCTGATGCATTCCTTCGGCGCCAGCAGCGCTGGGTTCTCGACCTTTTCCTCCCGGTACATCACGCCCTCTCCCAACCCCAAGCTATGGCGCCTCCGAACAATGGGACCCTGGCCCTGTCGCTCCAGCGCGGAAAACGGCCGGGCCAGGGGTGTCTGTTCGAATGCTGTTATTGGCAACTATGCGCCGACTGCAGCGAAGGCCCCTCGACAGAACGAGGAGCATCCCGGCAACGGGCGCAAAATGTCATATTACCAAGTTCCCGGCTCGATTGGCCGCCCCTTGCTATAAGCATGGTTGTCTGCACTTTCGGGCGACGGTCCAAGGCGCCGCCGGGCTTCAGGCCGGGACGCGGCGGCCAGTCCCCTAACCGCTTTGTCCGCCCTTTGGTTATCATTGCGGCCGCTGAACCGATATGGGGCACTGGGGCATTGGAGACTGCCCCCAGGAGCCGAAACCGTCCCACGGACGGCCAGAATAGAATTGGACCATGAGAACAGAAGCCAATCGCAACACTTCCCTGCCGCGCATCGCCATCGTCGAGGATGAACCGGACCTGCGGGACAACGTCCTGCGGTTCCTGGGGGCCAAGGGCTATGCGGCCTGGGGCGCGGAAAGCGCCGAATCCTTCTATCGCCAGCTGGCCGTTTCGGGGGCGGACATCGTCGTCCTCGACATCGGCCTGCCGGGGGAGGACGGTCTCTCCGTCACCTCGCACCTGGCCGGGCGGGGCGGTATCGGCATCATCATCCTGAGCGCCCGCGGCGCCCTGGACGATCGCCTGCACGGTATGGAGCGCGGAGCCGACCTGTACTTGGTGAAGCCGGTGGACCTGCGGGAACTGGTGGCCGGCATCGATGCCGTGTGGCGCCGCCTGGGGTCCGCCGCGGGGGCCAATGTCCCTGCCGCGCCTTTCGCCCCTCCACCGCCGCAAGCCGAGCCGTCGCTCCAGTGGCGGCTGAACCGGGCCAACTGGTCCCTGGTCTCCCCCGAGGGGGCGGTCATTCCCCTCACCCCAAAGGAATACGCCTTCCTGTCCCGCTTGGTGGAGAAATGCGGCCAGCCGGTGCCCAAGGCCCATATCGTCCTTGCCTTCGGGGGCGAACCGGACGAATTCGATTTCCACCGGGTCGAGATGCTGCTGTCCCGCCTGCGCCGAAAAGGCCTGGAAATCACCGGGGCCCAGCTGCCCATCAAGGCCCTGCCGGGGTTCGGACTAGTTTTCACGGGGCAGTGCGTCTTTGCTTGAGCTATCGACGGGCATCCAGCCCATGACCGACCCGCGCTGCCAGGCGGCCCGCTTCCCCTTGCTCCCGGCCTGGCTGGCCTGCGCCCTCCTGTACCTCGTCTTCCTGGTGGTTGCCGGTCCGGCGGCCGCCGAGGGCGTCCCGGACCGCCTGCGCCTTGGCACCGACCTTCCCCTCTCCGTCCTGGAGGATCCGGAAGGCCGGCTGTCCCTCGCCGAAGTGGCAGCCCTGCCCTCCGAGCGCTTCCGGCGCCTCCACACCCCCTTCGCGGGAGGCTTCTCCAAGAGCGCCTTCTGGTTCCGGCTCGACCTGCCCCCCGGCCTCGGCCCGGAGGAGGAACGCTGGCTCGAAGTCTTTCCGCCCATCCTCGACACCATCACCCTCTTCGAGCCCACGGCCGGCGGCTGGAAGCCGCACCTTTCCGGCGACCTCCGGCCCTTCTCCCAGCGGGAGTTCGCCTACCACCATTTCCTCTTCCGCATCCACGGCAATAACGAGGGCCGCCCCCTCTTCCTGCGGGTGCAGACCCACAAGGCCCTGGCGGTCAACGGCAGCCTGTGGCGGCCCGAGGCCTTCACCCAGGCGGCGATTCGGGAATCCCTGGGGGCTGGCCTCTATTTCGGCATCTGGGCCATCGCCCTGATCATCTTCATCGGCTACGCCGTCGTTTTTCGCTACCGCACCCATGTCGTGCTGGTCGTCGCCAACACCGCCACGGCCCTTGTCGTGGCGGCCCTCCACGGCTACCACGCCCAGTTCCTGCTGCCCGACGCCCCGGCCATCGCCAGTTCCTCAGTACCCTTCCTGGTGGCCCTGAGCATGGTCGTCCAGGTCTGGCTGCTGCGGACCATCATGTACACCGGGACCCGGACGCCCCGCCTCGACCGGGTTCTTTTCATCCTCAGTCTGGTCCTCGCCGCCTCGGTGGTGTCCGAATTCACCGGCCACTGGTCCTACGTTTCCCCCTGGATCACCCTCACCTCGCCCTTCTGCTCTGTAGTCGGTCTTGTCCTCTCCGTTCAGCAGCTGCGGGAAAAGCGCGCCGGCGCCCGGGTTCTCCTGGTGGCCTTCGGAATCCACGGTCTGATGGCCTTTCCCGTCACCCTGACCATCCTCGGCCTGCTGCCTCCCTTTCCGCTGCTGCTTTCGGGCTGGCAGCTGGAACTGCCCTTCCACATCCTCCTCATCCATGCCGCCCTGGTGTCACGGATCTGGGCCCGGGAGAAAACCCTCCGGCACGACCTGGAAGACGCCCTGGATGCTTCCCACCAGGCCGAGAAGGAACTGGAGCGCCGGGTCGAGGATCGCACCCGGGAGCTGGCCGAAGCCAAGCACGACGTCGAGCGCGCCCTCGCCAGCGAACGGCGCTCCTTGCTGGAACAGCGCCAGTTCATGTCCATGGTTTCCCACGAATTCCGCACGCCCCTCGCTGTCATCGACAGCGTGGCAACCAATCTGGTCGAGGTCCCTCTGGCTGGGGAAGACGACCTGGCCCAGCGCAGCCGGCAGGTCCAGCGCGCTGTGAAGCGGCTGGCACGGCTGGTGGAGAACTGCCTGGCCGACGAGCGGGTGGACGGGGAAGCCCTGGCCCTGCAGCTTCAGCCAGCTTCCCCCGAGGCCCTGGTGCGGGAAGCCGCCGAAATCGTGCAGTGGTCGCCCCAGCACCACCTGCGCCTGGAATTCCGGGGCCTGCCCGACCACATCCCCTGCGACCCGACCCTGGTGCGGATGGCCCTCTCGAACCTGATCGACAACGCGGTGAAGTACTCTCCCGGCGGCGAGGTCACGGTACGCTCCTGGGCTGTGATGGACCGCATCTGCTTCTCGGTTTCCGACCACGGCCCCGGCATCCCCCCGGAGGCGCGGGAAGCCGTCTTCCGGCGCTTCGCCCGAGGCGACAACATCCGGGGCAAGCCGGGGGTCGGCCTGGGCCTGCATGTGGCACGGAAAATTGCGGAACTCCACTCGGGCGGCATCGAAATCGCCACCCCCGACGGGCATGGCGCGACCTTCGTGCTGACCCTCGCCTGCCAGATCCAGGCCCCCGCCCTGGCCGAGCCCGAAACCGCCTGAGGCCGCTACGGCCGCCGCCGGCGGCTGTGAGCCTTCGTGAGTAGCCGTGCAAGTGGCTCGGCCCGGGCTTGCATAGAATCCCGATCAAATGGCTGGACATCCCATCCGCATCCCTGGAGACATGGGGATGGGGATCTCGCCGCTTTCCCATTCCACCGTAGTCGCAATTCGAACCAATCAACATGACAAACAAGCTTAAGGGAACCCGGCCCGGCCTGACCCTCATGGCGGCCGCACTACTGCTCGGCGGATGCGCGAGCATCGAACCCGAACCGCTGCAGCCCCGGGACCTCCTATCCACCAGCACCGCCGACCGGACCCAGGCCCAGCAGGGGATCGAACCCCTGGCCGGCCCCCTCTCCCTGGAGGAAGCCATCGCCCGGGCGATCAAGTACAACCTGGAACGCCGCGCCCGGATGATGGAGGAGGCCGTGGCCGCCGGCCAGCTCGACGTGGGCAATTTCGAGATGCTGCCCAAGCTCGTCGCCGCCGCCGGCTACCGCAGCCGCGACAAGGAGCTCATCACCCGCAGCAAGAATTCGGTCAATGGCCAGTTTTCTGACGCTCCTCCTTTTATCTCCAGCGACAAGACGGCCACCACCACCGACCTCACCTTCAGCTGGAGCCTCCTGGACTTCGGCCAGAGCTACTACGCCTCCAAGCAGAACGCCAACCGGGCCCTGATCGCCGCCGAACGCCGCCGCAAGGCCTTGCATCTCCTCATCCAGGACGTCCGCACCGCCTTCTGGCGGGCCGCCAGCGCCCAGAAGCTGAAGGCCGAGGTGGGCGCCGCCATCGCCGCCGCCGAGGAAGCCCTGGCCGATTCCCGCCAGGCCGAGGCCGAGCGCCTGCGCAGCCCCCTCGACGCCCTGCGTTACCAGCGCCAGCTGCTGGAAAACCTGCGCCTCCTGGAGGCCATCGACCAGGAGCTGTCCACCGCCCGGGTCGAACTGGCCTCCCTGGCCAACCTGCCCCTCGCCGGCGGCCTCCGGGTGGTGGAGCCCCAGGGCCTGCCCAACCTGGACTGGCTGAACATTCCGGTGGAGCAGATGGAAGAGCGGGCCATCGCCCAGAATGCCGATCTGCGGGAGTCCTTCTACAACGCCCGGATCGCCCGGGACGAAACCCGCCGCGCCCTGCTCCGCCTCTTCCCCGGCCTGTCCTTCAATTACGCCGCCAAGCACAGCGACGACAGCTACCTGATCAACCAGAACTGGCAGGAATCGGGCATCCAGCTGTCCCTGAACATGCTCGGGCTGCTCTCGGCTCCCGCCCAGATGCGCCTGGCCGACGCCGGTATCGCCCTGGCCGACCAACGGCGGGTGGCGACCCAGATGGCGGTGCTCACCCAGGTCCATATCGCCCGCCTCCAGTACGGCAACGCCTATCGCCAGTTCGAGCGGGCCGACACCATCGCCCGGGTGGACGAAAGCATTGCCGACCACATGCTGAAGCGGGAGCAGGCCCAGACCCAGACCAAGCTCGACCGGGTAGCCAACCAGACCAGCGCCATCCTGAGCCAGCTGCGCCGCTACCAGGCCCTGGCCCAGGTCCATGCCGCCGCCAGCAAGCTCCAGGCAACCCTGGGGATGGAACCGGCCATCGCGGGCAGCGACGACATGTCCGTGGCCAGCTTGGCCGAGGCCATCGGCGCCGCCCTCAAGCAATGGGACGAGGGCCGGCTGCCGCCCCCCGCCGCCACGGAAGGCTGACCATGGCTGCCGGCCAGAAACACCGCCTCGCCTTCCTTGCCCCGCTGCTGGCGGGGCTTTCCCATTCCGTCCCGGCCGCCGACCTGCCCCGGGCGCCGGCGGCACCCGTCGTGGCCCCTGTCCCCGCCGTTCCGGCCGGCAGCGCCCTCGAAAAGCGGGAGATCCGCGCCCAGCTCACCCCCCGCCGCTACACCACCCTGGCGGCCGAGATCGGCGCCAAGGTCAATCGCCTGCCGGTACCGGAGGGCGGCCATTTCCGGGCCGGGGAAACCCTCATCGGTTTTGATTGCTCCCTGCAGCATGCCCAACTCAACAAGGCCAAGGCCGCCCTCTCCGGCGCCGAGCAGACCTGGAACGCCAACCGCCGGCTGGCCGAGCTCAACTCGGTCGGCAAGGTCGAACTGGAAGTCTCCCAGGCCGAGGTGGCCAAGGCCCGGGCCGAGGTCGCCGCCAACGCCGCCCTCATCGCCAAGTGCGCCATCGCCGCCCCCTTCGCCGGCCGCATCGCCGAACAGAAGGTGCGGGAGCAGCAATACGTCCAGCCCGGCCAGACCCTGCTGGAAATCCTCGACGACTCGGTCCTGGAACTGGAATTCATCGTCCCCTCCCGGTGGCTGGCTGGGCTCAAGCCCGGCTACGGCTTCCAGGTCCGGATCGACGAGACCAACAAGAATTATCCCGCCAAGGTACAGCGCATCGGCGCCCGGGTAGACCCGGTCAGCCAGTCGATCAAGCTGTCCGCGGCCATCGACGGCAAGTTTCCCGATCTGATCGCCGGCATGAGCGGCAAGGTCCTCATGACCCCGCCGACCGGCCAACAATAACTCCAACTGGAGAAGACGCCATGAATCGCATCTACCGCGCCATCTGGAACGAGGTCACCCGCACCTTCGTCGCCGCTGCCGAAACCGCCCGGGCCAAGGGCAAGCGATCCTCCAGCCGTTCCAGCGTGGAACGCAGCGAAGCGGCCCTGAAGGCCGCCGGCCACCCGGCGGCCGGTTCCGGCTGCGCCGGCGCACCGCCCCTCCGCCGCAGGCTGGCCGGCTACGGTGCCCGCCCCCTGGCCCTGGAGCAGCGTTTCATGTTCGACGGCGCGGCGGTGGATACAGCGGCTGCGGCCTCGCACACGGCGGATGCCGCCGTTGCCGAGCGGATCGCCGGCGAGCGGGCCGGCGCCGATACCCTGGCACCGGCCGCTGCGGTAACGCCTGCGGAGCCTGGCGCCCCCCGGCGGGAAATCGTCTTCGTCGAGGACAACGTGGCCGACTACGGGCAGCTGGTCGCGGCCATCAAGCCCGGCATGGAGGTGGTCGTCCTCGACCACGCCCGCGACGGCCTGGGGCAAATGGCCGAGGCGCTTTCCGGACATCGCGGCCTCGATGCCATCCATATCGTTTCCCATGGCGGCGAAGCCATGATCGACCTCGGCACGCTGAAGCTCGATCCCTCGACCATCGGCGACCACGGCGAGGCACTGGCACGGATCGGGGAAGCCTTGAATTCCGGCGGCGACATCCTGTTCTACGGCTGCGAGGTCGGCGCCGGCACCGATGGCCAGGGGCTTGTCACGTCGGTGGCACGGCTGACCTCGGCTGACGTGGCCGCGTCAACGGATCTGACCGGCTCGTCGGCGCTGGGCGGGAACTGGGTGCTGGAGTCCCACGCCGGGCAAATCGAGTCGGCGCTGTTTGCCGATCCCCTGGCATTGTCGGGCTACGGTGGAATCCTGGATACCGTAACCGGCGTTACCAACGTGGCGCTGTCAGCCGACACCGGCATTTCGAGTACCGACTTCGTTACCAAGACGGCTTCCCAGACGATCACCGGAACCTTGGTACTCAATACTTCCGGCACCACGGCTCCGGTTCTCTATGTCTCCGCCGACGGGGGCACCACGAGGACAAATGCAACCATCAATGGATGGACCAATGCGTCGGGAGCCGGAACCTTTTCCGCCAATGTCGCCCTCGTGGCCGGCAGCGGCAAGAGCCTGACTTTCTATACGGCGGCCAGCGGCGGC
Source organism: Rhodocyclaceae bacterium (assembly GCA_018261935.1). Lineage (GTDB taxonomy): Bacteria > Pseudomonadota > Gammaproteobacteria > Burkholderiales > Rhodocyclaceae > JAGTRP01. The sequence goes on from JAGTRP010000034.1 coordinate 19,640, forward strand.
TCGGCATTGACTGGAACGACTGCCTACTCCCTGGACACGACAACCCCTTCTGCCAGCCTCTCCGGTGTCTCGGTGGATTTGAAAGCGAACAGCGATACGGGCGTCAGCCCCACCGACAACATCACCGAGGCCTCCACCCCGACCGTCAGCGTCGACCTCAGCGGGGTGGGCTCCCTGGCTGCCGGTGATCGGGTCCAGATCATCGACGCCAGCAACGGCAATGCCGTCATGGGCAGCTATGTCATCCAGGCGGCAGACCTGACCGGGGGCATCTGGAACCGCACCGCCCAGGATGTCACGCTGGGCAAGCTCACACTGGGTACTCACAACCTCAAGGCGCAAGTCGGCGATGCGGCCGGGAACGCCGGGACGCCGAGCGCTACGCCCCTTGCGGTCGAAATCGTGGACCTGACGGCACCGAACCTCACCTCCGCATCCGCCAGTGCCAGCACCCTCACCTTGAGCTTCAACGAAACCGGCAGCGGCCTCAGTTCCGGTGCAGTACCGGCTGCCAGCGCCTTTACGGTCACCCGCAACGGCGGCACCCCGGTGGCCGTCAATAGCGTGGCGGTGGATGCAACGAATCAGGCTGTCACCCTCGGCCTCGGTGCCAACATCAGCACCAACGACAGCGATGTCCGCGTCAGCTATACCCCATCGGGAAACGCCAGCGACCTGCAGGATGCCGCGGGGAACAAGGCGGCAGCTTTCTCCGGACGTTATGTGAGCACCGCCATTCCGGTCTTCAACGTCTACATGAACCAGTTGAAATTCAACGACCTGAGCCTCCAGGTCGGTACCGGCAAGGCCGCTGGTGACGTGGGACTGTTCAACAACCTCATCACCGTCAATGGCCAGGCGGTCGATGCCATCGTGACCACCGTTGCCGCCACCGGAGTGACGATCGTTGGCTACGATACCGCCACGACGACCGTGGATCCCAATTTCTTCGAACTGGAAATCAAGACCACAGCGGCCAACGGCGCCGCCCAGTTCCACATCGACTTCATCAAGCACGGAACCTACGATGCCGCGACGAAGACCGGCGCGCCGGTCATCCTGCAGAACGTGGCGTTGAACTCCTATGACATCGACGCCGCCGGCGCCGGGCAGTACCAGTTCCAGGAGTTCGGCGGCTTCGCCACCTACACGGTCGCCAGCAATACAGCCCTCACCCAGACCAACCTGGCAGACAACTTCGTCCATTTCCAGAACAACGACGGGGTCAACGGAACCTTCAACTCGACCATTGCGCTCAATGGGAATGCCACGGCCGACAAGTATCGGGTCATGGCCTTGTATGACGCCATCAGCTCCTTCGACATCAAGACCGGCGTAGTCGCTGCGAACAGCACCGCCTACTTCTACCTGGATTTCAGCAAGGGGGCCGATTTCGCTTCCCCCAAGACCTATTCCAATCCCACCATCAATCCGGCCACCACGGCAGACACCACCCCCACCCTGACCGGAACCTACGCGACCTCCGTCACCAATGCGCCGTTGGTAACCGTGTCGTCCGTGGCTGTCACCGTGGGAGGCACCCGGTACACCACGGCCAATGGACTGACCTACAACGGCGGCAACTGGAGCCTGACCCCCGGCGCCCTGGGCAATGGCACCTACGATGTCCTGGTCGAGGTCACCTACAGCGACAATGCCGTCATCCGGGACTCCACCAGTAACGAACTGGTGATCGATACCAACCGGGTGGCAGACACCACCCCGCCGACGCTGGCCTCGATCGAGCGCCTGAATCCGTCTTCGCAGGCCGTTTCGGCGGGCGATCTTGGCGTCCAGGACTACGTCGATTTCAAGGTCACTTTCAGCGAGGCCGTGACCAAGAACATCACCACCGACGATTTCAAGATCGTCGGTGCGGGAGGAGCGGGCGCGGTCATCTCCGCCCTTTCTCAGATTGACACATCGACCTATTCGGTCCGTGTGTCCAACATTGCCACCAGCAATGTGGGCAACCTCGGCCTGGATATCGCGCCGACCCACAACCTGGTCGACGACGCAGGCAATTTGCTGACCAATCTGTCACCGACCAGCGGGATCGACCAAACCTACCAATTGGGTTCGGCGGCGGACACCACGCCCCCCACCCTCACCGGCCCGGGCAGCGCCACCGGCACCGCCAGCGCCCTGAGCATCCCGGAGAACACCGCCGCGGTGCATACCTTCGCCGCCAGCGAGGCGGTGACCTGGTCCCTCGCCGGGGCCGATGCGGCCCTCTTCCAGATCGACGCCAGTGGCGCCCTGAGCTTCAGGGCCGCCCCCGACTTCGAGAATCCCCAGGACCAGGGCGACACCGCCGGCAACAACACCTACGTGGTGGACGTGAAGGGCACCGACGCCGCCGGCAACGCCACTATCCAGACGGTGACGGTGACCGTCACCAACGTCAACGACAACCCGGTGGTCCTCTCGGACAGCAACGCCGCCGCCAACACCGTGGCGGAGAATGCCGCGGTCGGCACCACCGTCGGCGTCACCGCCCTCGGGACCGACGCCGATACCGGCGCCGCCGTCACCTACGCCCTCACCGACAACGCCGGCGGCCGGTTCGCCATCGATGCCGCCACCGGGGTGGTGACCGTGGCCGGTGCCTTGGACTACGAAACCGCCACCAGCCACACCATCACGGTCAAGGCCACCTCGAGTGACGGCAGCGTCCAGAGCGGCGATTTCGTCATTGCAGTCACCAACGCCAACGACAACCCGGTGGTCCTCTCCGACAGCAACGTTGCCGCCAACACGGTGCCCTCGGCACCGATGCCGATGCGGGCGCCACCGTCACCTATGCCCTCACCGACGACGCCGGCGGGCGCTTTGCCATCGATGCCGCTACGGGCGTCGTGACCGTGGCTGGGCCCCTCGACTACGAAACCGCCACCACCCACACCATCACGGTCAAGGCCACGTCGAGCGACGGCAGTGTCCAGAGCGGCGACTTCGTCATCGCGGTCACCAACGTCAATGACAATCCAGTGGTCCTTGCCGACAGCAACGTTGACGCCAACACCGTGGCCGAGAATGCGGCCATCGGCACCACCGTCGGCGTCACCGCCCTGGGGACCGATGCCGACACCGGCGCCACCGTGATTTACGCCCTCACCAACGATGCCGGCGGCCGGTTCGCCATCGATGCCGCCACCGGGGTGGTGACCGTCGCCGGGCCCCTCGACTACGAGGCCGCCACCACTCACACCATCACGGTCAGGGCCACGTCGAGCGACGGCAGTGTCCAGAGCGGCGATTTCGCCATCGCGGTCACCAACGTCAATGACAACCCGGTGGTCCTGTCCGACAGCAACGCCGCGGCCAATACCGTGGCGGAGAATGCCGCCATCGGCACCACCGTCGGCGTCACCGCCCTCGGCACCGATGCCGACACCGGTGCCACCGTCACCTATGCCCTCACCAACGACGCCGGCGGCCGGTTCGCCATCGATCCCGCCACCGGGGTGGTGACCGTGGCCGGGCCGCTCGACTACGAGGCCGCCACCACTCACACCATCACGGTGAAGGCCACTTCCAGCGACGGCAATGTGACCTCCGGTGACTTCGCCATCGCGGTCACCAACGTCAATGACAACCTGGTGATCCTCTCCGACAGCAATGCGGCCACCAACACCGTGGCGGAAAATGCTGCTATCGGCACCACCGTCGGAGTGACCGCCCTCGGCACCGATGCCGATGCGGGCGCCACCGTGACCTATGCCCTCACCGACAATGCCGGCGGCCGGTTCGCCATCAACGCCGCCACCGGGGTGGTGACCGTGGCCGGCCCCATCGACTACGAGGCCGCCACCAGCCACACCATCACGGTCAGGGCCACGTCGAGCGACGGCAGCGTCCAGAGCGGCGATTTCGTCATT
>JAGTRP010000017.1 GCA_018261935.1 Rhodocyclaceae bacterium
TCATTGGCTCCGCTAGCTCTTCGGGAAATGGCTGCCCCAACAACTCAGCGCTAATAAGCAGGGAGAGCGTTGAGCGCGCAAGCTCATCTGACACCTAACTCTGTTTTGTGGAGACAGATTTGACGGTTAACTTCGGCACCTGTCTCCCTAACTTGTTTGACCAAGTACGGTGAAGAACCGCTTGAAAAGCGCCGATCCGGCCTCTATGCTGTTTTTTCATCCAGTACTAAACGGCCATGAAAAGCGGCACGCCCTCTTTGCCTCCGTTGCAGTCCACGAAAGTGCTCGACCAGCTCCGGGAGCGCATTCGCTATTTCCACTACAGCATACGGACTGAGGAGATTTATGTCTATTGGGTAAAGTCTTTCATCCGCTTTCATCGGCTGCGCCACCCCTTGGCCATGGGCGGCCCCGAAGTGGAGGCATTCCTATCCTGGCTGGCTACCACCAAGCACGTGGCGGCATCGACCCACAAGCAGGCTTTGTCCGCCCTGCTGTTCTTCTACGGCAAGGTGCTCGGCGTCAATCTGCCCTGGATGGCGGAAATCGGCCGGCCGAGAACCCCGCGGCGCCTGCCGGTCGTGCTGTCGCCGGAAGAGGTGGCGCGGATTCTCTGCTTTCTCGACGGCGAACATCGGCTCCTCGCCCAATTGCTCTACGGGACAGGGATGCGGATCAACGAAGGACTACAACTGCGCGTCAAGGACCTCGATTTTGACCACGGCGCCATCATCGTCCGCGAGGGCAAGGGCGGGAAGGATCGGGTCGTGATGCTTCCACAGCGGCTGGTGCCCGACCTACGCCGCCAACTGGTTCGTGCCCACCTCCTCTGGCAGGCCGACCAGGATGCTGGCCACGGCGGGGTCTTCATGCCGGACGCACTGGAGCGCAAATATCCCCGGGCCGGCTATTCATGGGCTTGGTTCTGGGTGTTCCCCCAGGCCACCCACGCCACTGATCCTCGGACCGGCGTCGTCCGGCGTCACCATCTGTACGACCAGACCTTCCAGCGAGCCTTCAAGCGTGCCGTGTCGCTGGCCGGTATCAGCAAGCCGGCCACCCCGCACACCCTGCGCCACTCTTTCGCCACCCAGGTTTTGAAGGCCGGTTACGACATCCGCAGCGTGCAAGAGTTGCTGGGCCACAGCAACGTGGAGACCACGATGATTTACACCCACGTGCTCAAGATCGCCGGCAGGGGCGTCCGCAGTCCCATGGACTCACTGCCCGAGGTCGAATAGCAAGCTCACTGGGTGAAAATGAACCCGTCGGCCAGTCGAAGCAGGATGTCTGTTTTCAATTGATGAACGGACGTTGAAACGAGCTTTACGACCCTATGCCGGATTTCCGCTCCTGGCCGGTTGGGTGAGGTCGCCAACGGCCGCTTCGTGGCACTCCAATTCGCAAAATCTGGATTTGCCTGACTGACTGGTTTGGAGAAGGGCATCTGGCCGGATTGGGTCGGGTGCTGTCCCACGCCGATGACAACAGCGGCCATTGACCGTCATCAGCGGCTAAGCGGCAGGTTACCTGCGTATAGCCGCCCAATTCTCGCCAGAGTCCCAAGGTCAGAGCGAGTACCGGAAATGCCAGAAGCACTAAGCCCGGCAGTAGCCGGGCTTAGTTGATTGCATTATCGACGGACTTTATTTTCCGCCATCAAGCATCTGACCGTTACGAACCAAGTAACTGGTTCATAACGCTTTCAAGACTCTCGATTTGCTTTCAAGAGACTATTGTCACGAAACACCAACGGCCCCTTACCAGTTCGCTTCCCGCTCCGGGGTCGCCGTAATCTTATGGATGGAAAGATCGGCGCCATTGTATTCCTGCTCCTGATCCAGGCGCAGGCCGAGGGCAGCCTTGAGGGCACCATAAACAACCGTGCCGCCCAGCAGGGCAACGCCAATGGCCATGGCTGTCATGATCAGCTGAGGCATGAAGGCGACACCGCCCAAGCCGCCCAGGGCCCGAGAACCGAAAATGCCGGCGGCGATACCACCCCAGGCGCCGCACAGGCCGTGCAGGGGCCAGACGCCGAGAACATCGTCAATCTTCCAGCGGTTCTGGGTCAGCGTGAACATCACCACAAAGAGGGCGCCGGCAACGCTACCGACCACCAGGGCACCCATGGGGTGCATGACATCGGAACCGGCGCACACCGCCACGAGCCCGGCCAAGGGGCCGTTGTGGGCGAAGCCCGGGTCGTTCCTGCCCATGACCAGGGCCGCCAAGGTGCCCCCCACCATGGCCATGAGGGAGTTCAAGGCCACCAGCCCGGAAATCTTGTCCAGGGTCTGGGCGCTCATGACATTGAAGCCAAACCAGCCCACGATCAGGATCCAGGCCCCCAGGGCCAGGAAGGGGATGGATGAAGGCGGGTGGGCGGCGATGGCGCCGTTCTTGTGATAGCGGCCATGGCGGGGGCCCAGCAGCAACACCGCCGGCAGCGCGACCCACCCGCCCATGGCATGCACCACCACGGAGCCGGCGAAATCGTGGAATTCCTCGCCGAAAGTGGCCTTAAGCCAAGCCTGGATGCCAAAGGCCTGGTTCCAGGCGATGCCCTCGAAGAAGGGATAGACGAATCCGACCAGCAGAAAGGTGGCGGCGAGCTGCGGATGGAATTTCGCGCGTTCGGCGATCCCCCCCGAGATAATGGCGGGAATAGCGGCGGCGAAGGTGAGGAGAAAGAAGAACCGGGTTAGCTCAAAGCCGTTCCTCGCCATCAGAGTCTCGGCACCGGAGAAGAAATTGACGCCGTAGGCGATGCTGTAGCCAACAAAGAAATAGGCCAGGGTCGACATGGCGAAGTCAGAAAGGACTTTGACCAGGGCATTGACCTGGTTCTTCTTTCTTACCGTCCCGACTTCGAGAAAGGCGAATCCTGCGTGCATCGCCAGGACCATGATGGCGCCGAGCAGAATGAACAGGACGTCGCCGCCTGACTTGAATGCTTCCATGATACCTCCCGAGAAAACCCGGAAACTGAAAGCAATCCCTATTCCAACGTCGATTACACCATCGAATCAATGCACTGTCAGTACCACAGGGCGCGGAGCCGCACTCCTGTGGTGCGCACCGCCCTATTTCGGGGCGGCCTCGGCCGGCAGAAGCACCCACAGGCGCCCCGTCTGGCGCATGCGCCCGGCCTGCTCGCCGGCCTCCTTGCCGAATCCCCAGAAGAAATCCGCCCGCACCGCCCCCTTGATGGCGCCCCCGGTGTCCTGGGCCAGCATCAGACGATTGAGAGGCTGAGCCGAATTGGGCCGGGTGGTGGACAGAAAGACCGGCGCCCCAAGAGGAATAGCCCGGGGATCCACGGCCAAGCTGCGCCCGGCGACCAGGGGCACCCCCAGGGAGCCGGTCGGGCCGTCGTTGCTGCTGGGGGCCTCGCGGAAGAAAACATAGCTCGGATTGGCATTGAGGAGATCCGCCAGCCGGGCTGGGTTGGCTCGGCCCCAGGCCTGGATGCCCTGCATGGAGGCGTCCTCCAGCTTGAGCTCCCCCCTCTCTATCAAGAGCCGCCCAATGGAGTGGTAGGGGTGGCCGTTCTGGTCGGCATAGGCGAGACGCACCAGGCTGCCGTCGGGCAACCTGACCCGGCCCGAGCCCTGGACCTGGAGAAAGAAGAATTCCACCGGATCCTCTACCCAGAGGAGGGTTCGGGCCGGCACCTTGCCATCCTGGGCCGTAATTTCACCCCGGGAATAGTAGGGCACCACCTTTTTCCCCACCAGGCGCCCGCGCAGGCGCAGGTGTTTGAGGTCCGGGTAAAGTTCGCCCAGGTCCACCGTGACAAGGTCGTCCGGCACCCCGAGGACCGGCGTCGGATAGGATCGGCCGCCCTGACGGCTGCCTTTCAGGAGGGGCTCGTAGTAGCCGGTGATGAGGCCAGCGGAATTGCCGTCGGCGGCCACTACCGCGTAGGGACGGAAATTGGCCTCGAAGAAGGAGCGGAGCACGCCCGCCTGGCTGCTGTCCAATTTCTTCGCCTGAGCGCACACCCTTTTCCAGGCAGCCCCCTGAGGCCGGCCGGCGAGACCCCGGCAGGACTGCAGGAAGGCCGGCCAGGCGGCGGCGAGATCATCATCGGCCCAGCCCTCCATGTCCTGCCAGGCCGCCGGTTGCAGGGGTTTGGCAGGGGGTAGGGACGGCGTCACGACGGTGGCCGGCGGACAGGCCGGGCAGGCGGGGCAAGGCGCAGCCAGCGCCGGAGCAGGAGTCTGGGCAGGCACCGAGGCGGGCGGAACGCCGGCACAGCCGGTCAGCAGAAGGATGCCCAGAACGGCTGCGGCGTGGAGTTTTTGCATGCTTTTGGCTAGAGTCTCGAAGTTTTCAAAGTATACCTTCCCCCATGCCCGCCCCCCTTCAGATGGACCATCTCCTCGCCCGCTTCGACGCTGTCCTCGGCCGCCTCGAAGCCTTCCTGCCGCCGGCCCCGCCGCTGCCCGATTGGCAGGCCGCCGTGGCTTTCCGCTGGCGCAAGACCAACCAGCGGGGCTGGCTGCAGCCGGTGACGAATCCCCATCCCATCCGTCTTTCCGACCTGAACGGCATCGATGAGCAGAAAGGCCGCATCGTCGCCAACACCTGCCAGTTCGTCGCCGGCCAACCGGCCAACAACGCGCTGCTCACCGGTACCCGGGGATCCGGCAAGTCGTCCCTGGTCAAAGCCGTCCTCACCGAGTTCAGCGGCCAGGGGCTGCGCCTCATCGAAGTGGACAAGGGCGACCTCATCGACCTGCCCGACATCGTCGACCTGGTGGAAGGCCGTCCGGAGCGCTTCATCATCTTCTGCGACGACTTGTCCTTCGAAGCCAACGAGACCGCTTACAAGGCCCTCAAGTCGGTGCTGGACGGCTCGGTGGCGGCAGCCCCCGACAATGTCCTCGTCTACGCCACCTCGAACCGGCGCCACCTGATGCCGGAATACTTTTCGGAGAACCTCGAAACCAGCCGGGTCGCCGACGAAATCCATCCCGGCGAAGCCATCGAGGAGAAGATTTCCCTGTCCGAACGCTTCGGCCTCTGGGTCTCCTTCTACCCCTTCGACCAGGACCATTACCTGGCCATCGTCGCCCATTGGCTGCGCACTTTCGGGGTGGACGATGCGGTCATTGCCACCACCGAGCGGGACGCCCTTAACTGGGCCCTCAGCCGGGGTTCCCGGAGCGGCCGGGTAGCCTGGCAGTTCGCCAAGGACTGGGCGGGCAGCCTCGGCAAGGCGGGCAAGCCATGAGCGCCGTCGTCGAAGTCGCCGCCGCCGTCATCCAGCGGAACCAGGGCCGGGAATTCCTCCTCGCCCAGCGGCCCGAGGGCAAGGTGTACGCCGGCTACTGGGAATTCCCGGGCGGCAAGGTGGAGCCCGGCGAAACGGTGCGGGAGGCCCTGGTCAGGGAACTGCAGGAGGAACTCGGCATCACGGCCACCGCCGCCACCCCCTGGCTGACCCGCCAATTCACCTATCCCCATGCCACGGTGCGCCTCAATTTCTGGCGGGTGACCGCCTGGGAAGGGGAAATCGGCATCACCGCCCCCCTGGAACACAGCGCCGTCGCCTGGCAGGCCTGGAACGAAGCACCGACGGTTGCCCCCATCCTGCCCGCCAACAGCCCCATCCTGAAGGCCCTCTCCTTACCCACGGTGATGGCCATCACCAACCTGGAGGAAAACGGCGAGGACAACGAGCTTTCCCGCCTGGAGGGCGCCATCGGCCAGGGACTGCGCCTCTTCCAGATCCGCGACAAGGGGCTGCCCGGGGCCGAAAGGGCCTGGTTCGCCCAGGCGGCCATCGAAATGGTGCGGGACAGCGACGGCCTGGTCCTGGTCAATGACGACGCCGCCCTCGCCCGCCGCATCCACGCCCACGGCGTCCATCTGTCGGCGGCGGCCAGCCGCTATAGGGAAAGCCGTCCGGAAAGCGCTGAAGTCGGGGAATGGGTGGGAGCCTCGTGCCACAACGCGGCCGAACTCGCCCACGCCATTGCCCTGGGCCTCGACTATGCGCTGCTGGGGCCGGTGCTCCCGACCGCTACCCACCCCGGCATGCCCCACCTGGGCTGGGAAACCTTCGCCCAACTGGTGGCCGGCTCTGCCATCCCGGTCTTCGCCCTCGGGGGAATGTCGATGAAGATGCTGAACACCGCCCAGGCCCACGGCGCCCACGGCATCGCCCTGATGCGGAACTGGCCTTAGGAGCGGCGGGGCTTGCCCTGTTGTTCCGGATCCTGGCCGAGATCATTTTCCTCGGCCGGGACCCGATAGCTTTCGGAGGCCCAGGCCCCGAGGTCAACGAGCTTGCAGCGTTCGGAGCAGAAGGGGCGCCAGGGATTGTCGGGAGACCAGACGGTCTCCGTCCCACACTGGGGACAGCGGATCTTGCGCGCCATCAGAGGTTGCAGAAGGTCAGTTCGAAGCCTACCGGCTGCTCGTGGATTTTCGACTTCGGCTCGCTGCTCGGCGGATTGGTGAAACGGATGTTGAGGGCGTACTTGTTGGCACTGACCTCGGGTACGGCGACATCCCCGGAATGCATGGTCACCCGGACCATCTGGGCCGTACTGCCGCCCAGATTGAGCTGGAACTGTCCGTTGCTGGAGGTATAGCCGCGGGAGGTGCCGCTGGAACGGAGCAGCCGCAAGACGATGGCCAAGGCATCGCGCAGGGGCAGCAGCGGCCGGGTCCAGCCGCTCAGGTCGTTACGCCGGTTCTCGGTGCTGCGGTGCAGCCACCAGTGGTAGGAGGGCAAGTCGAATTCGCAGACCCCACCAGGAATGGCAGCTCGGCTCTTGATGCCCATGAGCCATTCGTTTTCCCGCAGATACTGGCCGATCTTGCCGGCCATGGCCAGGAGCGCGGCGGAGGCCTGCTCGATCTCATAGAGGGCGCCGGAGAGGGCCTCTTCGGAAATCTCGGGATTGTTGCGGTAGGGCAGCAGGGTCTGGCGCTGGCGCTCCAGCTCATGGATGAGATCCATCTTGAGATCGGCGCGGCCGGCCACTTCGAGGATTTCGAACAGGGTCACGAGGGCCACGTGATGTTCGAGGGTGCCCTCCTGCTTGGCAAAATGCAGGGTCTTTTCGAAAAGGTCTTCCAGGCGCAGCAGCGTGCGGATGCGCTCGTTGAACGGATATTCGTAGGTAATCACGCTCTTATGTAGCCCGGACCCGAAAAATGCTTTGATTCTGAGCTATTTGCAGCAAAAGCTCAACAGTTAACCTTAACTTTTTTCGGCCGCGTAGCCGGCATATAGCCGATGCAGTTCGGCCACCCGATTTTCCAGGTCACCCATCCCGCCATCGTTGCGGAGAACGTCATCCGCCGCCGCCAGCCGTTCCGCCCGGCTGGCCTGGGCCGCCATGATGGCCCGCACTTCGGCTTCCGGCAGGCCGCTCCGGGCCATGACCCGAGCCACCTGGACGGCTTCGTCGCAGTCCACCACCAGCACCCGGTCGCACCGCTCCCGATAGGTGCCCGACTCCACCAGGAGAGGCACCGCCAGGATGACATAGGCCGAATCAGCGGCCAGGCAGCGGGCGGCCGACACCTCGCGGATGAGGGGATGGAGGATGCCCTCCAGCCGGCCGCGCGCGGCCGGGTCGGCAAAGGCCAGGCGCCGCATGGCCGGGCGGTCGAGGCCGCCATCCGGGCGCAGGATGCCGGAGCCGAAAGCCACCATCAGGGCCGGCATCGCCGCCCCTCCCGGCCCGGTCAGCTCATGGGCGATGGCGTCGGTATCCACCACCCGGATGCCGTGGGCGGCAAAGCAGTCGGCTACGGTGGACTTCCCGCTGCCGATGCCGCCGGTGAGGCCGACGATGTAATGGCTCACGGCGCTACTTGCACTGCCGGGATACGATCTCCGGCAAGGTTGCCGCCGCGGCGGCAGCCAGGGCCGCCAGGCGATTGGCCGGCCCCCGGGCTTCCACCGCCTGCAGGGCGTCCTTGCCAAGGCGCGCCCCCATCCGGGCACTCCTTACCCCCTGGGCTTTGAGATTGGTCAGATGTTCATTGGCACCGGACTCGCTGGAGAAGACCCCGAGGGAAATGGCGAAGCGATTCGGCCCGGCTTCCTGGACCACGAAATAATCAGTCACCCCCATGCGCTTCAACTCGCCCGCCTTCTTGTCGGCTTCAGCCTTGCTGGGCAGCGGCGGGATGAAGACCCACCAGCCGGCCCCTTCCACCGGAGTAGCCCGCCGAACCACCTCGAAGTCGGTGAATTTTTCCCCCAGGAGGCCGGCCAGCCGGTTGGCCTCGCTCCCCGACAATTCACTCCACAGCATGCAGGCGTTCTGTCCCGGCTTTTCAATGGCAGCCGGTTTTTCAGTGGCTGTCGGCTTTTCAGCGACACCCGGGGTTTCGATCGCGGCGGTTTTCTCGGCTACTGGTTTCTCGGCGTCCGCCTCCTTTTCAGGCGCTGGAACTTCCTTCTTTGTCTCACTGCCGGCGGGCGGTTCGCCCCGGGCGACGACCCGGATACGTTCGGGATTGAGTTGCTGCTCTACCCGGCCGGCATCCGGATTCTCCGGCCGGCCGAAATGACCCTGGGTATAGGCGAAGAACAGCGCGTTGGCGAGAACGAGAACGAAGACGAGGGCTTTCATCCGATTTTGGGCAGGTGCTGGAGAGAGTCCGCGATGGCTTCGGCCGGATATTCGTAGTCCTCCAACTGGCCGGCGAAATAGCGGTCATAGGAGGCCATGTCGAAATGGCCGTGGCCGGTGAGGTTGAAGAGAATCACCTTGGACTCCCCCGTCGCCTTGCATTGCAGCGCTTCGTCGATGGCGGCCCGGATGGCATGGCAGGATTCCGGCGCCGGGATGATGCCCTCGGCCTGGGCGAACTGGATGCCCGCCTGGAAGGTGGCCACCTGGGGCACCGCCAGCGCCTCGATCCGGCCCTCGTGCAGGAGTTGGGAGACCAGGGGGCTGTCACCGTGGTAGCGCAGGCCGCCGGCGTGGATGCCGGGAGGCATGAAATCGTGGCCCAGGGTGTACATCTTCATCAGCGGCGTGTAGCCGGAGGCGTCACCGAAATCATAGGCATAGGCGCCCTTGGTCAGCGTCGGGCAGGAGGTCGGCTCCACCGCCACGCAGCGCAGCTTCTCGGCCCGCTTGTCCCCCGCCGCCTGGTCGGCCAGGAAGGGGAAGGCGATGCCGCCGAAGGAGGAGCCGCCGCCGCAGGGGCCGAGGATCACGTCCGGGTAGAGGCCGATCTTGTCGAACTGCTTCTTGGCTTCCAGGCCGATGACCGTCTGGTGCAGGAGCACGTGGTTAAGTACCGAGCCCAGGGTATAACAGGTATCCGGGCTGGCGGCCGCCTGCTCCACCGCCTCGGAGATGGCGATGCCCAGGGACCCCTCGCTGTTGGGGTCCTTGGCCAGGACGGCACGGCCCGCCTGGGTGAGGTCGGTGGGGCTGGCGAAGACCTCGGCGCCCCAGGTCTGCATCATGGAGCGGCGGAAAGGCTTTTGCTGGTAGCTCACCTTGACCATGAAGACCCGCACCGGCAGGCCGAACATCTGGCCAGCAAAGGCGATGGAGGAGCCCCACTGGCCGGCGCCGGTTTCGGTGGTGAGCCGCTTGGTGCCGGCGAGCTTGTTGAAATAGGCCTGGGGCACGGCGGAATTGGGCTTGTGGGAGCCGGCCGGGGAAACGCCCTCGTACTTGTAGAAGATCTTGGCCGGGGTGCCCAGCGCCTGCTCCAGGCGGACGGCACGACACAGGGGGGCCGGCCGCCAGAGGGCGTAGATCTGGCGCACTTCTTCCGGAATGGAAATCCAGCGCTGGGCGGACATTTCCTGTTCCAGAAGGGGCATGGGAAAGATGGCCGCCATTTTCTCCGACGGCACCGGCTTGCCGTCAGGCCCCAGGGGCGGTGCAGGCGGGTTGGCGAGATCGGCGGCGACGTTGTACCAATGGGTCGGAATGTCGTCTTGTTCCAGTTGGATGCGCAGCGGAGTCATTTCCTGGTCTCTCCCTTGATCGGACCGCCTATTATCCGTCAACTGACGATACGAAGGGCGCACCCAGCCGCTCCAGAACCCGTTCTGCCGCCACGACGCCGCGGTACTGGGCCTCCTCGAAAACCGAAAAACCCGAGAGGTCGGCGTGGGCCAGAGTCAGCCGCCGGCTGCGGAAGGCCGCCAGGCGCTCCCGCTCCCCGCCCCACAGGCTGCCGGGAACGGGTCGGCGCATGGCGTGGCCATTCCGGAAGACGTCCAGCCGGGTGGCCAGGGACCGGATGTCGGGATGGACCCGCTCCAGTTCGGCGAGGATGTTCCCGGCCCACACCTCCCGGGGCGTTTCCAGCAACAGCCGGCGGCCGGCGGCGGGAGGCAGGTCGTGGAGAGCACGGTAGTAGGTGAAGACCGTTCCCTTCAGTCGGCGCCGGATGAGCTGGTGGGTGGCCGTCACATAGCCCAGTCCGGGGCTGTCGTAGAGGACGTTGTCCCAGGCCGGCTGGGCGCCCCGGCGCTCCTCCGGAAAGTCGTCCAGGTGCAGGTTTGCGACCAGCCACGGCGCATGGCCCCCGGCCAGGACCCCTTGCCGCAGGGCGGCCGGCATCGCCCCCCATACCCTAGACAGGACGAAGGCCGGCGCAGCCCATACGGCCTGCTCGGCCTGGATACGCAGGGAACGGTTTTCCCCGGGCAGCCAGCAGTCCACCAGGATGCCGTTCGTCGCTTCCTGCAGCCGCCAGACCACCGCCCCGGTCAGGGCACGCCCCCCCGCACGCCGGGCCAGGGCCTTGGCCAGCCAGCCATTGCCCTCGGGGGCGGTGAGCACTGCATCGGGAGCGGCATTATCGGCCTCGCCGCTGCGGCAGGCGAAATAATGCAGCCCGGCCCAGGCCGAAGTCTGATCGTAGGCGGTGCCGTAGTCGTCCCGGCAGGCGTAATGGGCGAGCCAGTGCAGGCTGGGGGCGGTGAAGCGGTTTTCCACCAGCCAGTCCTGGAAGGAAATCCGGTCCAGGGCCAGCCAGGCCGGGTCCCGGCTGGACAGTTCCATGGGCAGGGCGAAGACCCGGCGGCCGTCCCGGCCCCGGGCGTGCTTCATTTCCTCCATGCGGGCCTGGAAGCGCTTCTGCTGATCGCGCTCCGCCGGGGAAAGCCCGAGGCGGGGCAACAATCCCTCTTCCCACAGGCCGTCGCGGAAGATCCGTTCCTGGGGGGTGGCGCATAGATAGCGTTCGTCGTAGGCCGGCCGCGAGGCCAGAGGATCGCCCTGGAGGACGCCGAGGTCGGAGAGCAGTTCCCGCACCGCCCGGGACTCCCGGGTCGGCAGGGGCAGGTAATGGGCGCCCCAGGGGTACGCTACCAGGGGGCTCTGCCCCGAGCGGGAATTGCCTCCCACCTCCCGCTCCAGTTCCAGGACAAGAAAGTCGCCGACCCCGGCCTTGTCCAGCTTCCAGGCCGCCGACAGGCCGGAAACGCCACCGCCGATGATGGCGACGGCCGTGCGGCGGATTTCGCCGGGCGCGGGAAATATTCCTTCCCGCAAGCGGTGGCCGAACTCCGGGGACATACCAAGCAGCTCGCCGGGGGGCAACGGGGGCGGTCCCTTGGGGGCGCAACCGGCCACGGCCGCTGCGCCGAGGGTGCGAAGAAAATCGCGGCGGCTAGCCAAACCTGCGCAGGGACAGGCTGACCGAGAGCTGCGCCCCCAGCCAGCCGAGGACGGCACCGACCCCGGCCAGCAGACCGGCGTCGACGAGCCCCGGGCCCCGGAGAATGAAAGCGCCGCCGTAGAGAGCCGCCAGCTCCGCCACCGGGCCGGCCAGCACCCTCACCGCAACGGCGACCAGGGCAGCGGCGAGCAGGCCGCCCAGCGCCCCCTGCAGGGCGCCGAAATAGTAGAAGGGCCGCCGGATGAAGGCATCCGTGGCGCCGATAAGTCGGGCCAGCTCGATTTCCGCCGCCTGGGCCATCACTTGCAGGCGGATGGTGTTGAAGGTCACCGCCACCAGCCCGGCGGCAAAAAGAGCGGCCAGCAGCGTCACGGCCAGCTTGCCGAGGCGGAGGAAGGCGTCGAAACGCTTGACCCAGGCCGAATCCAGCTGCACATGGGCGACCCTGGGCCAGCCCGCCATGGTTTGGCGCAGGGCTTCGAGTTTTTCCGGGGCGGCATCGGCCGGCTCGACGATGAAGGCATCGGGCAGCGGATTCCTCGGCAGGCTGGCAACGATTTCAGCCATACCCTCATTGCCCTTGAGATGCTTCAGGGCATCCTCCTTGGGCACGAAACGCCATTTCCCGGCACCGGCTTGTCCAAGGCGGGACTCGATCTCCGCCACGGCCTTGCGGTCGGCGTCCACCGCCATGAAGAGGCTGATCTGCTGGACGCCGGAAGCGCTCTTCCCCACCTCCCGCAGGTTGTCGAGGAGCACGTAGCCGGCGGCAGGCAGGGTCAGGGCGATGCCGATGACCAGCAGGGACAGCAGGGTATTGAGGGGCGCTGCGAGCAGGCGGCGGACGGCGCCCTCGACCGCGGCGCCGTGCTGCGTCATCCAGGCTCTCACGCCAGCCTCCCGTGGTCCAGGCGCAGGACCTGGGGACGATAGCGCTCGATCCAGTGGTGATCGTGGGTCGCCACCACGACGGTGACCCCCACCTGGTGGAAGGATTCGAAAATGGCCATGATGTCTGCGGCCGATTCGGCGTCGAGGTTGCCGGTGGGTTCGTCGGCCAGGAGGACCGAGGGCCGGTTCACCACCGCTCGGGCGATGGCCAGGCGCTGCTGCTCGCCGCCGGAAAGGGCGATGGGATTGGCCTTTTCCCGATCCAGCAGCCCCACCTTGTCAAGGGCCGCCTGGGCCCGCCGCACGGCTTCCCGACGGGGCAGGCCGACGATCTGCAGGGGTAGCAGCACGTTGTCCATGACGTTCCGGTCGAAAAGGATTTTCTGGTCCTGGAAGACGAGGCCGAAATGGCGCCGCAGATAGGGAAGCGCGCTGCTGCGCAGGGCCGAAAGATTCTGGCCATTGACCAGCAGGCTGCCGGCCGTGGGCCGCTCGACGGCGCCGATGAGCTTCACCAGGGTGGTCTTGCCGGCCCCGGAGTGCCCCGTGATGAAGACCATGTCGCCGGCCCCGATCTCGAAGCTGACTGCCTTGACGGCATCGAAGCCGCCCGGATAGCGCTTGGTGAGATGGTCGGCGACGATCATTCGAACAGGGCGTCGACGAAATCTTTCGCAGAGAAGGGGCGGAGGTCGTCGATGCCTTCGCCGACGCCGATGAAGCGGATGGGCTTGGGGCACTGGCGGGCGATGGCCGCCACCACCCCGCCCTTGGCGGTGCCGTCGAGCTTGGTGACCACGAGGCCGGTGACCTGCACTGCCTTGTCGAAGGCCTTGACCTGCTGCAGGGCGTTCTGGCCGATGTTGGCGTCCAGGACGAGGAGTGTTTCGTGGGGACCGGTGGGATCGACCTTCTGGATGACCCGGCGGACCTTGGCGATTTCCTCCATGAGGTGGAGCTGGGTCGGCAGGCGCCCGGCGGTATCCGCCAGCACCACGTCGATGCCCCGGGCCTTGGCTGCGGCGATGGCGTCAAAGATGACCGCCGCCGGGTCGCCGCTCTCCTGGGAGATGACCGTGACGTTGTTGCGCTCACCCCAGGCCTGCAGCTGCTCCCGGGCCGCCGCCCGGAAGGTGTCGCCGGCGGCCAGCAGGACGCTCTTGCCCTGGTCCTGGAAATACTTGGCCAGCTTGCCGATGGACGTGGTCTTG
Source organism: Rhodocyclaceae bacterium (assembly GCA_018261935.1). Classification (GTDB taxonomy): domain Bacteria; phylum Pseudomonadota; class Gammaproteobacteria; order Burkholderiales; family Rhodocyclaceae; genus JAGTRP01. The sequence continues at coordinate 13,737 of JAGTRP010000017.1, forward strand.
CCGGCCCCGTTCACCCCGGCGATCATGATGACGAAGGGCCGGTGGTTCTCGATATCCAGGGGCTTTTCCAGGGGGCCGACAAGGTCCACGAAGGCCCCCGCCAGGGCCTGCTGGATGGCTTCCGGAGTATCCAGCTTGTCGCGCTTGGCGCGGCCCTTCAGGTCGTCGAGAAGGAACTGGGTGGCTTCGATGCCCACGTCGCTGGTGAGGAGCATGGATTCCAGCTCCTCCAGGAGCTCGTCGTCCACCTTGCCGCGGGAAAAAATGGTCTTAAGCTTGCCGCCCCATTGGGCGCGGGTCTTGGCCAGCCCCTGGAAGAGGCGTTCGCGCCAGGAGGGAGCGGAAGCCGGTGCCGACTCGGGCGGCTGCGGTTCCTGACCGGTCTTTTTGAAGAAACTGAACATGAAGAAGTAGGTCTCAGGCCGTGCTGACAGTCGGGCGGCAACTGGTTAAGATGCCGCAGATATCCGGTCAATTCTAGCAGAAAGCCCCCATTCCCCATGCTACGAACGCTACAACTGAAGCACCTTCTGGTTGCCCTGATAGCGCCCGGGCTGATCGCCGCCGCCCAGGCGAACCCCTTCGAGACCACCCTCAAGAACGGCCTGCGGGTCATCGTCAAGGAGGACCACCGGGCGCCCACGGCGGTGCAGATGGTCTGGTACCGCATCGGCAGCATCGACGAGATGGACGGCAATTCCGGCGTCGCCCACGTGCTGGAGCACATGATGTTCAAGGGCACCCCCACCATCGGCCCCGGCGAGTTCAACCGCCGTGTGGCGGCCGCCGGCGGGCGGGACAACGCCTTCACCAGCCGGGACTACACGGCCTATTTCCAGCAGGTGCCGAAGGAAAAGCTGCCCGAGATGATGGAGCTGGAAGCCGACCGCATGCGCCACCTGAACGTGGATCCCAAGGAGTTCGCCCAGGAAATCAAGGTGGTCATGGAGGAGCGCCGCATGCGCACCGATGACAATCCCCAGGCCAAGCTCTATGAGCAGGCCAACGCCATGGCGTTCGAAACCCATCCCTATCGTCGCCCCGTCATCGGGTGGATGAGCGACCTGGAGCATATGACCGCCCGGGACGCCCACGAGTGGTACGACCGCTGGTACGTACCCAACAACGCCTACCTGGTGGTCACCGGTGACGTGGACCACCAGGCCGTCTTCGCCCTGGCCGAGAAATATTACGGCCCCCTCGAAGGACGCGCCCTGCCGGCCAGGAAACCCCTGAGCGAACCGTCCCAGGAAGGAATACGGCGCCTGGTGGTCAAGGCCCCGGCCGAACTGCCGCTTCTGGTGATGGGCTACAAGGCCCCGGTGGTTCGGGACGTGGCCAAGGATATCGATCCCTTCGCCCTGGAAATGCTGGCTGCCGTCCTCGATGGCCACGAGGCCGCCCGCTTCGGAAAGCGCCTCGTCCGGGAACAGAAGATCGCCGTTTCGGCCGGCGTCGACTACGACTCCACCGCCCTCGGCCCCGGCATGTTCGTGCTCCACGGCAGCCCCTCCGAAGGCAAGACGGTGGCGGAGCTGGAGACCGCCCTGCGGCGGGAGATCGCCCGCATCCAGAAGGACGGCGTCAGCGAATCCGAATTGAAGCGGGCCAAGGCTCAGGTAGTGGCGGCCCAGGTCTACAAACGCGACTCCATGTTCGCCCAGGCCATGGAAATCGGCCAGATGGAGGCGACCGGGCTTTCCTACAAGGACATCGACCTCATGATCGAACGGCTGCAGCAGATTACCGGCCCCCAGGTGCAGGCGGTGGCGAAGAAATATTTCGGCGACGATACCCTGACCGTCGGCGTCCTCGATCCTCAACCCCTCGACGGCAAGCCGCGCCAGCCGGCCACGCCCGCCCGCCATTGAGATGCACGACATGATGAAACGCATGCTCTTCGCCCTGGCGGCCCTCGTTGCCTGCCAATTCGCCCTGGCCGGCGTCAAGATCGAGCACTGGGTCTCGCCCTCGGGCGCCCGGGTCTATTTCGTCGAAAGCCGCGCCCTGCCTATCCTGGACGTGCAGGTGGATTTTGCCGCCGGTTCCATGTTCGACCCGGCCGGCAAGCCCGGCGTCGCCTCCCTGACCCGGGGCATCCTCGACCTGGGGGCCGGCAATCTGGACGAGAACGCCATTGCCGACCGTCTGGCCGACATCGGCGCCCAGCTCGGCGGCGGCGCGGACAACGATCGCGCCAGCGTCGCCCTGCGCACCCTCTCCACGCCGGAGAAACGGGAGCAGGCCCTCGACCTCCTGCGCCTGGTGCTGAGTTCGCCCCGCTTCGACGGGGCCATCTTCCTGCGCGAGAAGACCCGCACCATCGCCAACCTCAAGGAATCCCTCACCCGGCCCGACGTCATTGCCAGCAAGGCGTTCTGGGAGGCCATGTATCCGGTGCACCCCTACGGCCGGGAGGCCATGCCGGAGACGGTGGCCAAGATCGGCCGCGACGACCTCACCCGTTTCTACCGCACTTACTACAACGCCAGGAACGCCACGGTCACCCTGGTCGGCGACGTTTCCCGCGCCGAAGCCGAGAAGATTGCCGAATCCCTGCTGGCCAAGCTGCCGCCCGGGGAAGCGCCGGCCCTGCCGCCGCCGCCCCAACTCCCCAAGGAAGGCATCCAGCGCATCGCCCATCCGGCTGCCCAGTCCCATATCCATATCGGCCTGCCGGCCATCGCCAAGGGCGATCCGGATTTCTTCCCCCTGGTGGTGGGCAATTACACCCTCGGGGGCGGCGGCTTCGTCTCCCGCCTCATGAAGGAAGTCCGGGACAAGCGGGGCTACGCCTACAACGTCTATAGCTATTTCGCTCCCCTGAAGCAGCCTGGCCCCTTCCAGATCGGACTGCAGACCAAGCGCTCCCAGGCGGACGAGGCCCTGCAGGTGACCCGCGCCATCCTCCAGGACTTCCTGAAGGACGGTCCCAGCCCCGAGGAACTGGCTGCCGCCAAGGCCAACCTCGTCGGCAGCTTCCCCCTGCGCCTGGACAGCAACCGAAAAATTCTCGAGAACGTCGCCAACATCGGCTTCTACGGCCTCCCCCTGGATTACCTGGACCGCTACCAGGACCGCATCCGGGCGGTGACCGCCGACGAAGTGCGCCAGGCCTTCGCCCGCCATATCCGGCCGGAGAACCTGGTGACGGTGATGGTGGCCACCGACAAGCCTTGAATTCGGTCCGTATCGTCGGCGGCGCCTGGCGGCGCCGCGTCCTGCGCTTTCCCGACAGTGAGGCCCTGCGCCCGACCCCGGACCGGGTGCGGGAGACCCTGTTCAACTGGCTCGGACAGGATCTCACCGGCCAATCGTGCCTCGACCTCTTCGCCGGCAGCGGCGCCCTGGGCTTCGAGGCCGCTTCCCGGGGTGCCGACCGGGTGGTGCTGGTGGAGCGGGCTCCACGGGTGCTCGCCGCTTTGCGCGAAAACGCCGATCTGCTGCAGACAGGCACGCAGGTGGAGATCGTGCGCTCGGATGCGCTACAATATTTGGCCTCGGCCGGATCGAAATTCGATCTCGTGTTCCTGGATCCCCCCTACAAGCAGGGCTGGATCGACCGCCTGGCGAAATACCTGCCCGCGGTCCTGAAGGAAGACGGAGCGATTTATGTCGAGGCCGAATACGAAATCGAAAGCCTCGGCGACTGGCGCACGGTGCGCCGGGGACGGGCGGGCGAAGTGAATTTTCATTTACTGCGGCGGGAAACAGAATGAGGCTGGACCACCGGATTGCCATCTACCCGGGTACTTTTGACCCGATGACCCGGGGCCACGAGGATATCGTGCGCCGCGCTGCCGGCCTGTTCGAGCACCTGGTGGTCGCCATTGCCGAGAGTCCCGCCAAACGTCCTTACTTCGACCTGGCAACCCGGGTCGAGATTGCCCGGGAAGCCCTGGCGGACGTCAAAAACATCGAGATTGCCGGCTTCAACACCCTGCTTATGGACTTCGTCCATACCCGCGGCGCCAAGATCATCATCCGGGGGTTGCGGGCCGTTTCGGATTTCGAATATGAATTCCAGATGGCGGGAATGAACCGTAGCCTCTATCCTGAGGTCGAAACTGTATTTTTAACCCCAGGAGAACAGTATATGTTCATCTCGGCGACCATGGTGCGCGAGATCGCGCGCCTCGGCGGTGATGTGAGCAAATTTGTCCATCCCTGCGTGGAAAAGCTCCTGCGAGCCCGAACTTTAGCTAATCGATAGAGAGGAAAAGCGGCCATGGCCCTGATGATTACCGACGAATGCATCAACTGCGACGTCTGCGAACCCGAATGCCCCAACGAGGCCATCTCCCAGGGTGAGGAAATCTACCAGATCGACCCGAACAAGTGCACCGAGTGCGTCGGCCACTACGACGAGCCCCAGTGCGTCCAGGTCTGCCCGGTGGATTGCATCCCGAAGAACCCGAACCACGTGGAAACCAACGAGCAACTCTGGGCCAAGTACGAGAAGCTGACGGGCAACAAGCGTCCGTAAGGCCTTCGGAGTACCCAGGCGACTTTCGCCTGCGCCAGAAAAAAACCCGCGCCAGGCGCGGGTTTTTTGTTGCACGGCGTCGGCTCAGGCAGCCTGACGCAGGGGCGGCGTCGGTTCCAGCAATTGCTGCACTTCCCCGGCGACCTTTTTCAGGGACTGCATCTGCCCCAGCAGGTCCTGCTCCACCCCTTCCAGTTCGGCGATGCGGTCTTCCAGGGTGTCGGTGGCCTGGTGGATGCGCTTGATGCTTTCCAGGCGGCGCTTCAACTGGATCTGGTGCTCCCGCACCTGGGTCTCCATGGGCGCCATGATGGCCTTGAGCCAGACCTCGGCATCCTTGTTGGCATGCTCGAAGGCGCGCCGCACCTGCACCGCTACCTCCTCGAAGAACTTCTGGGTGATGTTCTTCTTCTCGTGGGTGAGGAGATTGATCATGGTGTTGAGGTGGGTGTCGCACCACTGCTCCAGCCGGCCGATTTCCTTCTCGTAGCGCCGCAAAGAGAAGCTGGTGGGGGAACCGAGCTTGAGGCCGTGCTCGACGGCAAACTTCTTGTACACCGCCTCCATCATGGCGAGAATTTCGCTGATTTCGCTATTGGAATCGGCCAGCGCCCCGCGGGCGCCCTGGAAGAACTGGGCCATGGCCTCCGAAAGGCTCTTCGAGAAGGTGGCCTCCAGCATGGACTGGCGGGTTGCCTGGGTCAGCTGGCGCAGGCTGTCCAGGCCCAGGTGGGCGAAGAGATTGTTGGTCAGGGTCGAGAAAACGCTGCGCACGGCGTAATAGCGCTGCAGGCCGGCCTCGAATTCGTCCTTCTCGGCCCGCACCTTGCCCATCATGTACTCGACCACGCCCTTGTTCTTGCCCCGCAGCTCGGTCAGTTCGGTCAATTGTTCCCGCAGCCCGGCGAGCCGGGAATCGAGAAGCCCCTTCACCCGCCGGTTCACTTCCCCGAACTCGGTTTCCGTATTGTCCCTCACGATATCCCGCTTGGCCGGGATCAATTCCCCGGAGAGGGCCGCCTCCAGCTGGGGTAGGCGGCTCCTGGCGAGCAGATCTGCATCGCCGTTGATCTTGCCCACCAGCCCCTTCTGGGCCGACACGGGAAAGACCTGGCGGGCCGGCAGTTCCAGGATGGTGGCGCAGGAATCCACCTGCTTCCTGATTTCGGCTTCCACTTCGGCGGCGGTCTTCAGTTCGTCCCAGAGGCCGTCGATCTTGTTGAGGACCACCATCCGGCCCCGCTTGTTGGTGCCGCCCTCGCCGATATGTTCTTTCCAGATGGCCAGGTCGGACTGGGTCACCCCCGTATCGGCGGCCAGGATGAACAGGACGGCGTGGGCGTTGGGGAGCAGAGACAGGGTGAGTTCGGGTTCGGCGCCGATGGCGTTGAGGCCCGGGGTGTCGAGGATGACCAGCCCCTGCTGCAGCAGCGGATGGGGAAAATTGATGACGGCATGGCGCCAGCGAGGTATCTCCACCAGCCCGTCGTCGCCGACGCGGTAGACGTCCGCCCCGCCCTCGCCCACCTCGAAGCCGAGCTTGGCGGCCTCCTCCGGCGTCACCCGGGTGGTTTCGCTGACATGGCGCAGGGCATCCTGCATGGCCTCGGCCGATTCCACATGGAGATCGACGATCTGCCACTCCTGGCGAAAGCCCTTGTATTCGCTGACGCTGGTGTTGTCGGCCCGGGTCTGGATGGGCAGCAGTTCCACCCGGGGCGGCCGGGCCGGATCATAGAGGAGCTCGGTGGGGCACATGGTGGTGCGGCCGGCCGAGGAGGGCAGCATGCGGTTGCCGAATTCGGCAAAGAAAATGGCGTTGATGAGCTCCGACTTGCCCCGGGAGAACTCGGCCACGAAGGCCACGTTCAGACGATCTTCCCGCAGGCGCTCCTGGAGCTGGGCAAGGCGCAGGTCGGTCTGGGCATCGGACAGCTCGTTCTCGGACAGCCAATTCTGGAAATTCGCGATGCAGCCCGACAAACGCGAACGCCAGTCGCTATAGACGGCGAATTCTTGACCAAGCGACATGACACACTCCCATACTCCTTGGTGGAAGCCAAAATTTAGCACAATCGCGCCTTTTCCACAGCCCGGCGGCATCGGGCGGAGGTTTCCCCCGGCGGGGCCGACAGGGCCCTAGCGCTGGCATCCCGGGCAATAATAGGTGGAGCGGCCCGCCTGCCGGACCTGGCGCACCAGGGTTCCGCAGCGCTGGCAGGACTGCCCCGCCCGATCATAGACGGCACAGCCGATCTGGAACCAGCCGGCGCTGCCGTCGCTGTGGACGTAGTCCCGGATACTGCTACCCCCGGCGGCGATGGCATCGGCCAAAGTCTCCCGCACCGCCTGCACCAGTCGCCCGCACCGCTCGCGACCCACCCGGCTGGCCGGGCGCAGGGGCGAAATGCCGGCGCGAAAAAGGCTCTCGGACGCATAGATATTGCCGATGCCGACCACGGTACGGGCATCCATCAGGACATTCTTGATCGGGGCCTGACGCCGCCGGGTAGCGGCATACAGCCAATCGGCGGTGAATTCCGGCGACAGGGGCTCGACCCCCAATCCGGCCAGGAGCGGATGGGCCATCGGATCCTCCCCGGGCTGCCAGGTGACCACCCCGAAGCGGCGGGGGTCGGAAAGGCGCAGCACGGTGTGCGGCAGGATCAGGTCGAAGTGGTCGTGGCGGCCGGCCGGGACGGCCGGGAAAACGAAGCGCAGATTACCCGACATGCCCAGGTGCAGGATGAGCCAGCCGCCCCCCTCTTCTCCCTCCTCGCCGCGGCAATCGAACAACAGATATTTGCCTCGCCGGAGGATGGCGGCAATGCGCCGGCCCCGCAGGATGTCCGCCAACCCGGCCGGCACCTCCCGGCGCAGGCGCGGGATGCGCACCACGGCCCCCTGGATGGTGCGCCCCGCCACTTCCGGCAGGAGGCCGCGCCGGCACACCTCCACTTCAGGCAGTTCAGGCATCGCTTGTTCCTCCGGCAAAAGCCACATAACATCCAAACTTAGTCCATTTTATGCGCTCTAATGCGCAACCCCACTCAATACACGCCCATGGTCCGCAAGCTCATCGCCGCCTCCGTTGCCCTGCTTTTTGCCGGTTTCGCCCAGGCTGCCGGCAGCCCCGCCTCCAAGGCACCGCCGGCCGGCGCCCATCGCGAGGACGCCACGGCCCGCGCCGTCTTCCAGGTCCTGGTGAGCGAACTGGCGCTCCAGCGCGGCCAGATCGAGTTGGGTGTCAGCGCCTATGCCGATCTGGCCCGGCGCACCCGCGACCCCCGCGCCCTCGAACGGGCCACCGAAGTGGCGGGCTTTGCCCGGCAGTTCGACCTGGCCTACGACCTGGCCAAGACATGGGTGGCGGTTGAACCGGATTCCGCCAAGGCCCGCCAGAGCCTGACCACCCTGCTAGTGCTCCTCAACCGCACCGATGAGCTGGCGCCCCAATTGAGCACCCTCCTCGAACAGGACAAGAAGAACCTGGGCGACAACCTGCTGCGCCTGAACCGCATGCTGGCGCGCCACCCCGACCGGCAGGCGGTCCTGCACCTGGTGGAAAAGGTGACGGCGCCCTATGGCAAGCTGCCCGAGGCCCACTTCGCCCTGGCCACCGCTGCCGCCAGCGCCAGCGATCCGGAGCGCGCCAAGGCCGAAGCCGACAAGGCTCTGGCCATGCGCCCGGACTGGGAATTGGCCGCTCTCCTGCAAGCTCAGCTGCAGGCGCGCCAGTCCCCGGGCCAGGCCATCGACCAGCTGGCCCGCTTCGTCGACCACAACCCCAACGCCAAGGACGCCCGCCTGGCCTTGGCCCGCCTGTACATTTCCGAAAAGCGCTACAACGAGTCCCGCCAGCAATTCGAACGCCTGCTGGCCGACAATCCCGACAACCCGGAGATCATCTATCCGGTGGCGATGCTGGCCCTGCAGCAGAACGATATCAACAACGGCAAGGCCCGGCTGGAGAAACTCCTGGAGACCGATTTTCCGGATAAGGGCACGGTCCACTTTTTCCTCGGCCAGATCGAGGAAGAACAGAAGCACCCCGACGCCGCCCTCGCCCATTACCGGCAAGTGAGCGCCGGCGAGCAATTCATCCCAGCCCGGGCCCGGGCGGCCCAGATGCTGGCCCAGCAGGGCAAGTTCGACGACGCCCGCCGGCTCATCCAGTCCACGCCCGGGCGCACTGCCCAGGAACAAGGCCAGCTCATGCTCGCCGAAGCCCAGCTGCTGCGGGAAGCCAAGCACTATGAGGATGCCTACATCGTCCTCGAAAAAGCCCTCGTCAAACAGCCGGACAACCCCGATCTCCTTTACGATGCCGCCCTCATGGCGGAACGCCTCGGCCGCCTCGATGTGCTTGAGACCCACCTTCAGCACCTGATCCAGCTCAAGCCCGACCACGCCCACGGCCTCAACGCCCTCGGCTACTCCTGGGCGGACCGCAACATCCGCCTGCCGGAAGCCCACGACCTCATTGCCCGGGCCCTCACCCTGGCCCCGGACGATCCCTTCATCCTGGACAGCCTGGGCTGGGTGCTCTATCGCCAGGGCAAGCTCGAGGAAGCCTGGAAGACCCTGGACCAGGCCTACAAGCGCAAGCCCGACCCGGAAATCGCCGCCCACCTGTCCGAGGTCCTGTGGTCCCTGGACCGCAAGGACGACGCCCGCAAGCTGCTGCGTGAAGCCGCGAAGAGCCACCCCGACAACGACGTATTGAGCGCCGCCATCAAGAAATTCCAGCCTTGATGCGCGCCCTGTTTCTGGCTGGCGTCCTGGCCCTGGCCGGCTGCGCCACGGTGACGCCGCCCTCCACCGGCCTGCCGGCCCGGGGAGAGTTGCGTGATTTCGGCCTGGAGGCCCGCTTCGCCCTGCGTCTGGAGCGCCCCTACGAGGCCCCGCAAAGCGCCAGCGGCCGCCTGTCCTGGGACCATGGCCACGACGGGGACCATATCCTGGTCGCCAACCCCCTGGGCCAGGGCATTGCCGAAATCGACCGGAGTGCCGCCGGCGCCCGCCTGCGCACCAGCGACGGCCGCGTGCGCCACGCCGCCGATGCGGGGGAGCTCCTGCAGGAAGCCACCGGCTACCCCCTGCCCCTGGGGGAACTGCCGGCCTGGCTCCTGGGCCGGCCCACCGCCTCCGGGCAACTCCGTACCGACGCCCTGGGCCGTCCCCAAAGCCTCATCGACGCCGGCTGGCATATCGACTACCACTACGACAGCGAGGCGGCCGACGCCCTGCCATCCCGCCTCACCCTGCGCCGGGACAGCAGCCTGGAAGTGCGCCTGCGCATAGAAGAATGGCGAAGCACTCCATGAATTCCTGGACCTGGGACAGCACCTGGCCGGCGCCGGCCAAGCTCAATCTTTTCCTGCACGTGGTCGGCCGCCGGCCCGACGGCTACCACCTGCTGCAAACCGTCTTCCGTTTCGTGGACCGGGGCGACCGCCTGCGCTTCCTGCCCAGGGAAGACGGCGACATCGTCCTCGCCCGGCCGATCCCCGGGGTGCCGCCGGAAACCGACCTCACCGTCCGCGCCGCCCGCCTCCTGCAGGAGGAAACCGGCTGCCGGCAGGGCGCCACCATCGCCCTGGAAAAATGCCTGCCCATGGGAGGCGGCTTGGGGGGCGGCAGCTCCGACGCCGCCACGGTGCTCCTGGCCCTCAACCATCTCTGGGGACTGGGATTGCCCCGCCACCGTCTGCAGGAACTCGGACTGGGCCTCGGGGCCGACGTGCCGGTCTTCGTCTTCGGCCGCAACGCCTTTGCCGAAGGCGTGGGGGAAGCCCTGCAGCTAGTGGACCTGCCCCCCGCCTGGTATGTGGTACTGGAGCCCCCCGTCGGGGTGCCCACCGCCGCCATCTTCGGCGCCCCGGACCTGAAACGCGATACGCCGGCCATTTCCGCCTCCGCCTGGCGTCCGGGGTTCGGCCACAATGACCTTGAACCGGTGGCCTGTGCCCGCTTCCCGGCGGTGGCCGAACATCTCGCCTGGCTCTGCCAATTCGGCCCGGCCATGATGACCGGCTCGGGCGCCTGCGTCTTCGCCGAATTCACCAACCGGGAGGCCGCCGAGGCGGTGGCCGCCCAGTTGCCGGGTTCCATGCGGGGCTGGGTGGCAACGGGGCTGGCGGCCCACCCCCTCGCCTACATCTAAATTTTCGACACAGGGGTATAGCTTTCCCGCGGACTTTTCTGTATTATTCGCGCCTCGCTTGCACACGAACCAGTGCGAGAAAACAGTTGGGGAGTCGCCAAGTTGGTTAAGGCACCGGATTTTGATTCCGGCATTCGAGGGTTCGAGTCCTTCCTCCCCAGCCATCGGATTTCCCGGGCAGGCCTTGCGGCCTGCCCGGTTTGCTTTTGGTGGGGTCGATGCATTTCGAGATAGTGCCCCCTAAGGATGTTGAAATGGCCTACAACAGCTTGATGGTCTTTACCGGCAATGCCAATCCCACATTGGCTGCCTCCGTCGCCAAACATCTGAATGTCGATCTGGGACGGGCCAATGTAGGCCGCTTCTCCGACGGCGAAGTCAGCGTCGAACTCCAGGAACACGTGCGGGGCCGCGACATTTTTGTCATGCAGTCCACCTGCGCTCCCACCAACGACAACCTGATGGAAATGCTGGTCATGGTGGACGCCCTCAAACGCGCCTCCGCCGGCCGCATCACCGCCGCCATCCCCTATTTCGGCTATGCCCGCCAGGACCGCCGCGCCCGTTCCTCCCGCGTTCCCATCGCCGCCAAGCTGGTCGCCAACATGCTGGCCGCCGCCGGCGTTGACCGGGTCCTCACCATGGATCTCCACGCCGAGCAGATCCAGGGCTTCTTCGACATCCCGGTGGACAACATCTACGCCTTGCCCATCCTCCTCGACGACATCAAGAAGCAGAATTACGAGAACCCCCTGGTGGTCTCCCCCGATCACGGCGGCGTCGTCCGCGCCCGGTCCCTGGCCAAGCGCCTGGAATGCGACCTGGCCATCATCGACAAGCGCCGCCCCAAGGCCAATGTGGCCGAAGTCATGAACATCATCGGCGAGGTGGACGGCCGCACCTGCGTCATCATGGACGACATGGTGGATACCGCCGGCACCCTGTGCAAGGCCGCCACCGCCCTCAAGGAGCATGGCGCCAAGAAGGTTGTCGCCTACTGCACCCACCCGGTGCTGTCCGGCCCGGCGGTGGAACGGGTCAGCAATTCCGACCTGGATTACCTGGTCGTGACCGATACCATTCCCCTGCGGGATGATGCCGCCAAGTCGCCGCGCATCCGCCAGCTGTCGGTGGCCGAGATCATGGCCGAGACCATCCGCCGCATCAGCAACGACGACTCGGTGTCGTCCCTCTTCATCGACTGATTTTTCTCAACCCCCGGCCTGGTCGCGGGACGGGTACTCACTCTGGAGTCATCATGCAATTTGAAATCATCGCCCAAGCGCGCACGCTGCAGGGAACGGGTGCGAGCCGCCGCCTGCGCCGCGCCGGCAAAGTCCCCGCCATCGTTTATGGCGGCAGCGAAGCTCCCCAGGCCATCGAAGTTGAACACAACGACCTGCTCCTGAAGCTCAAGAAGGAAGCCTTCCACTCCTCCATCCTCAACCTGATGGTCGATGGCAAGAAGCAGCAAGTGCTGCTGCGCGACACCCAGGTCCATGCCTACAAGCCCCTGGTCCTGCACGTGGATTTCCAGCGTGTTGACCCCACCCATGAGCTGCACATCAAGGTGCCCCTGCACTTCGTGAACGCCGACGTCGCTCCTGGCGTCAAGCTGGGTGGCGGCCTGGTGAACCACGTCCTGACCGAACTGGACGTCACCTGCCTGGCCAAGGACCTGCCCGAGTTCATCGAAGTGGACCTGGCCGCCCTCAAGGTCGGCGAGAACATCCATGTTTCCGGACTGAAGCTGCCGAAGGGCGTCAAGGCTGTCGTCCATGGTGAAGACCCCATCGTCGTCACCATCGTCGGCAAGGGCGGCGCCACGGAAGCCGAAGAAGGCGAAGGCGAAGCCGCTGCCGAGTAACATCGGCGCCATCGCCGAACAGGGCCGCCGCCGGCAACTGCCGCCGGCGGTCTTTTCATTTGCCACTCCATGACCGCTCCCCGCCTCATCGTCGGCCTCGGCAACCCGGGCCCGGAATACGAAGCCACCCGGCACAATGTCGGCTTCTGGTTCGTGGACCAGCTGGCCGACAAGCTCAAGATCAGCCTGGCGCCCCAATCCAAGTTCTTCGGCCGAGCCGGCCGCAGCGGCGACCTCTGGCTGCTGGAACCCACCACCTACATGAACCGCTCCGGCCAGTCGGTGGGGGCCCTCGCCAATTTCTACAAGATTTCCCCAGAAGAGATCCTCGTCATCCACGACGACCTCGACCTGCCCCCCGGCGGCATCCGCCTCAAGCAGGGCGGCGGCAACGGTGGGCACAACGGCCTCAAGGACATTCAGGCAAGGCTGTCAACGCCGGATTTCTGGCGCCTGCGCCTGGGGATCGGCCACCCGCGGACCCTGAACCTCAACCAGCAGGTAGCGGATTTCGTCCTCCACCCGCCCCGGCTGGAGGAAATGCCCCCCATCGAACAGGCCCTGGCCCGCTGCCTCCTCGCCTGGCCAAAACTCGCTGCCGGCGACTACGCCGGCGCCCAGCAACAATTGCACGGAAAAGTCGTTTAAGGAAACCACCATGAGCCTCAAGTGCGGCATCGTCGGCCTGCCCAACGTCGGCAAGTCCACCCTCTTCAACGCCCTCACCAAGGCCGGGATCGAAGCGGCCAATTACCCGTTCTGCACCATCGAGCCCAACGTCGGCATCGTCGAGGTGCCGGACCCCCGCATGGCCAAGCTGGCCGAGATCGTGAAGCCCCAGCGCATGCAGCCGGCCATTGTCGAGTTCGTCGACATCGCTGGCCTGGTCGCCGGTGCCTCCAAGGGCGAGGGCCTGGGCAACCAGTTCCTGGCCAACATCCGCGAAACCGACGCGGTGGTCCATGTGGTGCGCTGCTTCGCCGATGACAACGTGGTGCACGTTTCCGGCAGCGTCGATCCCCTGCGGGACATCGAGATCATCGATACCGAACTCGCCCTGGCCGACATGGCGACCGTGGAAAAGGCCCTGAACCGCTACAAGCGGCCGGCCAGTGCCGGCGACAAGGAAGCCAAGATCCTCGTCGCCGTGCTCGAAAAGTGCTTCGCCCAGCTCGACCAGGGAAAGCCCGTGCGCGCCCTCGATCTTTCCAAGGAAGAACGGGCCAGCCTCCAGCCTTTCTGCCTGATCACCGCCAAGCCCGTGCTCTACGTGGCCAATGTCGCTGAAGGCGGGTTCGACAACAATCCCTACCTGGACGCAGTGCGAGAGCATGCCAAGGCGGAGAAGGCCGAAGTGGTTGCCGTCTGCGCCGCCATCGAATCCGAGATTGCCGATCTCGACGAGGAGGAAAAACAGATGTTCCTGGCCGACCTGGGCCTCGAGGAACCCGGACTCGACCGCCTCATCCGCGCCGGCTATAAGCTCCTCGGCCTGGCCACCTACTTCACTGCCGGGGTCAAGGAAGTGCGCGCCTGGACCATCCACCAGGGCGACACCGCGCCCCAAGCGGCCGGGGTCATCCACACGGACTTCGAGCGCGGCTTCATCCGGGCCCAGACCATCGCCTACGAGGATTTCATCACCTATAAGGGCGAAGCGGGCGCCAAGGAAGCCGGCAAGATGCGCGCGGAGGGCAAGGACTACGTAGTCAAGGACGGCGACGTCCTGAATTTCCTGTTCAACGTCTGACCCAGCCCCTCACCGGATCACCCGCCCCCACTCCGCCTCGAAATAGCGCACCAGGACCTGGTTGTTGAGCCGGTTCACCTCCGCCGCCACCGGTCCCATGTCGGCGGGGAAATGGAAGAGGGAGGCGGTGGTCTGGGGCGTCAGGAAACGGGTCGGCACCGGGTAGCCCGCCGGCGGCACGTAGGCTTCCCGGCCGGCCAGGATGTAGCCCCATTCCCCGAAGGAGGGCACCAGGGCGTGGTAGGGGGCGGTCTTCAGCCCGACGCTCTCCAGGGTCGCCACCACGCACCAGAAGGACTGCCGGGCGTAGAGGGGCGAGGTGGACTGCACCACCATCAGCCCCCGGGGCGCCAGGCGCTTCTCCAGCAGCCGGTAGAACGCCGAGGTGTAGAGCTTGCCGAGGGCGAAGTTGGCCGGATCGGGGAAATCCACCACCACGAAATCGAAGCTCTCCCGGCTCCCCTCCAACCACAGCAGGGCGTCGGCATTGATCACCTTCACCCTGGGCGAATTGAGGGCGCTGCCGTTCAGTTCGGTGAGCATGGGGGCGGTGGAAAACAGCCGGGTCATGGCCGGGTCCAAGTCCACCAGGGTCACCGACTCCACTCCGGGGTATTTCAGTATCTCCCGCACCGCCAGGCCGTCCCCTCCCCCCAGCACTAGCACCCGTCGCGCCCAGGGCAGGCTGGCCAGCCCGGGATGGACCAGGGCCTCGTGGTAGCGGTATTCGTCGTGGGACGAGAACTGCAGGTTGTTGTTGAGGAAGAGCCGCAGGTCGTCTCGCCAGCGGGTGAGGACGATGCGCTGGTAGGGAGTCGACTCGGCGTGGACGATATCGTCGGCGTAGAGGTGGGCTTCGGCCAGGCTGGTGAGCTGCCCCGCCCCGGCAAACCCGGCCGCCAGCAGAGCTAAGACGGCCCAGCATTGCCCCAGGAGCCAGGACCGCCCGGGCAACTGGGCCCGGAACAGGCGCAGGGCCCAGAAGGCCACCACCACGTTCATGAGTCCGAACAGCAGTCCGGTGCGGACCATGCCGAGATGGGGCGCCAGCAGCAGGGGAAAGAGGATGGAGACCGCCAGGGCCCCGAGATAATCGAAGGTGAGCACCTGGGACACCAGGTCCTTGAAGGCCAGCTCCCGCTCCAGAATGCGCATCACCAGGGGAATCTCCAGCCCCACCAGGAGGCCCACCAGGAAGACCACCAGGTAGAGGGCCAGCTTGAAGGGCGCGGCCAGCCAGGTGAACACCACGAACAGCCCGGCGGCGGAAAAGCCCCCCAGCAGCCCGACCATCAGCTCGATCTGGACAAAGCGCCCCACCAGGTTCCGGGTAATGAACTTGGACAGCCAGGAGCCGACCCCCATGGCGAACAGGTAGGTGCCGATGACCGTGGAGAACTGGGTGACCGAATCCCCCAGCAGATAGGACGACAGGGCGCCGGCGACGAGCTCGTAGGCAAGCCCGCAGGACGCGATGACGAAAACGGAAACCAGCAGGGCGTGACGCATGGTGCCCCGGCTTACTTGTGATAGATGCGGCTGCCGCCGCTGCCGCCTGAGCTGCCGCCCGAATTGGCCACGTTTTCGAAGAGGTTCCAGCCCTGGGATTGGCCGTAGCCGAAGAGCGTGAGCGCCAGGATGCCGGCGACGAGGTTGAATTTGTTGAACATCAGTCGTCCGAATCGCCGCTGCCCGCCGGCGCGTGGTCGCTTTCGGCCCAGCGGCTGGCCTCGAAGGCGCCCCGGCGCAGGCGGCTGAAGAGGGGGAAAAGCACCAGGAAGATCAGCACCAGCACGAAGTTCGACCAGCCGGGGCCGCCGGTCTCCACCGCCAGGGTGTCATGCACCGGCACCGGCTTTTCGGGGGCGAGGTCCGGGTCCACGGCCAAGTAGTAGGTGCCGGGAGGAATGCCGGCGAACACCACCTCGTCGTCCTGGGAACCCTCGGACCAGCTGCCGTCCTCGTCCCGACCAGCGTAGTAGGACAGTTCCCGGACTGCCGGCCAGGCGGCGCCGGTGTTCTTGTCCACCAGGGTGAGGTTGAGGCCGACCCAGTTATTGTCCAGGTTGGCGTGGTTTTTCACCACGATCTTCCGTGGCTTGCCCTTGATCTCGAAGGGGGCCGTGGTCTGGGTCTGCTCCGCGTTCTGGGGCGAAAAATCCAGCTCCTGCCGCAGAAGCTGCTGTTCCCCGGCAGCGGAAGCGAACCACAGCTGGGCCAGGAGCGCCGCCACTGCCAGGCCCCAGAAGGTCCGGCAGGTCTTGCGGTGGGTGGCCTCCCAGGGGTTGGGCTGGTTGGCATAGACGCCGACAGGGTCCGGCAGAGGCGCGGGCAGCTTGAAGGCCGAGCGGACGACCTCGGGCTCGACATAGGTCCCTCGGGACCAGGAAAGCTCGTTGCTAGTGCTCTCCAGGGACAGCATGAGAGGCGGCGCCACGTAGTCCACTCCCCGGGTCGTCTCGCCGCGCTTCACCCGCCAGGTGAATTCGCCGGCCACCTGGATGACTTCGGCGGACGGGGTGGTGGAAAAGTGCAGGTAGGTCTGCCTCTCGTAGGTGACAGGCGTCGCGTCGCCCCGGTGACTGGGGTGGCGGGAAAGGACGTCCACGACGTTCCAGTGGCCGTTGTATTCCGTCAGCCAGCGGTAGGTGCCGTTTTCCGCCGCCAGCAGGTACTCCCGCCAGTCGTATTCGATGCCGTCGATCTTGGTCTGCTTCACCAGGAAGCCGATGACCTCGGCCGGCTTGCCATCCAGGACGCCCTGGCTGCCGAGGGGCAGGTGGGGAATGTATTTTTCGTCCTTCGGCCCCAGGGCCTTGGAGAGCAGCTGGTAATTCCGGTCGCCGGTGTCCACCACCGCTCCGCAAGCGGCGCAGCCCACCGCCAGGATGTCCTTGGAGCGGGCCGACAGGGGCGAGCCGCAGCTGGGGCAGCGGAAGGCCTGGGCCTCGATGGTGACCTCGGGAATTGGCATGCCTTCCCGCAGCCCGGTCATTTTCAGGGACTTGAAATCCACCGGGGCGCCGACGAAAAGGAGCGGCGGCTCCTCCGAATAGTCCAGGGTGGCGAAATGCTCGCCGCCCCGCAGGTCCACCACCGGCGCCTTGTAGCCGGGGCCGACCTTGAAGGGCAGCTCCCCCTGGCCGGCGACGCATTCGGCGTCCTCGATGTCGGTCACCGTCCACGGCCTACCTGCGATGGTGAGGCGCTGCCCGGCTTCCAGTCCGGCGAAGGCCGGCAGGGGCTCCTGGACCGGATGCAGGAAGGAAACCACGTATTCGCCCCCAGCCTCGGACAGCCAGCCGGTGCGCATGTCGTCGAACAGGAGGTGCCACTCGTTCCAGAGGCCCTGGCTGTATTTCAGCTGGATGCGGCCGATGAGGGCGAAATGGACGCCCTCCCACTGCCCTTCCGCCCCCAACTGGAGGGGAGAGCGGTCCTCCGCCAGGGCCGCCATCTTGCCGATGTCCTCCAGGGCCTGATCGTGGCGCACCAGGGTGCTCTGGCAGTATTCGCAGACGGCAAAAATGGACGCCGCCGACTTGAAGACGACGGCGGCGCCACAGGAAGGACAGGAAGCGGCTTGGGCCATCCGGGGCTCAGGTGAGCTTTTTCAGAAGCTCCGCCTTTTTGGCCTCGAATTCCTCCCGGGAGAGGATGCCCTTCTCCATGAGTCCGTGCAGCTTCTCGATGGTGGCCACCACGTCCTCGGCGGATACCGTCGCCGCTGCGGCGGCGGGGGCTGCAGCGGCGGGCGCGGCCTGGGGCTGCATGGCCTGGGACATGGCCTGGCCCATCACCTGGCCGAAGCCGATGCCGGCCCCGACCCCGGCCCCGAGGCCGGCCATGCCGCCCTCGTTCTGGGCCGCCAGGGGAATGCTGTTGGCCACCTGGTACTGGGTGTAGCGCCCCATGTCGCCGATGATGTTCATGCCGATGCGCTGGTCGAGGATCTTCTGCAGCTCCTCCGGCAGGGAGACGTTCTGCACCACCAGGGAATCCAGGGCCAGGCCGAAATCGGTGAACACCGGCGCCATCTTCTCCCGCAGCCGGGCGCCGAATTCCTCCTGGTTGGCAGCCATGTCCAGGAAGGCGACGCCGGATTCGGCGAAGAGGTCAGTCATGCTGCCGATCAGGGTGTTGCGGAGCTGGCCCTCCAGCTCGTCCCGGGTGTAGATGTCGCGGGTGCCGGAAATCTTGCCGTAGAAGACCTTGGGATCCACCAGGTGGTAGGAGTAGATGCCGAAGGCCCGCAGCCGCACCGCCCCGAACTCCTTGTCGCGGATGGTGATCGGGTTGGGGGTACCCCACTTGCGGTCGATCTGGGTGCGGGTGGAGTAGAAATAGACGTCCGACTTGAAGGGCGACTCGAAGAGCTTGTCCCAGTTCTTCAGGTAGGTGAGCACCGGCAGGGTCTGGGTGCTGAGCCTGTACATGCCCGGCGCGAAGACGTCGGCCACCGTGCCCTCATTGACGAAGATGGCTGTCTGGGACTCCCGCACGGTCAGGCTGGCGCCGTTCTGGATTTCCATTTCCTGCATGGGAAAGCGCCAGGCCAGGACGCCATCCTGGCCCTCGGTCCATTGCAGGATGTCGATAAACTGCTTCTTGATGAAATCCATCAGTGACATGGCTTTCCTCCTTGGAAATCAGACGATGCAGCCGGCGTTGATGATGCCGACGCCGACGGAAAGGGCAGCGAGAAAGATTCCCGCCGCCAGGCGGCCCTGGGGAATGTCTTCGGCGAGGTGGGGCAGGATGACCCGGGCAGCGACGAAGGCGCAGAGCTGGATGATGCAGGCCAGGATGCCCCAGCCCAGCATGGAGAGCAGGTTATGGCTCACCGCCACGGCCACCGCCACCGGCAGGGCGATGCCCAGCAGGGCGCCGGCGAGGCTGGTGGCCGCAGCCACGTTGCCCTGGCGGATGAGGGCCAGTTCGTTGTAGGGCGTGATGAAGGCGTAGACGGTGAGGAAAACCGTCAGGATGGCAATGGCCACCGCAAAGAATGAGATGAAGCCCAACAGATTGTTGATGACGATATCGAACATCGCTGCTCCTTTGGCGCCTCCGGCGCTTGGCTCCGCGGCATCGTAGCCTCTGCCCGGCGGATATTCAACCGGGATCGTCGCCGGCGAGATGGAATAGGCCGTCCAGCACCAGGGTGTCGGCCTGGCGGAAGGGCAGATCGAGATGCTGGGCAAGGAGCGGGGCCGCGCCGCCGAAGAGCAGGCACAGGGCCCCGGGATGGGCGGCGATGCGGGCGAAGGCCCGGCCGATGGCGCCCACCTGGGCCTCCAGGCAGCCGCTGAAAATGGCGTCGTCGGTGCAGCGGGGAAAAGCCTCGTGCCGCCCCCGGGCCAGGGGCAGGCCGGCGGTGTGGCGGGCCAGGGACTGGCGCATGAGGTCGAAGCCGGGCAGGATGAGCCCGCCGAGGAAATGGCCGTCGGCGGACAGGGCATCGATGGTGGTGGCGGTGCCGGCGCCGACCACCAGGCAATCGGTATCCACCCGTTGGCGGGCGCCCACCAGGGCGCACCAGCGGTCCACCCCGAGGCTGGCCGGCTCGCCATAGCCGTTCACCACACCGCCGCCCTCGGCAGCGGACTGCACGAAGCGCAGGCGCCGCAGCCAACCGGAGAAAGCCTTGTTGATGGCCGCCGCTGCCTTGGCTCCGGCCACATTGGCCACCATGATCCGATCCGGAGCCGGCAATTCCTTCAGGCGCTCCCCCAGTTCGCCGATTTCGGCCTGGAGCAGAGCCCCCTCCGAGAGCCAGCGCTCACCGTCCCGCAGGCCCCATTTGATGCGGGTGTTGCCGCTGTCGATGCAGAGGATCATCGGACGCGCAGGGACACGTCCCCGGACAGGATGCGCTTGATGCAGACCGCCGTCTCCACCAGCAGGGCGCCATCGCTGTCGACGCCCAGGCAGATGCCCTCGCATTCCACTGCCTCGTCCTGGAGGATCGTCACCGGCCGGCCCTGCCAGGCGTGGCGGCGCTGCCATTCGCTCTGGACGGCTGCAAAGCCGCCGGCATCGAAGCGGTCCAGCACGTCGGCCAGGGCGCCCAGCAGGCCGGCCAGAAGCCGATGGCGGTCAGGCAGGGAGGGAAGATCGTCCGCCAGCCCCGCCGCCGGCATGAGAAGGTCGCCCGCCGGCGCCAGGAGATTCAGGCCGATGCCGATGACCGCCTGAGTGCCGCGCCGGTCCGAGGACAGCTCCACCAGGATGCCCGCCAGCTTGGCAAAACCTTCGGCCCTTTCCAGCAGGACATCGTTGGGCCACTTCAGGCGGACATGGGCGGCGCCCAGCTCTTCCAGGGCCTGGGCCACCGCCACTCCCACCGCCAGGGAAAGCCCGGTGAGCCGGGTCGCCGGGCCGGAGAAGCGCCAGAGCAGGGAGAAGGTCAGACTGCCCTCCGGGGATGACAGCCAGTTGCGCCCGCGGCGGCCGCGGCCGGCGCTCTGGCGGTCGGCCACCACCACGGTCCCCGACGGCGCCCCCCGGTCGGCCCGGCGGGACAGTTCGCTGCTGGTGGAATCGCATTCCTCCAGGCTATCCACGTCGAAGCGACCGGACAGGGGGCCGAGGAAGGGTTTGACGAGAACGGGATCGATCGTAGGCATGGCGGAATTATGGCCCAAAGCCGGGCCCTCCGGCAGGGCAAGGTTAGCCCCCCGCCGGCTCCCGGTCGCCATCCAGCCCCAGTTCCTGGATCTTGCGGGTGATGGTGTTACGGCCGATGCCCAGGGCCTGGGCCGCCTCGATCCGGCGCCCGCCGGTGTGTATCAGGGCCCGGGAAATCAGGACGCGCTCGAAGGCCCGGGAAAGGATGCCGTGCACATCCTCGATGCCGCGCCCCAGCAGCCGGTCCACCTCGGCCTCCAGATCCTCTTCCCAATCGCCGGCCGAGGCCGCTGCGGGCGCTTCCCGGAGTTCGGCCGGCAGGTCGTTGATTTCCACCTGCTGGCCCGGGGCCATGACGGTCAGCCAGTGGCAGAGGTTTTCCAGTTGCCGGACGTTGCCCTGGAAATCCAGGGCGGCCAGGTACTTGATGGCCGCCTCCGACAGGCGCTTGGTCTCCACCCCCAGTTCCTTGGCGCTCTTGGCCAGGAAGTGGCGGGTCAGCAGGGGAATGTCCTCCCGGCGCTCCCGCAGGGCCGGCAGGCGGATGCGGATGACGTTGAGGCGATGGAAGAGGTCTTCCCGGAACAGGCCGTCCTTGACCCGGGACTCCAGGTTCTGGTGGGTGGCGGCGATGACCCGGACATTGGCCTTGATGGGGGAATGGCCGCCGACCCGGTAGAAATGGCCGTCGGAGAGGACCCGCAGGAGCCGGGTCTGGAGTTCGGCCGGCATGTCGCCGATCTCGTCGAGGAACAGGGTGCCCCCGTCCGCCTGCTCGAAGCGGCCCCGGCGCTGGGTCTGCGCCCCGGTGAAGGCGCCCCGTTCGTGGCCGAAAAGCTCCGACTCCAGCAGGTCCTTCGGGATCGCCGCCGTATTGATGGCGACGAAGGGCTTGTCGGCCCGGGGGCTGTGGCGGTGCAGGGCCCGGGCCACCAGTTCCTTGCCGCTGCCCGATTCGCCGGTGATGAGGACGGTGGCGTGGGAAAGGGCCAGCCGGCCGATGGCCCGGAAGACTTCCTGCATGGCCGGCGCCTGGCCGAGGATCTCCGGGGCCACGCCCACCTCCTCCGATGCACCGCTTTGGTGCATCGACTCGTCCATCGCCCGGCGGATCAGCTCCACCGCCTGATCCACATCGAAGGGCTTGGGCAGGTATTCAAAGGCGCCGCCCTGGAAGGCGGCGACGGCGCTCTCCAGGTCCGAATAGGCGGTCATGATGATGACCGGCACGCCGTCGAAGCGGGTCTTCACTTCCTGCAGCAACTCAAGCCCCGACTGGCCCGGCATGCGGATATCGGAGAGGAGCACCTGGGGCGGCTCGGCCCCGTGGTCGAGGAGGGACAGGGCCTCGGTGGCCGAAGCGAAGCTCTTGAAGGGAATGCCTTCGCGGCTCAGGGTCTTTTCCAGCACCCAGCGGATGGAACGATCGTCATCGACGACCCAGACAGGTTTCATTTCTTTTCGGCCCTCTCTCAAGGTAGGCCCCACACAGGAAGCAGGACCTATGCCTGCTCCAGGGGCAGCCGGATGGCGAAGCAGGTCTGGCCCGGCCGACTGGTGCACGCCACCGTGCCCTGGTGGTGCTGGATGAAATTCTGGGCAATGGTGAGCCCCAGCCCGCTGCCCCCCTCCCGGCCGGACACCAGGGGATAGAACATGCGCTCCCGGATCGCTTCCGGGATACCCGGCCCGTTGTCGATGACCTTGATCTCCAGGGCGAGGCGGTAGCGCTTCTTGGCCAGGGTCACCTGGCGGACGGCGCGGGTCCGCAGGGTGATTTCACCGTTGCCCGCCATGGCCTGGGCGGCATTGCGGGCGATGTTGAGCACCGCCTGGATAAGCTGTTCCCGATCCCCCACCAGCTCCGGCAGGCTGGTGTCGTAATCCCGGCGCACCTGGAGGGAACCGGGAAACTCGGCGGTCAGGAGGCTCCTCACCCGCTCCAGGATCTCGTGGATATTGATGGTGGAGGGCTGCATCGCCCGGTGGGGCGTGAGAAGCCGCTGCATCAGGTCCTGGAGGCGGTCGGCCTCCTTGATGATGACCTGGGTGTATTCCTTGAGGGAAGGGTTGTTGAGCTCATGCTCCAGGAGCTGGGCCGCCCCGCGGATGCCCCCCAGGGGATTCTTGATCTCGTGGGCGAGGTTGCGGATCAGTTCCCGGTTGGCCCGCTGCTGTTCGATCAGGCGCTCCTCCTGGCTGGCCGCCAGCTGCTGGTCGATGGGCTGCAATTCCATGAGGAGATGGACGCCGAGGCCCACCTCGGCGTGGATCGGGGTGACCGTGCAGTTGAGATGGAGCTGCTCGCCGTCGCTGCGGGTGATCTGAAGATTCTGGCCGGTGTAGCTCCAGTCATTGGAGATAGCGTTGTCGAGGGCCGACTGCAGGGTGGCGGAACAAGTGCATGCCCAGTTGAGCGGCTTGTCCAGGAGGGATCGGGCACTGACCGCCAGGACGTTTTCCCCGGCCGGGTTGATGTAGCGCACCCGCAGCCCCGCGTCCAGGAGGACAACGGCCGAGGCCAGCAGATCCAGGCCGGCGAAAGGATTGGGGGATTCGGACATGACCGTCATTCTAGAATGTATCGGAGCAGACATCCCATCCTGCGGCACGTTCGGCAAAAGCCCGTCGGGGGCTGGACGATTCCCGATACAATTAGCGGCCCACCGGTCATTAGCCGCTACGTCATGGCAATCCCCGCTCCTCTCCTCCGTGCCGCGGCCCTGGCCTGCGCCATCGCAACCCTTGGCGCCTGCGGCAGCAAGGAGCCGCCGCCCGAGGCGCCTCGCCTGGTGGCGACCCATGTGGTGGGCGCTGGGAATGCCCGGACCGAAGCCAACTACTCCGGCGAGGTGAAGCCCCGTTACGAGACGCCCCTCGCCTTCCGGGCCGGGGGCAAGATGGCGAGCCGCCTGGTGGAAGTGGGCCAGGCGGTCCGGCCCGGCCAGCCCCTGGCCCGCCTCGACCCGGCCGACCTGGAACTCAATGCCGGCGCCGCCCGGGCCCAGCTGGCCGCGGCCGAATCGGACCTGATCTTCGCCAAGGCCGAGTACGAGCGCTACCGGGACCTGCGGGGCAGGCATTTCGTCAGCCAGGCCGCCCTGGAGGGCAAGGAAGCCGCCTGGCGCACCGCCAAGGGCCGCATGGAAGCGGCCACCGCCCAGGCCGGGCTGGCCAGGAACCAGAGCGCCTACGCCACCCTGGCGGCGGATGCAGCCGGGGTCATCTCAGCGGTCCTGGCCGAGCCCGGGCAGGTGGTGGCGGCGGGCCAGCCGGTGCTGCGCCTGGCCCGTCCCGGCGAAATGGAGGTCGCCATCGCGGTGCCGGAAAACCGCGTGGCGGAGCTGAAGGCCGCCACCGAAATCCGCATTGCCCTGTGGGCCGAGAACGGCCGCACCTACGCCGGGCGCATCCGGGAAATCGCCCCCATGGCCGACCCGGCGACCCGGACCTATGCTGTCCGCGTCAGCCTCCTGGCGCCCGATGCCGATGTGCGCCTGGGCATGACCGCCAATGTCTTCCTGGGCCGCCAGGGGACGACAGCGGGGGTCCTGGTGCCGGCGACCGCCGTCTTCCAGCAGGATGGCAAGCCGGCGGTCTGGGTGGTGGGGGCAGGCAACGCCCTGGTCCTGCGCCCCGTGGACATCGCCCAGTTCCGGGAGGACGGCGCCCTGGTGGCCGGAGGCCTCAAGGCCGGGGAACGCATCGTCGCCGCCGGCGTGCACAAGGTATTCGCCGGCGAGAAAATCAGGTTCGAGCCATGAAGGGCCCCAAGGAGAACGGACGCCAGTTCGGACCCAACCTCTCGGCCTGGGCCCTGCGGCACCAGTCCATGGTGCTCTATCTGATGGTGGTGCTGCTCATCGGCGGGGTCCTTTCCTATTTCAAGCTGGGCCGCGCCGAGGATCCGGACTTCACCTTCAAGGTCATGTTCGTCCGCACCTTCTGGCCAGGGGCCACGACCCGGGAGGTAGAACAGCAGGTCACCGAGCGCCTCGAGAAGAAGCTCCAGGAGACCCCCTGGGTGGACGTGCTGCGCAGCTATTCCAAGCCCGGCGAGTCCATGGTCTTCGTGCTCCTCAAGGACTACACGCCTCCCAAGGAGGTCCCTGACGCCTGGTACCAGGTGCGGAAGAAGATCGCCGACATCCGCCACACCCTGCCGGCGGAAGTCCAGGGCCCCTTCTTCAACGACGAGTTCGGCGACACCTTCGGCATCATCTACGCCCTCACCGGCGACGGCTTTTCCCTGGCCGAGCTGCGCTCCCGGGCCGACACCATTTCCCGGGAGCTGCTGCGGCTGCCGGACGTGAAGAAGGTGGATCTCCTGGGGGTCCAGGAAGAAAAGATCTACGTCGAGATTTCCCACGCCAAGCTCGCCACCCTGGGCCTCGACCCCAATCTCATCATCCAGACCCTGCAAAGCCAGAACGCCATGACCCCGGGCGGCCAGTTCGACACGGCGGACGATCGGGTCTATCTGCGGGTCTCCGGCGATTTCGAGAACGTCGAGCACATCCGGGACATCGGCATCCGGGCTAACGGCCGCAATTTCCGCCTGGGGGACATCGCCCGGGTGTACCGGGGCTATGCGGACCCGCCCAGCCCGCGCTTCCGCTGGCGCGGCCAGGAAGCCATCGGGGTCGCCCTGGCCATGGCCAAGGGCGGCAATGTCCAGGCCCTGGGCCAGGGGCTGGAGAAGGAGATCGCCCGCATCCGGGCAGAATTGCCGGCGGGCATCGAACTGCAGCAGGTCTCCAACCAGCCGGCGGTGGTCGACCGGGCGGTGAGTGAGTTCATGGCGACCCTGGCGGAAGCGCTGGTCATCGTCCTCGCCGTCTCCTTCCTATCCCTGGGGCTGCGCACCGGCATGGTGGTGGCCCTTTCCATCCCCCTGGTGCTGGCGGCGACCTTCCTGGCGATGAAGAGTTCGGGCATCGACCTCCAGCGCATTTCCCTGGGGGCTCTCATCATCGCCCTCGGCCTCCTGGTGGACGACGCAATCATCGCCGTGGAAATGATGGTGGTGAAGATGGAACAGGGCTGGGACCGCTTCAAGGCCGCCACCTTCGCCTACACCTCCACCGCCTTCCCCATGCTCACCGGCACCCTGGTCACCGCCGCCGGCTTCATGCCGGTGGGCTTTGCCCGCTCCGCCGCCGGCGAGTACACCTTTTCCATCTTCGCCGTGGTCACCATCGCCCTCCTGGTGTCCTGGGTCGTGGCCGTGGTCTTCACCCCCTACATCGGCTATCGCCTCCTGGACCCGGCCAAACTGAAGGAAAAGCTGGCCCGCCACGGCACCGACGACATCTACGGCACGCCCTTCTACCGCCGCTTCCGCGCCCTCGTCACCTGGTGCGTGGCCCGGCGCTGGACTGTGATCGGCATCACCCTCGCCATCTTCGTGGCCTCCATCGCCGCCTTCAACCTGGGGGTGGAAAAGCAGTTCTTCCCCTCCTCCAACCGGCCCGAACTGCTGGTGGATCTATGGCTGCCGCAAGGCTCCTCCATCAAGGCCACCGAAAGGGAGGCCAGGCGGGTGGAGGCCCTCCTGGACAAGGACGAGGCCGTCGCCCACTACGTGGATTACATCGGCAGCGGCAGCCCCCGCTTCTACCTGCCCCTGGACCAGCAGATGCCCAACGACAACTTCGCCCAGTTCGTCGTCACCACCCATGGCGACGAATCCCGGGAGGCCCTGCTGGCCCGCCTGAAGGATCGCTTCGAGACTGGCTTCCCGCTCCTGCGGGCCCGGGTCCTGCGCCTGGAGAACGGCCCGCCGGTGGGCTTCCCGGTGCAGTTCCGGGTCCTCGGCCCGGAGCCCGCCAAACTGCGGTCCATCGCCGCCCAGGTGGCGGAAGTGATGCGCGCCAATCCCCATACCCGGGACGTCCACCTGGACTGGAACGAAATGGCCAAGCAGGTGAAACTCGAGGTGGACCAGGACAAGGCCCGGGCCCTGGGCCTCTCTTCCCAGGAACTGTCGGCCTACCTCAACACCCTGCTCGCCGGCCTCGCCGTCACCCAGTTCCGGGAAGGCGACCGCCTCATCGACGTGGTGGGCCGGGCGGAGGAGAAGGAGCGCCTGAAGCTGTCGGCCCTCCAGGACCTCAATATCCACACCCGGGACGGCCGCTACGTGCCCCTGGCCCAGGTGGCGACCATCAGCAGCGAGATGGAGGAAGGCATCGTCTGGCGCCGCAACCGGCAGCCCACCATCACCGTCCGGGCCGATCTCCGGGACAAGACCCAGGCGCCCGTGGTGTCGAAGCAGATCGAGCCGGCCCTGGCCCAACTGCAGGAGAACCTGGCGGCCGCCTACGGCCCCGGCTACCGCATCGAGACGGGCGGGGCCATCGAGGAATCCGCCAAGGCCGAAGCTTCCATCCAGGCGGTGATGCCGCTCATGATCGTGACGGTGTTCACCCTCCTCATGCTGCAGCTGCAGAGCTTCCAGCGCACCCTGATGGTGGTGCTCACCGCCCCCCTGGGCCTGATCGGCGTCACCCTGTCCCTGCTGATCTTCCACACCCCCTTCGGGTTCGTGGCCCAGCTGGGGGTCATCGCCCTGGCTGGGATGATCATGCGCAATTCGGTGATCCTGGTGGACCAGATCGAACAGGACATCGCCGAGGGCAAGGCGCCCTGGGAGGCCGTCATCGATTCCACGGTGCGGCGCTTCCGCCCCATCATGCTCACCGCCCTGGCGGCGATCCTGGCCATGATTCCCCTGTCCCGCAGCGTTTTCTGGGGCCCCATGGCCATCGCCATCATGGGCGGGCTGCTGGTGGCGACGGTGCTGACCCTGCTCTTCCTGCCGGCTCTCTACGCCGCCTGGTACAAGGTAAAGCCCGGCGACACCGATTACTTGAGGTTGGACAGTTCCCGGTTGATGGCCTGAATGTTGCGCTCGTGCTGCCCGAGCCGGTCCCGGTAGGGCTGCAGGCGGTCGGGGCTGGCCTTGGCGGCTTCCTGGTCGGACAGGTCCTTGCGGGCCGCCTCCAGGCTTTTCTGCTCGCTGGCCAGCTCCTGCTCCAGGATGCGCCGGCGGTCGCCGTCCCGGGCTTTCTGGGTATCCTCGGCCACTTTCGGGAAGCCGGCCGGGGACGGATTGGCCGCCGCCGGCGCCTTGGCCCGGGGCGCCGGCACGCTGGTGTCGGGGGCACTCACCACCGGCTTGCAGTTCTTGTCCACCTTGGCGTTGGAGATGAGGATGGCGCCGTTTTCGTCGGTGCACTTGTAGATCGTGCTGGCGGCCGCCGGCAGGGCGGCGGTGGCCAGAAGAAGGGGAAACAGGATGCGGATCATTGTCTTCATCTTCCGTTGACGAGTTGCCAGTGTACAGCGAGATCAGGGCGGCGGCAGCGTTCGCCGCACAGAACCGGCGCCACCCGGTCCAGGGACGCCCCTGAAGCGGAGGCACCACCCAAGAACCTCTTTGCATAACGACCGGGAAGCCCCTATCATCAGGCTCTAATGGTACATCCGGGCGTGGGCCGGCCAGCCGACTTCGCCTTCTCCTTCGCCCCCCCGACGCCAGAGGCTTTGGACCTGGAGCCCCAATGATTCGCCACACCGCCCCGCCCCCCCCGCCCGACCCCGAAACAGTCGTCGGCCTGCCAGTGCAAACCGTCGGGCAGATCGTCGGCGGCAGGCTGGTGACCTGCCCACCGACCGCAACGGTCAGCGAGGCGGCCAGGCTGATGCGCAGCAACCACGTCAGCTCCATTGTCATCGCCGACCGGCACAGCGTTCTCGGCATCTGGACCGAGCGCGATGCCCTCACCCTGGATTTCGACCGGCCGGGCATCTTCGAACAGCCCATCGCCGCGGTCATGACCCGGGCGGTCAAGTCGGTTCCCGCCGACCTGACGGTGGGCGAAGCCGGGCTCCGCTTCAAGAACGAAAAGATCCGCCATCTGCTGGTCATCGACGAGGGCGGGCGCCCCCTCGGCATGCTGTCCCAGACCGACGTGGTCCTGAATCACGGCGTCGAAAACTATCTCACTTTCCGCGACGTCCGCTCGGTGATGTCCCGCTCCGTCGATATCCTGCCCGCCGACACGCCCTTGCGCGAGGGGGCGCGGATACTCCGCGAGAACAACCGGGAAGCGGCCATCGTCATCTCGCCGGAATGGCCCGAGGCCGGCATCGTCACCGAACGGGACATCGTCCGCATGATCGCCGAGCGGCGGGGCGGCACCGTGGGCACCGCCGCCAGCCGGCCGGTGGTCACCGTCCATCCCAACGCCACCCTGCTCTCGGCCCGCAACCTGTTCGCCAAGCACGGCTTCCGCCACCTGGGGGTACGGGACGAGGCCGGCGAATTCATCGGGCTGCTGTGCTTCTCCGATATCCTTTCCATCCTCCAGTACGAATTCATTACCCAGCTCAACTCGGCGCTGCGGGAGCGGGACGAAGCCCTGATCCGGTCCCGCAAGGACCTCCACCTAGCCCGCCAGGTCATCGAGGCCACCCTGGACGGCGTGATGATCGTGGATAGCGAGGGCCAGGTCGAGTACATCAATCCTTCCTTCACCCGGCTGACCGGCTACACCGCCGCCGAGGTGGTGGGCCGCAATCCGCGCTTCCTGCAATCCGGCCGCCAGGATTCCGACTTCTACGCCAAGATGTGGGCCGAACTGCTGGACGTCGGCCACTGGCAGGGGGAAATCTGGAACCGCCGCAAGGACGGCGAGGTGATGGCCGAATGGCTGACCATCAATTCGATCCGGGGAGATGACGGCCACATCATCAAATACGCGGGCATCTTCAGCGATATCACGGAGAAAAAGCGGGACGAGGAACGGGTCCTCAGCCTCGCCTATTTCGATCCGCTCACCGGCCTCCCCAACCGGCGCCTGCTCATCGACCGCCTCAGCCAGTCCATCGCCAACGCCCACCGCCACGGCTTCAAGCTGGCCCTGATGTTCCTCGACCTGGACCTCTTCAAGCGCATCAACGACAGCCTCGGCCACGATAGCGGCGATGCCGTCCTGATCGAGGTGGGAAAGCGCCTGCAGGCCGGCGTCCGCGAAGGCGACACGGTGGCCCGCATCGGCGGCGACGAGTTCGTCGTGCTCCTGCCGGAACTCAATGAAGTGGCCGACGCAGCCCGCCTGGCCTCCCGCCTGATCGCCTCGGTCAAGGCTCCGCTATCCCTGGCCGGGCACGAGGTCTGCGTCACCACCAGCATCGGCATCGCCATCTACCCGGAGGACAGCGACAATCCCGAGGTGCTGATGAAGTGCGCCGATACGGCCATGTACCAGGCCAAGCAGACGGGCCGCAACAACTACCAACTCCATTCCCTGGCCATGAATACCCAGTCGGTGAAGCGGCTGTCCATGGAAAAGGATCTCCGCGATGCCGTGGCCAGGGGCGAGATGAGCCTCGCCTACCAGGTGAAGGTGGATAGGACGAGCGGTGCCATCACCGGCGCCGAGGCCCAGCTGCGCTGGCATCATCCCGACCTGGGAATCATCGCCCCGGCGGAATTCCTGCCCCTGGCCGAGCGCCTGGGCCTGATGCCGCGTCTGGGGGAGTGGATATTGCGCGCCGCCTGCCGGCAGAACCAGTCCTGGGCCGAACGCGGCCTGCCGCCCATCCGCATGATGGTCAATCTGTCCGCCCGACAATTCCTGGAGGGTGACCTGGCCGGAACCGTGGTCGCCGTGCTGGCGGAGAGCGGCATGCCGGCCCATCTGCTGGAGCTGGACCTGACCGAGGCCATCATCATGGACCACCCGGCCGAAGTGGGACAGGTGTTGGGGGAGCTGCACGCCATCGGGGTACGCATCGCCATCGACGATTTCGGCACCCGCCAATCCAGCCTGAACACCTTGCGCCAGATGCCCATCGATGCGCTGAAGATCGACCATACCTTCATCGAAGGTCTCGGCCAGGCTTTCGAAGACAAAGAAATCGTCGGTGCCGTCGTCCGCCTGGCCCACGCCTTCGGCATGCTGGCGGTCGCCGAAAATGTCATCTATCCGCACCAGGTGGAGCTGCTGCGGGCCGCCGGCTGCGACGAGATCCAGGGCCACCTGGTGGGCCGGGCGCTGCCGCCGGAAGAGCTGGAAGACCTGCTCGACCGCCACCTCCTGCAGGACAGCCTGCCCTCCTGAAAATAAAAAAGCCCTGGTTTCCCAGGGCTTTTTTTGTGAGTCGATGCGCCGCGTTGCGGCGCAGACAGCCATTAGCAGCTGTAGTACAGCTCGAATTCCACCGGGTGGGTGGTCATGCGGACCTTGTTAACTTCTTCCATCTTCAGTTCGATGTAGGCATCGATCCAGTCGTTGGAGAAGACACCGCCGCGGGTCAGGAACTCGCGATCCTTGTCGAGGGCGGCCAGGGCCTCGTCGAGGCTGGCGCACACGGTCGGGATCTTGGCGTCTTCTTCCGGCGGCAGGTCGTACAGGTTCTTGTCGGCGGGATCGCCCGGGTGGATCTTGTTCTGGACGCCGTCCAAGCCGGCCATCATCAGGGCGGCGAAGCACAGGTACGGGTTGGCGATGGGATCCGGGAAGCGGGTCTCGATCCGGCGGGCCTTGGTGGAAGCCACGTAGGGCACGCGGATGGAAGCGGAACGGTTCTTGGCGGAGTAGGCCAGCTTGACCGGCGCTTCGTAGTGCGGGACCAAGCGCTTGTAGGAGTTGGTGCCCGGGTTGGTGATGGCGTTCAGGGCCTTGGCGTGCTTGATGATGCCGCCGATGTAGAACAGGGCCATCTCGGACAGGCCGGCATAGCCTTCGCCGGCGAACAGGTTCTTGCCGTCCTTCCAGATGGACTGGTGCACATGCATGCCGGAGCCGTTGTCGCCGACGATGGGCTTGGGCATGAAGGTGACGGTCTTGCCGTACTGGTGGGCGACGTTATGGATGACGTACTTCATCATCTGGGTCCAGTCGGCGCGCTTCACTAGGGTGCTGAACACGGTGCCGATTTCGCACTGGCCGGCGGTGGCCACTTCGTGGTGATGGACTTCCACGGGAACGCCGATGGATTCCAGGGTCAGGACCATGGCGGAGCGGATGTCGTGCAGGCTATCGACCGGGGGAACCGGGAAGTAGCCGCCCTTGACGGTGGGACGGTGGCCGATGTTGCCGCCTTCGAACTTCTCGCCGGAGGACCAGGCGGCTTCCTCGGAATTGATGCGGACGAAGCAGCCGGACATGTCGGTCTTCCA
Source organism: Rhodocyclaceae bacterium (assembly GCA_018261935.1). GTDB lineage: Bacteria > Pseudomonadota > Gammaproteobacteria > Burkholderiales > Rhodocyclaceae > JAGTRP01. Next base: position 45,827 of record JAGTRP010000017.1, read on the forward strand.
CTCGACGGAGTCGAAGATGAAGAATTCGGGTTCCGGACCGAAGTAGGCGGTGTCGCCCAGGCCGGAGGACTTCAGGTAGGCTTCGGCGCGCTTGGCGATGGAGCGGGGGTCGCGGTCGTAGCCGCGGCCGTCGGCGGGATCCACCACGTCGCAGGAGAGGACCAGGGTCGGCTCGTCGAAGAAGGGGTCGAGGAAGGCAGTAGCCGCATCGGGAATGAGCAGCATGTCGGAAGCCTGGATGCCCTTCCAGCCGGCAATGGAGGAACCGTCGAAGGCATGGCCGCTTTCGAACTTGTCTTCATCGAAGTGGGAGATCGGCACGGTGACGTGCTGTTCCTTGCCACGGGTATCGGTGAAACGGAAATCGACGAACTTGATGTCGTTTTCCTTGACCATGTTCATCACGTCTTGCGGGGTTGTCATAAGCGCATGCCTCCTAATGACTAAAGATGCCGAAATCGCCGGCCACAATCGAAATAGATACCAAATCGCGCAGTTTTAGCAGAAAACGTGCCAGCACCCACGCTAAAGCTTTCCATTTTGCCACAAGGGCATGGGCAAGAGTTCACGGAGATCTTAGGCACCATAAGCGTGCATAAAATTCGATGGCGCACTACTTTGGTGCAATCTGGCAATTCAGGGAAATGGCGCTGATGTACGGATCCCCTTGCAGGCGCTCGGCCAGATTCCCGACGGCGGATTGCACGGTACCGTGGTCCCGGAAAAATTCCCGCCCCACGAACACCTCCGCCTCGACCTGCCCCCCCAGGTAATGGAACACCACCCGCTCGGGCCGGGGCAAATCCTGGAGGAAAGGCTCCAGGTGGGCCAGCAGCGCCTCCCGGGGAGGCATGTGTACCGCGGCCAGCCGGGACTCCACCTGGTCTTCCTCGGGATCGATGTGCACCAGCACGTCTAGGACCTCCGGATGGGTCTTCAGCACCCGGTCCCGGGCGGCTTCGGCAATCCGGTGCCCCTCCGAGACGCTGATCCGGGGATCCACCAGGACGTGGGCATCGACCAGGGCCTGATGGGCCATGCGCCGGGTGCGCAGGCCATGGAGGCCGAGCACGCCGGGGGTGCCCGCCAGGGTCTCCTGGATGGCATGCACCTGGGCCTGGTCAAGGCCGGTGTCGATCAATTCCTGCAGGGCGCCCCAGGCCAGGACCACGCCCATGCGCAGGATCATGAAACCCATCAGGGCCGCCGCCAGCAGGTCCAGGAAGCGCCAGCCCAGAAGGGCGCCGCCGATGCCGACCACCACCACCAGGGCCGAAGCGGCATCGGCCCTGGTGTGCAGGGCGTTGGCGGCGAGCAGTTGGGACCGCAATCTCTCGGCCACCCGGATGAGATAGCGGTACAGCCCCTCCTTGAGCACGACCGTCGCCACCGCCACCCAGAAGGCCGACCACTGCACGGCCTGCAGGCTTTCCACATGCTGCAGGCGCAGCCCCGATTCCCACAGGATACCGGCGCCGATGACGCTGAGGGAGACGCCCAGGATCAGGGTGGCGGCCGTCTCTACCCGGGCATGGCCGTAGGGATGTTGTTCATCGGCGGGATGGGCGCCCTGGCGGCTGGCGTAGAGCACGAGAAAATCCGACAGGAGGTCGGAAAAGGAATGCAACCCGTGGGCCACCAGGGACTGGGAATGGGCCAGCCAGCCGACCGCGACCTGGGCCACAGTCATGACCAGATTGACGACAACGCTGGCCCAGGTGGCGCGCTGGGCCTCGGCCAGGCGCTCGCCGCCGGCGGGCGCTGGGGAGGACGGGAGGGAAGAGGGATTGTGCCCCATGCTTATGCGCAGCCGGCAAGGCTGTTCTATACTCGAACTTTGAATTTTATCAGCAGTAGTCATGGGAAAACTGTCCGACATCCTGAGCCTGGCCCAAGAACGCGCCAAGGCTCTGAACCTGCCGTACGAGGGCGCCCTGACGCCCGGCGAGGCCTACGAAGTGCTGCAATCGGCCCCCGGCGCCAAGCTGGTGGATGTGCGCACCCGCGCCGAACAGGACTGGGTGGGCCGCATTCCCGGGGCTGTCGAAGTGGAGTGGAACCGCTATCCGGGCAATGTCCGCAACGAGGATTTCCTCGCCCAGTTGCAGCAGCAGGTGGACCCCGAGGCCCTGACCCTCTTCATCTGCCGCAGCGGCGGGCGCTCCGACCTGGCGGCCCGGGCCGCCTCCGAGGCCGGCTATCGGGACTGCTACAATGTCCTCGAAGGCTTCGAGGGCGACAAGGACGCCAACGGACAGCGCAACCGCATCGGCGGCTGGCGCCACGCCGGACTGCCGTGGTCCCAGAGCTGAGAGAGCCAAGCCGTTCCCCGATCCACTGCCGGAGCCTTTTCCCGGCGGTCATCTCCAAACCATAACATGCCGATCATTCCCTTCGACCAGTTCAATGCCCTGTCCGACGAGTCCTGCCAGGAGCGCATCCGCGCCGCCCGGGCCCGGCTCGGGAAGAAGGCCGTCATCCTCTGCCACCATTACCAGCGGGCCGACGTCTACCAGCACGCCGACCTCACCGGCGATTCCCTGAAGCTTTCCCGCCTGGCCTCCCAGACCGACTCGGACTACATCGTCTTCTGCGGCGTCCACTTCATGGCCGAGGTAGCGGACATCATGTCAAACCCCAACCAGATCGCCATCCTGCCCGACCTCGCCGCCGGCTGCTCCATGGCCGACATGGCCAACCTCGCCAAGGTCGAGCGCTGCTGGCGGGAACTGGGCGAGGTGGTGGACGTGGAAGCGGAATTCACGCCGGTCACCTACATCAACTCGGCTGCCGACCTGAAGGCCTTCTGCGGCCGGCACGGCGGCATCGTCTGCACCTCCTCCAACGCCCGCACCATCGCCGACTGGGCCTTCCAGCAGCGCCCCAAGATCCTCTTCTTCCCCGATGAGCACCTGGGCCGCTGGACCGGCCACCAGATGGGCCTGCCCCTGGAAGACCTGGTGGTCTGGGACCCGGACCAGGAAATGGGCGGCCTGACCCCGGACCAGATCCGCCGGGCCAAGGTCCTCCTCTGGAAGGGCCACTGCTCGGTGCACCAGATGTTCCGCAAGAGCCACATCGACGCCTTCCGCGCCAAGTATCCGGAAGGCTTCGTCATCGCCCACCCGGAGTGCAGCTTCGAGGTCTGCGCCCATTCCGATTACGTCGGCTCCACCGAACTCATCGTCAAGACCATCAAGGAAGCGCCTGCCGGCACCCGCTGGCTGGTGGGCACCGAACTCAACCTGGTGGACCGGCTAGCCAAGGAAGTGCTGCCCCAAGGCAAGATCGTCCAGTTCATGGCCACCACCATCTGCATGTGCTCCACCATGCAGCGCATCGATCCCCAGCACCTGGCCTGGACCCTGGAGAACCTGGCCGAGGGCAACGTCGTCAACAAAATCACCGTGCCGCCCCACGAGGCCGAGCTCGCGAAGCTCGCCCTGGACCGGATGCTGGCGGTGTCCTGAACGATGCCCCGCCGCCCCACCCTCCACGTCGCCACCTACAATATCCATAAGGGATTTTCCCAATTCAACCGGCACATGATGGTGCACGAGCTGCGCGAGCGGCTGCGGCACCTCGACCCGGACATCGTCTTCCTGCAGGAGGTCCAGGGCCTGCACCTGGGCCATGCGGCCCGCCATGACACCTGGCCGGACGTGCCGCAGCACGAATTCCTGGCCGAAACCCACTGGCAGGACTGCGCCTACGGCTGCAACGTGGTCTATGACCATGGCCACCACGGCAACGCCATCCTGTCCCGCTTCCCCATCCTGGACAGCCACAACCAGGATGTCACCCACCTCCAGTTCGAGCGCCGCGGCCTCCTCCATTGCCGCATCGCCCTGCCGGGCGGCGCCGTCGCCCACTGCGTCAGCGTCCACCTCTCCCTCCTGGGCCGTTCCCGGAAATGGCAGATGGGCGCCCTGGCCGATTACCTGGAGGAGATCGCCGACCCGGCCGATCCCCTCATCATCGCCGGCGACTTCAACGACTGGCGCAACCATGCCGACGCCTGCCTGGTGCCCCGCCTCGGGCTCACCGAGGTCTTCACCGACGGCGCCGGCCGGCCGGTGCGGAGCTTCCCGGCCGCCCTGCCCCTTTTCCGCCTCGACCGCATCTATGTGCGGGGCTTCGAGGTGAAACATTCGGAAGTACACCATGGCCGGCCCTGGTCGATGATTTCCGACCACGCCGCCCTCTCGGCCCATCTGACGAGACATGCCGCTTGAGTTGCTCTACGGCAACCGGCTGATCCTGCTCAATTCGGGCCGCGAGTATTTTCCGGCCCTCCTCGCCGCTCTCCAGGAGGCACAGCAGGAAATCCACCTGGAAAGCTACATCTTCGCCGACGACGCGGTGGGCAACGCCGTGGCCGGGGCGCTGGCCCAGGCCGCCCTGCGGGGCGTCCAGGTGCGGGTCCTGGTGGACGGCTTCGGCGGCCGCAATTTCCTGGTCGATTTCGAGGCCCGCCTGACCGCCGCCGGCGCCCAGGTGATGCTCTACCGCCGGGAACTGGCCCGCTTCCGCATGCGCCGCCACCGCCTGCGCCGGCTGCACCGCAAGCTAGTGGTGGTGGACGGCCGCATCGCCTTCGTCGGCGGCATCAACATTGTCGACGACAACAACACGCCGGGCGACCTGGGCCCCCGCTACGACTATGCGGTACGGGCGGAAGGACCGGTGGTGGCTCAAATCCACGCCGCGGTCCGCCGCATGTGGGAAATCGTCGCCTGGGCCAACCTGAGGCGCCGCTTCCGCCTCCAGCCCTGCCTCCAGGCATCCCCGCCGCCGTCGGGGGAACAACCGGCCGCCTTCCTGCTGCGGGACAATTTCCGCCACCGCAACGACATCGCCAATGCCTACCTGGAGGCCATCCACGGCGCCCGGGAGGAAATCCTCATCGCCAATGCCTATTTCCTGCCCGGCTTCCGCTTCCGTCATGCCTTGCGGGACGCCGCCCAGCGCGGCGTGCGCATCACCATCCTGCTGCAGGGCGTGAGCGACCATCCGCTGCTGCGCTACGCCACCGGCGCCCTCCATGGCGCCCTGGTCGAGGACGGCATCCGGGTATTCGAATACCGCAAGAGCTTCCTCCACGCCAAGGTGGCCGTGGTGGATGGCCTCTGGGCGACGGTGGGATCTTCCAATATCGATCCCTTCAGCCTGCTGCTCGCCAAGGAAGGGAATATCTTCGCCTGGGACCGCCCCTTCGCCGCCGGGCTCCGGGCCAGCCTCCTGGAGGCCATGGCTGAGGGTGCCCGGGAAATCGGCGCCGCCGAGCTGCATCGCATGCCGATGTATTCCCGCCTGCTGCGCTGGCTGAGCTACGGCCTGGTGCGCCTGCTGGTCGGCCTGGCCGGCTACGGACCGAAGCACTGGCAGGCCAACGAGGAGAAGCCCGAGGTCAGCCGCCGCTGAGCGCCACGGCCCGCTGCCGCGGCAGGGCCTCGAAGCGCCAGTGCGCCCGGGCCCATTGCCAGATTTCGGGGAACCCAGCCCGGGCGAGTTCGGCCGGCGGCTGCTGGCCGAGGAAGGCCAGGGCCCGCACCAGTTCGGTGCCGCCCCGGGCCGGGTCGAGGGCCGGCGCCCGGGTCTGCTTGGAAAGCTTCTCGCCGGCGGCGTTGGTGGCCACTGGCAGGTGGGCATAGCGGGGCGTCGCGACCCCCAGGCAATGCTGCAGCCAGATCTGGCGCGGCGTGGAGTCGATGAGATCGGCGCCCCGCACCACGTCGGTGATTTCCTGGAAGGCGTCGTCCACCACCACCGCCAGCTGGTAGGCAAACTGGCCGTCGGCCCGCCGCAGGACGAAATCCCCCACGTCCCGCTCCAGGCGCTGGATGACGGCGCCCTGCAGGCGATCCTCGCACCCCCAGTCCTCGTCCGGCACCCGCAGCCGCCAGGCCCGGGCCGGGCGGCCGGGGGGGAGGCCGGCGCGGCAGGTGCCGGGATAGGCCAGCCCCCCATCGACGGCGGGGTGGCTGGCGGCCTCGGCGATCTCCTTGCGGGAGCAGGCGCAGCCATAGGCAAGGCCCCGGGATTTCAGCTCCGCCAGGGCCGCCTGGTAGGCCTCCAGGCGTTGGCTCTGCCAGAGCACCTCGCCTTGCCACTCGAAGCCGAAGGCTTCCAGGGTGGCGAGAATGCCTTCCGCCGCCCCGGGAACGTTGCGCGGGGCGTCCACGTCCTCCATGCGCACCAGCCATTCCCCGCCGTGGGCCCGGGCGTCGAGATAGCTGCCCACGGCCGCCACCAGGGAGCCGAAATGCAAGGGACCGGTGGGGGAAGGGGCGAAGCGCCCCCGGTAGTTTCCCGGGGGAGAGTCTGGGGCGGTCAGGGACATGGGGACTTCCGAAGCAAGCGGGTTGTGTCATCAGGCCGAAACGGCAACCGGCTACTTTACCCGGGATCCGGCCACTTCCGGGGGCATATATGCAATGCCGTATAAACGGCATGGTAAATGCTTATATTCTTTCAATATGACATGTGCGACACTGCCAATCCCCCGTCCCATAAGGATTGGCTCTCCAAAAGGCTGCCCCATGAAGATCAACCTGCCCGTCACCGATGTCGAAACCCTCCTGCCGGAGGGCGAGTTCATCTATTCCCGGACCGACCTCAAGGGGATCACCGAGGATGCCAACGACGCCTTCGCCAAGGTCAGCGGCTTCACCCGCGAGGAGCTGATCGGCCAGTCCCACAACATCGTGCGCCATCCGGATGTTCCGCCGGCGGCCTTCGAGGACCTCTGGCGCGACCTCAAGGCCGGCCTGCCGTGGCGCGGCATCGTCAAGAACCGGCGCAAGGACGGCGGCTTCTACTGGGTGGTGGCGAACGTCTCGCCGGTGCGGGAAAACGGGCGGGTGGTGGCCTACCAGTCCGTGCGCGGCCGCCCCACCCGGGAAGAGGTCGCCGCCGCCGAGGCCGCCTACCGGCGCGTCCGGGACGGCGATACCTCCATCTACATCGAGCATGGCCGTGTGGTGAAGCGGCGGCCCGCCTGGCTCAACGGGCTCCTCTCCCTGTCGGCCCAGATGACCCTGGGGGGGCTCGCCGCCCTCTTCCCCGCCCTGATCCTGCTCGCGGAAAGCCTGGCGGACGTGCGGCTGGCGCCGGAATTCAAGAACGGCGCCGCCATCGTCGCCGGCATCTACGCCCTCTATTTCCTCTTCATCTACGTCCCCGGCGTGCGCCGTGACCTGGGCGCCACCGCCGACTGGCTGGAAAGGCTGCTGTCCTCAGGCGACCTGCGCACCCGCTTCGACCTGGCGCGGCGGGACGTAATCGGCACCATCGCGCGCCGGGCCGACGTATTCGTTTCCAGCGTCCAGGCCATGCTCCAGGGCGTCAGCGACGTGGCCGGCCAGGTGGACTACGCCACCCGGGAGGTCAATAGCGGCATCAAGGACATCCACCAGGCCGCCCGGGCGCAGAGCCAGGCCACCTCCGCCGCCGCTGCCGCCATCGAGCAGGTGACGGTTTCCATCGGCGAAGTGGCGACCCATGCCCAGGCCACCCACCAGACGGCGGAAACGGTCAGCGCCCTTTCCCGGGAGGGCAGCCGGGTCACCGAGGACGCCACCGCCACCGTCCAGACCCTTGCCGGCACCGTGCAACAGTCGGCCGCCCACGTGGAATCCCTCGGGGTGCGCTCCGAGGAGATCAGCCGCATCACTTCCGTCATCAAGGAAATCGCCGACCAGACCAACCTGCTGGCGCTTAACGCCGCCATCGAGGCCGCCCGGGCCGGCGAACAGGGACGGGGCTTCGCCGTGGTGGCGGACGAAGTGAGGAAACTGGCCGAACGCACCGCCAAGGCCACCCAGGAGATCAGCGCCATGATCCAGACCATCCAGGCGGAAACCGGCACGGCGGTGGACGGCATGCGCCACGGCGCCCGCCAGGTGTCCGAGGGGGTAGAACTGGTGGGCGCGACCCGGAATTCCCTGGAGCGGATCAACGGGGAAATGGCAGCCACGATGCAGATGGTGGCCGAAATTTCCCAGGCCGTGAGTGGCCAGGAGGCCGCCATGACCGAACTGGGCAAGGACCTGGAGCAGGTGGCGGCCATGACCGAGCAGAACGCCAGCGCAGCCGCCCAGGCCACGGCCATGGTGGGCTGCCTGGAAGGGGTTGTCCAGCGCATGCGCCAGGCCGTGCACCAGTACGCCGTCTGACGACAGCGCCCTGAAGCCGCTTAGCGCCCCAGCCAGTTGAGGATGCGCGGCTGCCGGCGGGAGGTGGGCGGCGCCGCGTCGGCCGGCACCCCGACGATGATGGGGGCGACGACTTGGGCATCTTCCGGCAGGCCGATCTCAGCGCGGATGTCCGGGGCGTTGAGCCCCTCCACTGCCGAGCCGATGACACAGGTGCCCAGGCCCATGGCGGTGGCGGTCAGGATCAGGTTCTCCGCCGCCAGCCAGCAGTCAGCGGGGGCAAAGGGGCCGCCCCGGGTAGCGCAGATGGCGATCAGGGTGCCCGCGTTGTAGAAGACGCTGAAATCGGGACTTTCGAACACATCGAGGTCATGGCCGCCCCGGTCCAGGTGCTCCCGCCGCGCCTCGGCCATGAACAGCCCCTTCGCCCGATCCGAGATACGGTGCAGCAGGAGCATCTCCTGGATGACGAGGAAGCCCCAGGGCTCCATGTGGATGGCCGTCGGCGCCCGCACCGCCGCGGCGAGAAGGGCTTCGATGGTGGCGGCGTCAAGGCGCTCGGCCCGGTAGTTGCGCACCGAGCGGCGGCTCCGGATGGCGTCGGCCACAGTCATGGGCATTTCAGTTCGGGTCATGGCGCCCTCCTTTTGCTCCTCTCCCTTGGAGACCACGGCCCCTGGCCCATGGTTCAACTGCCGGCGGGCAAGCCTAATCCGCCGCCGGCAGGGTCAGTACCGAGCGCAGGCCCCCCAGGGGCGAGTCCAGGAGTTCTACCCGGCCGCCGTAGAGGCGCGCCAGATCGTCGACGATGGCCAGGCCCAGCCCGGACCCCGGCACCTGCTCGTCGGCCCGCACCCCCCGGTCGATGACCGCCCGCCGCTTGTCGGCGGCCAGCCCCGCGCCGTCGTCGTCGATGGCGATGCGCAGCTGACTCCCCTCCCTGGCCGCGCCGATCTCGACCCGGCGGGAAGCCCACTTGCAGGCGTTATCGATGAGGTTGCCGAGCATTTCCTGCAGGTCCTGGCCTTCCCCCCGGAAAGCCAGGCTCTCCGGCAGGGGCTGGACCCCCAACTCAAGCTCGCGCTCGGCGTGGATGCGCCCCATGGTCCGCACCAGGCCGTCGATGATGGGCGTGACCGACGTCCGCGCCCCGGGCATGCGGATGGCGGCGGCGGCCTGGGAGCGGGCGAGGTGGTAATCCACCTGCCGCCGGGCGACGCCGACGTTTTCCAGCACCAGGCGGGCCAGTTCGTCCCCTTTCCGGCCGGGGGCGGCCGCCGCATTGGCCAGCACGGTGAGGGGGGTTTTCAGGGCATGGGCGAGGTTGCCGGCGTGGGTGCGGGCCCGCTCGACCACCTCGGCGTTCTGGGCCAGCACGGAATTGAACTCGTCCACCAGGGGCATGACCTCCCCGGGAAAGCGGCCTTCGAGCCGCTGCGACCTGCCGCTGCGCACCTCACCGAGGGCGGCGCGCAGCTTGAGGAGCGGCGCCAGTCCGACGAACACCTGTACGAGGGCGGCGATCACCAGGCCGGCGCCGAGCACCCCCAGGGCCGTCCACAGCTCGCCGCTGAAGCGGGCCACCGGCTCGGACATCAGCCGGGCATCGGCGGCGGCCATCAGGCGGAAGGTGCGGGGATTGCCGTCCGGGGTGTCGTCGATGCGGACGATGCGCTCCACCATCCCGAGCCTGGCGCCTTCGGGGCCGGCCACCTGGCGGCGGTGGATTTCGCCGTCGGCGGGCGCATCCGCCGGGACGGTCAGCACATAGTCCCAGAGGGAGCGGGAGCGCAGCAGGCCGACAGCCGGTATCCCGGCGGGGGCGCTTCCGGCCATGGCATCCACCTGCCAGTAGAAGCCGGAGTACGGGCGGACCAGACGGGGATCGCTCAAGGGCTGGGAGAGGACCGGCCGCCCCTCGCCATCGACCCCCAACTGGGCGGTCAGCTGGTCGAGGTGGAGCTTGAGTTCGGCATGGAACTGGGATTCCACATGCTGGTGGAAGAGGTTGCCCAGCCCCCAGCCGGCGGCGACGATGGAAGCGGCGATCCAGACCAGGGTGCCCGCCAGCAGGCGGATTCGCAGGGAGGCCCGGGCAATGCTGGTCATTGGGGAGCGGTCAGGCGGTAGCCGAGGCCGCGCACGGTTTCGATGAGGCCGGCGGGCAGCTTCTTGCGCAGTCGGGCGATGAACACCTCCACCGTGTTCGAATCCCGGTCGAAGTCCTGGGCATAGATGTGGTCGATGAGATCGCCCCGGGAGACCACCTGGTCCCGGTGGTGCATCAGGTAGGCCAGCACCCGGTACTCGTGGCTGGTCAGGTTCAGCGCCTGCCCCTCCACCAGGGCGCGGCTGTTGCGGGTGTCCAGGGTGAGGGGCCCGCAGGTCAGCTCGGCGCTGGCATGGCCGCCGGCGCGGCGGATCAGGGCCCGCAGGCGGGCCAGCAGCTCCTCCATGTGGAAGGGCTTGGTGACGTAGTCGTCGGCACCGGCATCTATGCCCGCCACCTTCTCGTGCCAGCTGTCCCGGGCCGTCAGGATCAGCACCGGCATGGTGCGGCCGGCGGCTCGCCATTTCTTCAGGACCGTGATGCCGTCCATCTGGGGCAGGCCGATGTCCAGCACCACCGCGTCGTAGGATTCGGTATCCCCCAGGAAATGGGCATCCACGCCATTGCCGGCGACATCCACCACATACCCGACGGCCTGCACGGCCTCGACCAACTGGGCGGCCAGGGTCGGCTCGTCTTCCACCACAAGAATGCGCATCAGCGGCCTCCCCCGTGGCGGCCGCCCCGGCCCCGGACGGCCAGCACCTCGCCGCTGCGGGCGTCCACCACGATCTTGCGCAGCCGCCCATCGGAACAAAGCTGCTTGATCTCGTAGAACCATCCGGCTCCGCCCCGGCGCTCCAGCTCCACCTCCATGGCTTGGCCGGGATAGCTCCGCTCCACCCGCTCGAGGATGGTCTGCAGGGGCAGGATCTCGCCGGCCTCCAGGGCCTGGCGGGCGCGGTCGTGGTCGTGCCGGTCATCGGCCAGCCCCGGCCCGGCGCCGGCCAGCGCCAGCACCAGGGCGGCGATCAGGGCCCTGGGCAATCTGTATGAGGTTCCGTCCGACATGGCGATGCTTCCCACGGTGTTCCAGTCTGGTCTTTTAGCGCCCCGATCCTGAACGCAGGATGAACGGCCGGTTCAGGTTCCGTTCAGTTCGCCTGGCGCACAGTGCGATCCATACGCCCATTATCGCAAGGACCCAACATGAAGCGCACCCTCGCCATCGCCGCCGGCACCCTGCTGCTGGCCACCGCCAGCTTTGCCGGCCCCCGGGAGGATCTCCTGGCCCAGTACGGCGCCGCCGCCAAGTCGGCCGGCTTTTCCGCCGCCCAGGGCCAGGCCCTGCACACCCGGAATTTCGCCGGCGGCAAGCCCGACACCCCCGCCTGCACTTCCTGCCACGGCAAGGACCCGCGGGCCGGCGGCCGCACCCTGGCCGGCAAGGACATCGCCCCCATGGCGGTATCGGCCACCCCGACCCGCTACACCGACCCGGCCAAGGTCGAGAAGTGGTTCAAGCGCAATTGCAACGAGGTGCTGGGGCGGGAATGCACGCCCCAGGAAAAGGGTGACTGGCTCACCTACATGATCGGCCAGTAACGGCCCTGTCGAGGAGATTTCCATGAACATTCCCTACCGTCCCCTTGCCCTGGGTTTCCTTCTGCTAGGACTTTCCGCCGCCGTGCTGCAACGGGCCCAGGCCGGCGGCCATTACTACGCCCCGGTCGCCGATCCGGTGGTCAAGGAGGAGTGCGGCAGCTGCCACCTGGCCTTCGCTCCCGCCATGCTGCCGGCCAGTTCCTGGCAGCGCATGATGGGCGACCTTCAGAACCACTTCGGCGACGACGCCAGCGTCGATGCCGCCACCGCCGCCAAGATAAGCCGCTATCTCACGGCCAATGCCGCAGATGCCGGCAACCAGCGCCAGGGCGGCAAATGGCTGCGGGGCGTGGATGCCGGCAATGCCCCCCTGCGCATCACCGAAATGCCCAAGTGGGTCCGGGAGCACCGCAAGGTCTCCGATCGGGAATGGCGGCAGAAGGACGTGCGCACCAAGGCCAACTGCGTCGCCTGCCATGCCGGTGCCGAAAAGGGCTACTACGAGGACTGACGTCCCCGCCCTTAACATCAGGAAATTCGCCATGAAAACCTTGCTTTCCAGTCTTTTCGCCCTCATCACCCTGGCCTGGGGCTGGGACCTTTTCGTCGCCGGCGGCCCCGGTGCCGGCAGCCTGCCCTGGGTCGTCCGCCAGGAGGGTCTCTACCTGACCGGCCTGCTGTCCATCGCCCTGATGTCCCTGGCCATGTTCCTGGCGGCGCGCCCGGCTTGGCTCGAAGGGCCCCTGGGCGGCCTCGACCGCATGTACCGCACCCACAAGTGGGCCGGCATCCTGGCCGTGGCCTTCGGCGGCCTCCATTGGCTGATCGAGATGTCCGACGACGTCCTGAAGGCCTTGTTCGGCCGCGCCGGGCGGCCCCCCAAGGAAGAATTCACCGGCCTTCTGGAGGCCCTGCGCCACCCCGCCAAGGACATGGGCGAGTGGGCCATCTACGCCCTCCTGGCCATGCTGGTGATCACCCTGTGGAAGCGCTTCCCCTACCGGCCCTGGCGCTTTCTCCACCAGGGAATGCCGGTGCTCTACCTGATGCTGGTCTTCCACGCCGCCCTGCTGGCGCCGACCGATTACTGGAACCAGCCCGTGGGCCTGCTGCTCGCGGCGCTGGCCGTGGGCGGCGTCTATGGCGCCGTAGTTTCCCTCGCCGGCCGCATCGGCCGCTCCCGCCGGGTTTCCGGCACCATCGCCGCAGTCGAGCGTCCCGCCCCCGACATCGTCACCGTGCGCTGCCAGCTGGCGGCCGGCTGGCGGGGCCATCGCCCCGGCCAGTTCGCCTTCATCACCTTCGACCCCAAGGAAGGGCCGCACCCCTTCACCATCGCCAGCGCCGATAACGGGAGCCGGACCATCGATTTCCAGATCAAGGCCCTGGGCGACTATACCCAGCGGCTTGCCGACCGCCTGCAGCCCGGCCTGGCCGTGCAGGTGGAAGGCCCCTACGGCCGCTTCGACATCGCCCGCCAGGACCCGAAGGCCCGGCAGATATGGGTTGCCGGCGGCATCGGCATCACGCCCTTCCTGGCCTGGCTGGAGTCCCTCCAGGCCAACCCGGGCCAGATGCCCGCCGCCGATCTCCACTACTGCACCCGGGACCGGGCCGCCGACCCCTTCGTCCCCCGCCTGGAAGCCCTCTGCGCCCCCTTGCCCGGCCTGCGCCTGCATATCCATGGCGCCCGCCAGGGGGAAACGCTAAACCCTGCCATGCTGGCCGCCCGGGACGGCGCCCGCCGGGCCGAGGTCTGGTTCTGCGGCCCCCTGGGCTTGGCGGAGAGCCTGAAGAAAGGCCTGCACGACCTGGGGCAAGGCCGGTTCCGCTTCCACCAGGAAGCGTTCGAGATGCGCTAGTTATTTCGGCAGAGGGCTGCCCAGGGCGATGGCGAACCGCCACTGGGTCAGCGGCGAAGTCCGGTAGAGCGCGATCTTGTTGGCGTTGTCGAAGACGTAGGTGACTCTCCCCGCAGTCCCGGACAGCATCTCATCGGCGGCCTTCTTGAGGCTCTCGCTTCCCACCTGCCGCGGATCGAGGAACTCGCGCTCCGTCCTGCTATTGAGGGTGGTCAGGCCGTTCGGGGCCAGGGCGAAAAAGCTCGCGTCCTTCCGAAGGTCGAGGACGGAAGCGATCTGCTCGGAAAGCCGGTCGAGGAAGAGCGTGGCGCCGATGGCGCCGACCACCTTGCCGCCATTCCTGACGGGCACCGCGATCACGGCAGAACGCTGGCCGGTGCTCTTGCCGACCACCAGGGCGCCGATGATGGTCTTGCCCGCCATGAGATCGGGAAAATAGGCCCGGTCGCTCAGCTTCTGGTCCATCAACCCCTTGTCGGCAATGTAATAGGTGCCATCGGGACGGGCATACCAGACGTTGAGACCATCCTCCGACTTCTGGTAAGCGCCCAACAGGCCCTTCATGTTGTCCCACTTGCCAGACTTCGCTTCAGAGGTGGCTGCCAGGATTTCGAGGCTCTTCTGAATGGAGGCGATGCGCAGGTCCGTGTAGGACATGAAGGCGGAGAGCAGGCTTTGCGCATCCCTCTCGGAATAGGCGCCAGCCTGCGGAGAGGACTGGGCGAGGACGGAAGCCGGTATCACGAGCATGCACAGGAGGATGCCCAGAAAGAGATTTTTCTTGATCATGATCTTTCCTTCCTTGGAGTAGCAGGCGCCGACCTGGACAGGGGGCGCTGTAACGGCTGCGACAAGGATTCGGCGCGGTGGTTTTCCGAACGTGACGAAGCCCCCAGGATCCTCTGATGGATTCCGGGGTGCGTCAGGTCGCCGGCAATGGCTGGATGGATGGGGCTTTGGCCGCCCCTAGCCGGACAGTGCCATGGAGCGGCACTTGTCACACACCTCCCATGGGAGGCAATCGCAGACGCGGGGCTGCTCGACGTATTTGCTGCCCACGACCACGGTGCCTCCGCCGCTCTTCTGGGGCTTTTTGGCCGCGGGCGCCTTGCCCGGCGCGCCGGCATCCGACGGGGCGGAACCGGTCGGCAGCCAGCGGGAGAACGGGGCCAGGTCCGCCTGGTTCTGGACGTACCAGACTTTCCGGGCGGGATCCCAGCGCGCCCCCAGCCGCTTGGCCTCGTCCTTCTCCGCGAACGGCACCCGCAAATCGGTCCTCATTCGGGCTGCTCTGCCGGCGGTTCACCTTTCGCGACGGCCATGCCCGCATCCCGTCCCCACCGGGCCCGCCGCCATTTCAGCCGTTCCGCCTTGGGGGTGAAGGTCCAGGCCACCAGCCGGCTTTGCTTCTGCCCCTGGGCCATGGGGATGACCCGGGTGGCGCAGGGATGCAGCTTTTCGAGGGCGACCTCGACGTAGCGCAGGTTTTCGGCCTTGGAAACCAGGGTGGAGAACCACAGGCAGCGCTTCGGGATGCCGGCGCTCTGGGTGATCAGGCGCTCCAGGAAGGCCCGCTCGCCGCCGGGGTACCACAGTTCGTTGCTCTGGCCGCCAAAGTTGAGACGGGGGGCGGAACCGCCCCGGGGAGCCTTGCCCAGGTTCTTCAATTTGCGTCCGGCGGCGGCCATGGCTTCGGCCGGGGAGGCATGGAAGGGCGGGTTGCACAGGGTGAGGTCGAATCTTTCGCCGGTGCGCAGCACACCGACGAAGACGTTGTCCGACACCGGCTGGTGGCGCAGCTCGATGGCCCGGGAAAGGCCGGGGTTGGCTGCCACGATGCGCCGGACATTGTCCAGGGCCACGGGGTCGGTATCGACCCCGACAAAGCGCCAGCCGTATTCGGCATGGCCGACCAGGGGATAGACGCCATTGGCGCCGACGCCGATATCCAGCACGAACAGCCGGTCGCCCCGGGGGATCACCCCATCGTTGCCCTCCGCCAGCAAATCCGCCAGGTGGTGCAGGACATCGGCCCGGCCGGGGATAGGCGGACACAGGTACTGGGGCGGGATGTCCCAGCCCCGGACACCGTAATCCACCTCCAGCAGGGCGCGGTTCAGGGCCTTGACCGCCGCCGGGTCGCCAAAATCGATGCTGGGGGTGCCGGCGGGCGTGGTCACCACAAAACGGGCCAGCCCCGGCACGGCCGCGGTGAGGGCGGCGAAGTCATAGCCGGTGCGGTGCCGGTTGCGGGGATGCAGACCGGGTTTCGGAGTGGCCGGGGGGGCAGCGGGGGTGGTCATGGCGAGGCGTCAGGTAGGAAGAGGGGGGCGAGTATCCCACGGATTGGGAGGCAGGCCCTTGAATCGTCGCGGGTTTCGTTAATGGATCGGCCGCCTACCGGGGCCGACGCCGGCTGGCTGGCTTCCCGGCCGCGCTTGCCGGCCCCTTCCGCCTTCCCCCCGGGGCGGCGGACCCGCCCCGCTTGCCTGGCGCGGGGGCTTTGGCCGGAGCCACCGCGACCTTGGGCTTCTTGGGTTTCTTCGGCTTTTTCACCAGCTGGCCGGCGGCGTTGGTCAGGGGCACCCGGTGGTCGGGCTCGAAACCCGCCTCTTCAAAGCGCTGGAAGACCTGCTTGGTCAGGGTCTCAATGGCCGACAGCAGGCCGACCTCGTCCGCGCACACCAGGGAGATCGCCTCGCCGGTGGCGCCGGCGCGGCCGGTGCGGCCGATGCGGTGGATGTAGTCTTCAGCCACGATGGGCAGGTCGAAATTGACCACCAGGGGCAGATCGTCGATGTCCAGGCCCCGGGCCGCCACGTCGGTGGCCACCAGGATTTGGACTTCTGCGGCCTTGAAGCGCTCCAGGGCGCGCAGGCGGGCCGGCTGGGGCTTGTCGCCGTGGATCGAGTCGGCGCTGATCCCTTGGGCCTGGAGGGTGGCGACCAATTGTTCGACCCCTTTGCGGGTCTTCACGAAAACCAGCACCTGGCCCCAGCGCCGCCGCTTGAGGAGATGGCTGAATAGTTCAGGCTTGCGCTTCTTATCGACAGGAATGACCCGCTGCCGGACGCCCTTGGCCGTGGTGTTGCGCGGGCTGACCTCGATGGCGACCGGATCATGGAGAATGGCGCCGGCCATGGCGCGGATGGCGTCGGAGAAGGTGGCGGAGAACAGGAGGGTCTGCCGGCGCTTCGGCAGGGCGGCGAACACGGCATTCAACTCCCGGGAGAAGCCGAGATCGAGCATGCGGTCGGCCTCGTCCAGCACCAGGGTCTGAACTTCGTTGAACTTGATCGCATTCTGCCGATGGAGGTCCAGCAGGCGCCCCGGCGTAGCCACCACCACGTCCATGCCCTTGCGCAGTTTCATCATCTGCGGATTGATGCTGACCCCGCCATAAACGGCGCAGGTTCTCAGGGACAGGTGCTGGCCGTAGGCCCGAAAGCTTTCGTGCACCTGTTCGGCCAATTCCCGGGTCGGCACCAGCACCACGACGCGAGCGCAATTGCTGGCGACCGGCGCCTCTGCCGCGGCCAGCCGCTGCAGCAGGGGCAAGGCAAAGCCTGCCGTCTTGCCGGTGCCGGTCTGGGCGGCGGCCATCAGGTCGCGCCCGGCCAGGACGGCGGGAATCGCCTGGGTCTGGACCGGGGTCGGCGTTTGATAGCCCAGGGTGTCGAGGGCGCTAAGGAGAGGCGGAATCAGGCCCAGGCCGGGAAAAGTCATAGGAGGGCAAACCTTGAAAAGCATCGATGCAAGGGGCCCAAGTCTACCTGCCAACGCCCCTCTCCGAAAATCGGCCTTCCGGAAGGGCCTGGCCGTTTGCACGATAAGGACCGGTTCGCCGCGCAAACCAGTACACTCCCGTCCCTATGACTGCCATTGCTTCCGCCCCCCAAGTCCCCGCCGCGCCTGCAGCCGGGCGTCCGTTCAGCGAGTTGCCGCTGCCGCCCCGCATGCAGGCGACCCTGGAACAGCTCGAATATCTGACCATGACCCCCATCCAGGCCGCCAGCCTGCCGATCGCCCTCGCCGGGCACGACCTGATCGCCCAAGCCAAGACGGGCAGCGGCAAGACGGCGGCCTTCGGCCTGGCCCTGCTCGGCAAGCTGAATCCCCGCCGCTTCGCGGTGCAGGCCCTGGTGCTGTGCCCGACCCGGGAGCTGGCCGACCAGGTGACCCAGGAGATCCGCCGCCTGGCGCGGTTCGAGGACAACATCAAGATTCTCGCCCTCTGCGGCGGCACCACCATGCGCCCGCAGATGGCCAGCCTGGAACACGGCGCCCACGTCGTGGTGGGCACCCCCGGCCGCATCATGGATCACCTGGAACGGGGCAGCCTGAAGCTCGATGAGCTCAACACCCTGGTGCTGGACGAAGCCGACCGCATGCTGGACATGGGTTTTTACGACGCCATCGCCGCCGTCGCCAGGCAATGCCCCAGGCAACGCCAGACCTTGCTGTTCTCCGCCACCTTCCCGGAAGGCATCGCCCGGC
Organism: Rhodocyclaceae bacterium; assembly: GCA_018261935.1. GTDB lineage: Bacteria > Pseudomonadota > Gammaproteobacteria > Burkholderiales > Rhodocyclaceae > JAGTRP01. The sequence continues at coordinate 63,997 of JAGTRP010000017.1, forward strand.
TGGCGGAGCAGTTCCTGTCGAAGCCGCAGGAAGTGAAACTGCTGGAACAGCACGAGGACAGCAAGATCCGTCAGCGCTGGTACGAGGTGAAGCACGAGGAGCGCCTGCAGGCGGTCTGCACCCTGCTCAAGCACTATCGCCCGGTCAGCACCCTGGCCTTCTGCAACACCAAGCAACAATGCCGCGCCCTGCTGGAAATGCTCCAGGCCCAGGGCTTCCATGCCCTGACCTTGAATGGCGACCTGGAACAGCGGGAGCGGGACCAGGTGCTGATCCAGTTCGCCAACCGGAGCTGCTCTGTGCTGGTCGCCACCGATGTGGCAGCCCGCGGCCTGGATATCGCGCAACTGGAAGCGGTCATCAACGTCGATGTCACGCCGGACCCGGAGGTGCATATCCACCGGATCGGCCGCACCGGCCGTGCCGACCAGGATGGCTGGGCGCTGAGCCTGTGCAGCCCGGGCGACCGGCGGCGGGTTGCCGCCATCGCCGGAATGACGGGCAGCGAACCGGAGTGGCATGGCCTCGGGTCCCTGCAGGGTGGCGATGACTCGCCCCTGGTGCCGCCGATGGTGACGCTGCAGATTCTCGGGGGGCGCAAGGAGAAGATTCGCCCCGGCGACGTGCTCGGCGCCCTCACCGGCGAAGCGGGATTCACCCGCGAACAGGTCGGAAAGATCACCGTGACGGACCAATACACCTACGTCGCCGTCGCCCGCGACATTGCCCATGAAGCGGTTCGCAAGCTGGCGGCGGGCAAGGTCAAAGGCAGGACAGTGAAAGCGCGCATCCTGGCGGAGTGATGCGTCTCCGGGGCTGCGAAGCATGGCACCACAACGGTTTCGGCATCTCTCCCTCCCCTTCAAGGGGAGGGCCGGGGTGGGGATGGGGAAGCAATGGACCATTTCTTGCCCCCCTCCCACCATGCCCCAGAACCACCCATCACCCCCAGCCACAGCAACCCATTCCCATGACCATCGAACTCTCCAAAGAGGCAAACAACGCCGCAATTACCTCGATCCAGCGCTATTTCAGCGAAAACATGGAAGAGGAAATCGGCAGCCTGGAAGCCAGGGCGCTCCTTGGCTTTTTCTTGAAGGAAATTGCCCCCGTCGTTTACAACCAGGCCGTAGCGGATGCACAGGCCCGGCTACAGGCCCGAGTCATGGAACTCGACATCGAGATCCATGAGGACGAATTCCAATACTGGCAGCAGCGAAAGCGGAAGTAAGCGGCATCGGGCGGTAGTGTCGCTTCGCGGTAGCGGCTTGCAGTTGTTCGACGGCAATCCGGAATCCCCAACCGGACGTTCGTTGCTGAGGCCGGGAACCTCCGTCTGTATAGCGCGGCGCTCCCCGTTGTACCGTGCTGGTACGAACGGAGCACAATGAACAGACCACGGGTGCCTGCATCGCAGGTGTGAAGGTGCGCATCACTCGCCAGCGTATGGTCGGAAGAATCGCCCGACACAGTGGTGCGGACATAGCAGCCGGAGTAACGACCGGCCGCCTGTGGCTTTTCATTTCATGCCCGATGTGAGCTACTTTTTGCCGCGAATGGCAGCTTCCGGGCTGCTGCTGGGTACGTGCTCCCGGCCAATACCTGCCGCTCGGCCATTCGGCAGATTCACCGTTCGAACGGCGGCTCCACTCTGATCCCTGTCGAAGGCGCAACGCCACCTGTTCTGCCTTGACTGTTATTTAGGCCTGTGGCCCATCCGGTCTGCAAAGACAATGCGGATTCAAACGGTGGATGCACCCCCTAAAGACTGCGTAAGCAGCCATTCGTAAGCCGTTCAGCCGTGCTTCTAATTGATATCATTACGTCATCAACTGTCCGTCAGTCCAAATCAGCTTGCAGATGAATCCTGCGGGGCCGACTAAGAAAAATTGACAAACCAAGAATGGCGCAACCTATGAAAACGCTTGTCTCCTTTGCAACCCGCTGGGGGCCGCAATTTGGCGGGATCAACAGCTTTAACCAGGATTTACTCAAAGCCCTTGCCGCCGCCTTTTCTCAGCATATCCAAACCGTCTGTGTCGTACTTTACGCGGACGAAGAAGAAATTCGGGAGGCGCAAAACTGTGAGGTTTGCTTGGTTTCGCTCGGGTTGAACAATCAAAAGGAGTTCTTTGCCAGTTTCGCAGCCAACGCTTGGCAAGCCTTGCAGAAACGCGGGATTGAAAACGATTCGGGGCAAACGGTCTGGCTTGGTCATGACCGTATTACAGGGGATGTTGCATTACAGGCCGCTAAAGAGTACGGCGGACGATCCTCACTCATTCATCACATGAGTTATGACCATTACGAGTCGTTCTCTGAAAACAGTGCTCTTGCCAACCAAAAAACCAAAGAACAACACAAACTTTTTGAACAAGCCGACATCGTAATGGCCGTCGGCCCCCTCTTGCGCGATGCGCTGGCAGAAATGCTGGACCGCACGGATATTCCCATGCTGGTACCTGGGTTACCTGATATCCAGGTCAAGAATGTATTCAAAACTTTCCGCGGGTTTATCAGTGGCCGTCTCAGTGAAGATGCAAAAAAAATCAAGCAAGGGCACCTGGGAGTTGCGGCTTTTGCCGGTGCCATCAAGAAAGCGGATGCAGACTCTGGTCTGCCCGATGTTCTGCGCGGTATCAGTGAACCGGAATTAACACTGAGAGGTGTGGATCTTGAACAGTGCGATTCTGCTGATTATGCCGATGCCGAGATTGAGCTAAAACGTTTTGCACAAGAATATGCGGGACGTGCAATCCGAATGCACGCGCTGCCTTTCACTACAGACCGCAATGACCTGTTCAACGAGTTGCGTAGCGCCAGTGTTGCCTTGATGCCATCATGGCATGAAGGTTTCGGGCTGGTAGGTTGGGAAGCTATCGCGGCAGGCGTCCCGCTTATTGTTAGCCAAAAAAGCGGACTCTATCGCCTGCTCCAGGAATTGGATAATGGCCTTTATACCAGCCTCGTCTATCCCATTGATATCGCCGGTAACATCATAGAGCCGTTTTTCCAGGGAAAAGATCAAGAAGCATTGGCATGCGAGATTGTTGAAATCGCAAAGTCGCCCGATCAAGCACGTGGGAAAGCGGTGCGATTGCGTGAAGAACTGCTTCGAAGATATAGCTGGTCAGACTGCGCACGTTCTCTTGCCCAAGTATTGGGCTGGATGCCAGCATCGGGCACTGCCGATTCGTCGCTAGAGCCCAAATCAATCCGGCCGGAGCAAGAAGTCACTGCTGGGCAATCATCCAGTGGCATTCTGGAAATGCCTTGCCCGACTTGGCAGGCCAATGCAGGTTTCAGCAATAGCTGGCTGTTGCGGGCAGAAGAAGCGGCAATCCCTTTCGACACTAATCGCGAACCGTTTCTGGAAGAACAACTTCAGTGGGCGAATTCAGAGGATTTTCCGATTGCCATTCGGTTGCTCACCGGCATTGGCGGAACAGGTAAGACGCGTCTGGCGTTGGAATTATGCGTCCGACTGCAAAAGCGGGGGTGGCTAACCGGCTTTCTACCCAACGATGCACGGGTAGGAAACATAGTCCAGAACTTGGCCGAATCTGCCCAGCATGTGTGCCTAGTCATCGACTATGCAGAAACGCGCCAGCCGCAATTACTTGACCTGATCAAAGCCTTGCTTGCTGTCACCTTATCCCAGCAAATACGTATTTTACTGTTAGCCCGTGATGGTGGCGAATGGTGGAATTTGTTACCCGCCAAAGATTCTGCCTGTGAAGCGATTCTGGACGGCAGGGCGACGACCGGGCCATACCCGCTGCCGCAACTGCACGACAGTCAGGAAAACCGCCAGACAGCCTACCGGCACGCTATGGCGGCATTTGCAGAAAAGCTGTCGTTGCCTCAACAGCCCGGCATGCCCAAACTGAATGACGAGCATTTCGCCCATCCCCTCTATATACAAATGGCCGCGTTGCTTGCTCTGCACGGAGAACAACCGGGCTCGGCCGAATCGGTAGCCCGTTCGCTGATCAATCATGAACGCCGTTATTGGACAAAAGCCCTGTCGGCCCTGCCTGGCATGGCAATGCAACAGGATGAAAGCGCGGCGTTGTTCATGGCACTGGCAACGCTGGCAAACGGCCTGCCTACAGCCCGCGATTGCGAGGCGCTTTGGGTTGCCGCGGGGGGAGGCAAGAGTGTACTCAAGCCGCTATTTGGTACGCTTGCCCAGCTTTATCCGGGCCGCCAGGGGGTGCAAGGTTTGCGTCCTGATTTGCTGGGGGAGGCACTGGTGGCCCAATGCCTGCTCGGTGCAAGCGGCAAGGCGTTGTTGGAGGCCGTCTTAGACAGCAAACAGGTGGTTTTGCGCCGTGCCAGCCTGACCGTGCTGGCACGTCTACTCCGTAACCGAGAGGAGCTTTCCTCAATCATCGAACCTGTATTGACCGAGCACTTTGTTAACTGTGCGGATGATCTAGTTGCCGTGATTGCGGAAACGCCCAGCCCACTTGCCCGCATGGCAGAAAAAGCTTTTGCCAATCTCCCCCCTGTACGCAAGAACCAGGCCTGCGGCATTCTGGACAAACACATCCGGCATGAAATTATTCCGTTGGTCGATTTGGCGGTTTTGGTTAATCGGGCAAAACTTGCAAAAATTGAACACAAGCCCGGGAAAACCACAGATGAAGACCAAGCCAGCAAAGCCAAGACATTGAATAACTTGTCAATCAGTCTGGTTTGGCAAGGACACGTTGAAGAAGCCTTACATCAGGCCAGACTGGCACTAGAAATTTACGAAAAGCTCGCGCGTGCCAAGCCCGAGCGGTTTGAGCCGGATTGGGCGATGTCCCTCAGCAATTACGCTAACCACTTAGGTGCTCAGGGCCGCAGCGACGAAGCAGAGGCCAAGGCCAGACTGGCACTAGAAATTTACGAAAAGCTCGCGCGCGCCAAGCCTGAGCGGTTTGAGCCGGATTGGGCGGCCTCCCTCAGCAATTACGCTAACCACTTGAGCGACCTGGGCCGCAGCGACGAAGCAGAGGCCAAAGCCAGACAGGCCAAGCCCGAGCGGTTTGAGCCGGATTGGGCGATGTCCCTCAGCAATTACGCTAACCGCTTGAGCGACCTGGGCCGCAGCGACGAAGCAGAGGCCAAAGCCAGACAGGCGCTGGAGATTTACGAAAAGCTCGCGCGCGCCAAGCCCGAGCGGTTTGAGCCGGATTGGGCGAGGACCCTCAGCAATTACGCTAACCACTTGAGCGACCTGGGCCGCAGCGACGAAGCAGAGGCCAAAGCCAGACAGGCGCTGGAGATTCGCGAAAAACTCGCGC
>JAGTRP010000004.1 GCA_018261935.1 Rhodocyclaceae bacterium
GACGAAGCAGAGGCCAAAGCCAGACAGGCGCTGGAGATTCGCGAAAAGCTCGCGCGTGCCAAGCCCGAGCGGTTTGAGCCGGATTGGGCGATGTCCCTCTGCAATTACGCTAACCGCTTAGGTGCTCAGGGCCGCAGCGACGAAGCAGAGGCCAAAGCCAGACAGGCGCTGGAGATTTACGAAAAGCTCGCGCGTGCCAAGCCTGCGCGGTTTGAATACGATTTCATATCGTCGAAAATGTTTGCCGCCCAGTGCGGCTGGCTGGCGGACAAACAACCCTTAGCAACGGAGTATCCAATTGCCCACCATTCAACACCACGCCAGCAGCGCATGCTGGATTATCGGAGGGGCTTCTTTGCGGCTTTCGCCGCCAATGAGCCGACCCGAATTCGTGAAGCCATCGGCAAGGCAGAAGGATGTTGGGCGGCTATGGATGCCTCGCAAAGACGATCCGCGGAAGGTTACGGTTTATTGCTTGCCGGGCTGGCAGAATCTCAGCAAATTGTAAGTAGCCTGACTTCCAACTGGCGTGAAGATTTGGCTCGATTCCGTACCCAAAGAAAGGGCCGGTTGCCGCTGTGGATGCAAGAAGTTGCCCGCCGTGCCGGCTTCAGCCTCAGATGAACGATTCCGCCAGTCGGTTCGAGGGAACGCTTCAGTTCATTCAGAAAGCTTGTCGCGCGGCAGCAGTGGGGCATATTGCAGCCGTTCGCTTTGAAGGACCCGATTGTCTGCAAAGGCCAATGACTTATCGATGAGCCGTTTTCTGGAGCGGCGGCTGAACTTTGTTTCCTGCCGTTCGCCGAGTAACCGGTCCAGTGACCGAATTGGGTCGTGAGCCCCCATTACCAGGGAGTGAAACCGGACATTGAGCAAGACTGGGCGGTCGACGACCCGCTACCAACAGAGAGTGGCCCCAGGCCCCCAATGACTGGCAATAGAGCAAGGCACCAACTTCCCACGTCCAGCCAAAGTCGAAAGCCCCTGGTTGCTATGCGATTTGCGTTAGGGCACGATGCGCCGCTGTGCCTGCAAATTGTGGAGCCGGCTCCTTGCCGGCTCTGACCGATGAGATCCTATGACTGTCCGTATTTTCCTTCTTCCGACCCAGGGCGACATCATTGACTTCCGCCTTGGCCACCGCCCGGCCAACCTCCTCGTGCGCGACTTCGAGACCGAAGCCGAGCTGGAGGCCTACCGGGATGGGATCGATTCCGTCCGCGACGCCTACGATCGGATCGAGAACCTCAAGGTCGTCGGGAACACGGTCGCCTATACCCGGCGCTGCGAAGACCCCGACGCCGATGCCGTCGCCACCGACACGGAAGTGGCGTTCGGAACCCCCGCCGAGGCGGAAGCCTATCGCAGGGGGATCGCCGACGCCGAAGGCCTGGCGGCTCCCCTGGTCGTCGACGACAGCGATGACCGCTTCGAGGAACTCCTGGCCTGGACCGCCGCCGGCAGCGATTGCGCCGCCTGATTTCCCGCCCCTGATGGGTGAATGCGGGCCGGGGCCAAAGAACTTTCGCCCCCCTTAGCACTCTCAATAAACGAGTGCTAAAATGAGCTTGCAGATGTTATATGGATTGAAAGAGGACAACACGCTATGACACATGCCCTGGCGCTTCCCATCCCTTCGACGGTCGGCAACATCGACGCCTACATCCAGGCGGCGAACCGTTTCCCGATGCTGTCCGAAGCCGAGGAGACGCGGCTGGCACGGCGTCTCCGCGATGACGGCGACGTCGAGGCGGCTCGTCAACTCGTTCTTTCCCATCTTCGCCTGGTGATTTCCATCGCCCGCGGCTACCTGGGCTACGGCCTGCCCCACGCCGACCTCATCCAGGAAGGCAATATCGGCCTAATGAAGGCGGTCAAGCGCTTCGACCCGGATCGGGGCGTGCGCCTGGTTTCCTTCGCCATCCACTGGATCAAGGCCGAGATCCATGAGTTCATCCTGAAGAACTGGCGCCTGGTCAAGGTGGCCACCACCAAGGCCCAGCGCAAGCTTTTCTTCAATTTGAGAAGCCTCAAGAGCGAATATGAGGGCGTCGAAAGCCTTTCCGGCCCCCAGACCGCCGAGGTGGCCCAGCGCCTGGGCGTCAAGGCCGAGGAAGTGGTCGAGATGGAAACCCGCCTCTCCGGCCGCGACATGGCCCTGGAAGGCAACCCGGAGGACGGCGAGGACAGCTTCGCCCCCATCGACTACCTGGCCGACAGCCGCTACGAGCCGACCCGGATGCTGGAGAACAAGGCCCTGGCCCGCCTCCAGGACGAGGGGCTGCAAAGCGCCCTGGCCAGCCTCGACCCCCGCAGCCGCCGGATCGTGGAAGCGCGCTGGCTCCATGAGGGGGAAGCCGCCACCCTGCACGAACTGGCCGCCGAATTCGACGTTTCGGCCGAACGCATCCGCCAGATCGAGGCGAAGGCCCTGCAGAAAATGCGCGGCGTCCTGGCGGCCTGATTCCCGCCCCTCCCCTGTCCCGAACGGCCGGCAACCCCGGCCGTTTTCATTTGGGATACCGGAAGCCATCAATTATCATATGACACCGGCCTCCCGGGGCCGGCTGCCTGGCTTCCCCCAACCGCGAATCGCGCCTTCCCCATCCCAGGACTCCATCATGCTACGCCACCTCAAGATCAAACACCGGCTCGCCCTGCTCATGGTCGGAGCCCTCGCCCTCCTCGTTGCGGTTTCCCTCTATGCCCTGGCCGTCTTCAAGGACAACCTCCTCGAAGCCCGCCGGGAAAAGACCCGCCAGCTGGTGGAAATGGCCTACAGCGTGGCGGACCACTACGGCAAGCTGGCGGCGGCGGGCAAGATGGATGATGCCGCCGCCCGGGAGGCAGCCCAAACCACCATCGCCGCCCTGCGTTACGAGGGCGATAACTATTTCAGCCAGTACGACACCGAGTACCGCATGGTCCGGCACCCGTTCAAGCCGGAAATGAACGGCAAGGACATGTCCCAGCTGAAAGACAGCACCGGCACACGCATCGTCGTGGAACTGGTGGACGCGGCCAAGCGCGGCCAGGGGGAGTTCGTCCAGTACCTGTGGCCCCGGGCCGCCAATACCGCCCCCGTGCCCAAGCTCGCCACCGCCAAGCTCTACGCGCCTTGGGGCCTGGTGGTCCAGTCCGGCATCTACATTGACGACGTGGATACCCAGTTCCGCCAGTTGGCGGGCATCGTGGGGGTCGGGATCGTGGTCGGCATGATCCTGCTGGTGGCGCTCCTCTGGTGGATCGCGGCGGGCATCAGCGATCCCCTCGCCCGCCTCAGCCAGCACATGAGCCGCGTGGCGGAGAGCGGCGACCTGCGCCAGACGGCGGAAGTGAGCGACGGCGCCGAGATCGGGGCCATCGCCCAGGCCTTCAACCAGCTCATGGGGCGTTTCGGCGGCATCATCCGGGAAGTGGCGGACAACTCCCGCCAAATCGTCGGCGCCACCGAGCAGCTGGCCCACAGCATGGAACGCATCCGGCAGAACACCACGACCCAGAGCGACGCCGCCACCGCCACCTCCAGCACTGTTGAGGAAATCGGCCAGAGCCAGGGCCAGACGGCGGAAAACCTCCAGCAGATTTCCGAGGTGGCCGCCACCTCCCGCAATCTCACCCAGGAGGGCCGGGAAGTGGTCCGCCAGGCCGCCAGCGGCATGGAACGCATCGCCGCGGCGGTGGGCGAGACCACCCAGGCGGTCACCGTCCTGGGGGATGAATCGAAGCGCATCTCGGATATCGTCGCGGTTATCCGGGAAATCGCCGATCAGACCAATCTCCTGGCGCTGAACGCCGCCATCGAGGCCGCCCGGGCCGGCGAGGCGGGCCGCGGCTTCGCCGTGGTGGCCGACGAGGTCCGGAAACTGGCCGAGCGCACCGCCCAGTCCACCCAACAGATCACCGCCATGATCGTCACCATCCAGGACGGCACCAGCATGGCGGTGGAGCGCATCAACGGCGTCTCGGCCCAGGCCCTGGAAGGGGTTTCCCTGGCCACCCAGGCCGGTACGGCGGTGGGCCGCATCGAGGAGAGCGTGGAGGAGGTCTCCACCGTCATCCGGGACATCGCCGCCGCCTCCGCCGAGCAGCATCGGGCCAGCGACGACATCGCCAGCCACATCGAGAACATCTCCCGCCAGGCCCAGGAAAATTCCGCCGCCGTGGGCGAGGTGGCCGCCGCCGCCCAGGCCCTGGAAACCATGGCCCAGCGGCTGAACGGCGAAATCGCCCACTTCAAGGTCTGAAAGGCCGCCAAGGGGAGGAGGCTTAACGAATCAATGCAACCCATTGATTTCAATTAAGCTTTCTTGGCTGGTTTCAATAGGGTAGAATTTTCATCGCTAACTTGACACTTTAAGTGATGGATTTTCTACCCATGGCGTCCAAGCTCGAAATACCTCTTCAAGAAGTGCAACGCCGACTGGGTCTGGACAATCCCTGGTGGCGTGCAGGAGGGGGGATCGACCCCGAGGAATCTGCCTGGCCCCGAAGGGCTTACTTTGCTCCATTCTGCCGTCTAACCCTTGAAACGCGCGTACGTCGTGCTGTCGTTCTGATTGGCCCGCGCCGGGTGGGCAAGACGGTCATGCTGAAGCATTTCATCCAGCGCCTGCTGGATGACGGCGTACCGGGGGTTCGAATCCTTTTTGCCTCCCTCGATACTCCGCTCTATTCAGGCCGTAACCTCGAAGGCTTGGTGCGCTTGTTCATCGAACAACAACAGCACCCGGCCGGACAGCAGCTCTGGGTCATTTTCGACGAGGTGCAGTACCTGAAAGACTGGGAAGTCCACCTCAAATCGTTGGTCGATACCTACCCCAACATCCGTTTTATTGCGAGCGGCTCTGCCGCCGCGGCACTGCGGATGAAAAGCAGAGAATCCGGCGCAGGGCGCTTCACTGAATTCATTCTGCCCCCTCTGACTTTTGCCGAGTACCTCAACTTTGCCAAGCGTGAGGAAGAACTCATCGTCGAACGAGAAGAAGGCAATGGCAACAGCCGCTACCTCGCCACGGACATCAATGGGCTCAATGAGGAATTCCTCAACTACCTGAACTATGGCGGCTTCCCCGAGGCCGTCATGAACCCGGTCGTCCGCGAGAACCCATCCCGCTTTCTGCGGCAGGACATCATCGACAAGGTTCTGCTAAAAGACTTGCCCAGCCTGTACGGCATTTCGGATACCCAGGAGTTGAACCGCTTCTTCAACGTCCTCGCCTTCAACACCGGGGACGAGCTCGGCCTCGAAGCGCTGTCGAAGCACTCGAACATCGCCAAACAGAAACTGACCGAGTACCTCGAGTACCTGGAGGCTGCCTTCCTCATCCGGCGTGTGCATCGTATCGACGAGAATGCGCTGCGGATGCAGCGTGCTCGGACTTTCAAGGTCTATCTGACGAACCCATCGATACGTGCCGCCCTTTTCGGTTTCATCCGCGGAGAAGACGACGCCATGGGCAATCTGGCGGAAACAGCTGTCTGGAGCCAATGGCTGCACGACTCGGCTATCAGCCAGTCACTGCACTACGCTCGCTGGAAATCGGGGCGGCAAACGCTCGAAGTAGACATTGTTTCCATCGACCAGCGTACGCAGAAGCCTCGTTTCGCTGTTGAGATCAAGTGGTCCGACAGAATACCCAACCAATTACAGGACTTAAGGGGACTACGGGAGCTCGCTGGCAAGCATCCATTGGCTCGCCAGCCGCTGGTTACGACGCGTAGTTACACGGGCATGGCAGACCTCGAGGGAGTTTCCATCGAATTCGCCCCCGTCGCCCTTCACTGCTATACCATCGCGCGCAATCTGCTGCGCTCGAAGCATTGAGAAAAACCACTAGCGGCCGGCCAGGAGCACCTTGAGGTCGGCCGCGATGTCCGCGACCGGGGCGCCGTCCCCCACGTAGAGCCGCAGGCGGCCGGCCGGGTCGTAGATATAGGCCCCGGCCGTATGGTCGAGGACATAGCCCATGCCGCCCCCCACTTCCTTCCTGGCGCTGTAGACCCGGAACTCCCGGGCTAGCGCATCGGTGCCCGGCCGGTCGCCGTAGAGACCGAGAAAGCCCGGATCGAACCAGGGCACGAATGCCTTCAGGCGCGCCGCCGTATCCCGCTCGGGGTCCAGGGTCACGAAGAGGACCTGGACCTGCTTGGACTCCGGACCGAGATGCTTCATCACGTCCGCCAGCTTGGCCAGGGTGGTGGGGCAGATGTCCGGGCAGGACGTGTAGCCGAAAAAGAGCACCACCGCCTTGCCCTGGAAATCCGCCAGGCGGCGGGCCTGGCCGTTGTGGTCGGTCAGTTCCAGGCGCTGCCCGAAGCGCGCGCCGGTGATGTCGGTGCCGTGGAAGACGGGCGCCGCCTGGTCGCAGGCCGCCAGCAGCAGGGCGAGGGCAAAAAAGACGACGCGTAGCAAATCCGACTCCCGGAACCATTGCAGTGATTCATCATTCTTAGCCAGGGAGACGCTTCTAACAAGGGAGGAAAGCATGCATTCGTGTGCGCCAATAATTCCAAAGCCCCGCGCCGGCTGGCGTACCCTCGGCATCCCTTTTCTCCTGCTGGGCGTGCAGGAAGCCCAGGCGGCCTTCACCTGGAACTTCCCGCCGCCGGTGACGCCGGTCGCCCATGAAACCCTGCAGGTCCACAACGAGTTCATGCTCATCATCACCGTGCTGTTCACGGTGGTCTTCGCCATCATGGTCTATTCCATGATCAAGCACCGCAAGAGCGCCGGCCACCCGGCCGCCGATTTCACCGGCCCGCGGGGGGTGCTGCAGTGGTTCTGGGTGCTGGTGCCCTTCGCCATCCTGCTCTTCATCGACTTCATCCTCATGGGCATCCCGGCGGTGCATGCCCTCGTCGAGATGGAGGACACCCAGAGCCGGGCCGACCTGGTCCTCAAGGTCACCGGCATGCAGTGGAAATGGCAGTACGAGTATCCGGATTCCGGCATCCGCTTCACCAGCAACCTCGCCACGCCCCCGGACCAGGTCGCCAATGCCGAAGCCAAGGGCGACAACTACCTGCTAGAGGTGGACAACCCGGTGGTCCTGCCGGTGGGCAAGAAGGTCCGGGTGCTCCTGACCTCCACCGACGTCATCCATACCTGGTGGGTGCCCCAGTTCGGCACCAAGCGCGATGCCATCCCCGGCTACCTGCGGGAGACCTGGGTCAAGATCGACCAGCCGGGCATCTACCGGGGCCAGTGCGCCGAACTGTGCGGCAAGGGCCATGGCTTCATGCCGGTGGTGGTGGAGGCCGTGCCGGAAGCCGACTACCTGGCCTGGGTGGAGAAGAAGAAAACCGCCATGGCGGCCGCCGCCAATGCCGCCGAACGCACCTGGAGCCGGGAAGAGCTCCTCCAGAAGGGCCAGGAGGTATACGGCAAGCAGTGCGTCCCCTGCCACCAGGCCAACGGCCAGGGCCTGCCGCCGGCCTTCCCGCCGCTGGCCGGCAGCAAGGTGGTCAACACGCCCCTCCTCTCCCCCGACGGCAAGGTGGTCAAGGATACCCACGTGGACCGCGTCCTCAACGGCAAGCCCGGCACCCCCATGCAGGCCTTCAAGAACATCCTCTCCGACATGGAGCTGGCCGCCGTCATCACCTATACCCGCAACAGCTTCGGAAACCACCAGGGCGACATGATCCAGCCCGCCCAGATCAAGGCCTCGAGGTAGGAGCCAACCATGGAAGCCACCACCCATCCTGCCGTGCGCCACGCCGCCCACCCCACCGGCCTCCTGCGCTGGCTCACCACCACCAACCACAAGGACATCGGCACCCTCTACCTGTCCTTTTCCCTGATCATGTTCTTCGTCGGCGGCGCCATGATCCTGGCGGTGCGGGCGGAGCTCTTCCAGCCCGGGCTCCAGCTCATGCAGCCGGAACTGTTCAACCAGCTCATCGGCGTCCACGCCCTGGTGATGATCTTCGCCGCCCTCATGCCGGCGGCCACCGGCTTCGCCAACTGGATGATCCCCCTCATGATCGGCGCCCCCGACATGGCCCTGCCCCGGCTCAACAACTGGGGTTTCTGGCTGCTGCCGCCGGCGGCGCTGCTCCTCACCCTGCCCTTCGTCCTGGCCTTCTTCGGGGTCGGCTCCGGCGCCATCGACACCGGCTGGACCTTCTACGCCCCCCTCTCCATCCAGGCGGGCATGGGCATCGACTTCGCCATCTTCGCGGTGCACCTGCTGGGCATCTCCTCCATCATGGGGTCCATCAACATCATCGCCACCATCTTCAACCTGCGGGCTCCCGGCATGACCCTGATGAAGATGCCCCTGTTCGTCTGGGGCTGGCTCATCACCGCCTTCCTCCTCATCGCCACCATCCCGGTGCTGGCGGGCGCCGTCACCATGCTCCTCACCGACCGCCATTTCGGCACCCATTTCTTCAAGGCGGCGGGGGGCGGCGACCCCATCCTCTTCCAGCACCTCTTCTGGTTTTTCGGACATCCCGAGGTCTATATCCTGCTGCTGCCGGTGTGGGGACTGATGCCCCATGTGGTTTCCGCTTTTTCCAGGAAGCCCATCTACGGCTACAAGGCCCAGGTCTGGTCCTTCGTCGCCATCGGCATCCTCTCGGTCATCGTCTGGGCCCACCATTTCTTCACCGCCGGGATGCCGGTGCCCGCCCTCATCTATTTCATGTTCAGCACCATGTCCATCTCGCTCCCCCTGGCGGTGCTGTTCTTCTGCTGGATCGCCACCATGTGGCGCGGGTCCATGAGCTTCGAGACGCCCATGCTCTTCGCCACCGGTTTCATCGTCCTCTTCGGCATGGCCGGGCTCACCGGCCTCGTGCTCGCCGACGTGGCGGCCGACGCCCAGTACCACCACAGCTACTTCGTGGTCGCCCACTTCCATTACGCCCTCTTCGCCGGCGGCATCATGGGGGTGATGACCGGGGTCTATTACTGGCTGCCCAAATGGACGGGGCGCATGTACAGCGAAACCGTGGGCAAGTGGCACTTCTGGCTGACGGTGGTTTCCTTCAACCTCACCTTCATGCCCCAGTTCTTCCTCGGCCTGGCCGGCATGCCCCGCCGGATTCCCGATTACGCCCTGCAGTTCGCGGAGTTCAACGCCATCTCCACCGTGGGCGCCTTTATCCTGGGATTCAGCCAACTGCTGTTTGCCTGGAACGTCATCCAGTGCCTGCGGGGCAACGGCCAGCGGGCGCCGGCCCGAGCCTGGGAGGGTGCCCGGGGGCTGGAGTGGGAGCTGCCCTCGCCGCCGCCCCACCACACCTGGGAAACCCAGCCGGACGTGAAATGACTGTCGAGACGCCCCCGCTCCCTCCTTCTCCGGCCTCGCCGTCCCCCCGCCGGCTGGTAGTCCGGCTGCTGCTGGTGGTGGCCGCCTCCTTCGCCTTCGGCTGGGCCATGGTGCCGTTCTACGACGTGCTCTGCAAAGTCACCGGCCTCAACGGCAAGACGCCGGGCTTCCAGGCGGGCGGCGTCGCCGCTGCCGAGCCGCCTTCCGCCATCGACTGGACGCGGACGGTGACGGTCGAATTCACGGGGACCATCATGCCCGGCCTGCCCTGGGACATGCGCCCCCTCACCACCAGCCTGGACCTCCACCCCGGGGAACTGCAGCAGGTGAAGTACCTGGTGCGCAACACCTCCGACCGCCCCATCGTCGGCCAGGCGATTCCCAGCGTCAGCCCCGGCCAGGCGGCCCAGTATTTCCACAAGCTGGACTGCTTCTGCTTCCGCCAGCAGACCCTGGCCCCCGGCGAGTCCCGGGAAATGCCCCTGACCTTCATCATCAAGCCGGAAATCGATCGCGACATCCGCCAGATCACCCTTTCCTACGCCTTCTACAACACCGAAGAACCCCGCCGGGAGGCCCGATGAACCTCAGCCCGTCCCCTGTTCCCGTGGGCCGGCACTACTATGTGCCCCAGCCCAGCCTCTACCCCTTCCTCCTCGCCTGCAGCCTTTTCCTGCTGGCCCTCGGCTTCATCCAGACCGTCAACGGCTTCGACGCCGGGCGCTGGGTCATGCTGGGCGGCATCGGGGTCATCCTCTATGTCCTCCGGGGCTGGTTCGGCCGGGTGGTGGCCGAATCCCAGGGAGGCGCCTACCGGGAATGGGAGGATGCTTCCTTCCGCTACGGCATGGTCTGGTTCATCGCCTCCGAGGTGGCGTTCTTCACCGCCTTCTTCGGCGCCCTCTTCTACCTGCGGGTCATCTCCGTCCCCGCCCTGGGGGGGATGGAAGCCGCCCACGGCTTCACCCTGTGGCCGGGCTACGCCGGTCTGTGGCCCAGCGGCGGCCCCCAGGCTCCCCGCTTCACCCCCATGGGCGCCTGGGGCATCCCGGCCATCAATACGGCCCTGCTGCTTTCCTCCGGCGCCACCCTGACCTGGGCCCACTGGGGTCTCCTGAAGGGCAACCGGGGCCGGCTGAACCTGGGGCTGGCGGCCACCGTTCTTCTCGGGCTGATCTTCATCGTCCTCCAGGCCTATGAGTACCACCACGCCTACACCGAGCTGGGGCTCACTCTCGGGGCCGGGGCCTACGGCGCCACCTTCTTCATGCTGACGGGCTTCCACGGCTTCCACGTCACCCTCGGGGTGATCATGCTGACGGTGGTCCTGGGCCGCTGCCTCAAGGGGCATTTCAGCCCCGAGCGCCATTTCGCCTTCGAGGGCGTGGCCTGGTACTGGCACTTCGTGGATGTGGTGTGGCTGCTGCTCTTCGTCTTCGTCTACTGGCTGTAGCCGGGGATGAGACCGAAGCGGAACGCCAGCATGAGAATGAGGAAGAGGCCGATGGACAGCCCGATGCGCAGGGTCAGGGCGCGCACGGCGCGGTTGCCGGCGCCCTTGTCCCGGTAGAGGAAGAAGAGCCCGGAGAAGAGACTACCGACGATGGCCAACAGCATCAGGATGACTAAAGGCTTGATCATGGCGGAATCCTCCAGGGGCCAGCGCAAAACCGAGTATGCGCGCCACGCCCCGGCAGCGGCAATGAATCGAACCCTGTACTCCCGGCGGCGGGTAGCCCTCTGGGGCGGCCTGCTCTTGCTCCTGCTGCTGCCGGCCTTCGTCTCCCTCGGCCTCTGGCAATGGCACAAGGCCCAGGCCAAGCTCGCCCGCCAGGCCGAACTGGACCTTCTCGGCCAGGGCGCCCCCGCCGCCATGCCCACCGGGTTGGCCGGCGCCAACTCCCTGCGCCACCGCCGCTTCAGCCTCCAGGGGGAGTACGACGCCAGCCGCCAGATCCTCATCGACAACCGGGTCTACCAGGAGCGGGCCGGCTACCACGTGGTCACCCCCTTGAAGCTCGCGGGTTCCGAGCTGCGCGTCCTGGTGAACCGGGGCTGGGTGCCGGCCCCCGCCGACCATCGCCAGGTGCCCGACATGCCGCCGCCGGCAGGTCCCGTCTCGATCACCGGCATTGCGGTGGTGCCGCCGGAGCGCTTCTTCACCCTGGCCCCCGCTCCCGCCGGGGAAAAGGTCTGGCAGAACCTGGACCTGCAGCGTTTCCGGGCCGGGGTTCCCTACCCGCTCCAGCCCGTGGTTCTTCAGCTCGACCCGGGCATCCCCGGGGGCTACGGCCGGGACTGGCCCCGTCCCGACGAAGGCAGCGACCGCAACCTGGGCTACGCCGCCCAGTGGTTCGGCTTTGCCATCGCCAGCCTGGGCATCTGGCTCTATTTCCTGGTGCGACGCCCATGAAGCTCAATTCCCGAGTGATTCTTTTCCTGATCTTTGCCTTCCTGGCGCTGCCCTTCGTCGCCGGCACCGGGCTCTACCTGTCCGGCTGGCGGCCGGGCCGCACGGTGAACCACGGCATCCTAATCACGCCGCCGGCCACCCTGGCGACGCCCGGCCAGTGGGCGGGGAAGTGGTCCCTGCTTCTGATCCACGATGCGCCCTGCGGCGTTCTCTGTGCCGAGCGCCTGAACCAGCTGGGACGGATACGGATTTCCCTGGGCCAGGAGATGGGACGCACCCGGGTGGTGTGGATGGGCCAGGCCATCGCCGCCGAAGCCGCCAACCTGAAGGTCTCGATGCCCGACCTGTCGACCCTCGACATGCCGCCCCACGGCCTGGGCCCGTTGCCCCCCGGCAGCGTCATCCTGGTGGATCCCAACGGACTGGCCATGATGCGCTATGCGCCGGATGCCGACCCCCGGGGCATGCGGGCCGACCTGGAACGCCTGCTGAAATACGTCCGGAGCGCCTGAACCGATCTTCCGAGGAGAGCCCCATGCTTGCCGCCGCCCCCACCGCCAACCGCCCGGCCACCCTTTCCCGGCATCTGGCGGCCTTCTTCCAGCTTTGCAAGCCCCGGGTGAACAGCCTCATCGTGTTCACCGCCATGATCGGCATGTGCCTCGCCTCCCCGGACTTTCCGCCCATCGCCCGCCTGGTGGTGGCATCCCTGGGCATCGCCCTGGTGGCCTTCGCCGCCGCCGCCATCAACTGCCTGGTGGAGCGCACGGTGGATGCCCTCATGCTGCGCACCCGCTGGCGCCCCAGCGCCCGGGGCGACATCGGGGCCATGGAGACCCTGAGCTTCGCCATGCTCCTGGGGGGCGCCGGCCTCTGGCTCCTCCACAGCTTCATCAACGACCTCACCATGGGGCTGACCCTGGCCACCTTCCTGGGCTACGCCGTCGTCTACACGGTGGTCCTGAAGCCCGCCACCCCCATGAACATCGTCATCGGCGGGGCCGCCGGGGCGATGCCGCCGGTCCTCGGGTGGACGGCCATGACCGGCCACCTGGCGCCGGAGCCCCTGGTGCTCTTCCTCATCATCTTCCTGTGGACGCCGCCCCACTTCTGGGCCCTGGCCTGCTACCGGCGGGACGACTACGCCCGGGCCGGCTTTCCCATGCTGCCGGTGACCCACGGCGTCGAATTCACCTGCCAGCACATCCTCCTCTACACCCTGATGCTGGCCGCCGCCAGCCTGATTCCGGTCTCCCTGGGCATGAGCGGCTGGCTCTACCTGGCGGCGGTGAGCGTCATCGACATCGGCTTCATCGGCCTGGCCGTGGCCCTCTGCCGCCGCTACAGCGACGGCCTGGCCCGGCGCACCTTCCGCTATTCGATCATCTACCTCACCCTCCTTTTCGCCGCCCTCTTCGCCGACCGGCTCTTCACGCCATGACCCTCTACCGCCGCCTCCTCGCCTTCGCCGCCCTCCTGGCCCTCGGGGTCGTTGCCCTGGGCGCCTGGGTGCGGCTCTCCGACGCCGGCCTCGGCTGCCCCGATTGGCCCGGCTGCTACGGCCAGTGGGTGGGCGTGCCGGATCACGCCGCCGACGCGGCCAAGGCCTGGAAGGAAATGGTGCACCGCTACTTCGCCGGCACCCTCGGATTGGCCATTTTCGCCCTCTGCCTCCTGGCCTGGCGGCAGCGGCCCCGCACTGCCCCGCTGCTGCCCAGCGTCCTGGCCGGCATCGTCGTCTGCCAGGCGCTCCTGGGCATGTGGACGGTCACCCTGCTCCTGAAACCCCTGGTGGTCAGCGCCCACCTCCTGGGCGGCATGACGACTTTGGCCCTCCTGGTCTGGCTCAATCTGCGGGAAAGGGCGACGAGCGCCCCGCCGGCAGCGGGCAGCTTGAAGGCCCTGGGAATCCTCGCCCTCGGCCTGGTGGTGGCCCAGATCGCCCTGGGGGGCTGGGTGAGCAGCAATTACGCCGCCCTGGCCTGCTCCGATTTCCCGGCCTGCCAGGGCCAATGGCTGCCGGCCATGGATTTCGCCCAGGCCTTCACCCTACACCGGGAGCTAGGCCAGACGGCCAGCGGTGCCCTTCTCACCACCGAAGCCCTGACCGCCATCCACTGGAGCCATCGCCTCGGCGCCCTGCTGGTGGCCGCCGCCGTCGGCGGCCTGGGCATCGCCCTGGCCCGCCTGCCCGGCTGGAGAAACTGGGGAACGCTGCTGCTGGCGCTCCTTGCCCTGCAGATCGGCCTCGGCATCGCCAACGTCCTGCTGGCCCTGCCGCTGCCCCTGGCCGTCGCCCACAACGCGGTTGCCGCCCTGCTGCTGACGGCGATGCTGGCGGTGAATTTCAGGTTGTGGGGCCCGGCGGTTGCCTACGGGAAAGCCGGAATAGTCGCCTCGACACCCTTGCATTCGGCGCCCGGGTGATGCTCCTTGACCAGGGCCTCGATCTTCTCGACCTTGCCCTTGGGCACATCCACCATCACCAGGAGTTGGCCCTTGTCGACGGCCTCCTCGTAGTCTTTCAGGTGTCGGTTGCCGACCCCGGCACCGATCATGCTCGACCACCAGGCCCCCAGGCCGGCCCCGGCCAGGGAGGCGGCCAGCACCGCACCGCCGCCCAGCACCAGGCCGGCGGGAAAGGCCAGGGCAACGAGGCCGGCCAGCATGCCGGTGGCGCCCCCCAGGGCCACGCCCTGCTCCAGGGCAGGGAGGAAATCGGTCTTCTGCATGAAGGTCGCTTCCGGCAGGTCTTCCAGGGGAGTGCCGCGGCGGGCGAGGACATGGATGCGCCGTTCCTCCACCCGGGCCAGCAGCATTTCATCGACAATTTTTCGGGTGGTCTCGATATCCGGCACCAAAAAATAAATCCTTCTCATCGCTTCGCTCCGCAATAAGGCTCCGCCCTCTTCCTATGATCGGCACGCCCGGGATTTAATTCCGGCCGCTCCGGAGGGCGGGAATCCCCGCCGCAAATACGGGATGCGCGCCGGAACTTGAAGTGAAAGGCCTTCTCAAAGTTCCAGCAGCTTTGGTTCCCTGTCCGGGCAGTGCAAGCTGCCCAGGGAGGATGGGGCGGACGGGGTGTCACGATCTCATCGGGTGGCGCCCTATGGTGGAATGCGTGCGCGCCGGCGATCCGGCGCATTTTTGCGTCACGGCACGGCCCAACTACGTGGCCGGCGGCGCCGGCCTGCGTGTGGCGATGGTGGTCCTGCTGCCCTGGTGGGGCGGTATCGGCGCGGCCTTCGTGAAACTGGGCGCCTGGCCGGTGACCCTCTTCATGCTCCTG
Source organism: Rhodocyclaceae bacterium (assembly GCA_018261935.1). Lineage (GTDB taxonomy): Bacteria > Pseudomonadota > Gammaproteobacteria > Burkholderiales > Rhodocyclaceae > JAGTRP01. Next base: position 14,987 of record JAGTRP010000004.1, read on the forward strand.
CCCCTTCTCGGCCTGGCCTGGGCCTTCCATCAGGTCGAACGGCACGCCGGCGATTTCGAGCGCCTCACCCTGGACGACGATCGCCTGGTCCTCGATACCCATACCCCGGATGCCGACCAGCATCTGGAATTCAACAGCCATTGGGTCCAGGTGGCCTTGTATTCCACCTCGGCAGGGGGCGGCAACGTCCTCACCCTGCGTTCCCATGGCAAGGAGGTGGCCTTCGGGCATCTCCTTTCGGATGAAGAACGCACTGCCATCAGCCGCGAGTTGAACCTGCGGCTCGCCCAGATCAAACACTATTAGCCAGGAGGGAAATCCATGAGGCTAAAAGAACCGACAACAACCCGCCCCGCCCTTCTGGCCGCCGGCCTTCTTCTTTCCCTCCCGGCCCTGGCCGAGTACCGATTCCCCCTCAACCTCCAGCCCCCGGTCACCATCATCGGCCACCGGATCTACGATCTCAGCACGACGATCAACTGGATCTGCTTCGGCATTTTCCTGGTGGTCTTCATCCCCATGTTCTACGCCCTGTGGCGCCACCGGAAATCCATCGGCCACGAGGCCCACCACGTCCATGAACATCCGCTGCTGGAGACCCTGTGGACCATCGTGCCCTTCCTGGTTCTCATCGGCATCGCCATCCCCACCACGGCGGTGGTGGTGGAGATGAAGGACACCAGCAAGCCGGACATGACCATCAAGGTCACCGGCCGGCAGTGGAAATGGGAGTACGAATACCTGGGCGAGGATGTGAAGTTCCTCTCCAACCTGGCCACCCCCCGGGAGCAGATCAGCAACCAGGCTCCCAAGGGGGAGCACTACCTCCTGGAAGTGGACAAGCCCCTGGTGGTGCCCACCGACAGGAAGGTCCGCCTGGTGTTTACCGCGGAGGATGTCATCCACGCCTGGTGGGTGCCGGCCCTGGGGGTCAAGCAAGACGCTATTCCCGGCTTCATCCGGGATTCCTGGTTCAAGGTGGACCTGCCGGGCACCTACCGGGGGCAGTGTGCCGAGTTGTGCGGCGTGGACCATGCCTACATGCCCATCGTGGTGGAGGCGGTGCCGCCGGACAAATTCGCCATCTGGATGAACGACCAGAAGACCCGGCTGGCCGAGGCCCGGGCCGCCGCCAGTAAGGAATACGCCCTGCCCGAGCTGGTGGCCATGGGACAGAAGGTCTACCAGGCCAATTGCGTGGCCTGCCACCAGGCCAACGGCCAGGGCCTGCCCCCAGCCTTCCCGCCCCTGGACGGCTCGAAGGTGGTCACCGGCCCCGTCGAAGGCCACCTGACCGTGGTCTTCAACGGCCGCCCCGGCACCGCCATGCAGGCCTTCGGCAAGCAGCTCTCGGATGTGGATATCGCCGCGGTGATTACCTACGAGCGCAACAGTTGGAACAACAAGACCGGCATTGCCGTTCAGCCCCGGGAGATTCTCGCCTTCAGGGAATCCCAGGCCCAGAAGGTCGCCGCCGGAAAATAGGAGAACACGCCATGGACGCCATCGCCCACCACATCCGCCACGAGGAACACCCCACCGGCTTGATGCGCTGGCTCACCACCACCAACCACAAGGACATCGGCACCCTGTACCTGTGGTTCTCCCTGACCATGTTCTTCTTCGCCGGGGCGCTGGCCATGGTGATCCGGGCCGAACTCTTCCAGCCCGGGCTCCAGGTGGTGCAGCCCCAGATCTTCAACCAGCTCACCACCATGCACGGGCTGGTGATGATCTTCGGGGCCATCATGCCGGCCCTGGTGGGCTTCGCCAACTGGCAAATCCCCCTCATGATCGGCGCCCCGGACATGGCCTTTCCCCGCCTGAACAACTGGAGCTTCTGGCTCCTGCCGGTGGCGGCCACCCTGCTGGTTTCGTCCTTCTTCGTTCCAGGGGGCTCCATGGCCGGGGGCTGGACCATGTACCCGCCCCTCTACATCCAGGGCGGCATCTCCTACGACATGACCATCCTCGCCGTCCATATCCTGGGCCTGTCGTCCATCATGGGGGCGATCAACATCATCGTCACCATCCTCAACCTGCGGGCCCCGGGGATGACCATGATGAAGCTGCCCCTCTTCGTCTGGACCTGGCTCATCACCGCCTTCCTGCTGGTGGCGGTGATGCCGGTGCTGGCCAGCGTGGTCACCATGCTCCTCACCGACCGCCACTTCGGCACCCATTTCTTCAATGCCGCCGGCGGCGGCGACCCGGTCATGTACCAGCACATCTTCTGGACCTTCGGCCACCCCGAGGTGTACATCATGATCCTGCCGGCCTTCGGGATCATTTCCAGCATCATTCCCACCTTCGCCCGGAAGAAGCTCTTCGGCTACACCTCCATGGTCTACGCCGTGGCCGCCATCGCCCTCCTGTCCTTCCTGGTCTGGGCCCACCACATGTTCACCGTCGGCATGCCGGTGGCCGGGCAGCTCTATTTCATGTACGCCACCATGCTCATCTCGGTGCCCACCGGGGTGAAGGTCTTCAACTGGGTGGCGACGTTATGGCGGGGGTCCATCAGCTTCGAGACCCCGATGCTCTTCGCCCTCGCCTTCGTCTGCCTGTTCACCATCGGCGGCTTCTCGGGCCTGGTGGTCTCCCTGGTGCCGGTGGATATCCAGCTCCAGGACACCTACTACGTGGTGGCCCACTTCCACTACGTGCTCTTTTCCGGCTCCGCCATGGCCATCATGGGCGGCGTCTATTACTGGCTGCCGAAATGGACCGGCCACATGTACGACGAATTCCTCGGCCAAGTCCATTTCTGGCTCACCGCCATCGCCTTCAACATCACCTTCTTCCCCATGCACTTCCTGGGGCTGGCCGGGATGCCCCGGCGCATCCCGGACTACGCCCTGCAGTTCGCCGACTTCAACCGGCTATCGAGCCTCGGGGCCTTCGTCCTGGGGGCGAGCCAGCTCATCTTCCTGTACGTGGTGGTGAAATGCATCCGCGGCGGCGCCCAGGCCGGCGACCGGCCCTGGGAAGGGGCGGAAAGCCTGGAGTGGACCCTCACTTCGCCGCCTCCCTACCACTCCTTCACGGTCGCCCCGCAGGTGAAATGATCATGGCCAACCACAGCTCCGAGTATTACGTCCCGCCGCCCTCCCGCTGGCCCATCGTCGGCTCCCTGGCCTTGCTAACCCTGGCCGGCGGCTTCATCCTCTTCCTCGACAAGATGGCCGCCGGCCCCTACGTCATGGCCCTAGGGGCGGCCATCCTCATCTACATGCTGGTCGGCTGGTTCGGCAGCGTCATCCGGGAGGACCAGGCGGGGAAGCTGGGGGGCCGGGTGGACATGTCCTTCCGCTGGGGCATGGTGTGGTTCATCTTTTCCGAAGTGATGTTCTTCGGCGGCTTTTTCGGCGCCCTCTTCTACGCCCGCAACTTCACCCTGCCCAGCCTGGCCGATGCCCAGATGCTGTGGCCCGGCTTCAGCGGTGCCTGGCCGAGTGCCGGCCCGGGGATCCGGGAGCAGTTCACCCCCATGGCGGCCTGGGGCATTCCCGCCCTCAACACCCTGATCCTGCTGTCCTCCGGGGCCACCGTCACCTGGGCCCACTGGGGACTGAAGCAGGGCCGGCGGCGCCAGCTCAAGATCGGGCTCATCCTCACCATCCTGCTGGGGCTGACCTTCCTGGTCCTCCAGGCCCATGAATACCTGGACGCCGCCTTCACCATCCGCACCGGCATCTATGGCGCCACCTTCTACATGCTCACCGGCTTCCACGGCATGCATGTGACCCTGGGGGCCATCATGCTGACAGTGATCACCTTCCGGGTTTTTGCCGGTCATTTCAGCCCGGACGACCACTTCGGCTTCGAAGCGGTGTCCTGGTACTGGCACTTCGTGGATGTGGTGTGGCTGCTGCTCTTCGTTTTCGTCTATTGGCTATGAGCTGGCCAAGGCCGCCAGCAGCTTGCCGTGGATGCCGCCGAAGCCGCCGTTGCTCATGACCAGCACGTGGTCGCCATGCTGGGCGGCGGCGGCAATGTGCCGCACCAGGGTTTCCAGATCTTCCTCCACCACGGCCTTGGCCCCCAGGGGCGCCAGGGCCGCCCCGGCATCCCAGCCCAGGTTGGCGGCGTAGCAGAAGACCTTGTCGGTCTCGGCCAGGCTTGCGGGCAGCTGGCTCTTCATCACCCCGAGCTTCATGGTATTGGAGCGGGGCTCCAGCACCGCCAGGATGCGGGCGTCTCCCACCCGGCGCCGCAGGCCCGCCACGGTGGTGGCGATGGCGGTGGGGTGGTGGGCGAAATCGTCGTAGACCGTCACGCCCCGCACCGTGCCGCGGACTTCCAGCCGGCGCTTGACGCTCTCGAAACGGGACAGGGCTTCGAGCCCCTTGTCGAAGGGCACCCCGACATGGCGGGCGGCCAGGAGGGCGGCGCAGGCATTGGCCCGGTTGTGGTCGCCGGTCAGTTGCCAGACGGTGCGGCCGATCTCGCCGTCCGGTCCCCTCAGGACCAGTTCTCCGGTGGCGTCGTCGCCGCCGACCCCATAGCCGTCGGGACTGTTGAACCACTCCACCGGCGTCCAGCAGCCCCGGGCCAGGACACGCTTGAGGCTGGCTTCCGCGCCGTTGGCGACGATCAGGCCGGAAGCCGGCAGCGTCCGCACCAGATGGTGGAATTGCGTTTCGATTGCCGCCAGATCCGCGAAGATGTCGGCATGATCGAATTCCAGGTTGTTCAGCACCGCGGTCCGCGGCCGGTAATGGACGAACTTGGAGCGCTTGTCGCAGAAGGCTGTGTCGTATTCGTCCGCTTCGATGACGAAGAAGGGGGTGCCGCCGAGGCAGGCCGAAACCCCGAAGTTCATCGGCACGCCGCCGATCAGGAAACCCGGGTCCATGCCGGCATCCGCCAGTATCCAGGCCAGCATGGCGCTGGTCGTGGTCTTGCCGTGGGTGCCTGCCACCCCCAGGACCCAGCGCCCCTGCAGGACGTTCTCCGCCAGCCATTGGGGTCCGGAAACGTAAGGCAAGCCCTGGTCCAGGATGGCCTCCAACAAGGGATTGCCCCGGGAGATGGCGTTGCCGATCACAAAGACGTCGGGCTTCAGCTCCAATTGGTCGGGGCCGTAGCCTTCGATGAGATCGACGCCCGCCGAGCGCAGCTGGTCGCTCATGGGCGGATAGACGTTGGCGTCGCAACCGGTGACGCGATGGCCGACGGCCCGCGCCAGTTGCGCGATGCCGCCCATGAAGGTGCCGCAGATGCCGAGAATGTGAATGTGCATGGAAAGAAGACCCGTTAGAATGAAACCGATTTTACTCCGACGTCGCACACCATGCCCCGCCACGACAGGGCGCGTCTCGCAGCCAATGCGCGCGCCAGCATTGCCAGTGCCGCCGCCCGCCTGATGGCCGAGGATGGCATCACCGATTTCCATCTCGCCAAGAAGAAGGCCGCCCGCCAGCTTGGCCTGCCGGACAATACCGGCTTTCCCGACAATGCCGAGGTGGAGGCCGAACTGCGCACTTACCGGGCCATCTACCAGGACGAGGAACATACCGCCCTGCTCCGCAGCCTGCGCCAGACCGCCCTGGAACTGATGCAGCTCCTGGCCGATTTCCGTCCCTACCTCATCGGCTCGGTGCTCGACGGCACCGCCGGCGAGCATTCCAGCATCGATATCCTGCTCTTTGCCGACAGCGCCAAGGAGGTGGAAATCTTCCTCCTCAACCGGAACATCGACTTCGAGCATGCCGATCCCCGAAACGATCGGGCCGAGGCGGTGCTGGTCGTACAGACAGAGGAAGCCGACGCCAACCTGGTCATTTTCCCGCCCCAATGGGAACGGACTTCCTTCAAGCACCGGGACGGCCGTCCCCGGGAGCGGGCCCGCATCGAAGCCGTCACCGCCCTTCTCAGGGAAGAAGCAGGCGAATGAGGCAGCGCTGGCTGCTGCTGGGCGCCGCGACCCTTTTGGCCCTGACCGCCTTTTTCGCCGGCCTTTTCCTGTCCCGGCCTGCACAGCCGCCGCTGCCGGCTTCGCCGCCGCCTTCCCGGGCGGCCGTCGAGCGCTTGTTCGCAGCGTCCCTGTTCGATGCGGCCGGCAAGGAAACCACCCTCGCCCGATGGCGCGGCAAGCCGCTTATCGTCAATTTCTGGGCGACCTGGTGCCCTCCCTGCCTGGAGGAGATGCCCCTCTTTTCCCGTTTGCAGGAAAGGCACCCGGAAGTACAATTCGTCGGTATCGCCATCGACACTCCGGAAAACGTCGAAGCTTTCGCCGCCTCCCACCGGTTTTCCTATCCGCTGGCCCGGGGCTCGGAAGGGGTCATGTCCCTCATGACCGACCTCGGCAACGGCCGGGGCGGACTACCCTTCACGGTCGCCATGGACGCCGCCGGCCAGGTCCGGCACATCCGCCTGGGCGCCCTGTCCGAGAGCGAAGCCGAGCGCCTCATCGCCAGCCTTAAGTAATACCAGACTGGACAAATTGCGGCGATTTGCGGCAAACTTGCAGGGATGAAGAAGGAAAAAAGCACTTCCGGGCAAGCCACCACCGCCCGTCTCCTGGTCATCCACGGTCCCAATTTGAACCTGCTCGGCACCCGGGAGCCGGAGCAATATGGCCACACGACCCTCTCCGACATCAACCTGGCCCTCAGCCGCCGGGCGGAAACCGCCGGAGTCGAACTGGAGACGTTCCAGAGCAATCATGAGGGTGCGCTCATCGAGCGCGTTCATGCCGCCCGGGAACAGGGCGTTCGGGCCATCATCATCAATCCCGCCGGCTACACCCACACCAGCGTCGCCCTGCGGGATGCCCTGGCCGCGGTGGCCATCCCGTTCGTCGAAGTGCACCTCTCCAATGTCTATGCGCGGGAACCCTTCCGCCATCATTCCTATTTCTCGGCCCTGGCCATGGGCGTCATTTCCGGGCTGGGGAGCGAGGGCTACCTCCTCGCCCTCGAATATCTGCTGAACAAGCTCAACACCGATTAAGTCGCAGACGTCCGCCAACTTGGCGCGAACGTCCGCAAAAAACTAGGGAGCATCCATGGATCTGCGTAAACTCAAAAAACTCATCGACCTCGTCCAGGAATCGGGCATTTCGGAACTGGAAGTCACCGAAGGCGAAGAAAAGGTCCGCATTGCCAAGCATTTCGCCGCCCCGATGCAGCCGCAGCAATACATGGCGCCCATGCCGATGGCCCCGGTTGCCGGTCCCGCGGCCGCCGGCTCGGCGAGCCTGGAGGAAGAGGACGAACTGCCGGAAGGCCATGTGGTCAAGGCCCCCATGGTGGGCACCTTCTACCGCTCGCCCTCCCCCGGCGCCGGTCCCTTCGTCGAAGTGGGCCAGGCGGTCAAGCAGGGCGATACCCTGTGCATCATCGAAGCCATGAAGCTCCTGAACGAGATCGAAGCCGACGCTTCCGGCGTCGTCAAGGCCATCCTGATCGAAAACGGCGAGCCGGTGGAATACGGCGAGCCGCTGTTCGTTATCGGCTGAACCCGTCATGTTCGAGACAACATGCCGCGCCAGCGGCTTGTTGCGGCCAGGCGTGAGACGCATAGCGCGTCATGCCGGAGCCAACATAGGATACAAACACAATGTTTGAAAAAATTCTCATCGCCAACCGGGGCGAGATCGCCCTGCGGGTGCAGCGGGCCTGCCGCGAACTGGGCATCAAGACGGTGGTCGTCCATTCCGAAGCCGACCGGGAGGCCAAGTACGTCAAGCTCGCCGACGAGTCGGTGTGCATCGGCCCGGCGCCTTCGGCCCAGAGTTACCTGAATATCCCGGCCATCATTTCCGCCGCCGAGGTCACCGACGCCCAGGCGATCCACCCGGGCTACGGCTTCCTGTCGGAAAACGCCGACTTCGCCGAACGGGTGGAATCCTCCGGCTTCGTCTTCATCGGCCCCCGCGCCGAGACCATCCGCCTCATGGGAGACAAGGTTTCCGCCAAGAACGCCATGAAGGAAGCGGGCGTGCCTTGCGTGCCGGGTTCTGAAGGCGCCCTGCCGGAAGACTCCAAGGAAATCGTCAAGATCGCCCGGGCCATCGGCTACCCGGTGATCATCAAGGCGGCCGGTGGCGGCGGCGGGCGCGGCATGCGGGTCGTCCATACCGAAGCCGCCCTGGTGAACGCGGTCCAGATGACCAAGTCCGAAGCCCAAAACGCCTTCGGCAACCCCACCGTGTACATGGAAAAATTCCTGGAGAACCCGCGCCACGTGGAAATCCAGGTGCTGGCCGACGAGCACCGCAACGCCGTCTACCTGGGAGAGAGGGACTGCTCCATGCAGCGCCGCCACCAGAAGATTATCGAGGAAGCCCCGGCGCCTCACATCGCCTCCCGGCACATCGTCCGCATCGGCGAACGCTGCGCCGATGCTTGCCGCCGCATCGGCTACCGGGGCGCCGGCACGTTCGAGTTCCTGTATGAGAACGGGGAGTTCTATTTCATCGAGATGAACACCCGGGTCCAGGTGGAGCATCCGGTATCGGAAGCCATCACCGGCATCGACATCGTCCAGGAGCAGATCCGCGTCGCGGCCGGCGAGAAGCTGCGCTTCAAGCAGCGGGACATCAATTTCCGGGGCCACGCCATCGAATGCCGGATCAACGCCGAAGATCCCTTCACTTTCGTGCCCTCTCCCGGCAAGATCAGCTTCTATCACCCCCCCGGCGGCCCCGGCATCCGGGTCGACTCCCATATCTACCAGGGCTACACCGTGCCGTCCCATTACGACTCCATGGTGGCGAAAGTGATCGCCTATGGGGACACCCGGGAACAGGCCATCCGCCGCATGCGGATCGCCCTCTCGGAAATGAGCGTCGAAGGCATCAAGACCAACATCGCCCTGCACCAGGAACTGATGCACGACGCCCGCTTTATCGAAGGCGGCACCAGCATCCATTACCTGGAAGAGAAACTGGCGGAAAAAGGCGAGGTCAAGAAATAACATGGGATGGCAAAGCGTCAGCTTCCTGACTGATGCAGCGCACGCCGAGCTCTTGTGCGATGCGCTGCTGGAGGCCGGCGCCCTGTCGGCCTCCATCGAAGATGCCGATGCCGGCACGCCGGCGGAGCAGCCCCAGTTCGGCGAACCGGGATCGATCAATACCCCGGGGTGGGACCGGTCCCGGATCGTCGCCCTTTTCGAGGCCGATGCCGAGCCGGCCGACATCCTGGCAGCGGCCTTCGCCGCCGCCGGCCTGCCGACGGTGCCGCAATTCACGGTGGAAGAAGTGGCCGAACAGAACTGGGTGCAACTCACCCAGTCCCAGTTCGACCCCATCCGCGTCTCCGGCCGCCTGTGGATCGTGCCCTCCTGGCACGAGGCCCCGGACCCCGCCGCCATCAACCTGATCCTCGACCCCGGCATGGCCTTCGGCACCGGTTCCCATCCCACCACCCGGCTCTGCCTGGAGTGGCTGGAAAAGAACGTCACCCCGGGCTGCACGCTCCTCGACTACGGCTGCGGCTCCGGCATCCTCGCCATCGCCGCCGCCCGCCTGGGAGCCGGCACGGTGGCGGGCGTGGACATCGACCCCCAGGCGGTGGAAGCCGCCCGCGCCAATGCCGAGCGCAACGGCGTCTCCGCCCGCTTCGCCGACTCCGCCGAAAGCCTGGCCGGCGAGTATGATGTCGTCGTGGCAAATATCCTTTCCAACCCCCTCAAGGTCCTGGCTCCGGCCATCTGCTCCCATGTCCGCCCCGGGGGCCGGCTGGCCCTGTCCGGCATCCTGGCGGAACAGGCGGAGGAAATCATCGCCATCTACGCCCCCTGGCTCCCCCTGGCCGTCGCCGACACCCGCGAAGGCTGGGTCTGCCTGGCCGGAGAAAAGGCCTGATGCAGACGCGCTGCCCGCGCTGCCAGACCCATTTCCGCATCACGCCGGAACAGCTGCGCGCCCGCGGCGGCAAGGTCCGTTGCGGCCACTGCCACGCAGTTTTCAACGCCCTCGAAACCCTGGTCGAGGAGCAGGCCGCCCCGCCAGTCTCCGAGCCCTGGATACCCGCCGCCCCGGCCCACGAGACACCCGCTGCCGTCGAACCCGCTCCGGCGCCTGAACCGCAACCGGAGCCGGCCCCTGAACCGGCCGTCGAACCCGAACCGTACGCCTGGTCCGAGCCGTATATCGGGCCCGAACCCGCGGTCGAAACCGAACCCGCCGTCGAGCCCGAAATGCCCGGCGAACCCGAAGCGGAGCCCGCGCCCGAACCAGAGCCGCCGATCGCGCCTGCCGCCCAGCCCGAACCCCCTTTCGAAACCGAAGCCGCTCCCGAAGCGCCGGACAGCCCTTCCGCCCACGACGAGACGCCCGAGGAATCCACACAGGCCGCCCGGGAAGCCGGGTTGGTGGCGGTCCGGGATCTGGCCGAGACGCCGGCCTACAGCCGGTGGGCCGCCGGCACCCTGGCTTCCAGCCCCCTGGCCGGCCTGGAAACCGAACCGCGGCACGGCCATACGTGGCTTTTCACCCTGGCCGCCCTGCTGCTGTCCCTCGGCCTCGCCACCCAGCTCATTTACCATTTCCGCACCGAGCTGGTTCAGCGCCTCCCCGCCCTGGAGGCCGCCTTCAAAGCCCTCGACATCGATGTACCGCTGCCCCGCCAGGCTGATCTCGTGAGCATCGAGACTTCCGACCTGCAGTCGGACAATGCCCGGGGCCTCCTGGCCCTCCAGGCCACCCTCAAGAACCGCGCCGCTTATGCCCAGGCTTGGCCGGCCCTGGAGCTCACCCTTACCGATGCCCACGACGCCGTCGTCGCCCGGCGCGTTCTGGAAGCCCCTGACTACCTGCCCCCATCCGCCGACGCCGGGGCCTTCCCGGCCAACAGCGAGACCGTCATCCGCCTCTGGATCGAGCCCAAGGATGTGGCGGCGGCAGGCTATCGGCTCTACGTTTTCTATCCCTGACCCCAATCCGCCATGTCCACCCTCATCTGCGGCTCCCTCGCCTTCGACAACATCATGGTCTTTCCGGACCGTTTCAAGAATCACATCCTGCCGGAACAGATCCACATCCTGAACGTCGCCTTCCTGGTGCCCGAAATGCGCCGGGAATTCGGGGGCTGTGCCGGCAACATCGCGTACAACCTGAAGCTCCTGGGGGGCGAGCCCGTGATCATGGCCACCGTCGGCGACGATGCGCCTCCCTACTTCGAGCGCCTGGACCGCGTCGGCCTCTCCCGCGCCCATATCCGCCATGTGCCGGGCAGCTTCACGGCCCAGGCTTTCATCACTACCGACCTGGACGACAACCAGATCACCGCTTTCCACCCGGGCGCCATGAGCTTCTCCCATCTCAACAAGGTCGCGGATGTGAAGGAAGCCCGGCTTGGCATCGTCGCGCCGGATGGCCGCGAGGGCATGCTGCAGCACGCCCGGGATTTCGCCGCCGCCGGCGTCCCCTTCATTTTCGACCCGGGCCAGGGCATGCCGATGTTCAGCGGCGACGAGCTCATGGATTTCATGGGGCTTGCCGATTACGCCTGCTTCAATGACTACGAGGCCAAGCTCCTGTCGGACCGCACCGGCCGCAGCATCGAGCAGCTCGCCGGTCAGGTGAAGGCCCTCGTCGTCACCCGGGGCGGGGACGGATCGGAAATCCATGCCGATGGTCAACGCTACGACATCCCCTGCGTTGAAGCAGATGAGGTGGTGGACCCCACCGGCTGCGGCGACGCCTATCGGGCCGGCCTGCTGTACGGTATAGCCAATGGCTTCGACTGGCCGACCACCGGCCGTCTGGCGGCGGTCATGGGGGCCATCAAGATCGCCCATCGCGGCGGCCAGAACCATCAGCCCAGCCGCGAGGAAATTGCCGAACGTTATCGCCGCGCCTTCGGGGCGGCCCCCTGGTAAGGAGAGAATCATGGTTTCCCTGCGTGCTCCGATGATCGTCCTGCTCGCGACGGCAGTCCTGGCCGGCTGTGCCACCAGCCGGTCCGGCAATGTCTATACCCGCGACCAGGCTCGCCAGGAAATGTCCGTGCGCACCGGGGTGGTGGAGTCCATCCGCGGGGTCACCATGGAAGGCACCCGGTCCGGCGTCGGCACCATCGCCGGCGGAGCGGTGGGCGGCGTCGCCGGCAGCAGCATCGGTGGCGGCAAGGGACAGGCCATCGGCGCCATTCTCGGCGCCGTGGCCGGCGGTGTCGCTGGGCAGGCCATCGAGGAAGGCACAACCCGCAAGCAGGCCATGGAAATCACCGTGCGCCTCGACAGCGGCCAGACCATCGCCGTCGTGCAGGAAGGCGATCCCGCCGAATTCCGCGCCGGCGATCGGGTGCGGCTCCTCTCCAGCCGGGGCGAGACCCGGGTTTCCCGCTGACCCTACTCCAGCTTTCCTAGAATCCCTCCTGGACACCGGGCAAGGACGCCGTCCTGCCCGGTGTTTTCGTATCCGCCGGACGCCCCCCTCGGCGCCTCCATGTCAAGTGCAAGGCTGGACAATATTGTCATAGTCCTACATCATGGGCACTCTCGTTAATAATCAATAACAAGGAGGCTACAAGATGGACAGGGGGATACTTTCTTTAGTCTTGCTGGGTGCCGCGGCGCTTCTTTCTGGCTGTGCGGGCAACCCCATGCGCAGTTACGACACCGAACTCAAGGAAACGGTCGCCCTGGTGAAAACCGGATCGGTCCAGCAGGCCCTCGTCGCCATCGAGAAGAACAATGCCCCGGCCTTTGCCAGCGACAAGAAGGAAGGCGAAAAGGGCAAGGCTGAGTCCAGCCTCATGGACAACAAGGACATCCTCTACTACCTGGAGAAGGGCGAACTTCTCAGCCTCCAGAACAAGTACAAGGACGGCCGGGACAGCTGGCTGAAGGCGGACGAATTCGTCCGGACCTGGGAAGACGAGTTCAAGACCAACTCCACCAAGCTGCTCGGTGACATCGGCAGCTACCTGGTCAGCGACCGGGTGCGACGCTATGACGGCCAGGATTACGAGAAGGTTGCCTTGTCCGCCCGCCTGACCCTGGCCCACATCATGCTCGGCGACTACGACAACGCTCGGGTCGAGATGAAGAAGACCTTCGAGCGGGAGAAGCTGATCGAGAGCTTCCGGGAAAAGGAATACGACAAGCTCAAGGAAGAAGGCGAGAAGCAGGAAGTCAAGGCCGACACCAAGCAGCTGGCAGACAAGGGCTATCCCCTGGCCGAGCTGGACACGCCGGACGTGCGCCACCTGAAGAACGGCTTCCAGAACGCCTTCGCCCACTATCTGGCCGGCTACTTCTTCGAAGTCACCGGCGAGTCCTCCCTGGCTGAGCCGGGCTACCGCAACGCCCTGCAGCTTCGCCCCGACAGCAAGCTCATCCGCGATGGCCTGGCCGGCGTCGGCAAGCGCAAGCCGGGGCCGCGGGAATCCGACGTGCTGTTTGTCGTGGAGTCGGGCTTCGCGCCGTCCTGGAAGTCGGTCACCATTCCCCTGCCGATTCCCATCAACAAGAAGATGGTGGTCACTCCCCTCTCCTTCCCGGTGATCAAGGCGGAAAACAAGGGCTTCGTGCCGCCCAACCTGACGGTGGCCGGCAAGGAGACACCGGTGGAGACCCTGGTGAATATCGACACCATGGCCCGTCGGCTGCTGAAAGACCAGTTGCCCGGCATCATGCTGCGCACCGGCGTCCGGGCCATTGCCAAGTCGGTGGCCCAGGACCAGGCCCAAAAGCGCGGCGGCGCCGTGCTCGGCGCGGTCATGACCGTCGCCTCGGTGGTCACCGAGCAGGCCGACGAGCGCGCCTGGCGTACTCTGCCCGAGCGCATTTCCGTCGCCCGTCTGACCCTGCCCTACGGCAAGCATACCGTCGAGTTCCAGACCGGCAAGGGCATCCACCGTACCGAAATCAACGTCGGCAACCGTTTCACTATCGTGCCGATCCACCTGACCGGCGGCGCCGTCTTCGTCAGCGAGCCGAATGCCGCCAAGAATCTGCAACTGGCCGAAGCTGCCGAGCCGGCGGAGCAGCCCGCCGCCTCGACCGCTTCCACCAAGGGCCGCGCCGCCACTGCCAAATCCGGCAAGAAGGCTAATCGACCCAGCAAAGCTGATTAACGCCACATACCCATGAAAAGACAGTCCCTGATCCTCGCTTTCGGCACCTGGCTTCTGCTCGGCCTGGGGGTGGTCCACGCCGCCGAGAGACGGGTCGCCCTGGTGATCGGCAACAACGATTACCAGAGCGTGCCCAAGCTCGAAAAGGCGGTAAACGACGCCCAGGCCGTGAGCCGGGAACTGGCCAAGATCGGTTTCGAGGTCATTTCCCTCACCAATGCCGGCCAGAAGAAGATGAACCAGGCGGTCAACGAGTTCGCTCAAAAGGTCTCGGGCGGCGGCGTCGGCGTCTTCTTCTTCGCCGGGCACGGCCTGCAGATCAACAACCAGAACTTCCTGCTGCCGGTCGACATGGACATGCCGAAGGATCCGAACGACGTGGACGATCAGGCGGTCAGCCTGGTCAAGATCCAGGACAAGCTGTCGGAAGCCAAGGCCAAGTTCTCCCTGCTGGTGATCGACGCCTGCCGCGACAACCCCCTGCCCAAGAAGGCCCACCGCAGCCTCAGCGGCACCAGGGGCCTGGCCCAGCCGTCGTCGCCCAACGGCCAGATCGTCCTCTTCTCGGCGGGCGCCAACCAGCAGGCCCTGGACAAGCTGAGCGATGCCGACAACAGCCCCAACGGCCTGTTCACCCGCGAATTCCTGCCCATGATCACCAGCCCCGGCGTCAGCGCGGTGGATGCCCTCAAGAAAGTCCGTTCCAGCGTCACCGGCAAGGCCCGGTCCGTCGGGCATGACCAGAATCCGGCCCTCTACGACCAGACCGACGGCGACTTCTTTTTCGTCGCCGGCCCGGCGCCCCGGCCGGCGGCAGGGGGAGGCGGCACGACCACCACCGTGGTCGAGGCCAGCCAGTCGGCCATTGAGCTGGAATTCTGGTCCAGCATCAAGAACAGCAACGACCCGGCCGACTTCAAGGAATACCTGTCCCGCTATCCGAACGGTCAGTTCGCCTCCATCGCCCAGCGCCGCGTCGCCAGCACCTCCCAGGCCTCGACCCGGGGCGGCGGCGAGACCGGCGGCGGCACCCAGGTCGCCATGCAGTCCCAGCAGCGGCCCCCGCCGCCGCCCAGCGAAGGACCGACCATCGCCAGCAAGGTCGAGGAACTGGGCAAGATGACCTACCTCAAGGTATCGGACCTGCGGGCCGCCAAGCGCGACAACCTGCTCCGCGTCCAGGCGGAGGTCACCAATACCAGCCACGAGAACCAGCAGCTCTTCTACCGCTTCAAGTGGCTGGACCGGGACGGCTTCAGCGTCTGGGACGACGAGCCCTGGAAGCCGCTGACCGTCTACGGCAACCAGAAGCAGTCCATCAGCGTCGTCGCGCCGACCTTCAAGGCCACCGACTTCCGGCTGGTCCTGCAGAGCCCGAACAACGAAGCCACCTCCGGCCGCGCCGACGGCGGCTTCAACCCGTTCAAGTAATTTCTACCTTGCCCGGCAAACCCTGCCGGGCATTATTTTTCATTCACGAGGGGGAAAAATGACTATCGATACTGGAATCCACAAGAAAGCCGGCCTCGCCTTCACCGGTCTTGCCACCGTGTTGCTCGCCGGCTGCGTGACGACCTCGTCGCCCACCACCGGCGGCCCGGTGAGCTACGGCGACGCCAAGGCCGTGGAGACCGTGACCACCGACCTGGGATCGACCGACATCCAGATGATCGCGGAAAAGATGACCCAGTCCCTGATCCAGCACCCCACCCTCCAGGACCTCATCAAGAAGCGGCAGCTGATGATGGCCTCCCCGGTCAAGAACAAGACCAGCGAATACTTTGATACCCGCCTGATCACCGACACCGTCCTCACCCAGCTCCAGAAAAATGGCGTCCGCTACGTCATCGAGGGCGAGGACATGCAGAACCAGGTGGATGAACTGCGCCGCCAGAACCAGAGCGGCCTCTATGACAAGTCCAAGTCGGTGAAGATGGGCAAGATGCAGGGCGCCAAGTTCCGCCTGGACGGCAGCATCTCCTCCATCATCAAGAAGAGTGCCGACATCAAGGACGTCTATTACAAGATGAACCTGCGCCTGGTCGAAGTCGAAACCGGCATCGTCGAATGGTCCGACGAGAAGGAAATCCGCAAGACCGCCAAGCGCTGATCCGCCTTCCGGCCGGATCAAGCAACAGCATCCACGAGATAAGCCTATGAAGAGGAAAATTGCGAAACTGGCTCTGGCAGCCCTTTTCCTTGGGGGGCTGGCGGACGCCTGCCTGGCCGCGCCGCCGGCCCCTCCCAAGGTGGCTGTGACAGACTTGGCCTACGAGGAGCGGGTGCGGGAATACTTCAAGATGGTGACCGCTTCCGAGAAATCATCGCTACGTGCCTCCGGGCGCGAAAGCGAGCGGGAAAGCGACGCCGGCTACTCCCGCCGCAACAGCGGCTCCCTGAGCGCCAGGTCCGAGTCCCAATACGCCTCGATGGAAGGAACTTACAGCTACATCGAGCGGGGGGAAATGCGCAAATTCACGGCCGACGTCAAGGGCGAGATGCTGAAGTCCGGCCGTTACCTGGTGGTCCAGGGCAAGCCCTTCACCGATGCCAAAGACACCGAGAACCTCTACGATGTCATTGCCCGCATCAAGAAGGGCATGTATCCCGGAGCTGACTACGTGCTGTTCGGTTCCATCAACAGCATCGAATTCCGCCAGGAGACCAACCCTATCGACCACACCAACACCGTCTCCCACACCCTCAGCCTGGAGTTGGTCGGGGAATTCAGCCTGATCAGCACCAAGAACTACCAGGTCACGGCGGCCTTTTCGGCCATGGGGACCGGGCAGGACGTCAAGCTCCTCAGCTCCCGCGGCGGCCGGGTGGTCCTCAACCGCGGCAAGGTGGTGTCGGAAGTGTCCAAGAGCCTGGGGCAGGACGTGGCGCGCCAGATCGACGAGCAATTCGCTGGCATCTATGTGAGCGACGGCAACAGTGCCGGTTCGGAACGCCGGAGCGATGACGGCAACCAGGGGGTCGTCGTCTTCAAGTAGCCTCCCGTTGTCCGACGGACCAGAAAGCGCTCTCCGGGGCGCTTTCTTTTTTGTCGGATCGCCCCATGAAACCATTTCTTCAAGGACCTGCAACGCCACTGTAACGAGGCTGCCGTAAATTCATTCCCGCAACCACAACAAGGGAATGAAATGATGAAACAGCTCCATCGACAGCTGGAAAGCCGCAGCCGGCCTGCGCGCACCAATCTCTCCGTCGGCCTGGCACGCCATCCGAAGGAAATCATCGAAGCCCAGCGCCTCCGCTACCGGGTTTTCGCCGGGGAACTGGGCGCCAGGCTGCCCACCCGCACCCCGGGCATCGACCACGACATCTACGACCCCTGGTGTGAACACCTGCTGGTCAGGAACGACGACACTGGCGAGGTGGTCGGCACCTACCGCATCCTTTCCCCGGCCAATGCCCGCCGCATCGGCTACTACTCGGAAAACGAATTCGACCTCACCCGTCTGCAGCACCTGCGGCCCCGCCTGGTGGAAGTGGGCCGTTCCTGCGTCCACCCCGACTTCCGCACCGGCGCCACCATCGCTCTGCTCTGGTCCGGCCTCGCCAAGTACATGCAGGACAACGGGTACGACTACCTCATGGGCTGTGCCTCCGTCAGCATGGCGGACGGCGGCCACATGGCGTCCAGCCTGTATAATCGCCTGGACGATTACATGGCTCCCCTGGAGTACCGGGTCTTCCCCCGCTGCCCCCTGCCCCTGGAAGCACTGCGCAAGGACGCCCCGGCGGAAATGCCGCCCCTCATCAAGGGCTACCTGCGGGCCGGTGCCTGGGTCTGCGGCGAGCCCGCCTGGGATCCGGACTTCAATACCGCCGACCTCCCCATCCTGCTGTCGATGGCTCGGATCGGCGGACGTTACGCCAAGCACTTCCTGGGACAACAAGACTGAATTCCACCAACCGCCCGCTCCGCTGGCTCCGCTCCCTCCGCGTGGCGACGCTCCTTCTCCGAGGCGTCGCCACCGTCGCTCTGGCCTATCCCTTCTGCAACGACGCCTGGCGGCTGGAACTGAAGCACCGCTGGTCCCGGGACATGCTGGATATTCTGGGAGTGCGCCTGGAGGCCGACCTTTCACACCTTGTTCCAGGCAGTATGGTGGTCGCCAATCACATTTCCTGGCTGGATATCTTCATCATCAACGCGGCCCTGCCCGCCGCTTTCGTCGCCAAGGAGGAGGTCAGGCACTGGCCGCTCCTGGGCTGGCTGGCGGCAGCCAACGACACCGTCTTCCTGCGGCGCGGCAGCCGCGGCCACGCCCGCATCATCAACCAGGAAATTGCCGGGCTCCTGGCGGCCGGCAAGCCGGTGGCCGTCTTTCCGGAAGGCACCACCACCGACGGCACCCACTTGCTGCATTTCCATGCTGCCCTGCTGCAGCCGGCCCTGGCAGCCGGCCGGCCCGTGGTTCCCGTCGCCATCTCCTACTGGGAACCCGACGGCAGCCGCAGCCTCGCCCCCCGTTATGACGGCCCCATCACCCTCGGGCAGTCCCTGGCGGCCATCCTGTCGCGCCGGCGCCTGGTGGCCCGGCTGGTGACGACGCCGGCCCTCGGGGGACAAGGCCTGGACCGCCGCACGGTGGCGACAGCCGCCCGCGCCGCCATCAGTGCTGCGGCAGCGCTTCCCCCGCCGAGCAATCCACCTGGAAAACCTGCCGGTCTTCCAGGCGCAGGGCCGTCAGATGCCCGCCCCACAGGCACCCCGAGTCGAGAGCCAGAAGATTCGGCAGTAATTTAAGGCCGAGGGCCGACCAGTGCCCGGTCACCAGGACGGTCTCCGCGCTGCGGCGCCCGGGCACCTCGAACCAGGGCAGGTACCCGGCCGGCGCCTGGGCCACCTCGCCCTTGGTATGGAATTCCATGATGCCCTCCGGGGTGCAGAAGCGCATCCGGGTCATGGCGTTGACGATGACCCGCAAGCGTTCCCAGCCGGTGAGATGCTCCGACCAGGACGCCGGGTCGCTGCCCCAGAGGTTGAGGATGAATTCACGGTACCGAGGGCCGGCCAGGGCGGCTTCCACTTCCCGCGCCAGCGCCCGGGCCTGATCCGCCGTCCATTGTGGCAGGAGGCCGGCGTGGACGAGGCAGTAGCCGTTCTCGACGTGGCACAGGGGGCGGTGCCGCAGCCAGTCCAACAACTCTTCCCGGTCCGGCGCTGCCAGAATCGCCTCCAGGGTGTCATCCTTGGCGCGGTACTTCACTCCGCCCTCGGCCACCATCAGAAGATAGAGATCATGGTTGCCGAGGACGGTGATGGCGCTCGTCCCCAGCGCCTTGACGAAGCGCAGGGTCTCCAGGGAGCGGGGCCCCCGATTCACCAGGTCTCCCACCAGCCAGAGGCGATCCCGGGCCGGATCGAAGGCGCAAAGGTCGAGCAGGCGCCGGAAGGAATCGAAGCAGCCCTGGATATCGCCAATGGCGTAGGTAGCCATCACTCCACCGTCACGCTCTTGGCCAGGTTGCGAGGCTTGTCCACATCGGTCCCCTTGACCAGGGCGGCATGGTAAGACAACAACTGCAGTGGTACCACGTGCAGGATGGGGGACAATTGGCCATAGTGCTCGGGCAGGCGCAGGACGTGGACGCCCTCGCCGTCGGTCATCTGGCTGTCTTCGTCGGCGAAGACGAAGAGTTCGCCGCCCCGGGCGCGGACTTCCTGCAGGTTCGACTTGAGCTTTTCCAGGAGATCGTCGTTGGGGGCCACGGCGATCACCGGCATGTCCTTGTCCACCAGGGCCAGGGGGCCATGCTTGAGTTCCCCGGCGGGGTAGGCCTCGGCGTGGATGTAGGAGATTTCCTTGAGCTTCAGGGCACCTTCCAGGGCAATGGGGTAATGGCGGCCGCGGCCCAGGAAAAGGGCGTGGTCCTTCTGGGAGAAGCCCTCGGCCCAGGCCTTGATCTGGGGCTCCAGGGCCAGCACCTTGGCCAGGGCAACCGGCAGATGGCGCATGGCCTGCAGGTGGGCAGCCTCGGTCTCGGGGCTCAGACGCCCCTTGAGCTTGGCCAGGACGAGGGTGAGCAGGAAGAGGGCTGCCAGCTGAGTGGTGAAGGCCTTGGTGGAGGCGACGCCGATTTCCGGACCGGCCCGGGTGATGAAGCGCAGGGCCGACTCCCGGACGATGGCGGATTCCGGTACGTTGCAGATAGCGAGGGTCTTGAGCTGGCCCAGGGACTTGGCGTGGCGCAGGGCCGCCAGCGTGTCGGCCGTCTCGCCGGACTGGGAAATAGCCACCACCAGCTGCTCCGGATTGGGCACGGAATCCCGATAGCGGTATTCGCTGGCAATTTCCACCGTGGTCGGGATGCCGGCGATGCTTTCCAGCCAGTAGCGAGCCGTCATGCCGGCGTGGCCGCTGGTGCCGCAGGCTAGGATCAGCACCGACTTCACGCCCTCCAGCAAACTGGCGGCCTCGCCCCCGAAGAGACCCGGCTGGATGCTCCTGGCGGAACCGACCAGTTCCAGGGTATTGGCGATGGCCTCGGGCTGCTCGAAGATTTCCTTCTGCAT
This sequence comes from Rhodocyclaceae bacterium, assembly GCA_018261935.1. Classification (GTDB taxonomy): domain Bacteria; phylum Pseudomonadota; class Gammaproteobacteria; order Burkholderiales; family Rhodocyclaceae; genus JAGTRP01. The sequence continues at coordinate 35,555 of JAGTRP010000004.1, forward strand.
GTAATGCCGATAGGTACCCAGCTCAACGGCATCGGCGGAAAGCTGGGAGACGGCAACCGGCCGCTCCACGGCCGAGCCATCCTGGCGCAGGACGCGGTAGCTGTCGGCGGTCAGTTCGGCGATGTCGCCATTTTCCAGGTAGACCATCTGCCGGGTCACCTGCAGGAGGGCGGAAGCATCCGAAGCGGCGAAGTTGCCGTTTTCACCGACGCCGAGAAGCAACGGAGAGCCTTCCCGGGCGACGATCACCCGCCCGGGCTCGCTCTGCCGGACGACCGCAATGGCGTACGCTCCCTGCAGGCGCTGGCTGGCAAGGCGAACGGCCTCCAGGAGGTCGGGCTCGCTCTTCAGAAGGTGGTCGACCAAGTGGGCGATGGTCTCGGTATCGGTATCCGAGGTGAAGACGTAGCCCAGGCTGGAGAGCTCGGTCTTGAGGGCCTCGAAATTTTCGATGATGCCGTTGTGGACCACGGCCAGGCCGGTGGAAACATGGGGATGGGCGTTGCGCTCGCTGGGCACCCCATGGGTGGCCCAGCGGGTATGGGCGATGCCGGTATGCGCTTCCAGCCCCTGGGACTGGATGGCCAGTTCCGCCACCCGCCCCACCGAGCGCAGGCGTTCCAGCCCGCTATCGCGGATGACGGCCAGGCCGGCGGAATCATAGCCGCGGTATTCGAGTTTCTGGAGTCCCTCGATGAGGACCGGGACAATATTCTGGCGAGCGACGCCAGCAACGATGCCACACATTTTCTAGCCTTTCTTCTTTTAAACTTTGTAGTAGTCGCGATACCAGGCGATGAAGCGCCCCACGCCGTCCTCGATGGCGGTGGACGGGGCAAAGCCCACCCAGTCGGCGAGGGCGGCAGTGTCGGCATAGGTGGCCGGGACATCGCCATCCTGCATCGGCAGCAGGCGCTTTTCCGCCTTCATGCCCAATGCCGACTCGACAGCGCCGATGTAATCGAGCAGCGCCACGGAATTGTGGTTCCCGATATTGAAGACCCGGTAGGGCACATTGCTGGTGGCCGGATCGGGCCGATCGGCCACATAGGCGGGATTGGGCTCGGCGACGCGATCCAGCACCCGCACCACGCCTTCGACGATGTCGTCGATGTAGGTGAAGTCCCGCTGCATCTTGCCGTGGTTGAAGACGTCGATGGGCCGGCCTTCCAGGATAGCTTTGGTGAACAGGAAGAGGGCCATGTCCGGCCGGCCCCAGGGGCCGTAGACGGTGAAGAAGCGCAGCCCCGTCGTGGGAAGGCCGTAGAGATGGCTGTAGGTGTGGGCCATCAGCTCGTTGGCCTTCTTGGTGGCGGCATAGAGGCTCACCGGATGGTCCACGCTGTCGTGCTCCGAGAAGGGCATCTTGGTGTTGCCGCCATAGACGCTGGAGCTGGAGGCATACACCAGGTGCTTGACGCCGTTGTGGCGACAGCCTTCCAGGATATTCACGAAGCCCACCACGTTGCTGTCCACGTAGCTGTGGGGGTTTTTCAGGGAATAGCGCACGCCGGCCTGGGCGGCCAGGTTGATGACTCCGTCGAATTTCTCGGCGGCGAAGAGTTTCTCCATCCCGGGCCGGTCGGCGATGTCCATTTTCACGAAACGGAAGCCGGGGTGAGCGGTTAGGCGCTTCAGGCGGTCTTCCTTGAGGGAGACCTCGTAATAGTCGTTGAGATTATCCAGGCCGACCACTTCGTCGCCCCGGGCCAGAAGCCGCAGGGCAGTGGTCATGCCGATAAAGCCGGCCGCGCCGGTGACGAGTATTTTCATTCTTGAAATCCAGCCCTAAAAAGTAAATTTTAACGCGGCACAGCCTTGGCCGCCCGCAACTCCAGCATCTTGGCATATTTCATGAAGCTATTGAAACAGCCGATGCCGATGTGCACCAGGCCCGGCAAGCCATCCCGGAAACCCTGGCGCAGGAAGTAAAACTTGATGAAGCGAACGATTGGACTGAAAAACAGCTTGCTGAATCCCGTCTTCTTGCCGGCCGCCAGGGCCGCTTCGGCGGCCAGGGTGGTATAGCGATTCTGCTTGCCGATATAGGTTGCCAGGGTTTCGGCTGAATCATGCAGGAGATCCCCCATCAGGACCCCCACCGCCCCGTCGGCCACGACCTTTTCATGGACCGGGTCCGCCGACCAGCGGCCCCGCCGGCGGTCGAAGAGGCGCAGGCTCCAGTCCGGGTAACCCTCGCCGTGGCGCAGGTAGCGGCCCAGGAAGCGGTTACAGCGGGGGAAGCGGTAAGCGGGGAACTCGGGCGCCACCAGCGCCGCCTCGATGGCTGCCCGCAATTCCGGCGTCACCCGCTCGTCGGCGTCCAGGCAGAGCACCCAGTCGTGTTTCGCCTGTTCCACCGCAAACTGCTTCTGGGGACCGTAGCCCAGCCAATCCTGCTTCAGGACCCGGGCACCATGGGCCTCGGCCAGGGCCACCGTGCCGTCCGTGCTGCCCGAATCCACCACTAGGATCTCGTCGGCGAAGGCCGCGCTCTGGAGGCAGTCGCCCAACTGGGATGCGGCGTTGAGGGTGATGATGGTGACGGAGAGCGGCGGGCGCGGGACAGGCATTTATAATTTCGTGTTTATCGACACCGCCATTTTATCCGCCGATGCGCATTTTGCTGGTCAAAACCTCTTCCCTGGGCGATGTCATCCATAACTTGCCGGTAGTCAGCGACCTGAAGCGTTCCCTGCCCGAAGCCGAAATCGACTGGTGCGTGGAAGAAAATTTCGCCGCCATTCCCCGTCTTCATCCCGGCGTAAACCAAGTGCTTCCGGTAGCCGTCCGGCGTTGGCGAAAAGCCCTTTTCCACGCTTCCACCTGGAAAGAGATGCGGGCCTTCCGAAGCGGGCTGCGTGCCAAGCCCTACGATCTCATCCTGGACACCCAGGGACTCATCAAGAGCGCCCTCGTGGCCCGCCAGGCCCGGGGCCCCCTGTTGGGCTATGCCGCCGAAGCAGCGCGGGAGCCCCTGGCCGCCCGCTTCTACGACCGGACCTTCGCCATCCCCAAGGCCGCCCATGCCGTCGAGCGCAACCGCTGGCTGGCCGCCGCCGCCTTCGGTTATCCGGTAGACCTGCCCCTGGATTACGGCATCGCCGCCCCGGCCCTGGCTGCCGACTGGCTCCCCCCGGAGCCCTACGCCGTCCTCCTCACCGCCACCAGCCGGGACGACAAGCTCTGGGAAGAGGCCCGCTGGACGGCCCTCGGGCAAGCCCTGGGGGAGCGGGGCATCCGCTGCGTCCTGCCGGCGGGCAGCCCGGCGGAACGCCAGCGCGCCGCCCGCCTGGCCGCCACCCTGCCGGGGGCCGTCGCCGCCCCGCCCCTGGGACTGGGGCAACTGGCCGGGCTGCTGGCCGGCGCCCGCCTTACAGTCGGCGTCGATACCGGCCTCACCCATCTCTCCGCCGCCCTCCGGGTGCCCACCGTCGCCCTCTATACCGCCACCGAACCGGGGCTCACCGGCGTCCTCGGCACCGGCTTCTGCCGCAACCTGGGGGGCCCCGGCCGGTCTCCCGAAGCGGGGGCCGTGTTCGACATGCTGCAGGCGGTGCTGGCGTGATGGCGCGCCTCGTCTATTCCCTGATCCTCTACCTGGGTTCACCCCTCGTCTGGCTGCGGCTCCTCTGGCGCAGCCGCCGGCAACCGGAATATCTGCGGCATCTGGGGGAGCGCTGGGGCTTTTATGGCCAGCGGCCGGAAAAGCCCTGCATCTGGGTACACGCGGTGTCGGTGGGGGAAACCCGCGCCGCCCAGCCCCTGGTCGAAGCCCTCCTCGCCGCCTGGCCGGAACACGCCCTATTGCTTACCGGCATGACGCCCACCGGCCGGGAAGCCGGCCGCCAGGTCTATAGCGACCGGGTCATCCAGGCTTACCTGCCCTACGATTATCCCGGGGCGATGAAGCGCTTCCTTCGCCATTTCCGGCCCCGCTTCGGCATCCTCATGGAAACCGAGGTCTGGCCCAACCTGCTGGCCGCCGCCCAGGCGTCCGGCGTGCCGGTGGCCCTGGCCAATGCCCGGCTTTCGGAACGCTCGGCCCGGGGCTATGCCCGCTTCGGCGTCCTGGCGAGGCCGGCCTTCGGCGCCCTGACCGCCGTCGCCGCCCAGACCGAAGCGGACGCCGTCCGCCTGCGGGAACTCGGGGCAAGGCGGGTGGAGGTTTGCGGCAATCTCAAGTTCGACGTCACCCCGCCGACGGACAAGATCGAGCTGGGCCGCCAGTGGCGGGCCGGCCTCGGCGGACGGCCGGTATGGCTTGCCGCCAGCACCCGGGAAGGTGAGGAGCCTCTCATTCTCCAGGCCTACGCCCGCCTGGCCGGGCCGGATGCGCTGCTGGCCCTGGTGCCCCGCCACCCCCAGCGCTTCGATGAGGTGGCGGCCCTGGTGGACCAGGCGGGCCTCGCCATGGAACGCCGCAGCCGCGGCCTGCCGGGGCCGGCGACCCGGGTCTGGCTGGGCGACAGCATGGGGGAAATGGCGGCCTACTACACCCTGGCGGATGTCGCCTTCATCGGCGGCAGCCTGCTGCCCCTGGGAGGACAGAACCTGATCGAGGCGGCGGCCTGCGGCTGCCCGGTCCTCATCGGCCCCCATACCTTCAATTTCACCCAGGCCACCGAGGACGCCATCGCCAGCGGCGCGGCGCGGCGGGTCGCAGACGCCAAGGAATTGGGGGAGCAGGTGGATGCGCTGCTGCAGGACAGACTGCAACTGGACGAAATGCGAAAAGCCGCCACCGCCTTCGCCGCCGCCCACCGGGGAGCGACGGCCCGGACCCTCGCTCTTATTTCACGGTTGCCGACGAATCCAGCAAGGCATTGACCTGCTGCACGTCGTCTTCGCCCAGGGCGCCCACCGCTGCCTTCAGGCGTAGCTGGGCGAGGAGGGTATCGTACTTGGCCTTGGCCAGGTCCCTGCGGGTGACGTAGACCTGCTGCTCGGCGTTGAGCACGTCGATATTGATCCGCACCCCAACCTCATAGCCCAGGCGGTTGGATTCCAGGGCCAACTGGGAGGAGGCCAGTGCCGCCTCCAGGGCCTTGACCTGGGCCAGGCCGCTGACCACACCCAGGTAGTACTGACGGGCTGCCAGGGCGGAAGTGCGCCGGGCCGCCTCGAGGCCCGACAGGGCCGCACTGCGATTGGCCGCCGCTTCCCGGGTCCTGGAAGAAACCACACCGCCCTGGAAAAGCGGCAGGTTGAGCTGTACGCCAGCGTTCTGGAAATCGGTTTCCAGGATGCCGGCACCGGTGGAGGCGAAGGTGTTCGAGCGCCCCTTGGCGGCCACCAGATCCACCGTCGGATAATGCCCGGCCCGCTGGCGTTCCACTTCCCGGGCAGCGATGTCCGCGGCGGCCTGCTGGATCTGCACGCTGGTGCTGTCCTTTTCGGCCGCTTCGACCCACTTTTCCATGCCGGCGGGCTGGGGTGCCGAGAGGGTCACCGATGCCTTGAGGGGCGCCAGTCCCTCGGGGACCTTGCCGACAATGGCCTGCAGGGCCCGACGCCTCACTTCCAGGTCATTCTCGGCCGCCAGTTCCTGGGCCACCGCCAGATCGTAGCGGGATTGGGCTTCGTGGGTATCGGTAATGGTGGCGGTACCCACCTCGAAATTCTTCTTGGCCGACTCCAGCTGCTGGGCGATGGCCGTCTTGTTGGCCCGCACCGCCGCCAGATTCTCGCTGGCGTAGAGGAGGTCGAAGTAGGCCTGGGCCACCCGCAGCACCAGGTCCTGCTGGGCCTGGACGAAGTTGGCCTCGGCCTGGAGCACCTGAATCTTGGACTGCTCGTAGGCGACCCAATTCTGCCAGCGGAACAGGGGCTGGCTCAGGGACAGGGTGTAGCCGTTGCTGTTGTATCGGGGCTTGATGCTGAAGGTACCGGTACGGGAGTCGATTTCGTTCTCGTTCCAGGTGGAGTTCCCCGACAGGGCGATGTTCGGCAGAAGTCCGGACAGGCCCTGGGGCTCCCGTTCCCGGCCCGCCTCCAGGGTGGCCCGGGCGGCCGCGAAGGTAGGATCGTTACCCTGGGCGTCCCGGTAGACCTGGGCCAGATCCGCCGCATAAAGCGACCCCGACGTAAACACCAAGCTCAGCAGCCACGCGATTTTTTTCATTTCGGCCTCAATAGCGAGCCATGGCCGGGTCAACGTCCCGCGCCCAGGCATCGATTCCACCCATCAGGTTATGCACCGAGGAAAACCCGGCCCGCTCCAGGAACATCGCCACCTGCATGCTGCGCCCGCCGTGGTGGCAGATCACCACGATTTCCTTTTCCGCATCCAGTTCGCCGATCCGCAGCGGCACCAGGCGCATGGGCACGTGCTTTGCGCCAGCCACATGGCAACGCTCATATTCCCAGGGCTCCCGGACATCCAGCAGAACCGGCCGGTCGCGGCCGGGGTCCGAAATCCGGCCAGCGAGCTGGGTCGCGGAAATCTGCTGCATCAGAACTCGAAGTGGTTTTTTGCCGCAATACCGGACAGGGCCGGTGCCACGGTTTCGAACAGATTGATCGTGTTGAACACGCCGTCCGCCGTGCAGGTCACCATCTTCGCTTCCATCACCGGCGCTTCGCCGACGATAGCCGCCAGACGACCGCCGACCCGCAGCTGCTTGAGGATTTCCGGCGGCAGGACAGGCGCCGAGCCGGAGAGCACGATCACATCGTAGGGGCCGCGCTGGGACCAGCCTTCGGCACCGTTGCCGGTTTCCACCGTCACGTTGGCGACGCCGGCCCGCTCAAGGTTCTGGCGGGCGGCAGCGGCCAGTTCCGGCACCAATTCCACCGTCACGACATGCTCGGCCCGGGCCGCCAGCAGAGCGGCCATGTAGCCGCTGCCGGTGCCGATTTCCAGCACCTTGTCGGTCTTCTTGACGCCGAGTTCCTGGAGCAGCCGCGCCTCGATCTTGGGCGCCAGCATGACCTGGCCGTGGCCCAGGGGAATTTCCATGTCGGCAAAAGCCAGAGCCCGGCAGGCCGGGGGAACGAAGTCCTCGCGCTTGACCACGAAAAGCAGGTCCAGCACCTGGGGATCCAGCACTTCCCAGGGGCGAATCTGCTGCTCGATCATATTGAAACGCGCTTGCTCGATGTTCATACCAACTCTCCGCAGAGTAAATATTAGCATACGCTAATATAATATATCCAACAAACGCCGATTATACCTGAGCGGCCTGTAAACCCTGTCTCAGCAGCCCCAGGTGCCTATCCAGAAATTCCCTGGGATTGGCCTGACTTCCCACCGAGCAGCAAGCCACGGAATGGCGGGCGAAGGCGGCCGCCATCAGTCCGGAGAGGGGGTTAACGGCTCTCTTTGATGAGGCGCCCCGAGGAAGCCTGGATTGGCCGGGCGTTGCGCGGGTACAGACGGGAGAAGATGCCGACCTGCTCCGCCGACACCTGCACCGGCTGGCGCAGCACCAGCCACAGAACCCCCTCCGTACACGGCGGCGTGGTCAGGGACCCCATGTAGGCGTAGTAATCCCGGGAGGCCGGCAGGAAGGCGTTGAGGTCAACAGCCGGACTGGGCGGCGATACCTCGACATTCTTTTCCAGGGGCAGGTAGTTCCACAAGGTCTGGACGAAGGGGTTTTCCGCGCCCTTCTCCATCAGCACCGCCACCACGGCGAGCTGCCCATCGTCAGCCCGGTGCACCAGATGGGCCACCATGTCGAAGCCCCGGCCGTTGACCTTCTCCTCCGCCGGCTTGTGGAAGTGGAACTGGACCAGGCTGTAGGTCTTGCCGGTGAGGGTGATCTTGCCTTCGCCGAGCGCTGCCTGGACGGTATGACCGTTGTCGACAATGCGGAAATAGGAGGGCTTGTAGTCGAACTTGATGGGCTCCAGATCCACCCGGATGCCGTCATGGATATCGATGGGGGACTGGCGCCGTCCGGTGCCGCACAGGATGTTCTCGGGATCGAGGCGGGACCAGTTCTCCGGCCCCCCCGGGCCCTCGTAGGACCAATGGACACGGGCATGGGCACGCTCCGCCGCCTCGGCGGCCTGGGCAACCTCCCTGGCATGGGCCTCGGCCCTGGCTTTCCTGGACAGCCGCGGGGCGGGCGCCGGCACCTCGGCGGCGGCAAGGGCCCGGCGGTCTTCCGCCTTCCGAGTCAGCACCGACGGCTTCTCCTTCTCGACCGCCTTCTTGGCCGGCTTGGCGCTTTCGGATTTCACCAGGGCCTCATTGGCCGACTTCAGCTGGCCCGCTGCCTCGCTGGCCTTGTCGGCGACAGCCTTGATGCTCTCCCCGCCCGGACGGCACACTTCCCGCAGCACCTTGCCATCCAGGGTCCCGCTGCGCACCGGCAGTTCGACAACCCTCAGCCCCTCTTCCCGCAGCACCTCGGTTTCGTCTTTCTTGAAAACACGCTTGATGGTGGCCGCGTTGCGGTTGGCGCAATCATAGCGGGTCGTCGCTTCGATCACCCGGTAGCCGGCACCGGACTTGGCATCGACGATTTCCCGCTCAAGGATGAGGCGGCCCGTGGCCTGGATCTTGCCGCCATCCAGCTGCTTGATGCTGGTGCGGTCCAGTTCGATGCGCTTGCCCGGCTCCGAGGAGACGGTCTGCCAGACCGGCGCGGCCAAAGCAGCCCAGGGCAGCGCCGCGATCAATGCGGCCGCAAGGATGGGGCGCATGGAGTTCCCTTCAATTTTTTCTTGGTGATGCCGACACGTGGACAATATATTTCGGGCGGTTTGGCGCAATCTTGAGCCCAGCCCCCGGATTTCTTGCATTTTGCCTGTATTTCCAGTAACTTGCAGCCCTTCGTTAGGGGTGTCGCCGGTTTTTTGCGGCGACTGAGACAGACCCTTCGAACCTGTACGGGTCATGCCGTCGTAGGGAAACGAACTTCCGTCTCTCCTTGCACGTCTCAATCCCGCTGCACTCTTCACGCAAGGAGCCTCCACGCCCATGAACGCCACCGAACAATTCCTCGCCCGTGACGCCCACGTGGACGAGGCCGCTGTCCAGCCCCTCCCCAATTCCCGCAAGGTCTACATCGAAGGCTCCCGCCCGGATATCCGCGTGCCGATGCGGGAAATTTCCCAGGCCGACACGCCGACGGCTTTCGGCGGCGAGAAGAATCCGCCCATCTACGTCTATGACTGCTCAGGCCCCTATTCCGACCCCCAGGCCAGGATCGACATCCGCAACGGCCTGCCCGCCCTGCGCGCCGGGTGGATCGCCGAACGGGGCGACACCGAGACACTGTCCGACCTGACTTCCGAATTCGGCCGCGCCCGCGCCGCCGACAAGTCCCTGGACGAGCTGCGCTTCCCCGGCCTGCACCGGAAGCCCCTCCGCGCCAAGGCCGGCGCCAACGTCTCCCAGATGCACTACGCCCGGCGCGGCATCATCACGCCGGAGATGGAATACGTCGCCATCCGTGAGAACAACAACCGTCGCGCCTACATCGAGGGACTGCAAGCCTCCGGTCCGCAAGGCCGGAAACTGGCCGAACTCCTGGGCCGCCAGCACCCCGGCCAGAATTTCGGGGCCAGCATCCCCGAGGAGATCACCCCGGAATTCGTGCGTTCGGAAGTCGCCCGGGGCCGGGCCATCATTCCGGCCAACATCAACCACCCGGAAAGCGAGCCGATGATCATCGGCCGCAATTTCCTCACCAAGATCAACGCCAATATCGGCAATTCCGCCCTGGGCTCCTCCATCCAGGAAGAGGTGGAGAAGATGACCTGGTCCATCCGCTGGGGCGGCGACACGGTCATGGATCTGTCCACGGGCAAGAACATCCATGAGACCCGGGAGTGGATCATCCGGAACAGCCCGGTGCCCATCGGCACGGTGCCCATCTACCAGGCCCTGGAAAAGGTCCATGGCAAGGCCGAGGAGCTGACCTGGGAAATTTTCCGCGACACCCTCATCGAGCAGGCCGAGCAGGGCGTGGACTATTTCACCATCCACGCCGGCGTCCTGCTCCGCTACGTGCCCCTCACCGCCAAGCGCATGACCGGCATCGTTTCCCGGGGCGGCTCCATCCTGGCCAAGTGGTGCCTGGCCCATCACAAGGAAAGCTTCCTCTACACCCATTTCGAGGACATCTGCGAAATCATGAAGGCCTACGACGTGGCCTTCAGCCTCGGCGACGGCCTGCGCCCCGGCTCCATCTACGACGCCAACGACGAGGCCCAGCTGGGTGAGCTGAAGACCCTGGGCGAGCTGACCGAAATCGCCTGGAAGCACGACGTCCAGACCATCATCGAAGGCCCCGGCCATGTGCCCATGCACATGATCAAGGAGAACATGGACCTCCAGCTGGAATACTGCAAGGAAGCCCCCTTCTACACCCTCGGCCCCCTCACCACCGACATCGCCCCCGGCTACGACCACATCACCAGCGGCATCGGCGCCGCCATGATCGGCTGGTACGGCACCGCCATGCTCTGCTACGTCACCCCCAAGGAGCACCTGGGGCTCCCCGACAAGGACGACGTCAAGGAAGGCATCATCACCTACAAGCTGGCCGCCCACGCCGCCGACCTCGCCAAAGGCCACCCTGGCGCCCAGATTCGCGACAACGCCCTGTCCAAGGCGCGCTTCGAATTCCGCTGGGAAGACCAGTTCAACCTCGGCCTCGACCCGGACAAGGCCAAGAGCTTCCACGACGAGACCCTGCCCAAGGAATCGGCCAAGGTCGCCCACTTCTGCTCCATGTGCGGCCCCCACTTCTGCTCCATGAAGATCACCCAGGATGTGCGGGACTTCGCGGCGGCCCAGGGCCTGGGCGAGAACGAGGCGCTAGAAAAGGGCATGGAAACCAAGGCGGTGGAGTTCGTGAAGACCGGCGCCGAGATATACCACAAGGCCTGATGGACTGCCGCCCGGGGTGCGGTGCCTGCTGCATCGCCCCCTCCATTTCCTCCCTGGACAAGCCGGCGGGCGTCCCCTGCCGGCACCTCACCCGGGACCTGCGCTGCGCCCTCTTCGACCGCCCGGAACGGCCGGCCTGCTGCGGCGGCCTGCAGCCCTCGGAGGAAATGTGCGGAACGACCCGGGAATACGCGCTTACCTGGATCACCGCATTGGAGCAGGCCACCCAGCCGGGATAAAATGCCGGCTCTTTTTCCCCGGAAACCATCATGGATTCGCTGCTCCTCATCAAGGCCCTCATCCTCGGCATCGTCGAGGGGCTGACCGAATTTCTGCCGGTCTCCTCCACCGGCCACCTCATCCTGGCCGGGGAACTGCTCAATTTCAACGATGAGCGGGGCAAGCTTTTCGAGATTGTCATCCAGTCGGGCGCCATCCTGGCGGTAGTCTGGGAATATCGCGCCAAGCTCGGGGTCGTTCTGCGCGGCGCCTTCAGCGACCGGGCGGCACAAAAATTCATCCTCAACCTGTTCATCGCCTTCCTGCCCCTGGCCGGCCTGGGCCTGCTCTTCGGCAAGGCGATCAAGGCCCATCTCTTCAATTCGGCCACCGTCGCCACCACCTTCATCCTCGGCGCCTTCGTGATCCTGTGGGCAGAGCGCCGCCAGCACCGCATCCGCGTCGATTCCGTGGACGACATGAGCGCCCTCGACGCCCTCAAGCTCGGCATCGCCCAGGCCTTCGCCCTCATCCCCGGCACTTCCCGCTCCGGCGCCACCATCATCGGCGGCATGCTCTTCGGCCTCTCCCGCAAGGCGGCCACCGAGTTCTCCTTCTTCCTCGCCATCCCGACTCTGATCGTCGCCTCCCTGTACCAGCTCTACAAGGAGCGGGCGCTCCTCAGCGCCGACGATATCGGCATGTGGTCGGTGGGCTTCGTGGCCTCCTTCGTCTCCGCTTTCCTGTGTGTGCGCTGGCTGCTGCGCTATATCGCCACCCACGACTTCGTACCCTTCGCCTGGTATCGCATCGCCTTCGGCATCGTCGTTCTGGTCACCGCCTATACCGGCGCCGTGCAGTGGACCGCCCAGTAATCCTTTACCTGCACGGCTTCTGCTCCTCCCCCGCCTCCTGGAAGGCGAAATTGCTGGAGGAGCGCATGGCGGCCCAGGGGCTGGGCGCTCATTACCGTTGCCCCCCGCTGTCGCCGGTGCCGGACACGGCAATTGCCACCGCCGAAGCGATCATTGCCGCGGCCGGCGGCGAGGTCGTCCTGGTGGGCAGCTCCCTGGGCGGACATTACGCCACCTGCCTGGCTGAAAAACATGACCTGCGGGCAGTGCTGATCAACCCGGCGGTCGTCCCCCGGCTGGACCTGGGCCTTTTCCTGGGGGAGCACGCCAATTTCCACAACGGCGAACGCTTCACCTTCACCGCCGACCACGCCGGCCAGTTGCAGGCGCAGGCGGCAGTCTGCCCGACGCCCTCCCGCTATCTCCTGCTGGTGGAAACCGGCGACGAGGTGCTGGACTACCGGCACGCCGTCCAGCACTACGCCGGCTGCCGGCAAGTCGTCCTCGACGGGGGCAATCACAGCTTCACCAAATTTCCAGAATATATATCCCAAATCATTGAATTCGCTGGGCTATAATCCGCCGATGCACGTATTATTTGAAGAAGACGGCGGCTTCCGGACCGGCACCATCCTGGCCGACAACGAGGCTTCCCTGCAGATCGAGATGGCCTCGGGCAAGCGCAGCAAGATCAAGGCGGCCAACGTCCTGCTCCGCTATCCGGAACCGTCCCCCGCCCAGTTGCTGGAATTGGCCGGCCCCCTGGCCGAGGAAATCGAACCGGAATTTCTATGGGAGTGCGCCAATGACGGCGAGTTTTCGTTTGTGGATTTTGCCCGCGACTACTACGGCCACGCCCCCGCGCCGGTCGAAGCGTCGGCGGTGCTGCTTGCCCTGCACGCAGCGCCCGTCTATTTCCATCGCAAAGGCAAAGGCCATTTCAAGAAGGCCCCTCCCGACATTCTCAAGGCTGCTCTGGCCAGTCTTGAAAAAAAGCGTCAGCAAGCGCTCGCTATCGAGCACTGGGTCGAAGAGCTGAAGGCTTTCCGCCTGCCGCCGGAAATCGGCGCCCTGACGGACTCCCTCCTTTACGCCCCCGACCGCAACCGGCCGGAAACCAAGGCTTTCGAAACGGCCTGTGCCGCGACCGGGCTTTCCGCCGCCCAGTTGCTGTTCAACTGCGGCGCCATCAAGTCGGCCTACCATTTCCACCACCGGCGCTTCCTCCACGAGCAGTTCCCCAAGGGCACCGCCTTCCCAGCCCTGGAGGCGCCGAAGCTGCCCGGCGACCTGCCGCGGGCCGACGTGCTGGCTTTCTCCATCGATGACGCCGCCACCACCGAGATCGACGATGCCCTGTCGGTGACCTTCCTGCCCGGCATCGGCAGCCGCATCGGCATCCACATCGCCGCTCCCGGGCTGGCCATCACCCATGGCTCTCCCCTGGACGGAGTCGCCCGGGCCCGCCTGTCCACCGTCTACATGCCCGGCAACAAGATCACCATGCTGCCGGACGCCGTGGTGGAACGCTACACCTTGGCCGGCGGCGTGGACTGCCCGGCGGTCTCCCTCTATCTCACGGTCAACGAATCCCTGGAAGTAGTGGGGCACGAGTCCCGCCTGGAAATCGTCCACATCGCCGCCAACCTGCGGCACCACGAAATCGAGCCCCTGTTCAACGCCGAGACCGTGGTCAGCGGCGTCCCGGCCTTCCGCTTCCGGGACGAGCTCCTGCACCTGTGGCGCTTCGCCAACGCCTGCGAAGGCCGGCGCGGCAAGCCCTCCGCCGTCCAGGGCATCAACGACTACAACTTTGCCATCGAGGGCGACCTGGACGACCCGGATGCCTGCCGCGTCGAGATCAGCGAAAGGAAGCGGGGCAGCCCCCTCGACAAGCTGGTGGCGGAATTGATGATCGTCGCCAACTCCACCTGGGGCGGGCTCCTGGCCGAGAAGAAGATCGCCTGCCTGTACCGGGCCCAGACCCAGGGCAAGGTGCGCATGACCACCTCGCCCCTGCCCCACGAGGGGCTCGGCGTGCCCCAGTACGCCTGGATGACTTCGCCCCTGCGGCGTTACTGCGACCTGGTGAACCAGTGGCAGCTCATTGCCTGCCTGTCCGGGGAAACGCCGCCCTTCGCCCAGAAGTCGGCGGAACTCTTCGCCGCCATGCGGGATTTCGAAGTGACCTATGCCGCCTACGGCGATTTCCAGCGCCAGATGGAGCGCTACTGGTGCCTTCGCTGGCTGCGCCAGGAAGGCGTCACTGAAATCGACGCCACGGTGCGCCGCGAGCAGAACGTCAAGCTCGACCACCTGCCCCTGTTCGTGCGGGTGCCCTCCCTGCCCGCCGACGCCGTGACCGGCCAGCGGGTGCGCCTGGTCGTCGAGGGCATGGATCTTCTCAGCCTCGAACTCGGCTGCCGCCACCTGCAAGTTCTGGCGGACAGCGCCGCCACCCTGGGGGCCGAAGAGGAGGAGCAGTGAGCGCAGCCGCCCTCCTCGGCCCCATGCCCGCGGCCTTGCCTGAAAACCGGCGCCTGTGGACGGCCATCGGCATCTCCATTGCCATCCACAGCCTGCTGCTGGCGCTGCACTTCAAGTTCCCCGAGGCTTCCAACCGCCTGCAGGAAAAGGCCATGGACATCATCCTGGTCAATGCCAAGTCGGCCGCGAAACCCAATGCTCCCCAGGCCCTGGCCCAGGCCAACCTGGACGGCGGCGGCAATACCGACGAAGACCGCCGGGCCAAGACGCCCCTGCCCCCGACCCAGCGCCAGGTCAGCGGCAACGACCTCGAGCAGATGCAGCGCCGGGTCAGGGAACTGGAGGCCCGGCAACAGACGATCCTGACCCAGACCAAGAGCGTCCGGACAGCGGCGCTGGCCCAAAGCAGCCAGAACCAGCCCCAGCCGACCCCGGTGAGCGGCCTCGACCTGGCCGAGTCGGCCCGGGCCATGGCGCGCCTGGAAGGCGAAATCAGCAAGTCCCTGGACGAATACAGCAAGCGGCCACGCAAGAAGTTCCTCGGCGCCCGCACCGAGGAATACGTCCTCGCCCCCTACCTCGATGCCTGGAAGCAGAAAATCGAGCGCATCGGCACCCTTAACTATCCCGATGCGGCCCGGGGCAAGATCTACGGCTCCGTCGTCATCTACGTCGAACTCCGAGCCGACGACGGCAGCCTCTACAACGCCGAAATTTCCCGCTCTTCCGGCCATAAGGTCCTGGACAACGCCGCCCTGCGCATCCTGCAGATGGCTGCCCCCTTCGGCCCCATCCCCAGGGAGGCCCTGGGCGGCGCCACCATCCTGTCTTTCGCCCGGACCTGGCAATTCACCCAGGGCGACGCTTTCAACACCGCCAGATGACAGATCGCTACGCCGTCTTCGGCAACCCTATCGGCCATTCCAAGTCCCCGGCCATCCACGCCCGCTTCGCCGCCCAGACGGGCCAGGACATCCGCTACGAGGCCCTGCTCGCCCCCCTGGACGGCTTCGCCGCCGCGGTCGACAGCTTCAGGGCCGCCGGCGGCAAGGGCGCCAATGTCACCGTCCCCTTCAAGGAGGAGGCCTTCCGCCTCGCCCACCGCCTTACTCCGCGGGCCGAGCGGGCCGGGGCGGTGAATACCCTGGCCTTCGGGGCCGATGGCATCCTGGGCGATAACACCGACGGCGCCGGCCTCACCCGCGACATCGAGGCCAATGTCGGCATCCCGATGGCCGGCAAGCGCGTGCTCGTCCTTGGCGCCGGCGGCGCCGCCCGGGGCGCCATCGCCCCCCTGCTGGGCTGCCGGCCGCAGAGCCTGACCCTGGCCAACCGCAGCGCCGACAAGGCCGCCGCCCTGGCCGGGGAATTTTCCGACCTGGACCGGATCTCGGGCGGCGGCTTCGCCGACCTCGCCGGCAGGGTGTTCGACGTGGTCATCAACGCCACTTCGGCCAGCCTGGCGGGGGAAGCCCTGCCCCTGCCGCCGGGTCTGTTCGCCCCCGGCAGCCTGGCCTACGACATGATGTACGGCCGGGGCGACACGCCTTTCCTCGCCCTCGCCCGCCAACAGGGCGCGGGGCTTCTTGCTGATGGCCTCGGCATGCTGGTGGAGCAGGCCGCCGAAGCCTTCCTGCTCTGGCGCGGCGTCCGCCCCGCCACCGCACCGGTACTGGCCGCCCTGCGCGCCGAACTGGGCCACCCCCGCGCGACGCCATGAGGCGGGCCGGGCGCTGGCTGAAGGTCGGCCTCCTCACCATCCTCGGCCTCCTTCTCGCCTGGCAGCTCTGGCTCCTGGGCTGGGTGCTCCTCTGGAGCTGGTTCAATCCCGGCACCACCCATTTCATGGAAATCCGGCTGGCCGAAGTCCGGGAAAAGAAGCCGGATGCCCAGCTGCAGAAGCAATGGGTGTCCTACAACCGCATTTCCGTCCATTTGAAGCGGGCGATTATCGCCGCCGAGGACGCCAAGTTCACCGACCACGAGGGCTTCGACTGGGACGGCATCCAGAGGGCCCTGGAAAAGAACCAGAAGAAGGGCCGCTTCGTGGCCGGCGGCTCGACCATTTCCCAGCAGCTCGCCAAGAATCTCTTCCTCTCGCCCCAGCGCTCCCTTTTCCGCAAGGCGGAGGAGGCCGTCATCACCCTCATGATCGAAACCCTCTGGAGCAAGCAGCGCATTTTCGAGGTCTATCTGAACGTGATCGAATGGGGCAACGGGGTCTTCGGCGCCGAGGCGGCCGCCCGCCATTATTTCGGCATCGGCGCCGCCCAACTGGGTCCGGAGCAGGCTGCGAGACTGGCCGGCATGGTGCCGGCGCCGCGCTACTACGACGGCCACCGCAACGCCCCCGGCTTGGCCAAAAAAACGGCCATCATCCTGGCCCGCATGCCGGCCGCAGAAATTCCCTGAAATACCGTCGGAGGCCGGAAACTGGGTCCGCCGGAATGCTAGAATGGCACCCCCTCAGCGGCGGCGCATCATGAGCGAAGAAAGCCAGATTTCCGATAGCGAAGACCTGCAGAAGCGCCTTGCTGAGGTGCAGACGCTGCTCGCCCGGCACAAGCTGGCAGAAGGTCTCGCGCAGCAGCAGGAAGCGCCGCCCCAGCCCGACGACGGGACGGAAGAGCAGGCCCGCCACCAGCACTTGGAGGAGCTCCAGCAGAAGCTGGACTCCATGCACCCGGCCGATATCGCCCATATTCTGGAATCCCTGCCCCTGGACGAGCGCCTGCTGGTCTGGGACCTGGTCAAGGCCGGGCGGGACGGGGAGATCCTGCTGGAAGTCTCGGACGCCGTCCGGGAAACCCTCATCGAGTCCATGGCCCGGGACGAGTTGCTGGCCGCAGCCGAAACCCTGGATGCCGACGAGCTCGCCGACCTCGCCCCCGACCTGCCCCGGGACGTCATCCAAGACGTCTTCCAGTCCCTCTCAGTGGAGGAGCGGGAGCAGCTGCGGGCCGCCATGTCCTACCCGGAGGACTCGGTCGGTTCCATCATGGATTTTGAGATGGTGACGGTGCGGGAGGACGTCACCCTGGAAGTGGTGCTGCGCTACCTGCGCCGCTTCGACGAGCTGCCCGATCATACCGACCAGCTTTTCGTGGTGGATCGGGAAGAGCATCTGAAAGGGGTGCTGCCCCTCAATGTGCTGCTGGTCAACGACCCGGAAGTCGAGGTCGGGGCCGTGATGCAGGCGGATTTTATCGAACTGCAGCCGGATGATTTTGCCGAGGAGGCAGCCAAGGCCTTCGAGCGCTATGACCTCGTCTCCGCCCCGGTGGTGGATCACGATGGCAAGCTGGTGGGCCGGGTGACGGTCAATGCCGTGGTGGACTTCATCCGCGAGGAAGCGGAAAGCGAACAGCTGGCCCACGCCGGTCTGCGGGAAGAAGAGGATATCTTCGCCTCGGTCTGGGATTCGGTGAAGAATCGCTGGTCCTGGCTGGCCGTCAACCTGGTCACGGCCTTCGTGGCTTCCCGGGTCATCGGCGCCTTCGAGGGCTCGATCGAGAAGCTGGTGGCCCTGGCCGCCCTCATGCCCATCGTGGCCGGCATCGGCGGCAACTCGGGCAACCAGACCATCACCATGATCGTGCGCGCCATCGCCATGGGCCAGGTGCAGCCCGACGCCACCCGGCGCCTGCTCAGAAAAGAACTGGGGGTCGCCCTCATCAATGGCCTCATCTGGGGCAGCCTGCTGGGGGTCATTGCCTGGTGGCTTTACGGCAGCGTCAAGCTCGGACTGGTGATGACTTCCGCCATGACCCTGAACCTGCTGCTGGCGGCTTCCGCCGGGGTCGGCATCCCCCTCATGCGGCAGCGCCTCGGCAGCGATCCGGCGGTGGGGTCGTCGGTGATGATCACCGCCCTCACCGATTCGGGGGGCTTCTTCATTTTCCTGGGCCTGGCGACCCTGTTCCTAATGTAACCCTTCCGGGGTCACCAGCTTGAGGCCGACGATGCCGGCCACGATGAGGCCGATACTGAGCAGCCGAGCCGTCTCCCGGGATTCGCCGAACAGCAGCATCCCCAGGAGCGCCGTCCCCACCGCACCGATGCCCGTCCACACGGCATAGGCGGTTCCCAGGGGCAGGCTTTTCAGGGACCAGCCGAGCAGGACGACGCTCGCCACCATGGCAAGCAGGGTCCCGAGGCTGGGCCAGAGGCGGGTGAACCCCGCCGTATACTTGAGCCCCACCGCCCAGCCCACTTCGCAGAGACCGGCGAGCAAGAGGATTCCCCAGGCCGGGCCGGTGGTCACTTGCGGCTGGCGAACCAGGCGTCGGCCACGGCCACGGTGGCGGCAATGTCGGCCTCGGTGTGGGCCGCCGAGACGAAGCCCGCCTCGAAGGCCGAGGGGGCGAAATAGTGGCCGGCTTCCAGCATGGCATGGAAGAACTCGTTGAAAGTCTCCTTGTCGCAGGCCATCACCTCGTCGTAGGTGCCCGGACAGGCCTCGGCGAAATACAGGCCGAACATGCCGCCGACACTCTGGGCGGAGAAGGCCACCCCATGCCGCTTCGCCGCCGCCATCAGGCCGTCGCAGAGCTGCTTGGTGCGGGTGGCAAGGCTCTCGTAGAAGCCGGGGGCCTGCACCAGTTTCAGGGTGGCGAGGCCGGCCGCCACCGCCACCGGATTGCCGGACAGCGTGCCGGCCTGGTACACGGGCCCGAGCGGGGCGATTTTCTGCATGATGTCGCGGCGGCCGCCGAAGGCGCCCACCGGCATGCCACCGCCGATGACCTTGCCGAAGGTGGACAGGTCCGGGGTGATGCCGAAATGGCCCTGGGCGCTCTTCAACCCTACCCGGAAGCCTGTCATCACTTCGTCGAAAATAAGCACGGCACCGTGCTTGGCGGTCAATTCCCGCATGGTCTCCAGGAAGTCCTGGCGCGGCATGATCAGGTTCATGTTGCCGACCACCGGCTCGACGATGACGGCGGCGATGCGGTCGCCATACTGGGCGAAGGCATCCACCAGCTGCTGGGGGTCGTTGTAGGACAACACCATGGTGTGCTGGGCGAGGTCGTCCGGGACGCCGCCCGAGGAGGGATTGCCGAAAGTCAGCGCCCCCGAGCCGGCCTTCACCAGCAGGCTGTCGGAATGGCCGTGGTAGCAGCCCTCGAACTTGATCAGCACATCCCGCCCGGTGTAGCCCCGGGCCAATCGGATGGCGCTCATGGTGGCCTCGGTGCCGGAGGACACCAGGCGAACCATGTCCATGGAGGGCACCAGATGGCAAAGGAGATCTGCCATGTCCACTTCGCGCTCGGTAGGAGCGCCGAAGGAAAGGCCGTCGGCCGCCGCCAGCTGCACCGCCCGCACCACCTTCTGGTGGCTGTGGCCAACGATCATCGGCCCCCAGGACCCCACGTAGTCGATGTACCACTTGCCATCCACGTCCTGCACCCGGGCGCCTTCGCCTTTCCTGAGGAAACGGGGAATTCCGCCCACCGAGCGGAACGCCCGCACCGGCGAATTGACGCCGCCGGGGATATGGCGCTGGGCACGTTCGAATAATTCTAGGTTACGTGAGGTCATGGTTTGTTTTCCTCGAACAGGCGTTGATAGGCTGCGGCACGGGCAGCGATATCCGGTGCGGAAAAAAGGTCGGAAATAACTGCGAGCAGGCTAACCCCGGCAGCGACCAACGGCAAGCCATTGGCAAGGGTAATCCCACCAATGGCGCAGACCGGCACATCGATTTCGGTACGGCAGCGGGCAAAAAGTTCGATCGGCGCCCGCGATGCCGCTGGCTTGGTGGGGGACGGGTAAGCCGCGCCGAAGGCCACGTAATCGGCGCCTGCGGCCACTGCCCGGCGAGCGGTATCGAAGTCGGCATAACAGGAGGCGCCGATGATGCGATCCGGCCCCAGGACGGTCCGCGCGGCGGCCAGGCTGCCGTCGTCGCGCCCGAGATGGACGCCGGCGGCAGAAACGGTCCGGACCAGGTCGACATCATCGTTGATGATGAGCCCCGCCCCATGGCGTCGGCATAGGTCGGCCAAGGCCCCGGCCCGGGACAGGCACTCGGCCGGGGTGGAAATCTTGTCGCGATACTGCAGCCAGCGGCAGCCCCCCGCCAGGACGGCCCCGACGGACTCCAGGAGCCGCGGCGTATCGAGCTCGTCCGGGGTAATGGCGTAGAGCCCGCGCATTTCCTTCCCTGGCCTAGGCAATGGGTTGTCCTCCGCTGGCGGGCGGCTCGGCTGCAGCCGGATCGTCCTCTTCCCGGGCCCAGAAGAAACGGTCGGGGATGAATTGCCCCATCCCCGGGCGAAACGCCTTGGACAGGGTGCGCCAAGTGAAATCCTGGGCGTCCCGGACGGCGTCTTCGATGCTGGCCCCGCCGGCCAGGCAGGCCGCCACGGCCGAAGCCAGGGTGCACCCGGAACCGTGGTAACTGCCCGGCAGCCGATCCCAGCGGTCGCGGCGCAGGACCGCGCCGGCCTCGCCGTAAAGGGTGTTCACCACCTGCGGCGTGTTCTCATGGGTGCCGGTCAGCAGCACATATTGGGCCCCCAGTTGGATGATTCGCCGGGCGCATTCGTCGGGACCGGGCTCGGCCTCGTCGCCGTCCTGCTCGGCGAGGCGCCGGGCCTCGAGGGAGTTGGGGGTGAGCACCGTGGTCTGCGGCAGCAGCAGTTCGCCCATGGCCGAAACCATGTCTTCGTTGGAAAACTCGTCGCCCCGTCCGGAGGCCAGCACCGGGTCGAAGATCAGGGGTATATCCGGATAATCGGAAACGATCTCGGCCACGGCCACGATGTTTTCCAGGCTGCCGAGCACCCCGATCTTGAAGGCCGCCACCGGCATGTCCTCGAGCAGCGCCCGGGCCTGCCGCTCCAAGATGTCGGAATCCACCGGATGGACGCTCTCGACGCCCACGGTGTCCTGCACCGTCAGGGCGGTCACGGCGGTCAGCGGATGGCAGCCGAGGCTGGCCAGGGTCAGCAGGTCGGCCTGGATGCCCGCGCCCGCGGAAGGATCGCTGGCGGCGAAAACGAGAACGAGAGGGGGAACTGGGGTCATGACAATCCGCCCACATGGCGGACGTGGCGGCGATTGGGTAAGATTTGTACGATTTTATCCGAAATCCGACGCCCCCATGACGGCCTCCTGGGAGTATGGGGCCTATGTGTGCCCATGAACCGGACCCGCCCTGCATGGGGCAGGGGGAAAATCGATTTCGAAATGGTGGCACTGGGATGTTTTCGCTATAGTATGGACCATCAAAAAACGATAAACCCCGGTTGGGAGACTTCAATTGGCAGATGCGGCTAGCCTGCGCGGAATCAAGGTGATGGTGATTGACGATAGCAACACCATCCGGCGCAGCGCGGAAATTTTCCTGGTCCAGGCAGGATGTCAGGTCGTGCTGGCAGAGGATGGCTTCGACGCCCTTGCCAAAATCGCCGACCACCAGCCGAATGTCATTTTCTGTGACATCATGATGCCCCGCCTCGACGGCTACCAGACCTGCGCCTTGATCAAGAAAAATTCCCGTTTCCGCACCACCCCGGTGATCATGCTCTCGTCCAAGGATGGCCTGTTCGACCGGGCGCGGGGACGCATGGTGGGATCGGACCAATACCTGACCAAACCCTTCACCAAGGACAGCCTGTTGCAGACTGTCGCCTCCTTTGCCTCGCCGTCGGCGACGCAATAACTTGATTCCGTAGTTCAGGAGTACTGCATGCCCGTCAAAAAAATCCTGGTTGTGGATGACTCGCCCACCGAGCGCTTCTACGTTGTCGATCTGTTGACCAAGAATGGCTACGAGGTCATCACCGCCGAAAACGGCGAAGACGGCATCGCCCAGGCCAAGGCCAACAAACCCGACCTGGTCCTCATGGACGTGGTCATGCCCGGCCTCAACGGCTACCAGGCCACCCGGACCCTGACCCGGGACGACGAAACCAAGAACATCCCGGTCATCGTATGCACCTCCAAGAGCCAGGAAACCGACAAGATCTGGGGCCTGCGCCAAGGTGCCCTGGATTACATGGTCAAGCCGGTCAATGCGGAAGAACTGCTGCAGAAGATCGCCAGCCTCCCCTGAGCCAGCCCGAATGGCCAAAAAAACCAGCCTGCGTGAATTCCAGGAGTACCTGGCGGGGCGCCTCACCGGCGCCGCCCACGGCCAGGCGACTTCGTCCCTGCTGGGCGTGCAGGCCGGCAACGAGGACTGGCTGCTGGACCTTTCCGACTCCGGCGAGATCGTCCAGCTCTCGAAATTGACCCAGGTGCCCCTGACCCGCCCCTGGTTTGCCGGCATCGCCAACATCCGGGGCAACCTCTATGCAGTGACCGATTTTTCGGTTTTCCGAGGCGGCGCCCCGACCCCCCAGACCGCCCATGCCCGGCTCCTGCTGGTAGGCGCCAAACACGGCTCCAACGCGGCTCTTCTGGTATCGAACATGCTGGGCCTCAGGAATCCCAAGGACTTCGAGGCTGCGGAGCCTGATCCTTCGGCACCGGCCTGGGCCGCCCGAAGATATCGGGACAGCAGCGGCAACATCTGGAACAAGCTCTCGGTCCGCGACCTGCTCGCGGACCGGCAATTCATGGACGTCGGAGCATAGGCATCCGACCAGCACAACTGCGGAGAAAACGCATGGCTTTCGGTTTCAAGCTACCCAAGATCGCTTTCGGCAAGAAGCAGCCGCTGGATGACCTGACGGTGTCGTCTGCCATGGCTACGGTTTCCGCGGCGATGCCGTCCGCCAAGCCCCAGGGTGGCAAAGTTGCGTTGCCTGCCGTGCTGGCGGCAAGACCGGTCATCGAGCAGATGAAAATCATGGGCGGCGTCTTTGTCGCCCTGCTCCTGGCCATCGCGGCCCTGGTCTACCACGACAACCGGGAATCCACCTACGGCACCGCCTACGTCGCCGCCTCTGGCGAAATGCGCATGCTGTCGCAACGCCTGGCCAAGGCATCCTCCCTGGCCATCCAGGGCAACCCGGCCGCCTTCGCCCAGCTCAGGGAATCCCGTGACACCTTCTCGCAGATTCTCGAACGCCTCAACAACGGCGGAGAAGTCGCCGGCATCGACGTCCCCTCTTCGCCGGACAGCGTCCGTCCCCAGCTGGAGGAGCTGACCAAGCTCTGGGACAAGACGGACAAGGACGCCGCCATGGTGATCGTCCAGGAGAAGAACCTGATCTCCCTGGGCAAGGACGTCGCCACCATTGACGCCAAGAACTCCACCCTCCTCGATGTCGCCGACCAGATCGCCGCCCTCAAGCTGCAATCCGGCAGTAATGCCCGGGAAATTGCCGCCGCCAACCAGCTGGTGATGCTTACCCAGCGCATCGCCAAGAACGCCGCCGCCATGCTGGTGGGCGACGTGATCAACCCGGAAGTGGCCTTCCTCCTCGGCAAGGACACCAACGCCTTCCGCGACAACCTGATGGGCCTCATCAAGGGCAGCGAATCCCTGCGGCTCTCCGGCTCCAACGATGCCGACACCAAGGAAAAGCTCGCCGAACTGGAAACCGCCTTCAAGGAATACCAGAGCGCCATCGGCAACATCCTCGGCAACATGCAGCCCCTGGTGCTTTCCAAGCAGTCCGGGTCGCGCATCTTCCGGGAAAGCGAGGATTTGCTGAAAGCCACCGACAACCTGGCCGCGGCCTACCAGGAGAAACTCTCGGCCCGGGGCCTGTACGTGGTCCTGCTGGTCGTGCTGACGGCGCTGGCCATCGGCGCCCTGGCCTTCCTCGCCAAGGTCTACCTCGACGACACCCGGCACCGGGCCGACGAATCCGAGCGCCAGCGCCAGCAGTCGGAACAGGCCAACCGGGAAAACCAGGACGCCATCCTGCGCCTGATGAACGAACTGGGCGACCTGGCCGACGGCGACCTGACGGTCACCGCCACCGTGAGCGAAAACATCACCGGCGCCATTGCCGACTCCATCAACTACACCATCGAGGAACTCCGCGTCCTGGTCGGCCGCATCAACGACGCCGCCAATCGGGTGACGGCAGCCACCGAGATCGCCCGCCAGACGTCCAACGAACTGCTCTCCGCCGCCGAGAAGCAGTCCCAGGAAATCCAGGCCGCCGGCGAGTCTGCCCTAGCCATGGCCCAATCCATGAACGACGTGTCGGGCAGCGCCAACGAATCGGCCCAGGTGGCCCGGCAATCCCTGGCTGCCGCCGAAAAGGGCACGGCTGCGGTGCATGACTCCATCAAGGGCATGAACGAAATCCGCGAGCACATCCAGGAAACCTCCAAGCGCATCAAGCGCCTGGGCGAAAGTTCCCAGGAGATCGGCGAAATCGTGGAGCTGATTTCGGACATTACCGAACAGACCAACGTCCTCGCCCTCAATGCCGCCATCCAGGCGGCCTCCGCCGGCGACGCGGGCCGCGGCTTCACGGTGGTGGCGGAGGAAGTGCAGCGCCTTGCCGAACGCTCCGCCGAAGCCACCAAGCAGATCGCGGCCATCGTCAAGACCATTCAGACCGATACCCAGGATGCCGTTTCCGCCATGGAGCAGTCGACCCAGGGCGTGGTCGAGGGAGCCCGGCTGTCCGACGCCGCCGGCCAGGCCCTGACGGAGATCGGCGAGGTGTCCCGCAGCCTGGCAGGCCTGATCGAGCAGATTTCGACATCCACCCACGAGCAGTCCGAATCCGCCACCCACGTGGCCCAGGTGATGCAGGACATCCTCCGCGTCACCGAACAGACCACCGCCGGCACCCAGCGCACGGCAGAAGCGGTGGACGAACTCACCAGCCTCGCCCACGAACTGAAGGGATCGGTCGCCGGCTTCAAGGTGACCTGAGATAAGACACGATATGAATGCCGCGACCGAATTTGATTTGGGGCCCTTGACCTGGGTCAAGGGCGAAATCGATCTAGCCCTGGAGCGAGCGGACGAAGCCCTGCGCCAATGCGCCGGCAACGCCGACCCGACCCAGCTCAAGTTCTGCCGCACCCATGTGCACCAGGTCCATGGGGCGCTGGCCATCGTCAGCCTGGATGGTGTCACCCAGGTCACCGAAAGCCTCGAAGCCCTCCTGCAGGCTCTCGAAGAAGGCAAGTCCGCCGCGCCGAAAGCCCTTGCCGCCGCCGAGCAGGCCATCGCGGCCCTGCGCCACTATCTCGACGACCTCATGGCCGGGGAGCCCAACCAGCCCCTGCGCCTGTTGCCGGCTTACCAAGCCCTGGCGGCAGCCCTGGGGGGCAAGCCGGCCCGGGCCACCGACCTGTTCTATCCCGACCTGACCCTGCGCCCACCCAAGCGGAAGTCATCGACCGGCCAACCCGGGGGGCAGGACGTGCATGTCCTCATCAAGGCCGAGCGCGCCCGCTTCCAGAAGGGGCTGCTGACCTGGCTGAAAAAACCCGAAGCCGCCGCCGAGGGCCTGCAGCAAATGCGCTCGGCCCTGGCCAACATCGAGGCAAGCCAGGATTCCCCCGCTGCCCGCTCCTTCTGGTGGGTATCCCTGGGCTTTCTCGAAACCCTCGAAGAACGCAGCGCCGAGACCGAACTGGAAGCCCGCCAGCTCTGCGCCCGCATCGATCTCCAGATCCGCCGGCTGCTGGAAGGCTCCCGCAGCATGGCCGAGCGGCTGATGCGCGACGCCCTGTACTACGTAGCCCAGGCACCGGAAGCCCGGGATGGCAACCTGCAGGCCATCCGCTCCACCTTCCATCTGGACCAGCTGCTCCCGGCTGCAGCCCCTCCGGACAGCCCGGCGCCCCAGGAGTCCCTCCTCCGGCGCCTGCGGGAGGCCGCCCAGACCACCGAGGAGCAGTGGAACAAATTCTGCGCCGGCAGCACCGGCTTGCTCGCCAACTTTGCCGAGCAAGCCCGCAATTGCGCGACCCTGACGGCGGAAATCGGCCACACCGACCTGAAACGCCTGGGACAGGGCATCGGCGCCATGACCAATTGGCTCCAGGAACAACCGTCCCGGCATAACGAAGCCGTCGCCATGGAGATGGCCACGGCCATCCTGCTGCTCCAGAAAGCCCAGGAGAATTTCCGCCACCTGGGCACTGACTTCGCCCAGCAGGTGGATGCCATGGTGGCCCGCCTCCATGGCTGCATTGCCGGAAAGCCCCTGGACCAGGACGTCGAAATCCCCCTCCTGGATGAAATGACGCGGCGCGCCCAGGAGAAACTCCTGATCGGCCAGGTCGCCCGGGAAATCCAGAACAACCTGGCCCATATCGAGCAGGCTCTGGACGCCTTTTTCCGGGATCCGGAAAAGAACCAGGACCTTGCCCTGCTCGAGCCCCCCCTCAAGCAGGTGGCAGGAGCCCTCAGCATGCTGGGCCACGACAGCGCCCTCACGCTCCTCGAGGAATGCCGCGGCCACATCCACCGCTTCGCCGATGCTGGCTACGTGCCGGCCCACGAGGATTTCGAAAACGTCGCCCAGCAGCTGTCCATGCTGGGATTCTTCGTGGACTCCCTGCAGCACGGCAGCGCCGACTTCGACACCTTCGCCCGCCAGATGCGGGGCGAATCGGCGGTAGAAATAGAAGAACGCGAGGAAGAGGCCGAGCCCCTGGAACCGGCGCCCACCGTGGAAATCCAGCTCGAGCAGCAGAAAAAGGAAACCCAGGCCCTGGTCGAAGCCCTCAAGGAAAAACCCGAAGACGCCCAGATCAAGGACGAACTGAAGCAGAACCTGCAGGCCCTCCAGAAAGACGCCGACCTGGTGGCCGACCGGCAGCTCTTCGACACTGCCAAGGCTGCCCTATCCGCCCTGGCGGCGGGGGACGATACCGCCCCGGCCGCCCTCGACGCCGCCATCTCTTCCCTCAAGCCAGCCGTCGCCGAGGCGCCCGCCCCATCGGCCGAGACGCTGCAACTAGCCCATTCGAGCGTGGACGAGATCGATGCTGAACTCCTGGGCATCTTCCTTGAAGAGGCCAAGGAGGTGCTGGCCACCATGGCCGAGCACCTGGAAATGCTGCGGGCCGAACCCCACGACACCGAAGCCCTCACCACCATCCGCCGCTCCACCCATACGCTCAAGGGCAGCGGACGCATGGTCGGCCTCAACGACCTGGGAGAAACCGCCTGGGCCATCGAGCAGACCCTGAACCTGTGGCTGCGCCAGGAACTCGAGGTCACCCCTGAACTTCTGGGAATGATCGGCCTGGAGCAGGAAGTTTTCACTGCCTGGGTGGCCCACCTCGAGGATCATGGCGCGCCCCTGCCCGACCCGGCGCCCCTCGTCGCCCTCGCCGATCGCCTGCGCGGCACCGAACCATTGGCTGCAGCGGCTCCGGTTGCCGCCCCTGCCGCGCCGGCGCCCAGCGCTCAGATCATCGAACTCCCCGTCGCCAAGTCCTCCCAACCTGCCCCGGCCGCGGTCATCGAACTGGCTTCGGAAACGGCAGCCGAAACCGATACTTTCGACTTCACCCTGGACGATCTCCCGACGCTGGCCGAGGAATCCCCGTCACCGGCTGCCGAACCCGCCCTGGACGACACGGTGCCCGAAGAGGCTGGCGATGTCATCGACTTCGGCGATTTCCCTGAGCTGACCGAGGAATTGGCCGAGCCGGAAGAAACGCCCGCTCTCCTGGATCTACCCGAGCCTGCCGAGCCAGAGGAGCCGGTGGACCTCGAAGAGCTGCCCGTCCCCGCCGAGCCATCGGCGGAGCCTGAACCTGTCCGGGCTGCCGTGCTGACGACCGCCTCCCCGACCCTCTACGATATTTTCCGGGAAGAAGCCCGGGGCCACCTGGAGGTGCTGTCCGCCGGCTTCGGAGAGCTCGAGTTGCTGCCGACGGCGCCCACCACCTTCGAGATGACCCGGGCCGCCCACACCCTGGGCGGCATCGCCGCGACGGTGGGGCTGAGCCCCATCAACAAACTGGCCGTCACCCTCGAACATGCGCTGCTGCGCCGCGACAGCTGCGCCCGGCCCGACAGCATCGAAGGGCTCGAAACCGTGCGCCAGGCCATCATCGGCCTGGAAGACATGTTTGCCGCCCTGTCGGAGCAGCGGGCACCGGAACCGCAACCGGCGATGATCGAGGCCCTGGAGGATATCTATCCGCTGCCGACCACGGCGCCATCCACCCCGGCTGAAGCCCTGGACCATGACCCGACGACAACCACCGCCATCGAGCTCGAGGCGCCTGCTCCACTGGCCCGGAGCCCGGAGCTGCCCCAACTCAAGGACGACCTGGACGACCAGTTGCTGCCCATTTTCCTGGAAGAAGCCCAGGACCTGATGCGCGGCTTCGGCGAACAGCTGCGCACCTGGCGCACGGCCCCGGACGAATCGGCCGCGCCCCGCGCCCTGGCGCGCCTGCTGCACACCTTCAAGGGCAGCGCCCGCATGGCGGGGGCCATGAATCTGGGCGAAGCGACCCACAGCCTGGAGACCCGGATCGAGGAAATCCTCCGCTCCGGCACCATAAACTTGCCGCTCATCGATGAGATCGAGAGCGGATGCGATACCCTGGTACAGCTCGCCGACCGCCTGCAAGGCGGCGGCTCCGAGCCCCAGCCTGCCCCGGCCGACGGAGCCGCGCCCGCGGCCAACGCCCCGGAATCCACTGCTGCCGTTGCGCCGGCCGCCGCCGAGAGCGAGGCCGAAGGAGGCGCCCAGCGGGCCACCCTGCGGGTTCGGGCCGATGTCCTCGACCGCCTGGTGAACGAGGCCGGCGAACTGTCCATCGCCCGTACCCGCATCGAAGGCGAGATGCGCGGCCTGAAGACCTCCCTGCTGGAACTCACCGAGAACGTCATCCGACTGCGGCGCCAGCTGCGGGACATCGAAATCCAGGCTGAAACCCAGATGCAGGCCCACACAGCCCAGACCCAGGTGGGCACCGGCGATTTCGACCCCCTCGAACTGGACCGTTTCACCCGCTTCCAGGAATTGACGCGATTCATGGCCGAATCGGTCAACGACGTGGCCACCCTGCAGCAGAATCTCTTGAAGAACCTCGACGACGCCAATGCCGCGGTCCTTGCCCAGGCACGCCTCAACCGCAGCCTGCAGCAGGACCTGATGGGGGTGCGCATGGTGCCCTTCGAGAGCCAGAGCGAGCGTCTCTACCGGATCGTCCGCCAGACCGCCAAGGAGATGGGCAAGCGGGCCAATCTGGACATCCGCGGCGGCCACGTGGAAATCGACCGCTCGGTCCTCGACAAGATCATGGCGCCCCTGGAGCACATGCTCCGCAACGCCGTCACCCACGGCATCGAGAACCGCGACGCACGCCTCGCCAAGGACAAGCCGGAGATCGGCGAAATTTCCCTGGCCCTCTCCCAGGAAGGTAATGAAATCATCCTGGCCATGTCCGATGACGGCGGCGGCCTCGACCCCGACCGCATCCGCAGCCGCGCCGAGGCGATGGGGCTGCTTGCCCCCGGGGAAGCGACGGAAAACGCCAAACTGTTCGATTTCATCTTCCAGCCCGGCTTCTCCACTGCCAGCGAGATTACCCAGGTAGCTGGCCGCGGCGTCGGTATGGACGTGGTCAAGACAGCAGTGACCGGCCTCGGCGGGCGCATCGAAATCCTGTCCACGCCCGGCAGGGGCACTACCTTCCGTCTCTACCTGCCCCTGACCCTGGCGCTTACCCAGACCCTGTTGGTCCGGGTCGGCCCCCAGGTCTACGCCATCCCATCCACCATGATCGAGCAGGTCCAGGAACTCAAGGAGAAGTCCCTGCGGGCCTTGCAGGAACAGGGAGGGATCGAATGGATGGGCAACCGCTATCCCCTCCACTTCCTGCCCCATCTTCTGGGCGATGCCGAGGCCCTGCCGGAAACCCGCCGGCAATACTGGATTCTCTTCCTGCGCTCCGGCACCCAGCGGGTGGCCTTGCAGGTGGATGAGCTGCGGGGCAACCACGAAGTCGTGGTCAAGAACATCGGGCCGCAACTGGCCCGGGTCGTCGGCATGGCCGGCGCCACCGTCCTCGGGGACGGCCAGGTGGTGCTCATCCTCAATCCGGTGGCCTTGGCCAGCCGGACGCCCCAGATCACCATCGACCGACCGTCGCCGACGCAGGCGACCGCCGCTCCGGCGGCCGCTACCGTCACCCTGCCGACCGTCATGGTGGTGGACGATTCCCTCACCGTACGCAAAATCACCGGGCGGCTGCTGGCCCGGGAAGGCTATCAGGTAGTGACCGCCAAGGACGGCGTCGATGCCCTCGAGCAACTGCTGGAGATCATGCCGGACGTGGTGCTCTCGGACGTCGAGATGCCCCGCATGGATGGTTTCGACCTGCTGCGCAATATTCGCGGCGACGAGCGCCTGAAGATGCTGCCGGTGATCATGATCACTTCCCGCACCGCCGAGAAGCACCGCAACTACGCTCTGGAAGCCGGTGCCGACCACTATCTCGGCAAACCCTACGACGAAGAAGAGCTGCTGGGCCTGATCGCCGGCTACGTGAAGGCGAAACGCGCCGCCTGACCGGAGCGTTGCCGGCCGCAGGACCGCCGGCAACGCCGCAAGGATTTCATGGTCAAAAATCGGACGTGCGTGCAGCCGCATGCTTCCGGCGCGGGTCGTCCCACCTCGAAGCCTGGCGGCACGGCCCTTACATCTGGCGGGAAAGCACTCTAAAATCTCGTTTATGGATGCCGTCAACCTGACCGACCACTTCCTGATCGCCATGCCGGCGATGACGGACCCGTATTTCGCCCAGTCCCTCGTCTATGTCTGCGAGCACAACGAAAACGGGGCCCTGGGCATCATCGTCAATCGTCCCATCGACATGACCATCGCCAGCCTGTTCGAGAAGATCGAGCTGCCCCTGGAGCAGAAGGAATTTGCCGAGATGCCGGTCCATTTCGGCGGCCCGGTCCAGCTCGACCGGGGCTTCGTCCTCCATCGCCCGGTGGGCCAGTGGCAATCCACCCTGGCGGTCAACGGCAACATCGGCCTCACCAGTTCCCGCGACATTCTGGTGGCCGTCGGCAATTCCGGCGCCCCGTCGGAATTCGTAGTCACCCTGGGCTATGCCGGCTGGGCTGCCGGCCAGCTGGAAGATGAGCTGGGGCAGAATGCCTGGCTGACCGTTCCCGCCCGGGGCGATATCCTGTTCGAAATGCCTCCCGAAGAGCGCCTGCCCGCCGCCATGCTCAGGCTCGGCGTCAGCTTCAGTCAGCTGTCCGACGTCGCGGGCCACGCCTGAGCGGATGGGCACGGTTCTCGCCCTGGATTTCGGCGAAAAGCGCATCGGTGTCGCGGTCGGCGAAACCGAGCTGGGCCACGCCCACCCCCTGGCCGTGATCCGGGCCCAGACCAACGACGAGCGCTATGCCGCCATCGGCAAGCTGATCGACGAATGGCAACCCCGGGAACTGGTGGTCGGGCTGCCCACCCACGCCGACGGCACCCGCCACGAAATGACTGCCCGCTGCGAAAACTTCGCCGAACGCCTGCGCCGCCACTTCAAGCTGCCGGTGAGCCTCGCCGACGAGCGCCTCACCTCCCTGGACGCCGAAGCCCGCCTGCGGGAGACCGGCCGCTCTGCCCGCGCCGCCAAGCCGCTCCTGGATGCCGTGGCCGCCCAACTCATTCTTCAAACCTGGTTCGATACGCACACCCTCCATGCCCCATCTTCCCAATCCCCTGCCTGACGCCGAGGCCCAATGCCGGCAACTGGCCGACCGCATCCATCCCGAGCTCGCCAAGAATCCCGCCCTGGTCGGCATCCATAGCGGCGGCGCCTGGATCGCCGAACGGCTGAAGGAGCTCCTAGGCCTTTCCGAGGACATCGGCCTCATCGATGTCTCCTTCTACCGGGACGATTTCGCCGAGAAGGGGCTGCATCCCCAGGTCCGCCCCACCGCCATTCCCTTCGACGTGGAGGGCCGGCACCTCATCCTGGTGGACGACGTGCTCTACACCGGCCGCACCACCCGGGCCGCCCTCAACGAACTCTTCGATTACGGCCGCCCGGCCTCGGTGCAACTGGCGGTCCTCGCCGACCGGGGCGGACGCGAACTGCCGGTGGCCGCCCAGTACTGCATCTGGAACGTGGAGCTGGCCGAGGGCGAGAACCTGACGCTGGCCCAGGCCGACGACGGCCGCCTGGCCTGGAGGCTGGAGCATGTATAACCCCCAGCTCAACAGCAACGGCGAGCTCACCCACCTCCTTTCCATCGAGGGCCTGCCCCGGGACGTCATCGTCCACATCCTGGACACCGCCGCATCCTTCATGGAGGTTTCCGCCCGGGAGGTGAAGAAGGTGCCCCTGCTGCGGGGCAAGAGCGTATTCAACCTCTTCTTCGAAAACTCCACCCGCACCCGCACCACCTTCGAGATCGCCGCCAAGCGCCTCTCCGCCGACGTCATCAATCTGGACATCGGCCGGTCGTCCACGGCCAAGGGCGAGACCCTCCTGGACACCATCGACAATCTCTGCGCCATGCATGCCAACCTCTTCGTCGTGCGGCATGCTTCCAGCGGCGCTCCCTACCTGATCGCCGAGCACCTCACCCGGGTCAATCGGGACATCCATGTCGTCAATGCCGGGGATGGGCGCCACGCCCACCCGACCCAGGGGCTCCTCGACATGTACACCATCCGCCACTACAAGCAGGACTTCTCGAACCTGCGGGTGGCCATTGTCGGCGACATCCTCCATTCCCGGGTCGCCCGCTCCGACATCCATGCCCTCACCACCCTGGGCGTCCCGGAAGTCCGCGCCATCGGGCCCCAGACCCTGCTGCCGGGCCATCTCGACAAGCTCGGCGTCCACGTCTATCACGACATGGCCCAAGGCCTGAAAGACTGCGACGTGGTCATCATGCTGCGCCTCCAGAACGAGCGCATGACCGGCGCCCTGCTGCCTTCGGCCGGCGAATATTTCCGCCATTTTGGCCTGACTCCGGAAAAGCTGGCCCTGGCCAAGCCCGACGCCATCGTCCTGCACCCGGGGCCCATGAACCGGGGAGTCGAAATCCACTCCGCCGTGGCCGACGGCCCCCACGCCGTCATCCTGCCCCAGGTCACCTTCGGCATCGCAGTCCGCATGGCGGTCATGAGCATCGTTGCAGGGAATTGAAAACCATGAAAATCGCCATCCGGAACGGCCGCCTCATCGATTCCAAGCACGGTCTCGATCACAACGCCGACCTTTTCATCGCCGACGGCAAGGTTGCCGGCATCGGCCAGACCCCAGCCGGCTTTTCCGCCGACCGCAGCATCGACGCCGCCGGCTGCATTGTTTGCCCCGGCCTCATCGACCTGGGCGCCCGCCTGAACAGCATCGAGGCCGAACTGGCGGCAGCGGTGGCCGGCGGCGTCACCTCCGTCGTCGTGCCCCCGGATCTCGACCCGCCCCTCGACGAACCGGAACTGGCCGACCGTCTCGTCCATCGCGCCGCCGATATCGGCCTGGCCCGGGTGCTGCCCCTGGGAGCCCTCACCATCGGCCTCAAGGGCGAGCGCCTGGCCGAACTGGCCGGCCTGGCCAAGGCCGGCTGCGTCGCCTTTTCCCAGGCCAATCGCCAGGTGGTGGATACCGAGGCCCTGCTCCGCGCCCTCGAATATGCCGCCACTTTCGGCTTTGCCGTCTGGCTCCAGCCCCAGGATTACTGGCTTTCCCGCAACGGCATCGCCCATGATGGGGAAGTCGCCAGCCGCCTCGGCCTGGCCGGCATCCCGGTGAGCGCCGAAACCGTCGCCATCGCCACCTTCCTGCAACTGGCCCGGGAAACCGGCGTGCATCTGCATCTCACCCGGCTGTCCTCGGCGGCCGGCATGAAGCAGGTCGAGCGCGCCCAGGCCGAAGGCCAGCGGGTCACCTGCGATGTCGGCATCCATCATCTGCACCTGACCGAGAACGACATCGGCTTCTTCAACAGTCAGGCCCGCTTCGACCCGCCCCTGCGCGCCCAGTCCGACCGTAGCGCCCTGGCCGCCGCCGCGGCCGCCGGCACGGCTGCCATTTGTTCCGACCACACGCCGGTGGGCGCCGACGACAAGCTGCTGCCCTTCGGCGAAGCCAAGCCCGGCGCCACCGGCCTGGAAGTCCTGCTACCCCTGACCCTGAAATGGGCCCGGGAAAGCCAGGTCGGCCTCGCCGACGCCCTTGCCCGCCTGACGGCCGACCCGGCCGCCATCCTGGGCATCGATGCCGGCCACCTCGGCGTCGGCGCCCATGCCGACGTCTGCATCTTCGATCCCCTGGCCGACTGGCGGCCGACGGCGGAAACCCTGGTCAGCAAGGGCAAGAACACGCCCTTCCTGGGGCTTGAACTGCAAGGCAGGGTGAGGCTAACCTTAGCCAAAGGCAGGGTGGTCTTCGACGGGGAGCGTAGAGGCCACTGAATGGGGTGCTTGGGCTGCCTTCTTCATGGTATTCGGACAATAAGGGGGAGGCAGCATGTTCGAGATCGCGCCGGCAACGCCTGAAGACCAGGAGTCCATCCGGCTCCTGGAACGGCTGAACCCCTATCCCGCTACACCACCCCAGGGCGACCAGGTCTTCTTCATCGCCCGTTCCGGACAAGCGGTGGTTGGAACGGCCTCGGTCGAGATGCTGTCTGGCGATCTCGCCATGGTGCGTCAGCTCGCCGTCATCCCGGGCTACCGCAAGCGCGACATCGCCCGTCAGCTCCTGCTGCGCCTCATTGCCTTCAGCGAAGAGCGGCAGGCCAGGGAAATCTACGCCCCGGGGCTGTTCGCCGAAGATTACTTTCGCCGCTTCGGCTTTACCCCCTGCGCCGCGGCGGATTTGCCGCCGGCCTTATGCAGCCTTGCGTTCCCCGGCAACGGGGAATTGAACGGCAATCTCATGCGACGCACGCTGCAGAACGCCGCCCCGGAGGAGACCAGCCGCGTCGCGGCCACCGCCGGCCGCTATTTCGACCAAGGCTTCTATTGCGCTGAAAGCGTGCTGGCCGCCGTCGCGGAACACCTGGACGTTCGCTCCCCCCTCATCCCGGGCATCGCCACCGGTTTCTGCAGCGGCATGGCAGGCACCCGGGGCTTCTGCGGCTCCATTTCCGGCGGCGTGATGGCCATCAACATGGTGCTCGGCAGACGTGTCGGCAGCACCCCCGTCACCCGCAATTACGATGCCGTGCGGGAGCTGATCCAGGATTTCCAATGCCGCCACGGCTCGACCCAGTGCAGCGAACTCATTGCCTGCGACCTGGACAGCAAGGAGGGGCGCAGCATCTACCGGAACAACCATCTCCGGCAGCAGTGCAGGGAATATGTCGCCACCGCTGCCGACGCCAGCCTCCGGATCATCCGGAAAAATTCCCCCGCCGACGACGGTTCAAGCGATCGGAATTAACGGCAGGGCTTCGGCCGCCGGTAGGTCCACGGCCACCAGCTTGCGCCGGGAGCTGGCCCCCGCCCGCAGTTCCACCGCCCGCCGGCTGACCGACAGCGTCTTTGCCAGGAAGGACAACAGGGCCTCGTTAGCCTTGCCGTCCACCGGCGGCGCCGCCAGCCGGATCTTGAGGGCATCCCCGTGCTCGCCGACGATCTCGGTGCGCTTGGCCCCCGGCTGGACATGGACGGTGATGACGCAGCCGTTGCCGTCGGCGCGCAGCCAGGGCCTGGTCACAGGAACATGAGGACCACCTGGGCAAGCAGGATGGCCACCAGGGGAGAGAGGTCGATGCCGGAAATGGGGGGCAGGAGGCGCTGGATGGGCGCCAGGAAGGGACGGGTCAGCTGGTTCACCGGCCCGGCCAGGGGCGAATAGGGATTCACCCAGGAGAGGACCGCCTGCATGATGAGGGCGCCGATCAGGATATAGATCGACAGGCGCAGGACGGCGCGGACCGCTCCCCACACCACCATCAGGGCCAAGGTCGTGCCGTCAGCCACGAACAGGCCCCCGGAGAGGCTCAGCACCAGAACCATGAGCGCCAGTTGCAGGGCGATGGCCAGCAGGAGGCTGGCCAGATCCAGGCCGAAGAGCCCCGGAATGACCCGCCGCAGGGGTTTCACTCCCCAATTGGTGAGTGTCACCACGAAATGGCCGAAGGGGCCGCCAAAGGAAACCCGGAATGCCTGCATGTAGAAACGCAGGAGGAAGAGAACGCTGAAGAAGCCGACAATGGCATCGGCCAGGAAGACGATCGCCTGGGCCACCATCAGTCCGCTCCCAGCAGGTCGCCGAGCTCGCGCCCGCGGGCATCGGCGGCATGGATGCCGGCCACGATGCCCTCCTTGACCCCGCGCCCGGCCATGACATTGAGAGCTGCCGCGGTGGTTCCCCCCTTGGAGGTGACCCGCTCCCGCAGGACAGATGCCGGCTCGTCCGACCCGGCCGCCAGCCTGGCGGCCCCGAGGACGGTCTCGATGGAGAGTTGGCGGGCCTGCTCGGCGGAAAAGCCGAGTTCCGCCGCCGCCTGCTGCAGGGCCTCGATGAACAGGAAGACGTAGGCCGGCCCGCTGCCGGAGACGGCGGTGACGGCGTCCATGCGGGCCTCGTCCTCGACCCACACGGTACTGCCCACTGCCTGCAGGACACGCTCGGCAGCGCCCCGTTCGGCGGCCGTCACTTCGGGCAGCGCATAGAGGCCGGTGATGCCGGCGCCGATGAGGGCCGGGGTGTTGGGCATGGCGCGCACGATTTTGCGGTGCCCCCCCAGCCAACGGGACAGGGAGTCGAGGCGCAGACCGGCGGCGATGCTCACCACCACCTGCCGGGCCATGGCCGGCGCCAGCGGGGCCACCGCCTCCTTCATCTGCTGGGGCTTCACCGCCAGGACGATGACGTCGGCCGCCCAGGCCGACGCGACTGGACCGGCGTGGCAGGTGATGCCATAGGTACGGGAGAGCCGCTCACGGTTCTCTTCGTTCAGTTCCACCACCTGGATGTCCGAGGCGGCGAAGCCCTGCTTGAGGAGGCCGCCAATGAGGGCGTTGGCCATGTTGCCGCCGCCGAGGAAAGTGATTTTCATAGGTAGTTTCTCTCACCAAAAATGGCGGTGCCGATGCGAACCATGGTCGCGCCTTCGGCGACGGCGGCTTCCAGGTCGTGGGACATGCCCATGGACAGGGTGTCGAGGGGCAAGCCGCCGGACCGCAGGGTTTCGAACAATTCTCGCAATTGCCGGAAGGGCCGGCGCTGGGCATCGCTGCCCTCCACCGGCTCGGGAATGGCCATAAGGCCGCGCAGGCGCAGGTTGGGCAGGGCCGCCACCCGCCGGCAAAGCTCGGCGGCCTCGGCCGGTGCGCAGCCGCTCTTGCTGGCCTCGCCGGAAACATTCACCTGCACGCAGACCTGCAGGGGCGGCAGGCCGACCGGACGCTGGGCCGAGAGACGCTCGGCGATTTTGCCCCGTTCGATGGAATGGACCCAGGAAAAGTTCTCGGCCACCAGGCGGGTCTTGTTGCTCTGCAGGGGACCGATGAAATGCCATTCGAGACCGGCGTCCCGCAGCAGGCCGATCTTGTCCACTGCTTCCTGGACATAGTTTTCGCCGAAAGCCCGTTGTCCTGCCCGGGCCGCCTCCTCGACGGCGCTGGCCGGCCAGGTCTTGCTCACGGCCAGCAATCCGACCGTTTCCGGGTTGCGGCCGACGGCCCGCGCAGCCTCGTCAATACGGCGTTGCACAGCTTGCAGGTTGGTGGCGATTACGCTCATAATCCTTTGGAATTCAGGCCCAGCGCAAGTATACACGCGCCTTCCGAGGATACCCGTATGGACATCACCGAACTCTTGGCCTTCGGCGTCAAGAACAAGGCTTCCGACCTTCACCTGTCAGCCGGCCTGCCGCCGATGATCCGCGTCCACGGCGACGTGCGCCGCATCAACTTGCCGCCCATGGAGCACAAGGATGTCCACGGCATGGTGTATGACATCATGAACGACGGCCAGCGCAAGGTGTATGAAGAGACGCTGGAATGCGACTTTTCCTTCGAGATCCCCAACCTCGCCCGCTTCCGGGTCAATGCCTTCAACCAGCACCGGGGCGCCGGCGCGGTCTTCCGGACCATTCCCTCCAAGGTGCTGACCCTGGAGGAGCTGAACTGCCCCAAGATTTTCAAGGACATCTCCGAGTATCCCCGGGGCATCGTCCTGGTCACCGGCCCCACCGGCTCCGGCAAGTCCACTACCCTGGCGGCGATGGTCAACCACATCAACGAAAACGATTACGGCCACATCCTCACGGTCGAGGACCCGATCGAATTCGTCCATGAATCCAAGAAGTGCCTCATCAACCAGCGGGAAGTGGGCCCCCACACCCTGTCCTTCAACAACGCCCTGCGCTCCGCCCTGCGGGAAGACCCGGACGTCATCCTGGTGGGCGAAATGCGGGACCTGGAAACCATCCGCCTGGCGCTGTCCGGCGCCGAGACCGGCCACCTGGTCTTCGGCACCCTGCACACCTCGTCGGCCGCCAAGACCGTGGACCGGATCGTGGACGTCTTCCCGGCGGCGGAAAAGGAAATGGTCCGCTCCATGCTGTCCGAATCCCTGCGGGCGGTCATTTCCCAGACGCTGCTCAAGACCAAGGACGGCAACGGCCGGGTGGCGGCCCACGAGATCATGATCGGCACCCCG
Source organism: Rhodocyclaceae bacterium (assembly GCA_018261935.1). GTDB lineage: Bacteria > Pseudomonadota > Gammaproteobacteria > Burkholderiales > Rhodocyclaceae > JAGTRP01. The sequence goes on from JAGTRP010000004.1 coordinate 74,459, forward strand.
GCCATCCGGAACCTCATCCGGGAAAACAAGGTGGCCCAGATGTACTCGTCCATCCAGACCGGCCAGAACTTCGGCATGCAGACCCTGGACCAGAACCTGCAGGACCTGGTCCGGCGCAACGTGGTCTCCAGCAACGAGGCGCGCTCCAAGGCGGCCAACAAGGACGCCTTCCCGGGGTAACTCAACGACGGTCGGGCGAAGTCGAGACCAGGCGCCCCGGTCGCGGCCGGCGCAGACAGCACTTTAGTACGGCAAGCGGACCGCGGACGCGGGCAAGGCCGTATCGACGAGCAAGGAAAGACATATGGAACGCGATCAGGCGATGAAATTCATGCACGACCTCCTGCGCCTCATGGCGCAGAAGAAGGGGTCGGATCTTTTCGTCACGGCCAGCTTCCCGCCCGCCATCAAGGTGGACGGCAAGGTGACGCCGGTGTCCAACCAGACGCTGACCCCCCAGCACACCGCCGAACTGGCCCGCTCCATCATGAACGACCGCCAGGCGGCGGAGTTCGAAGCCACCAAGGAATGCAATTTCGCCATTTCGCCGGCCGGCATCGGCCGTTTCCGGGTCAATGCCTTTGTCCAGCAGGGCCGGGTCGGGGTGATCTGCCGGACCATCAACATGACCATCCCCAACCTCGACGAGCTCGGCCTGCCCCCCGTCCTCAAGGACATTGCCATGACCAAGCGGGGGCTGGTGATCTTCGTCGGCGGCACCGGCACCGGCAAGACCACCTCCCTGGCAGCCCTGGTGGATTACCGCAACGAGAACAGCTACGGCCACATCATCACCATCGAGGACCCGATCGAATACGTCCACGACCACAAGAACTGCATCGTCACCCAGCGGGAAGTGGGCGTGGACACCGACGACTGGGCTCCGGCCCTGAAGAACACCCTGCGCCAGGCCCCCGACGTCATCCTCATGGGCGAAATCCGCGACCGCGAAACCATGGACTACGCCGTCGCCTTCGCCGAAACCGGCCACCTGTGCCTCGCCACCCTGCACGCCAACAGCGCCAACCAGGCCATCGACCGGATCATCAACTTCTTCCCGGAAGAGCGCCGCCAGCAGCTGCTGATGGACCTCTCCCTCAACCTGCGGGCCATGATCTCCCAGCGCCTGGTACCGAAGAAGGACGGCAAGGGCCGCATGGCGGCGATCGAGGTCATGCTCAATTCCCCGCTCATTTCCGACCTGATCTTCAAGGGCGAAGTCCACGAGATCAAGGAGATCATGAAGAAGTCCAGGGAACTGGGAATGCAGACCTTCGACCAGGCCCTCTTCGACCTCTACGAGGCCGGGAAGATCAGCTACGAGGATGCCCTGCGCAACGCCGACTCCCTCAACGACCTGCGGCTGCAGATCAAGCTCCACGGCAAGGAGTCGAAGGATCGCGATCTCACCACAGGGATCGGCCACCTGGACATCGTTTGATCATCCTGGCGGCCTAAGCTGGCAAGGCTAGTTACTCTCTGGCTTGGGCTCCACAGGGGATTCCACCGCCTCTGCCGATTGGGCGGCATTATTCGCCATGGTTTCTTTGGGGACCGGCTGTTCGGCAATTTTATAGAAGGGATCGCTGACCCAGCGGCTGAGGTCCCTGCTGATGGTCTCGGCGGCGCGGTCCAGGATGGAACAGGTTCCCCTGAAGGCACCGAAGGCACCGCCGATATTCCATCGACTGATTTTCGTCTGGCGAACCACTTTCCCGTTTTCCAACAACTCGGCCGTCAAAGTGATGGCCTTGGGGCCACTCCATGCACCACCGCCTACGCCCAGCACATGGGTGATCTGCACCCTAAGTACGTTGTCACCGGACGGATCGGCGCCTGCCTCCACTGTGCTGCCGCCCCTGCGGTTCAGTTTTTGTAATGCTCCACCCACCCGATTTGCCAGCATACTCTCGATCTGGCACTCGCTTCTCACGCTTTCCACCACGCCAGCATTGGGATGGTAGGTGACAGGAACTTCCAGACGAACCGCTGGAACAGCCCACGAAGAGATGGCGCAAGAGGCCGAGACTGCGACAAGAAGCCTTTTCATATTTTGTCCGCTCCCAAACTACGCAAAAGGCATAAATTCTACCGCAGCCAGCCCCAACTATTACTACGTTATCAAGGATCAATGCCGGTTGCTGCCGGCGACCACTTTGATCTCGTAGAGCCGGCACTCCAGAGCGCCGTTGAAGAGCGGCGTCTTGCGGCTGGGCTTCAGCCTGACGAGCTTGGGAAGCCGGGTGTCGGCGGTGAAGAAATAGCAGTTCCAGCCGGCCCAGCGCTTCTTGAGGGCCTCCCCCAGGCGGGGGTAGAAGGCCGCCAGTTCCTCCTGCTCGCCGATGCGCTCGCCATAGGGGGGATTGGCCAGCAGGATGCCGGATTCTGCCGGAGGCGTTGTTTCCAGCATATCCGCCCGCTCGACGACGACTGCGCCGCCAAAGCCCGCTTCCTGAAGATTGCGGCGGGTCGCCCGCACCGCCCGCTCGTCGCTGTCGCCACCCCGGATGGGCAGCGGCGCCACCGGCTTGCAGCGGGCTTCGGCATCGGCCCGCAGTTTTGCCCAGTTGATGGCCTCGAAGGTCGCCAGCTTCTCGAAGGCGAAGCCGCGCCCCAGGCCCGGGGCCCGATCCAGGGCGACCTGCACCGCTTCCAGGAGGAAGGTGCCGCTGCCGCACATGGGGTCGACAAAGGGCATGCCCGGCTGCCAGCCGGTGAGCTTCAGGATACCTGCCGCCAGGTTTTCCTTCAGGGGCGCTTCCACCGTCGCCTGCCGCAGACCCCGCTGCCACAGAGGTGCCCCGGAGGTGTCCAGGTAGAGGGTGCAGTCCCGCTCGGTGAGATAGACGTGGATGCGGACATCCGGCTCCCGGGTATCGACGCTGGGCCGCTCGCCCCCTTGGGCGCGGAAACGGTCGCAGACGGCATCCTTGACCCGCAGGGTCACGAAGTCGATGGAGCGCAGGGGCGACTTGGTCGCCGTGGTCAGCACCCGGAAGGTGCGGCTCAGGTCGAAGAATTCGTGCCAGGGCTGGGTCATGGCCAGCCGGTAGATATCCTCTTCCCGGGTGTAGGGGCCGTGGGCGACGTGCCAGAGGATGCGGGTGGCGAGGCGGGATTCCAGATTGGCGCGGTAGCAGACCGACCAGTCGCCGACGAACTGCACGCCGCCCGCCACGGCCTGGGTTTTCCCGGCGCCGACGGCGGTGAGTTCATCGGCCAGCAGGGCTTCCAGCCCACGGGGGCAAGTGGCGAAATAGGTATTCATTTCAGGCAGGTTGTTTGAGAACGACCAGGAAGACAATGGCAAACAGCACCAGCACCGGCAGCTCGTTATAGAAACGGAACCAGACGTGGCCCCGGGAGGGGGCACCGGTTTCGAAGGTTTTGAGAATCCGTCCGCAGTGCCAGTGATACGCCACCAGGAGGGTTACCAGGGTGACTTTGATATGGAGCCAGGGCCCGGAAAATCCGAAGCCGAACCATAACCCCAGGCCGGTCGCCACCGCCAGCACGCCCAGCGGCGTCATGAAGCGGAAAAGCTTGCGGGCCATGAGCAGGAGCCGGTCGCGCTCGGCCGCGCTCCCCCCCGGCACCATGGCGAGATTGACGAAGATGCGCGGCAGGTAGAAAAGCCCCGCGAACCAGGACACCACCAGGGAAATATGGAAGGCTTTGAGGACTAGGTAGGACATTTCGCTTCGAATCCCGGCATGGTCAGTTCTTTTCGGAGGCGGCGCCCAGGCAGGCATCGACGGTCGGATAACGGAGCCGCAATTTCAGTTCTTCCTTCAGGCGCCGGTTGCCGATGCGGCGGGATTCCCCCATGAAGGAGCGCTGGACCGGCGACAGCCGCGCCGCCAGCTCGGCCCGGGACAGGCGGGGAGGCCGGGGCAGGCCGAAGGCGTCGGCGACCCGGTCGAAATAGTCGCCCATTTTGAGGTCCGAATCGTCCACCACGTTGTAGGCCCGGTTCGCGGCACCATGCCGGAGGGCGGCGACACAGGCGGCGGCCAGGTCGTCGGCGTGGATGTGATTGGAAAAGACATCCTCGGTGGCGGCCAGGACCGGCGTGCCGGCGCGCAGACGCTCCAGCGGCACGCGATCGGCGGCGTAGATGCCGGGCGCGCGCAGGACGGCCACCGTCGCCGCAGTGCGCCGGCCGAAGGCCCGCAGACGCCTTTCGGCATCCAGGCGGCGGCGGGCCCGGGCCGTTTCCGGCTTGAGGGGGCGGGTCTCGTCGATGGCTTCGCCACGGCAATCGCCATAGACGCCGGTGGTGCTAACGTAGATCAGGCGCCGTGGTAGACTTCCGCCCTTCGCAAGCGCTGCCAGCAGGTTGCGGGTGCGGCTGTCGATTTCGCCGGAACCCGGCGGCGGCGCCAGGTGTAGCACCAGGTGGGCGAGGCCGGCCAGCCGGAAGAGGCTGCGGCGGTCGTCCAGGTCGGCCAGGACCGGCACGGCCCCGGCAGCCCGCCAGACGGCCGCGGCATCCGCGTCGCGCACCAGAGCATGGACGCGGAAGCGCTTGACGAGTCGAGGAAGGGCGCGGCGGGCGACGTCTCCGCTGCCGATAATCAGCAATCTTTGCACCGCGGCATTTTAGCCGAACGAGATAGCCGCGGCGCCGGAATTCAGGGGGTACACATGAGCCATCACATCACTGTCGAGCCCAGCGGCCGCCAATTCGGGGCCAATAGCGACGAGACCATTCTCGAGGCTGCCCTGCGCCAGGGCCTGACCCTGCCCTACGGCTGCCGGAACGGCGCCTGCGGCGCCTGCAAGGGCAAGGTCCTGGCCGGCGAAGTGGAGCACGGCAACGCCCTGCCCCACGCCCTCACCGACGCCGACAAGGCGGCCGGCCTGACCCTCTTCTGCTGCGCCAAGCCCCACTCCGACCTGACCATCGAATGCAAGCAGGTGGGCGCGGCCAACGACATTCCAGCCAAGACCCTGCCGGCCCGCATCGAGAAACTGGAAAAGCTGGCTCCGGACGTCATGGAGATGCATCTCAAGCTGCCGGCCACCGAGCGCCTGCAGTTCCTCGCCGGCCAATACATCGACATCCTGCTCAAGGATGGCAAGCGCCGCAGCTTTTCCCTGGCCAACGCTCCCCACGACGATGCCTTCCTGCAGCTCCATATCCGCCACGTGCCGGGGGGGCTGTTCACCGAGCAGGTGTTCTCCACCATGAAGGTGCGGGACATCCTGCGCTTCAACGGTCCCCATGGCACCTTCTACCTGCGGGAGGAATCCGCCAAGCCGATGATCCTCGTGGCTGGCGGCACCGGCTTCGCTCCCATCAAGGCCCTGGTGGAACATGCCCTGCACGAGGGCAACCGGCGTCCCATCTACCTGTATTGGGGAGCCCGGACCCGGCGCGATCTCTACCAGAACGCCCTGCCGGAGCAATGGGCCGCCGCTCACAGCCACATCCGCTACGTGCCGGTCCTTTCCGAGCCGGTGCCCGGCGACGAATGGACCGGGCGCACCGGCTTCGTTCACCAGGCGGTCATGGCCGATTTCCCCGACCTTTCCGGCTTCCAGGTCTATGCCTGCGGTTCCCCGGCGATGGTCGACGCCGCCCGGCAGGAATTCACCACGGCCTGCAAGCTGCCCGAGGAGGAGTTCTTCGCCGACTCCTTCACTTTCTCCGCCGACACTGCCCGCGACTGACCCGCCCGGCCTTCAGGCCGCCGCCGCTGGCCGGCGGCCTGACCCGGCTCAGCGCTGCCAGGCGCAGCCCTTCAGGACCTCGCCATTGGCCGTCACCGTCGCACGCCAGCCCAGCAGCACGCCAGCGGCCTTGTCCTCGCAGACAGCCGGCTCGAAGCGCAGGGCCAGCTTGTTGGCGCCCTGGCTCGCCTCATAGCTGGCGAGGGCACCTTCGGCCCTGAAGGGCCCATAGGGGACGGCCAGATCCGCCCTGCCCTGGCGCTTCAACACCACCCGATCGCCGCCGGCGGCCAGGGCCCAGCCGGCGCCGGCTGCCTGCCAGGCCTCCTCCTTGCCGCCCGGCGGCTGGCAACGGCCATCGGGCTGGGCGAAGTTGAGACCAGACGCCTTGAGGGCCAGGCCGTCGAGCACCGCGAACACTTCGACGTAGAGTTTCTTGCCGGCTTCCAGACCGATGCGATCGAGGGCAGCGGTCACTCCGGCATGGGGGGACACGTCCTCCATGACGGCATAGCTGCGATCGCGACAGGGCGCGAACACCAGCTTGCCGCCCTGTTTCATGAGGAGCCCGCGGGCGAGCTTGGGCTCGGTGGCTTCTTCCGCCTGGGCAACACAGCTGGCAAAGGCCGCCACGGCGGCGAGGACTGCGATGGAATTTTTCATGATTCTCCGAGATAGGCTTCCCGAACCCTGGGATCGTTCAACAACTGACTGGCTTCGCCGGCGAGGGTGATTTCCCCGCTTTCCATGACGTAGGCGCGCTGGCTCACCTCCAGGGCAAGCCGGGCGTTCTGCTCCACCAGGAGAATGGTCATCCCCTGTCGGGCGACAGCCTGGATGACTTCGAAAATCTTCTGCACCATGATCGGCGCCAGGCCCATGGACGGCTCGTCCAGCAGCAGAAGCCGCGGCCGGCTCATGAGGGCCCGGCCGATGGCGAGCATTTGCTGCTCTCCGCCCGACAGGGTGCCGGCCAGTTGCTCCGCCCGCTCCTTGAGGCGGGGGAAATAGCCGAACACCTGGTCGAGGTCGCGGTCGATCTCCGCCGTGTCGCTCCGCACGAAGGCGCCCATGGCCAGGTTCTCCGCCACCGACAGACGGGGGAAGACGCCCCGCCCTTCCGGCACCAGGGCGATGCCTTCCCGCACCAGGCGGTGGGGCGCCAGGCGGGTGATTTCCCGGTCGCAGAAACGCACGGTGCCCCCGGCAGTGTCGAGGATTCTGGAAATGGCCTTGAGGGTGCTGGTCTTGCCGGCGCCGTTGGCGCCGATGAGGGCCACCATTTCCCCCTCGGCGACATGGAAGGTGATGCCCCGTACCGCCTGGATGCCGCCGTAGGCAACCCGCAGCCCCATGACTTTAAGCAAGATGGCCACCTCCCAGGTATGCCTCGATCACCCGTTGATCCCTCTGCACTGCGGCCGGCACGTCCTCGCAGATCTTCTCGCCGTAATCCAGGACCGCCACCCGGTCGCACAGCCCCATGACCAGCTTGACGTCGTGCTCGATGAGCAGCACCGTGGTGCCATCCTGGCGGATGCCTTCGATGAGGCGGCGCAGTTCGGCGGTCTCCGTGGCATTCATGCCCGCCGCCGGTTCGTCCAGGCACAGGAGCTTGGGCTCGGTGGCGAGGGCGCGGGCGATTTCCAGCCGGCGCTGGTCGCCGTAAGAGAGATTATTGGCCAGATCCCAGGCCCGGTCGGCAATGCCCACATAGTGCAGCAGCTCCTCGGCCCGGCGCTGGATGGCGGCCTCCTCGGCCCGGGTCTTGGGGTCCCGGAAAATGGCGCCGAATACCCCTGCCCGGGTCCGCAGATGGCGGCCCACCATGACATTTTCCAGGGCCGTCATGTTGCCGAAGAGGCGGATGTTCTGGAAGGTGCGGGCGATACCCCGGGCCGCTGCCTCGTGGGGCGCATCCGCCGCCAGCGGGCTGCCGGCGAATATGAAGCTGCCGCCATCGGGCACGTAGAGCCCGGTCAGGCAATTGAAGAGAGTGGTCTTGCCGGCGCCGTTGGGACCGATAAGGCCATACACCTCGCCCTGGCGGATGCTGAGGGAAACGTCCCGCAGCGCCTTGACCCCGCCGAAATGCTTGGCCACCTGCCGGGCTTCGAGCAGGGGAGGAGAAAGATTCTCGACCATCATGTTTTTTCCGCCAACTCCCGCCGCCGCTCCGACGATGGCCACAGGCCGGCCGGCCGCCAGCGCATCACCAGCACCAGGGCGAGGCCGAAAATGAGCATGCGCAGGCTTTCCGGATCCACCAGCACCTTGCCGAACAGGGCCTGCTGAACCGGCCCCACGCCGTAGCGCAGCAGCTCCGGCAGGACGGTGAGGAGGACGGCCCCCAGGATGACCCCGGGGATGTGGCCCATGCCCCCCAGCACCACCATGGACAGAATCGAGATGGACTCCACCAGGGAAAAGCTTTCAGGGGAAACAAAGCCCTGCATGGCCGAGAAGATGCCGCCGGCGACGCCGCCGAAGCTCGCCCCCATGGCGAAGGCCAGGAGCTTGATGTTGCGGGTGTTGATGCCGATGGCCTTGGCCGCCACCTCGTCTTCGCGGATCGCCTGCCAGGCCCGGCCGATGCGGGAATGCTGCAACCGCAGGTTGATGAGGATGACCACGATGGCCAGGGCCACCAGCAGGAAATAGTACTTCTGGGGCCCGGAAAGGCTGATGCCGAGGATCTGGGTCGTGCCGCTGAACTTGAAGCCGCCGATAGCCACCGGGTCGATGAGGGTGATGCCCTGGGCGCCGTTGGTGATATTGACCGGGGCATTCAGGTTGTTGAGGAAGATGCGGATGATCTCCCCGAAGCCCAGGGTGACGATGGCCAGGTAATCGCCCCGCAGCTTCAGGGTCGGCGTTCCCAGCAGCACGCCGAAGACGCAGGCGGTTGCCGCCCCCATGGGCACGATGGCCCAGAAAGGCAGGTGCAGTCCGAAATGGGGGCTGGCCAGCAGGGCATAGACATAGGCGCCGACGGCGTAGAAGGCGACGTAGCCCAGGTCCAGGAGGCCCGCCAGGCCGACCACGATGTTGAGCCCCAGGGCCAGGAAGACGTAGAGGATGGCGAAGTCCACGATGCGCACCCAGGCCTGGCCTCCCATGGCGGCGACGAAGGGCAGCGCCACCAGGGCGACGGCGACGAGGGCGATGCCGGCCGCCGAACGGGAATTCATCCACTTCATGCCCGATCCCCCGTCTTCTCGCCGAAGAGCCCGGAGGGCCGGAACATGAGGACGCCGATCAGGACGATGAAGGCGAAAATGTCCTGATAATGGCTGCCCAGGAAGCCGTGGGTCAGGTCGCCGATGTAGCCGGCCCCCAGGGCCTCGATGATACCCAGCAGCACGCCCCCCGCCACGGCCCCGGCGATATTGCCGATACCGCCCAGCACCGCGGCGGTGAAAGCCTTCAGGCCCAGCATCGAGCCCATCTGGTAATGGGCGATTTCGTAATAGCTGCCGACCATGACCCCGGCCACCGCCCCGAGGGCCGAACCCACCACGAAAGCGGCGGCGATCACCCGGTCGATGTTGACTCCCATCAGGCTCGCCACCTGGGGATTCTGGGCGGTGGCCCGCATGGCCATGCCGAGCTTGGTGCGGTAGATGAGGAGGAGGAGGCCCGCCATCATCAAGGTCGACACCGACACGATCATGACCTGGACGGTGGTGAAGCTGGCCCCCGCCACTTCGAAGGACTCGCTACGGATGAGGGAGGGGAAAGTCCGGTAATTGCGCCCCCAGACGATCATGGCCACGTTCTGCAGGACGATGGACATGCCGATGGCGGTGATGAGGGGGGTGAGACGCGGGGCATGGCGCAGGGGCCGGTAGGCCACCCGCTCCAGCCACCAGCCGATGGCCATGCAGACGACGACCGCGGCCAGCACGCCGGTTCCCCCGGCCACCACCGCCGGCACGCCGGCGGCCATCAGGCCCCCGATGACGGTGATGGCCACCAGGGTGCCGATCATCACCACCTCGCCGTGGGCGAAATTGATCAATCCCATGATCCCGTAGACCATGGTGTAGCCGAGGGCCACCAGGGCGTAGATGCTGCCCTGGACCAGCCCGTTGATGATTTGCTGAAGGAAAGTTTCCATGCAGAAACGGCGCCCTCGGGCGCCGTCCCATTGAGACGTTGAAAGTTACTGCTTGCCGGGGGCCTGGACGGGGGCTGCCGCCGCCGGGGCGGAAGCCGGGCCCGGGGCCGGTGCGGCGGTGGCCTCCGGCGCACCGCCCAGGGTCTCCACGTAGTCGAGCTTGCCGCCCTTGTACTGGTAGAGGGAGATGGCGCCGTCCTTGAGGTCGCCCTTCGGATCGAACTCGATGGTGGCGGTGACGCCGTCGTAGCGGGCCTTGCCGACCTGGGGCAGGAACTTGGCCGGCTCGACGGAATTGGCCCGCTGCATGGAGTCGGCCATGACCATCACTGCATCATAGACGTAGGGGGCGTAAAGCTGGATGTCGGCATTGAAGCGCTTGGTGAACTTCTCCCGGAACTGGGGCCCCTTGGCGAGCTTTTCCAGGGGCTTGCCGGGCAGGGAGCAGAACTGGCCTTCGGCCGCGTCACCGCCGAGCTTCATGAACTCCGGCGTGCACACGCCGTCGCCGCCCAGGAACTTGGCCTTGATGCCCAGTTCCTTCATCTGCTTCACCAGGGGACCGCCCTGGGCATCCATGCCGCCGTAGAAGACCAGGTCCGGCTTCATGGACTTGATCTTGGTGAGGATGGCCTTGAAATCGGTGGCCTTGTCGTTGGTGTATTCGGTATCCACCACCTTGAGGCCGTTGGCCTCGGCGGCCTTCCGGAACTCGTCGGCCAGGCCCTGGCCGTAGGCGGTGCGGTCGTCGATGATGGCCACCGTCTTGGCCCCCTGCTTGGCGGCGAACTGGCCCAGGACCTTGCCCTGCTGCTCATCGTTGGCCATGACCCGGAAGGCGGTGTTGAAGCTCTGCTGGGTGTATTTCGGGTTGGTGGCGGAACCGGAAATCTGCGGGATGCCGGCATCGAAATAGATCTTGGAGGCCGGGATGGTGGTGCCGGAATTGAGGTGGCCGATGACCCCGTTCACCTTGGCGTCCGCCAGCTTCTGGGCGACGATGGTGCCCTGCTTGGGATCTGCCTGGTCGTCCTCATTCAGGAGTTCGAACTTGACCTTGGCGCCGCCGATTTCGAGGCCCTTGGCATTGAGATCCTCCACCGCCAGGATGGCGCCGTTCTCGTTGTCCTTGCCGAGGTGGGCCTGGGGACCGGTCATGGGCGCCACGTGGCCGAGCTTGACGACAACTTCCGGCTTCGGCGCGGTGGCCGTCGAGGCGGCCGGGGCCTGGGCGGGTTTCGGCTCTTCCTTCTGGCCGCAGGCAGCCAGGGCGAAGGCGACGGCGATGGATACGGCGGACAGCTGGACGGGCAGGGCGCGCATCGGGTGTGTCTCCTGAATATTGTGGGAAGGCGGGGATTATCCGGCCGATTCTCCCGGGGGATCATGAGCCTGTCAATCATTCAGGCGTTATAACGCCTATCCGGGCGTAATTTCCCTGTTCCTGCCGGAACGAAGGGAAGATCCTAAAGTCCATGTTGTAGAAATCGCCGCCACCACCCCCGGCCGGCGATGACAAAAACGACGTCCACAAGACGCGATACAAGGTGGAGACCATCATGACCGACCTCGCGCATGGCTTAGGCCCCCTCGCCAGCTTCACCCTGGACGACAAGTACACCGTCACCGCCGGCCGCGTCTTCCTTACCGGCATCCAGGCCCTCGTCCGGCTTCCCATGCTGCAGCACCTGCGGGACCAGGCGGCCGGCCTCAAGACGGCGGGATTCATCTCCGGCTATCGGGGCAGCCCCCTCGGCGGATTCGACCAGGCCCTCTGGAAAGCCAGGGAGCATCTCGCCCGCCATGACGTGGTCTTCCAGCCCGGCATCAATGAGGACCTGGCCGCCACGGCGGTGTGGGGCAGCCAGCAGCTCGGCCTCTTCCCCGGCGCCCGCTACGACGGCGTCTTCGGCCTGTGGTACGGCAAGGGGCCCGGGGTGGACCGCTGCGGCGACGTCTTCCGCCACGCCAATGCCGCCGGCACCGCCAGGCATGGCGGTGTCCTGGTGGTGGCCGGCGACGACCACGCCGCCAAGTCCTCCACCCTGCCCCACCAGACCGAGCACATCTTCAAGGCCGTGCTGATGCCGGTGCTCTATCCCGCCAATGTCCAGGAATACCTGGATTACGGCTTGCACGGCTGGGCCATGAGCCGCTATTCCGGCTGCTGGGTGGCCTTCAAGGCCCTGGCCGACACGGTGGAAACCGCCGCTTCGGTGAACCTCGATCCCCTCGGTCTGGAAATCGCCCTCCCCGAGGATTTCGAGCTGCCTCCCGGCGGCCTCAATATCCGCTGGCCCGATCCGCCCCTGGCCCAGGAAGCCCGCCTCCTCAACGACCGCCTCTACGCCGCCCTGGCCTATGCCCGCCGCAACGGCCTCAACCGGGTGGTCATCGATTCGCCCAGAGCGCGGCTCGGCATCATCACCGCCGGCAAGTCCTACCTGGATGTGCGCCAGGCCCTCGATGAACTGGGCATCGACGATCGGCTCGCCGCCGAGATCGGCATCCGCCTCTACAAGGTCGGCATGGTCTGGCCCCTGGAAGCCGACGGGGTGCGCCGCTTCGCCGAGGGCCTGGAGGAGATCCTGGTGGTGGAGGAAAAGCGCCAGCTCCTGGAATACCAGTTGAAGGAGGAGCTCTACAACTGGCGGGAGGATGTCCGCCCCCGGGTGGTGGGCAAGTTCGATGAAAAGGGCGAATGGTCCCTACCCCACGGCGACTGGCTGCTGCCCGCTACCGGAGAACTGCCGGTGGCCACCATCGCCCGGGTCATCGCCCAGCGCATCGCCCGCTTCTTCACCTCCCCCGCCATCGAGGCCCGCCTGAAGCTCATCGAGGCCAAGCAGCGGGCGGCCATGACGCCCCTGGTGCAGGCCGAAAGGAAGCCCCACTTCTGCTCCGGCTGTCCCCACAACACCTCCACCCGGGTGCCGGAAGGCTCCCGGGCGGTGGCCGGCATCGGCTGCCACTACATGGTCACCTGGATGGACCGCAGCACCGCCACCTTCACCCACATGGGGGGCGAAGGGGTGCCCTGGGTGGGACAGGCGCCCTTCACCGAGGAAAGGCACATCTTCGCGAACCTGGGGGACGGCACCTATTTCCATTCCGGGCTCCTCGCCATCCGGCAAGCCCTGGCCGCCAAGGTGACCATCACCTACAAGATCCTCTACAACGACGCCGTGGCCATGACCGGCGGCCAGCCGGTGGACGGCCAGCTGTCGGTGGCCCGGCTCACCCGGCAACTAGAGGCCGAGGGGGTCGAGAAAATGATGGTGGTGACCGACCATCCGGGGAATTACGCAAAAGTCGCGGACCTCGCCCCCGGCGTGCCGGTGCGCCACCGGGACGAGCTGGATGCGGTGCAGCGGGAGTTGCGGCAATACCCCGGCGTCTCCGTCCTCATCTACGACCAGACCTGCGCCACCGAAGCCCGACGCCGCCGGAAGCGCGGCAAGATGCCCGCCATTGCCACCCGGGTGTTCATCAACGAGGCGGTGTGCGAAGGCTGCGGCGACTGCTCGGTGCAGTCCAACTGCCTGTCGGTGGTGCCGGTGGAAACGCCCTTCGGCAGGAAGCGCCAGATCGACCAGTCGGCCTGCAACCAGGATTTCTCCTGCCTCAAGGGCTTCTGCCCCAGCTTCGTGACCGTGGAAGGGGGCAAGCCGCGCCACGGCAAGGCCCTGGACATTTCGGACCGCAATCTGCCGCCCCTGCCCGACCCACTGCTGCCCGCTACCGCCACCCCCTGGAACCTGCTGATCACCGGCGTCGGCGGCATGGGGGTCATCACCCTGGGGGCGCTGATCGGCATGGCCGCCCACCTCGACGGCAAGGGAGTATCGACCCTCGACATGACCGGCCTCGCCCAGAAATTCGGCGCCGTCTTCTCCCACCTGCGGATCGCCGACCGGCAGGAGGACATCCACGCCACCCGCATCGCCACCGGCGAGGCCCAGGCCGTCCTCGGCGGCGACCTGGTGGTCACGGCCGGCAGCGAGGCCCTGTCCAAGATGCTGGAGGGCCGGACCCGGACCGTGGTCAATTGCACCGAGACCCCCACCGCCGAATTCACCCGCAACCCGGATTGGGATTTCCCCCTGGCCCGCCTGCAGCAGGCCATCGCCGACACGGTGGGGGCCGGCAACGCCGATTTCCTCGATGCCCAGCACCTGGCCACCAGCCTCATGGGAGACGCCCTCTACACCAACATGCTGCTCCTGGGCTACGCCTGGCAGAAGGGCCTGGTGCCGGTGTCCCGTATCGCCCTGGAGCGGGCCATCGAGCTGAACGGCGCGACGGTGCAGGCCAATCTGGCGGCCTTCGCCTGGGGCCGGCGGGCTGCCGCCTTTCCGGAATCCGTGCGTGCCTTGGCCGGCGTCGCCGCCATGCCGGCGGCGGAGAAGCCGGGGCTGGACGAGCTCATCGCCCGCCATGCCGAGCACCTGACCGCCTACCAGGATCGCCGCCTGGCCGACCGCTACCGCCGCCTGGTGGAGCAGGTGCGTCCCCGGGGCGACGCCCTGGCCGCCGCCGTCGCCTCCGCCTACGGCAAGCTCCTGGCCATCAAGGACGAATACGAGGTGGCCCGGCTCTTCACCCAGGGCGATTTCATGGCCCGGGTCCGGGAGACCTTCGAAGGCGATTTCCGGTTGGGCTTCCACCTCGCGCCCCCCGGCCTTGCCCGCCCCGGCCCCGACGGCCGCCCCCGGAAAATGACTTTCGGCCCCTGGATGCTCACCGTCTTTTCCTGGCTCGCCCGGCTGCGCCGGGTGCGGGGCACGGCCTTCGATCCTTTCGGCCGCAGTGCGGAGAGGCGCCTGGAACGGCAGCTCATCGCCGACTATGAGGCCGACGTGGCCCTCATCCTGGAGCGGGGCGCCGCCGATCCCGAAGCGGCCGAGGAACTGGCGGCCTGGCCGGGGACGGTCCGGGGCTTCGGGCCGGTGAAGATGGCGGCGGCCAGGCAGGCGCTGGATAGACGCTCAACCCTGCGGCAGCGGCTAATGGCATAGAATCCGGGTTTTCAGCCCACGGATTCAGCCGAGTGCCCGCTTCGCCCCTTCGCCAGTTCGCCATCCAGGCTGCCGCCGCCCTGCTGGTCCTGTCCCTGGCCTGGCCTTACTACGGCATGCGGGCCGCCAACCTGCCCTGGCCGGAAACGGCGCTGGTCATCGGCGGCGTCGCCTTCCTGCTATCGCTACTGAGCCGGCAGCCTCCCTGGTGGAGCGTGATGCACGCCGTCTTCATCCCGCTGGCCTGGCTGGTGGGCCAGCTCGCCATCGCTCCCGGCTGGTTCCTCCTCGCCTTCGTCGTCCTCCTGCTGATCTATCGGGGAGCGATCACCGGGCAGGTGCCCCTGTATCTCACCAATGCTGCCACCGCCGAAGCCCTGGCCCAATTGCTGGCGAGCCGTCCGCAAATGCGCTTCGCGGACCTGGGCGCCGGCATCGGCAGCACCGTCGCCCCCCTGGCCCGGCGCTTTCCGGAGGGGCGCTTCGTCGGGGTCGAGAACGCCCCCCTCACCTGGGCCGCCGGCTGGCTGCGCAGCCGCTCCCGGTCCAATGTCGAGTGGCGCTGGCGCGACCTGTGGCAGACCGACCTCAAGGACTTCGATGTCGTCTACGCCTTCCTGTCGCCGGCCCCCATGGCGGCCCTGTGGCAGAAGGTGCGTTCGGAAATGAAGCCGGGCAGCCTCTTTGTCAGCAACAGTTTCCCGGTGCCGGAGGTGGCGGCGGACCGGGTCATCGAGGTGGACTGCACGCCGTCCCGCTCCCTGTACTGCTACCAGCTCTGAGCCGTGCTGCCCCGCAAGCCCGACGCCCTCGCGATCCTCGTTGCCGTCATCAGTTCGGTCGCAGTCCTGGGCGCCTTCATAATCGACATTTTCACTTCCCATCGGCGGGATCTGGAGGAAGGCCGGCAGCGCCTCCAGCATTTCAGCCTGATGCTGGCGGAACACACGGCCCGCTCCTTCGAGGCCATCGACATCCTGCTGCGGGACACCGCTTCCGATCTCTCCGGCAACCACCGGGAATGGCGTCGCTGGGAAGCCAGCCGGGGGTGGGAATACCTGGCCCAGCGCCATTCCCGGTCGCTGCCCCAACTGCGGGACCTCATCCTGTTCGATGAAGGCGGCAACCAGCTTTTCATCTCCACCTACTTCCCGACGCCCCGGATGAGCGTCCGGGACCGACCCTATTTCGAGGCGGTGGCGAGCGGCGCCGAGACCGCCACTTTCGGCCCCTACATCGGCCGCAATTCCAAGCGGTACACCTATGGCATCGCCCGCCGGATACAGGATGCCCGGAGCGGATTCGCCGGTGTAGCCTTCGCTGGCATCGAGCCGGCCTACTTCCCCGATTTCTGCTGGGGCAACCGGCTTTCCGACGATTTCGAAGGCATCCTCATCAACGCCAAGGGCCAGGTCGTCGCTTCCTGCCGCCCCACCGACCTGACCCGCCAGGCATCCATCATCGGCACCCTGGCGGTGGACACCCTGTATGGCGGAAGACTCAAGGGACTCCTGGCCGACAACGGAACAACCACGGCCGACGGCCTGCTGGTGGCGATTTCCCCGGTGCCGGGCTACAGCGACCTGCGGGTATTGACGGCCATCCCCGAGAAGACCTTGCTGGCCAACTGGAAGAGCCGGGCCCTGGACTTCGGGGTCCTTGCCGCCCTGGTGGTGGCCGTCCTGCTTTCCGGCCAATGGCTGGTCCGGCGGCAGGTCAGGGAACTGAGCAGCGTCACGGCCGCCCTCGAAGAGCATCGCCGGCACCTGGAGGAGCGCATCGAGAGCGCCACCGCCGAGCTGGCCGGCCAGAAGGCGGAGGCGGAACGGGCCAATACCGCCAAGAGCCGTTTTCTCGCCGCCGCCAGCCACGACCTGCGGCAGCCTCTCCACGCCCTCTCCCTGTTCGCCACCGACCTGCAGCGCCAGCTCCGTAGCGGCAACACCCAGGACCTGCAGCGGCTTTCCGAGCAGATCAGCACGTCCACCGGCGTTCTCGGCGAATTGCTGGATTCGCTCCTGGACGTTTCACGGCTGGACGTCGCGGGGATAAAGACCTACATCCGCCCCTTCCCCCTGCAGACGGTTTTCGACCGCCTTGCCGCCTCCTACCGGCGGGGAGCCCAGAGCAAGAAGCTGACCCTGCATTTCCGCCCCACCCGGTTGTCCGTCCTGTCGGACATCACCCTGATCGAGCGGCTGCTCGCCAACCTCGTCTCCAACGCCATCCGCTACACGCCGGACGGCCGCCGGATCCTGGTGGCCGCCCGCCGCCAGGGGCAGCAGGTGCGGGTCGAGGTTCGCGACAATGGCATCGGCATCGCCCCCGAGCACCAGGCCGCCATCTTTGCCGAGTTCTATCAGGTGGGCAATACGGCGCGGGAGCAGAACAAGGGGCTGGGACTGGGACTATCCATCGTGGACCGCCTGGCCCGTGCCCTGGACGTTCCTGTGGCCCTGCGCTCCAAACCCGGCGAGGGCACCACCTTCTCCATCACCCTGCCCTTGAGTATGGAGCTGCCGACGGAACCGGAGGCCGTGGCGCAACGTCTCGGCGCGTCCAATCTGGTGCTTTTTGTCGGCAAGAAGCCGGACATCGCCATCGCCGCCGAGTTGGCGCAGGGTTGGGGAATCCGGGCCCGGCATCTCGCCACGGTCGACGGCTACGACCCGGAAACGGAGGAAGCGCCGGCTATCGCCGTCGTCGAGGCCGCCGCGGTCCAGTCCCTGCAAGGGTTGCTGGCGCCCGACTGCGCCATGGTGGTGATCAACGAGGGAAGCGAAACCACCGCTCCGCCAGCCTACAACCTCGGTTTCCCCATCCGCCCGGCCAAACTTCGGGCCTTGCTGGAACAGCTTCAGAAAACCGGTTCGAAATCGATGCCGTAGCGGTTCACCGCCACCAGGGCCTGGGTCCGGCTGGTGACGCCGAGGGCCTTGAAGACAGCCGTGGCGTGGATCTTGACGGTGCCTTCGGACAGTTCAAGCTGCTCGGCGATTTCCCGGTTCGACAAGCCCCGCACCATGAGGCCCAGAACCTGGGCTTGGCGTTCGGTGAGCCCGACTTCCGAGGGATGCACAGATCCGCGGTGGGGCGGCGCCGGCGGCGCGTCATCGAGCTTGGCGGACTGCAGGTTGCCGGGGCGGAAGATGTTTCCCGACAGAACTTCCCGCACGGCATTGAGGAGGTCATCCCCTGAGAAGGCCTTGGGAATGAAGCCGGAGGCACCGTTGTTGATGACGCGGGTGACGGTCGGCACGTCGTCGAAGGCGGAAAGGACTGCCACCGGCAGGGCGGGATAGCGCTGGCGCAGGATGTTCAGACCGGCGAAGCCGTCGATGCCGGGCAGGGCGAGGTCGAGGAGGACCAGGTCGAAATCCCGCTCGTTGTCGAGCACCACCAGGGCAGCTTCGAAATCTGCGGTTTCGGTGACTTCCACATCATTTTCCAACTGGCGCAGCAGCCGCGCCAGGCCTTCGCGTACCAAAGCGTGGTCTTCGACCACCAGGAGCTTCAGCATAAACCCTCCCAAGCTTGTTGTTCCTTTTCCCGTAATTTAGCATTTTTCCCGCCACCCTTGCGGCGAACATGGTTTAAGATTTCTGTCATATCCATCGCTGGAGACACCACTCCATGGCCAATGAAAACGCAAATCCCAACGATCCGATGAACTTCGTCCGCAACATGTGGGGCAACATGGGATTCTCCCTGCCAGGCATGGTGGCGCCGACCTTCGACGTGGATGAACTGGAAAAGCGCATCAAGGACCTGAAGGCGGTGGAAGGTTGGCTGCGCATGAACCTGTCCATGCTGCAGGCGACCATCCAGGGTCTCGAGATGCAGGCCACCACCCTCTCCGCCGTCAAGGCCATGGGTGAGATGGCCAGCAATGCCGCCCAACAGGCCGTCGAGAACGCCGCCCAGCAGGCTGCCCAGCCCGGAGGACCGGCCACCCCGCCGCCCTCGGA
Source organism: Rhodocyclaceae bacterium (assembly GCA_018261935.1). Taxonomy (GTDB): domain Bacteria; phylum Pseudomonadota; class Gammaproteobacteria; order Burkholderiales; family Rhodocyclaceae; genus JAGTRP01. The sequence goes on from JAGTRP010000004.1 coordinate 93,241, forward strand.
GCCGGCGGGGCCCGACGCCGCCGGCGCCTTCTCCCAGGCAGCCATGTGGCCCTGGCAACTGATGCAGCAAATGCAGGAACAACTGCAGCAAAAATCGGAGCAGCCCAAGGCCGCTGCCGCTACTCCGCCCCCTGTGCGCAAGCCGGCGGCCAAGAAACCGGCGGCAGCGAAGCGCCCCCGCAAACCTGCGGCTTAACCCGCCACCCACGCCGCCCATAAGGGCAGCGTGAACATCGACCCCAGGGTGGTGGCCGAGATGAGCCAGGCAACGCTGCGCCCGTCGCCCCCCATACGCATGGCGAGGATGTAGGCGGACGAAGCCGTCGGCATGGCGGCGAAGAGCACCGCGATCTGGTAGGCCAGGCCGGTGAGGCCGGCCCACTTTCCGATCACCGCCGCCAGCACTGGCAAGGCCAGCAATTTCACGACGGTCAGCCACAGGGAAACGGCCCGCACCCCGCCCTGGGTCTCAAGCCGCAGGGCGGCGCCCACGGTGATGAGGCCGAGGGCGATGGACGCATCGGCCAGGCGGCCAAGAAAGGCCTGCAAGGGCTGGGGCGGCACGAAGCCGGCCAGGTTGAGGACGAAACCGCCGGCGGTGGCCCAGATCAGGGGATTTCGCCCCACTTCCCGCAGCAGGCCGGCCTCGCCGTGGCGGGCCAGCATCCATACCGACGTGAGGTTGGCCACCGGCACCGCGGCGCCGACGACGAGCCCCATGGTGGCAATGCCGGGGGCGCCGAAAAGCATGCCGGCCACCGCCAGGGCGATGTAGGAATTGAAGCGGTAGCCGCACTGGAAAACCGAGGCGAAGGTCAGTGGTCGCATGGCCGTGAACAGACGCGGCAGGGAGCCCAGTACCATGCCGCCGCCCATGGCCAGAAAGGCGGTCAGGAGAAGCGGGAAGGCAGCCGCCAGGTCCAGCCGGGTGCGGACGATGGCATTGACCAGGAGGGCCGGGAAGAGGATGAAATAGACCAGCTTCTCGACCCCGTTCCAGAAATGATCCCCCAGATGCATCCAGCGCCGGATGGCGGCGCCCAGGAGGATGAGGGCGAAATCGGGAAAAAGCAGAAGGGCGGTGGACATGGCGCCATTCTAAACGGGCGGATCGCCCCGCCCGTTGCGGGAAGCCGTACCCGTCAAAGGGTGCCGGCGGCCTGGAGACGGGCGATGTCGGCCGGATCGAACCCGGCTTCCAGGAGGATTTCCGCGCTGTGCTGCCCGACCTTGGGAGCCGACCGGTGGACGGCGAAGTCGAATTCCGAAAATTTCAGGGGCGGCGCGAACTGGGTAAGGCCGTCCGCCTCGGCGACTAGGCCCCGGGCCTGGATCTGCTCGTTGGCGAGGGCTTCCTCGGGACTCAGCACCGGCGTCACGCAGCAGTCGGCGCCGGCAAAGCGCTCGACCCACTCGTCCCGGGTCCGGGTGGCGAAGAGGGCCGCCAGTTCGGCCTTAACGGCCGCCGCCTCGTCTCCCGCCACCCAATGCCGGACCCCCAGGTCCGGGCGTCCGAGGACTTCACAGCAGGTTTTCCAGAATTTGGGCTCCAGGGCCGCCACCGCCATGTGACGCCCATCCGCGGTCCGATAGACGGCATAGCAGGGCAATCCGCCGGACAGGAGGTCGGTGCCCCGAGGCGCCGAGTGGCCCGCCTCGTTCACCCGCAGCATGGCGAAGTAGGCGTGGGCGAGGACGCTGTCGGTCATGGAGACGTCAACATGGCGCCCCTGCCCGGTGCGCAGGGCTTCCACCACGGCGGCCAGGATACCCATGGCCGCCGTCAGGGCGCCCCCCAGGAGGTCGGCGACCTGGAAATTGGGAATGGCCGGGTCGCCGCCGGCGGGGCCGATCTGGTCCAGGACCCCGGCGTAACCCAGGTAGTTGAGGTCGTGGCCGGCCAGGTGCCGGTAGGGGCCGTCCTGGCCATAGCCGCTGATGGAGCAGTAGGCGACCCGGGGATTTACCGCCCGCACCGCTTCGTAGCCGATGCCCAGCCGGTCCGCCACGCCGGGGCGGAAGCTCTCCACCACCACGTCGGCATCCCGGGCCAGGCGCAGGAAGATGTCGACGCCCTCGGGCCGCTTCAGGTCGAGCCGCAATCCCCGCTTGTTGCGGTTGATCATGCGGAAATAGGCGCTGTCCTCCCCTTCGCCTTTGCCCAGGGTGCGGGCGTAGTCGCCCACCAGGGGATCTTCGATCTTGATGACGTCCGCCCCCAGGTCGGCCAGGTGCAGGGTCGCCACCGGCCCGGGCAGGAGGCGGGTGAGGTCGAGGACGCGGATGCCGTCCAGGGGCTTCGGGCGCATCAGGGATGAATTCCGGGCAAAGGCTGAAGGATGCGGGACAGTCCCATGATCAGTAAACCCGCAGGTCCTCGATCACCTTGCCGTCGTTGGGCAGCCCGCCGGGGGCGCAGAACGCCGTTTCGCCCCGCAGCTTGGTCACGTCCCGCAGGCTGGCGACCAGGGCCTGGGCCAGAACCTCGCTGCCATCCGAAATTTCGCAATGGAGCGTCATGCGGTCCTGGCCCTCCGGATTGTCCACCACCAACCGCAGGCGCTGGATTTCCGGATGGCGGCGGGCGATGTCGGCGACCTGTTCGGGATGCACGAACATGCCCTTGACCTTGGTGGTCTGGTCGGCCCGGCCCAGCCAGCCCTTGATGCGGACATTGCTGCGCCCGCAGGGGGAACGGCTGGGCAGGACGGCCGAGAGGTCGCCGGTGGCGAAGCGGATGAGGGGATAGTCCGGGTTGAAGGTGGTCACCACGATCTCCCCCACCTCGCCGGGGGCCGCAGGGTCGCCGGTGCCCGGCCGGACGATTTCCAGGAGGATGCCCTCTTCCACGACGAGTCCCTGGTCGGCCTCGGTCTCGTAGGCGATGGCGCCGATATCCGCCGTGGCGTAGCACTGGCGCACCTGGATGCCGCGCTCCTCCAGGGCCGTCCGGGTCGCCCTCGGCAGCGCCTCGCCGGAGACGCAGGCCTTTTTCAGGGAGGAAATGTCCGCCCCGATTTCGTCGGCCTTGTCGACGATGAGCTTCAGGAAAGACGGCGTGCCGACATAGCCTTCCGGCCTCAGGCTGGCGATGGCGTGGACCTGCTGTTCGGTCTGGCCCACCCCGCCGGGGAAGACGGCGCAGCCCAGTTTCCTGGCGCCGCCCTCGAACATGAAGGCGCCGGGGGTGAAGTGGTAGGAGAAGCAGTTGTGGATGAGGTCGCCGGGACGGAATCCGCTGGCATGGAGCACCCGGGCCATGCGCCAGGGATCGATGTCCCTGCCCTGCAATTCATAGATGGGCCCGGGCGAGGCGAAGACCCGCATGGCATTGTCCCGGGAGAGGGTATTGAGGCCGCCGAAGGGCGGGTTGTCCTTCTGCAGGCCGATGAGATCGCGCTTCCTGGTCACCGGCAGGGTGGCCAGGGCGGCGCGGCTGACAATCTCGACGGGATTGATGCCGGCCAGGTGCTGGCGGTAATAGGCGCTGGTTTCCCGGGCATGGGCCACCTGCCGCGCCAGCTTGTCCATCAGGTCCCGCTCGCGCTCCTCGGGGTCGCGGGTTTCCAGGGGATCGTAATAGCTCATGATTTCCTCAGGAGAGCCAACGCTTGCGCCGGCGGTAGTGTTTGACGTCCTTGAAGGATTTCCGCCCGGCGGTGGAGAGGCCCAGATAGAACTCCTTGACGTCCTCGTTGGTGCGCAATTCCTCGGCGTCGCCTTCCATCACCACCCGGCCGTTTTCCAGGATGTAGCCAAAATCGGCGTAGCGCAGGGCCACCATGGTGTTCTGCTCGGCCAGAAGGAAGCTGACGTTCTCGCGGCTGTTGAGGTCTTTGACGATCTCGAAGATCTCCTCGACGATCTGGGGCGCCAAGCCCATGGAAGGCTCGTCCAGCAGGATCATTTCCGGCCGGGCCATGAGGGCGCGGCCGATGGCGCACATCTGCTGCTCGCCCCCCGAGGTGTAGCCGGCCTGGGAGGTCCGACGGGTCTTGAGGCGGGGGAAGTAGTGGTACACCCGCTCCAGGCTTTCCTTGAGCTCGGCGCGGGAAATGGCCCGGGTGTAGGCCCCCGTCAGGAGGTTCTCCTCGATGCTCAGGTGGCCGAAGCAGTGGCGCCCTTCCATGACCTGGATGACACCCCGCTTCACCAGGTCGTTGGGGGACAGCTGATCCACCCGAGTGCCCTTGAACTCGACGGAACCCTTGGTGACGTCGCCCCGCTCGGCCCGCAGCAGGTTGGAAATGGCTTTCAGGGTCGTGGTCTTGCCGGCACCGTTGGCCCCCAGCAGGGCGACGATCTTGCCCTTGGGCACGTCGAGGGAAACGCCCTTCAGCACCAGGATCACGTGATCGTAGATGACCTCGATGTTGTTGATGCTGAGGTACGAGTCGGCCGCTGCAGCAGCGGATGTCTGTACAGTCATAGGGAAATAACTCGCCGTGGGCGTCGGGCGGGGCATTCCCTCCGCCGGGCTGCGGAACTCGGCCCTACGGGCCTCAGACAGTCCTCGCCCGGCTTCGGAAACGCCCCGTCCTCCGATCAATGGTTGGGTATCAGATCTTCTCTTTGGAGCAGTCCCGCGGGGTGATGCCCTTTTCCTTGGCGTACTGCTTGGCCGAAGCTTCGAAGAGGGGGTGGATGAGGGCCTTGTTGCCCTCGATCCAGCCCGACACCGGCACCCACTTGGCGCCATCCCACTGCTGGATCTTCACCTTGCCCGAACCTTCGTGGTTGGCGCAGGAGGTCTTGATCTCGGGCAGCAGGTCGGCGGCTCCGATCTGCTTCAGGCGGGCGTCGGCGATATTGAGGTTCTCCAGGGCCCAGCGCATTTGCTCGCCGTTCATGGCCTTGCCCTTGCCGAATTTCTCCTGGGCCCGGCGCACGGCCTCCACCGACAGCACGGCGGCGGAAACGCCCCGGTTGTAGAGGACGGTGCCGAGCTTGGAAGTGTCCTGCAGGTTGCCCTTGCCGCCGCCATAGACCGTCTTCTCGATGTCGGCGATGAGGGGCAGGGACTTGCCGGCGAGGTTCCAGGTGGCGGCCATGTAGCCCTTGGCGGCATCGCCTGCCGGCACGGTGTCCTCCTCGGAGCCGGCCCACCAGGAGCCGATGATCCTGTCCCGGGGGAAGCCGACCTTCTGGGCGGACTTCAGGCCCGTCTGGTTCATCACGCCCCAGCCATAGAAGATGACGTAATCCGGCTTCTCCTGGCGGATCTTGAGCCACTGGGCACCCTGCTCGTTGCCCGGGTGGGCCACCGGAATCAGGGTCAGCTCGAACTTGTTGAGGCTGGCCTCGGCCTGGAGGGCCACGATGGCTTCCTTGCCGTAGGCGGAATCATGGTAGAGGTAGACGATCTTCTTGCCGGCCAGGCTGCCCTTTTCCTTGTCCTTGATGAACCTGACGATGGCGGAGGCCTGCATCTGGTAGGTGGTCACCAGGGGGAAGGCATAGGGGAAGACCGAGCCGTCCACCGCATCGGTACGCCCGTAGCCCATCATGGCTAGCGGCAGCTTGTCCGCGGCGGCCTTGTCCACCAGGGCATAGGAAATGCCGGTGGACATGGTGTGGATGGGGCCGGCGGATGCCTTGGCCTTGCTCTTCAGGCGCTCGTAGCACTCGACGCCCTTGGCGTTGTTGTACTCGGTTTCGCACTCCTCCCAGGCCATTTTGACGCCGTTGACCCCGCCTTCCTTCATATTCACGTAATTGAGGTAATCCACAAAGCCGCCGTAGAAGGCCTGGCCGTTGGCGCCGTAGGGGCCGACCCGGTACGAGACCAGGGGAAAGAACTGTTCCTCGGCGGAAACCGCCGATTGGGAAATCAGGGCAAGGGAAACGGCCACCGCGGCCAGGGCGGGTTTGAAGCTTTTTTTCATGTAATGTCTCCTCCGGTTAATTTCCAACAAGAGCCCCGCCCTAGTGGGGGAAGGGCCAAAGACGCAGTTTTTCCTTGGCGATCTGCCACAGGCGGGCCAGCCCGTGGGGCTCGACGATCAGGAAGAACATGATGAGGGCCCCGAACACCAGGGTCTGGATGTGGGATACGGTGGCGGTGCTGAAAGGCAGGTGGAACAGCTCCGCCAGCCAGGGCAGGCCGACGTCCAGGAAGATGGGCAGCAGCAGGATGAAGGCGGCCCCCAGGAAGCTGCCGAGGATGGACCCGACCCCGCCGATGATGATCATGAAGAGGATCTTGAAGGACATCTCCAGGGAGAAGCCGTCCGGTTCCACCGAGCCCAGGTAACAGAAGGCGTAGAGGGCGCCGGCCACGCCGCAGTAGAAGGAGCTGACCGCGAAGGCCAGGAGCTTGGTGGGCATGAGGCGTATGCCGATGACCGAGGCCGCCACATCCATGTCCCGCACCGCCATCCAGGCCCGGCCCGTCGACGTGCGCACCAGGTTACGGGCGGCCAGGGCCATGAGGACGACCACGGTGAGCACCAGCAGGTACTTCTCCCGGGGGGACTCGAAAATGTGGCCGAGGATTTCCACCTTCTGGGCCGAGATCACTCCGGAGGAGGAATTGTTGGACAGCCAGGGAAACTTGGTCAGGCACCAGACGATGAAGAACTGGGCCGCCAGGGTCGCCACCGCCAGGTAGAAACCCTTGATGCGCAGGCTGGGAAGCCCGAACAGCACCCCCACCCCGGCGGCGGTCAGGCCGGCCAGGGCGAAGGACACCAGGATGGGGATGCCCTCGACCCGGAGCTGGAAGTTGTAGGCGGCATAGGCCCCCACCGCCATGAAGGCGGCGGAGCCGAGGGAGAGCTGGCCGGCGTAGCCGGTCAGGATATTGAGCCCGAGGGCTGCCAGGGCGAAGATGAGGAAGGGGATGAGGATGGCCGAGAACCAGTATTCACTCGCCATCCCCGGGACGGCGAGGAAGGCGGCGGCCAGGAGGAGCAGGACGCCGATGCGGTCCTGGCGGATGGGAAAGAGCTGCTGGTCGGCAGCGTAACTGGTCTTGAACTGGCCGGCTTCGCGGTACAGCATCGATTTCTCTCCTTAGACCCGGTCGATATGGCGTTCGCCGAACAGCCCCTCGGGCCGCACCAGCAGGAAGAGCAGCGCCAGCACATAGGGGAACCAGCCCTCGATGCCGCCGAAGTTGCCGCCGAACAGGGACTGCATGACCGGCGGGATGTAGATTTCGGCCAGCTTCTCGGAGGCGCCGATGATGAGGCCGCCGACGATGGCCCCCGGCACCGAGGTGAAGCCCCCCAGGATGAGCACCGGCAATGCCTTCAGGGCGGTGAAGGTCAGGGCGAACTGGACCCCGTTGCGGGCGCCCCAGAGCATGCCGGCCACCAGGGCGACGAAGCCGGCCACGCCCCAGACGATGGCCCAGATGTGCTGGAGTGGAATGCCGATGGAGAGGGCCGCCTGGTGGTCGTCCGCCACCGCCCGCAGGGCCCGGCCGATGCGGGTGTATTGGAAAAAGAGGGCGAGGCTGGTGACCAGCACCGCCGCCACGCCCGCTGCCACCAGGTCGAACTTGGAAATCACCATGCCGGCGGATTCCAGGATGGATTCGATGGGCTCGTCGACGATGCCCAGGTCCAGGGCCCGGGGATCGCTGCCAAAAACCATCGGGGCCAGCCCCTCAACGAAGAAGGCGAGGCCGATGGTGGCCATGAAGAGGGCGATGGGGGGCTGGTTCACCAGCTTCCGGAGGACGAATTTCTCGGTGGCGATGCCGAACAGGGTCATGACGGCGAAGGCCAGGATGAGAGCCAGCCACAGGGGCGCCCCCTTCTCCATGCAACCCACCACCGACAGGGCGGCCAGGTACACCATCGCCCCCTGGGCGAAATTGAAGACCCCGGAGGCCTTGTAGATGAGCACGAACCCGAGGGCCACCAGGGAGTACATGATCCCCGACAGCAGGCCGCCGATGAGGACTTCGAAAAAGAACTGCATCTGCATCCCTCCTAATGGCCGGCGCCGAGATAGGCCTTGATGACTTCTTCGTTGTTCTTGACCTCGTCGGGCACGCCGTCGCCGATCTTCTTGCCGTAGTCGAGGACCACCACCCGGTCGGAGATGTCCATGACCACCCCCATGTCGTGCTCGATAAGGACGATGGTGGTGCCGAACTGGTCGTTCACGTCCAGGATGAAGCGGCACATGTCCTGCTTCTCCTCGACGTTCATGCCGGCCATGGGCTCGTCCAGGAGCAGCATGGAAGGCTCAGCGGCCAGGGCACGGCCCAGTTCCACCCGCTTCTGCAGGCCGTAGGGCAGGCGCCCCACCGGGGTCTTGCGGATATGCTGGATCTCCAGGAAGTCGATGACTTCCTCCGCCTTGCGGCGGTGCGCCAGTTCCTCCTGGCGGGCGCGGCCGAACCACAGGGCATGCTCGACGAAGGTGGATTTCATCTTGGTGATGCGCCCGGTCATGATGTTGTCCAGCACCGTCATGCCCTTGAAAAGGGCGATGTTCTGGAAGGTGCGGGCGATGCCCTGGGTGGCCGCCATGTGGGGCTCCATCTGCCTGCGCTCCTGGCCCCGGAAGACGATCCGGCCTTCCTGGGGGTGGTAGACGCCGTTGATGACGTTGAGCATGGAACTCTTGCCCGCCCCGTTGGGGCCGATGATGGCGCGGATCTCGTGCTCGCGGATGTCGAAGGAGATGTCGGTGAGGGCCTTGACCCCCCCGAAGCGCAGGGAAATGTTCTGGAGGTCGAGGATGACGCCGCCGATCTTCCTGGTCGGGGCCGGCGGGTCGATGACGAGGGTCTCTAGTTTCATGTTCATGTTCACGCCGCTTTTTTCACCGCCGGGAAGGTCCGGGCATCGACGATCCTGAGATTCGCCGCCACCTTGCCCCGGCGGCCGTCCTCGAACTTGACCTCGGTCTCGATGAACTGGGAATCCTTGCCGGTGTAGAGGGCATCGATCAGGACGGCATACTTCTCGGCCACGAAATTGCGCCGGACCTTGCGGGTGCGGGTCAGTTCGTCGTCATCCGGATCCAGTTCCTTGTGCAGGACGAGGAAGCGGTGGATCTGGGAATCCGCCACCATGGCGTCGTTGGCAAGGGCAGCGTTAACCTCGTTGACGCACGCCAGGATGAGGTCCCGGACCTCCGGCTTGCCGGCCAGGTCGGTGTAGCCGGAATAGGCGATGCCCCGGCGCTCGGCCCAGTTGCCCACCGCCCCCATGTCGATATTGAGGAAGGCGCAGACCCTATCCCGGTCGTGGCCGAAGCAGACGGCTTCCTTGATGTGCTGGAAGAACTTGAGCTTGTTCTCGATGTAGTTGGGGGCGAACATGGCCCCGTTGGAAAGCTTGCCCACGTCCTTGGCCCGATCGATGATCTTGAGGTGGCCGTCCTCGTCGATGAAGCCGGCGTCGCCGGTCATGAAGAAGCCGTCGCCATCGATAGACTCGGCGGTAGCATCGGGGCGCTTGTAGTACCCCTTCAGCAGCATCGGCCCCTTGACCAGCACTTCGCCGTTGTCGGCGATCCGGATTTCCACCCCCGGCCCCGGCCGGCCGACGGAATCGAGCTTGATCTCGCCGTCCGGCTGCAGGCAGACGTAGGCGCAGGTTTCGGTCTGGCCGTAGAACTGCTTGAGGTTGATGCCGATGGAGCGGTAGAAGCGGAAGAGGTCCGGGCCGATGGCGGCGCCCGCGGTGTAGGCGACCCGCACCCGGGAAAGGCCGAGGACGTTGCGCAGGGGCCCGTAAACCAGGAAGTTGCCGAGGCCGTAAAGCAGGCGGTCGGTGAGGGGCACCGGCTTGCCGTCCAGAATCTCGGCGCCGCAGCGCTTGGCCACCGCCATGAAGTAATGGAACAGCCGGCGCTTGATGGCCCCGGCATCCTCCATGCGGATCATGACCTGGGTGAGCAGGCCCTCGAACACCCGGGGCGGCGCGAAATAGTAGGTGGGGCCGATTTCCCGCAGGTCGGTCATGACCGTGTCGCCGGATTCCGGGCAGTTGATGGTGAAGCCCGCCACCATGGCTTGGGCGAAGGAAAAGAGGTGGTCCCCCACCCAGGCCATGGGCAGGTAGGAGAGGATGTCGCCGTCGGGGGTCATGTGGTCCACCTCGATCCCGCCCTGGGCGGCGGCGATGAAGGCGGCGTGGGTCTGGCAGACGCCCTTGGGCTTGCCGGTGGTGCCGGACGTGTAGAGCATCACCGAGACATCGTCGTAATGGCCCTGCTCCACCTGGGTGTCGAGGAAATCCGGGTGGTTGCGGTCGTGGATTCGGCCCATTTCCATGAGTTCGTGGATGTCATGGAGGAAGGGCTGGTTGTAGTGGCGCATGCCCCGGGGATCGTCGTAGACAATGTGTTCCAGGAGCGGCAGCTGGTCCCGCACTTCCAGCAGCTTGTCCACCTGCTCCTGGTCCTCCACCATGGCGAAGCGGATGCCGGCATCCTGGAGGACGAAAAGCATCTCCGTCGCCACCGCATCCTGGTAGAGGGGGACCGGCACGCCCCCCAGGCACTGGACGGCGGTCATCATCATGTAGAGGTGGGGCCGGTTGTCGCCGATGACAGCGAGATTGTCGCCCCGCCTGAAGCCCAGCGCCGCCAGGCCGCAGGCCAGGGCGCGAACCCGGTCGGCCACCTCGGCCCAGGTCCAGGTCTGCCAGATGCCGAGATCCTTCTCGCGCATGGCGGGGGCATCGCCGCGCACCCGGGCATGATGAAACAACAGGCGTGGGAAGGTATGCAGACCATCCGGCGCCGCAATACTGGCCTCTACAGGCATTGTCGTCTCCTCCCTGGTGAGCGTAGCCGCTCCATGGCGGCTGCATGATCCCGGGTTGTTTTTTGCATTGTTGTCGATTGCATGGCCCCCCGTAAACACTTCTTTCGGATGTCATCACAATCGGCGCAGTGGAATCAGTGTATTGAGACCGCCGGCTTATAATTGTCATCCGGCAGACAATCGGGCGAAAAAATTGAAAGACAAGGCAACTCTGGTGCGCAACACCCAGTGGGGACAGGCCCTGTCGGAAGAGGCATTGGCCCGGGCCCTGGCCGGCACCAGCGAACGCCTCGTCCCGGCCGGCAGCTATGTGTGCCTGAAGGGCGACCCGGCCGACCATTGGATCGGCGTCATCGACGGCCTGGTGAAAATCGCCAGCCACTGGGTCACCGGCAAGACCGTCACCTTCACCGGCGTGCCGCCGGGGGGCTGGCTGGGGGAAGGCTCCATGCTCAAGCACGAACCCCGCCGCTACGATGTCATCGCCCTGCGGGAATCCCGCATCGCCTACATGAACCGCAGCACCTTCCAGTGGCTGCTGGACAACAGCATCCCCTTCAACCGCTTCCTCCTCCACCACCTGAACGAACGCCTGGGCCAGTTCATCGGCATGGTCGAGCACGAGCGCCTGCTGGATACCGACGCCCGCATCGCCCGCTGCCTGGCCGGGCTGTTCAACCCGGTCCTCTACCCCGGCACCAACCGGCAGCTGCAGATTTCCCAGGAAGAACTGGGCTACCTGGCCGGCGTCTCCCGCCAGCGGGCCAACCAAGCCCTGAAGGCCCTGGAGGAAGCCGGGCTGCTGCGCGTCGAGTACGGCGGCATCACCGTCCTGGAGGTGGAAGGGCTGCGCTCCTACGGCAACTGAGGCCGCCCCAGGGAGCGCCGCAGCAGGACAGCATTGAAAGCGGCATAGGCAGCATAGGCAGCGAGCCACATCATCCCCACCTCCCGCAGCCCGAAGTGCCCGCTGAAGAGGGTCAGCAGCAGGGCGAAGAGCGGCAGCGACAGGAATTCCCCCAGGCTGATGGCCCAGGCCGAGCGGCGGGCGAAGAGGCCGATCAGCGCCACCCAGGACATGATCCGGACCCAGTCCCCCAGCAGGAAGAAGACGGCATCCTCCCGGCGCACGCTGACGGCGTTGCGGTAGAGCAAGGCCAGGGCTTCGGGCAGGAAGACCCACAGGAGCGCCAGCAGGAGGGCAGCCGGCAGGGCCGTCGCGATCACCGCCTGCTTCAGCTCGGCGAGAAAGGCCGGGGGATCGGCCGCCGCGCTCAGCCGCGGCAGGAAATGGGCGTTGAGGAGCCCGGCCATGATGGCGGTAATCCATTCGCTTGTGCGCCAGAGGGCCTGGACCTGGCCCGCCCCATGCCAGGACAGGCTGCCGGCGATTTCGGCCCGGGCCCAGGCCGTCGCCGCCGGGCTCAGGATGCCGATGGCCAGGCCGGCCGGAAGGAAGGACAGGAGGGTCTTCAGGCCCGGCCGGGAAATGGGCGGCTGTCCTCGCAAAAACACCGCCAGGCCGATGGCGACGGCCAGCCCGAAAAGCCCCTGGCCGATCAGCAGGTCCAGGAGGGACGAAGCCGACGGCCCCCATAGCAGGCAAAGGATCGGCGGAACGAATCCCAGGGCGATCACCGCCGTTGCCCGGCCCGGCCGGCCGATCCCCAGCAGCAGGGCCACCAGCAGCCCCGGTGCCACCGCCAGGCCGCCCGCCAGGAGCGCCAGGGGCAGGAGATATCCGGCACCGGGAAGCAAGGGAGTGGGCAGCCGAGGCAGCAGCGCCAGGAGCAGAATGGCCACCCCGGACGACAGGACCAGGCTGATGAACAGGGCCGGCTTCAGCCAGGTCCGTTCATCCCTGCCCAAGCCCGCCGCCGACAGCACGGTCAGCGCCGTTCCGATCCCGGCGAGGCTGACCCCGGAAACCACCTCGGCCATGCTGGAAAGCTGGGCCCACCCCGCCACCGCGACGGCGCCGCCCCGAGCCGCCAACAACCGGTCCACCAGCGCCCGGCCCAGCAGGCCGGCGACAACGAAGGCGAAGGACGCGAGAAGCCGGGAAGCGATCAAGCGAGGCCCTCGATCCGGGGGCTGCCGGCCAGCGGCCTCCCCCGACATGCCGGAGCCCGCCTTGGGCCCGCTTGCGGCCGGCACAATCAGGCTAGCGCTGGACGGCTGCCAACTGCACAGTCTCCTTCTCGCCCTCCCCCTCCGCCAGGGATGGGGGCTGCCGCAGGTCGTGCCCCAGCACCAGCCTGACCTCCACCCCCTGGCGCAGGCGGCTGGTCGGGGCGGCCACTCCCTTTCCCGCCAGGGCGGCCTGCAAGCCCATGGCCTGCTGCTCGAAGCCGGGCCGGTACTGGATTTCCGTCTGCCTCTGGCGATAGGGCTTTTGATTGGTCACATGGGCCACGCCGTAACCCATGTCCCGCAAGTAGAGGGAAGTGCGCCGCGCCTGACCTTCGACGCCGTTGCCGTTGGTCACTTCGAGCCGAACAGTCCCCGGCTGCGACGGCACCTGGAATGCGGCCTTGTCCGAAGCGAGCCGCAATGCCGGCGACGGCTCCGGCGGACGCAACTCATAGACGTTGTCCGCCACCCGGCTCAGCTGGGGAGCCGGCGCCGTGCCGGGCTGCGGCAACGGCGCCGCCGGCTGGGCAGCCATTGGCGGCGTCCGCGGCACGGGTTCGGGCGACGCCAACCGCTCCTGGGGGCGTCCCTCCAGTTCGGCCCGGGCGACCCGCAGATTGTCGGCGGCCCGAGGGTAGGCCGGATCCAGGCGCAGGGCTTCCTCGAACTCGACGATGGCTTCCGCCGCACGCCCCTGCAGCAGGAAGGCATAGCCGAGGTTGTTGTGGATATGGGCGGCGCCGGGCGCCTTGGCGAGGGCTGCCCGCAGTTCCTGCTCGGCCAGCGCCCGCCGGCCCTGGATGGCGTAGATCACTCCCAGGGCGTTATGGGCGTCGGCATGGTCGGGGGCGGCGTCGAGGACATCCTGGTAGGACCGGATGGCTTCGTCGTAGCGGATCTGGCCCTGGTAGTAGCGGCCGAGGGCGTAGTGGGCATCGGCATGGCCGATGCCGTGCCGGGTGGCGGCGACGGGCCTGGCCTCGAGTTGGGAAGCGCTCTGGTTGCCGGGTGTCGAGCAGCCGGCCAACGCCAGTGCCGTACCGATCAGGCCGGCATGGATAGGAGATAGGGACATGGTCTTGCTCCTTTCAGGCCATCAGCCAAGGGCCGGGAAAAGATTGCGGTAGATGCTGATGAACGGAGGCCCGCCCATGACCAGCATGAGGGAGGGGAAGATGCATGCAACGACCGGGAACACCAGCTTCACCGGCACCTTGGCCGCCGCCTCTTCGGCCAGCATCTGGCGGTGGACGCGCTGGGAATCCGCATGCACCCGCAGGGCGTCGGCCACATTGGTGCCGAAACGGTCGGCCTGGATCAGGATGGTGGCCAGTGACGCCGCATCCTCGAGGCCGGTCCGCATGGCAAGGTTGCGCAAGGCCTGTTCGCGGGTGGCGCCGACCCGCAGCTCGAGGTTCACCAGATGCAGTTCGTCGGCCAGCTCTTGGCTGCGTACCCGCATTTCCTCGCCCGCCCGGACGATGGCCGCGTCGAGCCCCAGGCCGGCTTCCATGCAGACGACGAGGAGGTCGATGGCATCGGGGAAAGCTTCGAACAGCTCGCGCTGCCGTAGACGGACCGCCTGCCCCAGGACCAGGTTGGGCAGGACGAAGCCGCTCCCGGCCGCGATGAGGACATAAACCATGAGCATGCCCGATTCGATCTTGATGTCGGAAAAGGTCACGTAAGTGGCCAACAGCAGCGGCAGAAGGAAGGTCAGCCCGATCTTGGCGGCAAAGTAGATGGGAATGGCCGAGCGGCCGCGGAAACCGGCATTCATGAACCGGGTCCGCAGCCGGGAGTATTCGATCCCGCTTTCCGGCAACATCAGCTTCGCCACGGGTTCAGCCAGTTTCACCGCCGTCGCCTGCCACTGCCCTCCGGCCGGTTCCGTCGAGTCGATGCTCTTGCCCTTCAGGCGTTCAGGCGCCACCCGCGGCCGAAAGAATACGGCGGCAATGCCGAACACGCCGCTGGTGACGGCGAAAAAAATCAGCACCAGATAGACGATTTGCAGATTTCCCATTTCATGCCTCCCTCGGCTAGACCCTGATTTTGACGATGCGCCACATCCAGAAACCGCCCAGGACCATGAACACCAGCGCTCCAATGGCCAGATTCAGCCCCACCGGATCGGTCCACAGGACCGACATGAAATTCGGGTTGATGACATTGATGATGATCGCCATGACAAAGGGCAAGGCCCCCAGGATCCAGCCGGAAAGCTTGCCTTCGGCCGCCAGCGCCCGCACCTTCTCGAACAACTGGAAACGCTGGCGGATGAGCCGGGCCAGGTTGTCCAGCAATTCCGCCAGGTTGCCTCCGGTATCCCGCTGGATGAGGACCGCCACGACGAAATAGCTCAGATCAGTGCTGGGTATCCGGCGGGCCAGGTTGAGCAGGGACTCCTGGACCGAAATCCCGAAATTGATCTCGTCGGAAACGGTGCGGAATTCGGTGGAAATCGGCTTCCGCCCTTCGTTGGCCACCATTTCCAGCCCGCTCGGGAAGGAATGGCCGGCCCGCAGGGAGCGGGAGATGAGATCAAGGACTTCGGGAAGCTGGCGCTCGAATTTCCTCAGCCGGGCTGCCCGCCCCACCAGCAGGATGAGCCACGGGATGCCGGCCAGCACCGCCGCCAGGATGATGCCGAGAAAGGATGGCAACTTGAAGAGCGCCGGCAGGAGCAGGCCGATCAGGGCCATCAGGCCGACCGATGCGAGGAACATGGCGACCGTGGTCTCGGAGCCGGCCTGCTGCAGCAGGCGATCGAGCCCGCTGATCCGCGGAATCCGCATGAGAGCCCGTTCCACGGCGGGCAGTTCGGACAGCGCCCGCTGCTTGAGGAGCAGGGTCTCCTGGCTGCTGCCGCCGCCGGCCGAAACGCTTCTCAACCGGCGCTCGATGCGCTTGGCCTCCGGGCCACGGTAGGTATCCCAGATGACGAAGAGCCCTTCCAGGGCCAGCACCACGGCCAGGAAGCCGCAGACGGCGAAGAGATAGTAGAGGAAGTCCATGGCGGCCCCTATTCGTAGCGCTTGCCGGGATCGAAGAGGTTGTCGCTGAGGATCACCCCGGCGGCCCGCAGACGATCGATGAACTTGGGTCGGATGCCGGTGGCCTGGAAGTGTCCGAGGACGGTGCCGTCGCCGGCAATGCCGGTCTGCCGGAAGGTGAAAAGCTCCTGCATGGTGACGACTTCCCCTTCCATGCCGGTAATTTCCTGGATGCTCGCCATCTTGCGCTTGCCGTCGGACAGCCGCACGATCTGGACGATCACGGTGATGGCCGAGGCGACCTGGTGGCGCAAGGCCTTGGGCGGCATCGCCATGCCGGCCATGGACATCATGTTCTCCAGGCGGATCAGGGCATCCCGCGGGGTATTGGCGTGGATGGTGGCCATCGATCCCTCGTGGCCGGTGTTCATGGCCTGCAGCATGTCCATGACCTCCGCCCCCCGGACTTCGCCGAGGATGATGCGGTCCGGCCGCATGCGCAGGCTATTCCGCACGAGCTCCCGCTGGGTCACCTCGCCCTTGCCCTCGATGTTGGGGGGCCGGGTCTCCAGCCGCGCCACATGGGGCTGCTGCAGTTGCAGTTCGGCGGCATCCTCGATGGTGACGATGCGCTCGTTGTGGGAGATATAGCTGGAGAGGATATTGAGCATGGTGGTCTTGCCGGTGCCGGTGCCCCCGGACACCAGCACGTTGAGCCGGGCCCGGACCATGCCTGCCACCAGTTCCGCCATTTCCGGCGTGATGCTCTTGTTCCTGACAAGGTCTTCCATCCGGAGGGGCACCACCGCAAAGCGGCGGATCGAGAGGAGCGGCCCGTCGATGGCCAGGGGCGGAATGATGGCGTTGACCCGGGAGCCGTCGGGCAGCCGCGCATCCACCATGGGGCTCGATTCATCCACCCGGCGGCCGATCCGGGAAACGATCTTGTCGATGATCTTCATCAGATGTTCATTGCTGGCGAAGCGGACATCGCACCGCTCCAGGCGGCCGAAGCGCTCGACGTAGATCTGGCTGCAGGTATTGACCAGGATGTCGGAAATGGTGGGATCGGCCAGGAGGGGCTCCAGGGGGCCGAGGCCCAGCACTTCGTGCTGGATGTCCTGCACGATCTGCTTACGTTCAATGGCATTGAGGGCAACGTCCTCCTCGACCAGAAGCCGTTCCACCAGGCCCTTGACCTCCTCCCGCAGCTTCTGGGGGGGCAGGTTGGACATGACTTCCAGATCCACACGCTCCAGGAGCCGCCTGTGGATGGTGGTCTTGATCTGCTGGAAGTGGCTGTCATCCACGGCCTCCAGGGGACGCACCGGGTTGGGCAGCAACGAGGGCTCGATCTTGATTTCTTCCAGTCTTTCCCGTAACGACATTTCCATTCTCCTTTGACGTATTCAGGCCGCTTTCTTGAACAGGCGGCTCAGCCACCCTCCCGCGGGCGTGCTCGAGCGTTTC
The DNA here is from genome assembly GCA_018261935.1 of Rhodocyclaceae bacterium. Taxonomy (GTDB): domain Bacteria; phylum Pseudomonadota; class Gammaproteobacteria; order Burkholderiales; family Rhodocyclaceae; genus JAGTRP01. The sequence continues at coordinate 110,575 of JAGTRP010000004.1, forward strand.
TCCAACCGGGCAGCCATTTCCACCAAGGTCTTCGATACCCGGTCGTTGGGGTCGAGGCTGACGATGGGCTTGCCCTGGTTAACCGACGCCGCCACGGCATTGAAGCTGTTGGGCACCGTGTAGGCGACATCGGCGCCGAGGGTTCCCTCCACGTCAGCCAGGCCGATTTCGCCACCTTTCTGATAACGATTGACGATGAGCCGCACCTTGCCGCGCGGGTAGCCGAGGGAATCGAAAACCGACATCAGCCGCTTGGCATCGCGGATGAAGGGGAGGGTGAGCTGGAGCACCACCATGATGCTGTCGGCGCAGTCCAGGGCGCGGATCGATACCGGGTCGAGGGTCCGTTCCACGTCGACGATGACGTAATCGAAATTTCCCCGCGCCACCTCGATGAGGCGAAACACGCCTTCCGGGCGCACGCCGACGGCCTTGTCGGGAGAATCAGGCGACGGCAGGACGCTGAAATTGGGCGTCACCCGGACCATGCTGGACATCAGGAACTCCCCGTCCAGGCGCTGCAGCTGCTGGACCACGTCGGCGACGCTGGTTCCGGCATTGCTATCTGAAACGTGCAGGACAGCGTCCCCGAACTGCAGGTTGAGGTCGATGAGCGCCACCCGCTTGCCCTGCTGAGCAATGGCATAGGCGAGGTTGGCGGCCAGGAAGGTGGCACCGCTGCCGCCCTTGCTGGGCTGGAAGACGATCACCTTGCCCTGGTGGACGGAGCTCGGGCCCAGCCGTTGCCGCAGGCGGGCGAGAACCTCCCTCACCGCCTCCGGCTTGAAAGGCAGGGCGAGCACTTGCAGGACCCCGAGCTGCATGGCTTCGAGGAGGAATTCCCGGCCCGGATCGGCCGCCGCCAGGACGATCGGCAGCTGGGGATGCTGGGTCGCGAGGCGCTCGACCACGGCCAGTTCGGAGCGGCTGCCGTCGGTTTCGGCAATGAGAAGATCCCGTGTCGCCGCCCCCAGCGAGGCAAACTGGCGGAGGCTTCCGACCGCCACTTCGCATTCGATGTCGGCGTCGGCGAGAATCTTGCGCAAGGCCTCCTGGGTATCTGCCTTGTGCATGAGGATGGTTGCTTTCATGATCTTTTCCATGTCCTTCCGGTTTGGGAACTTTCAGCTGCAGACGCTGTTGTTGGTGCTGTTGAGGCTTTCCCGCGTCAAGGTGGTGGTAAATGGGGGCATTGCCATGCTGTGGATGGGCAGCGGCAGGGGCAGATCGAGGGTGTAGTTGGTCACCGAAACGGTGACCGTCCTGCAGGTATTGACGTCGCAGCCGGAAGGCGAATAGGTGAGCGACACCTGGGCGCTGGAGAGTTGGGGTACGAGTTGCTGCATCTTCGCCGTCACCAGGGCCGTGGAATTGGGGTTGCAGACGACCGCCACCCGGGCTGCATTGCGGGTGGCTTCCGCCGCCGAGTTCCAGTAGAAAAGGGCAAGCCCGAAATACAGGATGCCGAAAAGCACGGTAAAGAAGAGCGTCGAGGCGACGGCGAACTCCACAGCGGCGGCGCCGCGCTCGGTCTTTCGAAAGTATCGCTGGACAGTCATGGTTCGCTCCTCCGGCCTCAAAGGTCCTGGCGCATGGTGACGGCGATGCCGGTGTGGCTGGCGGCATTGCCGAACGTCGTGTCCGCCAGGACAAACTCCATGACGGAGTCGAAGGGGTAGGCAGTGACCCGCACCGTCACCAGGTTAGCCACACCGCTGCCGGTACTCACCGCCGAGTGGGGCTGGCCCGGGCAGGCGCTGGCATTGGCGGCATCGCAGATATCCACCATGGCCGTGGTCAGCCCCGGCGCCACCGGCGAGCCATCGCATGTGGTGATGCCGCCGGCCGTGGTGTAATCCCCCGTGACCACCAGACAGCGGGCTTCCGCCTGGGACACCGGGTCGCCGGCGCTATGGACGGTGAGATGGCGCACCGCTGTCCGCACTGACTTGGCGAGGGTATCGTAGGTGTAGATGGCGCGGCCGTATTCGGTGATGCCGAACAACATCACCACCAGAAGCGGCAGCAAGACGGCGAGTTCGAGGATCGCCGCACCCCGTTGTGTCTTCTTCGTCATGACCGCCTCACTGGACCAGAACCGGGACATTGGGGCCGACGCTGCCCGGCCCCCCGGGCAGGCCGGTGGTGGAGCAGGGGCTGCCTGAATCCTTGGCCATGCCCAGGTACTCCAGCTTGACCTCGGCGCCGACCCCGTCGATGGGGTTGAGCATCAGCACGCAGGCCCAGTCGATGATGGGCACCGTCTGGGAACTCGCCCAGCCGGCGCAATCCACAATGGGCGCCACGGCGATGCGGCGCTGGTCGTTGCCGTAGGCCTTGTGATCCCCACCGGGGCCATGGCTGAGGACGCTATAGGCATTGCTGATGGACAGTCCGGTGAGCGCGTTACCAGCGTCGACGGTGTCGACGGTGTCGCCATAGGAGGCGAAGCTGTTCCGCTTGGCCATGAAGTTGCCTGCAGCGCCTGCGAATTGCCCGTAGGCATCATGGAAGGCCGGGTAGGCGGGATCCGGCGCCGGCCAATTGGTATCCGTATAGGAAAAACCGGTGAAATCGGGAGGCGCCGTGCTGGCCTGGGGATTGCCTGCGCCGCTCTTGTAGAGCCCGAAGCGGGAATTCCACTTCACTGCCGCTGCAGAATCCACACCGGTCTGGCCCACCGGATTGGTGACCTGCAGGTTGCACTGGCCGTTGCCGGTCAGGAGACCGCCCAGTTCGGAGGCGCCGCCGGCGGGGGGAGAAAAGTCGATCCAGTTGAAACTGCCCGTGGATCCGCCGCCCGCCTCGAAGCGCCCATCCACCCAGTCGCCCGGGCAGTGGCCCAGGGGGCCGGGCGTGCCGTACTTGCAGCTGGCCGGCATCGGCTTCTTGCACATGCCGAGGGGAATGCCGCAGGATGTCTGGGAAGGCCCCAGGGTGGCGGTGGCGAGGCCACCGACACTCTGGTCCCCCACCGCGAGAACACCCATGAAGTACATGGGGATGCCGGTCTTGGTCCAGCGGCAGCGGGCGTATTTCATCTTGACCGCATTGGCGGGAGAGATGGCTGAGCGGGTCTGGTAGGAACCGTTGAGGGTCTGGCTGAAGGTGATGTCGCTGGCGGCCAGGGCAATGGCCTGGTCCTGGAAGTTCACCAGATTGCGATTACCCACGGTCAGCCCGGCGTTTTCCGCCTGCTCCAGCTGGTTGGCATTGACACCGGTGAGTTCGCGGGCAGCGGCCAGGGAGCAGGCGTCCATGGCGTTCTGGATTTCGGCCTTGTGCACGTACAGGCGGCCGGTGTCCACCGCGAGGCCGACAAAGGCCACCAGGACGACGATGGCGACCGCCACCAGGACAGCCATGGCTCCCTGCTGGGAATTTCTGCTCGGTTTCATGATGACTCTCCCGGCCCCCGGCCGCTCACTTGGAAGACGACATGGCACCGCCGATGTTCATGACGTTGAAGGTCGGAGGCGGCGACTTGAAGCTGTCCTGATAGCGCCCCATGGCTTCCTTGGCGGCAGGACCGTCGACGCCCGCCACCGGGTCCGTATTGCTCGACGCCTCCGGATTGATGGTCTGCTGGGCCCGCGCCATCCGGACTGCTTCGCCGAAGTGCCGGTCGTAATCGGGGGTGGTGGTGGAAGCGCAGCCGGCGGTGACGGCTGCGGTGATGGCCACCAGCATGGCATGTTTGGCATTCATGGCTGTTCTCCTCACTTGACTTCGAAGCCGCCCGGGCGAGCCGCGGGGTTTTCCTGGGTAGCAGCGGCCGGGGCCGGCGCTCCGGCGCTGCCTTCGGCCGGCTGTTCGCCGGTATCGGGATGCCCCTCCATCTGGCCGTTCAGGAAGAAACCGGCTCGGCTCGGTGGAACGAAGGAATCAGTCGGCAGGGCATAGTTGGGCGGCAAGGGTTTGACCAGGCGGGGCGTGATGACGAACATCAGCTCGGTCTGCTCGGTCTGGAATTCATTGCTGCGAAACAGGGCGCCCAGGATCGGGACTTCCCCCAGCCCGGGAAAGCGGTTGATGGTCTCGCTGACATTGCTCCTGATCAGGCCGGCGATGGCCAGGCTTTGGCCGTCGTTGAGCTGGACCGTGGTCTGGGTCCGGCGCGTCGTCATGGAGGGCAGCACGGAGGTGACGCCGTTCACCGTCGTGAAAGGCGTGCCGGTCTGAGAGAGCTCCGACACTTCCGGCGCTACCCGCAGGCTGATGCGCCCTCCCTCCAGTACCGTGGGGGTGAATTTCAGGCCGACGCCGAATTCCTTTTCCTCCAGGGTGACGGTAACGACCCCGGTGAGGGCATTGGGCTGGCTGGCCACCGGTATGAAGACCTTGCCGCCCGCCAGGAAACTGGCCTCCTGGCCGCTGATGGCGACGATGTTCGGCTCCGCCAGGACCTTGATGAGGCCGTCCTTCTTGGCCGCGTCCAGGGTGGCACCATAGGAGAAATTGCCCCGGGTGACGGCGGCCGTGAGCACGCCGGCGCTGTTGGTGAGGAAATTGGTCAGGATGGAGGTGGCAAAGCTGCCCCGGGTCAGGCTGGCGTTGAATTGCACCCCCAGCTTGTCGAGCAGGGTCTTCTGCACCTCGGCCACCTTGACCTCGAGCATCACCTGCTGGGGATCGGCCACCTTCATCATATTGACCACCCGCGCCCTGCCGCCGGCGACGGGGGCCTGGGCGACATTGATCGCCGTGCCCGCCGCCACCACCTTGTCGCCGGCCACGGAAGGCATGAGGAGGCCGCGATTGATCTGGGCCACATAGGCCTCGGCGACCTCCACCGCCTGGGCCGCCCGAGGCGCGCTCGACACCAGTCCGCTGAGGACGATGGAGTCGGCGGCCACGCTCACCTTGATCTCCTTTTCGCCGGGCAACAGTTCCCGCAGGCGATCCTGCAGGAGGGCGGTGTCCGGATCGACAAAGACATCCATGATGGTGGTGCCGCCCCGGCTCCAGAGAATCACGTTGGTGGAACCGAACACCTTGCCGAGAAAGTACAGTTCCCGGGGACTGATGACGGTGACGTCGGCGACGGCCGGATTGCCGACCGAAACCCGCTCCACCGCCGTCGGCAGGCGCAGCAGGGTGGACTTGCCGATCACCAGGTGCAGGGGTTCGCCGATCGCAGCGCCGGGGCTCCCGATCGGTGCAGCGGACGCCAATGCCTTGGCAGGGGCGGCAAAAGCGGCGGGCGGCACAGCAAGGGTGGCAATGGCCAGGGCGACCACACCGAAAGTGCGGCGATGGGCCGCGGAGCCGGCTGCGCGGGCAGATCTCTCGATTCGCATTTCTCTTCTCCTCTTTCTCGATCGGGCGTTACCCGGGTTCAAGCCTGGGAATTCGACTTCTGCAAGCCGCGTATGACCTCGATCTGGACATCATTACCCCTGTCGGCCGGCCTCGGCCCGGCGGCACGAGGCCGTCTATGCACCTTCTTGGGGGCCTGGACCGCTACCGGCTCGGCCGCCGGCTTGGTCGTGGTCACCCGCAGGATGTCCTGCTTGTAGGCCCCCCCGGTCGCTACCGGGGACGAGTCCATCTGATTGCGGAGCACCAGGGATAGGGTGCCGACACTGCGCACGAGATCGATTTTTTCCGCTTCCTCGGGCGACACCTCCAGGGTGACGGCATTGACCACCTTGGGCTTGGTCTGGTCCTGGTTGGCCTCCTGGGCCACCGCCAGGACGAGAATGCGCTCCAGGACAATCTTGGAAACCGGCTCGGACTTGTTGCTGTTGTCGGGCAGGTTGACCATGACGTCCACATAGTTGCCCGGCAGGGCGAAGCCGGCGACGCCCACCACCTCGTTGACCCGCACGGTGACCGCCCGCTTGCCTTCCTTGATCACCGCGGACAGGCCTCCCTTGGCGCCGACGGGGGCGAGCTTGGCCTCGACGATGGGCTCGCCCCGCACCAGATTGGTCTTGAGGACGCGGCCTTCCAGGGCCGCGCCGTTCTCGAAGGCCCCTGCCGGCACCGCATCCCGGGGCCAGCCCACGGTCTCCACCATGGTCACGTTGAGGGTCGAGCCGAGATCCGCGTCCCGGGCCGCCACGGCCACGGGGACGGTCTGCACGGCGCGGCTGCTCAGCCATTGGGTGGCGACGAAGACGGCGGCGACGCCGGCGATCAACGACAGGACGATCATTGCTAATGCACGGCTACTTCTCATGACTTGAGCCCTCCTTGGTGATGGCTTTCCTCAGCTGATTCGATCGGTCCGAAATAGGCTAACCAGGCCCACTCCAGCATTTCCTGCGATAGCTCGGGCAGAAGCCCCTCGTAAAGCGACCGGTCCCGGACCTTGCTCACCAGGTCGTAGGGATAGCAGGCGTAAAGGGGACGCCCCGAGCGGTTGTGCAGATCACCCAGCAGGTAGTTGAAAGCGTCTTCGGAATAGGCAACGCCGAGGCGGGAGCAGGCCTGCTGGAAGAGATCCCGGTACTTCCCCGGTGTCGTCGCACCGACGTAGATCTTGTAGCCGAGCCGGCGCAGGAAGGCGTCGTCGGCCAGCTCTTCGGGCGCCAGGTTGGTGGAAAACACCTGGGCGACATCGAAGGGGACACGGAACTTCTTGCCGTTGTGCAAGGCGAGGTAATCCACCCGCCGGTCCATGGGAATGATCCAGCGATTGAGAAGATCCTTGGCGGCAACGCGCTGCCGCCCCAGGTCATCGACAATGAACAGGCCGTTGTTGGCCTTGACCTGGGGCGGAGCCGAATAGAAGCGGCTCAGGGGATCGAATTCCAGGTCGAGCATGGACAGGGTCAGTTCGCCGCCGGTGATGATGACCGGCCGCGCGCACTTCACCCAGCGCTCGTCGTAGGTGTGGCGGCGATCCAGGCTCCTGACGTCGTCGGCCGGCGTGTCGATGGGCTTATGCACCAGCGGATCGAAAACCTGGATGACTTCGGAATCCACCGCAAAGGCATAGGGCACCCACACGGCTCCCTGCATGGCCTGGGCCATGCGCTCCGCCACATAGGTCTTGCCGCTGCCGCTGGGGCCGTAGATGAAAATGGAGCGAGCCGAATTGAGGGCCGGCCCTACCCTGTCCACCAGGCCGTCGGCCAGAATGACCCCGCTGAAGGCCTGCTGCATCGCCTCCCGCCCGATGTGCTGGTTGGATACGCTCTGCCGCTCGACCTGGGCGGTATAAGCATCCAGGGTCACCGGGCAGGGACCGGCATACTGGTTCTTCTGGAAGGCATCCATGGCCCGGGCGCGCCCCAGGTCGGTGAGGATATAGGCAATGTCCGCCTCGGCGACGCTGTGCCCCTGCAACTCGCACAGGCGTTCCGTCCGCATGAAGGCAATCAGGGGCTCGATCACCGCCAGGGGCAGCTTGATCCTCTCCTTGATGTCCCAGAGACGGAGCTGCCCGCCCTGGAAGAATATCTTCAGCATCAGTTCCACCAGAAATGGGAACGACAGCCCGGTCGCCTCGACATCGCGCAACGCTGCCGGGCGCGCCACGTGCATGGCGTGCTCCTTCTCCATCAAGTGGACCACCTTGCGATCGCTGGTGGATTCGAGGCCAAGCCGATTCATGCGAACTCCCTTCCTTGATACGGACCTAAAATAGTTGCGCCCCGGACAGCACCCAGAACACGCCGCTCAGCGTGCCAAGGGCCACCGCCACGGCATAGGGCGCCTTGCCCACCGATTCCAGGGGCGGCTCCACCGCCGGCATGCCCGGCAGGTTGAGCTTGACGAGGGTGACCTGCACCATGTAGCCGAGATTCTTGAAGAGCCGGCCGGCCACGCCATGGGCTATCGCCACGCCGACGGAAACCAGCCCCCCGGCCAGAAAGGTGCAGAGAAGTACAGGGACGATATCGGAGGGCCCCAAAATCGCGCCGACGGCGGCCATGAGCTTGACGTCGCCGGCCCCCATGACCCGGAGGATGTAGAGGGGCAGCATGGCGCCGCCGCCGATGGCCAGCCCCTGCAGGGCGCTCCAGGGGCCGAGGGCGCCGGGCCAGGGCGCCAGGAAGCCGTTGCCTTCCGGCAGGGCGGTATGCAAAACGAGACCGACCAGCATGCCGGCCGCCACGAGTTTGTTGGGAATGCGCTGCTCGAGCAGATCCGAGCGCACGGCGACGATCAGCATGACGGCAAGTGGGACGAGTCCCGCCAACACCACCATGGCGTCCATGCTGAACCCCGAGCGTACGGGCAAAGGCCAGGCCATGATTTCTTCTGCTCCCATCACATGAATACGCCGATAGCGTCGACCGCCCTGGCGAACAGGACCTGCAGATTCAGGCCCATGCCGGAGAGGACAACGACAATGACAGCAGCGATGAGGGCGGCAAGAACGCTCCATTCCACGGCGGCAGCGCCCCGCTCATCGCGCAGGGCGTTCTTCACCAGGAGCCTTAATCCGAGGCAAAACCGGTCCATCCCGTTCTCCCTTCCACGCTATCCCCGCTGCCCAATAGAAGACTTCATCGAGATGACCTGCCCCCCGGCTGGGAGGCAGGTCCCCAACCGCCGCTTAGGCGCCGGCGTTGGCCAGGGAGGTATTCACCTTCGAAAAGGCGTTGTTAACCTTGCCGCCGACCGACGCGATAACCGCTACGCAGACCGCGATAATCAGCGCCACCAGGACGCCGTATTCGACGGCGGAAGCGCCTTCCTCGTCATTCAGGAACATTTTCACTTGGGACATAATTTTGTTCATGGTCATCTCCTTCGATTAATAACAACCCAAACGGGTCAGCACTGGAAAAAACACTCCCTGATTCCTTTTTTCGAGCCGATCGCCTTTGGCGGCTCTCGACCCCTGTCCGGCTTATCCTTCCGGTATCTGGCCAACAACAACCGTGAAACCGATCGATGGATCTTTTTTCGCTTTTGTTGTTGACGTATTTATACGCCGCCCACGCTTTTGGAATAATCAGTCGACATACCCAATACCCGGTGGATAAACACCCCATAAGCATTGAAATATAAAAATGCACTCCGCATTGAATAACGCCCGGTATTCATAGGAAATAAACCGCAGCGCGGTGCTGCGCAAAAACCGCCGATGAAATGAGAGATTTCCGCACCCGCTTTATTTCGCCGCCCTCGCCAATTTTTAATTGACATGTCATTTCTCCGAAAAATGCAATACCAAGCGTTATCTGGAACCCGACCGCACATGCACCACGGCCGTGTCGTCGGCATATAGCCGACGCCAGCCGGGCAGGCGGTCGAGGAGGGCGATCGCCGGCACTTCGGGGGCCAGCAGCGTCCAGCCGATGTGGTGGCTTTCCAGCAGCTGCGGCAGGCTGTCGCTCGCCTCCAGCCGCAGGGCCCGGCCGTAGGCGGCCAGGAAGGGATCGCCGTACATGTCGGCGCGGCCATCGATGTAGGGCGGGATGCCGGCAAAGATGAGATAACCGCCGAAATGGTAGGAATTGAGCACCGGCCCTTCCGGCCTGGCCGCCTGGGCGGCCCGCACGGCGGCTTCCGGGGTGATGGCCCTGGCCGGTTTCAGCGCCCCCGACGAGCCCAGGAAGACGGCGCAGCCGGCCAGGAGTGTCGCAGTCAGGACCACTGCCGGCAGGCGGGCCGGGGCTGCCAGGGCAAGAAACCACCGATCCAACGCCGCTGTCTGGTCCGGGCCGGCCGCGCTGCGCCACTGGGTGCCCACCGGCACCGCCAGGGCCAGGGGTGCAACGAGGCCCAGGATTTCGACATGGCGGGCATGGGCCAGGGCGAGATGCAGCAGCCCGAGGAGGAGCAAGATGCGCATCGGCGGCAGGCGCAGGCCGCGGATGAGGACGGCCAGGGCGCCGGCCATGAGGCCGAGTTCCAGAGGCTGGAAGTCATGGAAATCCGGGGAGCGCCATTCGCCGATGACCCGCATGGCGTAATCCATGCCGTGGAGCTTGGCCGTGAAAGCCAGTCCCGCCGGCCCCTGGGGCGTCACCATGGCGGCCAGGAGCGCCAGGAGAACGAAACGCCCCCAGGCCATGGCGGTTTGCCGGCGCCCAGCCTTGGGGGAAGCCAGCAGCGCTTCCACGGCGAAGAAGCCGGTGAGCCCCAGGCCCAGGGTGAAGCTGCCATGGAGGTTGGCCCAGACCACCATGAGGAGGGCCCAGCGCGCGGCCGGAGCATGGCCCTGCTCCCGGGCCCGCACCAGGGCGATCCCCCAGGCGGCGATGAGGGGAAGCACCAGGGCGTGGGGCCGGGCGAGCAGGTGGTCATGCACTAGGCAGGCCGCCAGCAGCATGAAGCAAAGGGCCAGGACCGGCTCCAGGTGCCGCAGCAGATAGCGGCACAACAGGGCCAGGGCGGCCGCGAAGGCGGCGGCGCCGAGGACCACCGGGCCGGCCCAGCCGCAGAGCTGGTAGGCTGCCCCCAGGAGCACCTCGGAGAGCCACTCGTGGCTGACCCAGGGGGCTCCGGGCATGCTGTTGGAGAAGGGGTCGGCGGTGGGAATGGCGAGGTGCTCGAATATCCAGCGGCCGGCAGCGATGTGCCAATAGCTGTCGGCATCGATCAGCAGGGATTGGTTGAGGGCCAGCAGAAACCCGGCGGCCGCCATCAGCAGGGGCCAGGACAGGCCCCAGGGCGCGAGGGAACGGGGGGCGGCGGTTGCCGGAATGCTGGCGGCGGTCACTGCGCGACCTTGCGGCGGGCGGGCGTGGCAAGACGGGCCAGGCGGCGGCGCCGCAGGGCGGGCTCGAGGGACTCGACCACCGCCATCCGGCCGGCCTCCGGCATCCCGGCCGGGCGGGCGGGGGCAAAGTCGCCGACGAGGTAGAGGGGCCGGTCCTTGGTCTCGTCGAACATGCGCCCGAGGTATTCGCCGATGATGCCGAGGGCCACCAGCTGGGAGCCGCCGAGGAAGAGCACGACGACCAGCAGGGAGGGATAGCCGGGCACCGGATTGCCCTGCAGCAGGGTGTCGGCGACGATGAAGATGCCGTACAGGAAGGCGCTGAAGGCCACCAGCAGCCCTAGGTAGGTGGATACCTTGAGGGGCGTGGTGGTGAAGGAGGTGATCCCCTCCAGGGCGAAATTCCAGAGCTTCCAGTAATTCCACTTGCTGGTGCCGGCATGGCGGGGGTCCCGCCGGTAATCCACCGCCTTCTGCCGGAACCCGACCCAGGCGAAGAGCCCCTTCATGAAGCGGTGCTCCTCCCGCAGGCGCAGGAGTGCATCCACCACCCGCCGGCTGAGGAGCCGGAAATCCCCGGTGTCCCGAGGGATGCGCACCTTGCACAGGCGCTCGGCGACCCGATAGAAGGCGTAGGCGGTGAAACGCTTCAAGGCCGATTCGCCATCCCGGGCGGTGCGCCGGGCATAGACCACGTCGTAGCCCTGCTGCCAGTGGTGGACGAAGTCGGAAATCAGCTCCGGGGGGTCCTGTAGGTCGGCATCGATGACCACCACCGCGTCCCCCTGGGCATGGTCGAGGCCGGCGGTCATGGCCGCCTCCTTGCCGAAATTGCGGGACAGCTGCAGGATGGCCAGCCTCGCATCCCCCTCACGGAGGGCGCGGAGGGCGGCTACGGAGCCGTCGCTGCTGCCGTCATCCACGTAGATGATCTCGCTGGCCAGGGGCAGGCCGGCAAGGACGGCCGCCAGGCGACGGTGGAATTCCGGCAGCACGGCCTCCTCGTTGAAGACCGGCACGATGACTGAAAGCAGGAGAGACGTGCTCATGCCCAACCTCCATTGTCGGGTTTGAGGACGGCGATCACGGAAGTCCCGAAGGGCAGGAACGTCCTCGCCACCAGGGGGGCCTCCGCCGCGAAGATGGCATGGAGAACCCGGTTCAGCCACTCCGGAGGCAGCGCCGGGGCGTGGGCCACTTCCCGGCCCAGCAGCCGGTCGGCAAGGCGGCCGGCGGCGATCAGGGGGAAAAGCAGGGTGTTGAAGTAGCCCAGGCGCTCCACCTTCAGGCCGGCGGCCTCGGCGACGCGCCGCAGGCTGCCGGCGCTGTAGCGGCGGAAATGGTGGTGGGCCACGTCGTGGGGGCCGAACAGCCACGGGTAGGCCGGCACCGTCGCCACCAGCCGGCCGGAAGGCCGCAGCAGCCGGGCCGCCGCGGCCAGGCCGCGGCCATCGTCCGCCACGTGTTCGAGGACGTCGAACAGGCAGACCAGATCGAAGATCCCCTCCGGCAAAGGCAGGACCTCCCCCAGCCTGCCGGGGAGGACCTCGACCCCCGCCTGCCGGGCGATGGCCAGGGCATAGGGTTCCGCTTCCAGGGCCCTGACCTGCCCGAACCGGCTCAGCATGGCCAGGTTGTCGCCGGTGCCGCAGCCGATTTCGACAATGCGGGCCAGGCGCGGCAGATCCAGGCGGGCAATGAGGGCCGCGAGAATTTCGCGGCGAGCGGCGAACCACCAGTGGCTCCGGGCCACCTGGGCCATTTCGTCAAACAGGTAAAGCTCCATCGAACTGCTCCCCGTCAACCCAAATGCTTAGTCAGTCGGCAAGCTGCGAATTGCCAGCGGAATCACGCCATCCAGATCGGCATAGCGATATGGCATTTATAGCGGAACGGCATAACCAAACTAATCCGCACAGGCCTGCAATCGGGGATAGGGAGAGGCCCCAAGGGGGACCGGGCTCTTCACAGGGGCAAGGTCTTGAACACCCGCTCCGGGATGGAGGCAATCACCGCTTGTCCGGGAAGCCCGAGGCGGCGTCCGGAACATCCCATGCGACGCGCAACCGGGAAAGCTTGGCGAGGACTTGCGCCCGCACCGCCGGCGATGGGGCTGCACCGCCACGACCGAACACGAGCCACGGGTCCTGCCAGAGGACGATTCCGTACTCCCCTTCCCGCACCAGCTTCTCCACCAGGTCGAGGTAGGAGCCCGGCGACATCTGGAGGTGATGGGCCAGGGTCGCGATGGCATCGGGCCGATCGGGATGCAGCTTGCTGACGGGGCTATCGAGCCGGAGCACCAGGGCGTCCGCCCTGTCCAGCAACGCTGGAAACAGGCTGACTTGCCGATGCTGGGAAAAATGCGCTCCGACATTGCTCTGCACCGATAGCGCGCCGCCTGGGGGCAGCGCTTTCCGGACCGCCACCACGCCGTCGTCGGGACTCGGCAGGGCATGGACCGGCGACCAGGCATTGGCGGCCCCCGGCAGTGGCAAGGGCGCCAGGATATAGCCCAAAAGGAGGCCGATCGCAGCCGTGATCCCAGCCAATTCGACCCGGCCGAAACGGCGCTGCCAGCGGCACATCCGTTCGACGCCATGGACGCCGGCAATGGCCAGGACGGGCATCAGGTTGACGCTGTGATAGGCCATCCAGCCCCGGGGCATGCCGTTGGCCGAGAGCAGATTGGCGGCAAGGTCCGCCATTCCCGGCAATACCAGGGCGGGCGCCGCCAGGGGAGCGCCCAGGAAGGGAAGCACGAGGAGCAGGATGTAGGCTGCCCCGCGGTTTTCCAGGAGCACCGTTTTCGCCACCCAGCCGGGTTGGGTCACCGCCGTCCGGATCATCTCGCCGAACGAGTGCCCGAGCCAGGTGTAACGGCTCAACTGGCCCAGGCCGTCACTGAACATTGGGTGGGCACCGGATGGAGAGAGCCGGGGCATAACCACGCCCAGCACGAGCAGGCTGTAGGCGATGCCGAGGGCACCGAGCGCGACGGGGAGGCGCCAGCTGCCGTGGCGCAATCCCCACAGCGCCCCAAATCCCGCCACCGTCAGCCCCAGGTGCTCCTGCACGGTCAGCAGGAGCAGGCATGAACCGACGAGGAGTCGGGCATCTTTCCGGTCCACCGCGAGAAATCCCAGGGCCATGAGCGGCACGGCCAGGGAGATGGGATGGAAATCCCAGGCCGCGGCGTTCAGGACGAAGGGACTCGCCAGGTAGGCAGTTGCCCAGAGGAATCCGGCCAGTTGGGATCCCGACACGCGCCGTGCAAGAACGAAGATGGGCCACGCCGCCAGCGACAACGCCAGGGCCTGGGCCAGGATGAACCACTCGGCCCGGGGCGCGAGGGAATAGAGCGGGACGAACAGGAGCAGCACCGGATTGAAGTGCACCCCCAGCCAGTTGATGGCCGCGCTGGGCATGACGCTGGTGTTGAGGAAGGGCTGGCCGTCCAGGAAGCCCCACACGGCCTGGTCGAAGACGCCGAGATCCAACAGGGCGGTCATGAACCCCCAATGGCGCGCCAGCCCCATCGACAACAGGAGGGCAAAATGAGCCGCGATCACGGCGGCGATCCGCAGGCGCCAATCGGACGGGCTGTTCGGCACCACACCGGCTTCCATGGCCGACCTCCTCGACGGTTTTCAGAAAGTAACCGTTTGTGGGCATCGGGCAGGGCATTCGCTCCACTGGGCTGCGGAACTCGCCGCTCAGCGGCTCGGACAGTCCTCGCCCGGTTCCTCGACCGCCCTGCCCTTCGGAAATCGCCTGCACCTCGTATTACTGGTCCGTTTATACGTCATCGGCATGGGGCTTCAAATGCGGCGATCCGGGTAAAGCCTCGTAGGCCATTACCCCATAGGCATGGCCATGGCGGGGTGATAGCTTGCGGACATCCGCCCTCCGGGGCTTTCATCCGCACACCATGAAACGATCGGGGCTTGCCGCCTTACGGCAGGAATTCCTGGCCTTCTGCCTGGTGGGGCTCTCCAGCACGGCAATCCATGTCGCCCTGGTGGTCTTGCTGGTGGAAAGCGGCACGGCCCGGCCCCTGGCGGCCAATGCCACCGCCTTTTTCTGCGCCAACGGCTTTTCCTACCTGGCCAACGGCCGCGCCAGCTTCCGCTGCCGGGCCACCTGGCAGGGCTATCTGGCTTTCCTGGCCATCTCGCTCCTCGGCCTTGGGCTGACCGCGGCCCTGGTCAGCTTGGCCGAGGGGCTGGGATGGCATTACTTGGCGGGGCTGGCGCTCACCGTCAGCGTCACCCCCATCGCCACGTTTGGGCTGTCCAGGCGCTTTGCCTTCGGGCGCCAGCCCGACGGGCTGCCCGGGGCGGCTACATCGACCGCCGGTACTGCCCCCCCACCTCATACAGCGCCCCGGTGATCTGCCCCAGGGAGCAGACCCGCACCGCATCCATCAGAACGGCGAAGACGTTGCCGTCGTCGATCACGGTCTGCCTGAGCTTCTCCAGCATGGCCGGGGCCTCGTCGGCATGGCGGCTATGGAAGTCCCGCAGACGGGCGATCTGGGACTGCTTCTCCTCCTCCGTCGAGCGGGCCAGCTCGATTTCCTGCTGGGCCATGCCTTTGGGGTTGAGGAAGGTGTTCACCCCGATGATGGGGTAGGAGCCGTCGTGCTTCTTGTGCTCGTAGTAGAGGGATTCCTCCTGGATCTTGCTGCGCTGGTAGCCGGTCTCCATGGCCCCCAGGACGCCGCCCCGGGCGGCGATGGCCTCGAATTCCTTCAGGACTGCCTCCTCCACCAAATCGGTCAGCTCGTCGATGACGAAGGCGCCCTGGTTGGGGTTCTCGTTCTTGGCCACGCCCCATTCCCGGTTGATGATGAGCTGGATGGCCATGGCGCGGCGCACGCTCTCTTCCGTGGGGGTGGTGATGGCTTCGTCGTAGGCGTTGGTGTGCAGGCTGTTGCAGTTGTCGTAGATGGCGATCAGCGCCTGCAGGGTGGTGCGGATGTCGTTGAAGTCCATCTCCTGGGCGTGCAGGGAGCGGCCGCTGGTCTGGATGTGGTACTTGAGCTTCTGGCTGCGCTCGTTGGCCCCGTAGCGATTCTTCATGGCCACCGCCCAGATGCGCCGCGCCACCCGGCCGATGACCGAATATTCCGGGTCCATGCCGTTGCTGAAGAAGAAGCTGAGGTTGGGGGCGAAGTCGTCGATGTGCATGCCCCGGGCCAGGTAGCTCTCCACGTAGGTGAAGCCGTTGGCCAGGGTGAAGGCGAGCTGGGAGATGGGGTTCGCCCCGGCTTCGGCGATGTGGTAGCCGGAGATGGAGACCGAGTAGAAATTCTGCACCTGGTGATGGACGAAGAATTCCTGGATGTCGCCCATCATCTTCAGGGCGAACTCGGTGGAGAAGATGCAGGTGTTCTGACCCTGGTCCTCCTTGAGGATGTCGGCCTGGACCGTGCCCCGCACGGTGGAGAGCACCCACTCCCGGATCTTCTGGGCTTCATCCTCGGTGGGCTCGCGGCCGTTGTCAGTCCGGAACTTCTCCAGCTGCTGGTCGATGGCGGTGTTGAAGAAGCAGGCCAGGATGACCGGAGCCGGGCCGTTGATGGTCATGGATACGGAGGTGGTGGGCGCCACCAGGTCGAAGCCCGAGTAGAGCACCTTGAGGTCGTCCAGGGTGGCGATGGAGACGCCGGAATTGCCGATCTTGCCGTAGATGTCCGGGCGCTCGTCCGGGTCGCAGCCGTAGAGGGTCACCGAGTCGAAGGCCGTGGATAGCCGCTTGGCCGGCATGCCCTCGGACACGGTCTTGAAGCGGCGGTTGGTGCGGAAGGCGTCGCCCTCGCCGGCGAACATGCGGGTCGGGTCCTCGTTCTCCCGCTTGAAGGCGAAGACGCCGGCGGTGAAGGGGAAGGAGCCGGGGACGTTTTCCTTCATCAGGAAGCGCAGGGTCTCGCCGTCGTCGCCGAACTTGGGCAGGATGACCTTGCGGATCTTGGTGCCGGAAAGGGATTCGGTCACCAGCCGGGTGCGGATTTCCTTGTCCCGGATCTTCACCACGTACTCGTCGCCGGAATAGGCCTTCACCGTGTCCGGCCACATTTCCAGGAGCTTTTTCGCCTTGGGGTCGAGCTGGCTGTCCTTCCAGGAAATCAACTCGTCGAAATCATTCGCGGGCTTGTCGCAGCCCTTGAAGATGCCGGCGGAAATGCGCAGGGACTGGCGTTCCCGGGCGAGCCTCACCTGTTCGTCGATATGGGCGTGGTAGCCCCGCAGCGTGTCGGCAATGTCCGCCAGGTAGCGCACCCGCTGGGCCGGCACGATGGCCCGGGAGCCCGAGGACTGCTTCACGGCCACCGCCGGCAGCTTGCCCGGCAGGAGCTTCAGCCCGCCTTCCGCCAGCCGGGGCGTCAAGGCCTGGTAGAGGGCGGTGACGCCGTCGTCGTTGAAGCGGGCGGCCATGGTGCCGAAGACCGGCATGGCGTCGGTGGGCTCGCCGAACAGCTCCCGGTTGCGCTGGTATTGCTTGCGGACATCCCGCAGGGCGTCCTCGGCGCCCTTCCGGTCGAACTTGTTGATGGCGACGAAATCGGCGAAGTCCAGCATGTCGATCTTCTCCAGCTGGGAAGCGGCGCCGAACTCGGGGGTCATGACGTAGAGGGAGACATCCACGTGGGACACGATCGCGGCGTCCCCCTGGCCGATGCCGGAGGTCTCGACGATCACCAGATCGAAGCCGGAGAGCTTGCAGGCGGCGATGACTTCAGGGAGCGCCGCCGAAATCTCGCTGCCGGTATCCCGGGTGGCCAGGGAGCGCATGAAGATACTGGGATGCTCGATGGCGTTCATGCGGATGCGGTCGCCCAGGAGCGCCCCGCCGGTGCGCTTCCGGGAGGGGTCGATGGAGACAATCCCGATCTTCAGGTTGTCGCCCTGGTCGAGGCGGAAGCGCCGCACCAGTTCGTCGGTGAGGGACGACTTGCCGGCGCCGCCGGTGCCGGTGATGCCCAGCACCGGGGTCTTCACTTCCTTCGCTGCCGCCAGGAGGGCCTGCTTCACCCCGTCGGCGCAGGCGCCGTTTTCCAGGGCGGTGATGATCCGGGCCAGCTGCCGCCGGTTGCCGGTTTTGAGCGCAGCCACCATCCCCTCGGCCGTTTCCGGCACGTTGGCGGTCAGCGGGAAGTCGGCCTTTTCCACCACGTCGTTGATCATGCCCTGGAGGCCGAGCTTGACGCCGTCCTCGGGGGAATAGAGGCGGGTGACCCCGTAGTCGTGGAGTTCCTGGATCTCGGCCGGGACGATGACCCCGCCGCCGCCGCCGAAGACCTGGATCTCCTCGCCCCCATTGGCCTTGAGGAGATCCAGCATGTACTTGAAGAACTCCACGTGGCCGCCCTGGTAGGAGGTGATGGCGATGCCCTGGACGTCCTCCTGCAAGGCCGCGTTGACGATTTCCTGCACCGAGCGGTTGTGGCCCAGGTGGATGACCTCGGCGCCGGTGGATTGCAGAATCCGCCGCATGATGTTGATGGAGGCGTCGTGGCCGTCGAAAAGGGAAGCGGCGGTGACGAAACGGACCTTGTTCTTCGGCTTGTAGGTGGCGATCTTGTGGGCGACGGAAAGGTCGGTCATGGCGGCGGTTCTCGGCGAAGGGGTTGGGTCATTGAATATTAGAAAGTCTCCCGCCCTTTTGCCATTGCCGCCCCCGACGCCGATCGTGCAATTTCCGCCAGGATGCTATCCTGCCCTCCAGAAGCGCAACCCCGCGCAGCCATTGGATTTGCATTTACGGGTATGGACAATTCCGCCATTTCTCCCCGCAGCCGAGCCACCGTCGCCCCCGGCTTCGTCACCGGCATGCTGGCCGGTCCCCTGCGGGCCGGCCGGGACGCGGCACCCCTGCTGGCCGCCGCCGGCATCGACATGGCGGATTCCGCCCGCCGTATCCCGGTGGATCGCTATGCCGCCCTCTACAACATGATCAACCGGGAACTGGATGACGAGGGCTTCGGCCTGTTCAGCCAGCCGATGCGGGTCGGTAGTTTCGAATTCCTCTGCCGGGGCCTGGTGAGTTCACCGAACCTGGCGGAAGCGCTGGACCGGGCCAGCCGCTTTTTGCGCCTCGTCCTGCCGGACCTGGCGGTCGCCCTGCGGCGCGGACCGGGAGCGGCCGAGCTGGCCATTGCCGAAACCCGCCCCCTGGCGGCCGACCCGGACGATCCGGCCCGGATCTTCGCCTTCGAATGGCTGCTGCGTCTTCTCCATGGCCTGTCCTGCTGGCTGGTGGGCCGGGGAATCGCCCTCGACGCGGTGACCTTCCCCTACCCTCCCCCGGCTCACGCCGACGACTATGCCCTCATCTATACGGAGCGTTCCGAATTCGGCGGCGGGGAGCTGGTCGCCCGCTTCCAGTCCAACCTCCTGGACCTGCCCATCCGCCGCGATGAAGCGGACCTGGCCGCTTTCCTGGAAGGCGCCCCGGGCAAGCTCACCATGCTTTACCGGCGGGACCGGGAAATGGTGCTGCGGGTGCGGGACATGCTGCGGGGAGCCCTGCCCGCCAACCTGGAGCAGGAAGCGGTAGCCGCCCGCCTCAATCTCTCCGCCCGCACCCTGCACCGGCGGCTGGCGGAGGAAGGCTCCAGCTTCCGGTCCATCAAGGATGCCCTGCGCCGGGACCTGGCCGTGGCGCGGCTGGTCAAGACCGACCAATCCGTTGCCGCCATCGCCGCCGAACTGGGTTATGCCGACCCCTCCGCTTTCTATCGGGCATTTATCGGATGGACGGATATGAATCCGAGGCTTTATCGGGAACGCTTCGGCAGCGGATGACCGCCGCAGGCGGCGGCGCCCTCTTGACCCATCCCCACCCTGGCCCGCCCCTTGAAGGTGAGGGAGAACCACGGCGACAGCAACCCGCGTCGATTGCATTCTCCATTACCCCGCTGCAATATCCTTACGACATAAAACAGGACAACCACCGGGGAGGGGATGCTCCATGGCCGGAACAACGGCCAGCGGCCGTCCTTCAGCCGCTCTTAGAAAGGATGGAAGCATGAGTCAACAAACCCTGCTGATTCACGGCCAGAAGAAGGAAACCGCCCAGCCCCCCCTTCCGGATTATCTCCAGGGCAAGGTCTCCGTCACCGAATTCACCCTGAACCGGACCCGGGATGCGGGGGCGCCGCTGCCGGTGGAGGCACGGGCCGACGACGTGCTGGAACTGCAGCTCCAGGGCGGCCAGCGGGTGTGGATGACGGTGGCCGATTATCGGCAGGCGCTTGCCAAGGGGGAACTGGCCGGCCTGGCCGAGAAGAAAGAGCTCGAGGTCGTCCCCACCCTGGAAAGCCGCGGCGCCACCCGCGGCCTGGTGAAATGGGTGGTGGTCGGCTTGCGGCTGATCGGCCTGGACCTGCCCGGTAAGTGCGCCGGCCTCATCGCCTCCAGGATCGACGACAAGAAGCAGCTGGGGCTGTTCGGCTGCCCCTTGTCCGGCGACGCCCCGCAGCTGACGAATGTCCCCGTCCCCAGGACCGATGAACCTCTGCTGGTGCTCATCCACGGCACCCTGTCCAGCACGGCGGGGGGATTCGGCGAACTGTGGAAGACCCGGAAGGAGAGCCTGCAGAGGCTGAGCCGGTTCTACGGCGACCGCAGTTTCGCCCTGGAACACAAGACCTTGACCGAAACCCCCATCGACAACGCCCTGCAATTGGCCGAGGCCTTGCCGGCCAATGCCCGCCTGCATCTGGTCAGCCATTCCCGGGGCGGCCTGGTGGGCGAACTCCTGTGCCGGGGCAGCCGGCTGGATGGGAACGGCCAACCCGCCGACCCGTTCGAGGACATCGATTTCAACCTGCTCAAGGATGATGCCAGTCAGCTCGGCAAGCTCAAGCGCCTGAACGACGTATTGAAGGAAAAGCGTTTCCGGGTGGAGCGTTTTGTCCGGGTCGCCTGCCCGGCGAGGGGAACGAGCCTGGCCTCCGATCGGCCGGAGCGCCTGCTGTCCCTGCTGGTCACTCCGTTCATGGCGGATTCCTCGCCCCTGGACCTTTCGTTCCTGGGCCTGGGAGAGGACGTCGTCTGGCTCATCTCCACCATCGTCAAGGAGCGGACCAATCCCGAGGCCATCCCCGGCGTCGCCGCCCAAAGGCCGGATTCGCCGCTGGTCAGCCTCCTGAACCGGGCCACGGTGAAGGTGGATACGGATTTGCGGGTGATCGGCAGCGATTACCGCAGCGACGGCATTCTCATGCCCCTGGCCGATGGCGCCTCGGAAGCCCTGTTTGGCGGCGAGAACGATCTGGTGGTCAATACGCCCTCCATGTACGGCGGCGCCGAGCGGGCCGGCAAGGCCTGGTATTACCTGGCCAAGGAGCCGGGCACCTGGCACTGCAATTATTTCGGGCGCCAGGAAACCACCGGCATGCTGGTAGATGGCCTGCTGAACAACGATGCGGCCTTGAGCGCCTTCAAGGATCTGACCCAGGCCCCGGACCGCAACGCCTATATCGCCCGCGGCGCCGCAGCGGACATGGGCTTGCCGGAACGGGAGCTCCTCACCCTGCGCCCCCCCCGGGCCGAGGGCAGCAAGCCCTTGCTGGTGCTGATGCCGGGCATCATGGGCAGCGAGTTGAACCTGGGCCAGTTCCGGGCATGGGTGGATGTCCCGCTGCTGCTGGCCGGCAAGTTTTCCAGCTTCAGCCTGGACAACGGTGCGAAAAACATTACCCCCAAGGCCTTGATGGACATGTCCTACGGGCCGATTTTCGACTACCTGTCCCAGACCCACGAAGTCCTGCCCTTCCCTTACGACTGGCGCCAGTCCTTCGACCAGGAGGGCAAACGCCTGGCCGATTACCTGGCGCAGCAGGTCCTGCCCGCCGCCTTGAAGAACAAGCGGCCGGTGCGCATCCTCGCCCACTCCATGGGGGGTCTGCTGGTGCGGCGGGCCATCGCCTTTTCCGAGGATGCCGCCGACCCCGCCCAGCAATGGTGGGAGCGGTTGAAATCCCTACCCACCAGCCGCTTCGTCATGTCCGGCACCCCCAACCGGGGTTCCTGGCTGCTGCCCTATGTGCTGGCCGGACGGGAGAACCTGGTGAAGACCCTGGCCGGGGCGGACCTGGCCCACTCCCTGGAGGAAACGCTGGAAACCATCGCCACCTTCGACGGTTTCCTGGAAATGATGCCCGATGAAGCGGGAGTGGATTATTTCGACCCGGCCACCTGGCAAACGCTTCACAGCTGGGACGGCAGCGGCCCGAACTGGCCCTTGCCCCTGGATAAGCGCCTGAGCCGTTGCCGCCAGGTGCGCGAACGCATCGACCAGGTGACGTTCGACGGCAATTTCATGGCCTATATTGCCGGCCATGCCCGGGTGACCCCCACCCAGCCCCGGCAGGGCGAGGGGCCCCGCCTGGAATTCACCTGCACGGCCGACGGCGACGGCCGGGTGCCCTGGTCCCTGGGCGTACCCGAGGGCTGCCAGCCCTATTACATCGAAGCCATCCACGGCGACCTGCTGAACACCCGCAAGGCCTTCCCCGGCATCCTGGACCTGCTGGCCATGGGGGAAACCAAGCTGCTGCCGCGGCAGGCGCCAGCCCCCCTGGAAGCGTGCCCGGCATCCATGCCCCGGGGCTTCCTCCCCTACCATCCCGATGAGGCGATGCTGGTTCGGGCCGGCGTGGGAGCCAGCCTGATGCCGGCCCGGGACGAGCGGGTTTCCGGCCTGCCGCGCCTCAAGGTCAGCGTCTGCCACGGCGACCTGCGGGCCGCGCGGCATCCCGTGGTCGCCGGCCACTACCAGGGCGATACCATCGTCAGTGCCGAAGCCATGCTGGACCGTCGGCTGGGCGGCGCCCTCACCCGCAACCTGCGGCTCGGCATCTACCCGGGACGCATCGACACCGCCGAGGTATTCGCCAAACCCGAGAGCGGCCCCGTGGGCGTCGTGATCGGGCTCGACGAAGTGGGCTCGCTGACGGCGGCCCGGCTGGGCCACGCCTTCGGCACCGGCTTGCTCCGCCTGGCCTGCAGTTTTCCGGCCTCCAGCGAGCAACGCCTGCTGACGGTCAGCACCCTGCTGATCGGCACCGGGGCCGGCGGGATTCCGGTCAAGGATTGCGTCACCAGCCTCATCGAAGCCGCCAACCGGGTCAATGCCCTGCTGGCCGACCGGCAGAGCAGTCTGGCCCGTTTTACGGAACTGGAGTTCCTCGAAATCTACGAGGACCGTGCCCTGCAGGCGCTACGGGTGATCCGGGACCTCTCCCTCGATCCGGGTTGCGACCCCATGGATTTCGACTGCCAGCTGCGCACCGGCCAGGGCGGACGCACCCGTGCCAGTTTCGAGGAAGCACCCGGCTGGTGGCGCCGCATCAAGATCGAGGCCACCGAGGACGATGCCCTCAGGTTTTCGGTTCTCACCGATCTCGCCCGGGCCGAGGAAACCATCCTGCCCACCCAGATCGCCCTGGTGGATGGCATTGTCCGCTCCGCCATCGGCAGTCCCAGCGTCAGCCCCAAGGACTTGCGCGCCCTCTTCGAATTGATGGTGCCCAACCTGCTCAAGGCCCGGGCCGGGGACCGCGGCAATCTGCAACTGGTGGTGGATGAAGCCGCCGCCTATCCCTGGGAGATGATGTACGGCGGCGACGGCAAGGAGCTGCGCCCGCTGGGGCTCCAGGCCGGTCTGCTGCGGCAGCTTTCCTCGGCGGCGTTTCGCGAGACCGCCCGCCGCAGCCAATCCGGTCGCGCCCTGGTCGTCGGGGTGCCGCAGCCGGGCGGCGCTTTCCCGCCCTTGCCCGGCGTCGACAGCGAAACCGCATCGACCCGCCACGCCCTGGAGCAGGGCAACGGAACCGGCATGGAGGTCCGGCGGCCTGACACCCCCGCTCCCAAGGATGTAATCTCGGCCTTGTTCGATGGCGAATACCGGGTACTGCACCTGGCCGGCCACGGCGTTTACAAGCACCCCCTCCGCTACCGCGTCGGCTGCGACGAGCGGGTGCGCCACGTGTCCGGCATGGTGCTGGCCGCCGAAAAGACGAGCCCCGACGGAACCGAGAAGCTTGTATTGCTGACACCGGGTGAAGTGCACCAGATGAGTTCCGTTCCGGAGCTGGTGTTCATCAACTGCTGCCATCTCGGGGCCATCGAACCCGGCACCTCCCAAGACCTGAGCCGGCACAGTACCCTGGCTGCCAACCTGGCCACCGAGTTCATCCGCATCGGCGTGCGGGCGGTGGTCGCCGCCGGCTGGGCCGTGGATGATGCTGCCGCCGCCTGCTTCGCCGAAAGTTTCTATGGCGCCATGATCCGCGGCAGCACCTTCGGGGATGCGGTGCGCCGGGCCCGGGAAGCGGCCTACGACCTCAACCCGGGCAGCACCACCTGGGCCGCCTACCAGTGCTACGGCGACCCGGCCTACCGCTTCCGCGAAGACGGCGAGGCCACCCCGCCCGTAGTCTTTGTGTCTCCCTCCGAAGCCCTGTGCGAACTCCGGGCCATTCGCGACGCCTCCGATGCCGAACTGGCGACGGGCCGGGGCCTCAGTCCAATGGACCGCCTCGACCAGATCACCCGCAACCTGCGCCACGAATGGCTCAAGAGAGGCGACCTGCGCGCCGCCCTGGGCGCTGCCTACGCCGAATTGGGCAACTTCCGGCAGGCCCTCGTCCACTATGGGGAAGCCGCCCGGTGCGATGACGGCGGCTGTACGCTCCACGACCTGGACCAAATGACCAATTTGGAGATTCGGCTGGCCGCGAGAGACGCCAGGAAAGCCCGGGCAGCGGGACTGCCGGAATCGGAAACTCAAGGGAGGATCAGGGCAGCAAAGAAGCAGATCGAGCGGGGCTTGAGCCAATTGAAACGACGCGCCAGAGACTACGGCGAGGCGCCGGAGCGGTGCTCCCTGTTGGGCAGCGGCTACAAGCGCCTGCTGACGGTGGATAACCAGGCCAACGGCGCCCGCCAGGAAATGGCCGACTGGTATCGAAAAGCAGCTCGCCTTGACGGCGAACTGGATCCCTGCGCGGCAATCAACTGGGTCGGCGCCGTTCTGCTGGCGCATGTGCCCGGCACCATCCCCCCCACCGAGGCCAGCCAGCTCGACAAGGCGCTGGCGGCCATCCGGGAAAAAGCCCGAGCCTTGTACCGAGCCGACCCGGGCTTCTGGAACGGCGTCCATGAAATCGATTGCGACCTCCTGCAAGCCTTGCTTGACGGTCCGTCGGCGACCACCGAAGGCAAAGGCAAGGAATTGGCACAACGCTACATTGACCTGGACAACAGACACGGGGGCCGGCGCAAGTTCGATTCAGTCACCAGCCATATCGAGTTCCTGCGGGAGCATCTCTTGCCGGGAGACGGCACCCAAGCCATTCAGGACTTTCTGGACGTCTTGCTCCACGCCATTGGCTAAGGGGCGAGGAGCTTGATTCCTGGCTTTCGATCAGGGCAGATTGCCGGAAGCGCAGGAGCCGGCGACGACGGGAAGGCACACCGCTCCACGACGTGCCTCAGGCGGCGGTCGCTCCTGCCTTCGCCCCGGCATCGGCAGCCGGAGCCAGCTTGCTGGCCAGGAAGTCGTCGTAGCCTTTGGTGACCAACTCGTAGGTCTTCATGACGCCGCTCTCGATGTCGCCGTTGAACACTTTCAGGCCCTGGAGGATGTCCTTCGCTTCGTTGAAGCCTTTTTCAAAACCGCCGCGAATCAGGTCGACGAAATCTTTGGCCAGCTTGCCAGGGTCTTCGCCTGGGTGCTGGGCGGCGTAGGTGTCGAAGAAGCCGGTCGATAGCGAAACGATGCGCCCGGCCGTCGCTTCCGGCGAATTATCCTCGCTCATCTTGCCCTGGATGGCGTCCAGCCCGAGTTCCGGGGCCAGCAGTTCATTGATGCGATCGATGGCGCTGCGGAACAGCAGGGCCTGGGACTGATCGCCGGCCTGGATCGAAACCTCGGCGGAGGCCTGCAGGATTTGGACATTCAACTCGTTCTTGGCCCTCGCCGCACTGGGCAAGGTTCCAGCGACCCGTTCCTGGCCGGTGACGGCCGCTACCTTCTCGTGGCCGCCCCGCACGGCCTGCGGCGCGTATTGGGACTGTAAAGATGCGGTCCTGGGATCAAGCAGGATGCTGATCGATGTGCTTCCCATGGCGACCTCCCTTCCTGGCGCCGCCCCATCCTGTCCCAGCGTCGAACGGGATGGAGCCGTCGCCTCCCGCTGGTTAATCCTTCTCTACTTCCAGTCTAGGCGATGCCGGCAGGAAGGCCAGGCTCATCGATGAGCTCGGTATCCCCGTGATCGTAGGCGGGGGAGCAGCAACACAGCAGCTTCAGGGAGTCGGCCCCCAGGGCTTCGATGCAGTGGGGCGTGCCCGGGGGAATGCAGACCGTATCGCCGGCCTGGACGAGAAAGCGTTCATCCCCCCGGGTCATCCATCCCGCGCCGGCCGTGATGTGATAGAGCTCCTCGGTCACAAGATGGCGATGCAGCAGGGTCCGGGTGCCCGGGGGAACCGTCGCCTCGGCCAGGCTCTGGGCCCGGTTGCCGTGGACAGCCGGATGCATGAGTTCCCGGATCTCGGAACCGTCCTTGGTGATGTAGGGTTCGACGTCGGCGTAGGCCTGTTTCATGGGCTAATTGAATCGGATGGGCGCTTCGGCACCCGGCTGCAAAAAACAAGGCCGGGACACCCCGGCCTCGATTCCCCGGCCTCAGTCCGAAGTCACTCTTCCTCTTCCTTCAGCTGGAACTTGGAAGCCATCTGCTGCTGGAGCTGCGGCGGCACGGCGGCGTAGTGGCTGAAATCGATGGTGTAGCTGCCCTGGCCGCCGGTGAGGGATTTGAGCCGCGACTGGTACTCGTTCAGCTCGGCCAGGGGCACTTGGCCGTTGATGGCCGCCATGCCATGACCGCGGCCATCGGTGCCGGTGATCTGGCCCCGGCGCCCGGAAAGGTCGCCGGTGAGGTCGCCGATGGCCCCTTCCGGCGCCACGATCTCGATATTGACGATGGGCTCCAGGAGAATGGGCCGGGCGGCCCGGATGGCCTCGATCACGGCTTTGCGCCCGGCGGTGACGAAGGCCACTTCCTTGCCGTCCACCGGGTGGGTCTTGCCGTCATAGACGGTGACCTTCAGGTCCTCCACCGGGTAGCCGGCCACCACCCCGTCTTCCAGGGCCTGGCGCACGCCCTTCTCCACTGCCGGCATGAAGACGCCGGGAATGACGCCGCCCTTCACCGCATCCACGAACTGGAAGCCCTCGCCCCGCTGCCGGGGCTCGATACGCAGGTAAACCTCGCCGAACTGGCCGGCGCCGCCGCTCTGCTTCTTGTGGCGGTGGTGCCCTTCGGCCGGCACGGTGACGGTTTCGCGATAGGGAATGAGGGGCGGCTTGGTGTCCACTTCCAGCTTGTACTGGCCGGCCATCTTGGCCAGCTTGGACTTGAGGTGGATTTCCCCGAGGCCGCGGATGACCGTCTCGTTGCTGTGGGGATGGCGCTCGACCGTGAAGGTCGGGTCTTCCAGGGAGAGCTTGTTGAGGATGTCGAAGAGGCGTTGCTCGTCGCCCTTCTTCCGTGTCTCCACCGCCAGGCCGGCCATGGGCCGGGGGAATTCGAGGGGCTTGAGGTAGATGTGGTCCTCGTCGTGGGAATCGTGGAGCACGCAATCGAACTCGATTTCCTCCACCTTGGCCACGGCGCCGATGTCTCCGGGCACCAGCTCATCCACCTCCACATAATCCTTGCCCTGGGTCAGGAACAGGTGGCCGGCCTTGAAGGGGCGCTTGCCGCTGCCGACGAAGAGCTGGCTGTCCTTCTTCATCGTGCCCTGATGGACCCGGAAAACCCCCACCTTGCCCATGTAGGGATCGGCCACCACCTTGAAAACGTGGGCGAGGACATGTTTTCCCGGGTCCGGTTCGGCATGGAAGGCTTCGCCGCCACCGGGCTCGCCCTTGTAGAAGGGCGGCGGATTGCCCTCGAGGGGGCTCGGCGCCAAAGTTGCCAGCGCGTGGAGCAATTCCGGGATGCCGGCGCCGGTCTTGGCGGAAACAAACAGGATCGGGATCAAATGGCCTTCCCGCAGGGCCTTCTCGAAGGGAGCATGGAGGTCGCCGGGAGCCGGGTCGGTGCCTTCATCCAGGTAGCGGGCCAGCAGGTCCTCGTCCTCCTCGACGATCTGGTCGATGAGGGCGCGGTGTGCGACGGCGGCCGAGTCGAAGTCGGTTTCTCCCGAGTCGTGCTCCAGGACTTCCACCACGTCGTGGGCGCCGTGGGCCGGCAGATCGAGGACCATGCATTGATTGCCGAAACGGGTGCGGATGTCGGCCACCAGGCCCGGCAGGTCCAGATTGTCGGCGTCGATCTTGTTGACCACGATCATCCGGCAGAGCTGGCGATCCCCGGCCCAGCGCATCATGCGCTCGGTCATCAGCTCGATGCCGGTCTGGGCATTCACCACCACCAGGGCGGTATCCACCCCGGCCAGGGCGGCGATGGCCTGGCCGGCGAAATCCGGGTAGCCCGGAGTATCGATGAGGTGGATGTGATGATTCTCGGCGGCGAAATTGACCAGGCTGGAATTCAGGGAGTGGCCGGCCTCCTTTTCCTGGGGATCGAAGTCGCAGACGGCGCTGCCCTTCTCGACGCTGCCCTTGCCCTGGATCGCGCCGGTGGCGAACAGCAAGGCCTCGGCCAGACTGGTCTTGCCGGCGGCGCCATGGCCGACAAGTGCAACGGAACGAATGTCCTCGGTGGTGTATTTCGGCATGACTTTCTCCCCCGCTTAGGTTTGAACGGTGAAACTACTTTACATTGGCAACAACCCTCTCGGCGAACATGGGTCCGGCCCCATAAAGCCCGCCCACGGCCAGGGCCAGCAGCAGCAGTCCGCCCCCCAATTGCTTGGCGGTCTTCTCGTTGCCCTGCCAGTGGGTGGCGAAAAAGCGGATGAGGGCCCCCCCATGCAGGACCAGCGCCGGGATGGCCAGCCAGCGGGCCAGGGTGGCGGGGGCCATGACTTCGGCAAAGGGCGTCAGGATGAAGGCGATGGCGACGGGCACGGCGACGATGGCTGACGGAATGACGAGAACCGCCCACAGCCAGTTGCGGCCCCCAGCAACGCTGGCGGGCAACGCGTTGATGTAGCCGACCAGGACGAGGGAAAAGCCGGCAGCCGCCGCCAGGGCGATGACTGCGACGAAGAGGGTGAACCAGATATCCATTACTTCTTTGCCTTTCGAGGCCGTTGCCAGCCGGTGATGGTGGTTTGGCGGGCGCGGGAAACCGTCAGGGCTTCGGGCGGCGCATCCTTGGTGAGGGTGGTGCCGGCCCCCAGGGTGGCGCCGCGGCCCACGGTCACCGGCGCCACCAGCTGAGTGTCGGAGCCGATGAAGACGTCGTCCTCGATAATGGTTTTGTGCTTGTTTGCCCCGTCGTAGTTGCAGGTAATGGTACCGGCCCCCACATTGACCCGCTGGCCGATGACGGCATCCCCCACGTAGGCGAGGTGATTGGCCTTGGACTGCGCCGCGATCTTGCTGTTCTTGACCTCGACGAAGTTGCCGATATGGACCTCCGGGCCCAGCTCGGTGCCGGGACGCAGGCGGGCATAGGGTCCGATCACGGCATCCGGCCCCACCACGGCATCCTCCAGATGGCAGAAAGCCGCCAGGCGGGCACCGGCGGCGATCGTGACGTTCTTCAGGACGCAGTAGGGACCGATGTCCACCGCTTCCGCCAGTTCAACCCGGCCCTCGAAGACGCAGCCCACGTCGATGGCCACATCCCGGCCACAGACGAGTTCGCCGCGCACGTCGATGCGGGCGGGGTCTGAAAGGCGCACCCCCTGGGTCAGCAGGCTATCGGCCAGGTGGCGCTGGTGGATTCTTTCCAGTTCGGCCAGCTGAACCTTGCTATTGACCCCGAGCACTTCCCATTCCCCCTCGGGCTGGGCGGTGCGAACAGGCAGACCGGCGGCCACGGCCAGGGCCACGATGTCGGTGAGGTAGTACTCGCCCTGGGCATTCTGGTTGGACAGGCGACCCAGCCAATCCTCCAACCGGGCTGAGGGAATGGCCATGATGCCGGTGTTGACCTCGCGGATGGCCTTCTCCTCCGGCTTCGCGTCCTTTTCCTCGACGATGCGCAGGACGTTGCCGGCGGCGTCCCGCACGATGCGGCCGTAGCCGGTGGGGTCGGCGAGTTCCACGGTGAGAATGGCGAGCCCATCCCGGCCCGCCTGCAGCAGGCGCTTCAGGGTGGCGGCCCGGGTCAGGGGGACGTCGCCGTAGAGAACCAGGGTCTGGCCCTCCAGGGAGAGTTCCGGCAGGGCCTGCATGACGGCATGGCCGGTGCCCAGTTGGGGTTCCTGTCTGGCCCAGGCGATGTCGGTGGCGGAAAGGCTCTCCCGGACCGCGTCCCCGCCGTGGCCGTAGACCACGACGACCTTGTCGGGAGAAAGCTCCCGGGCGGTATCGATGACGTGCTGGGCCAGGGCCTTGCCGGCGATGGGGTGCAGCACCTTGGGCAGATTGGAGTGCATGCGCTTGCCCTGCCCGGCAGCGAGAATAACGACGTTCATAGGCGATCTGATGGTTGGAGGCCCGCGGTTGGCGGGCTGTTATGGTCAGGCAGCTTGCTTTTCACCCTGCCCGGCGAGGATTTCGCCCAGCAACTGCTTGCCGCGGGGAGACACGAACCAGTGCAGGACATTCTTTTCATTGATGCGGGTTTCGATCACTCCCAGGTTCTTCATCACCGCCAGGCGCTGGCTGACGAGTTCCCGGGCCAGCCCCGTCTTGTCGCAGAGAGCCGCCAGGTTGCCATAGACGAAGCTCTCTTCGGATAGCGCGCGCAGCAATTCGACATCGTTGTAGCTGAGCGATTCCCGGGGTTCCGAGCGGGCTTCCGGCTTGCCAGATTCCTCCTTCTCGTCCCGGGAACGGGCCGCGCTTTCCGGCGCCTGCTGCCTGAGGTGCGCCATCTCCCCCTTCACCTGTTCGATCTGGGACATCAGCCGGATGGCCACGTTTTCGAAAAGGCGGCGGGAGGCAACCACGTAAATGAGGCAGAAGCCCGCGAAAACGAAGAAATCCACCGGCTTGGTCCGGGCTCCTTCGAGCAGCGTACTGGCGATCATGTTGAGGAAAAGGGGCACGGTGAGCGCGGCGACGATCCCGAGGACGGAGTATTTGAACCAGTCCCGGCGCCCCGGCTCCCCGGTGCGGTCGGACAGGAAGAAGTTCGCTATTCCCCCCAGCGTGCCGGCACCGACCATGATGGCGAAAATGATGAGCATGTGCCCGTCGAAGGCGCCGCTGGGCGGCGTTACCTGAAGGGCCGCCTGCAATTCAGAAGCCATGGTCTCTCCTTGGTGTCATACGGCGTATTTTCACATTAATGGCATGGGCTGTCTCGAAAAGAAAAACGCCCCGCGGCTTGAACCGGCGGGGCGTTCTGCTGGCGGACAGGCGCTTCAGCGGGGCAGGTTGCTGGTCCCCATCAGGAAGGCATCCACCTCGCGGGCGCACTGGCGGCCTTCGCGGATGGCCCACACCACCAGGGACTGGCCGCGGCGCACGTCGCCGGCGGCGAAGACCTTGGCAGCGCTGGTGGCGTAGCAGCCGGCGCCGTCGGTGGTGGCCTTGGCGTTGCCACGGCCATCCTTCTCGACACCGAAGGCTTCGAGGAGGCTGCCCACCGGATTGGTGAAGCCCATGGCGAGGAAGACCAGATCGGCCGGCAGTTCGAATTCCGAACCCGGCACCTCGGCCATCTTGCCGTCCTTCCATTCAACCCGAACTGCCTTCAGGGCCTTGACGTTACCCTGGCCGTCGCCGATGAACTCCTTGGTGGCCACGGCGAAGTCGCGGCTGCAGCCTTCCTCGTGGGAGGAGGAAGTACGCAGCTTGTACGGCCAGTAGGGCCAGGTCAGGTCCTTGTTTTCCTGCTCCGGCGGCATGGGCATGAGCTCGAACTGGACGACCGAGGCGGCGCCATGACGATTGGAGGTACCGACGCAGTCGGAACCGGTATCGCCGCCGCCGATCACCACCACATGCTTGCCCTTGGCGTTGATCGGATTGGGCTGCTGGCCGGCCACCTGCTTGTTCTGAGGAATCAGGAATTCCAGGGCGGCGTAGACGCCCTTCAGTTCCCGGCCCGGAATCGGCAGGTCGCGGGGCACTTCGGAACCGGCCGCCAGGATGACGGCGTCGAATTCTTTGTTGAGCTGCTCGGCACTCACGAACTCAATGGCATCGTTGATGATGCCCTGCGGGAGATCCTTGCCGCCGACCACGACCTTGGTGCGGAAGGTGACGCCTTCAGCTTCCATCTGGGCGACCCGGCGGTCGATGACGGACTTTTCCAGCTTGAAGTCGGGAATGCCGTAGCCCAGGAGGCCGCCGAGACGGTCGTTCTTTTCGAACACGGTGACTGCATGGCCGACGCGGGCGAGCTGCTGAGCGGCGGCCAGGCCGGCGGGGCCGGAACCGACCACGGCCACCTTCTTGCCGGTCTTCTGCTTGGGCGGTTGAGGCACCACCCAGCCGCTTTCCCAGGCCTTGTCGATAATGAAATGCTCGATGGACTTGATGCCCACCGGCTGGTCATTGATTCCCAGGGTACAGGCGGCTTCGCAAGGCGCCGGGCAGATGCGGCCGGTGAAGTCCGGGAAGTTGTTGGTGGAATGCAGGACATCCAGGGCCTGCTTCCAGTTGCCGCGGTAAACCAGGTCATTCCAGTCGGGAATGACGTTGTTCACCGGGCAGCCGGTATTGCAGAACGGGATGCCGCAGTCCATGCAACGGGCGCCCTGGACCTTGGCGGCGTCGTCGGACAGGTGGGAGACGAACTCCTTGTAATGCTTGACGCGAACCTCAACCGGTTCGTAAGCCTCGGAAAGACGCTCGAACTCGAGGAATCCGGTGGGCTTGCCCATTATGCTGCCTCCTTCTGGCCCGCAGTGGCGAGCTCGGTGAGAGCGCGCTTGTACTCATGCGGATAAACTTTGACGAACTTTTCGCGATAGGCATCCCAGTGGGCCAGGATGTCCTTGGCGCGAGCGCTGCCGGTGTACTCGGCGTGGCGGGTGATGAGGTCCTTCAGCTGGTCCTCGTCGGTCAGGCCGCGGTGCATGGGCTCGTTGGCCGGCTGGCGGGAAGCCGCGGCCACCTTTTCCAGGGCGACCTGGGCCAGGTTGCAGCGGTTCTTGAAGCTGCCGTCCTCGTCCAGCACGTAGGCGATGCCACCCGACATGCCGGCGGCGAAGTTACGGCCGGTCATGCCCAGCACCACCACGGTGCCGCCAGTCATGTATTCGCAGCCGTGGTCGCCGACGCCTTCGACGACGGCGGTGCCGCCGGAGTTGCGCACGCAGAAGCGTTCGCCGCCGACGCCCGCGAAGAACGCTTCACCGGCGATGGCACCGTACATGACGGTATTGCCGGCGATGATGTTCTCCACGGTCTGACCGCGGAAGTCCGGATGGGGACGGATGATGATGCGGCCGCCCGACAGGCCCTTGCCGACGTAGTCGTTGCCTTCGCCGATGAGTTCCAGGGTCACGCCCTTGGCGAGGAAGGCGCCGAAGCTCTGGCCGGCGGTGCCGGTGAGCTTGACGTGGATGGTGTCGTCCGGCAGGCCGGCGTGGCCGTAACGCTTGGCCACTTCGCCGGACAGCATGGTGCCGACGGTGCGGTTCACGTTGATGACTGGGGTCTCGATCTGGACCTTCTGGCCCTTTTCGAGAGCCTTCTGGGCCTGCTCGATGAGCTTGTGGTCCAGGGCCTTGTGCAGGCCGTGGTCCTGCTCGCCGGCATGGCGGCGCGGCTCGCTGGCCGGAACCGCGGGCTGGTAGAAGACCTTGGTGAAGTCGAGGCCCTTGGCCTTCCAGTGCTCGATGCCGGCGCGCATGTCGAGCAGGTCGGCACGGCCGATGAGGTCCTCGAACTTGCGGATGCCCAGCTGGGCCATGATTTCGCGCACTTCCTCGGCAACGAAGAAGAAGTAGTTCACCACATGCTCGGGCTGGCCGGTGAAGCGGCGGCGCAGGACGGGGTCCTGGGTGGCGACGCCCACCGGGCAGGTGTTGAGGTGGCACTTGCGCATCATGATGCAGCCTTCCACCACCAGCGGAGCGGTGGCGAAGCCGAACTCGTCGGCACCCAGCAGGGCGCCGATGACCACGTCGCGGCCGGTCTTCATCTGGCCATCCACCTGGACGCGGATGCGGCCCCGCAGGCGGTTCAGCACCAGGGTCTGCTGGGTCTCGGCGAGGCCCAGTTCCCAGGGGGTGCCGGCGTGCTTGATGGAGGACTGGGGCGAAGCGCCGGTGCCGCCGTCGAAGCCGGAGATCACCACGTGGTCGGCCTTGGCCTTGGAGACGCCGGCGGCAACGGTGCCGACACCGACTTCCGACACCAGCTTGACCGAAATGGAGGCCTTGCCGTTGGCGTTCTTCAGGTCATGGATCAGCTGGGCCAGATCCTCGATGGAGTAGATGTCGTGGTGGGGCGGGGGCGAAATGAGGCCGACACCCGGCACCGAGTGGCGCAGGAAGCCGATGTACTCGGACACCTTGTGGCCGGGCAGCTGGCCGCCTTCGCCGGGCTTGGCGCCCTGGGCCATCTTGATCTGGATCTGGTCGGCGTTGACCAGATATTCCGTGGTGACGCCAAAGCGGCCGGAGGCCACCTGCTTGATGGCGGAACGCAGGGAATCGCCGTCCTTCAGCTCGATGTCGCGCTCGATGCGAGTCTTGCCAACGATGTCGGACAGCATGGTGCCGCCCTTCACCGGTGCGAAGCGCTTGGCATCCTCGCCGCCTTCGCCGGTGTTCGACTTGCCGCCGATGCGGTTCATGGCGAGGGACAGGGTCGTGTGGGCCTCGGTGGAAATGGAGCCCAGGGACATAGCGCCGGTGGCGAAGCGCTTGACGATATCCTTGGCCGATTCCACTTCTTCCAGCGAAATCGGGCCGCCCGCCGGCTTGAACTCGAACAGGCCGCGGAGCGTCAGGTGGCGCTTGGTCTGGTCGTTGATGATGCGGGCGTATTCCTTGTAGGTCTCGTACTTGCCGGAGCGGGTGGAGTGCTGCAGCTTGGCGATGGCGTCCGGCGTCCACACGTGGTCTTCGCCGCGGGTGCGGTAGGCGTATTCGCCGCCGGCATCCAGCATGTTGGCGAGCACCGGGTCGTCGGAGAAGGCCGACTTGTGCAGACGGATGGTTTCCTCGGCCACCTCGAAGACGCCGATGCCTTCGATGTTGGACGGGGTGCCGGTGAAGTACTTCTCGACGAAGGCCTTCTGCAGGCCGATGGCCTCGAAGATCTGGGCGCCGGTGTAGGACATGTAGGTGGAAATGCCCATCTTGGACATGACCTTCATGAGCCCCTTGCCGATGGCCTTGACAAAGTTCTTGACGAACTTGTCGGCCTTGGCGGCGTCGCCCTTGGCCAGGGCTTCGATGGTCTCCAGGGCCAGGTACGGGTGCACCGCCTCGGCGCCATAGCCGCCCAGGAGGGCGAAGTGGTGCACTTCCCGGGCCGAGCCGGTCTCGACCACCAGGCCGGCGCTGGTGCGCAGGCCCTTCTTCACCAGATGCTGGTGGATGGTGGAGGTGGCGAGCAGGGCGGGAATGGCCACATGGTTCTCATCGACCTTGCGGTCGGAGACGATGAGGATGTTGGCGCCGGAACGGACCGCATCCTCGGCATCCGCCGCCAGGGACGCCAAGCGGGCCTCGACGCCGTCCTTGCCCCAGGCCACCGGATAGCAGATGTCCAGCTCGAAGGAGCGGAACTTGCCGCCGGTGTATTTCTGGATGTGGCGCAGCTTTTCCATGTCCGCCGCGGTCAGCACCGGCTGGGAAACTTCCAGGCGAATGGGCGGATTGATGTCGGTGGTGTTCAGCAGGTTCGGCTTGGGGCCGATGAAGGACACCAGGGACATGACCAGTTCCTCGCGGATCGGGTCCACCGGCGGATTGGTGACCTGGGCGAAGAGCTGCTTGAAGTAGGCGTAGAAGGTCTTGGGCTTGCTGGACAGGACCGGCAGGGCGGAGTCCGTGCCCATGGAGCCGGTGGCTTCCTCGCCGTTGTTGACCATGGGCTCCAGGATGACCTTGATGTCTTCCTGGGTGTAGCCGAAGGCCTGCTGGCGATCCAGCAGGGACGCGGCGGCGGCTTCGGTCTTTTCCTCGGCGGCCGGCACTTCGTCCAGCTTGATACGGATCTTCTCGATCCACTCCCGGTAAGGCTTGGCCTTGGCCAGGGAATCCTTCAGTTCCTTGTCGTCGATGATGCGGCCCTGTTCCATGTCGATGAGGAACATCTTGCCGGGCTGCAGGCGCCACTTCTTGACGATCTTCTTCTCGGGGATGGGCAGCACGCCGGATTCGGAAGCCATGACCACGAAGTCGTCATCGGTGACCAGGTAGCGGGCCGGACGCAGGCCGTTGCGGTCCAAGGTCGCGCCGATCTGGCGGCCATCGGTGAAGGCCACGGCGGCGGGACCATCCCAGGGCTCCATCATGGCGGCGTGGTACTCGTAGAAGGCGCGCCGGTTCTCGTCCATGAGGGTGTGCTTTTCCCAGGCTTCCGGGATCATCAACATCATGGCGTGAGCCAGGGAGTAGCCGCCCATGACCAGCAGTTCAAGGGCGTTGTCGAAGGAGGCCGAGTCGGATTGGCCGGGATAGTGCAGGGGCCAGATCTTCTTCAGGTCTTCACCCAGGATGGGCGAGGAGATGGCCTGTTCCCGGGCCTTGAACCAGTTCACGTTGCCGCGCAGGGTGTTGATCTCGCCATTGTGGGCGATCATGCGGAACGGATGGGCCAGATCCCAGGTCGGGAAGGTATTGGTGGAGAAGCGCTGGTGCACCAGGGCCAGGGCGGAAACCACCCGCTTGTCCTGGAGGTCCAGGTAATAGACACCGACCTGGTCGGCCAGCAGCAGGCCCTTGTAGTTGACGGTACGGGCCGAGAAGGAAGGAACGTAGAATTCCTGGCCGTGCTTCAGCTTCAGGGATTTGATGGCGTTGGCGGCGCGGCGACGGATGATGAAGAGCTTGCGCTCCAGGGCATCGGTCACGAAGACGTCGGGACCACGGCCGACGAAGACCTGGCGGATCACCGGCTCCTTGGCCTTGACGGCGGGAGACATGGGCATGTCGCGGTTGACCGGCACGTCGCGCCAGCCCAGCACCACCTGGCCTTCGGCCTGGACCGAACGCTCGATTTCCTCGATGCAGGCATAGCGGGAAGCGGCTTCCTGGGGCAGGAAAACCATGCCGATGCCGTACTCGCCGGCGGGCGGCAGGTTGATGCCCTGCTTGGCCATTTCCTCGCGATAGAACTGATCCGGGATCTGGATGAGAATACCGGCCCCGTCACCCTGCAACGGATCGGCGCCCACGGCACCCCGGTGATCCAGGTTTTTCAGGATCAACAAACCCTGCTCGACGATGCCGTGACTCTTCTGGCCCTTGACATGGGCGACGAAGCCCACGCCGCAAGCGTCGTGCTCGTTGGCGGGGTCGTACAACCCCTGCCGCTCAGGTACTGCCGGTTCCATCAATCTCGTTCCTTCAAAAAACTTGGGCGACCCAAAAGGTGAAAAAAGCCGGCGTACGCCGGCTTCTATGAATCTTACGGACGACCTGAAAGTCTACTGCGAAATCCCTAGTTATTCAAGAGACTAGAAAAGTCAAGTAGGGGATTCAGGGTTTTTTAGCCACACCTGCCCTGGATGGCCGTGGAAATCTGGGCGGTCGTCGCCCCGTCGGCGACCACGGCCGCGCCGATTTCCTGAAGCAGCACAAGACGGAGCTTCCCGTCCTGGACCTTCTTGTCATGCTGCATCAGTTCGAGATAACGCGCCACATCGAGGGACGGCCCCCGCACCGGCAGGCCGGCCCGGATGAACAGCGCCTCGATGCGCACCACGTCACCCTCGGAAAGCCAGCCCAGTTGGCAGGACAGCTCGGCGGCCATCATGGTGCCGGCGGCCACGGCCTCGCCGTGGAGCCACTCGCCGTACCCCATGCCGGTCTCGATGGCGTGGCCGAAGGTATGCCCAAGGTTCAACAGGGCGCGCTCGCCGCTTTCACGCTCGTCGGCTGCCACCACCTCGGCCTTATTAGCGCACGAACGCTGCACCGCATAGGCCAGTGCTTCCCGGTCGCGGCCCAACAGGCCATCGATATTTGCCTCAAGCCAGCGGAAGAAATCGGGATCGCGGATGAGCCCGTACTTGATCACCTCCGCCAGGCCGGCTTTCAGCTCCCGGTCCGGCAAGGTATCCAGGGTGCCGATATCGGCCAGCACCAGTTTGGGCTGGTAGAAGGCGCCGATCATGTTCTTGCCGAGGGGGTGGTTGATGGCCGTCTTGCCGCCCACCGACGAGTCCACCTGGGACAGCAGGGTGGTCGGTACCTGGATGAAGGGCATGCCCCGCTGGTAACAGGCAGCGGCAAATCCGCCCATATCGCCGATGACGCCGCCGCCGAGGGCGACGAGGGTGGTGCTGCGCTCGCAATGGGCCGACAGCAGTGCGTCAAAGATGGTATTGAGGGTTTGCCAGTTCTTGTATTGCTCGCCGTCGGGAAGGATGACCGGAAGAGCGGAGACCCCGATGCGGCCCAGCGCTTCGACCAACTGGGAGAGATAAAGGGGCGCCACGGTGGTATTGGTCACCACCACGGCTTTTTTCTGCTTGAAATGGGGCGCGAGCAGATCATCCCGCGCCAGCAGCCCGGCGCCGATATGAATGGGATAGGAGCGCTCCCCCAGGGAAACGGTCAGTGTTTGCATTGTTTCGAGAATTCCCGCAGGAGGTGATGAACGATACCGCTGGCCACGAGCCGGGAGCCATCCACTACCAGATGGGCGACTTCGCGATAGAGGGGATCCCGAGTTGCGTGCAACTCCGCCAGCTTCGCCAAAGGGTCCGGAACGCGCAGCAACGGGCGGTTGCGGTCATGCCGGGTGCGCTCGTAGAGCAGGCGGGGCGGCACATTGAGGTAGACCACCCAGCCGGAATCGTGGAGCTGGCGCCGGTTTTCGGGGTTGAGAACGACTCCGCCCCCGGTGGCGAGGACGATATTACGTTCCGCCGCCAGTTCGGCAATGGTATGAGCTTCCCGCCTGCGAAAACCTTCCTCGCCCTCGATTTCGAAAATGGTCGGAATGCGGACGCCGGTACGGGCTTCGATCTCGTGGTCGGAATCGAAGAAAGGGCGCCCCAGCCGCTTGGCCAGTTGGCGCCCGATGGTGGTCTTGCCGGCGCCCATGAGACCGACCAGGTAGATGTTGTCGTTTTCTTGCACGTGGCGGATTCTAACCGATTCGGGGTAGCCAAAAGAAAAGGGCCGGCGTCGCCGGCCCCTGGACTGACTGACGGTTTTTCAGCGGATGGCCATCTGCTCATTAACAATTCGCGGCGTGATGAAGATCAATAGCTCCCTACGGCTACCCGTGTTTTGTTGATATTTAAACAGGAAGCCCACGTAGGGAAGATCGCCGAAGAAAGGAATGCGTTCGTTGGACGTCGAACTATCGGTCTTGAAGACACCGCCGACAACCAGCGTTCCACCGTTCTCCACTACGACGTCTGTTTCAACAGTCGAGCTCTTGATCGGCGGATTATTCGCTACCTGCCTCGTCCAGTCGGGCTCTTCCTTCTTGATCACAAGTTTCATCCGCACGGTGCCCTCGGGAGTAATCTGAGGCGTAGTTTCCAGCGACAGTTTTGCCGGCTTGAAACTGACCGTATTAGTACAGCCCTGGTTACCGCAGACTGTTGTAATGTAAGGAACCTCTGTGCCATCCTCGATTTTTGCCTTCACGTTATTGGCTGTGATGACGCGGGGACTGGAGATGATTTTCCCGCCGCCATCGGTTTCCAGGGCTGCCAACTCCAGATTCAAGATGCGCGTCAAAGAAGCATTGAATAGCGAGAAGGCAATCGTGCCCCCGGTAGGAGCAAATGACGGCAGATTGACGCCGAAGGTCTGCGGCGTAGTCTGAGTCCCCGGTGTAAACGTACCAGTTACTTTGCCTGTGGTCATGTCCATAGAAGATGTTCTGGTGGGCGGAATATAGGCACCACCGTCGATGCCGATTCCACTGTTACCGACCTGTTGCGATTGCCGATTCAGGAAGTTGAGGCGCACGCCCAAATTCTTATTGAAGCTGTCGCTGGCTTCCACGACCCGAGCTTCGATCAAGACCTGCCTCGAGCCGACATCGATTACCTTGAGGAAACTGCGCACTTCCTCCAACTTGGAGGCAATGTCATTGACAAAAACAGTGTTCGACTTGGTATCGAAAATAACGCTGCCCCGCTTGCTGAGCAGCCTTTGCGAGCCGGCCCCCTGCCCTGTCGTAGCCAGAATTTTCGCCACATCGTCGGCTTTTTGATAATTGAGCGGGAAAGTCTCCGTCCGCATGGGTTCCAGGTCGCTGATCTGCTGCTTCGATTCGAATTCGAGCTTTTCCCTAGTCGCTATCTCATCCCGGGGGGCAATGAGAATGACATTGCCGTTCTTGCGCATATCCAGCCCTTTTTGCTGGAAAATGATGTCGATCACCTGGTCGGCCGGCACCTCCTTCAGCACCAAGGTCGTCGTCCCGGAAACGGTTTCGCTGATGACGGCGTTGAGCCCAAGTTCCTCCGCCATAAGGCGCAACAGGGCGCGTACATCGCCATTCTGGTAGTTGATGCTTACCCGCGGCCCCTGGTAGCCTAGCTTGGATCCCTGGACTAACTTGCTAGGATCCTCAACGATCTTTTTAACCTCGACGACAAACTGGTTGTCGGTCTGGTAGGCATGGTGTTCCCAGAGCCCCTTGGGAGAGATTGTCATTCGCACGCCGTCGCCCTGAGGTGCGGTCGTGACGTTGGTAACCGGCGTCGCGAAATCCGTCACGTCAAGCCGCCGGCGCAAGTTCTCCGGTAGGCTGGTTCTCAGAAAGTCCACCACCAGCGCGCTTCCCTGTTGACGAATATCAATGCCCGTGCCGCTGTCGCTCAGATCCACAATGATGCGGCCTTCCCCCTCTTTGCCCCTCCGGAAAGCGATATCGCGGATAGCGTGTTGAACGCCAACGGCGCTCTCCTCCGTAAAACGGGTCGCTTTATGGGCGCCAGAATCCGTTATTTTGCCGAGGGCCGACAAGGTCACATAGAGTGACTTCCCTTCGATCCGCGTCGAGTAATTCATGGCGCGGACCAGATTGAGAACAAGGCGCGTCCGCCCTCCCGCTTGGACGATATTGAAGCTCTTCAAATCCCCTTCGTTGACCGTTTGGCCGTTGCGGCCCGAGCCATTCACCGTTTCAGGGAAGTCAAAGGCAACCCGGGCCGGGTTGACCACGCCGAAACCGGCTGGCGGCGCCGCGAGCGCCTCCTTCAGATCAATCTTGACCAGAATATCGTCGCCCTGGTGGGCCGCATTCACCTGCTCTATGCTGTTGGGTCTAGCCATCTCCTGGGTCGAGGCGAATCCCCCCAAGGCAAAGCATGAGGCAGCCAGTGCGGTTGTTAGCCATTTGAATAGTTTCATTTTCTGCCACCCTCCTTGCCCTGCAAGTACAACGAATTGGTGCGCTCCGTCCAGTCACCCGAAGAGTCCTGCACCAACTCGCGAATCATGACTTCCCTGTCGGAAATTTGCATCACCATACCGAAGTCCAATCCCAAATATTCGCCCACCCTGACCTGCTTGACATTCTGTTCGGCCTGAATCACGGCAATGGACTTACCCTCCAGGCTCAGGTAGCCAATCATCTTGAGCGACTCAAGTGGATATTTTTCGAGCAGACTGTTACGGATTTCCCGCGCTTCGAAGTCCGGCTGCAAACCACCACCTTTACCGGCTCCCTGCTTGGTTTTTGACTCCGGCTCTATCTTGGTCGCCTTGAAAGGATCGACCATGCCCTCCGCATCATAGGCAACCGGTTCATAAGGCTTGACCTCAGGCAGTTTAGGAATATTACCCCGCAAATCCTGAGTACTTTCGTTCATCCAGCGGCGCAAATCCTCATGGTCGCCACCGGAACAGGCGACCAGAAAACCACTTAGGGCAACAACAATCAACCGCTTCACTTCTTGGCTCCTTGAGCAGCCTTCTTCTGGCGCGCCACCTCTTCCTCGTCCAGATAGCGGAAAGTTTTGGTAACCGCATCCAAAGTCAGTTGGCCACTCGAAGGCGACGTGATGGCGATATTGTTCAAGGTGACAATACGAGGCAATTTGGCGATATCCGCGGCGAATGCCCCAAAGTCATGATAATTGCCGGTAATCTTCACGGTAATTGGCCGCTCGGCATAGAATTCCTTAACCTGCTCCGGGCCCGGCTTGAATAGATCAAACTGCAGCCCGCGCCCAAGGCCGGCCTGGTTAACTTCGACCAGCAAGGATTCGATTTCCGATTTGTTGGGCAATTGCTTAAGCAGAGCACCGAAAGAGCGGTCGATCTCCGCCAGCTGCTGGGTATAGAGATCCAGGTTGATGGCCTGCTTCTTCTTGTCGATGAACTCCTGTTTGAGTCTTTCCTCTTCCTGCTGCTTGGCTTCCAGTTCGGTGAGCTGGTCGTTCCACAAGAACCACCATCCGGCAGTCAGGATGGCCGCGAACAGCGTCAGCAGAACGACTGCCTTGGGAGCCATCGGCCAAGCTCCCGGATCGTTCGGATTCAGATGCCTGAAATCGTCAGCAAGCTTGGCGAAATCGATTTTCGGCAGGGCTGGCGCCTTGGGCAAAGAGAGCGATTTCGCTGTCATTTCTGTCCCTTCCCGTTCTCATCGGGCCTGGCACGGGTCACGGTGATGTAGAGGTTGAACTCGTTCAGCCGCCGCTTATCCACCGTAGCCGCCTTGATCTCCAGCAGTTCCGGCCGCTCCATCCAGGGGGAAGAATCCAGATTGCGCATCAGGGCTGACACCCGTGCGCCGGACTGGGCGTAGCCGCTCATTTGAATTTTCTGGCCGTCCTGCTTGAACGATTTTAGATAAATGCCGGCCGGTATCTGCTGGACCAGTTCGCTCAAGACATGCACCGTCTCGCCGCGATCGCGCTGCAAGGACTCGATCACCTGCTTCCGGGCCAACAGGGCCTGTGTCTGTTCCTTCAGGCGCTTGATTTCGGCGATCTGCTTGTCGAGAACGGCGATTTCCTTCTTGAGAAACTCGTTCTTCTCTTCCTGGCTACCGACGTAACCGGCAATCACCGTATAGACGAAAAAGACGATCAGCGCTCCCAGCACCGAAACCATCCCGAGGAGGGCATAGAACTGCTGCCGCTTCGCCTTGCGAGCTTCTTCCCGATGGGGCAGGAGATTGATGCGGATCATGACGGATCAAACCTCCGCAAAGCCAGGCCGCAGGCCACCATGAGCGAAGAGGAGTCGGTCAACAGGCTCTTGGCCCGCACCCGATCCGACAGCACCATGTTGGCGAAAGGATTGGCGACGATGGTATTCACCTGGGTACGGGTCGCCACGACTTCATCGACACCAGGAAGGACGGCGCACCCGCCGGCCAGGACCAGATGATCCACCTGGCTGTACTGGGTGGAGGTAAAGAAGAACTGCAGGGCCCGGGAAATCTCGAGGGCGAGATTTTCCATGAAGGGATTCAGCAATTCGGCCTCATACCCTTCGGGAAGATTGCCCGCCCGCTTGGCGGCCTCGGCCTCTTCGTAGCTCATGCCGTAGTGGCGGGCGATGTCCTGGGTCAGCTGGGAGCCGCCAAAGGCCTGTTCCCGGGCGTAAATCTGCTGCTCATTGCGCAGCACGGTGAGATTCATGACATTGGAGCCGGCATCGACCAAGGCAACCACCTGGTTCTTTCCCCCATCGGGGAATTGCCGCTCGATGAGCTCAAAAGCCGATAGCGCGGCGAAGGACTCCACATCCATCACAACCGCCTTCAGTCCGGCCGCTTCGGCTACGGCGACGCGATCCTCCACCCTTTCTTTCTTCGAGGCGGCAATCAGTACCTCCAACTCGTCGGGGGATGAGGGGGCCGGACCGAGAACCTGGTAATCCAGATTGACTTCATCGATGGAGAACGGGATGTACTGATTGGCCTCGGACTCGACCTGCACCTCCAATTCGCTCTCCCGCAGGCCAGGGGGCATGATGACCTTCTTGGTAATCACGGC
This sequence comes from Rhodocyclaceae bacterium, assembly GCA_018261935.1. Classification (GTDB taxonomy): domain Bacteria; phylum Pseudomonadota; class Gammaproteobacteria; order Burkholderiales; family Rhodocyclaceae; genus JAGTRP01. The sequence goes on from JAGTRP010000004.1 coordinate 154,365, forward strand.
TGAAGCCGGCAAGGCCATGGCGACATCGCGGGTCGACGTCGCCAATCTTTTCCAGGCCCGCCTGACACAGTCCACCACTGCTTCCAGGTTGGTGATGTTGCCATCGGAAACCGCGTCCTTCGGCAACACCTCTATGGTGTAGCGCTCGACGCGGTAGCCCTCTTTCCCATTTGGAACCAGCTCCACCATCTTGACGCTGGAAGAGCTGATGTCGAGCCCGATGAGCGGGCGCGCCTTGGGATTGAAAATCGACAGATCGAGACGCACCTGACCCCCAAAAAAGCCTTTATAAATGCGACGTTAGGCAAAAATTCAATAATTCACTTCAGATGCTAGCAACTAGCACCGGGTGTGTAAAGCGATTTTTCAGCCCCTCCGGGCTTCAGCGTATAATCGTTGCAACATCATTTCCTCCTTGCCGCCGTTTTGTCTAATTCCCGCCTGGCGTTGCGCCTTGTCGCCTATCCAGCCCTCGTCGTCGTCGGCCTCGCCGCCATCGGCGTTGCCCTTGCTCTGATTGTACTGGCGCTGTCCTACCCCAACCTGCCCTCCCTCGAGGTGCTGACCGACTATCGCCCCAAGATTCCCCTGCGGGTTTATTCGTCCGACGGCTACCTGATCGGCGAATTCGGCGAGGAGCGGCGAGCCGTGGTCGGCATCAATGATGTCCCTGCCGTCATGAAGCACGCCATCCTGGCGGCGGAAGACGAACGTTTCTATCAGCATGGCGGCGTCGATACCCTCGGCATCCTGCGCGCTGCGGTTGTCAACTTCGTCGGCGGGGGAAAGAAGCAAGGCGCCTCCACCATTACCCAGCAGGTTGCCCGCAATTTTTTCCTCTCCGGCGAGAAGACGTACACCCGCAAACTGTACGAAGTGCTGCTCTCCTTCAAGATCGAAAAGAATCTGTCGAAAGACCAGATTCTGGAACTCTACATCAACCAGATCTACCTCGGCCAACGCGCCTACGGCTTCGCCGCCGCCGCCCAGATCTATTTCGGCAAGCCCCTCAAGGACATCTCCATTGCCGAAGCAGCCATGCTGGCCGGGCTGCCGAAAGCGCCATCCGCCTACAATCCGGTCGTCAATCCTAAGCGCGCAAAAATCCGCCAGCAATACGTGCTAAGACGGATGCGGGAACTCGACTTCATCAACGATCAGCAATTCGAAGCCGCCAACAAGGAAATCCTGGTGGTCAAGCGGGAATTTTCCGACTATCCGGTCCATGCCGAATATGTCGCTGAGATGGCCAGGCAGATTACTGCCGAACGTTTCCCCGAAGATGTTTATTCCCGGGGACTGAAGGTTTACACGAGCATCCGGAAGGATGAGCAGGAGGCCGCCTATGCCAGCCTGCGGCGAGGTGTCATGGACTATGACCGCCGCCACGGCTATCGCGGCGCCGAAGCCTACCTGGACATGACGGACATCACTTCCGACCAGGACGAGACCATCGACGAGGCCCTGCACGAGATGCCGGAGGCCGGCGATCTTGTCCCTGGCCTGGTACTGTCCGCCGAGGCCAAGCAAGTGCGGGTTTACAAGCGCGGCGGAGAAATCCTCAACCTGGCCGGGGATGTCATCAAGTTCGCCGCCCGCATGCTGGACGACAAGGCGCCCCCCAACAAGCGACTGCGGCGCGGCGCCCTCATCCGGGTGCAAAAAGATGACAAGGGCCAGTGGCAAATCGCCCAACTGCCCGAAGTCGAATCAGCCTTCATCGCCGTGGATCCCAAGGATGGCGCCATCCGGGCCCTGGTGGGAGGTTTCGACTTCAACCGCAACAAGTTCAATCACGCCACCCAGGCCTGGCGGCAGCCGGGCTCGAGCTTCAAGCCATTCATTTATTCCGCCGCCCTCGAGAAAGGGTTCAGCCCGAACAGCGTCATTGCCGACGAGCCTATCGTAATCTCCGCCAGCCAGACCGGTTCCCAGGCCTGGGAACCCCACAACTACGACGGCAAGTATGAAGGGCCGATGAAGATGCGCACCGCCCTGGCCAAGTCCAAGAACATGGTGTCCATCCGCATCCTGCAGACCATCGGTACCCAGTACGCCCAGGATTATGCGGGCCGTTTCGGCTTCGATCCCGAAAAACACCCGCCCTACCTGACCATGGCCCTCGGCGCCGGCTCGGTAACGCCCTGGCAGATGGTGACGGCCTATTCGGTCTTCGCCAACGGCGGCTATCGCATCCAGCCCTACGTGGTGAAGGAAATCCGCGACGAGAAGGGGCAGGTATTGGCCCAGTCGTCCCAGGTGCAGGCCGGCGACGAGTCCATCCGCGCCATCGACCCCCGCAATGCCTTCCTCATGGATTCCATGCTGCGGGATGTCACCATCTACGGCACCGCCGCCAAGGCTTCGGTGGCCTTGAAGCGCCACGACCTGGCAGGCAAGACCGGCACCACCAATGAATATGTGGATGCCTGGTTCTGCGGCTATCAGGCCACCGTCACCGGTTGCGCCTGGATCGGCTTTGACCAGCCCAAGAAACTGGGGGACAAGGAAACCGGCGGCGCCGCCGCCCTTCCGATCTGGCTCGGCTACATGAACAGGGCCCTCAAGGACACGCCCCAAACTTTACCCGAAGTACCGGAGGGCCTCGTCGCCACCGGCAACGGCAGCTACATCTACGTCGAGAACGCGGCCAGGGAGCCGAATCCCGAAGAGGCGCAGGCGGACAGCCCCCTGCCCACGCCGGAACCGAACGCGCCGCCCTCCGACTGACCGTCAGTCAAGTTCGATGGCATCGCCGGCCTGCTGGCTGGCGATGCGGGACAACTTGGCCATCAGTTCTTCGTTGTCGCGGCTATCCCGCCAGGCGCTGCCGTCCCAGCGGAAATGAAAGCCGCCGGACCGGGCGGCGACCCAGATTTCCCTGGCGACGCCGTGACGGTTCACGATGACCTTGCTGCCATCCTCGAATTCGATTTCCAGTACGCCCCCGGGCTGGACCTCGAAATCCAGATCGGCGCCGCTTTTCTCCACAGCCGCCTCGATGCGGGCCAGGGCCGCGTCCGCCAAGGCGTTGAATTCCTTATCGTCCATGGTGTGCTACCATCCCGCAATTTACTGGCCGGTTCGTCATCAATGTCCAAATATCTCATCGTACTGCTGGCCGCCAGCCTCTCGGCCTGCGGCATGAAGGGTTCCCTGGAACTGCCGCCCGGACCGCCGCCGGAACCTCTCCTCGGCAACGCAAAATCGGCCAAACCTGCCGAGCCCGCGGCCAAGGATGTTAGCACGGACAAGAATCGAAGCTCCAAATGAACCCGTTCGCACAAAAAAGCGGCGTCCTCCACGCCGAATCCACTCCCCTGCCGGAAATCGCCCGCCAGTTCGGCACCCCGGCCTACGTCTATTCCCGCACCGCCCTGGAAGGCGCCCTGCAGGAATTCCAGCAGGTCCTCGCCGGCCACCCCGCTGGCGCAGATGCCCTCGTCTGCTACGCCGCAAAAGCCAATTCCAACCTCGCCATCCTCAATCTCTTCGCCCGCCTGGGCGCTGGTTTCGATATCGTCTCCGGCGGTGAATTGCAGCGCGTTCTGGCGGCGGGAGCCGATGCGGGGAAAATCGTCTTCTCCGGTGTCGGCAAGACTGCCGCGGAAATGCGGCTCGCCCTGGAGGCGGGCATCTTCTGCTTCAACATCGAATCCGCCCCTGAACTGGAACGGCTCAACGAGGTAGCGGGCCAGGTCGGAAAGAAGGCTCCGGTCAGCCTGCGGGTCAACCCCAACGTCGATCCCAAGACCCACCCCTACATTTCCACCGGCCTCAAGGAAGCCAAGTTCGGTGTCGCCTACGACGACGCCCGGGCCCTCTATCGCCGGGCGGCCGACCTGCAGCACATCGAGGTGGCCGGCATCGATTGCCACATCGGCTCCCAGCTTCTCGACCCGGCCCCCTTCACCGAAGCCCTGGACCGCATCCTGGCCCTGGTGGATCAACTGGCTGCCGACGGCATCGGCATCCACCACCTGGACCTGGGGGGCGGCCTCGGCATCCGCTACCGGGAGGGAGACGAACAGCCTTCCGTTGCCTCCTACCTGACCCCCCTCCTGGACAAGCTCACCGGCCGCGGCCTCAAGGTGGTCCTGGAACCGGGCCGCCGCCTGGTCGGGAACGCCGGGCTCCTGTTGACCCGGGTGGAGTACCTGAAGCCCGGCGAGGGCAAGAATTTCGCCATCATCGACGCCGCCATGAACGACCTCATGCGGCCGGCTCTCTACGAAGCCTGGCACGACATCCTGCCGGTGGCGCCGCGCCCGGGGCCGGGGGCGACCTACGACGTGGTGGGCCCGGTCTGCGAATCCGGTGACTTCCTGGGCCAGGGCCGCTCCCTTGCCCTGGAGCCCGGCGACCTGCTGGCGGTCATGTCGGCCGGGGCCTACGGCATGGCCATGAGTTCCAATTACAACACCCGCCCCCGCGCCGCCGAAATCATGGTGGACGGCGAGCGGACGCACCTCATCCGGCGCCGGGAAACCGTCGAAGAACTCTACGCCACCGAACGGATACTGCCTGCATGAACCGCCTAGCCCTTCTTTTCCTCGCCACATTCCTTGTCGCCGCCTGCGGTGAAAAACCGGCGGAAAAGAAGGGGGCTCCTCCCATCCTGGTCACCACCACCCAGGTCAAGGTCGCCAGCCTGGAGAATACCGAACGCACCCTGGGATTCCTCGAAGCGGTGATGGATCCCAAAATCGCCGCCGAAGTCGCCGGCCGGGTGATTGCCATCGAGGCCCGGGGCGGCCAGGCGGTCAGGAAGGGGCAGCTCCTGGCCCGCATCGACCCCACCGACGTGGGCAACCAGGCGAATGCCGACAGCGCCGAAGCGGCCCGCCTGGAGGCCCTGCTGGCCCAGCAGGAGCGCCTGGTGGCGCGGCAGACCGAACTGGTCAGCAAGAATTTCATTTCGCGAAATGCCCTGGACGATGTCACCGCCCAGCGCGACGCCCTGAAAAACCAGCTGACCGCCGCCCGCTCCCGGAGTGCCATGTCCCGGGACAACATCGGCAAGACCCGGGTCCTCGCCCCCTTCGACGGCGTCATCGAGACCCAGGTCGCCAGCGTCGGCGACTACGTCAAGGTCGGAGACCCCCTCTTCCGCCTGATTTCCAATCGCCGCCTGCGGGCCAACCTGCCTTTCCCCGAGAGCACCGCCTCCCGTCTGAAAGCCGGCATGGCTGTGCGCATCAGCAGCCCGCTCATCCCCGACGCGCCGATCACCGGCGTCCTCGAGGATATCCGCCCCACGGTCCTGGAAGGCAGCCGGGCAGTCGAGGCCATTGCCCGCTTCGACAACCCGGGCGCCTTGAAGGGCGGCGGCTCGGTTGACGCCATCGTCATCACCGGGCGCAAGGAAGACACTCTCCTGGTTCCCGAGCAATCGGTGGTGCTGCGCCCGGCGGGCAAGGTGGTCTACGTCGTCACCGGCGGCAAGGCCCAGCAGCGGGTAGTGGAAACCGGCAGCAAGCAGGGCGGCCAGATCGAACTGCTGAAGGGGTTGCAAGGGGGCGAGACCATCGCCCTCGACGGGGCAGGATTCCTGACCGACGGCGCCCCCGTCACGGTGAAGGAGCCGACTGCCGGCCAGGCAAAGCCCGCCACGCCGCCCGGGCCCGCCAAATGACCCTGCCCGAGCTATCCATCAAGCGCCACGTCCTGGCGTGGATGCTGAGCGCCCTCCTGGTGCTCTTCGGCATCATCAGCTACGGGCGTATCGGCATGGACCGCTACCCCTACATCGAATTTCCGGTGGTCTCGGTCACGACGGCCCTGAAAGGCGCCAATCCGGACATCGTCGATGCCTCGATCACCAACATCATCGAAAGCTCGGTGAACTCCACCCCCGGCATCGAGCATATCCAGTCCACTTCATCCCCCGGCATCTCCGTCATCAACATCACCTTCAGCCTGGAAAAGAAAGTCGACGTGGCCTTCAACGAGGTCCAGGCCAAGGTAAACCAGGTGCTGCGCCGGCTTCCCAAGGACGTGGACCCGCCCGTCGTCGCCAAGGTGGAAACCAATGCCCAGCCCATCATGTGGCTCGCCCTCCAGGGGGACCGCACCCAGCAGCAGCTCAACCAGTACGCCATCAATATCCTCAAGAAGCGCCTCGAGACTATCGACGGCGTCGGCGAAGTCCGCCTCGGCGGACGTCGGGACCGCACTCTCCGGGTCGAGCTGATCCCCGCCCGCATGGCGGCCCTGGGAGTCACAGCCCAGGACATCACCGATGCCTTCAACAAGGAGCATGTCCAGCTGGCCGGCGGCTTCGTGGTGGGCGAGAAGACCGAAAACCTGGTCAAGCTCGACCTCGAATTCCATACCCTCGACAGCCTGAAACAGATGGTGGTGGCCTGGAAAGGCTCCGCCCCCGTCAAGCTGGAGGACGTCGCCGAAGTCATCGACGGCCTCACCGACAACCGCCAGCTCGCCCGCTTCAATGGCAAGACGACCATCGGCCTGGGCATCGTCAAGATCGCCAACACCAACACCGTCGCCATCGTGGACAAGGTGAAGGCGAAGATCGACGAAGAGCTGCGGCCCCAGCTGCCGCCGGGGGTGGAGCTGCATGTGGTATCCAACGATGCCGTCTTCATCCTGGAAATCGTCAACGCCCTCAAGGAGCACCTGCTGGAAGGGACGCTGCTGGCCGCCCTGGTGGTCTGGCTTTTCCTGCTGTCGGTGCGCTCCACCATCATCATTTCCCTGGCCATCCCGGTGTCCCTCATGGGCGCCATCGCGGTCATCTACTTCTTCGGCTACACCCTCAATTCCCTGACCCTCCTCGGCCTGCTGCTCCTCATCGGCGTCGTGGTAGATGACGCCATCGTGGTCCTGGAGAACATCTTCCGCCACCGGGAGGAACTGGACTCGGACCCGATGTCGGCCGCCATCAACGGCTCCAACGAGGTGGTCTTCGCCGTCATCGCAGCCACCTTGTCCCTGGTCTCCATCTTCGCCCCGGTGATTTTCATGAGCGGCATCATCGGCCAGTTCTTCCGCTCCTTCGCCGTGGTGGTCACCTTCGGCGTCCTGGTATCCCTCTTCGTTTCCCTCACCCTGACCCCGATGCTCTGTTCCCGCTTTCTCACCATGCGGGAAAAGGGGCATCACCGTAGCCGCGTCCATGCCGCCATCGAAGGTGGCTTCCAGCGTCTGGACCGCTTCTACCGGGGCCTGCTGGAGCGGGCCCTCACCCATCGCTGGACGGTGGTACTGCTCACCATCCTCACGGTGGCATCGAGCGGCTTCTTCTTCGCCGGCGTCGGCAAGACCTTCGCCCCGGAGCAGGACGAGGGCCGCTTCCTGGTCTATCTGCGGGCGCCCCTGGGTTCATCCATCGACTACACCGACTCCCGCCTGAGGATGGTGGAAGCCGTGCTGAAAGGCCACAAGGAAGTGGTCACCGAATTCGCCCTTATCGGCCTGGGTTCCGCCGGCCAGGTGAACCAGGGCACCGTGGTGGCCCGCATGTCTCCCCGGGAGGAGCGCACCATCAGCCAGCAGGAAATCCTGCCGATACTGCGCAAGGAACTGGCCCAGATCCCCGGCGCCCGGGTCTTTGCCAGTCCTTATTCCATGGTCCAGGGGCAACGGGGCGAGCCCCTGCAGTTCGTGCTGACCGGCGAGAATCTCTCGGAAGTGGGCCGACTGACGAGGGAATTGCAGGGCAAGCTGGCCGCCGAACCCGGACTCGGCGGGCGCGTCGACACCGATCTCCAACTGGATCTGCCCCAACTGGTATTCCAGCCCGACCGGCTGCGCATCGCCTCGGCCAATCTCTCCACCAACGACGTGGCCCTGGCCATCAACATGCTGACCGGCGGCGTCGACATCGCCAAATACAACGACGAGCCGGGGGATGGCCAGCGCTACGATATCCGCGTCAAGGGCAAGGAAGGTGAATTCGCCCAGCCCGCCGATCTCGCCAAGATCTGGCTCAGGAACCGGGACGGCAAGCTGGTGCGCCTGGATTCGGTGGCCGGCTTCCAGGAAACCCTGGGCCCCGCCGTCATCGGCCGCTTCGACCTGCAATACGCCGCCACCTTCTTCGCCACCCCGACCGTCCCCCTGGGCCAAGCGGTGGAAAAGGTGAAGACAGCCGCCGCCGACCTGCCCCCCGGCTACCAGGTGAAGCTCATCGGCCAGGCCGAGGAATTCGGCAAGACCGCCAAATACATGGTCTTCGCCTTCACCCTGGCCCTGGTGCTCCTCTACATGGTCCTGGCCAGCCAGTTCGATTCCTTCCTGCAGCCCTTCATCGTCATGCTGGCCCAGCCCCTGGCCATCATCGGGGGCGTCGCCGCCCTGTGGGCGACGGGGCAGACCCTCAACATCTATTCCATGATCGGCCTGGTGCTCCTCATCGGCCTGGTGGCCAAGAACTCCATCCTGCTGGTGGACCTCACCAACCAGCGCCGGGGGGGAGGCATGGGGATCGATGCCGCCCTGCGGGAAGCCTGTCCCATCCGCATGCGGCCGGTTCTCATGACTTCGGCCACCGTCATCCTGGCCCTCTTCCCCGCCGCCCTGGGACTGGGCGCCGGGTCGGAGACCAACCAGCCCCTGGCCATCGCGGTCATCGGCGGCATGGTGTCTTCCACCCTGCTCACCCTGGTAGTGGTGCCTTCCGTCTACTCCCTGGTGGAAGGCTGGCTGGCCCGCCGCGCCTTACAGCGCCAGGGCAAGAGCCAGGGGCAGGAAAGCTAGGGCCGCCAGATTACCGACGAGGACGATGGAAGCGACCTGCTCCGGTTCCTGGCGGTAGCGTTCGGCAAAAAGGAAGTTGAGGACGGCCGGCGGCAGGGCGCCGAAAACCAGCAGCATGGCTGCCTCCCGGGCCGCCAGCCCGAGAGTCCAGGCCACTACCCAGGCCAGGGCCATCCCGGCCAGGGGCCGCAGCACAGCGCCCGCCACGGCCACCTTGGAGTCCCCGAAGGAAACATCGGTCATCCGTACCCCCAGGGCGAACAGCAGCAGGGGAATCGATACGTCGCCCAGCATCTTGATGGCGATCACCGCCGGCTGCCAAAGCTCCACCTTCAAGGCCGCCACGATCAGGCCGGCAATGGCGGCGGCCACCACGGGCACCCGCCACAGGGACAGCAGCCGGGCCTGGGAATCGAGCATCCGGGCGCCCAGGGAGAAATGCAGGGTGTTCTCCACCATGAAGAGAATCACGGCCGCCGGCAGGGCCGCTTCGCCCCAGGTCAGCACGGCCACCGGCAGGCCGATGTTGCCGGAATTGTTGAACATCATGGGCGGCACGAAGGTCCGCCACTGCACCCCGAGCATTCGGGCCACCGGCCAGGCGATCAGCCCGCTGCCCAGCAGCACCGCCAGCCCGCCGGCGGCCAGGGGGCCGAAAGCTGCCAGGTCGAAGGGTTTTCCGGCCATGGCACCGAATACCAGAGCCGGGACGAAGACATCCATGTTGACCCGGTTGGCCACCGCCATTTCCGGCTTGTGGCGGCGGCCATAAAAATAGCCGGCCGCCACAATGGCCAGAATGGGGAACAGGATGGTGGTGATGCGGACGAAAAGTCCGTCGCCGCTCACAGGACGTAGCGGGACAGGTCTTCGTCTCCCGCCAGGCCGGACAGGCGCGCATCCACGTAGGCACCGTCGACATTGACGGTGGCCTTCTGGCCGGACTTGCCGGCCTCGAAGGAGACTTCCTCCAGCAGCTTTTCCATGACCGTGTAGAGCCGCCGGGCACCGATGTTCTCGGTCTTCTCGTTCACCTGGTACGCGATCTCGGCCAGGCGCCGGATGCCGTCCTCGGCGAAGGCCACCTCCACCCCTTCGGTCTCCAGCAGGGCCTGGTACTGACGGGTCAGGCAGGCGTCGGTCTGGGTGAGGATGCGCTCGAAGTCCGCCACCGACAGGGAATCCAGTTCCACCCGGATGGGGAAGCGGCCCTGGAGTTCCGGAATAAGATCCGAGGGCTTGGCGAGATGGAAGGCGCCGGAAGCGATGAATAGGATGTGATCGGTCTTGATCATGCCGTACTTGGTGGAGATCGTGGTGCCCTCCACCAGGGGCAGCAGGTCGCGCTGCACGCCCTGACGGGAGACATCGGCCCCCTGGCCCTCGGAACGGCTGGCGATCTTGTCGAGCTCGTCCAGGAAGACGATGCCGTTCTGCTCGACGTTCTTCACCGCCTCCACCTTGACGTCATCGTCGTTGACCAGCTTGGCGGCTTCCTCGTCGATGAGGAGCTTTCTTGCCTCGCTGACCTTCAGCTTGCGCGACTTCTTGCGGCCATTGCCGAGATTCTGGAACATGCCCTGGATCTGCTGGGTCAGCTCCTCCATGCCCGGGGGCGCAAAAATTTCCGCCTGCATGCTCGGCAGGGTGACTTCGATGTCCACTTCCTTGTCGTCGAAATCGCCTTCCCGCAATTTCTTGCGGAATTTCTGCCGGGTCGCGCCGTCCTCGCTCTGGGTCGTTCCCTCGGCGAAGAAGCCGGGGCTGCGGGCGGGGGGCAGCAGGATGTCGAGGATGCGGTCCTCGGCCGCATCCTCGGCCCGGGAGCGCACTCCCTTCATGGCCTGTTCCCGGTGGTTCTTGATGGCAATTTCCACCAGGTCGCGGATGATGGTATCCACGTCCCGGCCGACATAGCCCACTTCGGTGAACTTGGTCGCCTCGATCTTAATGAAGGGGGCATTGGCCAGGCGAGCCAGCCGCCGGGCGATCTCGGTCTTGCCAACGCCGGTGGGACCGATCATCAGGATATTCTTGGGGGTGATCTCCTGGCGCAGGGGCTCTGCCACCTGGGCCCGCCGCCAGCGGTTGCGCAGGGCGATGGCGACGGCCTTCTTGGCCTTGCCCTGGCCGACGATATGCTTGTCCAGCTCGTGGACGATTTCCGGAGGGGTCATCGCCGTCATTCCAGCACCTCGATGGTGAAATTGCGGTTGGTATAGATGCAGATATCGCCAGCGATCTCCAGGGCCTTGGTGACGATATCCACCGGCGCCAGGTCGGTATTCTCCAGCAGGGCCCGGGCCGCGCTCTGGGCAAAGGCGCCACCGGAGCCGATGGCCACGATCCCCTGCTCGGGCTCCAGCACGTCGCCATTGCCGGTGATGATGAGGGAATTCTCGCCGTCGGCGACGGACAGCATCGCCTCCAGGCGGCGCAGCATGCGGTCGGTCCGCCAGTCCTTGGCCAGTTCCACTGCCGAGCGCAGGAGATTGCCCTGATGCTTCTCGAGCTTGGCCTCGAAACGTTCGAAAAGGGTGAAGGCATCCGCCGTGCCGCCAGCGAACCCCGCCAGGATGCGGTTCTGGTAGAGGCGGCGGACCTTGCGGGCAGTGGCCTTGACGACGATATTGCCGAGGGTCACCTGGCCGTCGCCGCCCATGGCGACACGATTCCCCCGGCGCACCGACAGGATTGTGGTGCCGTGATATTGCTCCATAAGAATTCCTAAGATTTGGGAACGATGATCCGGGCCACGTGGCTGAGGCCGACGATGCCCATGAGTTCTGCCACCAGGTGGTGCGGGTGGCGAATAATCACTTCCTTGCCCTGCCGCTTGACGGGTTCGAGCCGATTACGCAAGAGGCCTGCCGAGAAGAAATCCAGGCGCTTGACCCGCGAGAAATCGAGGATTGGCTGGTCGGTGGACTCAAAATATTTGGGCAGTTCGTCAAAACGATAGTTCTTCAGTTCGCCCGCCAGGAAAAGCGCTTTCTCCTGGGGTGCGGGCGCCGCCGGTGCCTTGCCGGCACCAGGAACAGCCTTGACGTCCTCCCAGGACGGCGGCGACACCTCGAAGGTCACCGCATAATCCACCGCCTTCTCCTCGAAGGCTTCGAGACGCCCGAGGCGCTGATACAGTTCCAGGAGCAGCAGCCAGCTGCCTTCCGACTCCCGCTGGCCGACCACCAACCGGGTCTCGAGGCGCCCCACCAGGCCGTCGGCGCCCTCCAGGGCCAGCATCACGCCCTGTTTGCGGGCCAGGCGCAGGACGTCGTACAGGGCGCTGGCCGCTCCGTCATCGCAACTGGCCAGCTTGCCGAGGTCGAGGCGCAGGGGCCGCTTGGCCGCCAGCGCCGCCTTGAGCTGTCCGATGTCGGGAGCATCGGCGCCGGAAATGACGCCCTGCAGAACAATTGCCGTTTCACCATTGCCCTTGGCCGGCGCAACGACTTCAGGCTGCCGCCAGGTCGGCGGAGAAGTTTCGCAGGCCTGGGCGAATTCCATGCCCAGCTTCTCGAAGGCGGCACGGTCGCCGAGGACCTGCACGAGGTCGAGGAGCATGCGCCAGAGCCTTTCGGCCTCGGTGCCGACGTGGGCCCGGGCGCACATCTCCAGGACTGCCCGGGCTGCGCTGTCCTGGCCGTTGGCGAAAAGCACCGCGGCCTGCTCGATGTCCGCCTGCAGCGGGTCGCCCCCCTGCTCCACCTCGATGGCCATGACCCCCGATCCGTCGACTCCCGAATCGCCGAACTGGGAATCAGTGAAATCGAGGACGGAATGCTCGGTCTTGGCAGCGGGAGCAGCCGGAGCCGAAGCCTGGGCGGCGGCGTTTTCCGCCGCCGGTCCGGTCGCCGGCTCCGCGGCAGGCTCCGAAGGCGGAGCAGCCGTCGTCTTCGGACGCGCCACCTGGCGCTCCGGCATTTTTTCCTGGGTTTTCTTGAAGAGAGAGAAGACCATAGAGATCGTCGGGCGAGAATGGCTGTTTTAGCACGCTGCGTGCTCAGGCGCAATGCCGTCGATTAGGTAATGCGACTATCCCAAGGGCAACCAGCACGACCGCCAGCACAGGCCCGAAAGGCTGGTCCAGGTGCAGGGCCAGGAAGAAGGCCAGGACATATCCCCCCACCCCGAGAATGGCCGCGAAAACCAGGCCCCGCCTCCAGCTGGGTGCCCGGGCGAACACCGCCCAGGGCGGGACGAAAACCAGGGCGAAGGCTCCCATGACGCCGAGGGACATGGTTGCCACCGCCAGGATGCCGACCGCCAGCAGGTCGAATCCCAGGTGAACCCGCCAGGCCGGCAGCCGGAGGGCGCCGAAGAAGGCGGGGTAGAGCTGGGCCAGGAGCAGGTGCCGGGACAGCAGGGCAAGGAGCGGCAGGGCAACCAGCAGGCAGATCACCGCGATGGCGAGCTGGGCCGCATCGGCGAAATAGAGCTGCCCGTCGAAGAGGGCGTGCCCCAGCCGCTCCGCCATGGGCAGATTGGCGGTCAGCAGGACGGCAGCCGCCCAGCCGATGAGGAGCAGCAGGGCATAGGCGGTGCCGCCGGCCAGGCGGGATGCCGTCAGGCGCTTAGCCAGGGCGGCCAGAGCCGCCATGCCGACGCCCCCAAGGACGAGGGGAGCCTCCAGGGCCATGGCGCAGAGCGCCCCCGCCGCCGCCACGTGGGCATAGGCGAAGGCGGCCAGCCACTCCTCCCGCAGCCGCAGGTAGCAGCCGAAGAGGGGCAGCACCAGGGCAAAGCAGAGGCCGATCAGGAAAGGCTGGAGGAAGAGGGGGGAGAGGATGTCCGTCATCACGCCTCCTCTCCGGCAGTCACGATCCGGTCGCAAACCTTATCCACGAAATCGTGGTCGTGGCTCACCACCAGCAGGCCGGCGCCTTCGTCGGCCCGCCGGCGCAGGGCGCCCCCCAGGTGGGCAACCCCGGCCACATCCAGGTTGTTGGTGGGCTCGTCCAGGAGCACCACATCCGCCGGCGCCTGCAGGATGGCCCACAGGGCGAGGAAGTGCCGCTGCCCGCCGGACAGCTGATCCAGCCGCCAGCCCAGCTTGTCCATGAGCCAAGGAGGCAGGCCGTCCGACGTCGCCCCCGTGAGCTGCAGAAGCTCGGTGCCGCACAGGGGAAGGCCGGCGAACGGCGGCGGCGCCTGGGTCTGCAGGGCAAGGCGCAAATCCGGCCGCTTGTCGAAGCGCCCGGCGAAAATCCGGGCAACGCCGGTCAGCGCCGAGAGATAGGTGGATTTGCCGACCCCATTGGGTCCCACCAGGCCGACGATCTCCCCGGCCGCCAGTTCGAGGCTCAGGGGCGGGGTCACCGGCTGCTCCCAGCCGGCCACCAGCCCTTCGGTCACCAGGAGCGCAGCGCTCATTCGAGGCCCTTCAGCAGCCGCGCCACGGTATCGTCGAACAGGGAGAATAGATCCTTCGCCCCCGGCGTGCCCCCTACCGTGAAGGGCAGCACAACGGCGGGGATTTTCGCCTCCCGGGCCATCCAGGCGCTGGGCCCTTCGTTCTGGTAGGCGGCGCGCAGAATCATCCGGGCCGGCTGGGCCCGCTGCCGCGCCAGGACTTCGCTCAGATAGCCGCTGGTGGGCTCGACCCCGGGCTTGGGTTCCAGGGTCGCCACCTCTTTCATGCCCAGCCAGGCGATCAGGTAGCTGAAGGACTTGTGCTGGACGATCACCGGCACGCCGCGCAAGGGCGCCGCCATCTTTTCCCAGCGCGGGATGGCGGCCCGCATCTTGGCGGCAAACGCCTGGTAGCCGGCGGCATAGGCGGCAGCATTGGCGCGGTCGATGTCGGCCAGCCGGGCGGCCAGGGCCTCACCCACCTTGAGGAGATTGCGCGGATCCAGCTGGAAATGGGGATTGCCGCCGGGATGGACGTCGCCGTGGATGCGATCCACCGCCGCCGGCACCTCCAGGCGCTGGACATACGCAGCCGCTTCGAAATAGCCGGGCTGCCCGACCTGGATGGCGGCATTGCCGGAATCCCGCACCACCACCGGCAGCCAGCCGACCTCGAGGCCGGCGCCGGTGGCCACCACCAGCTGGGCCTGGCGGGCCTGGGCCAGCAGGGAGGGCTTGGCGTCCACCCGGTGGGGGTCCTGGAGGGCGTGGGTGGCGGTATAGACCTTGACCTGGTCGCCACCGATCTCCTGGGCGAGCGCCCCCCATTCCGGCAGGGTGGCGAAAACCTTGACCGCCGCCTGGGCAGCCCCGGCCGAGACCAGCAGGCACAACAAAGCGAGAAGCCGTTTCATGGCGCTATCCTCAGAATTTGTGGGCGCCGTGGGCGCCCAGGCTCATGATGTACTGGACGAAGAACTGGTTGTCCTCCAGCCCCGGGCCCCGGGAGCTGTCGCGGGCGTATTGCAGGCGCACCCGGGAGAATTCGGAAGGCGACCAATCCACCATCAGGCTGTTGCGCCGGGGCGAGTAGTGCTGCAAGCCGGCGGCATCGGCGGCCTGCAGCCTGGGTCCCAGATTGGCGTTCCCCGAATCGAGGGCATCGTGGCGGTAGCCGACCCGCCAGCCCCGGGCAAACTGCCATACTCCCTGGACATACCAGCCGGACTGGCGGCGACGGTAGCTGTCGCTGGCGGCGCGTACCGCACCGGCACCGGCGGGAATAGCACGACTCAAGGTATCGTCGTAGGCCAAGCTGCCATCCTCGCTGCGCTGCAGGTACTCGGCCTGGAACTTGAAATTGCGGTAGGTGGGGTCGCCGTTGGGTGCCCATTTCCAGACCAGGTCGGCACCGGCGGTATGGCTGCGGCCGGAGAAGCTGCCGGCAGCATTCACGTTGCCGCCAGCGTCGATGTCCTCGAACTGCCGCCCGTTGGGGCGGGTTGTGACATAGGACAGACCCGCCTGCCAGGAATGGGAAATCCCCACGTCGCCGCCAACATGGCCGAACAGAGTGCCGAGGCCGTTCCCGTTGCGGTTGCGCTCGTTGCCCGGGAAGCCGCCGCCCCGGGCCATTTCGGCGCCGAGTTCGAGGAAGAGGTCGGTGGGCGCCAGCCATTTCACCTGCACCCCGTCGTTGCCCAGGCGGGAGCCGTAAAAGGCCTTGTAGGCCAGGGGGGCGTCGACGAAATCCCAGACGTGGGGATGCTGGGCATTGAGGTAGCCGATGCCGGAAAGGAAGCGCCCGGCCTTGAGCTTGACACCCGCCGGCAGGGCCAGGGTCTCGATGTAGGCCTCCTCCGTGTTGATACCGCCCTCGGGGGCCACCGAGAAAAGCGCTGTGCCCCGGAAGAGGTGATCGACGTTGGCGGCCAGGGCCAGTTCGGTCTCCCCCAGGGAGAAACTACGGCGCGGCGGCGCGATTTCCCCCCCGTTGGGGATGAAGCCCCGGATGCGATAGGTATTCGGGTCCCGGGAGGTGTTGGCGTACTTGCCGTCGAGGACGACGGAAATTTCCGGGTTGAAGGCAGTGGCGCCCGCCGCCGCTGCCATGGACGGCTCGGGGGTCGCCGGCTGCGCGGCCGCTTGGGCGGCCTCGGTGGCGGCAAGCCTGGCTTCGAGGGCGGCGATGCGCTGCTCGTAGGTCTTCTTCAGTTCCTCGACCTGGGCACGGATAGCGGCCAGATCGGCGTCCGTGGCCGCCTGGGCGCCGGTACAGGCGACCAGGGCGACGGCCAGGGCGATTTTTCGTTGCGGCATGGAAGGCTCCTGAAACGCAATGGACACGGGACCGCGACGCTAGGCGCGGTCCATGGCTAAGAGGCGTTTCAGGCAGCCGGAGGACCGCGCTGACTGGCCGAAGGCGGCGGCAACTGGCCGCGCCCGGCATAGGGCATCGCTTCCGGCACCAGGACGGACGCCACCACCGGTGGTGGCGCCGCAACCCCGGGGAGGACCGAGCCGAGATCACAAGTGGCCAGGCAAAGCTCGCATACATGGCCGGGCAGCGCTCCGTCCTTCGTGGCTCCATGCTCGACGGCATGGGCCACCGCCGCCCCTTGGGCGAACAGGAGGGCCAGGACGAGGAGGAAGGAGCGCAGGGAAGCCATGACGGATAGTTTAGCCCGGTCAGTCCACCTGGACCAGGAGGCCTTTGAGGTATTCCCCTTCCGGGAAATTGAGGGCCACCGGATGGTCGGGGGAACCGGCCAGGCGCCGGACGATGCGGGCCTCCCGGCCGGCGTCCAGGGCGGCGCCGGCAATGATCTTCTGGAACAGCTCGAGGCCGATGCCGCCGGAACAGGAATAGGTCATCAGCAATCCGCCCGGCTTCAACAGCCGGAAGCCGAGGAGATTGATGTCCTTGTAGGCCCGGGAAGCCCGGTCGGCGTGGGCGGCGGAGGGGGCGAACTTGGGCGGATCGAGGACGATCAGGTCGAACTGCCGGCCCTCTTTCCGGAAGACCCGCAGGGCTTCGAAGACATCGGCCTCCAACCACTCGGCCCGCTCGGCGGGCAGGGATGGATTGAGGGCCAGGTTGGCCCGGGCCTGGTCGAGGGCGCGTCCGGAGGAATCGATGGAGAGCACGCTTTCCGCCCCGCCGGCCAGGGCCTGGAGGGAGAAGCCCCCCGTATAGCAGAAGCAGTTGAGGACGCTCTTCCCCGCCGCCAGTTGGCGCAGCAGCAGGCGGTTGTCCCGCTGGTCCAGGTAGAAGCCGGTCTTGTGGCCGCCTGCGATGTCGATGCCGAGCCGCACGCCGTTTTCGTCGATGGAGAGGGGCGCCCCGCCCGCTTCGCCATGGACCCAGCCGGTGACTGGCTCCAGGCCCTCGAGGCCGCGGACATCGGAATCGGAGCGCTCATAGACCCGGGCGCAGCCGGTGGCTTTCACCAGGGCACCGACGATGGCGTTACGCCACTTGTCGGCACCAGCGGAGGTGAGCTGCACCACCACGGTGTCGCCGTAGCGGTCGGCGATAACCCCTGGCAGGCCGTCGGACTCGGCGTGGATGAGGCGCACGCCCTCCTGGCCGGCCAGTTCCGGCAGGGCGGCCCGGCGCGCCACGGCAGCCGCCACCCGGCGCTTGAAGAAAGCGTCGTCGATGGTTTCCTCGGGATCGAAGGTCCACAGCCGGGCCCGAATCTGGGACTTGGGGCTGAAGGCCGCCTTGCCCAGGGGCCGGCCGTTATGGGCGGCGATTTCCACCGTATCCCCGGCCCTGGCCCGGCCCACCAGATGGGCCACGGAGCCCGCGAAAAGCCACGGATGGCGTTTGAAGACGGAACGCTCCTTGTCCGGAGCCAGGATCAGTTGTGCCATGGGGAATCCTCGACGGCCAAAAGCAAGAAGCCCCGGTCGCCTTGCGGCAACCGGGGCTCCGGAATACTGCGGACGATCAGCCCAGGGCCTTGCGGTTACGGGCGTGGCACTCGGCGCCGTAGATGACCTTGAACATGGTCTTGCTGGAACCCTTGAACAGACGCTTGGCGGACTTGGAAACGCAGCGGCGCTCCAGGGAGGAACGGCGGTTACGGTTGATGGCCATGACTAACTCCTTGATTCGGGCGATTTTTCAAAACAAGCAATCATATTTGGAACGGGCCTCGCGGTCAATCGGAAAGCGCTTTTCCCCGCTTGGCCCGGGGGTGGGCCGTGTCATAGACCTTGGCCAGATGCTGGAAATCGAGATGGGTATAGACCTGGGTGGAGGAGATGCTGGCGTGGCCCAACATCTCCTGCACCGCCCGCAGGTCGCCGGAAGACTGCAGGACGTGGGAGGCAAAGGAGTGGCGCAGCATGTGGGGATGGACGTGAGTCGGCAGGCCGGCCAGCAGGGCCTGGCGACGCAGGCGCTCCTGGATCATGCGGAGGGAGAGGCGCTTGCCCCGGCGGCCCACGAAAAGGGCTGCCTCATCGGGAAGAGCCAGGGCCTGGCGCTCCCGACTCCACGCCGCCAGGGCGGCCTGGGCCTTGGAGCCGACCGGGACGATGCGGGTCTTGCCGCGCTTGCCGGTAACCCGCACCTCGCCGTCCTGGAGAACGGTTTCCAGGGCATCCCGGTCGAGGGCGGCGAGTTCCGCCAGGCGCAGGCCGGAGGAGTAGAACAGTTCGAACATGGCCCGATCCCGGGCGGCCAGCGCCGGATCGTCGTCTTCGCCGCCCTCGAGGAGGCGGGCGGCCTCGTCGGCAGACAGGGCATCGGGCAAGCGCCGGGGGGACTTGGGGGGCCGGATACCCTCGCAGGGGTTGGCGGCGACCCCGCCGCGCCGCCCCAGCCAGGCGAAGAAGCCGCGCCAGGCCGACAGCAGCCGCCCCAGGGAGCGGCCGGACAAGCCCCCGGCGTGGAGCTGGGCGACGAAGCGGCGGATGTGATGGACCTGGAGTTCAGCCAGGGCAGTCTCGCCGGCCAGGGCCTGGAGCTTGTCCAGGTCGTGCCGGTAGCCAGCGACGGTATGGGGCGATTGCCGGCGCTGCTCGGCCAGTTCGGCCAGATAGGCGCCGACTTCCGCCGAGGTCACAATACCGACTTGGTCACCCGGGCCAGGGCGGCGGAGACCATCTCGCCCAGCCGCTCCAGGTAAAGGGTGCCCATGTCGCCGTAGAAGCGCTGGGCGTCCTCGCTGCCCAGGGCGATCATGCCGATGGTGCCGCCGCCGTTCCGGAGCGCGATGAGGGCCTGGGAACGGATGTGGGGAGAATATTCGCCGAACCAGGAGGCGGTGCCGAAGCCGGCAGTGGAGCCGCAGTAGGGCCGGGCCAGGGTTTCGGCGAAGACCTGGAGCTCCTCGCTCACCGCCGCGAATTCCGGCAGATCCTCGATGCCCGCGGGCTTGTCCCATAGCCGCAGGGCGATGTGGGGCACGGCGAAATCGTCGCAGAGATGGAAATTGAGGAGATGGATGACGGCCTGGAAGGTCTCGGCGGCAATGAGGCCAACCGCCAGGCGATGGACCTTCTCGCTGATGGCATCGTTTTCCTCGCCGAAAGCGATCAGCTCGGCCATCTTGCCTTCCAGCTGCCGGTGGGCTTCCCGCATCACCAGCATCTGCCGCTCGTTGAGGGAAATGGCCCGGCCGCCGTGGGGATGGGGCACGTTGAGGTGGGCCAGGAGGTCGGCATACTGCTCGAAAAAGCCCGGATTAGCCTGCAGGAAGCGGGCGACGTCATCGGCGTGGATGGCAGCGGTCATAGTTGGATTTCTCCGGAAAAAACGGTTACGGCCGGCCCGGTCATGAGGACAGGTTGTCCGGGGCCGCCCCAGGCGATGGAAAGCTCGCCGCCCCGGGTGCCCACCCGCACCGGCGAATCCAGGAGGCCCCGGCGGATGCCGGCCACCACGGCGGCGCAGGCGCCGGTGCCGCAGGCCAGGGTCTCCCCAGTGCCGCGCTCGAACACCCGCAGCTTGATGGCATGGCGATTTTCCACTTCCATGAAGCCCACATTCACCCGCTGGGGGAAGCGCTCGTGGGTCTCGATCACCGGCCCGAGGGCTTCGACCGGCGCCGTGGCCACGTCATCCACTACCTGGACGGCGTGGGGATTGCCCATGGAGACGACGGTGACATCGACCGTCTCCGCCCCCGCTTGCAGTGGCTGGATGACGGCATCGGAATCACTGACGAAGGGAATCTCCTCGGGCCGGAAGCGGGGCTCGCCCATATCCACGGTCACTTCGCCGCTCTCTTCCAGGCGGGGGGCGATGATGCCCCGCTGGGTCTCGACCCGGATTTCCCGCTTGTCGGTAAGCCCGGCGTCGTGGACGAAGCGGGCGAAGCAGCGGGCGCCGTTACCGCACTGCTCCACTTCGCCGCCGTCGGCATTGAAGATGCGGTAGCGGAAATCGACCCCGGCCCGGGTCGGCGCCTGGACCAGCAGTATCTGGTCACAGCCGACGCCGAAGTGGCGGTCGGCCAGGAAGCGCAGCTGCTCCGGCGTCAGGTCGATATGCTGGCGAACGCCGTCGAGAACGACGAAGTCATTGCCCAGCCCATGCATCTTGGTAAATTTCAGCTTCACTGCCAACCCCGGTTTGAATTACAAAAAGAATAACAGAGACATAGAGTTATCTCAAAACCTTAAAGCCGCTTCTCCATAACGTAGTCGTCCATCACGAAGCCGCCGCCGATGTCGGCGACCACCTCTTCCCGGATGGCGAAGCCGTATTTCCGGTAGGAGGCGATGGCCTTGTCGTTGCGCTTATTCACCGTCAGGACGAGGGCCAGGTAGCCGAGCCGGCGGGCCCGCTCGGCCGTATGGGTGACCAATTGCCCGCCGACGCCCCGGCGCTGCATGTCCGGGTGGATATAGAGCCGGTCGAGCTTGAATTCCCCCTGGCATATCTCGCAGAAGGCAAAACCGACGCGCCGTCCGGCGCAAAAGGCCTGGTCCAGCCATTTGTCGGGCTGCTCGATGTCGTCGTAAAGGCGCTCGACTCCGTAGCGCTGCTCGAGCATGAAATCGATCTGGGCCTGGGTGATGATGCCCGGGTAAGTGGCCTGCCAGATTTCCCGCGCCAAAGCGGCGATGGCGGGGACATCGGGGGGCGTCACCGGGCGGATGTCGATCTTGAGCTGGTCGTTCACGGGTAGTACCTCGGTTGTCCGGGAGGCCGGGTCTTGAAGCGCTTGTGGAGCCAGAAGTACTGCTCCGGCATGCGCCGCACCTGGGTCTCGATATAGCGGTTCATGAATTCGGTATCCGCCTCGACGCTCTCGCCGGGATAGTTTTCCCAGGCCGGCTGCAGCTCCACCTCGTAGCCATCCCTGACCTGGCGGGTGATGCAGGGCACCACCCGGGCGCCGGTGAGGCGGGCCAGCCGCGAGACGCCGGTGATGGTGGCCGCCGGCACGCCGAAGAAGGGGACGAAGATGGATTCCTTGGGGCCGAAATCCATGTCCGGCAGGTAGTAGAAGGGATAGCCGTCCTTCAGGGCCTTGACCGCCTTGCGCAGGCCGTCCTGGCGGGACATGAGGATGGGCTGGTTGAAGCGCAGGCGGCCACTGAGGAGCACCTGGTTGAAGACCCGATTTTTCTGGTTGGAATAGACGCTCACCAGGGGCGTGGTCAGGGTCATCAGGGTGCCGCCGGCGTCGAGGCCGACGAAATGGGGCGCCAGGAGGATGACCGGCCGGCCGGCCGCATCCCGCAGGTTCTCGAGCCCCTTCAGCCGGATCAGGCGCCGCAGCCGCCAGCGGGGCGCCCACCAGCCCAGGGTACGGTCGATGAAGGCCCGGGCGAAGGCGATGAAATGACGGCGAGCCAGATGTTCCCGCTCGGCCGCACCCAGGTCCGGGAAACACAGACCCAGGTTGACGAGCGCCACCTGCCGCCGCTCCCGGCCCAGGACATAGAGGAGCTGGCCGACCAGCCAGCCGATGGCGCGCAGCACTGGCAGCGGCAACCAGTGCAGGAGCCAGAGAAAGCCCAGGAGCAGGCGGGAGGCGAAGGTTTTCATGATTTCACCGGAGGCGGCTCGGCCCCGGCCGGCCGCTTGTAGCGGTTGTAGCCCCACAGGTACTGGCCCGGGCATTCCCGCACCAGGGATTCGATTTCCCGGTTGATCTGCCCGGCCCGGGCGAGGGTGTCGCCGGCCAGGGCTTCAAGGGGGGGGCGCAGATGGAGGCGGTAGCCGCGCCCACCGGGCAGGCGCTCGCCCCAGGCCATGATGACGGCGGCACCGGTCTCGCTCAGGCGCGCCGCCAGGGTCATGGTGTAGGCCGGGCGGCCGAAAAAGTCGATCCAGGCGCCTTCACCCATCTTGGGAGCCTGGTCCGGCAGCATGCCGACGGCCTCGCCCCGCTTCAGGGCTTTGATCAGGGAGCGCACCCCGGAAAGGTCGGCCGGGGCCAGGTGCAGGCGCTGGCGCTGGCGCCCCTTTTCGATCATGGCCTGAAGAGTTGCCTGGCGGGGCGGGCGGTAGAGGACGGTGATGTCGCCGAAGGCCGCGTAGTACTGGGCAGTGATCTCGAAGCAGCCCAGGTGGGGCGTCAGGAACAGAACGCCCTTGCCCGCCTGGCGGGCCGCTTCCACGTGTTCCCACCCCACCACTTCGACCACCTGGGCCTTGGCTTCCTCGACGCTGCGCAGCCAGATCCGGGGCAATTCCAGCACCTGCTTGCCGGCCTCGGCCGCGGCCCGGCCCCGCCATGCCGGGGGAATTCCGGCCTGGTCGAGGTTTTCCCGCAGGTGGCGCCGATAGGTGGGGGATGCGAGGTAGGCAAGCCAGCCGAGCCCGGCGCCTACGGTGTGCACCAGCCTTAGAGGCAGCCAACTCAACAGACGGAATAGGAAAACCATGTAGCCCGGGGGGTTGCAAGCCGCCGCGAAAAAGCTAACATTATCGAGTCGCCGAGTTAATCAGACAACTTGCGGGGCGACGGGGAGGTTCCCAAAAATTCCGCTAAAGCGTCGCCTGCTCGTGGCCCGAAGCCGGTAACGCCGGACAAATCGGGCCAACATGGAGCAGAAAACAATGACCGCGCACAGCGATTATCTCTTTACTTCGGAATCGGTTTCCGAAGGCCATCCCGACAAAGTCGCCGACCAGATTTCCGATGCCATCGTCGATGCCATCCTGGCCGAGGACAAGCATGCCCGCATCGCCGCCGAGACCCTGTGCAACACGGGCCTGGTGGTGCTCGCCGGCGAAATCACCACGTCCGCCAACGTGGACTACATCCACGTGGCCCGGGACACCATCAAGCGCATCGGCTACGACAACACCGAATACGGCATCGACTACAAGGGCTGTGCCGTCCTGGTGGCTTACGACAAGCAGTCCCCCGACATCGCCCAGGGCGTGAACAAGGCTTATGACGACACCCTCGACCAGGGCGCCGGCGACCAGGGCCTGATGTTCGGCTATGCCTGCGACGAAACTCCGTCCCTGATGCCGCTGCCCATCTACCTGTCCCACCGCCTGGTGGAGCGCCAGGCCGCCCTGCGCAAGGACGGCCGGCTGCCCTGGCTGCGTCCCGACGCCAAATCCCAGGTCACCATCCGCTACGTGGACGGCAAGCCCTACGCCATCGACGCCGTGGTGCTGTCCACCCAGCACGCCCCGGACATCGAGCTCGCCGCCCTGCGGGAGGCGGTCGTCGAGGAGATCATCAAGCCGGTGCTGCCCAAGGAACTGATCAAGGGCGACATCAAGTACTTCGTGAACCCCACCGGCCGCTTCGTGGTCGGCGGTCCCCAAGGCGACTGCGGCCTCACCGGCCGCAAGATCATCGTGGACACCTACGGCGGTGCTGCGCCCCACGGCGGCGGCGCCTTCTCCGGCAAGGACCCCTCCAAGGTGGACCGCTCCGCCGCCTACGCCGGCCGCTACGTGGCCAAGAACATCGTCGCCTCCGGCCTCGCCTCCAAGTGCCTGGTGCAGGTCTCCTACGCCATCGGCGTCGCCCAGCCCACCTCCATCATGGTGGATACCTACGGCACCGGCCGCATCAGCAACGAGAAGCTCACCGAACTGGTGCGCCGCCACTTCGACCTGCGGCCGAAGGGCATCGTCCAGATGCTGGACCTGCTGCGCCCCATCTACCAGAAGACCGCCGCCTATGGCCACTTCGGCCGCGACGAGCCGGAATTCACCTGGGAAGCCACCGACAAGGCCGAGGCCCTGTGGGCCGACGCCGGCCTGTAACCGGGCTTGGGAACCAGCAAGGGGAGCCACGGCTCCCCTTTTTCACAACCTGGAATCCTGTACAATTCGCGACTTACCGAGGAGCGCTGCAGGGGCAACATCTTTCCCCCAGGCTCGGTTCAAAACGGCGCTCACCCATTTAACCCGTGCCGGGCACGGGATGCCGGGTGAGCATCCTGCCCGGCCACAGTTCACGAAGGAGCTTACTGTGGCTGAATTCAAAGACTACGTCATTGCCGACCTGGGCCTCGCCGCTTGGGGCCGCAAGGAAATCAAGATCGCCGAGACCGAAATGCCCGGTCTCATGGCCATCCGCGAGGAATACGCCGCTTCCAAGCCGCTGAAGGGCGCCCGCATCACCGGGTCCCTGCACATGACCATCCAGACAGCGGTCCTCATCGAGACCCTGACCGCCCTCGGCGCCGAAGTGCGCTGGGCCTCCTGCAACATCTTCTCCACCCAGGACCACGCCGCCGCCGCCATCGCCGCCGACGGCATCCCCGTCTTCGCCGTCAAGGGCGAGAGCCTGACCGAGTACTGGGACTACACCCACCGCATTTTCGAGTGGGCCGACGGCGGCTACTCCAACATGATCCTGGACGACGGCGGCGACGCCACCCTGCTGCTGCACCTGGGCGCCAAGGCCGAGAAGGACCTTTCCGTCCTCGCCAATCCGGGTTCCGAGGAAGAGACCATCCTCTTCGCCGCCATCAAGGCCAAGCTCGCCACCGCCCCCAACTGGTATTCCGTTCGCCTCGGCCAGATCAAGGGCGTGACCGAGGAAACCACCACCGGCGTCCATCGTCTGTACCAGATGCACCAGCGGGGCGACCTCAAGTTCCCGGCCATCAACGTGAACGACTCGGTCACCAAGTCCAAGTTCGACAACCTCTACGGCTGCCGCGAATCCCTGGTGGATGGCATCAAGCGCGCCACCGATGTCATGGTGGCTGGCAAGGTCGCCGTGGTCTGCGGCTACGGCGACGTGGGCAAGGGCTCCGCCCAGGCCCTGCGCGCCCTCTCGGCTCAGGTCTGGGTCACCGAGATCGACCCCATCTGCGCCCTCCAGGCCGCCATGGAAGGCTACCGCGTGGTGACCATGGAATACGCTGCCGACAAGGCCGACATTTTCGTCACCACTACCGGCAACTTCCACGTCATCACCCACGACCACATGGTCAAGATGAAGGACCAGGCCATCGTCTGCAACATCGGCCACTTCGATAACGAAATCGACGTCGCCTCCATCGAGAAGTACCAGTGGGAAGAGATCAAGCCCCAGGTGGATCATGTCATTTTCCCGGACGGCAAGCGCATCATCCTGCTGGCCAAGGGGCGCCTGGTTAACCTCGGCTGCGCCACCGGCCACCCGAGCTACGTGATGTCCTCTTCCTTCGCGAACCAGACCATCGCCCAGATCGAACTTTTCACCCGCACCGCCGACTATCCGGTAGGGGTCTACACCCTGCCCAAGCACCTGGACGAAAAGGTGGCCCGGCTCCAGCTCAAGAAGCTGAACGCCCAGCTTACCCAGCTCACCGAGCAGCAGGCAGCCTACATCGGCGTTTCCGTGGACGGCCCCTACAAGGCTGACCACTACCGCTACTAAGAAGCCATGCGCCTTCTCGTCCTCTGGATCGTCAACGCCGCAGCGCTGCTCGCACTGCCCTACGTCGTTCCGACGATCCAGGTGGCGAGTCTTGGCACCGCCTTCCTGGTGGCCCTGGTGCTGGGGCTCATCAACACCTTCCTGCGGCCTCTCCTCATCCTGCTGACCCTGCCGGCGACGCTCCTCACCCTGGGGCTCTTCATCCTCGTCATCAACGCCGCCCTCTTCCAGCTGGCCGGCGTGCTGATCGAAGGCTTCGAGGTGGGCGGCTTCTGGTCGGCCCTCCTGGGGTCCATCGTGTACAGCGTGATTTCCTGGGTACTCAGCTCCCTCCTCCTGCCCCGGCAGGACGGCTGACCGTGCCCCGGGCCGACCAGCTCCTGGTGGAAACGGGCCTTGCCCCTTCCCGCACCGCCGCCCAGCGGCTCATTGCGGCGGGGCGAGTCAGCTGGCTGGGGGGAGCCGTGGCGAAGCCGGCCCAGGACATCCCCCGGGATGCGGAGCTGACAGTGGCACCCGATACCGCCGACCGCTACGTTTCCCGCGGCGGCCTGAAGCTGGCCGGCGCCCTGGCCGCCAGCGGCATCGATCCGAAGGGCCTCGTCTGCCTCGATGTCGGCCAGTCCACCGGCGGCTTCACCGACTGCCTGCTCCAGGCCGGTGCCGCCCGGGTGGTCGGCGTCGACGTCGGCCACGGCCAGCTCCATCCCCGGCTCCAGAATGACGGGGGGGTGATCTGCATCGAAGGCGTGAACTGCCGGGCCCTGGCGGCTTCCGACCTGGGGAGCCACCTGCCGGCGGCGGGCTTTGATTTGGCCGTCGCCGACGTTTCCTTCATCTCCCTTACCCTGGTCCTGCCCCAGCTGCCGCCCCTGCTGAAACCAGGCGGCAACATGCTGCTGCTGGTGAAGCCCCAGTTCGAGGTGGGCCCCCAGGGACTCGCCAAGGGCGGCATCGTGCGCGACCCGGCCCTTTATGGCGAAGTGGAGGCAAAATTGCGGCAGGCGGCAGCAGGAGCTGGCCTCCAGGTCCTGGGCTGGTTCGACAGCCCCATCACCGGTGGCGACGGCAATCGCGAATTCTTCATTTGGCTCAGACCATGACAATCGAACTCTCCATCGAATTTTTCCCGCCCCAGACGGCGGAAGGCATCGACAAGCTCGCCGCAACCCGGAAGAAGCTGGCCGAACTGCGGCCGGCCTTCTTCTCGGTCACCTACGGTGCCGGCGGCTCCACCCGGGAACGGACCTTCGCCATCGTCAAGGACATCGCCGCCGAGGGCCTCTCGGCAGCCCCCCACCTTTCCTGCGTCGGCTCCACCCGGGCCGGCATCCGGGAAATCCTGAATGAATACAGGGCCGAAGGCATCCGCCGCATCGTCGCCCTGCGGGGCGACCTCCCTTCCGGCATGGCAGACCCGGGCGAACTGCGCTACGCCAACGAACTGGTGGAATTCATCCGGGCCGAGACCGGCGACTGGTTCGACATCGAAGTGGCCGCCTACCCGGAATGGCATCCCCAGGCCAGGTCCCCCCGGGACGACCTCATCAACTTCAAGCGCAAGGTGGACGCCGGCGCCAATTCCGCCATCACCCAGTATTTCTACAACGCCGACGCCTATTTCCACTTTGTGGACGATATCCGCGCCCTCGGGGTGGAGATTCCCATCGTACCCGGCATCATGCCCATTGCCAGCTTCTCCAAGCTGGCCCGCTTCTCCGATGCCTGCGGCGCCGACATCCCGCGCTGGATGCGCAGGAAATTCGAGAGCTACGGCGACGATGCGGATTCCATCCGGGCCTTCGGCCTCGACGTGGTCACCGAGCTCTGCCAGCGCCTGCTGGCGGGGGGGGCGCCCGGCCTGCACTTCTATTGCATGAACCAGGCAGCCCTCACCACCGAGATTTGCCGGCGGCTGGCCTAAGCCTGCCGGCCAGGGTTATGATCCCGCATCATGGATAGATCCCTGGCTCTCAAAAGCATTGCCGCCGAGGCCGCCCGCGGCGAATTGATCTTCCCGACCAGCCTCGCGGTCGCCCTGAAGGTCAAGGAAGCCCTGGACGATCCCGGCTGCCATATCGACGCCGCTGCCCGCCTGGTGCAGTCTGAGCCGCTCCTGGCGGCGCGGGTCGTGGCCATCGCCAATTCCGTCGCCTACAATCCCCTCGGCCGCGAGATCGCCCAGGTGGGAGCTGCCGTCTCCCGCCTCGGGTTCAGTACCCTGCGCTCCCTGGCGACGGCCCTCGCCGCCCGCCAGATGGCCGGCCCCGTGACCCGGCCCGAGCACCGGGCCATGGCGGACCAGCTCTGGGAACACACGACCCAGGTGGCCGCCCTGGCTCGCGTCATCGCCCGCCGGATCACCCACCAGGACCCGGAAACTGCCCTTTTCGCCGGCATTGTCCACGAGGCGGGAAGCTTCTACATGCTCTCCCGGGTCGAGGATTTTCCCGGCCTCCTGGAGGGAAACTCCCAGGAAGACGACGAGAACAGCGAAGCCGAAGTCGGCCGCGCCGTCCTCAAGGCCCTGTCGGTGCCGGCGGCGGTAACCTCGGCCATGGAGGATTTCTGGCACGGCTACCTGGCCCTGCCCCCGGCGAGCCTCGCGGACACCCTGCTGCTCGCCGACTACCTGGCCCCGGTCAAATCCCCCCTGCATCAGACGAAGGAAGGTGCGGCCGAGCTGGGGGCCGTGATCGACGTCACCCTGGGCCAGGAGACCCTGGCCAGCATCCTGAAGGAATCGGCGGAGGAAGTGCAATCCCTGGTGGGAGCCCTGAGATTCTAGCCGCCCTGCGGCGGGTCGCTCCCGCCCTTCTCGTCCTGGGCTGTGCCCCGGCCCTGGCGGCGGAAAGCGTTGCCTGCCACTACATCTACGGCGGAGAAACCAAGGTGCTGCTGGCCGGGCCGGTGAAGTCCCCCTATGGCGTGCCGACCATCAAGGTGGGGTCCTATTTCCGTTTCCGGGTGGTCTTCCAGAAGGAGCCCGCCGACCTGTCGTCGATCAAGATCTACACCTATGCCGACCGGGAGGATGGCGCCTCCCCCATCCACCAGGCCACCTATCCCTACCCGCCGGCCGGCCGCGCCGATGGGACTTACGGCTTCACCGGCCTGCAGTCCGTCTACGAGCCCCTGCGGGACGGGGAACTCCAGTACTGGTGCCGGCTGCAGCCGGAAAGCGGAGGGGCCCGATGAGGCGTGCCCTGTGCCTGGCAGCCGCCTTGGTCTGCCTCTCCGGCATCGGCCGGGCGGAGCCGGTGCGGCTCGTTTTCGCCGGCGATATCATGCTGGACGACGGCCCGGGGCGGACCATTGCCGCCGGCCGCGACCCCCTGGCCGCCTTCGCTCCCCTCCTGGCCGGGGCGGACTACACCATCGGCAACCTGGAATGCCCCATCGCCACCACCGGCCAGGCGATCGAAAACAAGATCTACACCTTCCGCGCCCATCCCCGGGTGCTCCAGATCCTGAAGGGGCGCTTCCATGCCCTGGCGGTATCGAACAACCACGCCGGCGACTACGGCAAGGAAGCTTTCGTCGAGACCCTGGAGCGCCTGAAACGGAGCGGCATCCCGGCCTTCGGTGGCGGCCGCGACCTGGCTGCCGCCCATGCGCCCTTGTGGATCGAAAAGGGGGGGCTGCGCATTGCCGTGCTCGGCTACGACGAGTACAAGCCCCGCTCCTTCGAAGCCGGCCCGGACTGGCCCGGCGTCGCCTGGAGCGAGGACAGCCAGGTCATCGCCGACATCCGCGCCGCCCGCGCCGCCGGAGCCGATCTGGTGATCCCCTTCATGCACTGGGGCTGGGAAAAGGAAAGGCAGCCGGACGAACGCCAGCGCCAGCTGGCCCGGGCCATGATCGACGCCGGGGCCGACCTGGTGGTCGGCGGCCATCCCCACGTCACCCAGGGGGCCGAGTATTACCGGGGCCGGCCCATCATCTACAGCCTGGGCAACTTCGTCTTCGACGGCTTCGAGGACTCGGATGCCCGCCTGGGCTGGCTGCTGCGGGTCACCCTGGACCGCCGGGGCGTCGTGGCCTGGGACACGGTGGCGGCCCGGATGGATGGGGAAGGCACGCCCCGCCCCGTGCCCGGCGCCCTCACCCCCTGCGGCCGGGCCGGGGACCATACGATCCACCAGTGCCCCACCCCCTAGGCCGGAGCACCGCGGGCCTCAGGCGGCGGGCTTGGTCCGCAACCTGACATTCAGGCCCTCGATCAACTCTGCCCACTCCGAGTCTTCAAGAATCTCCTCCCGCAGGAAGGCGGCTTGAGACGGGGACCAGAAGGGGGCTTCATCGAGCTTGAGGCTTTCCGGCAGGGGGCTGTGGGTGGCGATGAAACGCTCGATATCCGCCGGTCCCGACGGCAAGCCAAGCTGGGCAAACAGATCGTTGAGTGAGGGGATTCCCATCTCCATGGCGCATTCCATTCCGGCCCCTTTGTCCATTTAGGCCGAAGCCCCCGGAAGCCGTTCCCCAGCTGCCGAACCCCGTTTACAAATCCTTACGCATGCTTACAGCGGGACCGGTGGCGCTTGTGTAGATTGGGAAGGCGAGAGAGCGACTCGCTTCTCTCCGGGCTTCAAAGGAGAAGGAACATGAGGGCGAAACAGTGGATTGCGGCTTCCGTCGTCGCAATCGGAGCCATGGCCCTGGGCGGCTGCGTCGTCGCACCCGCCCAGCCCTATTACGTCAGCGAACCGGTGATGGTGGCGCCGCCTCCGCCTCGGGTCGAAGTGGTAGGCGTGGCGCCCGTACCGGGTTACATCTGGATCAACGGCTTCTGGGGCTGGAACGGACGCGGCCATGACTGGCATCCCGGCCACTGGGAAGCTCCCCGTCCCGGCTATCGCTGGGCGCCCCACCAATGGCACCAGGAAGGTCCCGGCTGGCGGCAGCAAAGAGGACACTGGGAAAGGCATTAGGAAAGGAGCACCGGACCCTCGCCCTGCCGGGGGAATTTGTGGTACAGATTGCGCCATGACGAAAATCATCCGAGAAAAATATGAGTCCGGCGTTCTGGTATCCCGGGAGGTCGAGGTTCAGGGCAGCGACGCGATCCCCATCGCCAAACTCTGCATCCAGCTTGTGATCGCCATCAGCGTGGCGGTCATCGCCGTGGTCACGGTCCGGGACAGCATGACCTTTTCCATGATGGCCGAGCCTTCCGACCTGGTCGGCACCAGCGGCTGCCCGGCGCCGACCTTCCGATCCTAGAGACCGGCGGCGGCGCCGGCGCTCAGAAGTGGTAAACAAAGGCGGCCATGAAACTGCGCTGGTTGGGGCTCCCGAAATCGCGCACCAGAGGACTATCCGCCGCCCTGCCGGACAGGCGGCTGTAGCCGGCTGACAGGGCCACGCCGGTGGACTGGCTGGTGGGCACGAAAGCATCGTAGCTCAGGGACAGCTGGCTGTAACCGCCCTTGGGCTCATAGGGTGAGGTGCCGAGCGCCGCCGCAGTGGCCGGCGAGATGCCGAAATAGCGGCGCATCGCCGCCCGGTTCATGGCTTCGCTGGCGATCCGGAGGCTGTGCTCGATGAGCCCGGGAGACGGCAGGTCCAGGTTGGCGTAAATGTCGCCGTAGGCGGCACCGGTCCCCTGGATGTCATGGCGCAGGCGCACCCCGACGTTAAATTCCTTGGTCAGGGCGTACTCCAGGTAAGCGCCTGCCTGCAGGGTGTTGTTGAGGGTTGGAATCCGATTGGAGAGGGACCCCAGGTCGTTGTAGGAACGTCCCCACATCATCGTGCCCACCAGGCCGCCATGCCAGGGACCGGCATGAATGAGGTCCGCGATCAGCCCGTTGTTGGTGGAAAACTCGACCCGATCCCGCCAGTTGATGTTGATGTAGGGAACGGCGAAATTCTTCTGGCGCGACGCGCCCATCCAGCGGGGCAGTTGGGCCCATCCGGCACCGAAGGCGTACGTGGTTTCCTGGCCTGATTTTTCGTGGTCGGGAATCGGGGTGCTGCCTTCGGAAAGGGGCGTCGCCAGGGCCACCGTCGGCTCCTGGCCGGCGCCGGCGGCCAGGGAAAAGAGTAGAAGGGGTGCCGCCAGCTTGGTGGATATTCTCATGGCAAACGTCGATGTTCTCCGGGATGGCCATGGGCGCTACGGCTTCGCAGGCGCCCTTTCAAATCGGCCATAATAGCGGATTGACACCGGCATGACCCATCGGGAATGGGGATTGTCATGCCGGCGTTGCCGGCCCTCTCCTATCTGAAATGACCTCCCTGCAAATTCCTGCGCCGACCCGCTGCATCAATGGACTGGAGCCGGCCGCCCTGATCCGGCATTTCCTCGCCCACCCTCCCGCCGGGTTCGAGGCCTTCTGCTCCCCGGCCGGCATGCCCGGTTTCTTCGCCGATTTCGACCTGCTGACCACGGCCGACGGCGATACCCTGGACCTCGTGAATTCCCTGCCCGGCAGCCGGTGGCTGCGCCGACTGCTGAATTGGCGTACCTGCTTCTTCGGGACCACCGCCAGCGAGTACGCCCCGCTGCCGGCCAGCGTGGCGCCGGAGGCCCTGCCCCCGGCCCTGCTCGAGGCCTGGAGCAAGCGCTCCCGGCTCCTCATCGTCAAGGACATCCCCGACGATTCTCCCCTGCTCCCCGCGGCCGACCGGCAATATGCGGCCGCCTTCGTCGCCGCCTGCGTGGAAAGGGGCTTTATCCTGGTCGAAGGCCAGGCCCTGGCCTATGTGCCCATCGATTTCGCCTGTCCGGAGGATTACCTCGCCCGCCTGTCGCCGGGCCGGCGCAAGGACATTCGGCGCAAGCTGCGCGCCCGGGAGCGGCTGCAGCTCAAGGTGCTGCCCACGGGTTGCGAGGCACTGCGGGATCCGGACTTCCTCGCGGTCCTGTACGACCTCTACCGGGAAGTCTATGCCCAGAGCGAAATCCATTTCGACCTGCTCACCCCCGACTTCTTCCGCGCCATCCTTCAGGACGGAAACCTGGACGGCCACCTGTTTCTCTATTACGGCGACGGGGAACTGATCGGCTTCAACCTGTGTTTCGTCCATGACGGCATGTTGATCGACAAGTATGTCGGCTTCCGCTACCCGGCGGCCCGGCAGCACAATCTCTATTTCGTGAGCTGGATGGAGAACCTGGCCTTCGCCCGGGAGCGGGGCCTGAGCCATTACGTGGCGGGATGGACCGATCCCGAGATCAAGGCCTACCTGGGAGCCCGATTCACCTTCACCCGCCATGCCGTCTATGTCCGCAACCCCCTGCTGCGCTCCCTGCTGAAAAGGATATCCGGCCGTTTCGAGAGCGACCGCGCCTGGTTCGATGCCCATGCCAAGCAACCCGCCCCTCGTCCTTGACCTCGACGGTTCCCTGCGGGGCCTGGAGGGCGCCCGGGTTGCTCCCCTGGCAGCCTGGCAGGAGGAAATCCGCTTCGGCTGCGGCCTCGCCCCGTGGCGGCGCTTCCAGCGCCACCTGGATGAGGTCCTGCCGGAACGCTACGGCACCGTTTTCCTGGGCAGCGGTGACTATCACCACCTGAGCCACCTGCTGCTGCAGCGGCTGCGCCTGGCGGAGCCCATCGACGTGGTGGTCTTCGACAACCACCCCGACAACATGCGTTTTCCCTTCGGCATCCACTGCGGTTCCTGGGTGCGGCATGCCGCCGCCCTGCCCTGGATCCGGACCATCCACGTGGTCGGCATCTGCTCGGGGGACGTGGGCTGGCGCCATGCCTGGGAGAATCACCTGCCGCCCCTTTACCGGGGCCGAGTGCGCTACTGGACCATCGGCGTCGATACCCGCTGGGCCGGCCTGGTCGGGCTTGGCCGAAGCTGCCGCAGCTTCGCCGGCCCCGGCGACCTGATCGACGCCTTCACCGCCGCCCTGGGCGAGCAGGACGGCCCGGTCTACCTCTCCATCGACAAGGACGTGCTGGCCCCGGAAGTGGCACGGACCAACTGGGACCAGGGCTGCCTGCAGCTCGACCACATCGAGCGGGTCATCATGGCCCTGTCCGGCCGCCTGGTGGGCAGCGACATCACCGGCGAAATTTCCATCCACCGTTACCGCACCCCGTGGAAGCGCTGGCTGAGCGCCCTCGACGACCAGCCCCCGGTGGCAGAGGAAGACCTGGGCCGGTGGCAGAGCCAGCAGCTCGACGTGAACCGCCGCCTGCTGGCCCGGATCGGGGCCGCCTACCGAAGATGACGCTCCAGGGCCCGCAGGACGAAGTCGAAGCGGGTATCGTCCAGCCACAGGCTGTTGGACAAGGTCAGGGAATGGGCTGCGAAGTCGCGGGCGTTGGGGCAGTCCTGGGGCGCCACCCAGGGGCGTAGATAGTCGTAGTCGGGCAGGGCATGGGCGAACATGCGCGCCAGGCCGAGGCCGGCGCCCCACAACTCCGCCAGGACGGCATCCCGGACTCCCTGGTGGGGCATCAGCAGCATGAACAGGGGCCAGGTCCCCGTGGCGCCGTCGCCGTCGCCGAACACCTTCACCCCCGGCAGCCGGGATAGGTGCGGCAGCCGGGCCAGGGCCCGCTGCTTGAGGGCGGCCTGGAACCGGGGCAGGCGGGCGAGGCCGGCACGGCCGACGGACTGGCGCCAGCCTGAGACCCGATGAAGCGGGATGGCCGGCGAAAAAACATCCCCGGCCGCTGCCACCGGGTCGCCACGCCCCAGGGCCCGGCGCAGGGGCGCGCCGTACACGTGGCGCAAGGGCCGAGGACGATAGAAGGCGGCGTAACCGAGGAGCTCCAGGCAGCGGCGGATTTCCATCAGGGGCCGGGAGGAAATGGTCTCGGCGCTGGTGCGCGCCAGCTCGGCCCGCAGGGCGGGATCCCGGGCGATCCAGATGCCGCCTTCGTAAAGGCTGAGGCCCTTGCCCGCCGCCAGGCTGAAGAATGCCGCATCCCCGGCAAGGCCGACGGTGGCCCCCCGATCCCGGGCGCCCAGGGCCTGGGCCGCATCTTCGACCACGAAAGCGCCGTGCCGCCGGGCGATGGCAACAATGGGGTCGATGGCCGCCACCCGCCCGCCCAGGTGGGTGGGAATGACGGCGAGGGTATCGGCATCGCACAGGTTTTCGAGAGTCTGGGGACAAAGCTCCAAGCTTCCGGGCGCCACATCGCACACTTTCAGGCGCAGGCCGCAGTGGGCGACGGCGAACACCACCAACGGGCAGGTATAGGCGGGCACCACCACGGTGCTGCGCCCGGACAGGCGCTGCAGGGTCTTGAGGATGACCACCAGGCAGGCCGTGCCCGAACATTCCACCGCCGCTTCCGGAACCCCGAGGAAGGCGGCGACCGCCGATGGGAAGTCTCCTTGCCGCCGGGCTAGCAAGTCTGCGAAATGCAGCGGCAGGCCGGCGGTCGGAGGGATCTCCCGGCTGCCGCTAATGCTGGACGTGGGCATCCGAGGTTTCGCCGAAGGCGAGGCAGACGACCCCGGCGATGATGAGGGCAGCTCCGAAAATCTGCTGGGCGCTCAGGTACTCGCCGAAGACCGGCACCGAAATGACCATGACCCCGATCACCTCCAGATGGGAGGCGGCGAAGGCCGGCCCGATGGGGGCGTGCCGCAGGAGCGTCATCCAGGTAACGAAGGCGCCGACGTAACCGACGGCAGCGCCGTAGACCCAGGGCGCACCGACCACCCGCAGCAGCCAGTCGAACTCGATGGCGAAAGGTTCGGCATGGATGGCCGCCAGCTTGAAGCAGACCTGGGAAAGGGTGTCGAAGGCGATGAGGGCGATGAACCCGATCAAGTAGAACCGCTTGAGAGACATCAGGATATTCCGACCACAACCACGCCGACGATGATAAGGCCGATGCCGATCAGGCGCGGACGGGTGAAGTGCTCATAGAACCAGACCCGGCCACCGAGCATGACCGCGACGATGCTGAACATGCCGAGAAGAACCCCTTCGGCCAGGGGGATCAACGACAGGAAAGCCAGCCAGACGACAAACTCCCCGACGAAGCAGACGATCCCGACCCATATCCACGGACGGGCCAGCATATGGCGCCAGCGGGCAAGTCCGTCGGCATCCCCCGGCTCGATGGCGGCAGCCTTGAAGGCGAGTTGTCCACCGGAGTCGAGAAGGGTATTCAAGACCCAGATGGAAAGGACCAGCGCGGAATTCATGGATTGCGGCCTGCAAATGGTGTCGAGGAGAGGAAGCACGCCGGTCCTGGTCCGGCGGCCCGGCCGCAGTAGGGCAACGACATATCGAAAGCGTCCTTGCTGCCCCGGGGCTGCAAGTTTAGTGGAAAAGCCGCCTGTAGCACCAATGGATATATCCATGATCACATCATGGCCAGTATTATGTCGGCAGCTGTCAGGTATCTGACGGACTGGCCGTCGGATAATGCCAGCGTTTCTTGCGGTGTCTCACTGGCGCCCACAACTGCATTTGATGGGAAGCGAATGATCTTCGTAATCGACTTCGATGGCACCCTGGCGACGGAAGACACCGTCGACCAGTTGCTGGAACACCATGCCGACGCCGCCTGGCGGGAGCTCGAGGCGGACTGGCTGGAAGGCCGCATCAGTGCCTTGGAGTGCATGCAGGAGCAGGTACGCTTGGTACGGGCCGATCACATCACCCTCGGGAAGTTCTTCCGGCAAATCCGCCTTGACCCCCACTTCGCCGCCTTCCGCCGGCATGTCGGCCCCTTCGCCCACCTGGCCGTGGTGAGCGACGGTCTCGACTTCGCCATCCACACTGCCCTGCGCCATGCCGACATCGAAGCCCTGCCGGTATTCGCCAACCAGCTCCAATTCATTTCCCCCGATCGGCTGGAGCTTTCCTTCCCCCATCGCCACGCCGAATGCGGCGGCGGCAACGGCGTCTGCAAGTGCGCCATCGCCCGGCAACTGGCGGCGCGGCATGGCGGCCCGGTGGTGCTGATCGGGGACGGCAAGTCGGACGCCTGCCTGGCGGGCCTGGCGGATGTGGTCTTTGCCAAGGACTCCCTCGTCCGGCACTGCCAGGGCCGAGGCATTGCATACACGCCTTTCGAAAATTTCGCCGACGTGCTCCGTACGGTCCAGGCATGGGACCTGGAAGAGCCTCTCTCCGCGACCCTCTAACCACTCCCCACAGGACCCATCCCCTTCATGGACAAGAAAGTCATCACGCTGCTCGAAAAAGACGCCCGCTATTGCTCCTGGGGCGATACGGTGCATTACGCCAATCCGCCCAAGGTTTTCGCCTCCTGCGAGGGCTCTTACCTCTACGACGAGCAGAAGACGCCTTATCTCGACCTGCAGATGTGGTATTCAGCGGTCAATTTCGGCTACCGCAACCAGCGTCTGAATGACGCCCTCAAGCGCCAGATCGACACCCTGCCCCAGCTGGCCTGCCAGTATCTGCATCCGGAAAAGGTCGAGCTGGCGGAAACCATTTGCAGCCATATCGAGGAAAAATACGGCGTCAAGGGCCGGGTCCACTTCAACGTCGGCGGCGCCCAGGCGGTGGAGGATTCCCTCAAGATCGTACGCAACGCCACCGGCAAGAACCTGATGTTCGCCTTCATGGGCGGCTATCACGGCCGCACCCTGGGCGCCTCGGCCATCACGTCCAGCTACCGCTATCGCCGCCGCTACGGCCATTTTTCCGACCGCGCCCAGTTCGTGCCCTTCCCCTACTGCTTCCGCTGCCCCTACGGCATGAAGGAAGAAAGCTGCGGCATGTACTGCCACAAGGAATTCGAACGGCTGTTCGAGACCGAATACAACGCCGTCTGGGACGACAAGGCCAAGCAGTGCGAGTATGGCGCCTTCTACGTCGAGACCATCCAGGGCACCGGCGGCTACGTCATCCCCCCGGCCGATTACTTCACCAAGCTGGCCAAGACCCTCAAGGAGCGCAACATCCTGCTGGTGGTGGATGAAATCCAGATGGGCGTCTACCGCACCGGCAAGCTCTGGTCCTGGGAAAACTTCGGCATCGTTCCCGACGTCTTCGTGTTCGGCAAAGCCATCACCAACGGACTCAATCCCATTTCCGGCATCTGGGCCCGGGAAGAGCTGATCAACCCGGAGATTTTCCCGCCCGGTTCGACCCACTCCACCTTCTCGTCCAACCCGCTGGGCACGGCCACGGCGCTGGAAGTGCTGCGCATGACCCAGGAAGCCGACCTGGAGCCGGGCATCCGGGAAAAGGGCGCCTACTTCCTGCAGCGGCTGGAAGAACTGAAAGGCCGCTGGAAAATGGTGGGCGACGTGAGCGGCCTCGGCCTCGCCATGCGCATGGAGATGTGCCAGGCGGACGGTTACACCCCCAACCGGGAACTGGCCGACCGCATCTTCAACGAAGGCCTGAAGGGTGATCTCGAAGCGGATGGCAAGGCCATGGGCTTGGTTCTGGATGTGGGCGGCTATTACAAGAACGTTTTCACCCTGGCCCCCAGCTTCACCATTACCAAAGAGGAAATCGATCTGGGCATCGCCCTCTTCGAACAGCTGCTTCGCCGCTGCGGCGCCCAGTAGGGACAAGGGAGAAACCACGGCATGGATGGGCACGGCATCAGGGAAGTCCTCGGTCCCAACGGCTTTTTCGAAAAGCGCGGCGAGACCGGCGTACTGCTCATCCATGGCCTGACCGGCACGCCGGCCGAAATGCGCCATTTCGGCCGCCAGCTAGCCCGCAAGGGCCTGACGGTCGCCGGCCCGCAGCTGGCCGGCCACTGCGACTCGGTCCAGGCCCTCAAGGCGAGCACCTGGGAAGACTGGTACCGCTCGGCCGACGAGGCCTTCGAGGCCCTGGCCCGGGAATGCCGGCAGGTCTATGTGGCCGGCCTTTCCATGGGCGCCCTCCTCGGCCTGCTGCTGGCGGCCCGAAAAAAGGAGCGCCTGGCCGGCGTCACCCTGCTCTCCACGACCTTTTTCTACGATGGCTGGAACATGCCCAAGTGGCGCCGCCGCCTGCTCATGCCCCTAGTCATCTACAGCCCTCTGCGCCACTTCGTCACCTGGGAAGAACCGCCCCCGTACGGCATCAAGGACGAGCGGGTCCGGGCCATGGTGACCTCCGTGCTGGAAAGCCGAGACGCCCATACCGCCGACAAGATCGGCCATTTCAAGACACCGGCTTCCGTCATTCTCCAGAGCGAGCGTCTGGTCCGGGCGGCCAAGGCCTGCCTGCGGCGGGTCCACCGGCCCACCCTGGTGGTCCACTCGGTGGAAGACGACATGGCCAGCATCAAGAATGCCCATTTCGTCACCCAGCGGATCGGGTCCCAACAGGTGGAAACTTATTTCGTCGACGACAGCTATCACGTACTGACCCTGGACAAGCGCCGGGACGAGATCGCCGACCGCGTCGCCGCCTTCTGCACCCCGCACCCTGCCTGAAGGCACGCCACGGCCAGCGAGGATCCGGCAGTCAGCCACCGGGGGATCGTCTTTCCCCGGGGGGCGCTGTCATCCTGGTGGTCGAGCGACTCTAACCGGCGACGGTCACTTGCTGCGGCGGGAGAATTTCGCAGCCAACTGGTCCAGCTTTTCGGTCCGCCGGCGCTCGGCCTCCTCGGCCTGACGCTGGGCCTTGCGCTGCTCGGCATCCTTCTTGAAGCGCTCGCGGATGGTCTCGGAGGCATGGGTGCGGTGGGCTTCCGTCACCTCGTCGGCCGGGTTGCCGTCGAGATCGAAGCGGACCGTCGCCTTTTCCATGGCCTTCAGGTAGCGCAGGGAGTTGGTATGGAAGCGCAGCGCCGTGCGCAGGACCTTGCGATCCAGGTCGGGCAAGCGGGCGAGGAGCTGCTTGTCGATGCCGATGGCCAAGGGCTGGCAATCCCGGAATACCGCGAATTTTTCCTGAAATTCCTTCAGGAGAGCGCGGGCGGCCGGGACAACGCTGCTTGCAGCCGGGGCGGGAGCGGGACTGGAGGTATTCATCGCCAACGGTTCTGGATTCTATGTTTCGGGCGGGGGAGGTTACCACGGATGGCCGAATCCGCCCGGACCAACCTGTGATTTTGGAGCCTGGAAACCGAAATCTGTGGCCTAGTTCAGACAAAAGAACCCATCGCGAAGCAATCGTGATGACCCAGATCTAAACCGGCACCGCCGGGCAGGACTGGGAAATCTAGGCCATGCTGGACAGCGCCTTGGCCAAGTCCTGGTCCTGGTCTTCACCTGCGCCCTCCCGGTACTCCCCCTGGGTTTCGACTTCAGTGTGATAGCCCAGCACCTCGAGGAGATCCGCCCAATACTCCGCCTCGGCCCGGGTCGGATGCCATGGACCGTGTTCCGTGATGATCTTGCCGTGTCGGTCTCTAAATCTGGTGATGACTCGATGCATAGTCAGCACTCACTTCATTGTTCAAGCATCCCACAGATTTTGACGGATCACAAGGGCGGATAGACGCGCCAGCCGCAGCCGGCACCTATATGCAATGACCATAGGACATGCGTGTTTATCAATGCGAAATGCATGGTATTATGCGGGGTTAATTACATGTAGCACTTCCATAGAACTCTTACAGTCCGCTTCCAATCGGCGGGTTTTTGTGTAGCAAGCCAAGGTCAAGTCGTCGAACAAATGGGAATGGGGAAGCAATTCTGCTGGGCGGGGATGAAAACGGCGGCGAGGCGCCCGGGCCCCCATCCTCAATTTGATCCCGGGCTCCACAAGTGATTCACGCGGCTCTTTTCCATCTCGCCGGGCAACTGAACGAGTTCCTGACGAGGGGCTTGGGATTGGCCGAGGATATGGTGGTGGTATCCAACCTCCTGGACCCGGACGGCAGCGTAGCGCCGGGTGTAGCCAACAAGCTGGTGCTGTTTCTGACCAACATCCAGAAGGACACCACCCCCGGCAACATGCCTGCCGCCAGCCAAGGAGAGGGGCCCTCAGGACGACGGTATCCGCCGGTGCATCTGAACCTCTACGTGATGGTGGCCGCCAGCTTCAGCGGCAGCAATTATCCCGAGGCCCTGAAAATGATTTCGGCGGCCATCCTCTTCTTCCAGAAGCACCCGGTCTTCGACCGCCGCTCCAGCCCGGGACTGGACCGCCGCATCGACAAGCTCACCCTGGACATCGAGAACCTGGGCACCCAGGATCTGGCCAGCCTATGGGGCGTGCTGAGCGGAAAATACCTGCCGTCCGTACTCTACCGGGTACGCATGGTGACCTTCGATTCCCAGGACATCCAGGCCCTGGAGCCGACGGTTCGCCAGCCGGAATCCCGGGTGGCTACCTGACCATGGGCGGCTTCTCTTCCCTGTTCTCGCTGCAGGGCACCCATGAGTTTTTTTCCGGGGCGGCCTGTCCGGCCTTCGACTTTGTACCGACCCCGGCCTGCCGGCGGCTCGTCGCCAACGGGGAAGTGCTCTTGCGCCGGGAAGGCGCCAGGCTGGCCGCCTATTACGACACGGATCGGGCAGGCGCCCTGCCCGACACAGCCCATTTCGATTTCCTGGCCTACTGCCGGGATAGCGATTTCCACAACTACACCGATGCGCCCCTCATGGACGCCGGCCGGATGCTCTATTTCGACAGCGCCGACGCCGATGACGGCGGCCGCCTGAGCCGGAACGAGTACGTGTCGGCAGCCGATCTGCGCCCGGAAAGCGAGATCCCCGACGAATTCCGGCAACGGGGAATGCCGGCCCTTTTCCTGGTCCGCATCGCCGCCGGCGCCCGGGACCTGGCCGGGCGCGCCTACTTCGTGCCCTTCCGTACCCGCCGCACCGCCTGGCAGTACTACGTCAGCGGCAAGGGGGTCGTCGGTACCGACCTTTATGTAGCCGCCCCCGGCGGAGAGGAAGAATTCGACTACCAGGGCGACGTGGGCCTGCCCAACGGACGCCAGGCCAGTCTTTACCGATCAAGAACGCTGTTGCCCTTGCTGAACGACCAACCGGTCCACTACGCCCTGCGGGAGCGCTTCAACGGGCGGCTCGTGGTCCGGAAACTGCCGGTGCCTTCGACCAGCTCGCTGGCCAGGGAAACCGCCGAGGGAGGGGAGGTGCCGACATCCCGGATATTCGTCAATCTTTAGAAGCACGCCGAGCCGGGCCGAGGGCCGCGGCAAGTTTAATCCGTAGTCAAACGGAGGAATGATCATGGGTCAGATGAAGACACCCGGTGTATATATCGTAGAAAAGAGCGCTTTTCCCAACTCGGTGGTGGAGGTCGCCACCGCCGTGCCGGCATTCATCGGGCATACCCAGAAGGCCGACAACAAGGGCACCTCGTTGGCCAACAAGCCGTGGCGGATCACGTCCATGGCCGAATTCGAGAACTATTTCGGCTTCGGGCCGACCCCGGAATTCAACCTGTCCACGACGGCTCCCGAAGGGGGTGGCGAGGCTCTGACCTTCGCCGGCAAGGCCTATTACCTGACCCAGGATTCCACCCCCTACATCCTCTACTACAGCCTGCGCCTGTTCTTCCAGAACGGCGGCGGCCCCTGCTATATCGTCTCGGTGGGGAACTACGGGGATGCCCTGGAAGCGGCCCGCTTCACCAAGGGCATCGAGCTGCTCATCACGGAGCAGGAGCCGACCATGGTCGTGGTGCCCGAAGCCGTGCGGCTGGCTTTCGCCGACTGCAACAGCGTCCAGCAGGTAGCGCTCCAGCACTGCGGACTGACCATGAAGAACCGGGTAGCGATCCTCGACATCCACGACGGCTACAAGAGCCGCCAGGACCCGGCGGGCGACCCGGTTGCGTTGTTCCGCGACAAGCTCGGGATCAATTTCCTGAACTATGCCGCGGCCTACTACCCCTGGCTGAACACCACCATCACCAGCGAGCGGGCCCTGAGCTACGAAAACCTGTCCGCGGAAAGCCGGACGACGCTGATCTCCCTGGTGGAGGAAGAACTGGGCCTGACCGGCACGCTGGACAAGCGGCACGAAGAACAAAAGACGGAAGTCGAGAAGATCACCAAGGATTGGAGCGCCGACGACAAAGTCACTCCGGCGGATATCCCCAGCCTGAAGGCCCTGCTCAACCAGTCCCTGATGGCCATGAGCCCGGCCTACAACCGCATCCTCAACCAGATGGCGGCCACCCTCAACCTGCTGCCGCCGAGCGCAGCCATGGCCGGGATTTACACCATGGTGGACAACACCCGGGGCGTGTGGAAGGCGCCGGCCAACGTCAGCCTTTCCGGGGTCGTCTCCCCGACGTTGAACCTTTCCAACCAGGATCAGGAAGATCTCAACGTCACCCCCATGGGCAAGTCCATCAACGCCATCCGGCCCTTCGTCGGCGAGGGCGTGCTGGTGTGGGGCGCCCGCACCCTGGACGGCAACAGCCTGGACTGGCGCTACATCAACGTGCGCCGCACCATGATCATGCTGGAAGAGTCCATCCGGCTCGCCACCAAGGCCTATGTCTTCGAGCCCAACGTGGCCAATACCTGGGTGACCATCAAGAGCATGATCCGCAACTTCCTGACCGGCATCTGGAAGCGGGGCGGCCTGGCCGGCGCGGTCCCGGACGACGCCTTCGCGGTCTTCGTCGGCCTGGGCGAGACCATGACGCCGGAGGACATCCTGGAAGGCATCCTGCGGGTGACCGTCCTGGTGGCCATCACCCGACCGGCCGAGTTCATCGAGATCACCTTCCAGCAGCAGATGCAGAAGTCGTGATCCCCGCCCATCTAATTCGCAAATCAAGAGAGGTTCATCATGGCTGGTGAAGCGCAAGATACTAATTGGCCGTTGCCGAAGTTCTACTTCGAGGTGAAGTGGGACTCCAATGTAATGTCGTTCCAGGAAGTGTCCGGCCTGGACGTGCAATCGGAAGAGATCAAGTACCGCCACGGGGACAGCAAGGTCTTCTCCCCGATCAAGATGCCCGGCATGAAGAA
This sequence comes from Rhodocyclaceae bacterium, assembly GCA_018261935.1. Classification (GTDB taxonomy): domain Bacteria; phylum Pseudomonadota; class Gammaproteobacteria; order Burkholderiales; family Rhodocyclaceae; genus JAGTRP01. Next base: position 198,067 of record JAGTRP010000004.1, read on the forward strand.
GTACGGCAACGTCACCATGAAGAAGGGCATCTTCAAGGGCGATAACAAGTTCTGGGCCTGGTTCAACGAGATCAAGATGAACACCATCAAGCGGGTGCCGGTGACCATCAGCCTGCTGGACGAGGGCGGCAAGCCGACCATGGTGTGGACCCTGGCCAACGCCTGGCCGACCAAGATCACGGGCACCGATCTGAAGTCGGAAGGCAACGAGGTGGCGATCGAGACCATCGAGATCGTCCACGAAGGCCTCACCATCGCCAATGGCTGACGCGCCGACGCCGGCCGGAAGAGGCGGACCCGCGTCCGCCTCTTTTCCGTTCTCATGTCTCCATCATGGCTGACGAGATCTTTCCCACCGCCTTCTATTTCCTGGTCCGCATCGGCAACTCGGGGATCGGGAAGGATGCGTCCTTCCTGGACGTTTCGGGCCTTGGGGCGGAAATGGAAACGGAGACCTATGTCGAGGGCGGCGAAAACCGCTTCGTCCACCGGCTGCCGAAGGGAGTCAAGCACCAGAACCTGGTCCTGTCGCGGGGCCTGGCCTCCACCTCGTCGGCCCTGGTCAAGTGGTGCCGGGAAACCCTCCAGGGCGGCCTTGCTACCGCCATCGTCACCAAGGACCTGGATGTCTGGCTCCTGGATGCCGGCGGCCGTCCCCTGAGGACCTGGGCGTTTACCGGCGCCTACCCGGTCAAGTGGCAGGCCGAGAGCTTCAACGCCATGAAAAACGAACTGGCCATCGAAAAGATCGAGTTCGCATTCCAGAGCTTTACCCGGGGCGACGACTAGAGCTTGTTATGGCCATAGAAATCCGCCAGATGATCGTGAAGACCACCGTAGTCCACCACACCCCGGAGGACGGGGAACGCCATCGCAGCGACAGGGAGCGGGCTCCGTCCCGGGATTTCCGCGAGGTGCTGGAGCAATGCCGCCGCATGGTGTCCGAAATGCTGCAGGAAAGGCGGGAGCGCTGAAGATGCCGACGGGCAAGAAAGTCCGCCTGACCATCGCCCCTTGCAACACCAAGGGCGGCCAGATGGTGGCCTCGAAGGAAAAAGCCTTCGAGGTGATGCTCAACCCGTCCAGCTACAGCTATTCCGCCGGCATTGATTACAGCAAGACCAAGGCGCTGGGAAAATCAGCCTCGGAAGCGAAGTTCAACACCGCCGAGGGGGACAGGCTCACCTTCAAGTTCGTCCTCGACGGCACCGGCGTCGTCGAACCGGCCACCCTGGCCGGCAGCGTCACCGACCGTGTCCAGAAGCTGCGGGAGGTCGTCTACGACTACGTCGGGGACAAACATGAGCCCAACGTGGTGAGGGTTTTGTGGGGGACCTTCATTTTCTACGGCCGGCTCCAGTCGATGAGTATCGACTACAACCTCTTCAAGCCTTCCGGCGAACCCCTGCGGGCCCAGGTGAACCTGACCTTCATCGGCACCATGGGAAGCCGGGAAGAGGCCCGGAAGGCCAACCGCTCCTCGCCGGACCTGACCCACGTGGTCGAGTTCAAGGCCGGTGACTCCCTGCCCCTGCTGTGTTACCGGATCTACGAGGACAGCGCCTACTACATGGCGGTGGCCCGCTACAACCGCATCACCAATTTCCGGGCCATCAAGCCCGGCCAGAAACTCCTTTTTCCCCCCTTGAGATAAACCATGCCCGTCTCTCCCAACGCCGACAGCGACGGCCCGGTCAAGCTGGTCATCAAGGCCAACGGCCAGGCCATTGCCGACACCCTGCAGGTGCTTTCCGTCACCGTGCAGAAGGCGATCAACAAGGTGCCCCGGGCCGAGATCGTCCTGCTGGACGGCGACATGCCGACGGGCGCATTTCCCGCCAGCGAAGGGGACAGCTTCAAACCCGGGGGCGAAATCACCATCTCCGCCGGCTATGGCCAGAATGCCGACCTCATCTTTTCGGGGGTGGTGGTCGGGCAACGGCTGAGCATCGACCGGGAGCACCAGGGCCTCCTGACCGTGGACTGCCGGGACAAGGCGGCGGCCATGACGGTGGGCCGCAAGAACGCCAACTTCGTGGACAAGAAGGACAGCGACATCGCCACCAAGCTCATCGGCGATGCCGGCGGCCTCAGCGCCGACGTGGGGGCCACCGACACCCAGTGGAAGGAGCTGGTCCAGTATTACTGCACCGACTGGGACTTCCTGATCGCCCGGGCAGAGGTGAACGGCTTCGTAGTCATCGTCAATGACGGCAAGGTCAGCTTCAAGGCCCCGGACACCTCCGCGGCCGCCGCCTTGAAGGTGACTTTCGGTACCGACCTGGTGGATCTCCAGGCCAGCCTCGAAGCCCGGGACCAGCTTGCCAACGTCAAAGCCACGGCCTGGGACATCAAGAACCAGAAAGTCATGGCGGCCACGGCCCCGCCCCAAAGCCTGAACGTGCAGGGCAACCTGGACTCCTCGACCCTGGCCAAGGTGCTCGGCGTCGGGACCTTCGGGCTGCAGACCTCCACCACCATGGAGAGCGGCGCCCTCAAGGCCTGGGCCAAGGCCCAGCAGGTCAAGTCCGGCCTCTCCCGCCTGCGGGGCAGCATGCGCTTCCAGGGCTCGGCCAAGGCCAAGGCAGGCGGGCTCATCGAACTCGCTGGCGTCGGCAAGCGCTTCAACGGCAACGTCTACGTGACCGCCGTCACCCACGAGATCCGGGACGGCGACTGGCTGACCCGGGCCGACTTCGGCCTCTCCCCGACGTGGTATGCGGAAGGCGGCGACCTCGAAGCGCCGGCGGCCTCCGGCCTGCTGCCCGGCATCGAAGGGCTGCACATCGGCGTGGTGATGAAGCTGGAGGAGGACCCCGACGGCCAATTCAAGGTCCAGGTATCGACCCCCGTCATGCAGGCGGAAACCGACGGCGTCTGGGCCCGGCTCATGCAGTTCCACGCCACCAGCGGCAAGGGGGCCTTCTTCCTGCCGGAAATCGGCGACGAGGTGGTGCTCGGCTATTTCAACAACGACCCCTCCGCCCCGGTCATCCTGGGCAGCCTCTACAGCAGCAAGCGCAAGCCCCCCTACACCCCGGCCAACGACAATTACAAGAAGGCCATCACCACCCGCACCGGGCTGACCCTGGAATACGACGACGAGAAGAAGGTCATCACCCTGGTCACCCCGGGCAAGAACAAGATCGTCATCAGCGACGACGACAAGTCCATCCTCCTGGCCGACCAGAACGGCAACACGGTGAAGCTGGGCACCGACGGCATCAGCCTGGACAGCCCCAAGGACATCAAGCTCTCGGCCCAGGGCAAGATTTCCCTCTCCGCCCTGGCCAACGTCGAGATCAAGGCGACCCAGGACGCCAAGATGGAAGGCATGAACGTCAGCCACTCGGCCCAGATCGGCTTCACCGCCAAGGGCAATGCCACCGCCGAGCTGTCGGCCTCGGGCCAGACCACGGTCAAGGGCGCCCTGGTCATGATCAACTGACGCCGAGGACCCACCCGCCATGCCGCCCGCCGCCCGACTCACCGACATGCACACCTGCCCGATGCAGACGCCGGCCTTCCCCTCCCCCATCCCCCATGTCGGAGGGCCGGTGACGGGTCCCGGGGTGCCGACGGTGCTGATCGGCAGCATCCCCGCCGCGGTGGTGGGCGACAGCTGCGTCTGCGTCGGCCCGCCCGACTCCATCATCATGGGCTCCACCACCGTCCTCATCAACAACCGGCCGGCGGCCCGCATCGGCGACCCGACAGCCCACGGCGGGCAGATCGCCGTCGGCTGCTTCACCGTCATCATCGGAGGCTAGCCCATGGCTGCGGATACCACCTTCCTGGGGACCGGCTGGCGCTTTCCGCCAACCTTCGGCTATGCCAGCCGGGGGGCGGCCATGGTCGCCGAGGAGGACGACATCCGGGAGAGCCTCCACATCCTGTTCGCCACCACCCCCGGCGAACGGGTGATGCAGCCCGACTACGGCTGCGACCTGCGCTCCCTGGCCTTCGCCAGCATGGACACCAGCACCATCACCGCCCTGCGGGACATGATCCGCCGCGCCATCCTGTTCTTCGAACCCCGGATCGACCTGGAGACCATCGACGTGAACGAGGAGCGGGCCTTCGAGGGCGTCCTGTTCCTGACCCTCGTCTACCGAGTGCGGACCACCAACAGCCGCAGCAACATGGTGTATCCCTTCTACTTCCTCGAAGGCACCAATCTGGCGCCCTGACCGGCCGCCGGGGAACCGAACATGGCGACGATCATCAGGGACGGCACCAGCCAGGAGGACCGGATGCTGCCGGCCCTGCGGCCGGACTACGTCCGCCCCGACGAGATGGCCCTGCCGGAGCTCCTTTTCCTGGGCGCCCGCCATGCCCGGCTGCTCTCCTACTTCGACCTGGCCAACCGGCCGGCCGGCGACTGGTCGTCCCTGTTCGCCAGCGACGAATCGGCCCTCATGGGCGCCATGCTCTTCGAGGCCTCCCGGGCCGAGGCCCGGCGCCTGGAACTGCAGGGCTTCCTGGACCGGGTCCGGGCCCTGGCCCTGGGGGTCGGCCCCTGCCCCGGGCCGGAGGACGTCCCGGCGTATCGCCTGGCCGAACGCATCCAGGAATGGCGGGCCGGCTGCCGACGAAATGCCGGCCCGGCCGCCCGGCGCCTGCACCACCTCATGGACGGCCTCCTTACCGCCACCCTGGCCCCCGCCCTCACCGGCCTGGCCGCCTTCCTGGCCCGCCACGACCCGCGCCACCAGGAGATCCTCGACCAGCGCTTCCCCGACTGGCGCGCCGACGGCCCCGTGCCCCTGCCGGCCCCCGACGCTGCCCCGGGAGAAGTCGTCCAGTTCATGGCCGACCACGGCCTCGCCTTCCTGAACGCCCTGGCGGTGATCAGAAAGGCCGCCGAGGAACTGTTCCCGGCCTCCCTCGCCAGCGGCGACCACGACCCGGCCATGGGGCTCTACCTGGCCTTCGCCGCCCTGTACCGGAAGGCCAAGGGCGGCATCGACGATTTCAGCCAGCGCCAGCTGCGCTTCTACTACGACCGGGTGCTGCGCTTCCGGCCCCGGGAAGCGGAACCCGACAGCACCTACCTGGTCCTTGCCGCCGACGGCGCCACCGCCGAATCCCTGGTGCCCCGGGGCACCCTGTTCATCGGCGGCGAAGCGGAGGACGGCAGCGAACGGCTCTATGCCGCCGACGACGACCTGCGGGTCACCGACGCCCGAGTAGCGGCCCTCCAGACCCTCTATTTCGACCGGGACCCCCGCCATTCGCCGGAAAAGGACCTGGGCTACGCCACCTCGGCCCGGCTGGCCAACCTGCCGGCGGCCCCCGGCAAGCAGTACTACCCCCTCTTCGGCGCCCCCCGCAAGGCCGGCCTCTGGGCGCCGGGGGAGCATGCCCGCCTGGGCTTCGCCCTGGCCAGCCCGGTGCTGCTCCTCGGCGAGGGGCAGCGGGAAATCACCGTCACCCTGCACTGCCAGCCCACCGGCGAGGGCATCGAAAGCCTGGTGGACAAGCTCCGCGCCATCATCCCCACCGCCTCCCGGGAGGGCACCTTCTTCAAGGCCTTCGCGGGAATTTTCCGCATCCGGGTGACGGTGGCCGACGGCTGGCGCCAAGTGCCGGATTTCATCCCGGGCTGCAGCTTCATCGATCCCCGCCTCCCGGCCGACAGCCTGTCCATCCAGATCAAGCTGCCCGAGGACTTCCCGCCGGTGGTGGCCTACGACCCCGCCATCCACGGCGAGGCCTACGACACCGACAGCCCGGTGGCCAGCTTCGCCATCGAGCCCGACACCTACCTGTACCCCTACGATTTCCTCAGCCGCCTGGCGGTCAAGGAAGTGGACATCGCCGTCCAGGTGACGGGCTGCCGGGACCTGCTCCTCTACAACAACCACGGGGAGTTAAGCGCCGCCACTCCCTTCAGCCCCTTCGGCCCCCTGCCCAAGGTGGGCGCCCCCTTCATCGTCGGCAGCCGGGAGGCCTTCGCCAAGCACCTGACCGGCCTGGAGCTGCGGGTCAAGTGGGACGACCTGCCGGCCGGGGGACTCGAGGACAATTACCGGGCCTACGGCCTGGGCCTCGGTCCCGCCTCCTTCCGGGCCGAGCTGGGCGCCCTCGGGGAACGGACCTGGCAGCCCGACCGGAAGGCCGAGCGCATCGACCTTTCCCTGTTCGGCAACATGGACGAGGCCGGCTGGGTCCGCTACGACTGCGCCCGTCTCCTGCCCTACACCCGCGTCGCCGCCCCCGGCAGCCCCTATGCATACAGCCCCCAGGCCCGGGGCGGTTTCATCCGCCTGACCCTGGCGGCCCCCGCCGAGGCCTTCGGCCACGCCGCCTACCCGATCCTGCTGGCCCGGGCCCTGACCCGCAACGCCCGGCTGGAATCCCTGGGGGCGGTGCGCCGCCTGGCCGGGCGCCGGGGCGCCGTGCCCCTGCCCGAGCCGCCCTACACCCCCCAGATCGGTTCCATTTCCCTGGACTACTCGGCCCTTGCCAGGATTTCCCTGCACCAGCACGGCGGCAGCGACAATCGGGACCGGGTCTTCCACCTGCACCCGGCCGGGGTCGAGCGGCTGCGCCTGGACGTTCGGGGGGATACCCGCCTCATCCCCGCCCTGGCGGAGGACGCCCACCTCTGCATCGGCATCGCCGCCGCCGAGCTCGGCGGGGTCATCAGCCTGTATTTCCATCTGCGCAACGACTCGGAAATGGACCTGGGGATGGAGCGCCCCGCCTTCACCTGGTACCACCTCAAGACGGACCGCTGGCAGCAGCTGGAGGGCTTCCGCGTCCTCTCCGATTCCACCCGGGGCTTCCTTACTTCCGGGGTCGTCAAGCTCGACCTGCCCCGGGACATGGTCCGGGACAACACCGTCATGCCCGGCGGCCTGTACTGGCTGCGCCTGTCGGCCCGGGGCCCGGCCGCGGCCCTGTGCAGCGTCTATGGGGTCCAGGCCCACGGGGTCCGGGTGACCCGGGTCCCCGGCACCGGCCCGGACGCCCTCCCGGTCCTGCCGGCGGGCAGCATCGAGGCCGCCAAGGTCACCATCCCGGGCATCGCCGCCATCGAGCAGCCCGGCGACTCCTTCGGCGGCCAGCCCCGGGAAAGCCTGGAGGCCATGACCGTCCGGGCCAGCGAGCGCCTCAAGCACCGGCAGCGGGCGGTTACCCCCTGGGACTACGAGCGCCTGGTCCTGCAGCGCTTCCCCCATCTCCACAAGGTCAAGTGCTTCCCCAACACCCGCTTCACCGCCGGGCCGGAGGGCTGGCGCCAGCCCGGCCATCTCCTGGTCGTGGCCGTCCCCCGCATCACCGGCCTCCGGGACAGCAGCGAGGGGCTGCGGGAGAATGTCCTCGTCCTCCAGGACATCAAGGACTACCTGGAGCGTTTCGCCTCCCCCTTCGCGGCCATCGACGTGCGCAACCCGGTGTTCGAGCGCATCCAGGTGCGATGCGCCGTCCGCTTCCGGGACGACAGCGCCCGGGGCCAGCTCATCAAGGAGATCAACCGGGCCATCTGCGATTTCATCTCCCCCTGGGGCGGCCCCGGCAACACGGCCAATTTCGGCTGGTCCCTGCACAGCCAGGAGCTGCAGGGGTACCTGCAGGGCCTGCCCTATGTGCAATCGGTCTGGGGCCTCTCCCTGCTGCGGGTGGTGGACAACGGCCCGGCGGGCTACGCCCTCCACGACACGGCCCGGCAGGGCGACGAGGGGCTGTCGGCCGTCGCCCCGATCTATCCCTGGAGCCTCGCCATCCCCTTCCGCCACCATCTGGTCGAGACGGAAACCGATGGCCGTTCCGATCCCAACGGCCCCTGGCCTTCCGGCATTTCCCAACTGCAGGTGGGGGCCACCTTCATCCTTTCCGGCGAACAACATGGCGAAAAAGAATAGGCAATCCCTCAAGAACGCCTTCAGCAACGGCGCCCAGCCCTCGGCGGAGTCCTTCGGCGACCTCATCGACTCCTCCCTCAACGTCCTGGACGACGGTTTCGAGAAGACCGACGAGGACGGCTTCAAAGTGGCCCAGCTGGGCAAGGGCGGCAGGCTCCTCAGCTTCTTCGACAACATCGCCCTGCGCCGGCCCGCCTGGTTCGTGCGCCTGGGCCACAACGCCCGGCAGCTCGTCTTCGGGAGCGAGGGCGGCAAGCCGGTCCTGACCCTGGCCGCCGACCCGGCGGGGGAGAAGGAATACACCCGGGTCGGCATCAACAAGACCGATCCGGCCCACGAGCTGGACGTGGATGGCTGGGTGGCGTCCCGGGGACGGGTCGGGGCCCGGGGCCAGTCGGTGCAGGCGGACGGAGAGTGGCACGACATCACCGAGGCCCTCAAGGGCTGCCGGGCCTTCGAGGTCATGGCCGGGGTCGGGGACAAGGACGGGGGCCGCTACGCACTGCTCCATGCCTACGCCCTCAATGCCTTTAACCGCAAGGGCCACGTCACTTCCCACCAGTCCTATTACGGCTCCCGCTGCGACCAGATCGACCTGCGTTGGACGGGGGAGACCCATGCCTACACCCTGCAGATCCGCACCCGCTGCGCCTATGGTAGCCACGTGCGGATCCAGTATTACCTCACCGACCTGTGGCCCGACACCGGCATGGCGGAGTGCGATGCCCGCAACGCCCCCGGCGGCGAGGGCGGGGCCGTCTAGATCCGCCCCTTTCCCGTCCGGCGATGACTCCTTCCGACCTGCCCTCCATCGAAAAATGCCAGAGCGATCCGGCGGGGCTCGATTTCGACGGCCTGCGCCGGGCCGGGATCGACCTCCTGCAGGCCCTGTGCGGCCAGGGCTGGACGGACTACAACCTGCACGACCCCGGCGTCACCCTGCTGGAGCAGCTGTGCTACGGCCTCACCGATCTGGTGTACCGGACCGGTTTCGCCACCGAGGACTACCTGTTCGGGCCCCAGGGACGCATCGACGGCCCCGGGCTGGCCCTCCTGCCGCCGGAGGAAGCGCTTTCCTGCCATCCCCTGACCCCGGAGGATTACCGGAAGCTCTTCGCCGACGCCCTGCCGGAGGTCCGCAACGTCTGGGTCGAGCCGGCCGGGGACGGCGCCCCGCCGGGGCTTCTGGACATCCATTTCCAGCTCGCCGAGCAGCTCCAGGACGACGAGGACCGGGTGCGGGAGGTGCTGGCCCGGGCCACCGCCCTCTACCACCGCCACCGCAACCTCTGCGAGGACATCGGGAAAATCGGCGTGGCCGGCCACCAGGACTACCGCCTGGCCGGCGAGATCGAGATCGCCAGCGGCCGGCCGGCCCGGGACATCCTGGCGGACATCTACTTCGCCTGCCTGGCCGCCATCTCGCCCCCCATTCCCCAGCGCCCCTACCACGACCTGGCGGACGGCGACCTGGACCAACTCTTCGACGGCCCCCTCGGCCAGCACGGCCACATCGACGCCCGAGCCTTCCGTCCCTGGAACGGCGCCACCCTGTCCGAACTGGTGCGGACGGTGGGCGCTGTCGACGGGGTCAGGCGCATCGCCACCCTCGAACTCCTGGACGGCGACGGCCAGCCCTGTCAGGCCGCCGTCGGCGACCCGACAGCGAAGCGGGCGCCGCGGCTGGCCATTCCCAGGCGCCCTGCCGAACTGCACCTCAAACTCCGGCTGGCCGGCCAGGAGCGCGCCGTGGCCCTGCCGGAATTCCTGGACCGGCTGGAACGCCTGGCCTTCGCCGCCGATTCCCGCCGCCATGGCCGCAGCTCCAGCGAGCCCATCTCCCCCCTGCCCACCGGCAGCGCCCCCGTCTTCGCCGACTACACCTCGGTGCAGCACCATCTGCCGCCGATCTACGGCCTCGGCCAGTACGGCCTGCCGGAATCGGCGCCGGCGCTCCGCCGGGCGCAGGCCCGGCAGCTCCAGGCCTACCTGCTGCTGTTCGACCAGATCATGGCAAACTTCCTCCAGGGCCTCGACGAGCTGCCCCGGCTCTTCTCCCTGGACGAAACCCTGGACCGCACCTATTTCCACCGGGTCCTCGACAACCGGGACCTGCCCGGGATCGAAGCCCTCTACCCCGCCGGCCGCGACGGCATCGAGGCCGGACTGCGCCGGATCCTGGATGAAGTGGACGACTTCGGCGACCGCCGCTCCCGGGCCCTGGACTTCCTCCTCGCCCTCCACGGCGAGAAATTCAGCCAGCACACCCTGCGCAATTTCAGCACCGGCGCCGGCCGGCCCCTGGACGAGGAACTGCTCCGGGACAAGATCGCCTACCTGCGCCGCGCCCCCGACCTCAACGCCCGCCGGATGGCGGCCTTCGACTACCTGCGGGGACCGGCAGCGGGCAATATCCCCGCCCTGGCCGAAAAGCTCGGCCTCCTCCTGCGCCTCAATCCCCAGGCCCGCCACCCGGTCACCGTCCAGATCCGGGCCCGGGGCTTCCGCATCGTGCGCGACCAGGACTTCTGCCGGGAAGCGGGAATCGAGTCCGTCCCCGCCCTGCCCGGCGCCGAGGAGGCCGTCCCCCTGCCCCCGGAAGTGGCGGCGGGCGAGGCCGCCTTCCTCGCCAAGGGCGTCCTCTGCCCGGCCCTCATGAGCGGCGGCGGCGATCCCGCCCGCTACCGGGTGGTCGCCGACGGCCAGGGCTTCCGGCTCTACTTCGCCCTCGAGGACGGTCAGGCTTACGGCCTCCTCTCCCGCCACGGCGACAAGCGGGAGGCGGTGGCCGAAGCCAACCGCCTGAGCCGGGCCATCGAGGCCCTCATGGCCGAAACCCTTGGCTTTCACCTGGTCGAGCACATCCTCCTGCGGCCCGGCGACGCCTCCCTCCAGGGCAGCGATGACGGCTTCCATGCCTGCCGGGCCAGCGCCGTCTTTCCCGCCTGGTCCTCCCGCCTCGCCAATCCGGAATTCCGCAAGGTGGTGGAGGAAACCGTCTTCCTGTGCAGCCCGGCCCATGTCCAGGTGGACGTCCTCTGGCTCGACTACGACCAGATGGCGATGTTCGAACGCCTGTACTGGCAGTGGCTGCGCCAGAAGAGTGCCCCGGCCGCCAGCGCCGCCGATGACGTTGCCCGCCTCCTCGCCCTCTTCCTGCGCCGCTGCCGGGACAAGGCGGGGGAAGGGACCCGGCGGGTATAGGGAGGGACCATGGGCGACCGGCATCTGATCGACGAACTCCGGTTCGAGACCGACCTGGACCAGGAGGCTTCTCGGCAGCCCCCCTGGGACGACTGGCCCGGCCTCTGCCGGGACCGGCTGGCGGCAGTGATCGACCGGGTTTTCGACCAATTCAGCCCGGGGGACGCCATGGTGCACCGCCTGGACCGGCTGGAGGTCGATCTCGGCGTCCTGCCCGACAGCACCACGGTGGAAGACCTCGAGACCCGCCTGGAGGAAGTCCTGCGCCGGCAGCTCGCCGACAGCTTCCGACTCGGCGACGGCGACGATGCCGTCCGCTCGGAAACGGTACCGGCGGCCATGGCCGAACTGGAGCAGCTGGCGTTCTACCTGGAGCAGGGCTTCCTGCCCTGGAACACCCGGACTTCCGCCGCCTGGGACCTGGAGCAAGCCGTCGGGCGCCAGGCCGGAATGCACGGTCCCCTCCTGGCCGCCCTGCTCGCCCAGGAGGGCCCCGCCCTGGAACGGCTCATCCGGCAATTGCCCGACCCGGCCCTGGCCCGGACCCTGTCGGCCCTGGCCCCCAGAAGGGAGAAAGCCGGCTTCGGAGAGTGGCTGGCCGGGGTACAGCGCCAGGCGGCGTCGCAATCCCGCCCCAAGGCCAGGTTCGAGGCCTGGCGGACCGCTTTCCTGCGGGCGCTCGTGACCGGAGAAGAGCCGCCCGTTGTCGGGACAGTCGATCACAGCGGCCAGGCGCCGGAGGCAGAGTCGATTCAGAAGCGGACAGGCCCGGCGCCCGCGAACCACGCCGGAGATCGTGACCCAGCGCTCCCCTCCGAACCGGCAACTGCGCCGGAACGCCGGTCTGGCGAGGCGATCTCCGGCACAGCGGCCGCCCGGCCGGAGATCGCTGACCAAGCATCTGAGGAACGACGACCGGGTGCAGACTCCAGGCCATTGCCCGGCCAGTCCTCCCCGCCTTCTCCTCAGGCCGACAGGGATGGACTAACCGCCCAGGAAGACCGCTCCGCCCCCCCTTTCCCCGCCCCGGCCCGCCCGGCGGCCGACCAGCCCGAGGCTCTACGGACGCCCCAGGCAGCCGGCAGCCCGGCTTCCACCGCCCAGGATTCCGGGGCCGTCTCGCCGGCCACGACCCCAGGCCCGGCCGGGAACCGTGGGCCGGAGCACGGGGCCCCGGGCCGGGACGATCTCCCGGCCGCGGACGGGATCAAGGGTTCGGCCGCGCCTGCGCCCGCCTCCGAACCTCTGCCCCCCGTCACCGAACCGCCGCCCGCCGCCACGCCGCCGTCGCCCCTGCCCGTCCCCGGCACCGGCCCAACGCTTCCCGCTACCGCTGACCGTCCGGCGCCAAGCCCTTCCCGGCGGCCATCCCCTGCTGCCGCCCGGGACGGGAAAGCGACCGCCGAGGTGGCCCCCGGCGGCGACGAAGTGCTTTCCGCCTCCTGCCCGCTGGCCCCCATCCCAAACGCCACCCGGGAAACAACACCGGCGGCCGTGTCGGGACAGGGTGCCCATGGGGAGGAACGGCGGCCGCTTCGGGCCCTTTCGTCCGACGCCCTCCCCCGGCCAGCGGCGGAACTGTCCCGCCTGTCAGCCGCTTTGCCCCCGGCTGCGGTCGCAGAACCCGACACCCCGGCCCTTGGCCCTGCTTCCGGGGTCGAGGAAACCATGGCGATGGCGCCGGGACGGCCCCGTCCGGTGGATGGAATCGTGTCGGCCCAGCCGGGCGCCGCACCAGCGGCGGGGCGGCAAGAGAAAAATCCCGCCCCCGCCGGAATCGACGGCCCGCTGGCTTCCACCGTCTTCGGCCCGGCAAACGCTACGGACGCTGCCCCTCCGGCGCCCGGCCTGTCCCGACAGCCGCCTGCCGCTACCCACGGCCGGCCAGCGACCGAAAGCGCGGAACCCGCCCTCCCGGCACCGCCTTCCGAAGCCCGGAAATCCGTGCCGACGGTGCAAGAGCCGTCCCGTCCCGCGGATGGAATCCTTCCGACCCAGCCCGGCGCCGCACCGGCGGCGGGGCGGCAAGAGGAAGCCTGTGCCCGGGCGGGAATCGACAGCTTCCAGGCCCCCACATCCCCGGAATCCGCACACCTTTCCGACGCTTCCCATCCGGTGCCTGGCCTTTCCCGGCCCCCCGATCCCTCGGTCGCTCCAGGCCGGCAAGCCGGCGGAATCCCCGCAGTGACGGCAGCGGATACGCCGGCCCAGGCTGGCGAAGTGCTGGCCCCCGAGGCGGGGCCGGGGGCCTCAATGAGGACCACGGAGGGACCGGGTGCCGCCCTCGGACGGACAACGAATTCGCCAGCCCGGACGACCGAGCCGTCTTCCGGCGCCGCCCCTACCGCCGGCCCGGCGCTCTCCATCCGCCAGGAGGCCGGAGAGCTGCCCGCTGCCCTGCCGGAACAGGGTTCGGGACCCGGCGGCCAGCCGACGGGCACTCCCCTGCCGCCCTGGGGACCTTCCGGACGGAGAGCGCCGGAAGCCGGCCCGGGCATGGCCGCCGCTGACAGCGCCAGGAAACCCGGGGGGCCGGCAGCCCCCGGCCGCGCCCCGGCAATGCCGGCCTCCCCGCCGGGCCTGTCCGACCCGGAAGGCCCGTCGGACAGCCGCCTGGAACTTGCCCTGCCGGACACGCTTCCCCCCCTGTCGCGGGAGAAAGGGCCCAACCCCTCAGCCACCGCCCTCCCGCCCCCGGAGAGCATCCCATCCCCGGAGGGCGGTTCGCCTTTGGCCGTCGGCACCGACAACGACCGTCAGGGCCAAGGGGATTCGCCCCAGGGCAGGGTCCAGGGCACCGTGGCCAAAGCGCCGGCGGCGCCCCCCATTCCTGCTTCGGCGGCAGGCCCCGATGGTGGGGGCACGGCCGACGGCGGGACAGGTTCTGCTCCCCTTCGGGACGGCAGGATTCCGGGCGTGGAAGCGGAGACGCCTGTTCCTGCTGTCCACCCGGCCGCCGCAACCCCGGCCGGGGAGGATTTTCCGGCAGCGGCAAGCACGCCTTCGGCAGCCCGATCCCATGCCGCCGCCCCTTCCGACCCGGCTGCCGGGGACGAAGAGGAAGAGCTGCGCGCCCAGGTCCTGGCCCGGGTCGAGGGTCTCCTGGCCGAGGCCGTCCAGCGCCATGCCGCGCAGGCGGCCCAGCCGGCCCGCTACTACCGCCGGGTCCTGGCCGCCCTGGCCGGGGAAGAGCCCATCGACCTGGCCGCCCTGGCAGCGGAACGGGACCCGCCGCCGGAGACGGAAGACCCGTCCCAGACAGCCCAACCCATTAGTACCGACGAGAACCCCCGTCCCATGCCGTCCGCCTCCCCGACCCCGGCGCCGGAGCCCATCCCGGAGCCCATCCCGGAGCCCATCCCGGAGCTCGCCACGGAAACCAGCCCGGAAATCGCCTCCGAACCTGCCTCCGAACCTGCCTCCGAACCTGCCTCCGAACCTGCCTCCGAACCTGCCTCCGAACCTGCCTCTGGAACCACCTCTGGAACCACCTCTGGAGCCGCCCCGTCGGCGGCCGCCGGGCCGGTCCCGCCCCAGTCCCTGCCCGACGCCGCCGAGCCGGCCGGCGCCGGCACTCCTCTGGCCGACCTGCCCAGCCAGGGCTGGGTCGAGCAGTCCCTGGCGGTGGGCTGGAATGGCCTCGGGCTGGTCCTCATGCCCCTGCTGGCGGAACCGGCCCAGGTCGCCCGCCTGGTTGAGGCGTGGCCCGACGACCTGCTGGCCCGGCTCCTGGCCCGCCTGCGGCAGGATGACTTCGCCCGCCTCCAGCCCTACGCCGACGCCCTGACCGCAGCCTGCCCCGGGGAAAGCACGGAAACCCGCCGCCGGCACTGGCGGTTCCTGGCCGCCGCCCTCTTCCCGGCGGTCCGCTTCGCTTCCCCCGCCGCCTTCGTCGCCGCCTACGCCGATCACCTCGCCGCCTGCTTCTCCGGCCAGGCCGCCTTCCGCGCCGACCTATGCGCCAGGCTGCCCGACCGGCCGGAAAGCAAAATTCTCCGCCAGCACATCCGCTACTGGCTCCAGGGCAGCGGCCCGGCGCCGCAGCCCGCCGCCGCGGCCGCCGACCCGGCCCCCCTGTTGCCGGGGGTCGGCCTCTTCGTCCCCAATGCCGGCCAGGTGCTGGCCGCCCCCTACCTGCAGCGCCTTTTCGGGATGCTGGAACTGGTGGCCGAGGGACGCTTCGGCGACGAGGAAAAGGCCGGGCGCGCCTGCCACCTGCTGCAGTTCATGGTCGATACCCGCAGTGCCGCGCCGGAGCACGAGCTGGTCCTCAACAAGCTGCTCTGCGGGATGGACCTGCGTCAACCCCTGGAGGGCGGCATCGAGGTCAGCGACCGGGAGCGGGGGACCATCGAGGGCCTGCTGAAATCCATGATCGCCAACTGGAGCATCCTCGGGAACACCTCCGTGGCCGGCCTGCGGGAAACCTTCCTGCAACGCCAGGGCGTCCTCCATTTCGAAAACGACGCCTGGCAGCTCAAGGTGGAGAGCAAGGGCGTCGATGTCCTCCTGGACCGGCTGCCCTGGAGCTTCTCGGTCATCCGCTACCCCTGGATGGCACACCCCGTCATGGTGGAGTGGCGGTGAGGGCAAGGAACAAGGGATAAGAACGGAAAAGAAAGCATGCAAAGCCTATCCACGATGAACGCCGCCGTCCTGGCCCGGGAGCTCGACTGGTTCGCCCTGGTGCTGGAAGCGCGCCTGACGGCCTACTTCGAAGCCCGGGACTGGCAGCTGGACCAGCTGCCGCCACCGGACTTGGCCCGGGAAAGCGGGCCCTACGCCGGACTGGTGCGGGAACACGCCATGGCCCCCGAGGAGCGCCTGGTGCTGCTTCTCGCCCTTATCCCCCACATCCGGCCCCAGGCCCTGGACGCTTTGTTCACCCGCAACAAGACCTTCGAGCGCCCCTTCACCGAGTTCGGCGGCTGGCCGGGCAAGACCCACGGGGGCTTCCTGCCGACCTGTGAGACGGCTGTCTTCATCGCCGCCGGAGCCGACCTGGAGCGGCGCTTCCGGATGATCCCCCTGTTCGAGAACGACCATTTCTTCGCCCACCGGGGCATCCTGCGACTGGAGCACGGCGAACGGGCCGAGACCCTGTTCAGCGGCGCCCTCACCCTGTCCGGCGAATACCTGCACCTGCTCACCTCGGGAAGCCGCCAGAAGCCCGACTTCAGCGCCTCCTTCCCGGCCAAGCTCATCACCACGCCCCTCACCTGGGACGATCTGGTTCTCGCCCCCGAAGTGCTGGAGGAGATTGCCAACATCCAGCTCTGGCTGGAGAAGGGCCCCGCCCTGATGCGGGACTGGGGGCTGGAGAAGGCCGTCAAGCCGGGCTACCGAGCCCTCTTCTACGGCCCGCCGGGCACCGGCAAGACCCTTACCGCCACCCTCATCGGCGCCAACGCCGGCGTGGACGTGTATCGCATCGACCTGTCCATGGTGGTCTCCAAATACATCGGCGAGACGGAAAAGAACCTGGCCGGGGTCTTCGACCAGGCGGCCAGCAAGAATTGGGTGCTGTTCTTCGACGAGGCCGACGCCCTCTTCGGCCGCCGCACCCAGACCTCCAGTTCCAACGACCGCCACGCCAACCAGGAAGTGGCCTATCTCCTGCAACGCATCGAGGATTTCCCCGGCATGGTCATCCTGGCCACCAACCTGCGGGCCAATATCGACGAAGCCTTCGCCCGGCGCTTCCAGTCCTCCATCTACTTTCCCCTGCCCGATGCCGAGCAGCGCCTGCAGCTCTGGCGCGGCATCCTCGATCCCGGCCAGCGGCTGGCGCCCGACGTGGACCTGGAGCACATCGCCCACGAATACCCCCTGGCCGGCGGTGCCATCGCCAACGTGGCCCGCTACGCCGTGCTGCGGGCCCTGCAGCGCAACCGCGACCGGGTCGCCCGGGAAGACCTCCATGCCGGCATCGCCCGGGAGCGCCTCAAGGAAGGAAAGGCCATCGCATGACGAACCAGCGCTTACTCCGATCCCTCGCCCTGGCGGCCCTGCTGCACCTGCCGCTGTCCGTCTCCCACTCCGAGGGCACGGCACCGGCCAAGCCCCCGGCGGCAGCCCCGGCCGCCGAGGCGGGCTGCGACATCGGCCCGGAGACCTACCGCAAGCTGCCGCCGGAGACCATCCGGCAGATCCAGGACGGGCTCGCCTACTTCGGGCTCTACGGCAACCGCATCGACAATATCGTCGGCCGGGACACCCGGGCCGGCCTGGCCGCCTACTGCCGCCAGCGGGGCATGAAGGTCGGCCAGGACGCCGCCTCCAAGCAGGCCCTGATCGACGAACTGCTGCTGGATTCCGCCATCGACCGGGTGTACCGCGGCTGGCGGGAGATCCTCGCCAGCAAGGCCTTCTCGCCCTGGGAAGCCGAGCAGAAGGACAAGGAGCAGATCGCCGTCCAGCTCAAGTCCAGCACCCCGGCCCAGATCATCGACATCATCGACCGCTTCCTCAAGTACAAGCCCCTGGCCGCCAAGCCGGCCCGGGCCCGCTGGCCGGACGACCATGGCATCTCCTACCAGCTGACGGGGGATGACTTCAAGGCCCTGGCCGCCCGCCAGAGCGCCCTGACCAAGCTGGCCAAGCTGAAGGGCAAGAGCTTTCAGGACCAGGCCGCCTTCGCCGCCCAGGTACGGGAGGCCCTCAAGGGCGAGGCCGACGCCCTCGTCGACCTGGTGGAGGAGTACGCCGACACCATGTCAGTCCTGACCCTGGGGCCCCAGGGCATGGCCCGCCTCAAGGCCGCCCGGGTGCCCGCCTACCTGCTGGAGCGGCTGGGGGACCTGGAAGACCCCGGCTACCCCAGCCGGGCCGAGGTGGAGAAGGCGCTGCAGAACATTCCGGTGCAGCTGGCCCAGGAACTGAAGGATTACCAGCTGGCGAACCAGAAGGGCACCGCCAAGCAGGATTCTCCCCCGGCCAACCCGTCCGCGCCTCCCGTCGCCATGGCATCGGCCGGGGCGGCACCGGAAGGGGGAGAGCTGGCCGGCGAGATCACCCTGCGCCTGCAGAGCATGTCCCTCGTCGGCGCCAACCGGCAAGGAGCCGCCCTGGAGCAGATCGTCCAGGAAATGCTGGACGAGACCGGCAAGTGGCTGCCCGTCATCCTGGACCAGGTGGAGGAGAGCACCGCCTACCGCCTGTCGGACAGCGCCTGGAGCAAGCTGTCGGCGGCGGCGGGGGCGATTCCCGCCTATGCCCTGCCGGTACTGGAGGGCATGCAGGAGGTGGATTACCCCCTGCGCAGCCTGTTCGCCGCCGCCGCCCGGAGCCGGATCGAGGCCCGCCTGGGGGAGTACGCCAAATCCATCCAGGACGACGTGGCCAGCCGGCAGCTGACCCAGGTGGACGACAAGTTCCTGGAAGGGCTCAAGAAGGCCAAGGTGCCGGCCGAACTGGCGAGCCGGCTGGCCGCCCTCAAGGGCAAGGAATTCCCCTCAAGCCAGGAGCTGAACGCCGAGATCGCCGTCCTCTTCAAGGCCCAGATCGATCTCATCCCCGCCTACCAGGATTTCCTGGCCCACCTGGCGAAGAAGAAGCACGCCCCGGACGCGGCCAAGGCCGTCCTCTGGTCCCCGGTAGCGGACTGCAAATGCCAGCCCAAGCGGATCAAGCACGTGGTCTATGGCTTCTACCCCTTCTGGCTGGCCGGTGACGCCCAGACCGTGGATTTCAGCATCCTGACCCGGATCGGCTACTACGCCCTCGGCTTCGACGAAAGCGGCGCCATACAGGCTGGCGGTTACTGGAACGCCGGCAGCAGCCAGGCCTTCGAGACCGCCGGCAAGTACCGCACCGGGCTCGACCTGGTGGTGAGCAAGAGCGACTGGGCGCCCTGGGCGGCCCAGAGCCGGGAGAAACGGAAGGCCGCCTTCGACAACCTGGCGGCCAACATCGGCCTGCAGCTGGGCATTGAGCCCACTGGCGCACTCTCGGCCCTTAAGCGCTACCTCAGCCTGGGCCGCCACCGGCCGACCCTGGGCGACGGCGTCACCCTGTTCTTCGAGCACTACCCGGAGGAGGCGGAATTCATCGAGGATTTCGGCCTCTTCCTGGCCAAGCTGCGCCAGGACCTGGCCGCCAGCGGCCATTCGGTCAATCTCATGCTGCCCGGCGACGCCCTCGGCAAGGGGATCTACAGCTACCCCAACCTGGCCCGCTGGGCCGACATCGACGACCGCAACAGCGAGGCCGAGGGGGTGGACGACCGGCGCGTGCTCCTCCTCGTCCTCCTCCAGGAGCCCACCACCCTGGACAAGAAGGCCCTGCGCCGCCAGGTCGAAGAGCATTTCCACGGCGCCCAGCGCCGCAACTTCCTGCGCGCCATGGTGCCCGTCATCGTCCCCGACGGCCGTAGCCCGATCAAGGATGACGTCATCTACATGGGCGACAACTTCGGCGGCATCGGCTTCTGGCCCCTGCCCGCCGGCGCCCAAGCGGAGCAAAGCGGCGGCATCGTGAAGGACGAGTATTTTCCCCAGTCCAACATCCAGGCCAATGCCGTCTGCGGCATCGTCTGCCCGAACCGCTGGCTGTTCCGCCTCGCCTTCGACTTCTTCCTGCTTGCTTCCGGGGGCTTCCTGGCGGCCTTCCTGTGGTGCTGCGAGTGCCGGAACAACTTCCGCCGCCACTTCATCTGGTACCTGGCCGGCACGGTCGTCCCCTGCTTCGTCACCGGCATGGGCCTCCTCTATTGCGACCCGTCCGTGGAGAAATTCTCCGAGGGGAACAGCTTGCTCTTCCTCACCCTGCTTGGCATCATCATTTATGCCATATGGGATTACCGGCAGAAGAAGCTGGAGAAGCCCTGATTCACCCGCCAGCCCGACCCGTAACCGCTATCCACGCCCATTGCGTCTCTTCCGAGGCGCTCCGCCAACCCTAGGGGGATCGACACCATGCATACCCGCGCCGAAAAGCCCAAGGCCGTCCAGGCCCGTTCCGAAGAGCACCGCCCGGCGGGCGCCTTCCAGTTCGCCGACCAGCGCCCCGAGGCTCAGGCCCAGGACCGGCTCCAGAACCTGGCCCAGACCGGCCCCCAGGCGGGCCAGTTGAAGGCGATCCAGGAGCGGGCGGATGCCAGCCCCGGGGTGCAGACGGCGGCCCAGCTCATGGCGTTGGCGCAATCAGGCGGCACTGCCCAGCGCCAAAGCAAGCCGGAGGACGAGGAGCCGCTTCAGGGCCGGTTCGAGGCGGTGCAGCGGCAGGAGGCCGACGAGGATGAGGTGGCGCAGGGAAAGGGGATCACGGCGCAGCGGGCAACCGACGAAGATGAGCCCTTGCAGGGGCGCTTCGCCGTCGCCCAACGGCAGGAGTCCGATGAGGAAGAGGTGGCGCAGGGGAAGGGGGTCGCCGCCCAATTGGCAACCGACGAGGACGAGCCGCTCCAGGGTCGCTTCGGGGTCGCCCAGCGCCGGGAAGCGCCAGGGAAGAACCAGACCGGCCTGCCGGACAATCTGAAGGCCGGCGTCGAATCTCTTTCCGGCATGTCCATGGACCACGTCCGGGTCCACTACAACTCCTCCCAGCCCGCCCAGCTCAATGCCCTGGCCTATGCCCAGGGCACCGACATCCACGTCGCCCCGGGGCAGGAACAGCACCTGCCCCATGAGGCCTGGCATGTGGTGCAGCAGGCCCAGGGGCGGGTGAAGCCGACGAGGCAGATGAAGGCCGGTGTGCCGGTCAATGACGACCGGGGGCTGGAGCGGGAGGCGGATGTGATGGGGGCGAAGGCATTGCAGATGCAGTTGGGGATGCACCAAGCAGACCACGGTTCCGTGCCGGTTGAGAACACAGCGACGAAAGGCCATGGCCCCGTACAACGGGTATGTTATTCGGTGGCTGGTCCCGATAACGATGTTGGTAACGAATCGCCACATTCAGACATGCCAAAAAACTTTCACAAAAACTATTTTTACAACACGTCGGGCACCTTCAATATAGCTTCCAGCAAGGCTGACCGTGACGATGAGACTGGTGCGCTCTTGTCCCGTCAGAAGGTATTTTCCCCATACATTGGCAATCTTGACCATATTGTGCCTTCCGCATTGGGTGGTGGTGGATTACTTGGAAACTGCCGAGTAATAAATGCGAGCGACAATTCCTCAAGAGGAAAGGATTTTTATGGTAACAATACGAAACACAGGCTTAATCATGTGCGAATTGTCCATAACGGAAAAGAATATACCAGTGCAGCAAAAGCGATAAAGGCGGGAGCAAAAGACGAAGAGATCAGTTATTTGATTGACATTTGGCGAGAGCCATGGCGATCAGGGAAGCTGGACGACGACAGAGATGACTCGATGGATGATTCCGACTAACAAGATGCCAGACGGATCTAAACGATCAAGAAAACCATAAGCATCGATAAACAGCTGAAAATCTATTCAATGAGTTGACGACCGGTACGTACAGTATTCATGAAAGCATTTGTCGAGGCAGGGAAGCCAGGGGAAATTGACCACGAGTTGATGATCTCCACCCAGGGCACGGAGGAAACAGTGTCAATAATCACTGCCAGTTGCCTGATGTGATCTTTGTCCTGGTCGGCCTGCGCGCCGGGAAGCACTAGCCAAGATGACGAATCAGGATTCGCGTGGGAACCCGACAAAATAGCCCATGAAACAACCGAAATCGCAAACTGCTCAGACGCAGACTCCGCCCGTGTGGCGGGGCAAAGGCGCTGCGCTCGAGTCGCCGCAAGGCGAACAGGCCGCGCAACTGGAGACTGCGATCGCGACCAGCCCGCAACGGCTCAGGCAGGCTCAATTCACGGCCATGGCCGATACCAGTCCGAGGACTACGGCGCAGCGCAAGCTCGCCGAAGGCATCCACAACAGCCCGTATATCACCGCGCAACGCAAGCAACTCGAAAAGCTGTCCGGCGGCACGGTCCAGCTCCAGGCGTGGTCACGCCAAGCGCTCGACGGCAGGCAAACCGATGTGACTTGGGCGACCGGAAGTCTTGGCGGCGATGTTGTAGGCCTTCATATGGAGGCCAGCCCGCTCGGGCCGGAACACCTTCAGGGATCGCCGCCGCAAAGCGGCGAGCAGGCCACCTTGATGGGAAAGCTGCCGACCGCCACCACCAACAGCAATGAAAATAAATATATACGCGGCCATCTGCTGAACGACAACGTGGGCGGCCCCGGCGTAGCCGCCAACCTTTTCCCGATAACCGCAAACGCCAATTCACAGCACCATAGTCTGATCGAAAGCAAAGTCAAAAACTGGGTTAATGTCGATAAGCAATGGGTGCATTACAAGGTGGAGGTTCAAAATATCGATCACAACCTCAACAAGGGCGGCAAGAATAAATACGTCGACGCCGACTTGAAGTGCGAAGCCAGCATTCTCGATCCGACCAACGGCATGGGCAAAAAAAATACGATCAGCGCCACAATCAAGTCGGAGCTTGGAAGTGCGCACGACAACGATGCCAAAAAAACCCAGGACTCGGGTTTTCGCGCCCCGAAGGGTTTGCAAGCGGCAGTGTATTTGCCACTCCTGTCGTCGGGCAGCAATACCAAAGTTTACGGGTTTGCGGAGAAACTGTTCTCTGTAATGAAACAACTGGTCGATTACGGAGAAATGTATACCGTCTCCGAGCTACTACAACGAATGGATCATATACAAGGCTTCGGACCGAAACTGAAGACATTATTCGAGACGGAACTATCGAAGCTACTGTCGGGCGATACCGGTGAAATATCCGGCGTACTTTCAACACAGGACAAATCGGGCATTTCAAGAATAAACAAGATGGCCGAACAGATCATAGAAGAAATTGGGATGATCGTAGAGGAAGACTACGACGACGAAACGCGCGCCTCCTTGATCGGAGATTAGTAAGTTGGGAATGGGCATCAAACCAATCGTGATATGGCTCGGCAACAAGATCGCCTACTCATTCACCTTTGGAATCCTGTTTCTGGGGGGCATCGGATATTTCCTGGTCACGCATTATTCCGGCCAGGCCGTCCCCACCCACGCCGAAAAGCTGAAAATCGGTTTCACGAGCGGAGGGCCGGTGCGCGCAGGATTCCTGAAAGCCGTTGCCGAGGAAGGGAAGCTGCGGGGAATCGACTACGAGTTGATCTCCACCCAGGGCACGGAGGAAACGGTGCAGATGATCGCCGACGGAAGACTCGACTTCGGACTGATCGTGGGCGGAGTCGAGGCGAGCCAGGCCGGCGATCAACCCATACGCGAGGCGATGCCCATCTATGTCGAGCCCCTGCATCTGCTCGTAAAGAACGAAATCTTCAAGGCAACCTCGGAAAGCCTCTGGAACCTCAAGGGCCACACCGTCAATCTCGGCGGGCAGCTCACCGGAACCCATGTCGTGGCATGGGAGCTGTTGCGCTTCGCCGGGCTGATCGATGCCCAGAACCACATGCAATTCACGCCGAGCTATATTCACCAGGAAGAGTTGGCGGCCGCCACGGATCGCCGCCAGTTGCCGGATGCGATCTTTCTCCTCGCCGGCATCCCTTCGGTCAACGTGCAAAAATTGGTCACCGATTTTGGCTATCGGCTGCTCGACCTGCCATTCCATGAAGCGTTGACCCTCGACCGATTCAAGACCTTGGCATCGGCCAGCGCAGTCGATGGCACCCGGTCCCGTCTCAACAAGCAATTCCTCCATGAAACGTCGATCCCTGCATTCACCTATGGAATCCAACCTCCCGTGCCGCAGGCAAGGCTCAAGACATTCGGTGCACGGCTGACTTTCATCACGCAACAAAACATGGACGCCGGGGCCGTCAGGCATCTCATCGAGGTGGTGCTCAGCCCGAACGTCGCGCAGCTCGCAAGCCCGCCGCTGCAACGGGACCTCTTGCTGACGCCCTACGAATTCAAGCCGCATCCGGGCGTGTCGCAGTACCTCAACGCCGACAAGCACCTCACCCTGGATGACATCTTCGGTTTCTTCCAGAACGTCCTGCAGAAGTGGGGAATCGTGATCGGGATCTACATGCTGCTGCAGAAGCTCCTGCGACAGGTCCTCAGGAAGAAGGAGGGCGTCGAGAAATACATGCGAGAGGTGATGGAGATCGAAAAGGAATGGAGCTCAAACGAAGGAGGGGTCTCCCCGGAACAGTTGGCCGGCCTGCGCACCAGGCTGCAGGAGATCCGCCTGAAAATGATGAGCGCCTATGTGAACCGGAACCTGAAAGACCCGCAGCAATTCAACCACGCGCTCAAGGCTGTGCAACTGGCCGACCAAAACCTTGCGCACGCGGGCCACAAATACACTATCGTCGAGGCACAATGGAGGCGTTCCCCAAAAACAGCGCCACCGGCAATTTAGCAAAGTCTGTTACCAACAAAGCGAATGGACTTAAAGACGCAGTTTTCGGAAGGGCAGATCATTGGATTGCCGAAGCAGGCGGAGATCGACGTGCTGGTCAAGGATCTATGTCCGTATAACCATTGGCTCACACTAACTACTGTGATTCTGATCGTTCAGGAACCGCTGCAGAATACTGGCTGAGGGGTAACTCGACATCGACGCAATTCCGTTAGCTAACTCTACCGGAAAGAGTGCTCCCTCAAATTTATGGCTGATCAAACTTGGTAGGGTTGCCAGTACTCTCGATAAGCCTATTAGGTCGTCTTTTGTAGGTTTCGAAACGTCATCAAGATACTCACCAGTCGGGACATTTAGTACTAGATAAGTCCCAGGATCCATCTTGAAATAAACCTTCTCTCCCCAATTTGTTCTCTTGCCATATGGGTTCGCCAAGTCGGGAGATCGATGGACTTCTCTGCGGACGAAATCGTGAGAAAGGACGGCGACCGATGCTGGCTGATCTCGTTCAAGTGGCGCAGCAAATCGAGCTACAGAAGCCAAGTGATCAAAGAATGCACCACTTTTCTCTTGACCAATTATATGCACCGGCCTCCCTGAGTTTCTCGCGTATTCCAAGAAGACTCTAATGCTCGGGACTAGTTTTGAATACTGGCTTCGAAGGGTCAATGGACCATCTTTAATAAACAGCGTTTCGCTGACCAAAGACTTATCAGAGTGATTCCAGAGCACCCTAACAGCGGTGAACAGCATTAAGGTCTCCATCACCAACATGTAGGCAGAGGCCACAGAATCGGGGGCGCTCTCTTCGTCCATGTCGAGATGGAAGCCGATCATATCCGTTAGAAAAACCAATTTTCCACACGCTGGGCACTGCCCTTCATCGGCATCATGTGGTAGCCCCTGGCCAATATTTGCGTGGCAATGCGGGCATTCAAAACCAGGGGACGTGCTTACCTGATCTCTTTGCCATTTCCGATACGCAAGCCATTTCAACGTTTCATAGAAAGCCCCGTTTTCGTCAATCCTTATCGAATCCTTGACGATATTTCTAACGGCCTCGTAATTGTTTCCGAGTTGAGTTTGAATGTTCTTTAAAGGAAAAACGGTCGCATGGAAAATAGCGCTACCGGTCAAGACGTCCTGCAGTAACAACGGGTGTGGATGCTCCTTATCAATGGCCTCAAGCCTTGCCCGATCTACGGTAAGCAGTGCCGTCTTTACAAATGCCACCTCTCTAGGCGGCTTTTGCTCGGACTGGATTGCCACGTAAGAGCCATCCACAGCCCAGACATTTCGGAGAGGAGTTACGCCCTCTGGATTGAATTTTTCCCAGATAGTATTAGTGTGATCAATTTCTTGAGGGCTAGCTTGTTCAAACTCGGCAACAAGAGATTTCACCCAGTCACTCTTAATAACTGACAGGTGTCCAAGTTTCGATGCAGATTCTCCAGGTAGTCGTCCGCCAGAGGAGTAGGCCATTTCCAGTGTCCTATGCTGAGACTGCCTCAAAGCGATGCGCTTGGACAGGGATTACGAACCGGTGCGACATTGTCAGCATACGCATATAGCCAGGGGTTTTTGCCCTAAGAATATCTTCTTCAATGCCAGAAAACGCTACCTGAACACGGGAAAGGCTACGTGTTTCATCTTGGCTAGAAAGATGGCCGACAAAGAAATTTTCTGTCTGTGCCAGCAATTCACTATTGATCGTTGACGGAGACTGGGTGGAGTAAACCATTCCAATGTGAAACTTAGCCCCCTCTTTTGCAAATCGTGCGTAGACCCCGGTCAGATCCTTTGACTCCGGCGGAAAAAGGTTGTGAGCTTCTTCAAAATAAAGCTGAATAAAGTGGCTACAAAGCTTGTTACTGACGAACTTTTCTTCTTGATGACCAAATACTGCGCGGGACAACATGTCCGAAAAATATCTGCGGATCTGGTCTGTAGCATTACCCAAATCCAATATAACAGTCTTTCCTGCATCTAATAGGGAAAGGACATCCACAATGAAGTCGCCCGCATCCGGCGCATGATAGTCCTTGTAAGCCCGTAGTATCGTGGGCCCCGAACCGCTGGCAGGGCTCAAGAACTCCAACATAGCTACGTCATCTGCGTCAAACATCGGCTTGTTGCTAGACGATATCAGCGTAGCATCATTGGGATTATCTCGGCGGAATTGAGCAACAACCTCCAATTCCCCTACCAACGAATCCAAGTCACCCGGATCTGCTGGTGGAGTGGTATTTCGAACTGCCTGGTACGCAGCTACTCTCAATGGTGCCTTGAAGTGTGGATCAAAATGTTTGGTATTTTTGGATGTTAGTCCTTTGGATCTCAACCGGCGCTCGTCGGCGGAGAATCCAGCCTTGTGCAATATTGCCCAGTACATTTGAATCTTTCGAATCGGGCGGGTGCGTTCGTCCATTCCGAGAGATGCAATCAATTCGATAGATGGCACTTTTACATTCGAGAAACTGCGAATGTAGTTAGACGTCTTGTTATCTTGCGCCAACATCGATGCAATCACTTCCATGCACGACTCTGGCTGTTCGTAGAAGTTCAGCCGCAATGGTTGTGATGGGGTACCAGGCCTTTTGGTGAGCGCGTACACGTTGCATCGATCTGCGTAAGCTGATCGAATCGACTTGTTACCGTCCTGGGGATTATCGTTGGCGTATTCACCATTGATATCGAAAATTAACTGGCCGATGTTGTTGTCGGACTTGGTTGCTTCAAGGACTCCTTTAGCTATTAGCTTAACTACGTTTGATTTTCCGAGGCGCGTTTTTCCAAACATAGCAGTCCGACAACCCCGAAAGTCTCTGATGGAAATATTTACAGGTATATTGCCTGTTGAACCATTGCTCGTCAGCCCGCACTCCATCGTACGTAGCACCCCAACTTCGAAGCGCTGCTCTGGCTTTACCATTCCATTTACGATCAGCTTCAAAATAGCTTCGTCGGGCGAGAATACCTTATATCGATGTGCGCTTACGACGTTGTTTACGTCTCCTGAATAAGCCAATCGGCGCATATCTGTTGGATCCGCATAGAACATTCCTAGAACATCGCAATCAAGAGCAGGGCGTTTTCACTCGAACATCATAACGGCTGAATGCCCAGGATGCTCAGCATGATGGATTCCTCCATATTGGCGAATTTTCGCTTCTGTCGTTTGC
>JAGTRP010000018.1 GCA_018261935.1 Rhodocyclaceae bacterium
ATTCCGGTGTTCGTCACCGAGAACATGGTTGGCCACAAGCTCGGCGAGTTTTCGCTGACCCGGACGTTCAAGGGTCACACCGCCGGCAAGAAAGCCAAGAAATAAGGAGCTGACATGGAAACTCGTGCAAGTTTGCGAGGCGTCCGCCTCTCCGCGCAAAAAGGCCGGCTGGTTGCCGATCTGGTGCGCGGCAAGCAGGTTGGTCAGGCTCTCAATATCCTGGCCTTCTGCCCGAAGAAGGGTGCCGGTATCGTCAAGAAAGTGCTGGAGTCGGCTATCGCCAACGCCGAGCACAATGACGGCGCCGATATCGACGAACTGAAGGTGAAGACCATCTACGTCGAAAAAGGCATGGTGCTGAAGCGCTTCGCCGCGCGCGCCAAGGGTCGTGGCAATCGGATCATCAAGCCGACCTGCCACATCTATCTGACCGTTGGTAACTAAGGAAACGCCATGGGACAGAAAATCCATCCGACTGGCTTTCGTCTGGCTGTCACGAAGAACTGGAATTCGCGTTGGTACGCGAACAGCCAGGACTTCCCTGAGATGCTGAACGAAGACATCAAGGTTCGTGAATATCTCAAGAAGAAGCTGGCGCACGCCTCCGTGGGCCGCGTCCTGATCGAGCGTCCGGCCAAGAATGCCCGCGTTACCGTTTTCTCCGCCCGTCCGGGCGTGGTCATCGGCAAGAAGGGCGAGGACATCGAGCAGCTGCGCTCCGATCTGCAGAGCATCATGGGCGTTCCCGTCCATGTCTCCATCGAGGAAATCCGCAAGCCGGAACTCGACGCTCAGCTGATCGCCGACTCCATCGCCCAGCAGCTCGAGAAGCGCATCATGTTCCGCCGCGCCATGAAACGCGCCATGCAGAATGCCATGCGCCTCGGCGCCCAGGGTATCAAGGTGATGAGCGCCGGCCGTCTGAATGGCGCCGAAATCGCCCGTAGCGAGTGGTACCGCGAAGGCCGCGTGCCTCTGCACACTCTGCGTGCCGACATCGACTACGCCACTTCCGAGGCGCTGACGACCTACGGCATCATTGGTATCAAAGTGTGGGTTTACAAGGGTGAGATGCTCGGTCGCAACGAGCAGCCCGAGGCTGTCGAGCCTTCCGCCGAAGAGCGCAAGCCGCGGCGTGGCCCGGGCAAGCCGGACGGCGATCGGCCCCGTACCCGCACCGTGAAGGCCGGCGAAGGCGAAGCTCCGGCCAAGCGTGTAAGAAAGGCAGGTGCTTAACATGCTGCAACCGAACCGTCGCAAGTTCCGCAAGGAGCAAAAGGGCCGCAACGAGGGTCTGGCGACCCGCGGCACCAAGGTGTCCTTCGGTGAGTGGGGCCTCAAGGCGATTGGCCGCGGTCGTTTGACCGCTCGTCAAATCGAAGCTGCCCGTCGCGCCATGACCCGCCACATCAAGCGGGGCGGCCGCATCTGGATCCGTATCTTCCCGGACAAGCCGGTTTCCAAGAAGCCAGCGGAAGTTCGTATGGGTAACGGTAAGGGCAACCCGGAATACTGGGTCGCCGAAATCCAGCCGGGTAAGGTCCTTTACGAAATGGATGGCGTCAATGAGGCGCTGGCCCGCGAGGCATTTGCTCTCGCGGCCGCCAAGCTGCCCATCGCCACCACCTTCGTGACTCGTCATCTGGGGTAATCATGAAAGCTAGCGAACTGAGAACCAAGAGCGTGGACGAGCTCAACAAGGAACTGCTGGACCTCCTGAAGGCCCAGTTTGGTCTGCGTATGCAGCTTGCCACTCAGCAGCTGTCCAATACCAGCCAATTGTCCAAGGTGCGTCGCGACATTGCTCGCGTCCGCACGCTTATCCGTGAAAAGGCGGTGCAGCAATGAGCGAGACCACTAATATCAAGCGCACCCTCATCGGTCGCGTGGTCAGCGACAAGATGGATAAGACCGTCACCGTCCTGGTCGAACGCAAGGTTAAACACCCGATGTACGGCAAGGTGATGGTACGGTCCAAGAAGTATCACGCCCATAACGAAGATAACAGCGCCCAAGCCGGCGACCTGGTGCAGATCGAGGAATCTCGCCCGATCTCCCGGACCAAGGCCTGGGTTGTTACCAGCGTTCTGGAGAAGGCGATCGTCGTCTGACGATTTGTTCTGACGGCGCTTGCGCAATTGAAAAGGGGCCGGTATAATCCGGCTTCTTTTTTCGCTGGCCCGCATCCCGTGGGTCAGCATGGAAGTTCAACCCTTAACGGGTTCCAAGACTGACCGCGGTTTGCGGATTAAGTTGGAGTTTAATTAAATGATTCAGATGCAGACGATTCTGGACGTCGCCGACAACACCGGTGCGCGTTCGGTAATGTGTATCAAGGTGCTGGGCGGCTCCAAGCGCCGCTACGCCGGCATCGGCGACATCATCAAGGTCAGCATCAAGGATGCTGCACCGCGTGGACGCGTCAAGAAGGGCGACGTGTATAGCGCAGTGGTGGTGCGCACGGCTAAGGGTGTTCGTCGTCCGGACGGTTCGCTGGTCCGCTTCGACGGCAATGCCGCCGTGCTCCTCAACAACAAGCTGGAGCCTATCGGCACCCGCATCTTCGGCCCGGTGACGCGCGAACTGCGCAACGAGCGCTTCATGAAGATCGTGTCCCTGGCGCCGGAAGTGCTGTAAGGAGCGGATGATGGAAAAGATTCGCAAGGGTGACGACGTCGTCGTTATTACTGGCAAGGACAAGGGCAAGCGCGGTACCGTGCTGCGTCGCGTCGATGAGGAACATGTCGTGGTCGAGGGCGTCAATCGCGCCAAGAAGCACGTCAAGCCGAACCCGATCAAGGGTGTGGCTGGTGGCATTATCGATAAGGATATGCCGATCCATGTCTCCAACGTCGCCCTCTTCAATCCGGCGACCAAGAAGGCCGATCGCGTCGGCATCAAGGTCCTGGAAGATGGTCGCAAGGTTCGCGTGTTCAAATCGAACGGCGAACTGGTGAACGCTTAAGGAGCAGTCATGGCGCGTTTGCAAGACTTTTACAAGAACACCGTGGTAGGCGATCTGACCAAGCAGTTCGGCTACAAGTCGGTGATGGAAGTGCCCCGGATCACCAAAATCACCCTGAATATGGGTGTGGGTGAGGCGGTGGCCGACAAGAAGGTGCTCGAGAACGCCGTGGGCGACATGCAGAAGATCGCCGGCCAGAAGCCGGTGACCACCAAGGCTCGCAAGTCGATCGCTGGCTTCAAGATTCGTGACGGCTATCCGATTGGCTGCATGGTGACGCTGCGCGGCCCCCGCATGTTCGAATTCCTCGATCGCCTGGTGACCGTGGCCCTGCCCCGTGTCCGCGACTTCCGTGGTATCTCCGGCAAGGGTTTTGACGGCCGTGGCAACTACAACATGGGCGTCAAGGAACAGATCATTTTCCCGGAAATCGAGTACGACAAGATCGATGCTCTCCGGGGTATGAATATCAGCATCACGACGACGGCCAAGACCGATGCAGAAGCCAAGGCTCTGCTCGCCGCGTTCAAGTTCCCGTTCAAGAATTGAGGCAATCATGGCAAAACTTGCTCTGATCAACCGTGAAGAGAAGCGCCGCAAGCTGGTCGCGCAATACGCCAAGAAGCGTGCGGCCCTGGAGGCGATCATCAACAACGCCAGCCTCTCTGACGCGGAGCGTTATGAAGCCCGCCTGAAGCTGCAGGCCCTGCCGCGCAACGCCAGCCCCTCCCGGCTGCGCAACCGTTGCCAGCTGACCGGCCGTCCGCGTGGCGTTTTTCGTAAGTTCGGTCTGTGCCGCAACAAGATCCGTGAGCTTGCCTTCAATGGCGAGATTCCGGGTGTTGTCAAAGCCAGCTGGTAATCAGGAGATACAGAAATGGCTATGAGCGATCCGATCGCGGACATGCTGACCCGCATCCGCAACGCCCAGCTCGCCGAAAAGGCGTCTGTGTCCATGCCGTCGTCCAAGGTGAAGGTGGCGATTGCCGCCGTCCTGAAGGACGAGGGCTATGTCGAAGATTTCGCAGTTCGCGAGACTGAAGGCAACAAGGCTACTCTCGATATCGCGCTGAAGTATTACGCTGGCCGTCCGGTCATCGAGCGCATCGAGCGTGTGTCCAAGCCCGGTCTGCGGATTTACAAGGGCTGCGAAGATATTCCCCGCGTCATGAACGGTCTGGGCGTCGCCATCGTGTCGACCCCCAAGGGCGTCATGACCGATCGCAAGGCTCGCGCCAGCAAGGTCGGCGGCGAAGTTCTTTGCATCGTGGCGTAAGGGAGGAAACATGTCCCGTATTGGTAAGAATCCCATCGCGCTGCCCGCTGGCGTGGAAGTGAAGATCGGCGAGGAGCAGATCACCGTCAAGGGCCCCCTGGGTACCCTGGCGACTGCCTCCCATCCGGCTGTCAAAGTTGCCGTCGAAGGCCAGGAGGTCGTCTGCTCCAAGGTCGATAGTGCCGCCAACGGCGCTGCCATGTGGGGCACCATGCGTGCCAATCTGAACAACATGGTCAACGGCGTCTCCAAGGGCTTCGAGAAGAAGCTGCAGCTGGTCGGCGTGGGCTACCGGGCCCAGGCTCAGGGCGATACCCTGAACCTGACTCTAGGTTTCTCCCATCCCGTCGCCCACAAGATGCCCGCCGGCATCAAGGTTGAAACTCCGACCCAGACCGAGATCCTGATCAAGGGTATCGACCGTCAGTTGGTCGGCCAGGTTGCTGCCGAAGTCCGTGCGTATCGCAAGCCCGAGCCCTATAAGGGCAAGGGTGTCCGCTACGCCGACGAAGTGGTGGTTATCAAAGAGACCAAGAAGAAGTAAGGGTGGCTTATGTTTATTAAGAAACAAGCGCGTCTGCGCCGCGCCCGGCAAACCCGGGCCAAGATCGCCGAGCTTAAGGCTGTGCGCTTGTGCGTTAATCGCACGAACTGCCACATTTACGCCCAAGTCATCTCTCCTTGCGGAAGCAAGGTGCTGGCGACGGCTTCGACGCTCGAGCCCGGCGTCCGCAAGGATATCGCCAACGGTGGCAACAAGGCTGCCGCAACGGCGGTCGGCAAGCTCATCGCCGAACGCGCCAAGGCGGCCGGCATCGAACA
Organism: Rhodocyclaceae bacterium; assembly: GCA_018261935.1. Taxonomy (GTDB): domain Bacteria; phylum Pseudomonadota; class Gammaproteobacteria; order Burkholderiales; family Rhodocyclaceae; genus JAGTRP01. The sequence goes on from JAGTRP010000018.1 coordinate 5,064, forward strand.
GGTGGCTTTTGATCGTTCCGGTTTCCAGTACCACGGTCGTGTTCAGGCGCTGGCGGATGCCGCGCGTGAAGCCGGCCTGAAGTTCTGATTGAACCGGCGACAAGGACGAGGTTAGGAAATGGCTAAACCCGAAAGAAGCAGGAAAGTTCAACAGGCTGACGAGCGCGACGACGGTCTGCGCGAAAAGATGGTGTCCGTCAACCGCGTCACCAAGGTGGTGAAGGGCGGCCGGATCCTCGGTTTCGCCGCACTGACCGTGGTTGGCGACGGCGACGGCGGCATCGGCATGGGCAAGGGCAAGTCCCGCGAAGTGCCGGTGGCTGTCCAGAAGGCGATGGAAGAAGCCCGTCGCAAGTTGGCCAAGGTCAATCTGAAGAGCGGCACCGTGCATCACACCGTGATGGGTCGTCATGGCGCCACCACCGTGATGATCCAGCCGGCACCGGACGGCACCGGCATCATCGCCGGCGGCGCCATGCGCGCCGTGTTCGAAGTGGCCGGCGTCACCAACGTGGTGGCGAAGGCCCACGGCTCGACCAATCCCTACAACATCGTGCGTGCCACCATCGACGGCCTGTCGAAGGTGAATACGCCGGCCGAGATTGCTGCCAAGCGCGGCAAGTCGGTTGAACAGATCCTGGGGTAAGCCATGGCTGACAAGAAAATCAAGGTGAAGCTCGTCAAGAGCATCATCGGCACCAAGCAGGACCACCGCGCCACCGTGCGCGGCCTGGGTCTCCGCAAGCTCAATAGCGTTGCCGAGCTTGAAGACACCCCGGCGGTCCGCGGCATGATCAACAAGGTTCAATACCTTGTGAAAGTTGAGGGCTAAGCGATGCGTCTGAATACCATCAAGCCGGGTGAAGGCTCCAAGAAGGCCGCCAAGCGCGTCGGCCGCGGTATCGGTTGCGGCCTGGGCAAGACCTGCGGCCGTGGCCACAAGGGCCAGAAGTCCCGTTCCGGCGGCTTCCACAAGGTCGGTTTCGAGGGCGGCCAGATGCCTCTGCAGCGTCGTCTGCCGAAGCGGGGTTTCAACTCCCTGACCCGTGCCCGTAACTACGAAGTCCGCCTGACGGACCTGGAGCGCCTGCCGGTCGACGAGATCGATCTGCTGGCTCTGCAAGTCGCCGGCATTGTTCCGGGTGATGCCCTGTCGGCCAAGGTCATCCTGTCGGGCGAGATCACCCGCAAGGTGGTCCTGAAGGGCGTTGGCGCCACCAAGGGTGCCAAGGCAGCTATCGAAGCGGTCGGCGGTTCCATCGCCGAATAAGCAGGAAGAGGAAGACGACGTTGGCGGCAAATCCTACTCAGGTTGGCAAGGGCGGCAAGTTCGGCGATTTGAAGCGTCGGCTTTGGTTCCTTCTGGGCGCACTGATCGTATATCGGATCGGTGCCCATATTCCTGTGCCGGGGATCGACCCCAACGCCCTCTCCGAGCTCTTCCGCTCGCAACAGGGCGGCATCCTGGGCATGTTCAACATGTTCTCGGGTGGCGCCCTGTCGCGCTTCACCATTTTCGCTCTTGGGATCATGCCGTACATTTCGGCATCGATCATCATGCAGCTCATGAGCGTGGCCAGCCCGCAGCTCGAAGCCCTCAAAAAAGAGGGTGAGGCCGGCCGTCGCAAGATTACCCAATACACCCGCTATGGCACCGTCGCCCTGGCCCTGTTCCAGGGACTTGGCATCGCCATCGCGCTGGAGGCGCAGCCCGGCCTGGTCAATGACCCCGGCTTCGTATTCCGCCTCACCACCGTCACCACCCTGGTGACCGGCACCATGTTCCTGATGTGGCTTGGGGAACAGGTGACCGAGCGCGGCATCGGCAACGGCATTTCCATCATCATCTTCGCGGGTATCGCGGCGGGCCTTCCGAGCGCCCTGGGCGGCCTGCTGGAGTTGGTGCGCACCGGCGGCATGCATCCGCTGACTGCCCTGGTCATCTGCGTTCTGGTTGCCCTGGTGACGGCCTTCGTGGTTTTCGTCGAACGGGGCCAGCGCAAGATTCTGGTGAATTACGCCAAGCGCCAGGTCGGCAACAAGATTTACGGCGGCCAGAGCTCCCATCTGCCGCTCAAGCTGAATATGTCCGGCGTCATTCCGCCCATCTTCGCCTCGTCCATCATTCTGTTCCCTGCCACTGTCGCCGGCTGGTTCGGCGCCAACGAATCGATGAACTGGCTGAAGGACATCGCCGGCGCCCTGTCGCCCGGTCAGCCGGTCTACGTCATGCTTTACGCTGCGGCGATCATTTTCTTCTGCTTCTTCTACACGGCCCTGGTTTTCAATTCCAAGGAAACCGCCGACAACCTGAAGAAGAGCGGCGCCTTCGTTCCCGGCATCCGTCCCGGTGAGCAGACCGCCCGCTACATCGACAAGATCCTGATGCGCCTGACCCTGGTGGGTGCGGCCTACATCACCGTGGTGTGTCTGCTGCCCGAGTTTCTTATCCTCAAATGGAACGTTCCGTTCTATTTCGGTGGGACGTCCTTGCTGATTATCGTGGTCGTGACCATGGACTTCATGGCCCAGGTCCAGGCCTATGTGATGTCCCACCAATATGAGAGCCTGCTGAAGAAAGCGAACTTCAAAGGCTCGCCGCTGATCAAGTAAGCCGGATATGTCCAAGGAAGACCTCATCGAAATGCAGGGGGAGGTTGTGGAAAACCTCCCGAATGCGACCTTCAAGGTCAAGCTGGAAAACGGCCATATCGTGCACGGTTTCATTTCGGGCAAGATGCGTATGCACTACATCCGCATCCTGCCTGGCGACAAGGTGACCGTGCAGTTGACGCCGTACGATTTAACCAAGGCCCGGATCGTTTTCCGGTCCAAGTAAGAACTCTCTACGCAATAAACCGCAGGGCAAGGAATCACGGCTGCTTCCAAGCCTCGCAGACCAGGAGTTGAACATGAAAGTGCAACCTTCAGTGAAGCGCGTTTGCCGCAATTGCAAAGTCATCCGCCGCAAGGGCGTCGTGCGCATCATTTGCAAGGATCCGCGTCACAAGCAACGCCAGGGCTGAGAAGCTCTGGACATGACCGGTATTCGTTAATTTTCGAAACATTGGAGTGATTCGATGGCCCGTATCGCAGGGGTAAACATTCCGAACCATCAGCATGCCGAAATCGCTCTGACCGCGATTTACGGCATCGGCCGTACCCGCGCACAGAAGATCTGTGACGCAGCCGGCATTGGCCGGAACACCAAAATGAAGGACCTGTCCGACGCGGACATGGACAAGTTGCGTGACGAAGTCGGCAAGTACACCGTTGAAGGTGATCTGCGCCGCGAAGTCACGATGAGCATCAAGCGCCTCATGGACCTCGGTTGCTACCGTGGCATGCGCCACCGCAAGGGCCTGCCCTGCCGCGGCCAGCGCACCCGTACCAACGCTCGTACCCGCAAGGGTCCGCGCAAGGCCATCGCCGGCAAGAAGTAATAGGGACTGAACATGGCAAAGACTGCTCAAAAAGTTCGCAAAAAGGTCAAGAAGAACGTGGCCGAGGGCATCGCCCACATCCACGCTTCCTTCAACAACACCATCATCACCATCACCGACCGCCAGGGCAATGCCCTGTCGTGGGCGACTTCCGGTGGCGCCGGTTTCCGCGGCTCCCGCAAGTCCACCCCCTTTGCGGCTCAGGTGGCGGCCGAAGCTGCCGGCAAGGCAGCCCAGGAATGCGGCGTCAAGAACCTCGAAGTTCGCATCAAGGGCCCCGGTCCTGGCCGTGAGTCTTCCGTCCGCGCGCTCAATGCGCTGGGCATGAAGATCACCGCCATCTCCGACGTTACCCCGGTGCCGCACAACGGTTGCCGTCCGCCCAAGAAGCGCCGCATTTAAGGAGAAAGACAAGTGGCTCGTAATCTCGATCCGAAATGCCGTCAGTGCCGCCGCGAGGGCGAAAAGCTGTTCCTCAAGGCTGAAAAGTGCTTCACCGACAAGTGCGCCATCGAGCGCCGCTCCTATGCTCCTGGCCAGCACGGCCAGAAGTCCGGCGCCCGTCTGTCCGACTATGGCGTGCACCTGCGTGCCAAGCAGAAGATCCGTCGCGTGTATGGCGTCCTCGAAGGCCAGTTCCGCAAGACCTTCTTCGAAGCCGAGCGCCGTAAGGGCCAGACCGGTGAAAACCTGCTGCAGCTCCTGGAATCCCGCCTGGATTCCGTCGCTTACCGCATGGGCTTCGGCGGTTCCCGCGCCGAGTCCCGCCAAGTGGTTCGCCACAACGGCGTGCTGGTCAACGGCAAGCGTGTCAACATCCCGTCCTACCAGGTCAAGCCCGGCGACGTGGTGCAGCTGACCGACCGCGCCCGTGGCTCGCTGCGCGTCAAGGCTGCCCTCGAAGCCGCCGAATCCCGGGGCTTCCCCGAGTGGCTGGCTGTGGATGTCAAGGAAGGCAAGGGGACGTTCAAGGCCCTGCCGCAGCGTTCCGAGCTGCCGGCGACCCTTAACGAAGGTCTGGTCATCGAACTGTACTCCAAGTAAGCGTCGGCCGAATAACAGGATAAAAAGGATAGCCCATGCAAAGCAGTGGTCTTCTGAAACCCCGCATCATCGACGTGCAGAGCGTGTCGCCGGTGCAAGCCAAGGTGGTCATGGAGCCGTTCGAGCGCGGCTTCGGCCATACCCTGGGCAATGCTCTGCGCCGCATCCTGCTGTCGTCCATGCCCGGCTACGCGCCGACCGAAGTGGCAATCGACGGGGTGCTGCACGAGTACTCGACGGTTGACGGTGTTCAGGAAGATGTCGTTGATATCCTCCTGAACCTGAAGGGCGTCGTGTTCAAGCTGCACAACCGCGAGGTGGTAACCCTCGCCCTCAACAAAGAGGGCGAAGGCCCCGTCCGCGCCGGCGACATTGAGTTGCCCCACGATGTGGAAATCATCAACCCGGAGCATGTCGTTGCCCACCTCTCCCCCGGCGGCAAGCTGGCCATGGAGATCAAGGTCGAAAAGGGGCGCGGCTACGTCCCCGGCAACGTGCGTAACCTGGGCGATGCCAAGACCATCGGCAAGCTGGTGCTGGACGCTTCGTTCAGCCCCATCCGCCGCGTGGCCTACAACGTCGAGAGCGCCCGGGTCGAGCAGCGTACCGACCTCGACAAGCTGATCATGGAAATCGAGACCAACGGCGTGGTCGAGCCTGAAGAGGCCATTCGCTACGCCGCCCGCGTTCTCATGGAGCAGCTGTCGGTCTTCGCCGATCTGGAAGGCACGGCCCCCATGGTCGAGGCTTCCAAGCCCGCTCAGGTGGATCCGATCCTCCTGCGCCCGGTGGATGATCTCGAGCTTACCGTTCGTTCCGCCAACTGCCTCAAGGCCGAGAATATCTACTACATCGGCGACCTCATCCAGCGTACCGAGAACGAGCTTCTGAAGACCCCCAACCTGGGTCGCAAGTCGCTCAACGAGATCAAGGAAGTGCTGGCCGCCCGTGGTCTGACTCTCGGAATGAAACTGGAAAACTGGCCGCCGGCCGGTCTGGAAAAGGCGTAAGCCTTTTTCAGCCGCGGCAGTCAAGGGACGCCTGCAGAATATAGAAAGGATTAACCATGCGTCACCGTTTGGGACTTCGCAAACTCAATCGTACCAGCAGCCATCGCCTGGCGATGCTGCGCAACATGACCGTTTCTCTGCTCAAGCACGAAGCGATCAAGACCACCGTGCCCAAGGCCAAGGAACTGCGCCGGGTCGTCGAGCCCATCATCACCCTGGGCAAGACTCCTACCCTGGCCAACAAGCGCCTCGCCTTCGACCGCCTGCGCGACCGTGATGTCGTCGTCAAGCTGTTCGCCGAAATTGGGCCGCGCTATGCCACCCGTCCGGGCGGCTACCTGCGCATCCTGAAGTGCGGCTTCCGCGTCGGCGACAACGCCCCCATGGCTTTCGTGGAACTGGTGGATCGTCCCGAGCCCACCGAAGCGGTGGAAGAGGTCTCTGAAGTCGCCGAGTCCTGATCTCGGCAGTAGAGAAGCAAAGGCAAAAGGCCGGGGCTGCGCTCCGGCCTTTTGTTTTGGGGGTGCCTGTTTTGCCACTCTGTTAAATCGGGGTTCTTCGCTATCGCTGTTGCGTAGTCCGCGCTGGAACGCCTATCCGTTCTGAGAATGTTCCGGGATAGCCGGGGCCGCCAGTTTCGGCTGGAGTTCCGGGGCGGGCTGGCCCACATCGGCTGACTGTAACCATCTACCTCAAGGGCAGTCGACCAGCATCAGCGATACGTCGTCGGCGGCGATGGCTTCACCCAGGTGTTGGGCCAGGGATGCTTCGATGGCCTCGAAACGTCGCTCGGGGGCGACTTTCGCTATGGCGGCCTCTAGCCCGGCCGTGCCGAAGGGCTGGCAGTCCGCGTTTTCGGCCTCCAGCAAGCCGTCCGAGCACAAAATGAGCTGGCTTTCCCGTTCCCAGGCGAATTCGACGGGGTCCGGGTCGATATCCTGGTTGTCGACGATCCCGAGGGGCAACTGGGTCGAGGGGAATTGCCGCACTGTTCTGCCTGCGCTATCCACCAGAAAAGCCCCCGGCGTGCCGCCGACCCAGACTTCGCCTGTCTCCTTCGTCTCGTCCAGGCAGAGCAGCGCGGCGGCGACGAAGCGCCCGACGGGCATGGAGTCCTTCAACTGCTGGTTGAACTCCAGAATGATTTCCCGAACCGAGTGGTCGAGGGCGGCCATGCGATAGAAGATGGCGAGCAGGGGCAGCACGCTGATGGCGGCTGTCAGGCCATGTCCGGTGGCATCGGCCAGCAGGGCGTAGAAACGGCCGGTGGTGGAGCGGGTGGCCGCCACCACGTCACCGCTGAAATTCTGTGCGGGGATGACCCTGTACTGGAGGCGGGCATCCATGAGCCCGTGCCGATCCAGTTGCTTGTCCAGCAGCTTCTTGGCCAGCAGCTGCTCGCTCTCGGTTCGCTCGTAATAGGCCGTGAGCTGGGCGGCATTTTCCCGCAACTTCTGCTCGGCGCGCCTCTGCTCGGAAATATCGCGGATGACACCGATGAACATCCGGTTCCCGTCCAGGCGGACTTCGGTGATGCCCAGGGTGGCAGGGAAGCGCGTGCCGTCCTTGCGAACCACCTCCACCTCCCGCTCCGTGCCCATCACCTGCGGAGGGCCGCCCTGGACGTAATTGCGGACATAGTCATCGTGCTCGCTGAAGTAGGGCTCCGGCATCAGCACCTTGACATTCCGGCCGATCAATTCCCTTGGGGTCCAGCCGAAAAGTATTTCGGTTGCCTGGTTGCAGGCCTGTACGACAGCAGCGGTATCGATGGTGATGATTGCCTCCAGCACGTTGTCGGAAATGACCTGGATGCGCTTGCTGGCCTCGACAGCCCGCTGCTGGAGGGCGAGGGAGCGCTGCATGGAGCGCATTTTCGCTTCCAGGACGATGAAATTGATGGGCTTGGTGAGGTAGTCGTCGCCGCCGGCTTCCAGTCCCTCCACCAGGTTCTCGTCCCGATTGAGGGCCGACAGGAAAATGATGGGCACCCAGCGGTCGGTGCTCAGGGCCTTGATGCGGCGGGCTGCCTCGAAGCCGTCCATGATCGGCATCATGATGTCCAGGAGCACGATGTCCGGCGGCTGCTTTTTGAACTGGGCGATGGCATCCTGGCCGTTGGCGGCGACGATTACGTCATGGCCGAGTTTCTTCAGGAAAACCTGGAGAATGTGCAGGTTGGTCCGGTTGTCGTCGACCGCGAGGACGCGCAGTTTCGTGGAGGGGAGGGTCATGGATTGCTCGCGGCAAATCTGGATCGGGTGATGTGGATCGCCATGTCGGTTCGCTGCGGTTTCCGCAATGTATTCAGTGAGCGGTCCAATCTCCGAGGTGACGCCAGGGTTCGGGGGCTCCGTTGACGCCATCCTACCACGGTGAGCCTGCTGCATTGGGTGGCAGGCGGCAGCGCCCGGGGCCGCTGCCATTGCCGGAAGGCGACGGCATCAAGGCAAAAGGGTAGCGGCATTGTCCTCCTGCTGCTGCAGGGCCCACATCCGGGCGTAGGCGCCGTCGGCTTCGAGCAGGGCGCCATGGGTGCCGCGTTCGATAATGCGGCCTTCCCCCATGACCAGGATTTCGTCCGCGTTCATGACTGTGGACAGCCGGTGGGCGATGACGAGGGTGGTGCGGCCCCGCGCCGCCTGTTCGAGTTGGCCCTGGATGGCTTTCTCGGTCTGGGAGTCGAGGGCCGAAGTGGCTTCGTCGAAAATGAGGATGGGCGGGTCCTTCAAGAGGGTGCGGGCGATGGCGACCCGCTGCTTCTCGCCGCCGGAAAGCTTCAATCCCCGCTCGCCCACCTTGCTATCGTACTTTTGCGGCAGGGATTCGATGAAGTCATGGAGCTGGGCGGCCCGGGCGGCGGCGATGACCTCGTCGCGGCTGGCTTCCGGGCGGCCGTACTGGATGTTGTAGAAAATGCTGTCGTTGAACAGGACCGTATCCTGGGGAACGATGCCGATGGCAGCCCGCAGGCTGGCCTGCTTGAGCTGGCGAAGATCCTCGCCGTTGATGCGGATAGTGCCGCCGCTGACATCGTAGAAGCGATAGAGGAGCCGCGAGAGGGTCGACTTCCCGGCACCCGAATGGCCCACCACCGCCACCGTCTTGCCGGGGGCGATGCAGAAGCCCACGTCGTGCAGAATGGTCCGCTCCTTGTCGTAGCCGAAGCGAACCGCCTCGAAATCCACCCGCAGCGCCCCGGCCGGCAGGTCCCGGGCATCGGGCGCGTCGGCGATCTCCCTATGGGTGGAAAGGAGGTTGAACATGCGCTCGATATCGGTCAGGGACTGGCGGATCTCCCGGTAGACCACCCCGAGGAAGTTGAGGGGAATGTAGAGCTGGATCAGGAAGGCATTGACCAGCACCAGGTCGCCGATGCTCATGCGGCCGTCCACCACGCCGCTGGCGGCCCGCCACATCATGGCGGTCACACCCAGGGCGATGATCGCCTGCTGGCCGAGGTTGAGGAAGGAAAGGCTCAGCTGGCTGCGGGTGGCGGCGTCCTCCCACTGCTTCATCTGCTCGTCGTAGCGTCGGGCCTCGTACTCCTCGTTGTTGAAATACTTGACCGTCTCGTAATTGATCAGGCTGTCGATGGCCCGGCTGTTGGCGGCCGAGTCGTTCTCGTTCACCGCCCGCCGGATGTCGATGCGCCAGTTGCTGACCTTCACCGTGAACAGGATGTAGGCGGCCAGCGATATGACCGTGATGATCACGAAGCCCACGTCGTATTGGAAAAACAGGATGCCGAGGACGAGGGAAAGCTCCACCAGGGTGGGCAGGATGGAGTAGAGGGAATAGCTGATCAGGCTGGAGATCGAGCGGCTGCCGCGCTCGATGTCCCGGGAGAGGCCGCCGGTCTGCCGCTCCAGGTGAAAGCGCAGGGACAGGGCGTGCAGGTGGCGGAAGACCTGCAGGGCGATGTGCCGCACCGCCTGCTGGGTAACCCGGGCGAAAAAGATTTCCCGCAGTTCGGTAAACAGGGCGGTGGAGAAGCGCAGGGAGCCGTACAGGACCAGGAGGAGGACCGGGAGGGCGAGGAGCTGCTGGGGGCCCGACAGCCCGTCGATCATGTGCTTGAAGACCACCGGCACGCTGACATTGGCGACCTTGGCACCGATCAGGGCGCCCATGGCCAGCAATACCCGCAGGCGGTACTGCCAGAGGTAGGGAAAGAGGGTGCGGATGGTCAGCCAGGTATGGGTCGCCGTGAGGGGCGGGGCGGCGGGAGGCCGGGGGAGGGCGGAGGTGCGGCGCATTTCAGGCGATCAGGTTCTTCCGGAGAATGAAGCAGTATATGAAAAGTCGCCGGCTTCCGCGAAAATCCGGCTTTGATAAAGGGAGATATCCATGACCGAATCCGCCGTCCGACTGCCCGACAAGACCCCGACCCTGCGGGTCGTGCCCATGCCCGCCGACTTGAACCAGAACGGCGACGTCTTCGGCGGCTGGGTCATGGCCCAGGTGGACGTGGCCGGCGCCATTCCCGCCGCCCGCCGAGCCCGGGGCCGGGTGGCGACGGTATCGGTCAATTCCTTCCTGTTCAAGCAGCCGATATCGGTGGGGGATGTGGTCAGCCTCTATGCCGAGGTGGTCAAGGTCGGCCGCACCTCGATTACGGTGAGTGTCGAGGTCTATGCCGAGCGCAATTACGCCAATCCGGTGACGGTGAAAGTGACCGAGGCCCAATTGACCTATGTCGCCATCGATGCCAGCGGCGGAAAACGGGACGTGCCGCCGGAAAATGCGTAAAATCGATCGACTAAGACCACCCTGCCCGCTTCCCTGGAGAAATCCCATGCCCAAGATGACGATGCGCTTTCTGCCTGCCCTGCTGACGGCAGCCTTCGCCGGGCCTGCCGCAGCGGCGGGCTTTCAGCTTTGGGAACAGAACGCCAGCGGCATTGGCGTTGCCTACGCCGGCTCCGCCGCCGTGGCAGACAACGCCAGCACCATCTTTTACAACCCGGCCGGGATGACGCAACTGCCCGGAGTCCGGCTCTCCCTGGGAGTGGCCGGGGCGCGGACGAGTTTCAAATTCCGCAACGAGGGCTCGGGGCCCCAGACCGGTGGGAATGGCGGCGATGCCGGCGGCTGGACGGCCCTTCCGAACGCCTACTTGTCCTGGCAGGTGGGGCAGAATCTGTTCCTGGGGCTCGGCGTGTCCTCTCCCTTCGGCCTGACCACCAAGTACGACGACGCCAACTGGATCGGCCGTTATCAGGCGCTGAAGTCGGAAATCACCACCGTCAATGTCAATCCGTCGCTCGCCTACCGGCTGAACGACAAGGTGTCACTCGGATTCGGCCTCAATTACCAGCGGATTGATGCCGAGATGACCAAACTAGTCATCGTTCCGGGCCCGGCAACCACCAATTATTCCCTCAAGGGCGACGCCTCCACCTGGGGCTGGAATGGCGGCGCGCTGTTTACCCTGTCCCCCGCCATGCGGGTCGGGGTTTCCTACCGCTCGGCCATCAAGCATGAACTGGAAGGCGACCGGACCGTCGGCGGCGTGACGACCTCGGCCAAGGCCAATCTCAAGCTGCCGGATACCTTCATTCTTTCGGTCTGGCAGCAGGTTTCGGAGCAGTGGGAAGCCATGGGCGACCTGTCCTACACCCACTGGAGTACCGTGGATAAATTGAATATCGTCCATGCCGTCGGTACTGACGTGGAAAACTTCAATTACCGCGACTCCTGGCGCTTTGCCTGGGGGGCCGCCTACAAGGCCAGCGATGCCTGGAAGGCCAAGTTCGGCGTCGCCTACGATCGCACTCCGACCACCAACGGCGACCGCTCGGCGCGGGTGCCGGACAACAACCGGATCTGGCTGTCGGTCGGCGGCCAGTGGAAGCCGTCCCGCGATGCAGCCGTCGATTTCGGCTACGCCTACCTGTATCTCCACGACCCGAGAATCGATCAGACTGCTGGCACGGCCAATCTCCGGGGCCGCTACAACGACAGCGCCCACATTCTCGGCGTGCAGTACTCCCAGGGCTTTTGATATCCCGCTCCAGGGGTGGAACACCGATTGAGCATCGACCTGGGTGGCATCGTGATTGGTTGGCGTGAGGCGCTTCTCTGCCTCATCGTCCTGATCACCGTCTACATGTTCGTGATGGTCTGGCGCATGCGCCGGCTGCGGGCCAGGCCGCCGGCGGCGGAACCTGTGCAACCGGTGGAGCCCGCCGTGAGGGACCGCGAAGAGATTCCCGACTGGCAGGCGACCCAGCCCCGCCTGGCCCAGGAAACCTTCATGCGCGGCATCGAGAACGAGTTGGCGCAATTGCGCGACGAGGTCGATGCCTTGCGCGGCGAAGTGGCGGCGCTGCGGGACGAGATGTGGCAGGAAGTGGGCCACATGCGCGCCAGCCAGACGGTTTCACCCTTGTACAATGATGCAATGCAGATGGCACAACGGGGCCACGATGCTGCCACGATCGCCGAACGGTGCGGAATCGCCCGCGCCGAGGCGGAACTGGTGGTGGCCCTGGTAAAAAGTCAAAATAACTGAGGCGGGGCATGGCTGACAAGAATGAAACTTCGAAGGAACCCGAAGTTGGGGGAGACCTGCGCAACACTCTGGTCAAGCGCCTGGCTGTGGCGGGCGTGCTGGTGGCGGTGCTGTTGGGGGTATTGGCCTTTTTCGACTACCTCGCCACGCCGGAGGCTCCGGAGACCCCCGTATTCACCCAGCCGGTGCCGGTGCCGCCCAGGAAGGAAGTGACCCAACCGGTGACGCCGGCGCAACCCACGCCCGAAACCCCGAAACCCGAAGCCCCTCCGGAGCAGCCGGCCGGTCCGCCGCCGAAGCCTGTCGTGCCTATCCAACCGGCTCCCCCGGTGCCGGAAGCCCGGCCGGAAGCCAAGGCTGCGGCGAAGCCGGCGATTCCCCCGGCGCCACCTCAGCCTCTGCCTCGCCCGCAACCACAACTGCAGCCTGCCCGGCCCGCCCTGCCGGTGCCCGTTCCTGCCCCTGCAGTGCCGGTGGCGAGGGTTCCGAGCGAGCCGAAATTCGTTCCCCCAGCCGCCAGGTTGCCCGAGACGGTCATGCCGACCCCGCAGCTACCCTTGCCCCTGCGGCTGCTCCCGGGCTACGTGGTGCAGGCCGGGGTGTTCACCAGCGTCCAGCGGGCCGAGGAAATCCACGCCAAGCTGACCCTGAACGGCATTCCCTCCACCCTGGAGGCCCGGGTCCAGGCCGGTCCCTTCAAGAACCGTGCGGAAGCGGCCGCGGCCCAGGAAAAAATGAAGGCCCTCGGCATCGAAGCGGTGCTGATCCCGCCCAAAGGCGGCCGTTAAGCCTCCAGCAGCCTCTTCAGCCGCCGGACGAAAACGCCCATTTCCTTGGCGGCCTGGACATCGCCCTTCTGGGTGGCCACCTGGATGCCCCGCTCATAGGCGGCCAGGGCCTCCTCCTGGCGGTCGGCCGCCATCAGGGCTTTGCCCAGCAGCTTCCAGCCGGCTGAGAACCGGGGGTCGCGCTCGACGGTCTGCTGGAAATAGGCCGCCGCTTTTTCCGTTTCCCCCAGCTTCAGGTATTCGTTGCCCAGGGAATAGCGGAGCAGGGCACCGTCGCGGGGGCCGTTCAGGAGCTTCTCGAGGTTGGTGATGGCTTGGGGGAGCATTTAAGATTGCGCCTTCCTAATTCGTCATTTTATGGGACAACGCCATGAGCAAAACGATCATTTCCACCCCGAACGCCCCTGCCGCCATCGGCACCTATTCCCAGGCCGTGAAGGTCGGCAATACCATTTACATGTCCGGCCAGATCGGCCTCGATCCCGCCAGCATGCAGATGGTAGACGGCATAGATGCCCAAGTCGTTCGCGTTTTCGAAAATTTGAAGGCGGTGGCCGAGGCGGCCGGCGGGTCCCTGGCCGACGTGGTCAAGCTCAACGTCTTCCTCACCGACCTCGCCAACTTCGCCAAGGTGAATGAAATCATGGCCCGGTATTTCGTCCAGCCCTATCCGGCCCGGGCCGCGGTCGGGGTCAAGGAACTGCCGCGGGGCGCCCTGGTGGAGGCCGATGCGGTGATGTGCCTGGCGGCATGACCCAGGCGGGGGCGGCCATCCCCCTGCAGGTTTCCGACGCCCTGCAGAAGAAGCTCGCCAAGCTCGGGCTGCGCACCGAGGACGATCTCCTCATCCACCTGCCCCTGCGCTACGAGGACGAGACCCGCATCACCCCGGTGGGCGATGCCCCTTGGGGCGAGCCGGTGCAGCTGGAGGTGGTGGTGGCTTCCAGCGAAGTGCAGTTCCGGCCGCGCCGCCAGCTGCTGGTGCGGGCCCGGGACGCCGGGACCGGCGACGACGTGTGGCTGCGCTTCTTCAGCTTCTACCCCAGCCAGCGGGCCATGCTCTCCGAAGGGGCGCGGCTGCGGGTCTTCGGGGAAGTGCGGGGGGGCTTCTTCGGCGCCGAGATGGTCCATCCCCGCTTCCGTACGGTGGCCCAGGACGAGCCGCTGCCGACGGGCCTCACCCCCATCTATCCGACCACCGCCGGGTTGGCCCCCGCCGCCCTCAGGAAGCTCATCGCCCGGGCCCTGGACAAAGCGGACCTGAGCGACACCCTGGACCAGGACACCCTCGGGCATCTGGGGCTGCCATCCTTCGCGGCCGCCCTGCACTTCCTCCATGCCCCGCCGCCGGGGACCCCCGTGGCCGGGCTTCAGGAAGGCAGCCATCCGGCCTGGCGGCGGGTCAAGTTCGACGAAGTGCTGGCCCAGCAGCTCTCCCTGCGCCGGGCCTACCGAGCCCGGCGGGAGCAGGGGGCTCCGGAACTGAAGGCCAGGGGCGAGTTGGCAGCGCGGTTGCTCGGGAATCTGCCCTTCGGCCTCACGGGCGCCCAGCGCCGGGCGGTCGATGAAATCGCTGCTGACCTGGCCCAACCCTATCCTATGCAGCGCCTCCTCCAGGGCGACGTCGGCAGCGGCAAGACAATCGTCGCCGCCCTGGCGGCCTGCCAGGCCATCGAGGCCGGCTGGCAGGCCGCCTTCATGGCGCCCACCGAAATCCTCGCCGAGCAGCATTACCTGAAGCTCAAGGCCTGGCTGGAACCCCTGGGGGTTGCCATCGCCTGGCTGTCCGGCAGCCTCAAGACGGCGGCCAAGCGGGAACAGCTGGCCCGGGTGGCGGCCGAGGCCCGGCTAGTTGTAGGCACCCACGCCCTCATCCAGGAGACGGTGGATTTCGCCCGCCTGGGGCTCGCCATCGTGGACGAGCAGCACCGTTTCGGCGTCGAGCAGCGGCTGGCGCTACGGAAGAAGGGGGCCAATCCCCACCAGCTCATGATGTCGGCCACCCCGATCCCGCGCACCCTGGCCATGAGCTACTACGCCGACCTGGACGTCACAGTCCTCGACGAACTGCCCCCCGGCCGCACGCCCGTGCGCACCCGGCTGGTGTCCGACGCCCGCCGGGACGACGTGGTGGCTTTCGTCGCCAAGTATGTCGAGGAGGGCCGGCAGGCCTACTGGGTCTGTCCCCTGATCGAGGAATCCGAAGCCCTGCAGCTGCAGACCGCCCAGGAGACCTTCGAGCATCTGTCCGCCGACCTGCCCAGGCTTCGCATCGGCCTGGTGCACGGGCGCCTCAAGGCGGACGAGAAGCAGGCCACCATGGCCGCCTTCGCCGCAGGCGACATCGATGTCCTGGTGGCGACTACGGTCATCGAGGTGGGGGTCGATGTGCCCAATGCCAGCCTGATGGTCATCGAGCACGCCGAACGCTTCGGGCTGTCCCAGCTGCACCAGCTGCGGGGCAGGGTGGGGCGGGGCAGCCACGGGTCGAGCTGCGTGCTGCTCTACGCCCAGCCCCTGTCGGAAACGGCCCGGCAGCGCCTCAAGATCATCTACGAAAATACCGATGGCTTCGAGATCGCCCGCCAGGACCTCCAATTGCGCGGTCCCGGTGAGTTTGTCGGCAGCCGCCAGAGCGGCGTGCCCCTGCTGCGCTACGCCGACCTGGAACGGGACGCCGACCTGGTGGATGCCGCCCGGCAGGTGGCCGAGAAACTGCTGGACCAGGCTCCGGAGCGGGCCGAGCGGCATTTGAAGCGCTGGCTCGGTTCCCGGGAAGAATTGCTCAAGTCCTAGGCAGGAAGTCCTCGATCAGTCCGGCCACGGCTTCCGGCTGGTCGTGGTGCAGCATGTGGCCGGCCTGCTCGACCCACTGTTCGTCTACCTCGGCAAAGCAGGCGCGGCGGGCCTCCCAGTCGCCGGGACGGGCGGCGAAGTCCCGCACCACCCAGGAATCCCGGCCCACCACCCAGCGCACGGGAACCGCTACCTGGCGCCACACCGCCATGGATTCCTCCAGCCGGAAAGGATAGGGGCCCGGAGCCTTGTGCCAGGGGTCGCCGTTCCAAACCACGCCGCCTTCCGCTTCGGTAGCCAGGTGCTCGGCCAGGAAGACGGCCCGCGCCGGCGTCAGGAAGGGATCGCTGCGCTGGAGCCGGCGGGCGAAAGCCGCCCGGTCCGGGTAGACGTGCATGCGGGGCGGCGCCTGCAGGACATCCAGCCACTTGCGGTAGCGCTCCGGTGCCATGGCCGGCGGGTTGGGGGCGACGCCGAAGCCTTCCAGGGTAACGACCTGCCGCACCCGGTCGGGCCGGATGCCGGCATAGAGGCAGGCCAGGATGCCGCCCATGCTGTGCCCCGCCAGGCGGGCTAGCTCGGTGGGGGAGTAATGGTTGAGGATGGCTTCCAGGTCCCCCAGGTGCTCGGCGAAGAAATAGGGCCGCCGCAGCCAGTCCGAGGGGCCAAAGCCCCGCCAGTCGGGGGCGATGATGTTCCATTCCCGGGCGAGGGCATCCACGGTGAACTGGAAGGAGGCCGAGACATCCATCTAGCCGTGGAGCAGGAAAAGGGTAGGAGCCGCCGGGTCGCCCCAGCGCCGGATATGGAGCCGCAGGCCGGGCAGGGGCAGGAACTCCGAGCGGGAGGGCAGGGGCATCGGCGCCGCAGCCTTCGGCTAGGCGGAAGGGGCCGGGAAGCGGATGGCCTGCGTCAGGGGCCCGCCGGGCTCCACCAGGTCCGCCACGGTGTAGCCATCCAGGACCAAGTACAGGTTCTTCAGGGCCTCGTCCAGGATGGCGGTTAGGCGGCAGACATCCTTGAGCCGACAGGACTTCGTTTCCGAATGACAGCCTGCCAGGCCGGTGTCGTTTTCCGTCCGGCGGACGACATCGCCCAGCACGATGTCCTGGGGGGCGCGGCCCAGGCGCACGCCGCCGCCCTTGCCGCGGACGGTCTCGACGAAGCCGGAGCGTCCGAGGTGGTGGATCACCTTCATCAGATGGGCTTCGGAAATGCCATAGGCCTCGGCGATCTCGGAGATGGTGGCCAGCCGCCCGGGCTGCAGGCCCAGGTACATCAGGACGCGCAAACTGTAATCGGAGAAGGTGCTCAGTCTCATTGTGCTGCGGTGGTATGCCGGATGTGTTGATTATCGATCGGGCGGGGACTAGAATAAAGATATAAAAATTATACCGCTTTACCTGTTGCCTCCTTACCCCCACCGGCTCCAAGAAAAATGCCCAAACCCGCTGCCGACAGGAAAGTCATCGAAATCCAGGGCCTCTACAAGACGGAGCCGAAGGTCTACCCCCGCACCGTCAGCGGCCTGTTCACTTCCTGGCGCTGGTTTTTCGTCTGGCTTACCCAGGCGGTTTTCTTCGGGCTCTGCTGGCTGCCCTGGAACGGGCGGCAGGCCGTGCTGTTCGACCTGGATGCCCGCCGCTTCTATATCTTTGACCTGGTGCTGTGGCCCCAGGACACCATCTATCTCGCCGTCCTCCTGGTGCTGTCGGCGTTGGCGCTTTTCCTGTTCACCACCGTGGCGGGACGCCTGTGGTGCGGCTACGCCTGTCCGCAGACGGTCTACACGGAAATGTTCCTGTGGATGGAGAAAGTCATCGAGGGCGAGCGGCCCCAGCGCATCAAGCTGGATGCCGCGCCCTGGTCGGCGAGGAAGCTGCGGATCAAGGTGGCCAAACATGGCGCGTGGATTGCCTTCAGCCTGTGGACGGGCATCACCTTCGTCGGCTATTTCACCCCCATCCGTCATCTGATCGGGGAAGTGGCGACCTTTTCCCTCTCCGGCTGGGAAAGCTTCTGGGTGCTGTTCTACGGTGCCGCCACCTACGGCAATGCCGGCTTCCTGCGGGAACAGATGTGCAAGTACATCTGCCCCTACGCCCGCTTCCAGTTCGTGATGTTCGACCCGGACACCCTCATCATCACCTACGACAGCCAGCGGGGTGATCCCCGGGGCTCCCGCTCGAAGCAGCCCGATCCCCGCGCCCAGGGGCTCGGGGACTGCGTGGATTGCGGCATCTGCGTCCAGGTCTGCCCTACCGGCATCGATATCCGCAACGGCCTCCAGAACGAATGCATCGGCTGCGCCGCCTGCATCGATGCCTGCGACCAGGTGATGGACAAGGTGGGCTACGACCGGGGCCTGATCCGCTACTCCACGGAAAACGCCATGGTCCAGAAGCTCGGCCGGAAGGAGATCTGGCGCCGGGTCCTGCGTCCGCGCACCCTGGTCTACACGGCCATCTTTCTCGGCGTCACGGCGGCGACCGCCTGGTCCCTGGCCACTCGCCAGCCGGTCAGGCTGGACGTGCTGCGGGACCGGTCGGCCCTGGCCCGGGAGGCGGAGGACGGCGCCGTCGAGAACACCTTCCAGCTGCAGATCAGCAACGCCAGTGAAAAGCCCAAGACCTTCGCCATCCGTGTCGCGGGCATCGACGGCATCCACCTGGAGAAACCGGCCGATATCGACATCCCCCCCGCCGCCTCGGCCTTGGTGACAGTGCAGGCGAAAGCGGATGCGGGATCGGCCCCCAGCGGCCCGAATCTAATCGCTTTTACGGTGGAAGACCGCAACGACGCCGGCGTGGCGGTCACCGAAAAAGCCAAATTCTGGATGCCCTGACCATGAAGCGCCTCGACTGCCTGGCCGATCTTTCCCGCGAGCACCATGGGGCGCTTTCCCTGGCTGTGCGGGTGAGCCGGGTCGCTGCAGGGGCGGACGCGGCCGCTATTGCGGCGGCGTCGGACCTGGTCCGGGAACGTTGCGCCGCCGAACTCCTGCCCCATTTTGCCGAAGAAGAGCGCTGGCTGCTGCCGGCCCTGGCAGAAGCAGGGGAAACCGGGCGGGTGGCCCGCACCCTGGCCGAGCACGCCGAGCTGAGGCGGCTGGCCGAACAGTTGGCTGCGCCGAGCGCCGCGGACCTGGCCGCCTTCGCCGATTACCTTGTAGCCCACATCCGCTTCGAGGAGCGGGAGCTCTTCCCGGCTGCCGAGGCGCACCCCGATATCCTGGCCCGTCACGCTGCCCGCTGACGACGCCGGTGGGGCGTTGACAAAATATGTCGATATAACTACGATTATCGACATGAAATCAGACTATACCCGCACCCTGCCGCCCGAATGGAAGCCCATGTCCCGGGTCTTTGCGGCCCTGGGGGACGAGCACCGGCAGCGCATCCTGCTCCTCTTCGATAAGGGGGAGCGGCTCAACGTCGGGCAGATCGCCGAGGTATCCACCCTGACCCGCTCGACGGTGTCCCATCACCTGAAGATCCTGCGGGAGGCCGAAGTGCTGGCTTCGGAGAAGATCGGCAAGGAGGTGTGGTTCTGGATCAACCGGCCGTTCATCGAAGAGACCCTGGGCAGCGTGCTGGAGTATGTGCGCAACCAGACCTGAAATTTTTTTGTCTTAAATGTCGATAAATTTAGTTTCATCGATACGTCAATTGAATATATCGTCTATAGTTCGCGGCGGAGGAAAACGACTATGAAATATTTCGTCAGGATATTGCTCAAGGCCTTGGCCAGGCTCCTTTTCCGGGTGCAGGTGCGGAGCGGCGGCGACGATGGCTTCTCGGCTTCCCGCCTGCTTATCGTTGCCAACCACGAATCCTTCCTGGACGGTTTGCTCCTCGGCCTCTTCCTGCCGGTGGATCCCGTCTTCGTGGTGCACACCGGCGTCGCCGCCAGCTGGTACTTCCGCCTCCTCCTCTCCCAGGTCGATTACCTGGCGGTGGACCCGACGAGCCCCATGGCCATGAAGAAGGTCATCCGCCTCCTCGAATCCGGGCGGCCGGTGGTCATCTTCCCGGAGGGGCGCATCACGGTCACCGGCAGCCTGATGAAGGTCTACGACGGCCCGGCCTTCGTTGCCGCCAAGACCGGCGCCACCATCGTGCCGGTGCGCCTGGACGGCGCCTCCCGCAGCTATTTCTCGCGGCTGTCCGGCAAGTATCCGAAGGAGTTCTTTCCCCGCATCCGCCTCACCGTGCTGCCGTCCACCCGCATCGACATGCCGGCAGCCCCCACCGCCAAGCTGCGACGGCGCAAGGCCGGGGAGGCCATGCGCCGGCTCATGCAGGAAATGATCTTCGCCTCCCGCCCCCGGCAGACCCTGTTCTCGGCCCTGTGCGACGCGGCCGAGATCTTCGGGCCCAAGCGCCGGCTGGTGGAGGACATCCGGCAGATCGAATACTCCTACCGGGATCTCCTCAAGATGACCCTTATGCTCGGCCGCCTGGTAGAGCGCATCACCGCCCCCTGCGAGCGGGTGGGGCTGCTGCTGCCCAATCTGGCGCCGACCCTGGGGATGATCTTTGGCCTTTCCGCCCGCCGCCGGGTGCCGGCCATGCTCAACTACACCGCCGGGGCCGACGCCATGCAGGCCGCCTGCACCGCCGCCGAGATCCGCACCATCGTTACTTCCCGGGCCTTCGTGGACCAGGCCAAGCTCCAGGACAAGCTCGCCGCCCTGCAAGGCGTGCAGCTGGTTTATCTCGAAGACCTGCGGGAACAGGCCAGCCTCGGCGACAAGCTCTGGCTCATGGCCTGGGCGCTGCATTTCCCCCGCCGCTTCGAGTTCCCCGCTGATCCTGAAGAGGCCGCCGTGGTGCTCTTCACCTCCGGCTCCGAGGGCAAGCCCAAGGGCGTCGTCCTGCCCCACCGGGCCCTCCTCGCCAACATCGCCCAGGTGCGGGCGGTCATCGATTTCTCGGTGGACGACAAGGTCCTCAACGCCCTGCCCATCTTCCACTCCTTCGGCCTCACTGCCGGGGCGCTGCTGCCGGTGCTCACCGGCGCCAACCTCTTCCTCTACCCGACCCCGCTCCATTACCGCATCATCCCGGAGCTCGCCTACGACCGGGCCTGCACGGTCCTGTTCGGCACCTCTACCTTCCTCGCCAATTACGCCAAGTTCGCCCATCCCTACGACTTCTACCGGCTGCGCTACGTGGTGGCCGGGGCAGAGAAGCTGTCCGACGCCGTGCGCAGCCTGTGGTTCGAGAAATTCGGCATCCGCATCTTCGAGGGCTACGGTGCCACCGAAACGGCGCCGGTGCTGGCGGTGAATACCCCCATGGCGTACCGCTCGGGGACTGTCGGGATGCTGCTGCCGGGCATTGAGCACAAGCTGGTCCCGGTGCCGGGGATCGACAAGGGCGGCATCCTCCACGTCCGCGGCCCCAACGTCATGGCCGGCTACCTGAAGGCCGAACAGCCGGGCCTCCTCCAGGCGCCGGCATCGGAGGCGGGGGAGGGCTGGTACGAGACCGGCGACGTGGTGGAATTCGACGACGAGGGCTTCATGAAGATCGTCGGCCGGGTGAAGCGCTTCGCCAAGATCGCCGGCGAAATGGTCAGCCTGGAAGTGGTGGAGAAGCTCGCCACCGCCGCTTCCCCCGGGCAGACCCACGCCGCCTCCGCCCAGCCCGACGAGAGCAAGGGCGAGGCCCTGGTGCTGTTCACCACCGACGACGGGCTTTCCCGGGAACTCCTCGCCACCACGGCCCGGGAACTCGGGCTACCGGAACTGGCGGTGCCGAGGAAGATCCGCCGGGTGGATTCCCTGCCCCTGCTGGGCACCGGCAAAGTGGATTACGTGACCCTCAAGAACCTGGCAATGGCAGCGTGAAATGAGCGTCAAAGGGAAAACTCCCCGAGGTGCTGCCAGCATGGTTGTGCGGGGGCTGGCGGTGGCTGCGGTTGCCGCTGCCGGGGCTTGGCTGGTTACCGTTCAACCGATCTGGCCGGGCGAAGAGGCAAAGGAGTCGGTAACCGTCAGTCCAGATAGTCTCCGGCGGGATGTGGAGCAACTGGCGATCACTTACGGGGGGCGGCACCATGCCCATCCCGGAATCCTGTCCCGGGCGGCCAGTTACATCGAAGGGCGCTTCCGGGCTTCTGGTTCCCGGGTTGAAGTCGATGCTTATGAAGTCGAAGGCGCCACCTACCGCAATGTCATCGCTCGCTTTGGCCCGGCCGAGGGCCGTCCCGTCGTCATTGGCGCCCATTACGATGTCGAGGAAAACACACCGGGGGCAGACGACAATGCCAGCGGCGTCGCTGGCCTCCTTGCCCTGGCCGATCTGTTTCAAAAGTCGCCGCCCGGCGTTCCTGTGGAACTGGTGGCCTACTGCCTGGAAGAGCCCCCGTATTTCCGTAGCGAGCACATGGGTAGCCGCCGGCATGCCCGGGCCCTGAAGGCTGCCGGCCGGGAACCTCGCCTAGTTGTGGTGCTGGAAATGATCGGCTATTTCGCAGATGCCCCTGGCACCCAGCGTTACCCGCTGCCGGGCCTCTCCGGCATTTATCCCGATCAGGGAAATTTCATCGCCGTGGTCGGCAACTACGCCTCCATCCGTGAGGTGCGGCAGGTGAAGGCAGCCATGGGGCAGGCCGGCAAGGTACCGGTGGAAGCCATCGTCGCCCCGGCAATCCTGCCTGGCATCGACTTTTCGGATCACGCCTCCTACTGGAGCGAGGGCATGCCGGCGGTGATGCTGACCGATACAGCCTTCTACCGGAATCCCAATTACCACCGATCAGGCGATCTCCCCGACACCCTGGACTATGCCCGCATGGCCAGGGTGGTCGGTGCGCTCGCCGTGCTCGTTGAAGATGTCCAGGTCCAGCTGCCGCGGTAAGTGGCAAACCTCGAAAGGGAAATCATGGAATTCAAAATCAAGCATGGAACCCTGAAATTCAAGCCCTTGTCCGGTGCGGCGGCGTTGGTTTCCGCCGTGCTGGCGCTCTCGGCCCATGCCGCCGAGTCCCGGCCCAACGTACGCGGCGCCCTGGAATCCGGCAGCCTCGGCCTCCACACCACCCGGGACTTCCGGCTGGCGGACGGCAAGTGCGCCGACTGCGCCACCATTCCCCAGGCTCTCTGGTATTTTCAAGACGACCTGGTGGCGGTGCCCAGGCAGGATGCGGCAGAATTCTCCAAGGGCCATCAGGCCCAGGCGGACGTGGCGGAATGGGCCAAGGGACGGGGCGGCAAGGCGGCTCCGCAACGTCCTCCCCTGGTCTGGGTGGGCTCCCCACTCCAGGCCGAGGGCTGGAGGATCGATCCCGCCGGCAGCGCCATGGTCGACGCCGACGGCAAGCGGATTCCCTTCACGGTGGTTCCCAAGATCGCCAGCAACCTGTCCTATTACGACGCCAGCAGCGTCCGCCATTTCGCCGGCCGCCCCCTGTCCATGCGCGGCCGCATGGAGGACGGCAAATTCGTCGCCCGCACCCTGTGGCCGGAAGACTATCGCCTGGCGGCCCAGAATATGGCCCTCAAGCCGCTCCAGTCCGGGGAAAGCCTGTCTTCCCTGGTGCGGGCTGACGGCGGCGGTGCCCAGCAGCCCCTGGCGGCCCGGGTCCTGTGGCAGCGGGAAGCGGGTAAGCCCCTGCAATGGTCGGGCAAGCCGGTCCTGGCGGTGATGCTGAATGGCGCCCAGGGGGACGACGACGAGGCCCACGGCGGCCACTTCGCCATCGCCACCGGCCGCTTCGGTCCCCAGGGGCAATGGGGCGACTGGCTGGTGAACAATTTCTACAACCTCGACTCGGTGAGCGAGAAGGGAATCATCGCTGCCACCCTGCCCATGGACGCCTATATGGCGGACCTCAATAGCGGCCAGTCCTGGTACCGCCCCTCCTACATGCTGGTGGCGGTGCTGAAGCATGAGCGGGCGGCGGCCCTCTACCAGGAGTCCATCTCCCGGGTGTTCAACCACTTCTACCGCCACGACTTCCTCTACCGCCATGCCACCGCCAACTGCGCCGGCATCAGCCTCGAGACCCTGCGCTCCCTGGGCTGGAACATCCCCCGGCAGGGGCCGACCAGCCTGGTCAAGGCGGTGGCCGGCCTGCCCTACATGGCGGTCAAGGAGGGTAGCCTGGACAGCGGCAAGAAGGCCTTCGACTACATGTCGGCGGAAGTCACCGATCTCTATCCCTTCGTCGCCTTCGAGGCCGCCGGGAAAGATATCCTCGAGCGCCTTGTCGCCGGCAAGGGCTCCGGCAAGGGTTTCGAGGGGATGCTGGCGGAAGACATCGAAGCCCTCGTTTATGTCCGCATTCCCCAGTTTCCGTCGTCCCGGGCCTTCGGACAGGCGCCGGTGGCATCCTTCGACGAATACATGAGCCGCGTGCCGGAAGACAAATCCCAGTGGAAAATAGTGCCCGTGCCGCCGCGCCCCTTCCCGCCGGAACTGAAGGACGCCGAGGCGCCGGGCGAACCCCTGCAGCCGTCGTCCCTGGCCCTGGCAGCCTATGGCGGGTTTTTCGGGGTGACCGCCGTCGGCGTCTGGCACCGCCGCACCAAACGCCGCAACCGGCAATGAGCCTTTCGGAGAATCGAGCATGAGCAGCCAGTTTCAACTGATGGGGGAGAAGCGCTTCCGTCCCTTTTTCTTCACCCAGTTCCTCGGGGCCTTCAACGACAACGTCTTCAAGACCGCCCTCATCACCCTGGTGACCTTCCGGGCCGGCCAGCTCACGGAACTGGACGGAAAGACCCTGGCCACCCTGCTGCCCGGGCTCTTCATCCTGCCCTTCTTCCTCTTTTCCGCCACCAGCGGGCAGATTGCCGACAAGTTCGAGAAATCCGCCGTCGCCCGGGCGGTGAAGGTCTTCGAGATCGCCGTCATGGTCCTGGCAGCCTGGGGCTTCCTCGCCAGCAGCCTGTGGCAACTGGTGGCGGCCCTTTTCCTGATGGGGCTCCATTCGACCCTGTTCGGGCCGGTGAAGTATTCCTACCTGCCCCAGCACTTGAAGCCGGAAGAGCTGGTGGGGGGCAACGGCATGATCGAGATGGGCACCTTCGTCGCCATCCTGGTGGGCGAAATCCTCGGCGCCTGGCTGGCCACCTCCTCCCTGGGGCCGGTGCTGACCTCATCCGTCATCGTCGGGGTGGCGGTCCTCGGCTACTGGGTGAGCCGGGGCATCCCCCTGTCCCCGGCTGCCGATCCGGCCCTGAAGATCAACTGGAATCCCCTCACCGAGACCTGGAACAACCTGCGCTTCGCCCACGGCAACCGCACGGTCTGGCTTTCCCTCCTGGGCATCTCCTGGTTCTGGTTCTACGGCGCCACGGTCCTGGCCCAGTTCCCCAATTACGCCAAGGAGGTACTCCATGGCGACGAGAGCGTCTTCATCCTGCTGCTGACCGTGTTCTCCTTCGGCATCGGGGTCGGCTCCCTCCTGTGCGAGAAGCTCTCCGGCCATAAGGTGGAGATCGGCCTGGTGCCCTTCGGCGCCATCGGCCTCACCGTGTTCGGAGCCGATCTCTATTTCTACACGCCCGCCCTGCCGGCGCCCGGCGGCACCCAGGATTTCGCCGCCTTCCTGGCCCAAGCGGCCAACTGGCGGGGCCTGGCCGACATCGTGCTGCTCGGCCTCTTCGGCGGTTTCTACATCGTGCCCCTGTACGCCCTGATCCAGACCCGGAGCGAGAAGAGCCACCAGTCCCGGGTCATCGCCGCCAACAATATCCTCAACGCCCTGTTCATGGTGGTGTCGGCCGGGGTCTCCATGCTGCTCTTCGGCTTCGGGTTGAGCATTCCCCAGCTATTCCTGGCCACCGCCCTCTTCAATGCCGTGGTAGCCATCTACATCTACTCCCTGGTGCCCGAGTTCCTGCAGCGCTTCATCGTCTGGATGCTTATCCATACCATCTACCGGGTGGAGCGCAAGGGTATCGACGAGCACATTCCGGAGGAGGGCGCCGCCCTCATCGTCTGCAACCATGTGAGCTACGTGGACGCCTTGGTCATCATGGCCGCTTGCCGGCGTCCCATCCGTTTCGTCATGGACCACAAGGTCTTCAAGGTGCCGGTGCTGCGCTTCGTCTTCCGGGAAAGCCGGGCCATTCCCATCGCCTCGGCCAAGGAGGACCCGGCCCTGACGGAAAAAGCCTTCGACGAGGTGGCGGCCGCCCTGGCAGCGGGGGAACTGGTGGGTATCTTCCCGGAGGGCGGCATCACCAACGACGGCGAAATCCATCCCTTCAGGCCGGGCATTGGCCGAATCCTGGAGCGCACCCCGGTGCCGGTGGTGCCCCTTTCCCTGCGGGGCCTGTGGGGCAGCTTCTTCTCCCGCATCGAGGGCGCCGCCATGAAGAAGCCTTTCCGGCGCGGCACCTTTTCGCGGATCGGCCTGGTGGCAGCGCCGCCGGTGCCGCCCCAGGAAGCGACGCCCGAGCGCTTGCAGGCTATCGTCGCCGGCCTGCGGGGCGACTGGAAGTAGGCCGGGTCGCCCAGGAAGGCGCAGCGGCGCTGGTCCGGATGTAATATGGGAGGCTCGTTCGCGCGTCCCATGCCAGAAAGGTAACAAGACCGTCATGAATGAAAAACTCAGGATTCTCTGGAGCTCAACCGTCTTCGCCCTGGTCTTGGTGGGAATCGCCGGCCTGTCCTGGTCCGCCTTCCAGGAAAACGGCTGGGTGGAGCGCCTGCTGGGCGTCGTCTGGGATGCCGAGGTCCGCCATCCCCTGCTGCTGGTACCCACCATCGGCGGCGCGCTGCTCATGGCCTGGCTCTTCCTGCGCGGCGGCATGGCCCGGGGCGGCAAGGACAGCATGCTTTCGCACTTATGGGTCTACGGCCTGATGGCCAGCGGCGCCTATTTCGCCGTCAAATGGATCTTCTTCTGAGGCGGCCAGGGCTGCACCGAACAGGTGAGGCCGACCGGCTTAGCCGGTAAAATCCGCTTCCATGAACTGGCAAGCGATCAAAGAGAGGCTAGACCTCTACGAGCGGCTGATGCGCCTCGACAAGCCTATCGGCATTTTGTTGCTGCTCTGGCCCACCCTCTGGGCCCTGTGGCTTTCCTCCCATGGCCGGCCCAGCTGGGTGGTGGTCTGGGTCTTCATCCTCGGTACGGTGCTGATGCGCTCGGCCGGCTGCGTCATCAACGACTATGCCGACCGGGATTTCGACCGCCACGTCGAGCGCACCCGGGAGCGGCCCCTGACCGCTGGCAAGGTCACGGAGAAGGAAGCCCTGGGCGTCTTCGCCATCCTTTCCCTGTGCTCCTTCGTCCTGGTCCTGCTGTTGGGAAGCAAGCTGGTGATCCTGCTCTCCGTGGCGGCCCTGTTCCTCGCCGCCAGCTATCCCTTCACCAAGCGCTTCTTCGCCATCCCCCAGGCCTACCTCGGTATCGCCTTCGGCTTCGGCATCCCCATGGCCTATGCCGCCCACCTCGACACCGTGCCCCTGGAAGCCTGGTGGATGCTGTTGGCCAACATTTTCTGGGCCGTCGCCTACGACACCGAATACGCCATGGTGGATCGCCCGGACGACCTCAAGATCGGCATCAAGACTTCCGCCATCACCTTCGGCCGCTTCGACGTGGCGGCGGTGATGCTGTGCTACGCCGCCACCCTGGGCCTGCTGGCCACCCTCGGCCTGCGCCTGGGCCTGGGCTGGCCCTTCTACGGCGGCTTGCTGGCGGCGGCCGGCATCATGGGCTGGCACTACACCCTCATCCGCCACCGGGAGCGGGGGCCCTGCTTCAAGGCCTTCCTCCATAACAACTACGTCGGAGGTGCCATCTTCGGGGGCATCGTCCTGGATTTCCTGCTGCGCCGGGGCTGAACCGGACCGGACCACCGCCGGCCCGGCGGCGGTCCTGCGCCTATAATGGCGGCTTTTGCCCGCCGCCTCCCTCATGCGTTACCACGACCTGCGCGACTTCCTGTCGCAACTGGAAAAACTCGGCCAACTGAAGCGCGTCGGCATCGAGGTCGATCCCCGTCTCGAGATGACCGAGATCTGCGACCGCGTCCTGCGGGCCGAAGGGCCGGCCATCCTGTTCGAAAAGCCCAAGGGATCGGCCATGCCGGTCCTGGCCAACCTCTTCGGCACGCCCCGGCGGGTGGCCCTGGGCATGGGCGAGGACGGGGGTTGGCAGCAGGCCCTGCGGGAAGTGGGCAAGCTCCTCGCCTACCTCAAGGAACCCGAGCCCCCCAAGGGCCTGAAGGATGCCTGGGACAAGCTGCCGGTCCTGAAGCAGGTCCTCAACATGGCGCCCAAGGTGGTTTCCTCGGCCCCCTGCCAGGAAGTGGTATGGGAGGGCAAGGATGTGGATCTCTCCCGGTTGCCCATCCAGCACTGCTGGCCCGGCGACGTGGCGCCCCTCATTACCTGGGGCCTGACGGTGACCCGGGGGCCCTACAAGAATCGCCAGAACCTGGGCATCTACCGGCAGCAGGTGCTGGGGCCCAACAAGGTCATCATGCGCTGGCTGGCCCACCGGGGCGGCGCCCTGGATTTTCGCGACCACCAGCAGGCCCGGCCCGGCGAGCCCTTCCCGGTGGCGGTGGTGATCGGCTGCGACCCGGCCACCATCCTGGGGGCGGTGACCCCGGTGCCCGATACCCTGTCGGAGTACCAGTTCGCCGGGCTGCTGCGGGGCGGCAAGACCGAGCTCACCAAATGCCTGGGTTCCGACCTGCAGGTGCCGGCTTCCGCCGAGATCGTCCTGGAGGGCGTCATCCATCCGGAGGAAACCGCTCTCGAAGGCCCCTACGGCGACCACACCGGCTACTACAACGAGCAGGCCCGCTTCCCGGTATTCACCATCGAGCGCATGACCATGCGCCGGAACCCGATCTACCACAGCACCTACACCGGCAAGCCCCCCGACGAGCCCGCCGTGCTGGGGGTGGCCCTGAACGAGGTGTTCGTGCCGCTCCTGCAGAAGCAGTACCCGGAAATCGTGGATTTCTACCTGCCCCCCGAGGGCTGCTCCTACCGGCTGGCCTGCGTCTCCATCAAGAAGCAGTATCCTGGCCACGCCAAGCGCATCATGTTCGGCATCTGGAGCTTCCTGCGGCAGTTCATGTACACCAAGTTCATCGTGGTGGTGGATGACGACGTGAATATCCGGGACTGGAAGGAAGTGATCTGGGCCCTTACCACCCGCATGGACGCCAGCCGCGACACCACGCTCGTGGACAACACCCCCATCGACTATCTGGATTTCGCCTCGCCGGTGGCCGGCCTCGGCTCCAAGATGGGGCTCGACGCCACCAACAAGTGGCCGGGGGAGACCAGCCGGGAATGGGGCCGCCCCATCGCCATGGATGCCGAGGTGAAGCGCCGGGTGGACGCCATGTGGGGCCAGTTGGGCCTCTGACCGATGCGTCTGCCGCCCCTGGTCGAAGGCCGCCTGGTCGAGCGCCGCAACCGTTTCGTGGCGGTGGTGGATCTGGGCAACGAAATGGTTGAAGCCCACTGCCCCAACACCGGCTCCATGTTCGGCTGCAAGGCCCCCGGCAGCCGGGTCTGGCTGTCCCGGGCCGAAAACCCGGCCCGCAAGCTGGCCTGGACCTGGGAACTGGTGGAAGCCGAACCCGGCGTCCTGGTGGGCATCCACACCGGCCGCCCCAATGCCCTGGTGGAGGAAGCCTTCCGGGCCGGGCACCTGCCGGAACTCGCCGCCTATCCGGTGCTACGCCGGGAAGTGCGCTATGGCCTCGAGAACAGCCGCATCGATATCCTCCTGGAGGGCGGCGGCCTGCCGCCCTGCTACGTGGAGGTAAAGAACGTAACGGCGGCAGTGGAAGACGGCGTGGGTTTTTTCCCCGATGCGGTCACCGCCCGGGGGGCCAAGCATCTGCGGGAAATGATCGAGGTGATCCGCTCCGGCGGCCGGGCGATGGTGGTGTTCTGCGTCCAGCGGGGCGACGTGGCGGAAATCCGCCCCGCCGAGGAAATCGACCCGGTCTACGCCCGGGGGCTGCGGGAGGCCCTGGCGGCGGGGGTGGAAGTGGTGGCCCTGCAGGCAGAGGTGACGCCGGCGGAGATCGCCCTCCTCAAGCGCCTGCCGGTGGTGACCTAGTCAGCCAAGGCGGTTGTGAAACGGCGCAGGATGGGCCGGATGAGATAAACCATCAGGGAGCTTTCCCCCGTCTTCACGATCACCGTGGATTGCATGCCGGGTTGGAGCTTCAGGTCCCCGAGGCGCTTCGCCTCCTCGGCGGGGACCTTGACCCGCAGGGTGTAGTAGGAGGTGCCGGAGCGCTGGTCGATCAGGGAATCCGCCGACACGACGTCCACCGTTCCCCGCATCACCGGCCGTTCGACCCGGCTGGCATAGGCGTCGAAATGGACATCGGCCGGCAGCCCGGCGTGGAGGCGGTCGATGTACTGGGGCGGGGCCTTGGCCTCGACAATCAGCTGGTCGCCCAGGGGCACCATGTCCAGGATGCGGTCCCCTGGCTTGATGACGCCGCCGACAGTATGGAAGGCCAGGTCCACCACGATGCCCGAAACCGGTGCCTTGATGGCCAGGCGTTCCACCGTATCCCGGTGCGCCGCCAGACGCTCGCCCAGGGTGGCGGCCTCGCGCTGCACATCGGTGAGCAGGGTCTCCACCTCCCGCCGGTACTCCACCTGCCGCTGCGCACCCCGCATGCGGAATTCCGACAGGCGGGCATTCACCGCGGCGATATTGGACATGTCCTCGCTCTGCCGGCTCTGCACTTCCGCCAACTGCCGTTCCACCTCCAGCAGGTAATTGCGGGACACGAAGCCTTCCTTCTTCAGGCGCTGGAAGGAGTCGAGCTGCTCGTTGAACAGGGAGACCTGCTTGTCGCGGCCGTCCTTGAGCTTCGCCAGGCTGTCCAGTTGGGATTCCAGGCCCCGGGCGGACTCGGCGATGATGCGCAGTTCGCCCTCGACCGCCTGTCGGCGGGAACGGAACAGGCCTTCCTGCACCCTTGCCAAGCTGGCGACTTCCTTGTCCCCGGCTGCCGCCCGGAGCAATTCCTGGGGAAAAGCGATGGCGCTCGCTCCGTCCCGCTCGGCGATCAGGCGGGCCAGGATGGCCTGGGCCGAATACCACTGGCTCAAGGTGGCGTTCAGCGCCGACCGGGCCTGGGTCTCGTTGAGCACGATGAGGTCTTCCCCTTCCCGGACCAGCTGCCCTTCCCGCACCAGGATCCTGTCGATGACCCCGCCGCTCGGGTGGTCGATGCGTTTCCGGTTGCTTTCCACGGCCACCACCCCCGGTGCGGGGACGCCCTGGTCCAGCGGGGCGAGGAAGGCCCAGGCCAGGAAGCCGCCGAAGCCCAGGACCAGGATCCAGATCCCGAGCCGGATGGCGCGGGCGTAGTCGGTGTCCGGCAAGTCGGCATTCATGCCACTTCCTCCTGGGGCAGTCGCCGATGGTGGCCTGCTGCCCGGGCCAGGCCGGGCACGGCCTTGAACACCGCTTCCCGGGGCCCCCAGGCCTTGATCGCGCCGCCGGCGAGAAGCATTACGGCATCGGCGATATTGAGGATGTTGAGGCGGTGGGTCATGACGAATACCGTGCGCTTCTCCCGCTTCATTTCCTGCAGGGCCTGGAGCAGGGCAGCATCCCCGGCCTCGTCGAGATTGGCGTTCGGCTCGTCGAGGACGAGCAGTGCCGGGTCGCCGTACATGGCGCGGGCCAGGGCGATACGCTGGCGCTGGCCGCCCGACAGGGCCATGCCGCCATCGCCGATGGGCGTCTCATAGCCCTCGGGCAGGCGCAGGATCATGTCGTGGACTCCGGCCCGGCGGGCGGCCTGGATCACCTTTTCCGAATCCCGCTCGCCGAAGCGGGCGATGTTCTCGGCAATGGTGCCCTCGAAGAGCTCCACGTCCTGGGGCACGTAGCCGATCCAGGGACCCAGTTCCTCCTTGTCCCACCGGGTGACGTCGGCCTGGTCCAGACGGATGGCTCCGCCCAGGGGCGGCCACACCCCGACCAGGCCGCGGGCGAGGCTGGACTTGCCCGAAGCGCTGGGACCGATGACCGCCACCAGCATGCCGGGGGTGACGCCGAAACTGATGCCGTCCAGGATGGGAACGGGGCTGCCCGGCGAGGCCAGGACCAGGTTCTCCACCTGCAGGGCGCCCTGGGGGCGGGGCAGGGCGGTGCGCTCCGCCGCTGCCGGGGTGGCGGCCAGCAGGTCGTTCAGGCGGGAATAGGCGGCCCGGGCCGAAACCGTGCCCCGCCAGCTGCCGATGGCCTGGTCCACCGGCGAGAGGGCCCGGCCCAGGAGGATAGAGGCGGCGATCATGCCCCCCGGGGTCAGCTGGTTCTCGATGACCAGAAGGGCGCCGAAACCGAGAATGCCGGATTGGGTCGCCAGCCGGACGAACTTGCCGATTCCGGAAACCAGGGCGCCGCGTTCGCTGGCATCGGCCTGGAGCTTGAGGACTGCGGCCTGCCGAACCTGCCAGCGCCGCCGCAGGCTGGACAGCATGCCCATGGCCTCGATTGCCTCGGCATGGCGCAAGTTGCTGCTGGCGTAGTTGCCGGCGACTTGGGACAGCCGGTTGGCTTCCTTGAGGCCCTTGGCCGTCACCCGTTCATTGATCAGGGCCAGCCCGATCAGCACCAGGACGGAAACCGCACCGAACAACCCCAGCCAGGGACTAAGGAGAAAAATCACGAACAGGTAGATGGGGGTCCAGGGAGCATCCAGGAAGGCCAGCAGGCCGTTGCCGGTGAGGAACTGCCTGACGTTGGTCAGGTCGCCCAGGGCCTGGCCGGGGTTGCCGGAGCGGGACGACAGGTAGCGCCTGAAGGCGGCATCGAACACCCGGCTGCCCAGGCGAAGGTCCAGGGCCGAACTGGCCCGGATGAGGACCCGGGCGCGCACCAGCTCGAGGGCCGCCTCCAGCCCGTAGATCCCCAGCATGATGAGGGTCAGCATCAGCAGCGTGACCTCATTGCGGCTCGCCAGGACGCGGTCGTAGATTTGCAGCATGTAGAGGGTGGGCATCAGCATGAGCAGGTTGATGACCAGGCTGAAGCCGGCGACGGCGATGAAGGCGCCGCGAAAAGCCCGCAGGGCTTTCCCGAGGGTGTCCGGTGACTCGTCGTGCATGGCGATGGCCCATCTCCCTATGCCGTGGCAAAGGC
The DNA here is from genome assembly GCA_018261935.1 of Rhodocyclaceae bacterium. Taxonomy (GTDB): domain Bacteria; phylum Pseudomonadota; class Gammaproteobacteria; order Burkholderiales; family Rhodocyclaceae; genus JAGTRP01. The sequence continues at coordinate 37,777 of JAGTRP010000018.1, forward strand.
CAGCCGGGGTCGGGCAGGCCCTGTGGATCGAGCCGGCATCGGCCCCTGCAGCGGCCGATGCCGGCAACCGCTAGGTCACAGCACGAAATCGCCCTGGGTGAGGGTTACCGTGCCGGTGAGCTTGATTTCGAACTCGGCGGTGGCGGTATTGCCGTCGTTGTCGAACTGGACCACGGTGTTGCCGTTCTCGCTGAACCAGTTGATGCTGTTGGCTTGAAGGGTCTTGCTCTGGGCGGCGACGAAGGCGAAGGCGTCATCACCGGCGGTTGTCGTCTTGGCATCGATGGCCGAGAAGTCCAGCTTGTCGCCGGCACCGAAGGCGATGGTGTCGCCGGTGTCGCGGACGCTCAGGAATTTGTAGGTGTCGGTGCCGTCGTTGCCCGTCAGGATGTCGGCTCCGTAGCCGCCGATAATGATGTCATTGTTGGAGTCGCCGGAAATGGTGTCGTTTCCGGAACCGCCATAAAGCACGTCATTGTCCGAGCCGCCATAGATCGTGTCGTCGTCGGAGCCTCCATAGATGGTGTCGGATTGGCTGTCGCCCGAGATGGCGTCCTTTCCAGCTCCACCATAGATCGTGTCGGTATCCTGTCCGCCGGAAAGGCTATCGTTGCCGTTGTAGCCGTAGATCGTGTCGACGCCTGATTTGGCGTCGATGGTGTCGGACCCGTTGGTCCCCCTGATGATGTTGTCGCCGTTCAGCTGGTTGTTGGTGTAGGTAACCAGGGTCGGCAAGGGACCATCGCCAGCCCCGTCAAAGTCGTTGGAGTCGCCGGTGCCCGTGTAAACCGCCGGCGCGGCGGCCCGCACCAGCGGCTCGTCGGCCCCGGCGATGGCGATGGTGACATCCTGGCTGGCGCTGCCATCGAGGCTCTTGACGGTGAAAGTCCGGGTCAGGCCGGCATCCCCGCTCAGGTACTGGACGGCATCGTTATTGAGCCCGAAAGTCCAGTTGCCGTCCTTATCGACCGAGAAAGTGCCCTCGTCGATGGCGGAGGAATAGGCTTTGGCATAAGCCTCGCCATCATCGACATCGCCGACGGTGAGCTTGCCCGAGGCGGTTAGAGTTCCGTCCTCCTTCACCTGGCCCGTGGCCGCGTCGTTGATGCCGACGCCGATGCTCGCCAGGTCATTAACCCCGGTGATGGTGACGGTGGCGGTCTGGTCGACGGCGGCGCCATGCTCGTCGGTGACCTTGTAGGCGACGACGATGTCCTCGGTGACTCCGGCGGCCAGGTGCTGGAAGGCGGCATCGGTCGGGTCGATGGTCAGCGTGTTGTCGGCGACGCTGACGCCGGCCGGCAGGGAACCGATGTCCGTGGCGCTCAACCGGGCGCCGTCGTCGACATCGCTGGCGCCAGCCAGCAGGTTGACCGTGACCGCGGCATGGTCCTCGGTGCCGGCTGCGGTCAGCGGGTTGGCCACAATCGGCGCATCGTTGGTGCCCGTGATGGTGACGGTGACATCCTGGCTGGCGGTGCCGTCCAGGCTCTGGACCGCGAAGGTCTTGGTCAGGGTGGCGTCCTGCGCCAGGTGCTGGACCGCGTCGTTGTTGAGGTCGAAGGTCCAGCTGCCATCGTCCTTGACCGAGAAGGTGCCTTCGTCGATGGAGGAGGAAGCGGCCTTGGCATGGGCTTCGCCATCATCGACATCGCTGACGGTGAGTTTCCCGGTGGCGCTGAGGGTATCGTCCTCCTTCACGTCGCCGGTGGCCGTGCCGCTAATGGTGGCCGCATCGTTGGTGCCCGTGATGGTGACGGTGACATCCTGGCTGGCGGTGCCGTCCTGGCTCTGGACCGCAAAGGTCTTGGTCAGGGTGGCATCCTGCGCCAGGTGCTGGAGCGCGTCGTTGTTGAGGTCGAAGGTCCAGCTGCCATCGTCCTTGACCGAGAAGGTGCCCTCGTCGACGGTCGAGGAAGTGGCCTTGGCATGGGCTTCGCCGTCATCGACATCGCTGACGGTGAGCTTCCCGGTGGCGCTGAGGGTGTCGTCCTCCTTCACGCCGCCGGTGGCCGTGCCGCTGATGCTGGCCGCGTCGTTGGCGCCCGTGATGGTGATGGTGACATCCTGGCTGGCGGTGCCGTCCAGGCTTTGGACCGCAAAGGTCTTGGTCAGGGTCGCATCCTTGGCAAGGTGCTGGATGGCGTCGTTATTGAGGTCGAACTGCCAGTTGCCATCCTTATCGACCGAGAAAGTGCCTTCGTCGATGGTCGAGGAATAGGCTTTGGCATGGGCCTCACCCCTGTCGAGGTCGGCGATGGTCAGTTTGCCGCCGGCGGTCAGGGTGCCGTCTTCCGTGGTTTTGCCGGCAGTATCCCCCACAATGTTGGCGCCGTCGTTCTGGCCCGTGACATTGATCCGGACGGTGGCGTAGCTGATGGTGCCGTTGCCCAGTTGGATCGCGTAATTGAACGAGTCCGAATAGGCTTCCCCTTCCTTCAGGGAATTGATGTCGAAGCCCTCGGCAAACTTGAACTCGATCTTGCCGCTGTTGATCCGAATCTGATTGCCGTCTGCGGTGCTCTCCCAGGCGCTGACCATGGCTTTCCCGACGTCGCTGGCCAGGAGGTCCCTCAGGGCGGTGGCCCCTTCGCCATCGTCGATGGAGTAGAGCTTCTTCGCATTGCCCCCCAGGTCGTTGGCCAGGACATCCCAGAGAATGGTGTTGCTGGCCGTGTAGTTGCTGTTGAACCAGTCTTCCGTGCGATTAAAGGTGTCGTCCCCCGCCTGGGGAGTGTTGGTATATGAAACACTGCTGACGGCCATGGCATAGCTCCTGGGATGATTTCAAGACTGGCTGCCTCTGGGCAGCCTCTCATGCTGATTTCCTTTCGCGCTGGCTCGGCGCCGTCCCGGGGGCTTCCTGCCGCCGATGCCTCTGGGGGGCGGATGTTCGCGCGCCATGGATAGCAATATAGTCCCCGCCCATGCGGATGCCATGGAGTGGACTATTCCATTCGGGGCAGGATCAATGCTCCGGGAATGGTGGGCAATGCTGTAAGCAAGCCGCCATATCCCGGGTGGGAGGGAGGCAAGGCCGTTAGGCAGGGCGTGGGGCGGTTTCGCCTAGCGCTGTTCCGCCACCCACTGCAGCAGGGCGTCGATGGCGGCCTGCCCTTCCCGGGCCCGGGGATGGTTGATGAGGAAGGTGACGGCGTAGGGCCTGCCCTCGCTGTCGAGGGCGTAGCCGGCGGCGGTCTTGACGCCGTCCAGGGTGCCGGTCTTGATGTGGGCGCGGCCCCGGGCGCTGGAATCGACGAGGCGCTTCTTCATGGTGCCGTCGATGCCGACGATGGGCAGGCTGGAAACGAACTCGGGCATCACCGGGCTTTGCCAGGCATCGAGCAGGAGCCGGTTGAGGCTGAGGGCGCTGATCCGCTCCCGGCGGGACAGCCCGGAGCCGTTCTCCAGCTCCAGTTCCGGGAAGGCGAGACGGCGCCGGGCGAGCCAGTCGGCGATGCGCTGGCGGGCCTTGCCCGGGGTGGCGACGCCGTCGCCGTTGCCCAGGGTCAGGAAAAGCTGGCGGGCCATGACGTTGTTGGAAAACTTGTTGATGTCCCGCACGGTGTCGGCCAGGGGCGGCGACTCCTGCTCGGCCGCCAGACGGGCGCCGGCGGGGAGGGCGCCGCTCCGCACCCGGCCGGCCAGGGTGCCGCCCATTTCCCGCCAGAGGGCGGCGAAGAGGCTGGCCACCTGGGCGTCCGCCGGCAGCGGCGCCAGGTTGAGCATCTTTTCGCCGCAGGCGGCGGCGTAGCTGCCGGCGAATTCCAGGCGGTTGCCGACCTTCTCCGGCAGCAGGCGGACGCTGATGCGGTCCTTCCAGTTGTCGCCGCAGGGACCCTGGGCGAGTTGCAGGCGGTTATCGATGGCGAGGCCGTCCCCGGGCGTCTCCACCAGCAGCCGCACCCGGGTCGCCTCCGGCTGCAGGATGAAGCGCAGGGCGCGGAAATTGACCAGCAGCGCATCGGGCCCGACGTTGTAGGGGCGCATGGGCTTATCGTCGAAATCGCCGTCGGCCGGGGGGGCGTCGAAGGTGCTGCGGTCCAGCACCAGGTCGCCGGCGATATGGGTAATGCCCCGGACCCGCAGTTGCCGCAGCAGGGCCCAGAAGTGCTCGAGGGCGAATTTCGGGTCGCCGCTGCCCTTCATGTAGAGATTGCCGGGGAGTTGCCCATCCACCGGCTCGGCCTCGATGAAGGCGCCGGTCTTCCAGGTGTAGGCGGGGCCCAGGAGGTCGAGGGCGGCGAAGGTGGTGACAAGCTTCATCACCGACGCCGGGTTCATGGCGCGGCTGGCGTTGAAGGACAGCAGGGGCGTCCTGGCATCCACCGCCTGGACGACCACCGCTACGTCGGCCGGGTCGATCCGGGCCCCTTTCAGCGCGAGCCGCACGGCGGGCGGCATTTCCGCCGCCCGCACCGGAAGGGCGGCGATGCAGAAGGCGAGGGCGATGAGCAGGCGCGTCATGGCCCCCGACCCGGCAGTTAGCGGCGCTTGTGCAGTTCGAAGCCCTTGATCAGGGCATCGAGCCGGCGGGCAGTGGTGAGGAGTTCTCCCACCGCCTGGTTGGCGGCATGGGCCGATTCGGTGTTGTGCTCGATGAGGTCGGTGATGCGCTGCATGCTGGCCGCCACCTCTTCGCTGGCGATACCCTGCTGGCGCGCCGCGTCGGAAATGTTCTCGGCCATCTCGGTGACCTGCCGGCTGGATTGGGTGATGCCCTCCAGGCCGGCGACGCTGTCCCGCAGCTTGCCGATGCCGGTTTCCACCTCTCGGGCCGCAGTTTCCATGCTGCTCACCGCCTGCTGGGTGACCGACTGGATTTCGTTCACCGTGGCGGCGATGTCGGAGGTCGAGGCGGAAGTGCGCTCGGCAAGCTTCCTCACTTCGTCCGCCACCACCGCGAAGCCCCGCCCCTGTTCGCCGGCCCGGGCCGCCTCGATGGCGGCGTTCAGGGCCAGGAGGTTGGTCTGGCCGGCAATTTCGGCGATGACGCCGGTGATGTCGCCGATTTTCTGGATCGAATGGTTGAGCTGGTCGATGGTGGCGCTGGAGGCCTGAACCGCCTCCACCACCCGGTTGGTCGCCCGCATGCTCTCGCCGATGTGGTCGTTGCTGTCGGCCAGCAGGGACTGCGATTCCTTGGCGGCATCGGCGGTCTCCTTGGCGTTGGCCGCCACTTCCTGCACCGACTGGCTGAATTCCTCGGTAGCCGCCGCCACGCCCTCGACGTTGGTCTGCTGCTGCACCGACTGGTCCGCCACGTGCCGCATCTGGTCCTCCAGCTGGCTGCTGCGTTCATCGATGACCCTGGCGGCGGTGCTGATGTCGTCTAGCATGGCCTTGAGGGCACCCTGCATGATGGCCAGGTTGCCGAGCAGGTGGCCGGTTTCATCGCGCTTGGAAATGTCGATCTCGTCGGTCAGGTTGCCTTCCGCGATGCGCTCGAAATGGCCGATGGCGCGCCGGATGGGGCCGATGATGGCGGCCACCAGCAGGCCGCCGCCGAGGACGGCGACGAGGATGGCGATGGCCGTGCTGACCATGGAGAGATTGCGCACCTGCAGGTAGCTGTCGGCGGCCTCGGCATGGGAGCGCTCGGCGGCGGCCGCCAATTCCTGGATGAGGGCCTCCCCGTCCTTGTTCATCTCCTTGTAGAGCGGATTGATCTTGGTCAGGAGCACTTCGTTGGCCTTGACGTAGTCGCCGGCGGCCAACAGGCCGCGGGCCACATTGACGCCCTCCTTGGAGAAACGTTCCCGGGTTTCGGCGAATTTGCTGAGGAGTCCCTTCTCCTTCTCCGACAGGGGTTGCCTGGCCAGTTCCTCGAGCTGGCGGTTGATCTCCGCCCGGTTCTTGAGGGTCGCCTCGATGTGCATGTCCAGGGGGTGGTCGTGGAGCTTGGAATTGGGATTTGCGGGATCGTGCTGCAGGCCCAGCATGATCTGGGAGCGGTTGTCGCTCAACAGGAACATCATCCGGTTGATCGCGTTGGAGGGCACCAGCTCCTGGCGGTACATGGATTCCAGGCGGCCATTGCTTGCCGTCAGGCCGGAAAGGTTGATGGCCATCATGACCATCATCAGGACCGCCATGATCCCCATGGTTCCCCACAGCCGGGTGCGCAGGGACATCCGGGCAAAGAGGCCGGCGCTGGCGCTCGGCAGGGGAGCGTGGCTTTGGCGCAGCCGGGCATAGAGGCCTTCGGCAGCCTGTACCTTTTCCCGGGACGGCGGCGTGCGCACCGACATGTAGCCGGTGATGGCGCCGTTCTTCTTGAGGGGAACCACCAGGGCCTCGACCCAGTAGTGGTCGCCGTTCTTGCAGCGGTTCTTGACCACGCCGCGCCAGGGCAGGCCGGCTTTCACCGTCTGCCAGAGATCCTCGAAGGCCTGGGGCGGCATGTCCGGATGGCGGACGATGTTGTGGCTGCTGCCGACCAGTTCTTCCCGGGAAAAGCCGCTGATGTCGACGAAAGCGTCATTGGCGTGGGTGATGACGCCTTTGAGATCGGTCTTGGAGACAAGATACTGGTTCGGCGGAAAGGGAACTTCCCTTTGCGATACCGGCTGGTTGTTCTTCATGGAGAGATCCTGAGCCTTGCGCTAGGTCGAAATAGGCAATTTTCCATTTTACGGGAAATGGAGGGCGCTGTACTGCTTTCGCTCCACGACCGGCCTGGTGGAGGGGATGGTTTCCGGTGGGGCCGCCGGTGCCGCGGAACTTGGCGGGATTTCAGCGCTCCCCTGCATAGGTGAGTGGCGTTCCGGATCGGCCGGGCCGCCGGTGCCCCAGACCCTATCCATTCGAACCAGTTGCCATGGCAGAAGCAAAGATCCGGCCTCCGCCCCCGCCGCAAAGCGACTGGGCCTATTTCCTGGATATGGACGGCACCCTGATCGAAATTGCCGAAACGCCGGACAGCATCCACGTGGACGATGCCCTCCTGGACCTGGTGTGGCGTCTGCACGGCGCCTGCGACGGCGCCGTCGCTCTGGTCAGCGGCCGCACCTTGGCCGATCTGGATCGGCGGGTCGGCGGCACGTTCCTGGCCATCGCCGGCCAGCATGGCCTGGAGCGGCGCAGCGCCAGCGGCCGGGTGCAGACCCAGGCGGCGCCCGCGGCCGCCAAGGAGGAAATCGCCCGCCATCTGGCCTCCATCGTTGCCCGCCATCCGGGCCTGCGCCTGGAGGACAAGGGGCTCACCCTGGCTATCCATTATCGCCAGGCGCCCCGGTTGGCGAGCTACGTCCATCGCACCCTGCGGGGGCTGGTGGAGCGCTGCCAGGAAGGGCTTCGCCTGCAGAAGGGCAAGCGGGTGGTGGAAGTGCAGCCGGCCGGCTTCGACAAGGGCTCCGCCATCGAGGAATACTTGCGGGAACCGCCCTTCCTGGGGCGGCGACCGGTGTTCATCGGTGACGATGTTACCGACGAGCATGGCTTCGTCGTGGTGAACCGCTTGCACGGCCTGTCCGTCAAAGTGGGAACGGGGACAACCGTTGCCCGCTACCGCCTGCCCGATGTGGTGGCGGTGCGGCAATGGCTGGCAACGGCCCCAGGAGGCAAGAATGCTGAGCGCTCATACCCTTGATCTGGCCCTGATCGGCAACTGCACCGTCGGCGCCCTTATCGACGCCCGGGGCGATATCGTCTGGGCCTGCTTTCCCCGTTTCGACGCCGACCCGGTGTTCTGCAGCCTGCTGCGGGCGAAGAAGGGAACGGACGATTTCGGCTTTTTTTCAGTGGAACTGTCAGATTGCGAGCGCACCGAGCAGTACTACCTGAGCAATACCGCCGTGCTCCTCACCCGGCTCTACGACCGCAACGGCGGCTGTGTCGAGATCACCGACTTCGCCCCCCGCTTCGGCCAGTATGGGCGCATGTTCCGGCCCGTGACCCTGGTCCGGCGGGTCCAGCGTATCGCCGGCAGCCCCCGCATCACCATCCGCGTGCGGCCAGCCTTCGACTACGGCGCCGCCCGCCCCGCCACGACCTGGGGCAGCCATCACGTGCGCTACGTGATGCCCAACCTGACCCTGCGCCTTTCCACCGACGTTTCCGTCACCGCCATCCTTCAGGAGCGCACGTTCTTCCTGGAAGACACCATCACCCTGCTGCTCGGGCCGGACGAGACGGTCCCCGACGCCGCCAGCGAAGTGGGCCGGCACTTCCTGGAGGAAACGGTCCAGTACTGGCGGGAATGGGTGCGGGTGCTGAGCATCCCTTACGAGTGGCAGCAGGAAGTGATCCGCGCCGCCATCACCCTGAAGCTCAACGCCTACGACGACACCGGCGCCATCATCGCCGCCATGACCACCTCCATTCCCGAGGCGGCAGGGAGCGAGCGGAACTGGGATTACCGCTATTGCTGGCTGCGGGACGGCTACTTCGTGGTCAATGTCCTCAACCGCCTGGGGGCCACCCGGACCATGGAACGCTACCTGTCCTACATCATCAATGTCTCGGCCGACACCGAGGGCAACCCCCTGCAGCCCTGCTATGGCATCGACGGCCGGGCCCAGCTGGACGAGTGGATCGTGTCGACCCTGCCGGGCTACCGGAATACGGGGCCGGTGCGGGTGGGAAACCAGGCCTACCAGCAGATCCAGCACGACGTCTATGGCTCGGCGGTGCTGGCCGCCACCCACATCTTCTTCGACGATCGCCTCACCCGCCGGGGCGACGAGGCCCTGTTCCGGCGCCTGGAGGTCTTGGGGGAAATGGCGGTGCGCTTCGGCGACCAGCCCGACGCCGGCATCTGGGAACTGCGGGGCACCACCCGGGTGCATACCTTTTCCTCGGTCATGTGCTGGACGGCCTGCGACCGCCTAGCCCGCATTGCCCGCCGGCTCGGGTTCTCCGGCCGGGCCGACTACTGGCAGGGCCATGCCGACACCCTCCGGCAGCTGATTTGCGAGCGGGCCTGGAATCCCCAGCGCAACGCCTTCGTCTCCACCTTCGACGGCGACAGCATGGACGCCAGCTTGCTCCTGCTGTCCGAGCTGGGTTTCCTGGAGCCCTCCGACCCGCGCTTCGTCGGCACCGTCGAGGCCGTCGCCCAGGACCTCAAGGTCGGGGATTTCATTTTTCGCTATGTGGGCAAGGACGACTTCGGCGAACCGGAAAACGCCTTCCTGATCTGTACCTTCTGGTACATCAACGCCCTCGCCGCCATGGACCGGCGGGACGAGGCCCGGGCGCTGTTCGAGAAGCTCCTGGCCCACCGCAACCGCCACGGGCTGCTGGCCGAGCATATCGATCCCCGGACCGGGGAGCTGTGGGGCAATTTCGTCCAGACCTACAGCATGGTGGGGCTGATCAACTCGGCCATCCGCCTCTCCATCCGCTGGGACCAGGCGTTTTAGCAGAAGCAGGCAATTATCCCGGCCCCCCCACACAGTGCCCTTTCGTGCCCGGAAGCCCTTGGCGGTTCAGGTCACCCATTCCCGCCCGACTGCCGCATCGCTACCGGAATGGAATATGCCGATGTGAGGATAATTCCTTTGCTAAAGGGCGCGATTACGCGCATAGTGTGATGCTGCGAGCTTCAAGCAGCGTCGCTCTTGTCTGGTTCAATTCCCGCGCCATCCTGCGGTCTTCTTCCCTTCATCGCCCAGCCGTCTTGATTTTCGCCCTTCCGGGGGCACGTTCTTTCTTCAGGAATTTCAGGACATGGCAATAGGCAGCGTATTACGGGGCAATGACCCCGGGTGTTACGAATTCGTTTCTCCCGAAGAGCTTTTCACCCATTTCTCCGAGATTCAGGCGAAAGGGCTGATGGGCTCCACTGACGATCTGCAGACCGAACTTAAACTTGCTGCAGGCTCAAATAGCCGATAGGCGCCGAGCCTTGGCGACTCATCAAGGCTGGCTTCGGATCGGCCTGCGCCTCTATCCTGAGCCCTGGTCCCGTCGGGCTTGCCCTTTACGACCTTCGGAGAGATGACTTATGGCCAAGGAAGGACTAATCGAAATGCAAGGCGTCGTCATGGAAGTGCTGCCGGACTCGCGCTTCCGGGTGGCTCTCGAAAACGGCCACAATCTGGTGGCCTACAGCGGCGGCAAGATGCGCAAGAACCATATCCGCGTCCTGGCCGGCGACAAGGTGTCGCTGGAATTGTCTCCCTACGACCTGAGCAAGGGCCGCATCACCTTCCGCCACCTCGAAGGGCGCACCCCGCCGGCCTCCCGGCCGCGCCAGCGTTGAGGAGCGACCGTCAAGGCCATGCGCTTCTGCGCTCTGGAACAACCGCATTGGGCTGCTCCGGCACGGTTGCCGATGGCGAGGTTTGGGATGGAACTACAAGAACCTGTCGGCGTCGGACCTAAAGGCTGCTGTGGTTGCCTCGTTGCCCCTTTACCCCTTGGGCCCTATGGCAGGGTCCAAGGCAAGCAGGACCAAGAATCAAACCAAGACATTCCGTCTTATACAATTTCCGGAGAATTTCCTTGAGCAAAAAGCTTTATGTGGGCAATCTGGCCTACAACATTGGCAAAAGCGACCTCGAACAGATGTTCGCTTCCCACGGCACGGTTAATTCCGCGCAGGTCATTACGGACCGTGACTCCGGCAGTTCCAAGGGCTTCGGTTTTGTCGAGATGAGTTCCGATCAAGAGGCACAGGCCGCCATCGCCGCCCTGAACGGCAAGAGTTTCGATGGCCGCAACCTGATCGTGAATGAGGCACGGCCTCAGGAGCCGCGCAGCGGCGGAGGCGGGGGCTTCGGCGGTCGGGGAAATGGCGGTGGTGGCCGTGGCCATGGCGGCGGCTTCGGTCGCGGCGGCCGGGGCTTCTGACCTGTCTTCGGCAGCCGTAAGGCGCCGTTGGCATCCAGGCTGTCTAGCGTGTCCCCCGATGGTTGCGCCAGCGGCCTGAATCCAGCGGTCTTGCCAATGGATGTTTCAATTCATTTCACCCCCTGGGGGGGCATGAAAGGAGTGCTTTTGGCCAAGCCAAACTACCAGTTTGAAAAACGCCAGAGGGATCTTGCGAAGAAGCAAAAGCAGGAAGAAAAGCGCCGGCAAAAACAGGAGGCCAAGGTCGCCGCCGGGAGCGTGCCCGCCATTGCGGGGGTGACTCCGCCCGTGGGCGTGCCGGACGATATCACCCTGCCGGCCCCGGATGGCGAGACGCCCGGATCGGAAACGCCATGATCGTGCGGCGCCGTACCTGGTTCTACCGGTTGGCGAAGCAATCCTTCGCCCAGGTGATTTCTTTCGATCAACCCGTCACGGCATCCAAGGCCAGGGAAATCCTGCGCCGATCGGTGGGGGCTCCCCTGGATCTCTGGGGGCGCAACAACAGCGATGCGCTGCCCCAGCCCAGGTAAATGGCGGCAGCCCGGCGTTAAATCAGGGATTCCCGGCTGAACGGGGAGGGGCGCCTCCCTTCCAGTACAGCATATTGATATACAGGGATTCCACCTGCGCCCTTGCCCAAGGCGTGCGGCGCAGGAATTTCAGGCTTGAGGCAATGCTGGGTTCGTAATTGAAGCAGCGTATGTTGATTTGCCGTCCCAATTCATCCCAGCCATAGCAGGCCACCAGGTCGTTCAGGATCATCTCCAGGGTGACGCCATGGAGAGGGTTGTTGGGCTGAAGCGCCTTCATGGGCTGCAACCGAATTTCAGCGCTTGCGTTTTTGAGCCGGCACTGGCTTGCGCCGGCGTTGTCCTGGGCGCTGCTGGCCGGCTTCGGGCTTCGGTTTCGGAACCAGCAGATTTTTGCCGGCGCCCTGGCCGGCGGCACGGTGGGCCAGGATGGCGGCACGCAACTGTTCCGGCGTGATCAGGATGGCGGCCCCTTCGCCCGAAGCTGCATGGGCGGCAAGCAGACTCCTCAGATCAAGCAGGCGTTCACTCATTTCTCCCTTTCGCGGCAGGCCCTCGACCAGTTTTTCGCCCATGGCCGTCAACACCAGGCCGCCCGACGCCTCGTCGAGCAGGCCATGTTTCCCCAGCCGGGAAAATGCCTCGCTCAGTTTTTCTTCGGACGGAATATTGCCCTGGATCAGGTCGATTGCAGCCATGATTTCGGCTGGTTCTGCAGGCCGCCGCTTGGCAGCGAGGGCTGTGGCCAGCAGGAGAAGGACATCGACATCATGAATCGGGTGCATGGGTTACCTTTTGCGAAACGGGACGTAGAGCGGCAGAAAATCGGCAGCTTCTCGTGAGGCCGGCAGTTTAAGGCCCGCCGCAGTAAATGACCGAACCGAATTTGCGCCGCAGAGAAATCTAAATCTGCAGACCTGGGGAAAAACATCACTCCGGGGACTGTTCCATCCCTGCCTTTCGGGGACTGCCGGGTTTTCTGCCGCGGGCCGCCGGCGGACTGTAGCAGGACAGCCGGCAGCTGAGGCCTTCGATGCTGGCACCATCCTTGAACTTGATCGTGCTGCAACAGATGAGATCCCCGGAGGAAGACAACTCTGCGACGTGATCCCGGACCGCGGTGAGGGGAATGCGGAGTGCTTCCGCGATTTCGGAGTCCAGGCGTGGGCCGTTGGCTTTCAGGAAATTCAGGATGGTCGATTCGACTGGGTTAAGCAAAAGTCATTCCTCCGATTTCATAAAAGAAAAAACCCGGACCGAAGTCCGGGTTCGTTTTTCTCCCCGGTTCAGGGAGAAAAGGGCGCAATGCTTCAGGCAGCTTTCATCAGCTTGGCGGCTGCAGCATTGGCGGAAACTACTGCGGTTTCGATCATGGCCTTGGCTTGCTGGGAGGACTGGCTCATCGTCTCGTAGGCCGAATCAGCCTGGGCCAGTACCGACTTGACGGCGGCCACCACCGTTTCCGAACCTGCCGGGGCATTCTTGAGGGATTGCTCGATGGCGGTCGAGAAGCTCTTCTTCAGTTCGGCGGTCTGGCCTTCGACAATCTGGGACAGACCATTGGCCGAATTGCTGAGGATTTCATAGACGCCGCGGGAGTAGGCAACGGCTTTCTCGACGGCCGGCTTGGCCTGGGCGCTCTGCAGCGCGATGAGTTCCTGGGGGTCCTTGACAGCAGCCAGGGCGCCGAAATTGGCGACAGCGTCAGCGAAGAAGGCGCGGGCGGTATTGAGGTTCAGTGCCGCCAGGCGCTCGACATTGTTCAGGGAGGTTTCGGCAATCGTCAGCAGGGATTCAATGGCGGCCTTGTTGATGGCAGCGAATTCTTCATTGGTCTTGATCATGGTGAACATCCTTTGAGGTCGTTTGAGCGATTGCCTAGCAACCCAGGAAATGGCTTGCTGCATTGCACAATGGCGCACTATACAGCGTTTGTGTCCATTGTCGAGAACTTTATGCTGCAGCGCAGCAGATTCCCCGGGTGGCTGCCCCAGGAAGAGCGGCGATATCGGGAGGCGCAAGCTCGTGCCATGGATTGCGGAGAGTCCCTTTTAGCCGGCTTTCTCATGGATGCGGCGGGCCGCCGCCCTGATTTCGCTGTCCGACATGGTTTCCAGGGGGAGGGCGAGGAAGACCCGGATGCGGCGCTCCAGCTGGTTGTAGGCGGTTTCGAAGGCCGCCCGGCGGGAGACCAGGGGCTCCACGTGGGCCGGGTCCGGGATGCCCCAGTGGGCGGTGGCCGGTTGTCCCGGCCAGATCGGGCAGGCTTCGGCGGCGGCACTGTCGCAGACGGTGAAGATGAAATCCAGCCGAGGCGCCCCCGCCCTGGCAAATTCGCTCCAGGACTTGCTGCGGGTTTCCGGCATCGGGATGCCGTGCCTTTCCAGGGTTTCCAGGGCCACCGGGTTCACATGGCCGGCGGGCCGGCTGCCGGCCGAGTAGGCCCGGATGCGCCCTTCCCCCAGATGGTTGAACAGGGCCTCCCCCAGGACGGAGCGGGCGGAATTGCCGGTGCACAACACAAGGACGTTGAAAATGCGGTGGGCCATGGACGGTTCTTTCATGACGAGGACCGAGGCGGCGGTGCGCAGCCCCCTGATTCAATGGTATTTGAATGGGCCGCCGCCGTCGATGAGCTGTTCTGGCCGCCCTGTTCCTGACGGTTAAGATTTTCTAACCTGTTTGCCAATCAAATATCGTTAGTCGACGCCCTGCCCTGGGGCTACATTGTGTCCACCTTCTGCAAGATCTGCGTTACCCAGTGCCTTTCGCCCGCCTCGCGCGGGCAATTTTTTGATGGTCCCACAGGGAAGCATGTTCCGGAACGACAAGATATCCTTGGCAAGCGAGGCGACCGACATCCTGGTCCCGTGGCCGAACCCCGCTACGCCCTTTTCCGCCCCGGGCGTCCCCTTCTGCCCCTTGTGCCGGCCTGCCCGGGCGAGATCGAGCCAGGCGGCTGCATACAGTTGCTCCGGATTTTTCAATCCGCTTTTTTCGGAATGTCGATAAGCATTTGTCCGGTTTGTCGATAAGGACCTGCCGGCTAGCATTGCCGCCCCCGATTTCCCACCAGCATCCGTCCCGCCCCGAAGCCGCACCATGAAACCGAGATACCGCCTTGCCTCCCTGCTGTTCCTGCTCGCCGGGCTGGCCTCGGCCCAGGCCGAGCATACCCTGGACGATCTGCTCCGCCAGGCCCGGGAATCCAACCGTTCCCTCCTGGCGGGGCGGGAACAGGTGGAGGTCTCCCGGGCCGCTGTCAGCACCGCCGGCGCCTTTCCCAATCCCGAACTGGAAATCATGGCCGGCCCCGCCCGGGCCCGGGGCCCGGGCGCCAATCCGGGGGATACCCGCAGCATCGCCCTGACCCAGCCCATCGACCTGCCCGGGCGGCGCGGGCCCCGCATCGCCGCCGCCGCCGCCGGCCTGGACGCCGCCCAGGCCGGATTGGTGGCTTTCGAGGCTGATCTGGTGGCCCGGCTGCGGGTACAGTTCTACGAATTGCTGCGCCGGGAAGCCGAGTTGAAGGCGGCCCGGGAAGACCGGAAGCTGATGGAGGACATCCACAGCCGCATCGCCCTGCGGGTGGAGACCGGCGAAGCGGCCCGCTACGAGCTGATCAAGGCCGACGCGGAAATGCTCAATGCCCAGAAGTCGGCCCAGGCGGCCGCGCTACGGGTCGAGCAGGCGCGCTCCAGCCTGCGGCGGCTGGTGGGGCCGGCCCTCCCGGCGAGTTTCTCGGTCAAAGGCGATCTCGATGCCGTTCCGGTCCTGGCGCCCCTGGCCGCCCTCCAGGCGGAAGTGGGCGCCCGCAATCCCGAACTGGCGCGGGCCCGGGCGGAGGCCCGGCGGGCCGAAGGTCAGCTCGCCTACGAACGGGCGCAGCGCTGGCCGACCCTCGCCCTCAAGGCCAGCCGCGACGAAGACCCGGACCTGCGTACCAGCCGCCTCGGGCTGGCGGTGTCGCTGCCCCTCTGGGACCGGCGGGACGGGCCGGTGGGGGAAGCCGTGGCCAACCTCTCACGGTCCCGCCACGAACTGGCCGAGCGGGAGTTTTCCCTGGCCCAGTCCCTGCAGTCCGCCTATCAGCAATACGAGATCGCCCAGACCCAGGTGACCGCCCTGGAATCCGGCATCGTCCGCCAGGCGGAGAGCGCCCTCAAGGCGGCCGAGGCCGCCTACCGCTTCGGCGAGCGCGGCATCCTGGAAGTCCTGGATGCCCAGCGGGTGTACCGCGCCGCCCGCAACGAACTCATCACCGCCCGCTTCGAACTGGCCGCCGCCTGGGCCGAGATCGAGCGCCTGCGTGCCCTGCCCCAGCCATGAGAAACAACAAAATGCCCCGCGTCCTTGCCTTCGCTTCAGCCTTCCTGTTCCTGACCGCCTGCAACGAGCCCGAGCCGCCTCCGTCCGCCGCCTCGCCTGCCGATCCCAACGTGGTCCATCCCGCCGACAACCTGGCCGCCCAGCTCAAGCTGGCGCCGGCGGCGTCGGCCCCCATCGCCGAAACCCTGCGGGTGGCCGGCCGCATCGATTTCGACGAGCAGCGCCTGGCCCGCATCGGCGCCACGGTCACCGGCCGGGTGACCGAAATCCAGGCCATGGTCGGCCAGGCGGTGAAGAAGGGCGAAACCCTGGCGTTCCTCAACAGCAGCGAGCTCTCCGCCGCCCAACTCGCCTACCTGAAATCCCGGGCCCAGATGGAACTGCACCGGCGCAACGCCGAGCGGGCGAAGGCGCTGTTCCAGGCCGACGTCATCGGCGCCGCCGAACTGCAGCGCCGGGAAAGCGAGTTCCAGATTGCCAGCGCCGAAACCCGGGCCGCCCGGGACCAGTTGCGGGTCCTCGGCGTCGGGGCCGGCGCCATCGAGCGCCTGGCCGGCACCGGAGCCATCGATTCGGTGACGCCGGTGGTCTCGTCCATTGCCGGCGTGGTGGTGGAGCGCCAAGTGAATCATGGCCAGGTGGTGCAGCCCACCGATGCCCTGTTCGCGGTGGCGGACCTGTCCCGGGTGTGGGCCGTGGCCCAGGTGCCGGAGCAGCAGGTAAACCAGGTCCGGGTCGGGCAGTCGGTCCGGATCGAAGTGCCGGCCCTGGACAACGAAAAGATCCCGGGCAAGCTCATTTCGGTGGGGCAGACGGTGAACCCGGAAACCCGCACCGTGCTCGTGCGCACCGAACTGGACAATGCCGCCGGGCGCCTGAAGCCTGCCATGCTGGCCTCCATGCTGATTACCGCCAAGCCGGTGGAGCGCCTGGTGGTGCCGGCCGCTGCCGTGGTGCGGGAGAATGACGAGGACCACGTCTTCGTCGCCGTCGGGGACGGCAGCTTCCGCCTCACCAAGGTGGCACTGGCCCCGGAGCAGGAAGGCCGTCGGCCGGTGCTCTCCGGGCTCAAGGCCGGCGAGGTCGTGGTCATCGACGGCGCCTTCCACCTCAACAATGAACGCAAGCGCAAGGAACTCGAAGGATGATCGAGTCCCTGATCCGCGCAGCCCTCAAGCAGCGGCTGGTGGTGGCGGTCATCGCCGCCGTGCTGTTCTTCTTCGGCCTGGACGCCGCCCGCAAGCTGTCGGTGGACGCCTTCCCGGACGTGACCAACGTCCAGGTCCAGATCGCCACCGAGGCCCCGGGCCGCTCCCCGGAGGAGGTGGAACGCTTCGCCACCGTCCCCCTGGAGGTGGCCATGACCGGCCTGCCGGGGCTGACCGAGATGCGCTCCCTCAACAAGCCGGGGCTGTCCCTCATCACCCTGGTATTCACCGACAAGACCGACGTCTACTTCGCCCGCCAGTTGGTCATGGAACGCCTCCTGGAAGTGGGCTCCCGCCTGCCGGTCGGGCTGACGCCGGTGTTGGGGCCGGTGTCCACGGGCCTCGGCGAGGTCTATCAATACACCCTGGAGCGCTCCGATGACGGCAGCCGCACCCTCACCGAGGAGGAGCTGACCCAGCGCCGCATCGCCCAGGACTGGGTGGTGCGCCCGCTTCTGCGCTCCATTCCCGGGGTGGCGGAGATCAATTCCCAGGGAGGCTTCGTCAAGCAGTATCAGGTGCTGGTGAATCCGGACAAGCTCCGTCACTTCCATCTGGCCATCGCCGACGTCTACCTGGCGGTGGGGCGCAACAACGCCAATGCCGGCGGCGGGGTGCTGCCCCAGTACGCCGAGCAGTACCTGATCCGGGGCGTCGGCCTGGTGCGGGACCTGGATGACCTGCGCAACATCGTCCTCAAGGAAAAGGACGGGGTGCCCGTCTACGTGCGGGACGTAGCGGAAGTGACCCTGGGCCATGATGTCCGCCAGGGGGCGCTGGTGAAGAACGGCGTCACCGAATCGGTGGGCGGCGTGGTGATGATGATCGCCGGCGGCAATGCCAAGGCCGTGGTCAGCAAGATCAAGGCGCGGGTGGACGAGATCAACGGCAAGGACATGCTCCCCGGCGGCCTCAATATCGTTCCCTACTATGACCGCTCGGAGCTGGTGGATGCCGCCCTGGGGACCGTTATCAAGGTGCTGCTGGAGGGCGTGGCCCTGGTGGTGATCGTGCTCTTCCTCTTCCTCGGGGACGTGCGCTCCTCACTCATCGTGGTGGCGACCTTGGTGCTGACGCCGCTCCTTACCTTCATGGCCATGAACTACCTGGGCCTGTCCGCCAACCTCATGTCCCTGGGAGGACTGGCCATCGCCATCGGCCTCATGGTGGACGGTTCGGTGGTGGTGGTGGAGAACGCCTTCGCCCAGCTGGGCAATGCCGCCCACCGGGGCGAAAGCCAGGTCCGGATCATCCTGCGGGCGGTGGTGGAGGTGGCGACGCCGGTGATCTTCGGCGTCGGCATCATCATCCTGGTCTTCCTGCCCCTCATGACTCTGCAGGGCATGGAGGGCAAGATGTTCGCGCCGCTGGCCTACACCATCGCCATCGCCCTGGCCATTTCCCTGGTGCTGTCGCTGACCCTGTCGCCGGTGCTGTCCACCTATCTCCTGAAATCGCCGGCCCACGACGGGGACCACGACACCAAGCTCATCGCCGCCATCAAGCGTCCCTACCTGCGGCTCCTGGACCTGGCCCTGGCCAACCAGAAGAAGACGGTCCTCGTCGCCCTGGGCGCCTTCGGCCTGGCCGTGGCCATCGTCCCTTTCCTGGGCTCGGCCTTCATCCCGGAGATGAAGGAAGGCTCCGTGGTACCGGGCATCAACCGGGTGCCCAACATTTCCCTGGACGAGTCCGTCCGCATGGAAAACCTGGCCATGAAGCTGGTGATGGAAGTGCCGGGAGTGAAGTCCGCCGTCTCCGGCGTCGGCCGCGGCGAAAGCCCCGCCGACCCCCAGGGGCCGAACGAATCGACCCCCATCGTGAGTCTGAAGCCCCGCAGCGAATGGCCCGCCGGCTGGGGCCAGGACGACATCGCCGAGGCCATCCGGGACAAGCTCAAGGCCCTGCCCGGGGTGCAGATCGTCATGGCCCAGCCCATCTCGGACCGGGTGGACGAGATGGTGACCGGGGTCCGCTCCGACATCGCCGTGAAGGTCTTCGGCGACGACCTCGAGCAACTGAAGAAGGTCGCCAACCAGATTTCGAAGGTGGCCCAGGGCATCCAGGGCGCCCAGGACATGCGGGTGGAGCGGGTCACCGGCCAGCAGTACCTGCAGGTGGAGATCGACCGCCAAGCCATCGCCCGCCTGGGGCTCAACGTAGCCGACGTCAATGACGTTCTGGAGACAGCGGTGGGCGGCAAGGTTGCCACGGAAATTTTCGAGGGCGAGCGCCGCTTCCCGGCAGTGGTTCGCTTGCCGGAAGGCTTCCGCAATAACATCGAAGCCATTTCCAACGTTCTTCTGACCTCGGCCAACGGCGCCCAGGCCCGCCTGGCGGACGTGGCACGTATCCGGGTGGCCGACGGCCCGGCCCAGATTTCCAGGGAACTGGGCAAGCGCCGCATCGTGGTCGGGGTGAATGTGAAGGACCGCGACCTGGGCAGTTTCGTGGCCGAGTTGCAGCAGAAGGTGGACCACCAGATCGCGCTGCCGGAAGGCTATTATCTGGAATGGGGCGGCCAGTTCCAGAACATGGAACGGGCCCTCGGCCATCTGGCGGTGATCATTCCCATCACCATCGGGGCCATCTTCTTCCTGCTCTTCCTGCTTTTCAATTCCCTGCGCTTCGCCACCCTCATCATCACCGTGCTGCCGTTTGCCTCCATCGGCGGCATCTTCGGCCTCTTCCTGACCGGGGAATACCTGTCGGTCCCGGCGTCGGTGGGGTTCATCGCCCTCTGGGGTATCGCCGTCCTCAACGGGGTGGTCCTGGTGTCCTATATCCGCAGCCTGCGGGAAGGCGGAATGGGTGTGCGGGAGGCGGTGCTGGAAGGGGCGCGGCTGCGGTTCCGGCCGGTGATGATGACGGCGACGGTGGCCATGCTGGGCCTCATCCCGTTCCTGTTCTCCACCGGGCCCGGCTCGGAAGTCCAAAGGCCGCTGGCCATCGTGGTCATCGGCGGCCTCATTACATCGACCCTATTGACCCTCGTCGTGCTGCCCACCCTCTATCGGTGGTTCGACCGGGAATTGGAAGAGGAGACCGTGGAAGCATGAAGGAAATCAAAGCCATTATCCGCCCCGGCAAGCTGCCCATGCTGCGGGACGCCCTGCGAGACCTGTCCGGTTTTCCGGGCATGACGGTGAGCAAGGCCGAAGGCTGCACGGCCCCCTCTCGCCATGGCCATCGCGCGAACATCAAGGAAGAACTCACCGACTACACGGCCAAGGTGCGGATCGAGATTGTGGCCCCGGACGAGGCCGTGGATGCCATCGTAGACTGCATCGTCCAGGTGGCCCAGACCGGCCAGATCGGCGACGGCCTGGTCTGGGTGACGGAGGTGGCCCGGGCGGTCTTCATCCACAAGACCACCGGCAGCCCTTCGTAGAAGATTCTAGCCGGCCCGCTCGTGGATGCGGCGGGATGCCGGGGCTACAGGCCCCGGGCCCAGGCCGGCCGCAGAGGGGCCGTCTCCGGTGCCGCGATGGCTTGCCTTACCTGGGCCAGCAGGCGGGCCTTGTCGGTTCCCAGGGTGCCCTTCAGGACCAGCCAGTTGGAGGCGTGGTCGCTGCGGAAGACCGTGCGCCGCAGTTCCAGGGTTCCGAGAAAGATATCCATCTCCTCGAAGAGTTGCCGTTGCGAGAGGGGCTCCCAGGCCGGGAAATCGGTGCGGAAGCGGGCCTCTCCCTGGGGAAAGCTGACCACCAGGGTGGATAGGTATTCCGGCTGGGTGGCGTTCATGAGGCGGGCGGAATTCTCGGCGTGCTGGCGGGAGAGGGCAGGGCCCCCGAGGCCGTTGAGGATCATCACCGAGCGGCCGATGCCGGCCTCTCCCAGCTTCTCCAGAGCTTCCCGGGTGGATTCGAAGGTCTCGCCCTTATGAACCCGGGCGAGGACTTCGTCGTCGCCGGATTCGGCGCCGACGTAGACGAGCTTCAGCCCGGCCTCGGCCAGTGCCTTCAGTTCGGCCGCCGATTTCTTTCGCAGATTGCGGGGCAAGCAGTAGGCCGAGACCCGGTGTGCCGCCGGCAGGTGTTCCCGGATCTGTCCGAGAACGCCGAGGAGGCAGCGGGTGGGGAGGACCAGGGCGTCGCCGTCGGCCAGGAAGATCCGGCGCACTTCCGGGCCGAAGCGTTCGCCGCAGCGGCGGATGCTTTCCTGCACCTCCGCCTCGTCCCGGGCCCGGAAGCGCTTCTGGGGAGCGGTGTACATCTCGCAGAAGGTGCACCGGTTCCAGGAGCAGCCGTCGGTGACGGGGATGATGAGGGATTGGGCTTCGCTGGGTGGGCGATAGACCGGATCGACGTAGCGGACGGGGAACATGGAGGGCGGGGTCAGGCGGGACTGTTCTGCCTGACCCAGGCCATCAGGGCCTCCGCCGGCATGGCGCCGGAGGTGCGGGCGACTTCGGCGCCGTTCCTGAAGACCGCCAGGGTCGGGATGGAGCGGATGTCGTAGCGGGCCGCCAGCTGCTGCTCTTCCTCGGTATTGACCTTGGCCAGCCGGTAATGGGGCGACAGGCGGCGGGCGGCTTCGGCGAAGTGGGGGGCCATGGAGCGGCAGGGGCCGCACCAGGGGGCCCAGAAATCCACCACCAGGGGGATGTCCGAGTGGCCGACATGGCGGTCGAAACTGGCCTGGTCCAGCTCGACCGCCGTACCCGGGAAGAGGCGCTCCTTGCAGCGGCCGCAGGTGCCGCCGTCGGCCAGCCGCTCCTGGGGCACGCGGTTGGTGGTGTGGCAATGGGGGCAGACGACATGGACGGGGTCGGACATGGGAGGCTCCTGGGATAAGAGGTCTCTTATATTTGGCGTCTTCCCGGGAAATCAAGTTCTGCCGGCCGGAAGCCGGAAGAATCCCATCAGGGATTGCAGATGGGCGGCCTGGCTCCCCATCTCTTCGGCGGTGGCAGCCAGTTCCTCCGAGGCGGCGGCATTCTGCTGGGCGGCCTGGTTGAGATCCGCCATGGCGTTGTTGATCTGGCCGACACCGCTGCTCTGTTCCTGGCTGGCGCTGGCGATGCCCTCCACCAGGGTGGAGGTCTGCTGGATGGCGGGGACCATTTCCTCCAGCAGGCGGCCGGCCCGCTCGGACAGGGTTACCGACGATCCCGCCAGCTGGCCGATCTCCCGGGCGGCCACCTGGCTCCTTTCGGCCAGCTTGCGCACTTCGGCGGCGACTACCGCAAAACCCTTGCCGTGTTCCCCGGCCCGGGCCGCCTCGATGGCGGCGTTCAAGGCCAGCAGGTTGGTCTGGTAGGCGATGTCGTCCACGATGCCGATCTTGTCGGCGATGGATCTCATGGCCGCCACCGTGTCCTTGACTGCCGCACCGCCCTGGGTCGCCTGGTCGGCGGCCTGGAGGGCTACCTGGTCGGTGCTGCGGGCGTTGTTGGTGTTCAGTTCGATCGAGGCGGTCATCTGCTCCACTGAGGCCGAGGTTTCTTCCACCGAGGCCGCCTGCTCGGACGACGACTGGGACAGGGATTGGGCGGTGGCGGATACCTGCGCCGAGGCGTTGGCGAGCTGGTCCGCCGTGCCCCGCACCTGGCCGATGGTGGCGGCCAGTTTGTCGAGCATGAAGGCCATGGAGGCCGTCAGCTGGCCCATCTCGTCCCGGGATTCCACGGCGAGGGCGACCGTCAGGTCGCCCTCGGACAGCCGGCGGGCTGCTTCGGCAGCGTTCTTGAGCCGGTGCAGCATGCCGGTGAGCAGGCGGGCGAAGGCAAGGGCGAAGAGGGTCATCAGGGCGGTGGTCGCCGCCGAGACGCCGATCCGCCACCAGGCGGCCTGCTCCAGGGCATCGACCCGGTTCTGCAGGCCGGCGGCCAGCTGATCCTCCAGGGCCTTCATGGCCTCTATCTTGGCGCTGCTGCTGGCGAACCAGGCGGCCGGCTCGATGCCGAAACCGCCTTCCAGGGCCTTGCCCAGGGCAGTGGCCCGCATGGTCTCGCTGTCCCGGGTGGCCTTGTCGGCCAGGAGAGCCTCTAGGGCCGCCACCTGGGCAGTGTCGGCGAGGTTGCGGTAATTGGCGAGATGAAGGTCCTGGGCGGTGATGATGGCCTGCAGGGCACGGAACTGGGACAGGGCCATGGGGCCGTTGGCGGCGAAGACGGCATTGACTGTGGCCCGCTCCCGTCCCGCCTGTTCCTTGGCATTCAGGAAGCTGACATAGGCCATGATCTTCTTGCCGATCTCGGCCTGGTCGGTGGCGGCGCTGGCCGCTTCCAGCATGGCGAGGAAGCGGTCGATGGCGCCGGTGTAGAAGGCGAAGGACTCGCCGCCGGACAGCGCCAGGGCGGCGATTTTCTGCCGTTGCTCGGGCACCGTGCCGAGGGTGGCCATGCCCTCGCCGAGCCGGCGGCGGAATTCCCGGGGCAGGGCGTCGGCGTCGAGGGCGGCTACCAGGGCGTCCAGGGCTCGGCGTTTTTCATCGGTGAGCCGATGCTGCCGGACGAGCCCCTCCGAGAACTTGGCGCCCTTGCTGCCGATGAAGCCGGCCGACAGGCCCCGTTCCTTCTGCAGCTCATGGATCACTCCGCTCACCGCTACGGCGGTGCGCTCGATGGCGGAAATCTGGCGCCATTGCCGGACTTCCTGCCAGTCGGCGACGAGGTTGGCGATGGTGTAGTAGAAGGTGCCGGCCAGCACCAGCCCGAACAGCAGCAGCAGACGGACTCGCAGAGTCGTCAAGAGATTGCCCATGGATGTCTCCTTCCATTGCGGGGAGGGCCGCCAGGGTCGGCACTGCATGCCGCCCTGCCCGAATATTGTGCGTGGGCCCTGCCGGCAGCATACCAGATCAATACCCGATGGGAATAGTCGGGTAATCGGCCGGCCGAGGAAGGGAAGTCATCCTGTACTCGGAAGGCTTACTCCGGCGCCAGGCCGGCGCGCCGCATCCGTCCGCGCAGGCGCTCGAGCTCTTCCAGGAGGTCGGCCACCAGCCCGGCCAACTCCGGATTGGCGTCGAAATCCCGTTCCACAGTCTGCAGGCGCCGGACCCGCTGCAGGTCCCGGCTGCTGAAGGCCCAGGCCCCGGGGTCCGCCCCGGGATTGGCCAGGAGCACCCCGGCCTGGACATGCTGGATGATCCAGTCGCCGCTGACGGCGCAGCTCACCGCCACCTCCTCCAGGGTGAGGGGCGTTTCGTCGATGAGCAGAACAATCGGTTCGGGCGTCGTCATGGCTCACACTCCCAGGCCCTGGCGGGGATCGAAGGCCATCTCCCGGGCCATGTTCTGGTAAATCTCCCGGGCCTTGGGGCTCGCCGCCGGCGGCAGCACCACTTCCAGTACCAGGTAGAGATCCCCCGGCGGGCTGCCGGGGATGCCCCGGCCCTTGAGGCGCAGTTTGCGGCCGGTCTGGGAGCCGTCCGGGATGCGCACCTCCACCTGCCCGTCCGGGACCGGCGCCTTGACGGCGGCGCCCAGGGCCGCTTCCCAGGGAGCCACCGGTAGGGTGGCGTAGACGTGGCGGCCCTCGGTCCGGTAGCGGGGATTGGGCTTGAAATGGACTTCCAGGTAGAGGTCGCCGCTCTGGCCGCCGCCGGTGCCCGGGCTGCCCTGGCCCGCCAGGCGGATGACCTGCCCCTCATGGACGCCCTTGGGGATGCGCACGTTCAGGTTGCGCTCGGCCACGGTGACGCGGCCATGCTCGTCCATCAGGGGGGATTTCAGGGAAATGCTCCGCAGCGTGCCCCGGTAGGCGTCCTCCAGGTCGAGTTCGATCTTGGCGTGGTGGTCCTCGCCCCGGGCGCGGAAGTGGGCGCCCTGGCGGCGGCCGCCGCCCCACGCCATGTGGCTGCCGAAGAGTTCGCTGAAGAAGTCGCTGAAATCGGCCGCCTCGGCGCCGGAAAAGCCCCGGCCGGAGAACTCGAAGCCGGCGTCCCAGTTGGGCGGCGGCTGGAAGTTCTGGCCGGCATGGTAGCCCTGTCCCAATTGGTCGTAGGCAGCCCGCTTTTCCGGGTCGGAGAGGACGGCGAAGGCTTCGTTGACGTCCTTCATGCGGGCTTCGGCGTCCGGCTCCTTGGAGACGTCCGGATGGTATTTGCGGGCCTGGCGGCGGAAAGCCTTCTTGATGTCGTCCGCGCTCGCTCCCCGGTCCACGCCCAGGGTCTGGTAATAGTCCTTGAATTCCAAGCCGATACTCCTTCAGTCAAAGGGCACCTCATCCGGAAAATGGTGCCAAAGCGTCAGCGAAACAAGGCCTTGAAATTTTTTCCGGTGCACCGACCTATTGGACATGGCCGCCGGGCCGCTATCCCGGTCCGGGGCAATTTTCGACCCTGAGGAGGATTCCATGATGTTCCAAACCATGTTTCCCCGCGACATCTTCGCTGAGTTGGAGCGCCTGCAGCGGGAAGTGCAGCAGCCCTTCGAATCCGGGCCCAATATCCGCGGCTTCGGACGGGGCGGCTTCCCGGCCCTGAACGTGGGCGGCACCCCCCAGACGGTGGAAGTCTATGCCTTCGCTCCGGGCCTCGAACCCTCCAGCCTGGAAGTGAACCTGGAGCGGGGCGTGCTGACGGTCTCCGGCGAGCGGCCGGAATCCCTGCTGGCCTCGGACGAGAAGGCGGCGGTCCACATCAACGAGCGCTTCGCCGGCCGCTTCCGCCGGGTCGTGAGCTTGCCGGACGACGTGGATCCCGACGCCGTCACCGCCCAGTATCGGGATGGGGTCCTGCACATCTGCATCAAGCGCCGCGAATCGGCCCAGCCCCGCCGCATCGCCATCCAGTAAGAGGAGAACGACCATGAGCGACAAGACCCAAGTCACCCAGAAGGATGCCCCTGGCCGCCGCGAAGCAGCCCTGCTGCCGCCGGTGGACGTCATCGAGGATGCTTCGGGCATCACCCTTTACGCCGACCTGCCGGGGGTGCCGAAGGACAAGCTGCAGCTGCAGGTGGATGCCGACAGCCTGACTATCGAAGGCGAGATGGCTCTCGGCACGCCCCAGGGCATGGCGGCCAGCCATGCCGAGGTGGCCCTGCCGCGCTATCGCCGGGTGTTCACCCTGTCCAAGGAACTGGACAGCGAGAAGATTGCCGCCGAGTTCAAGCAGGGGCTTCTGACCCTGCGCATTCCCAAGGCCGCCCACGCCCAGCCCCGCAAGATAGAGGTCAAGGTGACCTGAGGCCACCCAGCCGCCGGCGATGGCCTCCTGCCAGCCCGCCGTCAGGGGCGATGCGAGCGGCGGGCTGGATTGCAATCGCTGCCTGCGTTAAAGTGCCGGCTCATTTGCCATACGCTACGGTATGGAGATCAACGACAGCGATTCGCAGGAGGACAACTATGGAATTGAAGGCTATCGGCATCGTCGGTGCCGGCATTATGGGAAACGGCATTGCTCAAGCTTTCGCCATGGCGGGCTTTGACGTCATCATGGCCGACATTTCCGAGACGGCCGTCCAGAAGGGGCTGGCGACCATTGCCGGGAGCCTGGACCGGCTGATCAAGAAAGAGAAGCTGACCGCCGAGGAAAAGACGGCAGCCCTGGCCAGGATCAGGACCGCCACCGATGTGGCGGCGCTGAAGGACAGGGATCTGATCATCGAGGCCGCGACGGAAAACCTCGAGTTGAAGACCCGAATCTTCAAGCAGTTGGACGACCTGGCCAAGCCTGCGGCCATCATCGCTTCCAATACCTCTTCCATCTCCATCACCAAGCTGGCCAGTGTCACCCGCCGTCCTGCCCAGGTCATCGGGATGCACTTCTTCAATCCGGTGCCGATGATGGCGCTGGTCGAGGAGATCCGCGGCCTGCAGACCTCCGACGCGACCTACGCCGCCGTGGAAGCCCTGGCCCAGGCCATCGGCAAGACCCCGGTGCAAGTGAAGAACAGCCCGGGATTCGTGGTCAATCGCCTGCTCTGTCCCATGATCAACGAAGCCATCTTCGCCCTGGGCGAAGGCCTGGCCGACGCCGCCTCCATCGACGAGGCCATGAAGCTGGGCTGCAACCATCCCATTGGCCCCCTGGCCCTGTGCGACATGATCGGCCTGGACGTGGAACTGGCGGTGATGCAGGTTCTGCTGGAGGGTACCCGGGATCCGAAGTACCGTCCCGCCCCCCTGCTGGTGGAGATGGTGGAAGCCGGCTACCTCGGCCGCAAGACGGGCAAGGGCTTCTTCACCTACGAGTGAATCGGCGGCGACGGGGCTGGGCCGCTCTTCGGTGGAACCGGTTAGCCTCGTTTCCAGCGGCCCGCCGCCGGCGGCCATTATCCGGCAGCCGCACCACGAAAAGCCGGGCCTATTCCGACGACAAAAATTTTCCAGGCCACTCTTGAAAACCCCCGGGAGCGTCCCTATTATTAGCACTCGTTAGCGCCGAGTGCTAATAATGCACCCCTCGGCGCTTCCCGGGGTTGCCCGGCCCATTTCAAACTCAATGAAGTTCGTTGATAGAGGAGTCAATTACATGAAAATCCGTCCTTTGCACGATCGTGTCATCGTCAAGCGTGTTGAAGCTGAGCGCACCACCGCTTCCGGCATCGTCATCCCCGAGTCCGCTGGCGAAAAGCCGGATCAGGGCGAAATCCTGGCTGTCGGCCCGGGCAAGCGCGACGACAGCGGCAAGCAGATCGCTCCGGACGTGAAGGTCGGCGATCGCGTTCTGTTCGGCAAGTACGCCGGCCAGTCCGTCAAGGTCGATGGCCAGGAAGTCCTGGTCATGCGCGAAGAAGACATCATGGGCGTGCTCGAAGCCTGAGCCCTTCCGAAACCATAGAATTTGTATCAGGAGAAATAAATGGCTGCTAAAGAAGTCAAATTCGGTGATTCCGCCCGTGCCCGCATGGTTGAAGGCGTCAACATCCTGGCCGACGCCGTCAAGGTGACCCTGGGTCCCAAGGGCCGCAACGTGGTCCTCGAGCGTTCCTTCGGCGGTCCCACCGTGACCAAGGACGGCGTTTCCGTCGCCAAGGAAATCGAACTGAAGGACAAGTTTGCCAACATGGGCGCCCAGATGGTCAAGGAAGTCGCTTCCAAGGAACCCGATGGACCTGAAGCGCGGCATCGACAAGGCTGTCGTCGCCACCCTGGACCAGCTGAAGGCCATCTCCAAGCCCTGCACCACCTCCAAGGAAATCGCCCAGGTCGGCTCCATTTCCGCCAACTCCGACAGCTCCATCGGCGACATCATCGCCCAGGCCATGGAAAAGGTCGGCAAGGAAGGCGTCATCACCGTCGAAGACGGCAAGTCCCTGGCCAACGAGCTGGACGTCGTCGAAGGCATGCAGTTCGACCGCGGCTACCTGTCCCCCTACTTCATCAACAACGCCGACAAGCAGCAGGCTCTCCTCGAGAACCCGTTCGTGCTGCTCTTCGACAAGAAGATTTCCAACATCCGCGATCTGCTGCCGGTGCTGGAGCAGGTGGCCAAGGCCGGCCGCCCGCTGCTGATCATCGCTGAAGACGTGGACGGCGAAGCCCTGGCCACCCTGGTGGTGAACAACATCCGAGGCATTCTGAAGACCGTTGCCGTCAAGGCCCCTGGCTTCGGCGACCGCCGCAAGGCCATGCTGGAAGACATCGCCGTCCTGACCGGCGGCACCGTCATCTCCGAAGAGACCGGTCTGACCCTGGAAAAGGCCACCCTGAAGGATCTGGGCCAAGCCAAGCGCGTCGAAGTGGCCAAGGAAAACACCACCCTCATCGACGGCGCCGGCGATACCAAGGCCATCGAAGCCCGCGTCAAGCAGATCCGCATCCAGATCGAGGAAGCCACCTCCGACTACGACCGCGAGAAGCTGCAGGAGCGTGTCGCCAAGCTGGCCGGCGGCGTTGCCGTCATCAAGGTCGGTGCCGCTACCGAAGTGGAAATGAAGGAAAAGAAGGCCCGCGTCGAGGACGCACTCCACGCCACCCGTGCTGCCGTTGAAGAAGGCATCGTCGCCGGCGGCGGCGTCGCCCTCATCCGTGCCCGCGCTTCCATCACGAGCCTCAAGGGCGACAACCACGACCAGGACGCCGGCATCAAGATCGTCCTGCGTGCCATGGAGCAGCCCCTGCGGGAAATCGTCGCCAACGCCGGTGACGAGCCTTCCGTGGTGGTGGACAAGGTGCAACAGGGCACCGGCAACTTCGGCTACAACGCTTCTACCGGCCAGTATGGCGACATGGTGGAAATGGGCGTGCTGGATCCCACCAAGGTCACCCGCACTGCGCTGCAGAACGCTGCTTCCGTCGCCGGCCTGATGCTGACCACCGAGTGCATGGTGGGCGAACTGGCCGAAGAGAAGCCCGCCATGGGCGGCATGCCCGGCGGCATGGGCGGCATGGGCGGCATGGACATGGGCATGTAACTTTGAGCGGCGCCGAGCGCGCCAGGGCGTCGTTGCACCCCGCTTGCCGTACTATTCGTACTGTCTGCGCGGGGTGCGCCTAGCCCTGACGCACCCGGCTTGCTCAAAGCGGCATCTCAACCGCTTAAGAAAACCCGCAGCTTTGGCTGCGGGTTTTTCTTTTTGTGTAACGCATGTAACAGTCTGTAAGCTGCGCGTAAGAACTCCTGCCTAGATTATGCTCTGGAGCATCGCTTCAATAACCATTACGTGCTGAGGAGCAAATCAATGCAAGACATTGCAGATCGGATCACAGCGAATCCGAAATTTCTGGAGTTCGTTGCCAAGCGCAACAGCTACTCCATAGTGATGACCATCCTCGGGATGGTCGCCTACTATGGCTTCATCCTCCTGGTCGCCTTCGACAAGGAACTGCTGGCCACCAAGCTGGGCGCCGGCGCGACCACCAGCCTGGGCGTTCCCCTGGGCGTGGGCGTCATCGCCTTTACCATCGTCCTGACCTGGATCTACGTCCGTCGCGCCAACAGCGAATTCGACGAGACCAACGAGGCCATCATTCGGGAGGCTCAGAAGTAATATGAAGCTCAAGCACATTCTTGCGGGCCTTTGCGCCCTGGCCGCCGTCGGCGGCGCCATCGCTGCCGGCGCCGATATGGGCGCCACCCAGAAGCAGGCCACCAACTGGACGGCCATCACCATGTTCGCCATCTTCGTCGGCGCCACCCTCTGGATCACCAAGTGGGCGGCGGCCAAGACCAAGTCGGCGGCCGACTTCTACACCGCCGGCGGCGGCATCACTGGCTTCCAGAACGGCCTGGCCATCGCCGGCGACTACATGTCCGCCGCTTCCTTCCTGGGGATTTCCGGCCTCGTGTTCGCCAACGGCTTCGATGGCCTGATCTTCTCCATCGGCTGGCTGGTGGGCTGGCCCGTCATCACCTTCCTGATGGCGGAGCGCCTGCGCAACCTCGGCAAGTTCACCTTCGCCGACGTGGCCTCCTACCGCTTCTCCCAGACCCCGATGCGGACCTTCGCCGCCATCGGCTCCCTGGTGGTCGTGGCCTTCTACATGATTGCCCAGATGGTCGGTGCGGGTCAGCTCATCAAGGTGCTCTTCGGCCTCGAGTACATCTACGCTGAAATCCTGGTGGGCTCCATCATGATGATGTACGTGCTCTTCGGCGGCATGACCGCCACCACCTGGGTGCAGATCATCAAGGCCTGCATGCTGCTGGCCGGCGCCACCTTCATGGCCGTCGCCGTGCTGTTCCAGTTCGGCTTCAGCCCCGAGGCGATGTTCACCAAGGCCGTTGAAGTGCATGCCAAGAAGGACGCCATCATGGCTCCGGGCGCCCTCATCAAGGACCCCATCTCCGCTATCTCCGTCGGCATGGCCCTGATGTTCGGTACCGCTGGCCTGCCCCACATCCTGATGCGCTTCTTCACCGTGCCGAACGCCAAGGAAGCCCGCAAGTCCGTGGCCTGGGCGACCACCTGGATTGGCTACTTCTACATCCTGACCTTCATCATCGGCTTCGGCGCCATCACCAACCTGGTGCAGGATCCGGGTTCCTTCTACGTCGGCGGCGAAATCGCCAAGGGCCTGAAGGGCGGCGGCAACATGGCTGCCGTGCATCTGGCCAAGGCCGTGGGCGGCGACATGTTCCTCGGCTTCATCTCCGCCGTGGCCTTCGCCACCATCCTGGCCGTGGTTGCCGGTCTGACCCTGTCCGGCGCCTCCGCCGTATCCCATGACCTGTACGCCTCCGTCTTCAAGAAGGGCCAAGCCTCTTCCGACGACGAACTGCGGGTTTCCAAGATCACCACCGTCATCCTGGGCATCGTTGCCGTGGTCCTGGGCATCGCCTTCGAGAAGGAAAACGTCGCCTACATGGTGATGCTGGCCTTCGTGATCGCCTGCTCCGGCAACTTCCCGGTGCTGTTCATGTCCGTGCTGTGGAAGAACTGCACCACCAAGGGTGCCGTGACCGGCGGCTTCGTCGGCCTCATCATGGCCGTGGTCCTGACCATCGGTTCCGACAGCGTCTGGGTGGCCGTCATGGGCAATCCGAAGGGTTCCGCCTGGTTCCCGTACAACTCCGCTGCCATCTTCTCGATGACTGCGGCCTTCGTGACCATCTGGCTGGTGTCCATCCTGGACAACTCCGAGCAGGCCAAGAAGGAGCGTGCCCTGTACCCGGCTCAGCAGCTTCGTTCCGAAACCGGCGTGGGTGCTGCTACCGCCTCCGCTCACTAAACCGACAAGACACCGTCGTCAAAAACCCGTGCTTCGGCCCGGGTTTTTTCGTTGACGGACCGCCCAGGCGATCAACGATCGCCGCCGCATTGCACAAATCGCAAGGCGGGGAATTTGTTACACTTCGAAAGATTCGGGAAAAAGGGCCAGGGGGCGATCCCGTGCAGGATCAGATGCCCCCTGAGTCGTGGTAGTCACCCCGACTCCTAAGACCATAAAAGGAGAACAGCGGGGTGGACAATAATGCCGTAGGCTTACAAAAATCTTACGTTATTTAAGTACTTACCCATGATATTCGAAGAAGCATGCGCATCCTGATCGCCGAAGACGACCCCATCATCGCCGACGGCATTTCCCGCTCCCTGCGCCGCGGCGGTTACGCAGTCGATTGCGCCCATACCGGCGTGGACGCCGACACCGCCCTGATGACAGGGAGCTACGATCTCCTGATCCTCGACCTGGGGTTGCCCAAGCTCCCCGGCCTGGAAGTCCTGAAGCGCCTGCGGGCCCGCAAGTCCCAGGTGCCCGTCCTTATCCTGACCGCCCTGGATGGCACCAGCGACCGGGTCAAGGGGCTCGACCTGGGGGCCGATGACTACATGGCCAAGCCCTTCGAACTGGCCGAACTGGAGGCGCGGGTGCGGGCGCTCACCCGGCGCTCCGCCGGAACGACGCCTCTCATCGAGCTGGGCCAGCTCACCTATGACCAAGTGGGACGGGTGGCCCTCATCAATGGCCAGCCCCTGGATCTCTCGGCCCGGGAGATGGGACTCCTGGAATTTCTCCTGACCCGAGCCGGCCGTCTGGTGAGCAAGGACCAGTTGGTGGACCATCTCTGCGGCTGGGGTGAGGAAGTGAGCCACAACGCCATCGAAGTTTACGTCCATCGCCTGCGCAAGAAACTCGAATCCGGTGGCGTGCACATCGTCACCGTTCGCGGCCTGGGCTACTGCCTTGAAAAGCCTCAAGACGAACAGCGTCCCCAGCTCTGAAGGCGAGCGCTCGCTTTTCGGCGAGATTCTCGACTGGATGCTGGCGCCACTGCTGTTCGTCTGGCCCCTGAGCATTGCCGTTACCCATTATTTCGCCAGCAACGTGGCGAGCTATCCCTACGACCAGGCCTTGCGCGAGCATGTCATGGCCGTGGCGCGGCAGGTGAAGATCGTCGGCGGTAAACCGGTCGTCAATCTGCCGGGTTCCGCCCGAGCCTTCCTGCGGGCGGACGAAACCGACAACGTCTATTTCCATGTCGTCACACGGGACGGAAAATTCCTGGTGGGCGACCGGGAGCTGCCCCTCGCCGAAGATCTCGATGACCAGCAGGCGGAACCCGGCGAAATCTATTTCCGTGAAGCCGACTTCAAGGGCCAGGACCTGCGGATAGCCTACACCTACCTGAGCGATGCCCGGCTGTCCCGGGACAAGTGGATCCTGGTGGAGGTGGGTGAAACCCTGGAGAAGCGCACCCAGCTCAGCAACAAGATCGTGGCCAGCGTCATCCTGCCCCAGTTCGTCATCATTCCCCTGGCGGTGATATTGGTCTGGTTTGGCCTCTCCCGTGGCTTGCGCCCCCTGACGCGGCTGCGTCAGACCATCGAGGCCCGGGAACCGGCGGACCTCTCGCCCATCGGGACGCGGCGCGTGCCGGAGGAGCTGGAACCCCTGGTGGAGGCCTTCAACGCCATGCTGGACCGCATGAAGCGTAACGTCGATGCCCAGCAGCGCTTCGTGGCCGATGCTGCCCATCAGATGCGCACTCCGCTCACCGGCCTCAAGACCCAGGCCCAGTTCGCTATGCGGGAGACCGACCCGGAAGCCCTGCGCCATGCCCTGCGCCAGATCGCGACTGGCGTGGACCGGGCGGGCCGCCTCATCAACCAGTTGCTCACCTTGGCGCGTACCGAGGCCGCCGAGGCCGCCCAGCAGAACAGGGAGCCCCTCGATCTGGCCCAGCTGCTGCGGGAAGTGGTGGAGGACTGGGTCATGCGGGCCCTGGAGCGGGATATCGACCTCGGCTTCGAAGGCGAGGCGCCGGCCCTGGTCCAGGCCAACGCTTTCCTGTTGCGGGAGCTGGCCAAGAACCTCATCGACAATGCTCTGCGCTATACGCCGCCGGGTGGCCATGTGACCTGCCGGGTACTGGTCCACGGCGATTTCGCCGTCTTCGAAGTCGAGGACAGCGGCATCGGCATCAGCGAGGAGCAGGCCGAGCTCGTGTTCGAGCGCTTCTACCGGGTCGATGATGCCACCAGCGAGGGCAGTGGCCTGGGGCTCGCCATCGTGCGGGAAATTGCCCACCAGCACGATGCCACGGCCTCCCTGCATCCCAACCCCCGGGGAGCCGGTGCGGTGGCGCGGGTGGTCTTCCCGCTCTGGCGCCCGCCGGCTCCCCCTCCCGAGCCGTCGGATGATTTTGCCGAACTCTATCGCCAGTCGCCGCCCATCGGCACTTAAATTGATTACTGAAATGGGTTGCTACCCGGGGATGAGATCGCTATAATGCGCGCTCCTTTCGGCCAGTTAGCTCAGTTGGTAGAGCAGCGGATTGAAAATCCGCGTGTCCGTGGTTCGATTCCGCGACTGGCCACCAGAATTCAAGCGGCTTCCAGTAATGGGAGCCGTTTTTATTGCGATACGAACGCCGTGTAGGCGCCGTGTAGGATTTTGGGGGGGGCCGTGGTTGCAGAACCCCGGCGAGTCCCAACGAAGTACGCGCCCGTAGCTCATCTGGATAGAGTACTTGGCTACGAACCAAGGGGTAGGGAGTTCGAATCTCTCCGGGCGCGCCAGTAGATTCAAGCAGAGAGGC
>JAGTRP010000019.1 GCA_018261935.1 Rhodocyclaceae bacterium
GGACCCACCCCTTCCCTTCCCGAACAGGACCGTGAAACGAAAGCGCGCCGATGATAGTGAGCATCCCGCTCGCGAAAGTAGGTCACCGCCAGGCACCCCTTACCAGAACCCCTGTCAGTACAGCTGACAGGGGTTTTTGCGTTTGGCGGTTATCCCGCTGTCTGGAGGAGTTCGAAAATGGAAACAGCCGTGCTGGGCGGCGGATGCTTCTGGTGCCTGGAAGCAGTGTTCGAGCAGATCCGGGGAGTTGAAGCGGTAGTCTCCGGATATTGTTGTGGCGTCACCACCCATCCGACTTATGCAGAGGTCTGCGAAGGAAATACCTGTCACGCAGAGGTCGTAAGCATCCGCTTCGACCCTGCGAGGATTTCATTTCGCGAAGTGCTGCAGGTTTTCTTCGCCATTCATGATCCGACAAGCGTTAACCGGCAGGGCAACGACATCGGCACGCAATACCGCTCGATCATTGTTTGCCAGTCGCCGGATCAGGAGAGGGGGGCCCATCGCCTTATCGGCGAATTGGCTGAGAAAAAGATTTGGGACAGTCCGATAGTCACCCAGGTCGTGGCGGCGCAACCCTTCTACCCGGCCGAGAAGTATCACCAACAGTACTTCCGCAACAATCCAGGCCAGGGCTATTGTGCCTTTGTCGTGAGTCCCAAGGTCGCAAAGTTCCGGAAAGAGTTTGCGGAGTTGTTAAAGCCTGAATGCCTCTAAGCCGCGATGAAAGCCATCAAGTCCCGGGCAAAGCGCTCCCGCTGCCAAAGGTGGGGAGAGTGATCCGCGCCCTCATAGATATGGAGGGCAGCGTTCGGGAGACGGCTGGCAACGTAATGGGCGGTATCGATAGGGTAGAAGTTGCTCTCGGCGCCGTAGACAAGCATCGCCGGGATTGCGATCTGCTCCAGTACCCCGCGATAATCCGCCTCCGTCAAGCTTCTCCAGCAGGTGATCAGGGGGGCGGCGTCGAGGCTGCCGAGTTGATCCCGTGATTTCTGCCATCCGGGGGCGTTGGCTTGGTACTTTTCTTTCGCGCGGGCGTTGCGGCCGAAGGCGGCCAGTCGCAGGACGGCCTCCGGGAAATCTTCATTCAGCCTGGTGAGAAAGGCTTCTGATGCCTGCCGATCGAAGTCGCCGTATATGCCATGGCGCCAGGAATCATCGGTGAGGAGTTTGGGAGACTGGTCGATGAAGCAAACCTTGCCCAAGCGGGTCGTGCCGAAGTCCTGAATGTATTGCCAGAGGGTCAGGGCTCCCATGGAATGACCAACTACCGTCACATCGGTCAAATGGCAATGGTCGAAAAGGTTCTGGAGATCTCGAGCCATCCGCTGGACCGTCGGTGGCGTGTCGGTTGCGAGGGCGTGGCCACCATGGCCGCGGGCATCCCAACGCAGGATGCGATGGTGAGGATTGAGTTGGGCGAGAAAAGGAGACCAGTCCCGGTGACTGGCACTCCAGCCGTGCAGCATGACAACTGGCGATCCTTCCCCGGAAATGTAAACGAGGATCTTTTCGCCGTCGTCGGCCAGAAAGTGAGACATGGTGCGGGAGTAGGCTCGATGGAGCCTGCCAGTATAATTCGGCGGCCATAGCAACGGAGAGCCTGAAAAATGTTCGACTGGAGAGATTACGGGAACGGTATCGTCGCTTTCGACGCCGATTACGTCCGACCTGGCCTCGCGGCCATCCACGTGGTGGTCGAGAACGGGCGGGTAGCCATTATCGACACGGGAAGCAAGGACTCTCTTCCGAATACATTCGCGGCCCTCAAGCGCCTGGGGCTGTCAGAAAATGCGGTGGATTATGTCATCCTGACCCATATCCATCTTGATCATGCCGGCGGTGCCGGCGCCATGATGCGCGCCTTTCCGAATGCGAGGCTGGTTGTGCACCCGAGGGGCGCCCGCCACATGGCGGAGCCGTCCAAGCTGGTGGCCGGCGTTTGCGCGGTCTACGGCAAGGAATATGTCGATCGGGTCTACGGCGAAATACTCCCCGTCGCCGCCGACCGTATTATCGAAGCGCCTCACGAGCATGTCGTTTCCCTGGCGGGGCGGGAATTGCTCTGTCTCGATACGCCGGGGCATGCCCGCCACCATATCTGCATCGTGGACAGGCAGACCGGAGGCATCTTCAGCGGTGACATGTTCGGGCTTTCCTACAGGGAATTGGATGTCGATGGTCGCCAATTCATTTTCCCGACCACGACGCCGTCCCAGTTCGAGCCGGAGGCCATGGGGCGGTCCATCGACCTGCTACTGGGATTCCAGCCGGAAGCAATCTACCTGACCCATTACAGCCGCGTGGATCATATTCCGCAGTTGGGAAGGGATCTGCATCGGCGGCTCGATGCCCACGTCGAGATCGCGCTACGCGAGAAAAATGCCGGCCCCGAGCGCCATGGGCGCATCCGGTTTGGCCTCACACGCTACTTGGTTGAAGAGGTGCGTCAGCATGGCTGCACGCTTCCTGAAGGCCAAGTGATAGATCTCTGGAGCACCGACCTCGAGTTGAACGCCCAGGGCCTGGGCGTCTGGCTGGATACCCTGGACGCGGCCTGAGCCCTATATCAGCGAAGCGCGATCAAGCGGAGCACGTGAGCGGCGGCGGTCATGCCGAAGACCGATGTGACGCACACCGACGAGCCGAAGCCGGCACAATTCAGTCCCGTCGGGCCGCTGTCGGTAGCGCACACGGCCCCGCTTTCCGGATAGCGCAGGGGCTCGGTGGAATAGACGGCAGGAACGCCGAATTTCTTCTTTCCGTCCCGCGGAAAGCCGTATTCCCGCCGCAGCAGCGAACGCATCTTGGCAAGCAGGGGGTCCTGCACGGTCTGGGAAAGATCGGCTAGGCCTATCTGCGTCGGATCAATCTGTCCGCCGGCGGCGCCGGCGGTGACGATCGGAATCCGATGCCGCCGGCAGTGGGCGGCCATTGCGGCCTTCACCCGCACTTGGTCAATAGCATCGATCACGGCAGCGAAGGGGCCGGCCAGCATCTGGGCGACGTTCTCCGGGGTGACGAACTCCTCGATGGTGGTGACCCGGCAATCCGGATTGATGGCGGCGATCCGCTCGGCCATAGCATCCACCTTGGCCATGCCGTAGATGTCTCCCAGGGCATGAATCTGCCGGTTGGTATTGGACTCCGCCACCATATCGAGATCGATCAGGGTCACCGCGCCTACGCCCGAGCGAGCCAGCGCTTCAGCTGCCCAGGAGCCGACCCCGCCGATGCCGACCACGCAAACATGGGCTTCCCGCAGCCGGGCGGCGCCGTCCTCGCCGTAAAGCCTTGCCACGCCGCCGAAGCGGCGCTCCTTGTCCACCGCCATCACGCTTCGACCGTACGTCGGATCACCGCATTGAACGGGCCAATCCACTCGGGGGCGAACTGATTGTCGCAGGCATTGATTTCGGCGATCGCTCGCAGTACCGAACGATTCCTGCCGCGATGAATGTGCTTGAGCATAACCGCCTCGAAGGCATCCACGATGGCCAATATCTTGGCTCCGGCGCAAATCTTGTCCGCAGCCAGCCCGTTGGGATAACCGCCGCCGTCCGGCATTTCGTGATGTTGGGCGACCATCTCGGCAGCGGCCTCCCAGCCCGGGATGCGGGACAAGAGGCCCGCGCCATAGCCGGGATGGCTGCGCAGGGCTTCCTTGTCTTCGGCGGTCATGCGCCCCACCTTCAGCCAGGTAGGCTCGGGCAGGAACATCATGCCTAAGTCGTGCATATAGACCGCCGCCTCCAGTTGCACCGGATCCACCAGGGAGCGGGCCGCCTTGTTGGTCTCCAGCGCCAGGCGCAGGATGCGCATGGTCCGCCCTTTGAAAAGGGGCGACCGGCTTTCGAATTGCAGCGCTACCGAGCGGAAGAATTGCAGATCGCCGACAGCCGCCACCCGATTTTCCGCCGGTGGCGTGACCTTTGGCGCCTTGGTGGATAGATTGGCGAGAACGGGCGGGAATCCAGTTACGGCTTCGATCAGGTCCTTGCTCAGGTCGTCCATGTGATCGGTGGCGGCAATGGCCATCCTCTCCAGCCCCTGGATGAGGGGGAGCAGGCGTAGATTCTCCAGGGATTTATGCCCGAGAATGCCGTCGGTTGCGAGTTCCAGGCGGTCGATGGCGAGCAGGATGGACTCGGCTAGCAGGTCGGAAATGACGATCTCGCCTTCACGCAGTCGGGCAAGGATCGATTCGATGGGATGGGCGACGGCTACCGCCAGTTCGAACTTGCAGAGAGCGGCATCTCCCTTGATGTTGTGAATGGCACGGAAGAGATCTGCCACCACCTCGCGATCGCCAGGGGCCTTCTTCAGGCGGGCCACATCCCGTTCCACCTCGGGGGCGCGGTCGCTCAGTATGTCGGCAAACTCCTCCAGCGCATCGCGATCCTGGATGACGGGGGCGATGATGGAGCGGATATCCATGGCAGTCTCCCTAAAACGTTTCCAAAACGGGCAGTTTAGCCCAAAGCCTGTCCGATCTGGCGGCCTTGACGCTGATACGGCCGACGCCTAAGATTCGACGCTTTATCAAAATCCTACTCGCCGTGACGCTCGAACAGCTCTATGCCCTGATCGGGGGCGACATGAAGGCCGTAGACGCTGTCATCCGCGCCCGTCTCCACTCCGATGTCGTGCTCGTCCGCCAAGTGGCGGAATACATCATCAACAGTGGTGGGAAGCGCATGCGCCCTGCGCTGGTGCTGCTTGCTGCCGGCGCTCTCGGCTATCGGGGGACGCATCATCACGAAATGGCGGCCGTGGTGGAATTCATCCATACGGCTACCCTGTTGCACGATGATGTGGTGGACGAGTCAGCCTTGCGGCGTGGACGCGACACCGCCAACGCCATGTTCGGCAACGCCGCCAGCGTACTAGTCGGTGACTTCCTCTATTCCCGGGCTTTTCAGATGATGGTGGCGGTGGACGACATGCGTGTCATGCGGGTCCTGTCCGACGCCACCAACGTCATCGCCGAAGGCGAAGTGCTGCAATTAATGAACTG
Source organism: Rhodocyclaceae bacterium (assembly GCA_018261935.1). Classification (GTDB taxonomy): domain Bacteria; phylum Pseudomonadota; class Gammaproteobacteria; order Burkholderiales; family Rhodocyclaceae; genus JAGTRP01. The sequence goes on from JAGTRP010000019.1 coordinate 5,021, forward strand.
CCACGACGCCGATGTGGACGAGGAACGCTACCTGCAGGTCATCCGCTACAAGACGGCCAAGCTGTTCGAAGCGGCCGCACAACTGGGCGCCATCCTTGGCAAGGCGACGCCTGAAGTGGAGCGCGCCCTGGCTGCCTACGGGATGCACCTTGGCACCGCTTTCCAGCTTGTGGACGACGTCCTCGACTACTCGGGCCAGGAAGTGGACACCGGCAAACACCTGGGCGACGACCTAGCCGAAGGCAAACCGACGCTGCCCCTGATCTATGTCATGCAGCATGGCACGCCGGGCGAGGCTGCCTGCGTCCGCCGGGCCATCGAGCAAGGAGGACGGGAGGATTTCCCTGCGGTCCTGGCGGCAATCCGGAATTCCGGCGCCCTAAATCATGCCCGCAAGCAGGCCGAACAGGAAGCTGCGAAAGCACGTGAAGCAATTCGATGCCTGGGGGATTCAAATTATCGAGAAGCTCTGCTACAATTGACGTCTTTCGCGGTTGAGAGAAATCACTGATTCTCTCCAAGCGCATCGGAGTGTAGCTCAGCCTGGTAGAGCACTGCGTTCGGGACGCAGGGGTCGCATGTTCGAATCATGTCACTCCGACCAATGAATTTCAAAAAGCCCTGGTTTCCAGGGCTTTTTTGTTTTCCGGATGATTTTTGTCTTGCAATCGGCGATTGTATGTCGCTCGTGCCGGACGTGCTGTCTGTCCCGTCGACTCCGATTTCCCGTCCGGAAGTGCAACTCGGCGACGTGGGCAATTAGCCGGAGAAATCAGTGCATCGACTGACGCAATTCCAGTTGCCGTTTCAGATCGGCAAGGCAAGGGGCGACGGCTTCCAAGAAAAAAGCTGGGCCGGCACCCAGGGTGCCGGCACCAGTGCCCTGCACTTTGGCGTTGGAAACCGCGGTGCTGTGCGCAATGCTATTGTTGTTCGTGTTCTTCATGTGTTTTCCTCTGGTGAGGTGCGAGATTCTCTGCGATCCAGGGAAAAATATGCATTAGGGGAACACTGTATTTATGGATGGGGAATATCCCCTAAGGCCGGAATGGCGCTCGGCCAGGCATGCCGGCATCTCCGTCCCGCCGGGGGCTGCATCGTAGTTGGAGGCGAAAGGGCTTGGATCGTCTCGCTTTCTTCGGCATCATGGTGCGTTGGAATCGGGGATTGAAACCGTGCTCAAGTATCTTCTTCTAATCGTGCTTGCGGTCATCGTGTGGCGGGTCTGGCAAAGACGTGGTCGCTCTCCTGCCGACCTGCCCCAGCGGGAAATGCCTCCCGAACGCATGGTGGCTTGTGCCCGCTGCGGCGTTCATTTACCCGAGAACGAAGGTCTTGCCGCAGGCGACCGCCATTATTGCTGCGAGGCTCACCGCCAGGCGGGGCCCTCGGCGTCGCCATGACCGGCTGGCTCTCCTCCACTTGGGAGCCGAACTGGCGATCGTTCCAGTACTTCAATCTGTACCGGCTCATCGTTGCCGCCCTTTTGGTAGGGATGAGCACCCTCTCCCAGGGGTGGCTGCTGCCCTTCCGTCTGGGCCATCCCGTGCTGTTCGATTCGGTGGGCGTCTCCTACGTCCTGGCTGCCGGCGCCGGTGCCATCTTGTCGGTGCGTTGGCATCGGCATTTCAACCTGCAGTTGTCATTCCAGGTGCTGGCCGATGTAGTGGCGATGACTCTGCTCATGTATGCCGCCGGCGGGTTGTCGAGCGGCCTCGGCGTCTTGCTGCTGGTCTCCCTGGCGGCTGCCAGCCTGGTCGGGCGGGGGCAACTTGTCCTGTTCTATGCGGCGTTCGCCACGCTGGCGGTGCTGATGATGCAGATCTTCAGTGTCGTGAGCCACGAAATCGAGATAACCAGCATCGTCCAGGCAGGCTTCCTGTCCGCCGGCTTTTTCGCCACGGCGATCCTGGCCCGTCTCCTGGGGCAGCGCATGATGCTCCAGGAGGAATTGGCCCGGCAGAGTGGGATCGCCCTGGAGAACCAGACCCGGATCAGCCAGCGCATCATCGAACGCATGCCGGGTGGCGTCCTGATTGCGGGCAGCGAAGGCGGTGTGCACCGCTGTAATCCAGTGGCGGAAGCCATGCTGGGGCCCGCGGCCCGGGCGGGAAGTCGCCTGGCCGACTTTTCGCCGGCTCTGGTGGAAGCTTTCGCCGCCTGGCTGGAGGGGGCTGTCGAGGATTCGGTGGACTTTGCCGGCGACCATGGGCGGGAACTGCGGGCCCGGTTCGAGTCCACAGAAAGCAGCGACGGCGAGGTCCTGGTCTTTCTCGAAGATGTGGGGCGCATCAAGGAACGGGCCCAGCAACTCAAACTCGCCTCCCTGGGGCGGCTGACTGCCAGCATCGCCCATGAGATCCGTAATCCCCTGGCCGCCATCAGCCATGCCAGCGACCTGCTGCGGGAAGAGCAGCGGGGACAGATGCAGGAACGCCTGCTCCGTATCCTCGGCGACAACGTCCATCGCCTTGACCGCATCGTGCGGGATGTCCTGGAACTGGGCCGCAGCGACCGGGTCCATGCCGAGCATCTGCGCCTGGACCAGTTCGTCAGGGATTTCGCTGCCGAATTCGTGGCGGCGGAGCTTTCCGATCCGGCAGTGGTTCGGGTCGATGCCGGCGAACCCGTGGAATTCTGCTTCGATCGTTCCCACCTTCATCAGGTGCTGTGGAACCTGACCGGCAACGCAGTCCGCCATTGCCGGGGAGGGGCTGGCAGCGTGCACCTGCTGGTCTCTGCCGCGAAGGGCTCGGGGCGCGTAGAATTACACGTGATCGACGACGGCCCCGGCGTGCCGGAGGCTATCCGGGGGCAGGTCTTCGAGCCGTTTTTCACTACCCACCATAAGGGTACCGGGCTTGGGTTGTTCATCGCCCGGGAGCTGTGCGAAGCCAACGGCGCCAGCCTGGAACTGGGGCCAACGGCGGGTTGTGGCCATTTCATTCTTGCCGGGAGAAACAATCGGTGTCAAACCCAAGACCGGAGCGTCGTGCCCGCGGTGAATTGAACCGCGTGCTGGTAGTGGACGACGAAGCCGATATCCGGGAACTTGTCGACCTGACCTTGTCCCGCATGGGGCTGGCGGCGGATTGCGTCGGGACGGTGGCGGAGGCCAAGAGTTGCCTGGCCGAGCACCCCTATCAGCTATGCCTGACGGACATGCGCTTGCCCGATGGGGAAGGGCTGGAGATCGTCCACTACATCAACGAGCAGCATGGCGAGACTCCGGTCGCCGTCATCACGGCTTTCGGCAGCGCCGAAAATGCCGTCGCCGCCCTCAAGGCCGGGGCCTTCGACTATCTGGCCAAGCCGGTGGGCCTGGAGCAGCTGCGGGCGCTGGTCAAGTCCGCGCTGCGCCTTCCGGCCCAGTCCAGCCGGGAAGAGCCCATGCAGCCCCTCTCCGGCGAGTCCGGGGCCATGCAGCAGGTGCGGGCCATGATCGCCAAGGTGGCCCGCAGCCAGGCACCTGTCTACATTTCCGGCGAGTCGGGCAGCGGCAAGGAACTGGCGGCCCGCCTCATCCATGCCCAGGGCGCCCGCAGCGGCGGCCCCTTCGTACCCGTGAACTCCGGCGCCATTCCGGAAACCCTGGTGGAGAGCGAATTCTTCGGCTACCGCAAAGGTGCTTTCACCGGCGCTGATGGCGACCGGGACGGCTTCTTCCAGGCCGCCAACGGCGGCACCCTTTTCCTCGACGAGGTGGCCGATCTGCCCCTGGCCATGCAAGTCAAGCTGCTGCGGGCCATCCAGGAAAAGAAGGTGCGCAAGGTGGGCTGCGCCGTGGAGGAGCCCGTCGATGTGCGCATCATCTGCGCCACCCACCGGAACCTGCGGGAATGCGTGGACAAGGGGGCCTTCCGCCAGGACCTCTACTACCGGCTCAATGTCATCGAATTGAAGATGCCGCCGTTGCGGGAGCGTCCCGAGGACATCCCCGCCCTGGTGGATGCCATTCTCCTGAAGCTCCATGGCGAGGCCTCGCCAAGCCTCTCCCCGGGGGCCCTCAAGGCCCTGGAGCGTTATCCTTTCCCTGGCAACGTGCGGGAATTGGAAAATATTCTGGAGCGGGCCACCGCCCTTTCCTCCGGCGATGTCATCGAGGCCGAGGACCTTCAGCTGGCGCCGGAGGAGATGGCGGGAGAGGCGGTCGGGCGCGGCAGCGAGACCCTGGATGACTACCTCAATCGCCTGGAGAAGCAAGCCATTCTGGAAGCCCTGCAGAAAACCGGCCACAACCGCACGGCGTCCGCCCGGCTGCTGGGGGTGACCTTCCGTTCCCTGCGCTATCGCCTCGAGCGCCTAGGCATCGAATGAAGCCCTGGCTGCCGGGGGGCTGGCTGGCCGAGGCGCGCCACCAGCCCTCCCCGAACGAGGAGGAGCGCCCTGCCGGGGTGCCGGTCGATCTGGTGGTCATCCACAACATCAGCCTGCCGCCGGGCCAGTTCGGTGGCGACTGGGTGGAGGCGTTCTTTGCCAATCGCCTCGATCCCCTGGCCCACCCTTACTTCGCCACCATCGCCGGGATGCGGGTGTCTTCCCACTTCTACGTACGGCGCGACGGCGAGATCGTCCAGTTCGTCGGCTGCGACCGTCGGGCCTGGCATGCCGGCCAGTCGGCCTGGCAGGGGCGGGGCAATTGCAACGATTATTCGGTGGGGATCGAGTTGGAAGGCTGCGATTCGATGCCCTTCGAGGTCGCCCAGTACGAGGCCCTCTGGCAACTGATCGAGGCCCTGGGGCAGCGCTACCCCATCGCCGCCATCGCCGGGCACAGCCATGTCGCTCCGGGCCGCAAGACCGATCCCGGCCCCCATTTCGACTGGGCTGCCGTCCGCCGCCGTTACCCGCAGTTCGAACTACCGCCCGCCGAAGAGGCGGCCTAGGCGCGCCATCGCCTCGCCGAGGCGATCCATGCCCGTGGTGTAGGCAAAGCGGATGTGGCGCTCCGGAGCGTTGGCGCCGAAATCCAGGCCGGGCGTGGCGGCGACCCCGGCCTCCTCCAGCATGCGGCTGGCGAGGCTGAAGCTGTCGCCGGCAATGCCGGAACTATCGCAGTAGAGGTAGAAGGCTCCCTGGGGCCGGGCAGTCACCCGAAAGCCGAGGCTTTCCAGGGCGGGGGCCAGGAAGTCGCGCCGGCGCTGGAATTCGGCCCGGCGGGATTCCAGGATTTCCAGGGTCTCGGGGCCGAAGGCAGCCAGGGCCGCGTACTGGGCCGGGGTCGAGGGCGAAATGAATAGATTCTGGGCGAGTTTTTCCACGTCCCGGACATAGGGCTCGGGCACCACCAGCCAGCCCAGGCGCCAGCCGGTCATCTGGAAATATTTCGAGAAGCTCTGAACCACCCAGAGGTCGTCAGCGACGGCGAGGGCGGTCGGGACGTCGCCGTCGTAGGTGAGGCCCTGGTAAATCTCGTCGACGATGAAATGCCCCCGGCGCTGCCGTGCGAAATCCGCCAGGGCGGCGAGTTCGGGAACGGAGAGCATGGTACCCGTGGGGTTGGCGGGCGAGGCGACCAGCAGGCCATCGGTGGCGCTATCCCAGAAGTTCTCCAGTTGGGCCGGAGTCGGCTGGAAGTTGGTCTCAGCCCCCACCGGAACGCTCACGGGTACCCCCTCGAAACTGCGCACGAAATGGCGGTTGCAGGGGTAGCCGGGATCGGCAAGAAGCCAGCGGCGGCCGGGCTCCGCCAGGCAGGCCATGGCCAGGGTCAGCGCTCCGGAGGCGCCGGCCGTGATGACGATGCGGGAAGCCGGCACGGCGACCCCATGGCGATGCCGATAGAAATCCGAAATCGCCTGGCGCAGTTCCGGCAGGCCGAGGGCCGGGGTGTAGAAAACCTTGCCTTCGGCGATGGCGGCCTGGGCAGCGCGGAGGATGGGTTCCGGGGTGGGGAAATCCGGTTCTCCCACCTCCATGTGGATGATGTCGCGGCCCTGGGCTTCCAGCGCCTTGGCGCGGGACAGGAGCTCCATGACGTGGAAAGGGGCGATGTCGCGGGTACGGGAGGCGGGACGGTACATGAGGTTCTCAACAGAAAATGGCCACCTGAGCGAGCAGGTGGCCAATGTTCTCACATACCGCCCGAAAGCGTCTGCGGGCCGCGCAGTAGGCTGGCGGGCGCTTTTCTAGGCGGCGTCCTTCCAGAGCCCCAATTCGAACAATTCGCGTCTGAGAATGAATTCCCGCGGCAGCTTCTCGCCCATCTTGTCGAACCATTCCTTGTGGCCGGCCAGTTCGGCCTTCCAGGCATCGGCGTCGATCTGGGTCAGGCCGTCGAACTCGGTCTTGGTGATGGCGAGGCCGTTCCACTCGATGTCCTCGAATTTCGGCATCCAGCCCAGGGCCGTTTCCTTGGCGCCGACGGTGCCCCGGCAACGCTCGACGATCCACTTCAGGACGCGCATGTTCTCGCCGAAGCCGGGCCACATGAAATCGCCTTGATCGTTCATGCGGAACCAATTGACGCAGAAAATCTTCGGCGTGGCCTCGACGACGTGCCCCATGCGCAGCCAGTGGTTGAAGTAGTCGCCCATGTGGTAGCCGCAGAAAGGCAGCATGGCGAAGGGATCGCGCCGGACGATACCCTGCTGGCCGACGGCGGCGGCGGTGGTCTCGGAGCCCAGGGTGGCAGCCATGTAGACGCCGTAGTTCCAGTTGAAGGCTTCGTACACCAGGGGCACGGTGGTGGCGCGGCGGCCGCCGAAGATGAAGGCGGAAATGGGCACGCCGGCGGGATCTTCCCAGGCCGGGTCGATGGACGGGCACTGGCCGGCCGGGGCGGTGAAGCGGGAATTCGGATGGGCGGCCTTGTGGCCGCAATCCGGAGTCCAGTCCTGGCCGGTCCAGTCGATGAGGTGGCTGGGCACTTCCTTGGACATGCCTTCCCACCACACGTCGCCGTCGTCGGTGAGGGCGACGTTGGTGAAGATGACGTCCTTGTGCAGGGTGGCTACGGCGTTGTAGTTGGTCTTCTCGCTGGTGCCCGGGGCGACGCCGAAGAAGCCGGCCTCCGGGTTGATGGCATAGAAGCGGGTGACGCCGTCGGCGTCCCGGCGGGGCTTGATCCAGGCGATGTCGTCGCCGATGGTGGTGATCTTCCAGCCGTTCAGGGTCTTGGGCGGGATCAGCATGGCGAAGTTGGTCTTGCCGCAGGCGGAAGGGAAGGCGGCGGCGACGTAGCTCTTCCGGCCGTCGGGGGATTCGACCCCGAGGATCAGCATGTGCTCGGCCAGCCAGCCCTGTTCCCGGGCCATGGTGGAGGCGATGCGCAGGGCGAAGCACTTCTTGCCGAGGAGGGCGTTGCCGCCGTAGCCGGAACCATAGGACCAGATTTCCCGGGTCTCGGGGTAGTGGACGATGTACTTGACCGTTGGGTTGCAGGGCCAGCGGGCGTCTTTCTGGCCCGGTTCCAGGGGGGCGCCGACGGAGTGCACGCAGGGAACGAAGTCGCCGTCCCGGCCCAGCACGTCGAATACGGCCTTGCCCATGCGGGTCATGATCCGCATGTTGACCACCACGTAGGGGGAGTCGGTGATCTCGACGCCGATGTGGGCGATGGGGGAGCCCAGGGGCCCCATGGAGAAGGGGATGACGTAGAGGGTGCGGCCCTTCATGCAGCCCCGGAAGAGGCCTGTCAGGGTCTCCCGCATCTGGGCCGGAGGTTCCCAGTTGTTGGTGGGGCCGGCGTCTTCCTTTCGTTCGGAACAAATATAGGTCCGATCCTCGACCCGGGCCACGTCCGAGGGATCGGAGAAGGCCAGGTAGGAGTTCGGCCGCTTTTCCGCATTGAGCTTGATGAAAGTGCCGGTTTCCACCATTTCGGCGCATAACCGGTCATACTCCTCCTGGGACCCGTCCGCCCAATGCACGCGATCAGGCTGGGTCAGCGCAGCAATTTCGGCAACCCATTTTTTCAGGGATTCGTGTTCGACGTAGGCTGGAGCATTCAACGGTGCGGTCATGGCGATCTCTCTCTTGGGATAAGGAATTCACGCCAGTCGCCGGGAGCTGCCGCCAACGAAAACGCGGCCGGAGACCGTCGGCTGGTCACTTAAAGATTATGTCATGCAGGAAAAGTTCGCTTGCCAAGCCTTTCCCTCCCTGCACGGCAGGGGCGGTGGCGCCAAAGTCCTCGCCAACTGGTCATGGATGGCAGCGGGATACGGCTGCCAAGGGCTAACTTGACTTCTGATTTTGACTGATTTCCGCAAAGTGAGTTTCGAAGCCCGTCATGTTATGATATTGCGCCATACGGGATAGAATTTCGCAATATGAAATGGAGGTAGGCATGGATTCCAAGCAGCTTCGCGAGGCCGCACTTTATTATCATCGGCAGCCGCGCCCCGGCAAAATCGCCGTCACGCCCATCAAGCAGCTGACCAACCAGTACGATCTGTCCATGGCGTATTCGCCGGGCGTGGCGGCTGCCTGCGAGGAAATCGTTGCCGACCCGGCGGAAGCCAGCACCCTGACCGCCCGCGCCAACCTGGTGGGCGTCATCACCAACGGCACCGCCGTCCTGGGCCTCGGCCCCATCGGGCCCCTGGCCGCCAAGCCGGTGATGGAAGGCAAAGGGGTCCTGTTCAAGAAATTCGCCAATATCGATGTCTTCGACCTGGAACTCGCCGAGCGCGACCCGGACAAGCTCATCGACATGATCGCCGCCCTCGAGCCTACCTTCGGCGGCATCAACCTGGAAGACATCAAGGCACCGGAATGCTTCTACATCGAGAAGAAGCTGCGGGAGCGCATGAAGATTCCCGTCTTCCACGACGACCAGCACGGCACTGCCATCGTCGTCGGCGCCGCCATCCTCAATGGCCTGCACCTCATCGGCAAGGACCTGAAGAAGGTCAAGATCGTCACCTCCGGCGCCGGGGCCGCGGCCCTCGCCTGCCTGGACCTCCTGGTGATGCTGGGCGCCCCGGTGGAGAACATCTGGGTGACCGACATCAAGGGCGTCGTCTATCAGGGGCGCGTCGAGGAAATGGACGAGATCAAGGCGCGCTACGCCAAGGACACCAGCGCCCGCACCCTGGGTGACGTGATCGCCGATGCCGACGTTTTCCTCGGCCTCTCCGCCGGCGGTGTCCTCAAGCCCGAGATGGTGGCCAAGATGGCGGCCAGGCCCATGGTTCTGGCCCTCGCCAACCCGACGCCGGAAATCCGCCCGGAGGAGGTGAAGAGCGTGCGCGACGACGCCATCATCTGCACCGGCCGTTCCGATTACCCGAACCAGGTGAACAACGTCCTCTGCTTCCCCTTCATTTTCCGCGGCGCCCTGGACGTGGGCGCCACCACCATCACCGAGGAAATGAAGATGGCGGCGGTGAAGGCCATCGCCGAGCTGGCCCGGGCCGAGCAGTCGGATGTGGTGGCCAGCGCCTACGGCGAGAAAATCTCCGGCTTCGGCCCGGAATACCTCATCCCCCTGCCTTTCGATCCGCGCCTCATCGTCAAGATCGCGCCGGCGGTGGCCAAGGCCGGCATGGAGTCCGGCGTCGCCACCCGCCCCATCAAGGACTGGGATGCCTACCTGCAGGGCTTGAACGAGTTCGTCTATCACTCCGGCTTCATCATGAAGCCGGTGTTCGCCCAGGCCAAGCTCAATCCCAAGCGCATCGTCTTTGCCGAGGGTGAGGACGAGCGGGTGCTGCGGGCGGTGCAGGTGGTGACGGACGAGGGGGTTGCCAAGCCCATCCTCATCGGCCGCCACGAAGAGATCAACCGCCGCATCGAGGCAGCCGGCCTGCGCATCCGCGAAGGCTGCGACTTCGAGGTGGTCCATGCCGACAACTGCGAATTCTTCGACCAGCACTATGAGGAATTCTGGCAGGCCTACCACCGCCTGGCGGAGCGCAAGGGCGTTTCCCCCGACTACGCCCGCCGGGAGATCCGGCGCCGCGCCACCCTCTACGGTGCCCTCATGGTCCGCCTCGGCTACGCTGACGGCCTCGTCTGCGGCACCTCCGGCCGCCACGACATGCACCGCCATTACGTGCAGCAAGTCATCGGCACCCAGCCCGGCCTCGACCGCTACTACGCCATGAACCTGCTCATGCTGCCGGGGCGCACCGTCTTCATCGGTGACACCTACGTCAATTACGACCCGACGGCTGAACAGCTCACCGACATGATCCAGCTGGCGGCGGAAGAAGTACGCAACTTCGGCATCCAGCCGAAGGTGGCCCTGCTCTCCCATTCCACCTTCGGCACCGAGGATACGCCGACCTCCCTCAAGATGCGCCGGGTGCTCGACCTGCTGGCGGTCCGCGCCCCGGGGCTGGAAGCGGAAGGGGAAATGCACGGGGATGCCGCCCTCGACGAACAGATCCGCAAGGCGGCCTTCCCCAATTCCCGCCTGAAGGGGCAGGCGAATCTCCTGGTCATGCCGACCCTCGATGCCGCCAACATCTCCTTCAACCTGCTCAAGGTGGCGGCCGGCGACAACCTCACCATCGGTCCCATCCTGCTCGGGGCGGACAAGCCGGTGAACATCCTGACTCCCACCGCCACGGTCCGCCGCATCGTCAACATGACCGCCCTGACGGTGGTGGATGCCGTATGACCGTAGGGCCCAGGCCGTATGCTAAACGGTTACTTTAGGTAGCCGCTATAGGGGTCTATTTCTGCGTTGATTTTTGCCCGTCGTCTGTTAAACTCGTTTGCAGCTGTTCAGGGATTTTGCAGGAGCTGAAAATGAAGAAGAGTTGGCAGACGGCGGTCTTGGTTGCTGCAATTTTGGGGCTGGGACTAACCGGTCCGGCAGAAGCAGCCGACAAATCAACCCGGGTCGCTGGCAAGAAAGCCGCCCACAAAATCCTGGCCAAGCCGGCCAAACATTCGACCCGTCACAAGGCGGTTCGTGCCGAGTTCTCCGGCAAGAAATTCGTGCACAAGGCGGCCCTGTCCGACTGGGAGCCGACCAAGCTGGCCCTCTACTCTGCGTCCGCCCTGGTCATCGACCAGGCGACCGGCCGGCCGGTCTACCAGAAGAATTCCGATGTGGTCGTACCCATCGCCTCCATTTCCAAGCTGATGACGGCCATGGTGGTCCTGGACGCCAAGCTGGACATGCAGGAAATCATCAACATCGGCGACGCGGACGTGGATGTCCTCAAGGGCACCCGCTCCCGGCTCCACGTGGGCACCACCATGACCCGGGAAATGGCCATGCTGCTTGCCCTCATGTCCTCCGAAAATCGTGCCGCCCATGCCCTCGGGCGCCATTACCCGGGAGGCATGCCGGCCTTCGTGACCGCCATGAACCAGAAGGCCCGCGCCCTAGGCATGGTGAATACCCGTTTCGAGGAGCCGACCGGGCTGTCCACCAACAACGTGTCCACCGCCACCGATCTGGCCAAGATGGTGGCGGCCGCCAGCCAGTACCCGGAAATCCGCAATTTCTCCACCACCGCCGAAGCCCGGGTGGACCTGAACGGCCGCGTCCAGGACTTCCGCAATACCAATGCCCTGGTCAAGAACGACCACTGGGAAATCGGCGTCTCCAAGACCGGCTATATTTCCGAAGCCGGCCGCTGCTTGGTGATGCAGGCCAAGGTGGCCGACAAGCCGGTCGTCATCGTGCTCCTGGATTCGGTCGGCAAGATGACCCGAGTGGGCGACGCCCAACGCATCAAGCGCTGGATGGAAAGCCCCCGCTTCGCCGACATCAACGCCGGGAAGTCCGTGTAAGCGGAAACGCTGCTACCCAGGATTCCTGAAGAAGGCCGTCCGCAAGGGCGGCCTTTTCGTTCCTACTTCCCGTGGTAGCCCAGGGCCTTGGAAATGTCGTCCGCGGTCTGCTTGACCAGCGCCACCCAGTTGGGGTCGTGGCGGTCCGCCGGGGCGGAAACGGAGAGTCCGGCCACCACGTTGTCCTCGTCGTCCCGGACAGGTGCGGCCACGCATTTGAGGCCCAACTCCGCTTCCTCGTTGTCGAAGGCGATGTCATGGCGGCGGATCTTGTCCAGTTCCTTTTCCAGGCTGGGCAGGCTGGAAAGGGAATGGGGGGTCTTGCCCGGGAGGCCGGTACGCTTGGCGTATTCGCGGACTTTCTGGGGCCCGTCGAAGGCGAGGAAAAGCTTGCCCACGGAAGTGAGATGCAGGGGGGCCCGGCCGCCCACCAGGTACACCACCCGCACCAGGGAGCGCCCGGAGGAAGTGCGCTCGATATAGATGATCTCATCCTCGTGCCGGATACCGAGATTGATGGCCTCGCCGATGGTTTCGTGCAGGCGCTGCATGAAGGGCTGTGCCACCTCCCGCAGGTTGATGCGGGACTTGACCAGATTGCCCAGTTCCAGGAGACGGATACCGAGGCGATAGGTGCCGGCCTCGTGGCGCTCGACGAAGCGGGCCGAGGTCATGGCGCCGAGGATGCGGTGGGCAGTGGAAGGGTGAAGTTCGGTGGCCTGGGCCAACTGCTTGAGACTGGCCGCATCCGGCGAGGCGGCGAGGGCGTCGAGGAGCGACATCATGCGCTCGATGACCTGAATCGAATTCGGATTCTTGGCGCTTTCGGCCAACTGGATTCCTTTATTACCGGGGTTTGATTAGCATAAGGCCCTTTGTGGGCCTTTTTTGCAGCCCAATATCTTAGCATGCGTGTAGCCCTGTTCGTTACCTGCCTGCTGGACCTCCAGCGGCCATCCATCGGTTTCGCCGCGCTCGAAACCGCCGGCCGCGGCATCCCGGCTCCGGCCGGAAAGACTTTTCAAGAACTTTACGCAGCAAGAAAGAGAGCAAAGCAATGAACCTCGCACCCGACGGGCCCATGGCCATCCCCCTCTGGGTCAACGGCCGCGCCTTCCTGACCGTCACCGAATCCTTCTTCGACGTCATCGACGCCCAGACCGGCACTGCGGTGCGCCGCGTGCCCCTCTGCGGCGCCGAGCAGGCGATGACGGCGGCGGTTGCCGCCCGGGACGCCGAGCCGGCCTGGGCAGCGCTCGCGCCGGCGGAGCGGCGCAGCCATCTGGCGGCCCTGGCGGATGCCGTCGCCGGTTACGCCGGCCACTTCGCCAAGCTGGTGCGCCAGGAGACGGGCAAGAGCGAAGCCGATGCGGTTGCCGAGGTGGATGCCGCCGTGGCGGCCCTGCGGGAAGCCCCGGCAGCGGGGGAGCCCGGCGTCGTCGCCATCGTCACCGACGCCGGCCGGCCCCTGGCGGCCCTGGCCGAAGCCATGGCCCCGGCCCTGGCGGCAGGTGCCGCCGTTGTCTGCAAGCCCAGCCCCAAGGCACCCTCCGCCGCCTTCGCCCTGTGCGAACTGTCGGCCCGGGCCGGCTGGCCGGCCGGGGTACTGAACCTCATGCAGGGGGACGAGGCCGCCATCGACGGCCTGTGCGCGGCGGCGCCCATCGACCGCCTCCTCTATGCCGGCGGCGCTGCCCTGGGTGACAAGGTGGCCGCCATCGCCGGCCGCCACGGCAAGTTGTTCGCCGCTATTCCGGCGTGATGCACCGCATCGTCCATCTGGAAAGCGAAGCCCTGATCGCCGAGGTGCGGCGGCCAGCCTTCGAGCATGACTGGGTGGAGTATCCCAAAACCCTGCAGTCGGAGATGGAAGGCCGCCTGCAGGGCGCCACCGTCGCCATCGTCAACAAGCTGCAACTCCCGGCCGAGCTCATCGCCCGCCTGCCGGACCTCCAGATGGTCGCGGTGGCCGCCACCGGCACCAACAACGTGGATCTGGCTGCCTGCCGGTCCCGAGGCATCGTGGTCTCGAACATCCGCGGCTATGCCCTGCATACCGTCCCCGAGCACGTCTTCGCCCTCCTGCTCGCCCTGTCCCGCAACCTCCTGGCCTACCGGCAGTCGGTACGGGCCGGGCGCTGGCAGCGTGCGGACCAGTTCTGCTTTTTCGATCATCCGATCCACGACCTGCACGGGACGACCCTGGGGATCGTCGGCAGCGGCAGCCTGGGGCAGGGGGTGGGCCGCCTGGCCGAAGCCTTCGGCATGCGGGTCCTGCGGGCCGAGAGAAAAGGCGCGGCGGCGGTGCGCGCCGGCTATACGGCTTTCGATACGGTATTAGGAGAGGCCGACGCCGTCAGCCTGCACTGCCCGCTCAACGGGGAGACTGCCGGGCTCATCGGCGAGGCGGAACTGCGGGCCATGAAGCCGACGGCGCTCCTCATCAACACCGCCCGGGGCGGCCTGGTGGACGAGGGGGCCCTGATCCGGGCCCTCAAGGAAGGCTGGATCGCCGGCGCCGGCTTCGACGTGCTGACGGCAGAGCCGCCGCCGCCGGAGCATCCCATGCTGGCGCCGGAATTGCTGGCGCTGCCCAATTTTCTTCTGACCCCCCACGTGGCCTGGGCCAGCCGGCCCGCCATGCAGGCCCTCGCCGACCAGTTGATCGGCAACATCGAGGCTTTTGCGGCGGGGGAACCGAGGAACCGGGTGGCCTGAGCAGCCACGCCGGTATCCGCCAGCGGGTCCAGCCCGCTGGTGGCGGATTGGCTACTCAGTCGTAGCCCAGCACTGCGACGGTGGCCAGTTCGTCGTTTTCGACCTGGGGCGTTTCTTCCGTCGGCCGGTCGGCCGGATAGTCCTGCGGGGAGGACAGAAGCTCAACCCGCTCACCGGGCTGGCCGGACTGTCCGCCGATGTATCCGAAGACCGTTCTCGTCTGCTGTAGAGGAATCACTTGGCGTCTCCCGTCTCAAATAGTGTCCAAAGCGGCGACATGATCGATTCCCGGGAGACAGGTTTCCCCTCCCTCCAGCAGCGACCATTGCCAGCCAGTGATAGCTATTCTTGGGGATATGGGGGGCTGGCTCAAACGAAATAAACTACGGATGTCGTGACTTTGAGGAAGTGTCCATGCGTCGACGCATTCCCGGCATAGAGTCCCTGGTGGCCTTCGAGGCCGCGGCCCGCCACCTGAGCTTCACCCGCGCCGCGGACGCGCTGTCCGTGACCCAGAGCGCCGTGTGCAAGCAGATAGCGTCTCTCGAGGACTATCTCGGCGTGCCCCTGTTCCACCGCATCAAGAAGCGCCTCTCCTTGACCGAGGCCGGGGCGATCTATGCCAAGAGGGTGTCCGAGGATCTCGAGCGACTGGAGCGCCATACGGTCTCCCTGATGGCCCACCGCGGCGAGCGCAACGTCCTGGAACTGGCGATTATCCCGACCTTCGGCACGCGCTGGCTGATTCCCCGCCTGGCCCACTTCCACGAGGCCAACCCGGATATCGTCGTGAACCTGACGACCCGCTCCGATCCCTTCGTTTTCACCGAAACCTCCTTCGACGCGGCTATCCATTGCGGTGCGCCGGTCTGGCCGGGGGCGGCCCTGACCTTGCTCTTCGGCGAGGAGATGATCCCGGTGTGCAGTCCGCGGCTGCTGCAGGAGTGGCCCAGCACCGAGCCCCGGGACCTGGCCCGCATGCCGCTGCTCCACCAGTCCAACCGCCACGACGCCTGGCGGCGCTGGTTCGCAGCGGCTGGTGTGGTCGATGTGGACGTCATGGGCGGGCCCCACTTCGATCTGTTCTCCATGCTGGTCGAGGCGGCCCGGGCAGGCCTCGGAGCCGTCCTGGTGCCGCGCTTCTTCGCCCTCGACGAACTCGCGTCGGGGGAACTGGTGACGCCCTTCGACCTGGCCCTCAGTTCGGGGATGGGCTACTACCTCGTCTGCCCGGAACCCCCCAGCACCAATCCCGCCCTGAAAATCTTTACCGAATGGCTCCTGGGCGAGGCGGCGGAATACCGCGAGTCCCTGGCAAGCGCCGCCCGCAGGCCTTCCCGGCCCCTGGCTCCGGATGCGGGAAATGCTCGGCAAGCGACGGCTTAGGCTGTAGGATCGCGCCCTGTACGAATGGACCCCGGTGCGGCGCCCGACGGAAAGGGCTGACATGTGTCAAGCAGCGGGGCTGAAGCCGGCCCGGGTCGGCGGTGATTGGAGCGATGCCGGCCAGGCAGGAAAGGATGTCATGTCAATAGTTTTCCCGGTGCGGGGCGAATATATCCAGCTCGACCAACTGCTCAAGGCCACCGGCCTCAGCGATTCCGGCGGCGCCGCCCATGCCGCCATCGCCGACGGCCTCGTGCGCGTGGACGGGCTGGTCGAGACCCGCAAGCGGGCCAAGCTGCGCCCCGGTCAAGGGGTAGAATTCGCCGGCGAAAAGATCAAGCTGGTGGCCGAGGGGCTTAGAGCGGATTCGCCCTGAGCGGGCACGCTGCGCTGCCTGTCTTTGGGATGCAGCGCCAGACGCCGGTCGCGCGGTGCAGTGATCTGCACAAGCGAACGGCAACGCCGCGATGCGCCCAAAGACAGACCTTGACGCAGCGTGCCCGGTCAGGGCGAATCCGCTCTAAGGCTTCAGCAGATCTTGACCACGATGTCGTGCAGGGTATTGGCGCAGTTGGCCACGCGGTCGGCGGCATTGGAGAGGTGCCGGTAGATTTCCCGGCGCTTGAACATGTTGATGTAGTCGTCCCCCTGGAAAAGATCGGCGATGGCTCGGCGGTAGGCCTTCTCGGCCTTGCGCTCGGCCCGGCGGGCGTTGTCGGCGTCTTCCGCCGCCGCCGCCGGCTGGGTAGCCAGCTTGGCGTAGCCGGTCACCAGGGCATCGACGCCAAGCTTGATGTGCAGCGCGATCTCCAGGCTGTGCTTGTCGGGCTTGACCCCGAGGACATCCATCTCGCTCACCGTCGTCTTGCAGTAATTGACGATCTCATCCAGGTCCACGATGGCCCGGTAGATATCCTCCCGGTCGATGGGGGTGGAGAAGGCCTCGTTCAGGGTGTGGAGGTTGCGCGCCTTGACCCGGTCGGCATCGTGCTCGTCCTGCCTGATCTGCAGGCCCACTTCCGGGTCGCCGCTCTCCATGTAATCCACCAGGAGGCCGGTGCTGTGGGAGACGTGGAAGCACTGCTCGGCGAGCAGTGCGAAGAAGTCCGGGGTCTTGGGGAAGACCCGCTCGAACAGGCGGCGGAAAAGGGAAGGGTGGGCCGGCGGGGAGAATAGGGTGGGATCGTTCATGGAGACGCCTCAGGCTTTGGCGAGGAACAGGTTGACCAGGGCATAGGTCTGGATGCCGACCAGGGCCGAGCCCGGGATGGTGACGAGCCAGGTGAGGGCGATGTCCTTGGCCTTGGCCCAGCGCACCGCCCGGGCCCGCTCGGAAGCACCGATGCCCATGATCGAGGTGGCGACCACATGGGTAGTGGATACCGGGGCGCCCGCCAGGGAGGCCCCGAGAATGACCGACGCCGAGGTCAGCTGGGAGCCCAGGGCGTGGATGGGCCGCACCCGGTAAATGGCGAAGCCCAGGGTGCGGACGATGCGCCAGCCGCCGGACAGGATGCCCAGGGTGATGGCCGAAGCACAGGCCATCATGACCCACAGGGGCACCTCGAAGCGGGGAATGAAGCCGCCCAGCAGCAGCACCAGGGTCAGGATGCCCATGCTCTTCTGGGCGTCGTTGGCGCCGTGGGAAAAGGCCAGGCCGGCGGCGGTGACGAACTGGGCGGCCCGCAGGCGGGAATTGGCGGCCGGGTTGGCGGCCATGAGCAGCCCGGTGAGCAGCCGGTGGATGAGGAACCCGCCCCAGAAACCGATGAAGGGGGAGAGCAGAAGCGCCGCCAGGACCTTGACGACGCCGGTGACGTGGCCCTCCTGCAGGAGTTCGGAAAGGCCCCAGACCACGTGGTCGCCCCCCACCGAGACCACCACGGCGCCGACCAGACCGCCCACCAGGGCGTGGGACGAGGACGAGGGAATGCCGAAATACCAGGTGGCCAGATTCCAGACGATGGCGCCCACCAGCCCGCAGAGCAGGATGGAAAGGGACAGGAGGGGCATGACGCCGTCCAGGACGACGAAGCTGCCGATGGTGTTGGCCACCGCCGTGCCCCCCAGGAGCGGCCCCAGGAATTCGAAAAAGGCGACCACGATCACCGCCTGCACCGGCGTCATGGCCCGGGAGGCGATGACGGTGGCGATAATGTTGGCCGCATCGTGGAAACCGTTGGTGTAGTCGAAGACGAGGACGATGACGACGGTGGCGAGGGCGAGAAGGAAGATGGGGTCCAAGGTTTCCTGCGGCGTTGATGGCGCCCGGCATTATAGGCATGCCAAAGGTAATAGAACCGAAACCCGCATGGATACTTGGATTCCGGGCGATGCGTGGGGTATTCACTGTAGCCGGTTAATATGCTTATATTCCAGGTTCCAGGCAAGAAAACTCCACCCCCAGCCTGATCATCCGAGAAACCTCGCCATGCCCGTCGATCCACTGCCCGCGCTGTCCCCGAGCCCCGCCCAGGTTGGCTCCCTGGCGGATCGCGCCTCGGGCCCGGCGCCGACCCTCTGGCGCGCCGTCCTGCTGCCCCTGCTGCTCTTCGCCGGGGCCCTCGCCGGCATTGGGCTCTACGCCTACGGGGCCGCAAGGAAGGTCGTGACCCAGACCGTCGCTGCGGACATGGAGGCCGTGGCCAAGCTGAAGGCGGAGCAGGTCCGGCAGTGGATGGACGAGCGCAATGACGACCTGCGCTTCATCCTTTCCCCCTACTCGGCGGCGGAACTCCAGGCCTGGCTCGCCGGCGGCGAGAAGGACGACGACCGCAAGAACCGTCTGCTGGAGCGCCTGCGTTTCCGTAGTGCCGGCCATTATCGGGACGTCAGCCTCCATGCCGCTGGCGATGGCCGGCTGCTGATGAGCTCGGGCGGTTTTCCCGACCTGCCGTCCCTCCGGGCCCAGGCCCTGGCCAGCGCCCGGCAGGGGGAGGCGGTCCTCGAAGACATCCATCCGGCTGATGGCACCGGCCTGTCGGCAAGGCACGTGGGCATTTTCAGCCCCCTGTTCCCCCCCGGCGGAGGCAAGCCCCTGGCGGTCATCCATGTCACCATCGACCCGGACCAGATGCTTTTCCCCCTGCTGCAGCAATGGCCGGGGGCCAGCCGGTCGGCGGAGACCCTGCTCCTGCGCCGGGAGGGCGACGGCATGGTCCGTCTCAATGCCCTGCGCCAGGGGGATGATGCCGCCCCGAGCGAGCGGCGGCCCCTCGGAAGTCCGGGGTTCATCGGCGGCCAGCTCCTCCAGAAGGGGGAAGGCTTCATCGAAGGCAAGGATTGCCGCGGGGCGATGACCCTGGCCTATGGCCTGCCGGTGGCGGGCACCCCCTGGTTCGTGGCGGCCAAGATCGGCCGGGAGGAGGCCTACCTGCAGCTCAACACCATCGCGGCCCTGTCCGCCACCCTCCTGGCCGGGCTGGTGATGCTCTGTGGCTGGTGGCTGGTGGCGCGTCGGCGGACGGAGAAAGTCCTTCGGCACTCCTTCCGGGAAATCGAGGGGCTGTACACTGGACGCCTGGTGACGGAAACCCGCCTGGCCCAGATGTCTCGGCTCTATGCCGTGCTGAGCCGGGCCAACCAGGCCATCGTCCGCATTCCCGAGCGGCGCCGTCTGCTGGAGCAGATTTGCCGCATCGCCGTGGAAGACGGCGCCTTTGTCATGGCCTGGGCCGGAGAAGTGGCGGGGGAGCGGGTGGTGCCGGTGGTGCATTGGGGCCGGGAAGACGGCTACCTGGAGACGATGCGGATCATTGTCCTCGACCGGCAGCTGGGCGGCGGACCCACCGGGGCCGCCATCCGGGAGGGCCGGCAGTTCATTTGCGACGACATCGCCAACGACCCCCTCATGGAGCCCTGGCGGGAGGCGGCGCTGGAGCGGGGATACCGTTCGTCGGCGGCCTTCCCCATCCGGGAGGACGGGGCGGTGGTCGGTTCCATCAGCCTCTATGCCGGGGAGCCCGGCTATTTTTCCCCCGCGGTGGTGAGCCTACTCGACGATCTGACCGAGGATGTCGCCTTCGCCCTCGACGCCCAGCTGGAATCGGTGCGTCGGCGAGCGGCCGAAGCGGAACTGCGGGACCTCAACGAGGAACTGGAACGGCGGGTTGCCGAGCGCACCCACCAGCTGGAAATCGCCAACAAGGAGCTGGAAGCCTTCAGCTACTCGGTTTCCCACGACCTGCGCGCTCCCCTGCGCAGCATCGACGGCTTCAGCCAAATCCTGCTCAAGCGCTACACCGACAAGCTGGACGCGGCGGGGCAGGATTACCTGGGCCGGGTGCGCCGCGCCAGCCAGCGCATGGGCGAACTCATCGACGACCTCCTCAACCTGTCGCGGGTGAGCCGCAGCAAGTTGCGCCGGCAGGAGGTGGATCTCTCGGCCCTGGCCCGCTCCCTTCTCGACGAGCTGCGCCGCCTGGCGCCGGAGCGCCAGGTGAGCTGCCGCATCCAGGAAGGGCTGCGGGCCTTCGGCGACCAGGGGCTGCTGCGCATCACCCTGGAAAACCTCCTGGGCAATGCCTGGAAATTCACCGGCGCCACGGCGGCGGCCGAGATCGAATTCGGCTGCCGGCAGGAGAACGGGGAACGGGTCTATTTCGTCCGCGACAACGGCGCGGGCTTCGACGCCACCTACGCCCACAAGCTCTTCCAGGTGTTCCAGCGGCTCCACAGCGACACGGAGTTCGAGGGCACCGGCATCGGGCTCGCCACGGTGCACCGGATCGTGCAGCGCCACCATGGCCGGGTCTGGGCCGAGGGCCAGACCGGCCAGGGGGCGACTTTCTTCTTCACCCTGCCGCGCCAGGGCGATGACCCGGCCCCCGCCGCCCTGGAAGGCGAGGGGGAAAACATTCTCGAAGGAGCGGCTCCGACCCTATGAAGAACCTTGCCAAGACCATCCTGCTGGTGGAAGACAACAGCGATGACGAGGAACTGACCCGCATCGCCTTCGAAGAAAGCCGGCTGGCCAACGAACTGGTGGTGGTGCGGGACGGCGAGGAGGCCCTGGACTACCTCTTCGGCACCGGGCGCCACGCCGGGCGTGATCTGGACAACATGCCCCAGCTCATCCTCCTCGACCTCAAGCTGCCCAAGGTGAACGGCCACGAGGTCCTCGAGCGCATCCGCGCCGATGCCCGCACCCGCTACATCCCCGTGGTGGTCCTTACCACCAGCAGCGAGGAATCGGATCTCCTCGGCAGCTACGACCTGGGGGCCAACAGCTTCATCCAGAAGCCGGTGGATTTCGTCAGCTTCATCGAAGCCGTGCGCCAGGTGGGCGCCTACTGGCTGGTCCTCAACGCCAATGCGCCCCACTGACGGCCAGGCCATGGAAGGGCTGAACATCCTCCTGGTGGAGGATTCCCAGGACGACGCCGATCTCATCCTGCTCCAGCTGGCCGAGGCCGGCATGGACGTTACCGGCTGCCGGGTCGCCACCGAGGAAGCCACGCGCTCCGCCCTGGCCGAGGAAAAATGGGATGCGGTCATCGCCGACTTCAACTTGCCCCGGTTCGGCGCCGCATCCGCCCTCGCCGTCATCCAGGAAATGGGCATCGACCTGCCCTTCATCGTCGTCTCCGGCTTCATCGGGGAGGAGGCGGCGGTCGGCATCCTCAAGGCCGGCGCCCACGATTTCGTCGCCAAGAGCCACCTGGCCCGCCTGGGGCCCGCCATCGAGCGGGAGATGCGGGAAGCCGCCGCCCGCCGGGAGCACCGCCGGGCGGCCCGGGAGCTGGTGGAATCCCGGCGCCAGCTGCGGGAGCTTTCCTCTCATCTGCAATCGGTGCGGGAGGATGAGCGGGCCCACATCGCCCGGGAGCTCCACGACCAGCTCGGGCAGATGCTCACCGCCCTCAAGATGGACGTGGCCTGGGTGCGCGGCCGCTCGGCCAGTGCTGGCGAGGTGGTGCTGGACAAGCTCGGCGACATGGCGACCCTGATCGACCAGACCATCGATTCAGTCCGCCGCATCTCCTCGGACCTGCGGCCGGTCATGCTCGACGACCTCGGCCTCAGGGCAGCCCTGGAGTGGCTGGTGGGGGATTTCCGCAAACGGAACGAGGACGTCTGCTGCGAAATCCTCCTCGCCCTCGACGACCGCCCCCTCGAGGGCCGCCTGGCCACCGCCGTCTTCCGCCTGGTTCAGGAGTGTCTCACCAATGTCAGCCGCCATGCCCAGGCCAGCGAAGTGAATGTCTTCGCCGGAAGCCGCGACGACGGTATCCTGGTGGTGGTCGCAGACAACGGCCGCGGCCTGCCGGAGGAGCCGCCCCGGCACGGCGGCTACGGGCTCCTGGGCATGCGGGAACGGGTCGAGGTCCTGGGCGGCACTTTCACCATCAACAGCATTCCGGGGGGCGGCGTCACCGTCGAGGCCACGCTCCCCCTGCCGGCAGAAGGAAGCGCACCATGATCCGCATCGGGCTCGCCGACGACCACCTGATCGTCCGCCAGGGACTCAAGCAGATTCTCAGCGACCAGGAAGACCTGGCCGTGGTGGGGGAAGCCGCCAACGGCGCCGAAACCCTGCAGCTGGTGCGGGATACCGCCTTCGACGTGCTGATCCTCGACCTCTCCATGCCGGGGCGCAGCGGGGTCGAGCTCATCAAGCTCATCAAGGCCGAAAAGCCTAAGCTCGCCATCCTGGTACTCAGCATGCACAAGGAGGAGCAGTACGCGGTGCGGGCCATCAAGGCCGGCGCGGCGGGCTACCTGACCAAGGAGAGCGCCTCGGACCAGCTGGTCAGCGCCATCCGCCGGGTGGCCTCCGGCCGGGCCTTCGTCACTCCGGCGGTGGCCGAATGGATGATCCTGGACTTCGGCGCCCCCAGCGAGGGCCCTTCCCACACCCAGTTGTCGGACCGGGAGTTCCAGATTTTCCAGATGATCGTCTCCGGCATGAACGTCACCGCCATCGCCGACGCCCTCTGCCTCAGCGTCAAGACCGTCAGCACCCACAAGGCCCGGATACTGCAGAAAATGCACATGTCCAACAGCGCCGAGCTGATCCACTATGCCATCGAGCACGGTCTTCGCCCTTAGCGCCTCTTCCGCCTGGCCGGAATTTCGGTCATGGGAAGTTGAGTGGGCGTAGAATCCATTCAAACCATGTCTTTGTCATAGGGGGCTCCATGCATCTGAAACTTGCCGTCATTCTGGTCGCCGTGATGCTCTTCGCCTTTCCGGGCGAGAGCGAAGCCAGGCGTTTGGGCCGCTCTTCGGCCTCTTCCCCGGCGAAGTCCAGTACATCCCACTACCGGGTGAATGTGGGCAACAACAGCAGCAGTCAGGGCTCCCCCGGCACGGCAACGGCGGCCGGGGTGGCGGTCGGCGCGGCGGCGGGCCTGGCCGTGGGCACCGCGAAGGCGGCGGCCCTGTCCCCCGAAGAAGCCCGCCGCCGGGCGGCGAAGCAGGCGGAGGACGAACGCCTGGCGAAGCTGGCCGACGACGAACGCAGGGCGGCCCGGGAGCGGGAGAAGGCGGAACAGGAAAAGCTGGCGGCCGAGGCGGCCATCGAGCGGGAGAAGCAGGAGCGCGCGCAAAAGGCCGAGACGCTGCGCCTGGCGCGGCTGGAAGCCGAACAGGAGCGGGCTCGCAAGCAGTTCGAGCGGGAAAAGCTGTGCGTCATCCAGCCGGTGATGACCGACGCCGAGATCGCCTTCTGCAAGGAAGTCTGGCGCTAGCCCCAATCCAGATCGCAGCACAGCACCACCAGCCGGTTCTCCCGGTGCAGGGTGACGGACAGGGTGATGCACATGTTCCCGGCGGCGATGGAGAGATAGGGTCGGGTGGTCTGCACTTCCCCCGGGTGGTTCACCGCGCGCCGGAAATAGTGCCGGCGGGACCAGACGGCGCCACGGCCGTCGGCCAGGGGCTTGAAGCGGGGGTTGGAGCCGGCCTGGGAGGCGGGGGCGCAGACGTTGCCGCCGATTTGCCTGCCGTCGCTGGCCAGCAGATAGCAGCGCTCGGCCCGCGGGCTGGCCAGCAGGGGAGCGGCGGCTGCCGCCAGTCCGGCCCCCGCGGCGACCAGGGCCGCGGCCTGCCTTAACCGCTCCTCGTAGCGGGCGATTTCCTGGCGATAGTCGTTGGCCTCTGTGGCGGCCTGGGAGTCGTAGCAGTCATGGAGGTCGGCGATGGCGCGGCTGCCGGGTTCCGGTGAGGCGGCGGCCTTGCCCGGCCGGCCGAAGTAGTATCCCTGGACGAGGTCGAAGCCGGAATCCAGGGCGATCAGGGCTTCCACCCCCGTTTCGATGCCCTCCATCAGGGTGAGGCTGCCGGTTTCGTGGATCAGGCTGACCAGGCTGGGCAGGGCGCGGCGTATGGTCCGGCTGGTGGCGGCCTGGGTAATCATTGAGCGGTCGAACTTGACGATGTGGGGTGATACCTTCCATATCCGGTCGAAGTTGGAATGGCCCGCCCCGAAGTCGTCGATGGCCACCAGGCAGCCCAGGTCCTTGTAGTAAGCCACCGTGGATGCCAGGCGCTGGTCGTCGTCGATTTGGCCTTCCAGGATTTCCACCACCACCCGGGCGGCGGGCATGCCGTTGCGGGCGAGGAGTTCGAGGAAGAAGCTGCCGTAGTCCGGTCCCCGGACCACCACCTGGGGGCTGACGTTGAGGAACAGCCACGACTTCCCGTCGTCGGCGGCCATGAAGTTGCCCAGATGGACGGTGCGGCATAGCCGGTCCAGGAACACCGCCTCGGCCTCGCCGGCAGTCAGGGCGAATACCGCCTGGGGCGGGAAGCCGGTGCCGGCGCCCGCCGTAGCCCGCAGCAGCGCTTCGTAGCCCACCGCCCGGCGGTGGGCCAGGCTGTAGATGGGCTGGAAGGCGCTGCCGATGTGCAGCCCCTTGAAAGCACCGCTGATCTCCCCGGCGCCGCGGCGGACCGAGGCATGGATGGCGTGGTAGCAGCACTGGCCGCTGTCCCGACCGAGGGCGGCAGCGGTCATGCCGCCTCCCGGCTGACCTGGAACTGTCCGACCAGGGCATGGAGCTGGCTGGCCGTCACCCGCACCAGGTCGGTGCTGCCCTGCAGCGCTTTCACCGACTGCCGCATGCCGGTGGTCGCCGCTTCCACCTTGCGGGCCCCTTCGCTGTGCTCCCGGGTGCTTTGGGAGACGCTGTCGATGGTGGCCAGCAGGCCCTCGACGATGGCGTGGATGCCGCTGTGGTCGGCGGCGTTATCCTCGGCCAGGCGCAGACCTTCCTCCACCCCCTGCATGCCGTTCTCCATGGCCGCCACCGCGCCCCGGGCTTCCGACTGGACGCCCTCGATCATCTGACGGATGTCGGCGGTGGCCCGGGAAGTCCGTTCGGCCAGCTTCCGGACCTCGTCGGCCACCACGGCGAAGCCCCGGCCCGCTTCCCCGGCCCGGGCCGCCTCGATGGCGGCGTTCAGCGCCAGCAGGTTGGTTTGGGAGGCGATGCCGTTGATGACCTCCACCACCTTGCCGATCTCGTCGGTGCGGGCGTTGAGATTCTGGATGGTGTGGGCGGAGTTCTCGATGTTGGTGCGGATGGCGCCGGTCTTGGCGCGCACCACCTGGAATTGGCCGCGGGTGGTCTCCACCGCCTCGTCCATGGCCTGGCGCATGGCGTCGGCGGTGGCCGAGGCGTGGCGGATTTCCTCGATCTGGACGGCGAGGGAAGCGAGCAGGCGCTGGATGCCGGCCGTCACCTCCTCGGAGGTCTGACGGGTGGCCCGGCTCCGGTCCAGCATGGCGTCGTTGGTGTGGCGCACGTTCCCGGCGGCGGCGATCACCTGGGCGACGATGCCGTCCAGGTTGTCGATGAAGCTGTTGATCCAGCGCCCCAGGTCGCCGGTTTCGTCGGCCCGCAGCCGGTCTGCCTCCAGGCGCTGGCGCAGGTTGCCGCCGCCCTCGGCAATGTTGCGGATCACCTCGGTCATCTCGGCGAGGCGCTTCGCCACTCGGTTGGAGCCGAGGCGGTGAAAGAGCAGGGCGCTGACGAGGCCGAGGCCGGCGGTGGCCGGTTCCGTCGTCCAGGGGGAGAGGCCGGCAACGTTCGCCAGGCCAAAGTGGATGGCCCACAGCCCGCTCACCAGAGCCAGGTAGAGGCGCATGAGACGGAAATTGACCGGGCGCCGGCGGTAGACCTCCTCCAGGTCGGCCTCGCACATCATCCCCCAGCGGTCCGGCGAGCCCGGCAGCTGCAGGGTGACGCCCTTGCCGATCACCGGCACGTGGCGGTAGTCGGAGTAGCCGGGATAGGTCGCGAACAGGTTCTCGCCCCGGGCGATGGTCTCCCGCACCCCGGGGTGGAGCTCGCCGGTGGCGGGGTCGGTGAAGCGCAATTCGAGCTCGGTGTGGCGCCGCACCCGCACCGTGCCCCAGGCGGTGCGGATCCCCTGCTTGAGGTTGTCCCCCAGAGTGAAGGCCCGGTCCTCGAAGCGGGAGCGGGAGAGGGCGGTTCCCGGCCGGACAGCGGGATCGAAGCGGGATTCCACCATGAACAGATAGTTGTCCCCCGACTCCCGGTACACGTGGCCCGCCTCCCGCTGGATCAGGTCGCCGAGGACGTCGTTGGGCACCCGGCCGCAGACGCAGCCGACGGCCTGCCCGTCCCGGACGATGGGCTGGTAGAACATCAGGGTCACTTCGTCGTGGAAGCGGGAGGTGGAGGGGCCGATGTCGAGGGTCGCCGGGTCCTCGTAGGGGCCGTGGAGGAACGGCCCCCGCAGGCCGGCCTTCACCGCCGCCGGGGCGAGGCCGCGGCAGCCGGCCCGGGCGGGATGGGTGGAAGCCAGGGTGGTCCCCTGGGCGTCGATGACGAAAATCTCGGACATGTCCGGGGCATGGCGCCGCTTTTCCGCCAGGAACGCTACGTTCACCGCCGGGAAAGGCCCGGCCATCAGGTCGGCGATGCGCGCCAGATGCTCCCACTGGCTCTCGGCCCACAGCATGAGGATCCGGGCCCGGGTGGCGGCGATGCCCTCGAAGGTCTGCTCCACCGTCCGGTAGTGGCCCCGGTTGAGGCGGCAGGTCCAGGCCATGGCCAGTTTTCCAGTCTTGCCGAGCCAGGGCAGCCAAGTGCGTTCGGAAGGGCTCAGGTTCATCGCGGGGCTTTTCAGGGACATCGTCTGCTTTCTTTGACATTCGGTTGCTGGCAGGCCGCCGGAGGGCGCTCCGGCGGCCTGCTGACGCTTTAGCAACCGCTATGCCACGGTGCTTCAAGGCCGGTCCGAAAGGGGAATTCCCCGGGTCGATGAATTAAAAAGGTGCGCGCCCCCTGGGGCGGCGGCCCAATATGGTGCATGAATGGGAGCCCCTGCCCCCCTTCGGGGTAGGAATCCGCCTACCCCCTGTCGCCGCCCGCCCACACGCACTTTGGGGGGGCGCCGATATTTTTCGTGACACCCCCCGGGCATCATGACGCCATCCATAAAGGAGGCAACCATGACCATCGGAGTGCTCAACGAAAACCGCCACTGCCGCATCCGTCTGGAAGAACTGACCATCTATACCGCCGCTGAGGTGGTCGAAGCCCTGCGGGCGGCGCTGGCGGGGGAGCCGGCCAGCCTGTCCATCGACCTGGTCGACGTGTCGGAAATCGATACCGCTGGCATCCAGATGCTGCTGATGATCCGCCAGGAAGCCCAGCGGCGGCAGATCCCCGTGACTTTCATCGATGGCGGCCCGGCCATCGCCGAGAGCCTGGCGCTGGTGAACCTTTCTCCCCTATTTCAGTTCGAGATGGCCGCGGCCGCTTGAGGAACAGACCATGGACGAAGAACTGATCGGGACCTTCCTGCAGGAATGCCGTGAATTGCTGGAGGAGATGGAGAGCCGCCTCTTGCAGGCCGAGGCTGGTGAATGCGACAGCGACTGCATCAACGCCATTTTCCGGGCTGCCCACACCATCAAGGGTTCCGCCGGCGTCTTCGGCTTCGAACCGGTGGTGCATTTCACCCACGGACTGGAAAGCGTCCTGGACAAGGTCCGGGACGGGCTCCAGCCCCTCGACGCCGGCCTCACCGGACTGCTCCTCGAATGCGGCGACCACCTGGGCCGCCTGGTGGAAGCGGCGGCTGCAGGTCGGGAATTGGAGGCGGGCGCCAGCGCCGCCGGGGCGGTCCTGAGCGGACGGCTGGCCGGCTATCTGGGCAGTGCCGCCGGGCCGGCTCCGGCGGCAGCCGCCACCGAGGCCACCGAGCCGGTCGCTGCGGATGTCGCCTGCGCCGCCACCGACAACTGGCACATTTCCCTGCGTTTCGGCCGCGACGTACTGCGGAACGGCCTCGACCCCCTGTCCTTCCTGCGCTACCTCGGCACCCTGGGGGAGATCGCCGGCATCGCCACCCTCTACGACGGGCTGCCGGCAGCGGCCGACCTCCAGCCCGAGGACTGCTACCTGGGCTTCGAGCTGAGTTTTCGCAGCGACCGGGACAAGGATGAAATCGAGGCCGTCTTCGATTTCATCCGGGACGACGCCACCATCCGCATCCTGCCGCCCAGGAGCAGCATCGACGAGTATGTCGAGCTCATCGCCGCCCAGCCGGAGGATGACCTGCGCCTGGGGCAGATCCTGGTGGAGTGCGGCACCCTGACCGAGCGCGAGCTGGCCGAGGCCCTGGCTGCCCAGAAGGCGGAGCCGGAAGCGGCGCGCCAGGCCCTGGGCCAGATCCTGGTCCAGGAGCGCATGGTGCAACCCGAGGTGGTGGTTGCCGCCCTCGAGAAGCAACGCGCCACCGGCAGCGCTGCGGCGCCCCAGAAATCCACCATCCGGGTGGATGCGGAAAGGCTGGACCAGCTCATCAACCTCATCGGCGAACTGGTGATCTCCGGGGCCGGCGTGAACCTCACCGCCCAGCGGGGCCCCCGGGAAGCCATGGTGGAATCCGCCGCCACCCTGAACCGCCTCATCGAGGCCGTCCGGGACAGTGCCCTCAACCTGCGCATGGTCCAGATCGGCGATACCTTCAACCGCTTCCAGCGGGTCGTGCGGGATGTCTCCCGGCAGCTCGGCAAGGACATCCGCCTGGTGATCGAGGGTGCCGAGACCGAACTCGACAAGACAGTGGTGGAGAAGATTGGCGATCCCCTCATGCATCTGGTGCGCAACGCCATGGACCACGGCATCGAGAGCGCCGAGGCCCGCCTGGCCGCCGGCAAGCCGGCCCAGGGCACCATCAGCCTCAACGCCCACCACGACGCCGGCAGCATCGTCATCGAGGTGGGGGACGACGGCGGCGGCCTCTCCCGGGAGAAGATCCTGAAGAAGGCCATCGAGCGCGGCATCGTCGCCGAGGGCCAGGAATTGGGCGAGCGGGAGGTTTTCCGCCTCATCTTCGAGGCCGGCTTCTCCACCGCCGAGCAGGTTTCCGAACTGTCGGGCCGGGGCGTCGGCATGGACGTGGTCCGCCGCAATATCGAGGCCCTGCGGGGCACCGTCGATATCGACAGCGTGCCGGGCCGGGGAACCCGCATGCGCATCCGCCTGCCGCTCACCATGGCCATCATCGATGGGTTCCTAGTGGGGGTCGGCGAATCGGCCTTCGTCATTCCCCTGGACTTGGTGGTGGAGTGCGTGGAACTGACCGATGCCGGCCGCAGCGGCGATTACGTGAACCTGCGGGGCCAGCTCTTGCCCTTCCTGCGCCTGCGGGACCTGTTCGGCATCGAAGCCGCGCCCCCCGCCCGGGAGCAGATCGTCATCGTCCAGTTCGGCAGTTCCCGGGCCGGCCTGGTGGTGGATGCCCTGCACGGCGAATTCCAGACCGTCATCAAGCCCCTGGGCCCCATGTTCAGCCAGCTTTCCGGCATCAGCGGCTCCACCATCATGGGGTCCGGGGAAGTGGCCCTGATTCTCGATATCCCCCGGCTCATCCAGCACGCCGGCAACAGCGTGGCGGCGGCCTGACGCCCACACCGATTTCCATCCGAAGGAGACTTTTCATGTTCAAGAATTTCAAGATCGGCCAGCGCCTGGGCTTCGGCTTCGCCGTCGTCCTGGCCCTGATGGCCTTCCTGTCCTACCTCGGCATCAGCCGCATGGCCGCCGTCAAGGACAACCTGGACATCGTCGTCCAGGAAAACAACGTCAAGATCGCCCTGGCCAACGGCATGCGTGGCCAGATCAACGTCATCGCCCGGGCGGTGCGCAACCTGGCCCTGACCAACGACGAGGCCATGATGAAGGCCGAGGAGGCCCGCGTCCAGCAGGCCCGCGTCAAGTACGACGAAATGCGCGACAAGCTCACCAGGATGGTCCGGTCGGAGGAGGGCAAGAAAATCCTGGCCGCCCTCGGCGACGACCAGGCCAAGACCAAGACTCCGGTAGACAAGGCAATGGCCCTCGGCCTCGCCAACAAGAACGACCAGGCGGCCGAAGTCCTCCTTAAGGAAGTCCGCGGTCCCCAGGGCAAGTGGCTCGATGACATCAACGCCATGATCGAGCGCCAGGAGCTCCAGAACAAGGAGCTGATGGAAAAGGCGACGGCCGATTACAACAGCGGCTTCGCCTGGATGGTCGGGCTGTTCGCGGCCTCCATGGCCATCGGCATCGCCTTCGCCTGGATCATCACCCGCGGCATCACCCGTCCCCTGGGCGAAGCCGTGGAAGTGGCCAACCGCCTCGCCGAAGGCGACCTGTCGGTGCGGTTGACCGCGGACTCCAAGGACGAAACCGGCCTGCTGGTGGCGGCCATGGGCAACATGGTGGAGAAGCTCTCCCACATCATCGGCGAGGTGCGGGGCTCGTCCCAGGCCCTGGGCAGCGCCTCCGAAGAAGTGAGCGCCACCGCCCAGAGCCTCTCCCAGCTCTCTTCCGAGCAGGCGGCCAGCGTCGAAGAGATTTCGGCCACCGTCGAGCAGGCGTCGGCGTCCATCAAGCAGAACACCGAGAACGCCAAGGTCACCGACGGCATGGCCACCCAGGCCGCCTCGCAAGCCGGGGAGGGCGGGAATGCCGTGCGGGAGACGGTGGCGGCCATGAAGAGCATCGCCGACAAGATCGGCATCATTGACGACATCGCCTACCAGACCAACCTCCTGGCCCTGAATGCCGCCATCGAGGCGGCCCGGGCAGGGGAGCACGGCAAGGGCTTCGCGGTGGTGGCGGCGGAGGTGCGCAAACTCGCCGAGCGCAGCCAGGTGGCGGCCCAGGAGATCGGCCAGGTGGCCCAGGGCAGCGTGGCCCTGGCGGAGAAGGCCGGCAAGCTCCTGGACGAGATGGTGCCCACCATCCAGAAGACTTCGGACCTGGTCCAGGAAATCGCCATGGCTTCCGAGGAGCAGTCTTCCGGAGTCGGCCAGATCAATACCGCCATGAGCCAGCTCGGCCAGGCCACCCAGCAGAATGCCTCGGCTTCCGAGGAACTGGCGGCCACCGCCGAGGAAATGAGCAGTCAGGCCGAACAGTTGCAGAAGCTCATGGCCTTCTTCCGGACCGATGCGTCGGCCGAGGTGGCCGAGGCACCGGCAGCCGCCGGGAAGCCGGCCGGACGTTTCGCCTCCCAGCCGTCGGTGGGGCGCTTCGCCGCCAGGCCGGTGCTGGCTGTCGCTGGCGGTGCCGGCGGCAACAAGGACTTCGTCCAGTTCTGACAGCCATCATCGGAGAGCACTGACATGGAAAATGCAATAGTCCCGGTCGGGCCGGCCGCCGCCGAAAGCGGCCAGTACCTGACCTTCATCCTGGGGCGGGAGACCTATTCGATAGGCATCCTCGCCATCAAGGAAATCATCGAATACGGGTCCGTCACGGCGGTGCCGATGATGCCGGCCTTCGTGCGCGGGGTCATCAACCTGCGGGGGGCGGTGGTGCCGGTCCTCGACCTGCTGGCCCGCTTCGGCATGGGCCGGACCGAGATCTCGCGTCGCAGCTGCATCGTCATCGTCGAAGTCAGGAACGGCCACGAGATCCTGGACGTTGGCATCCTGGTGGATGCGGTCAACGAGGTGGTGGCCATTCCCGCTGCCGATATCGAGGCGGCTCCGAGCTTCGGCTCCCGGATCGATACCCGCTTCATCGCCGGTATGGGGAAAGTGGGCGGCCAGTTCGTGGTGATCCTTAATGTCGAACGGGTCGCCGACTGCGCCGACATCGCTGCCGGATTACCGCCAAGCCAACTGGCCCTGGCTGCCTGATCCAAACCTTTTTGGGAGATGACGATGATAATCAACAACTTGTCCATCAAGAAGAAACTCGTCGCAGGATTTGGGCTGGCCACCCTGTGCAGCACCGTGGCCGTGGGCTTCGCCCTGGTTGGCCTGCTGCATGTAGAGAAACAGGTGGGGCAGCTGGTGGAGCGGGACCAGGCCCTGGCCTTCGCTTCCTCCGAAATGCTGGCCCATGGTCTGCAAATGGAGCAGGCTTTGCGCAATATCGTCCTGGACCCGAAGAATGAGCGGGCCTACAAGAACCTGGAGGCGGCCGGCAAGGACTTCGCCGAACTCCTCGAACAAGCCCGCGGCCTGGCCGGGGGGGACGGCAAGACCGGTGCGCTGCTGCAGGAAATCGGGCAGCTCCGGGAAAAGCAGCAGCCGGTACAGGCCCGGGTCGTGGGGCTGGCCAAGGGCGAGACGGCGGCCGCCATCAGCCTTATCAACCAGGAAGAAACGCCCCTCTGGCGGGATCTCAGGGCCCGGCTGGTCTCCCTCAACAAGGCCAAGAAGGCCGACCTCCAGGCTGCGGTGGCCGAAATCCGGCAGATCGGCGAGAACGTCAAGGCCACCGGCCTCGGCCTCGGCGCCCTGTCCCTGCTGATCGTGGCCGCCAGCGCCTTCCTGCTCATCCGCGCCATCACGAGGCCTATCGCCCAGGCCGTGACCCTCGCCAACCGCCTGGCGGAAGGCGACCTGTCGG
Source organism: Rhodocyclaceae bacterium (assembly GCA_018261935.1). Lineage (GTDB taxonomy): Bacteria > Pseudomonadota > Gammaproteobacteria > Burkholderiales > Rhodocyclaceae > JAGTRP01. The sequence goes on from JAGTRP010000019.1 coordinate 37,654, forward strand.
CGACGGTGCAATCATCCTCCCGGGACGAGGTAGGGCAGCTGATGGCGGCCCTGGGCCACATGGCCGAAAAGCTGTCCCAGGTCATCGGCGCCGTCCGCAGCACCGCCGCCACCCTGGCCAACGCTTCCGCCCAGGTCAGCGCCACTGCCCAGAGCCTGGCCCAGTCGGCCACCGAACAGGCGACGGGCGTGGACCAGGCGAGCGCCTCGGTGAAGGACATCACGGCCTCCATCCACCGCAACAGCGACAATGCCGGCGTCACCGACGGCATGGCGACCCAGGCGGCGCGGGAAGCCCAGGACGGCGGTGAGGCGGTGCGGGAAACCGTAAGCGCCATGAAAGCCATCGCCGGCAAGATCGGGGTGGTGGATGAAATCGCCTACCAGACCAACCTCCTGGCCCTGAACGCCGCCATCGAGGCGGCCCGGGCCGGCGAGCACGGCAAGGGTTTCGCCGTGGTGGCCGCCGAGGTGAGGAAGCTCGCCCAGCGCAGCCAGTCGGCGGCCCAGGAGATCGGCGACGTGGCTGGCCGTTCCGTGGCCCTGGCGGAAAAGGCCGGCGAGCTCCTGGTATCCATGGTGCCGGCCATCGCCAAGACCTCGGGCCTGGTGCAGGAAATCGCGGCCTTGTCCCGGGAGCAGGCTTCCGGCGTCGCCCAGATCGACGGTGCCATGGGCCAGCTCAACCAGACCACCCAGCAGAACGCCTCGGCGTCCGAAGAGCTCGCCGCCACCGCCGAGGAAATGAGCGGCCAGGCGGAGCAGCTCCAGGAACTCATGGCCTTCTTCCGCACCGTGGCGACGGAAGGGACGGCGAAGCCGGCCCCGGCTCGCGGCCGGCCGGACTTCAAGCGGCCCGCCGGGCTTCTTCCCGTTGTCGAATTGGCCGGCGCGGGCAACTTCAACTGATTCTGAAACGATGCACGATTCAACTCTCGAGAACCTGGGCGCGCCACTGCAGCAAGTGGTGCGGGCCAATGCCAGCATCCGCGCCGTCATCGACATGGCGCGCCGGGTGAACCTGGTGGCCATCAACGCCTCCCTGGCAGCGAAAAAGGCTGGGGCCCAGGCTCGGGGGTTCGGCGTGGTATCCGCCGAATTGCGGCAGTTCAGCGACTGGCTGAACGGGCAGATGGGCGACCTCGACCGGCTCATCGCCGTGCAGGTGGTGAACCTGGCCGAGGTGGCCAAGGAACGCCGCCAGCACCGCCATCTCCAGCGGGCCCAGGAATGCTGCGTCGGCAGCGGCCCGATGGCCCTTGTCACCGCCCGCATCGGGGAGCGCCTGAGCCTGGCGGACCAGGCCAACCGGCAGCGCTGGCAAGACCTCGGCCTGCGCACCCGGCGGATATTGCGCCTGTGCGGCACCGGCACGGCCCTGGCCCGGGCGGCCAAGGTCGAGGCGGTGTACGGCGGCGCCTTCGCCGGCGGGCTCCGCCTGGTGGCGGAGGAAATTGAGGCGGCCATCGCCGCCATCCACGAAACCCTCAGAGAACTGGGCAACGACCTGGCCCACGCACAACCATGAAAAAAATCACAACCATCTTCCAGAGCGGCAATCACTCCTGGGCCGTGGTGGCCCGGGACCCGGACCGCCCCGACTACCTCATCGACACCAACGAGTACCTGGTGGTCTCCGACGGGCGCGGCCTCCTGACCGATCCCGGCGGCTCCGAAATCTTCGCCGCCGTCTTCGCGGCCCTGGCCCACGATTACGACCCCGCCTGCATCGAGTCCATCTTCGCCTCCCACCAGGACCCGGACATCATTTCTTCCCTGGCCCTGTGGCTGGCCTTCAAGCCGGAGCTGAAGTGCCACCTGAGCTGGCTGTGGTCCGAGTTCGTGCCCCATTTCGGCGGCGACGACCAGACCCTGGTGCCCATTCCTGACGAGGGGGCCGTGATCCCCCTGGGCACCCTCGCCCTGGAGGCGGTACCCGCCCACTTCCTGCATTCCTCGGGCAACTTCCACCTCTACGACGAGCGGGCCCGCATCCTCTTTTCCGGCGACGTGGGCGCCGCCCTGCTGCCTGAGCGGGCCGGCCTCTTCGTCACCGATTTCGATTTCCACATCCGCCATGCCGAGGGTTTCCACCGCCGCTGGATGGGGTCCAACGAGGCCAAGCGGGACTGGTGCGAGCGGGCCAGCCGCCTGGACATCGACATGCTCTGCCCCCAGCACGGCGCCATCTACCAGGGGGCCGACGTCATGCGCTTCATCAACTGGTTCGACGAGCTGGAAGTCGGCCTGGGCCGGATCAATCCCCAGGGCCGTTCCCTGGCAGAAAAGAGGGCGGCATGACCGGGGCGGGCGGGTCCGTAGCGCCACGGATGGCATGGCGGCTGCTGCTGGTGGAAGATTCGGACGACGACGCCGAGCTGATCCGCCTCAGCCTGGAGCAGGCAGGGCTGGCGGCGGCCATCTCCCGGGTCTCCCGGCGGGAGGATTTGTGCCGGTGCCTGGAGGAGGGCGGCTGGGACGCGGTGGTCTGCGACCACCACCTGCCGGACCTGGATTCCCTGCGGGCCCTGGAGCTGGTTGCGGCGCGCCAGGCGGGGTTGCCCTTCATCCTGGTCTCCGGCGCCATTCCCGATGAATTGGCGGCGGAGGTGCTGCGCCGCGGCGCCAGGGATTTCATCAGCAAGGGCGACCTCGGGAAGCTGCCCGCGGCCCTGGGGCGGGAGTTATCATGAAATCCATCCTCTTTCTCGCTCTCGCCTGTGCCCAGGGCGCTTCCGCCCTGGCTGCCGAACCTGCCAAGTTCAGCCTCCTCGACCATCCGGCTCCCAATGTGGAGACCTTGCCCCAGGATCACTACGGCAAGCTCGTCCGGGAAGGCCGCGAACTGGCCACCCGCACCTTCGCCTACGTCGGGCCGGAGGTAAAGGACCCCAACAAACGCTACGCCGGCAACAACCTGGCCTGTACCTCCTGCCACCAGGACGGGGCTGCCAAGCCCTACGCCATGCCCTGGGTGGGCGTGAGCGCCACCTTCCCCCAATATCGGGGCCGGGAAGACGAGGTCAGCACCGTCGAGGAACGGGTGAACGGCTGCATGGAGCGCAGCATGAACGGCAAGCCGCTGCCCCTGGATTCCCGGGAGATGAAGGCCTTCGTTGCCTACATCCATTTCCTCTCCCGGGGCGTTCCGGTGGGGGCCAGCCTCGAGGGCGCCGGCACCAAGGCCAGTCCCCCGCCCAACCGGCGCGCCGACCCGGCGGCCGGGGAAGCCATCTTCAAGGCCAAGTGCGCCGCCTGCCACGGCGAAAACGGCCAGGGGCTGCGGGCCGGCCAGCCCGGGGATGCCCAGGGCTATGTCTTCCCGCCGCTCTGGGGGCCGGACAGCTTCAACAACGGAGCCGGCATGAACCGCATGCTGACGGCCGTCAACTTCATCCGCCACAACATGCCCCAGGGCACCACCTACGCCAACCCGGTCCTGACCGACGAGCAGGCCTATGATGTGACCGCCTACATCCTGTCGAAGCCGCGCCCGGTCAAGGCCAATCTGGAGGCGGATTTCCCGGCCCGCTGGAACAAGCCGGTGGATGCCGCCTTCCCGCCCTACGTGGATGGCGCCTCGGCGGACCAGCACCGCTTCGGCCCCTATCCGCCCCTGATGGAAATGGCCAAGAAGCGCGCCGCCGAGCGCCAGGCCCTGGGCAAGTAAAACCAGGCGGGGCGAGGCTGCAGCCTCGCCCCGGCCCAGGGGGAAGTATCTGACGAGAAGGGGGGGCGATCTCCTCCGGAATTGCCGGGTAGACCCAATGGCTTTGGCTGGCCCCGCGTCTATAACTGGACGTACAGCCCTGGCCGGGACAGCGATCCGCGATGCGTCGCGGCCATTCGCTTCCCGTCGTCTACCCCATTTCCCGGAGGATGCCCGAATGAAGAATACCCCGCTTTTCGCCGCGGCCGCGCTGGCCGCCCTGCTCCTCCCGGGCTGTTCGACCGTGGAGTACGGCCGGCAGGGCTCCCTGAGCGACTACGAGACGAAGGCCATGAGCTGCCAGGACATCGATCAGGAAATGACCCGGGTGGTGGGGTTCGTCGAGCAGGTGAACACGTCGACCCGGCACAGCTGGTACAACATTCCGGCGGTCCTGGAGACCCATTGGATCGGCAACAGCCGGGAGAAGAGCCTGGCCCTGGAGAGCGCCAACAGCCGCATGGTTCAGCTGTGGACCCTGCGGGACAGCAAGAAATGCGGCAATGGAAACGGTGCCGGCGTCGGCGGCGGCAAGGCCGGCGGCGATTTGCAGCCCCTCAGCCTGCCGGTGCAGAAGCCCGAGGTCGAAGAGCAGCACATCAATTGACACGCCGGCCGGGCGGGCCGGGGTTCTAGCGCAGTCCGGACACCGAGCCTTCCTTGGGATATTCGATGGTGTAGTCCACTCCGAACCGGGCCGTCTCGCCGGGCGCCAGGGTTTTCTCCCAGGCCACGACGCCGCGCCGCTGCTCCCAGGGGTCGATGGTCGGCTGCGGCTCGAAGCTGGCCTGCACCTTGATCTCGTCGGAGGCGCTCACCGGCGAGGCTTCCAGCACCAGCACGTCCACCGGTTTACGGTGGGCGCTGGTGAGGGTAAAGACATCGGCCATCCGGCGCTCCTGGCGGCGGTCGAAAATGCCCGTGGTGCCGGACTTGCCCTTCACCTGGTCCACGGTGACCCGCAGCAGCTCGTCGCGGCCGAAGGAAAAGACGAAGCGCTCGGCGCTCTGGGGATTCCAGTGGGTGGCACCGACGTAGTTGCCATCCCGGAAAAGCTGCAGGTTGCCCGTCAGCCACACCCCCTGCGGCCGAGAGGCCTCGGCGGTGACGACGGCGGACGGGTCCAGGCGGGGGGCGACCCGCAGGTACTGCTTCACGGGCAGGGTCTGCTTCGCCAGGGCCACCGACACCTCGCGCCCGTCGGCCGGCAGGCTGACCCGGGCCGGGACTTCGTACTCGGTGGCGAAGGTGCTCTGGGTCTCGAAGGTGGGGGGGCGGTAGTCCTCTGCGCCGCTGCCCGCGATGGCCCGGGCCGGGGCCGGGGCGGCGGACGGCATCATGATCTTGGCGCTTTTCTCGGCGCGTGCTTCCGCCGGAGGCAGGGGCGGCTGGTAGGAGAGGAGCCAGGGCTGGGGATCGGGGGCGGTGGGGGACTGCCGGGGCTGGGCGGTGGACAGGGTGAGCTTGACGCTGTTCCAGTCCTCGCCGCTCTTCTGGGATATCGTCGCCAGGCGCTCCAGCTCCACCCGGGAGGCGGCGGCATCCAGCCCCGCCCGGTAGGCCGGCTTCCAGCCCGCATTGGGGACCTGGTAGCTCAGCTTCACGGTGCCTGCCCGGTCGGCGGCCACATTAACGGTGATGGTCCGCGCGTCCTTCGACCCGGTGCGCAGCCGCGCCAGATCGCGCTGCAGGGCGCTGATCTTCTTGCCGATCTCGCGCTTCTGCACCGCCAGGCGATGGCTCTTGGCCAGGGTCTCGCCGGCGCTGCGCCCCAGGGTGTCGATGACGCCGGCCAGGGTCTTGGCGTCCATGGCGGGGCGGGGCTGCTTGGAGCTGTCGCCGTCGCCGCCGCCGAGGCTTTCCAGGTAGTCCTTGACGATTTCCGCCGCCTTGGCCTCGGCATCCAGGGCCGCCTGCTGGTCCTGGAGGGTCTGGATTTTCGCCTCCAGTTCGGCCTCGGCCGGGTTCACCGCCTCGGTGCGGGCGGCGTCCTGGGTGACGATTTCGCCGACGCGGATGCCGGGGCCGGCTTCGGTGCGCAGGGTCTGGGGGTCGAAGCGGGCCGGCAGGCCGGTGACGACGATCTGGGTCGTCCCGGGCGCCACCTGGGCGGTCCGCACCACGGTGGCGCTGCCCGGGTAGAGCATGACGGCGCTGATGGGTGCCGCCACGTCGGCCCAGGCCTGGGCGCCCAGGGTCCCGAAAACGAAGAAGCCAGCGAGGATCTTGAATTTCATGGGAAATCCTTTCCTGGAACAGGGGGGCGAAATGTGCCTCCGGCATTGTAGGGTGGGGCATTGCCACGGGAAAGGGGCCTGATCGGCACCCGGAGGGGGCTCGATGGGGTGGCGATAGGCCGAAGATGCGACCGCTGGGTGGAGCAGGGCTGATTTAAACTATTAGGTTCTGTATGAAACCGAGGTCGTTCCGACAATGATTTTGTCTCCGGAAACAGGCGGGCTGCTGCTGTTGTTGCTCGATTTGTCAGGCACTTTTGCCTTTGCCCTGAGCGGCGCCACGGCGGGCATCAATCGCCGCGCGGACATCTTCGGCGTGCTGGTGCTGTCATTTGCGGCGGCCAACTTTGGGGGAATCATCCGCGATGTCCTGATCGGCGCCCTTCCCCCCGCCGGCATCAGCGACCTGAGGTATATGGGCGTGTCCCTCGCGGCAGGCTTCGTGGCATTTTTCTGGCATTCGGTCATCGAGAGGCTCCGCAATGCGGTGCTGGTATTCGATGCCCTGGGGCTGGCCTTTTTTGCGGTGTCTGGCGCGCAGAAGGCGCTGGATTTTCATCTCTCCCCTGTCATGGCAGCGCTCTTGGGAATGCTCACCGCGATTGGCGGAGGGATCGTGCGGGACCTGCTCCTGAACGAAATTCCCGGCGTCCTGCGCAGAGAAATCTATGCCGTGGCTGCGCTGGCTGGCGCCACGGTCGTCGTCACGGCCCATCTGTTCGCACTCCCCTCCGCCCTGTCGGCGATTACGGGCGCCATGCTGTGCTTTGGCATCCGGATGCTCGCCATCCGCTACGACTGGCACTTGCCGACCGCCTCGTCGGCGATCATGCCGGAAGATTCCGGGAAGCCGTGAGTGCGCGCCATCGGCGCAAGGCGGCTATTCCCCCGGGGCATGGGCGGAAACGCCTGATGGTTGCCTGTGCCGGTGCCTGGAATTACGATTAGTTAACTGAATTTATTTGTTTCCGGCGCAGAAGCCGGATTCTGGCTTTCAGGCTACCATCGCCCGCCATTCTGTCCATGGAATGGCAGCTACCGGCAGCGTCAGCGCGCGACGCTAGCGATGCGTTTCGCCCATCATTGCGCCGGGCCGAGTTCCTCGATCGAAGCCGTTTCTGAGTATTGATAACAAGAGCTTAAGACCTACTGGAATCAAGAGGGGGAAGTCATGTTCAACAACACCCGCATCGGAACCCGGCTGGCCGGGAGTTTTGCCCTGATGATCGTCCTGCTCGTCGCGCTGGCGTGGCTGGGCATCAATCGCATGGGCATGATCAACGGCAAGCTGCAGCTCCTGGCCGAGGACAACTATCCGAAGACCGTCTGGGCCAACGACATCATCGACGCCGTCAATGTCGTTGCCCAGGTGACCCGCCAGGCTCTCCTGGTCAGCAAGCCGGAAGAGGCCAGGGCCGAGCTGGACCGCATTCCGCCCCTGAGCCGGATCATCAGCGACCGGCTGGACAAGCTGGGCAAGGCCGCCGTTTCAGAAGCCGACAAGGAAATCCTGAAGAAGATGGCCGCCGTCCGAGCCGCTTATGTGGCCGATCTCGGGAAATTCCGGGAGGCCGCTACGACCGGGCGCAGGGAAGAGGCGCTGGCGCTGCTCAACACCGACATGCTCAAGAGCCAGACCAATTACCTCGGCGCCATCGCCGAACTGGTTTCCTATCAGGGCGACCTCATGGCCAAGGCCAGCAAGGATGCGGCGGACGCCTACGAGACCGCTCGTACGGTGACCCTGGCGATTGCCGGGCTGGCGATTGTCCTGGCCGCCGTCATCGCCTTCCGGCTCACCCGGGGCATCACCCGGCCCCTCAACGAGGCGGTGAAGGTGGCCAACCAATTGGCGGAAGGCGATCTGACCGCCAGGATCGAGGTGACCGGCAAGGATGAAACCGGGCTGCTGCTTCAGGCGATGCAGGCCATGGTCGGCAGGCTGGCCCAGATCATCGGCGAGGTGCGCAATGCCGCCCAGGCCCTGACCGAAGCCTCAGGCCAGGTTTCCGCCACGGCCCAGTCGCTCTCCGAGTCCTCTTCGGAGCAGGCGGCCAGCGTCGAGGAAATTTCCTCCACCCTCGAACAGGCATCGGCTTCCGTCAAGCAGAACACCGAGAACGCCAAGGTCACCGACGGCATGGCCTCCAAGGCTGCCACCGAGGCGGGTGAGGGCGGGCAAGCCGTCGACCAGACGGTGGATGCCATGAAGAGCATCGCCAGCAAGATCGGCATCATCGACGACATCGCCTACCAGACCAACCTCCTGGCCCTGAATGCCGCCATCGAGGCGGCCCGGGCCGGAGAGCACGGCAAGGGCTTCGCGGTGGTGGCGGCGGAAGTCCGGAAGCTGGCCGAAAGGAGCCAGGTGGCGGCCCAGGAAATCGGCGAAGTGGCCGGCAACAGCGTCACCCTGGCCGAGCGCGCCGGCCATCTCCTGACGGCGATGGTTCCGGCGATCCAGAAGACTTCCGACCTGGTGCAGGAAATCGCCTCCGCCAGCGAGGAACAGGCCAGCGGCGTGGCCCAGATCAACAGCGCCATGGGCCAGCTCAACCTAGCCACCCAGCAGAACGCCTCGGCTTCCGAGGAACTGGCGGCCACCGCCGAGGAACTGGGCAGCCAGGCTGAGCAGTTGCAGCAGCTCATGACCTTCTTCCGGCTCGAGCAAGCGGTGCGCTCCTACGAAAAGCCCGCCGTCCAGACGGTCAACTCCAAGCCGGCAGCGAACTATCCCGGGGCCGCCCGCCAGACCGTCGGCACCTACGACGAGCACCAGTTCGAGCGTTTCTGAGCCGGCTGCAAAAGGATCGTTCCTTGCGGAGGCCGCAGCACTCCTGACCATTTGCTTGCCTAAGGCTGGTAATGGGCGATACCAGCCCCCAGGATGCCGTTTGCGGCGTTGCTAGGAGGAAATAGGCATGAGGCGCGGCGATCGTTCTCTGGCGGGCCGGCGTTGAACCTGGTCCGGTTGTCTCCCGATGGGGCACTGGCCAGCCTGGGCAGCGGCCCGGGCGGGCTTGCCGCCGGCGAGGTGGCACGGCGCCGGAGCGAGTTCGGCCCCAACCGCATCGAGGCGGCTGCCAAAACGCCTCTCTGGTTGAGCCTGGGCCGGGAATTCACCCATTTCTTCGCCCTCATTCTCTGGCTGGCTGCGGGCCTCGCCTTCTTCGCCGAGGGGTTCGATCCCGGCCAGGGCATGGGCACCCTGGCCTGGGCCATCGTCGGGGTGATCGGGGTCAATGGCCTTTTCTCCTTCTGGCAGCAGTACCGGGCCGAGAAAGCCCTGGCGGCGCTGCAGGCCCTGCTGCCCCAGCAGGTGGACGTGGTGCGGGCAGGCGTGACCCATGCCGTCCTGGCCGACGACCTGGTGCCCGGAGACATCGTGCTCCTCGGGGAGGGGGACAGGGTGCCGGCGGACTGCCGGCTCATCGAAGCTGCCGGGCTGCGGGCGAGCCTCGCCACCCTGACCGGCGAATCCCTGCCACAGCGGCGCTTTGCCGAAAGCGACGACGAATCCGATTTCCTGGTCGCCCGCAACCTCCTCCTGGCGGGGACCCTGGTCGTTTCCGGCCAGGGGCGTGCCGTCGTCTTCGCCACCGGCATGCGCACCGAGTTCGGCCGCATCGCCCACCTCACCCAGGCCGCCGTCGAGACCGAGTCCCCCCTGCAGCGGGAAATCCGCCGGGTCTCCCGGCTGGTGGCGATCTTTGCCGCCAGCCTCGGCGTCCTGTTCTTCTTCGGCGGCCATTGGCTCGGCCTGCCCTTCTGGGCCAACTTCATGTTCGCCATCGGGATCATCGTCGCCAACGTGCCGGAGGGACTCCTGCCCACCGTCACCCTGGCCCTGGCCATGGCGACCCAGCGCATGGCCAGGCGCAACGCCCTGGTGCGGCACCTGCCGGCGGTGGAGACCCTGGGGGCGACGACGGTCATCTGTTCCGACAAGACCGGGACCCTCACCCAGAACCGCATGACGGTGAAGCGCCTCTTTGCCGACGGCGACTTCCGCGACCCCTTTTCCCGCCTGCCCCGGCCCCTGCTGCGGGTGGCGGCGCGCTGCCACGACCTCAAGTTTCCCGACGGCCGGCCCCTGGGGGACCCCATGGAAATTGCCCTGTGGGAATTGTCCCGGCACCGCCGCAAGGAAGACGGCGGCGGGCAGCGCCTGGGCGAACTGCCCTTCGACCACGAGCGGGACCGCATGTCCACCCTCTGGGCCGAGGCCGGGGGCCGGGAGTTCTACTGCAAAGGAGCGCCGGAGTCGGTGCTGCCCCTGTGCATCGCCCAATGGACCCGCTACGGCGTCCGTCCCCTGGTTGACGAGGATCGCCAGGCCCTGGTGGCCGCCCAGGAGGACATGGCGGAGCAGGGCCTGCGGGTCCTGGCCCTGGCGGGCAAGGATCTGGCGGCGGAAGAGGCGGCAGCCGAGACCGATCTCGTCTTCTACGGCCTGGCGGGGCTGGAGGACCCGCCCCGGGGCGATGTGCCGGAAGCCATCGCCCGCTGCCGATCGGCCGGGGTCAAGGTCATCATGGTGACCGGCGACCATCCCCGGACGGCCCTGGCCATCGCCCGGGAAATCGGGCTGGTGGGGAGAGAGGAGCCGACCCTCCTGAAGGGAGCCGACATCGCCGCCATGACCGCCGCCCAGCTCCAGCTGGCCCTGGCGGCCCCCGAGGTGATCTGTGCCCGCATGACCGCCGAGCAGAAGATGCGCGTGGTGCAGGCCCTGCAGCACAAGGGGGAGGTGGTGGCGGTCACCGGCGACGGGGTGAACGACGCCCCGGCCCTGAAGACCGCCGATATCGGGATCGCCATGGGGCGGAGCGGCACCGACGTGGCCCGGGAGGCGGCGGACATCGTGCTTCTCGACGACCACTTCGCCAGCATCGTGAACGCCATCGAGGAGGGGCGGGCGGTGTTCGCCAACATCCGCAAGTTCATGACCTACATCCTCACATCCAATATTCCCGAAGTGGTGCCCTACCTGACCTTCGTTCTCTTCCGCATTCCTTTGCCCCTGACCGTCGTCCAGATCCTGGCCGTGGATCTGGGCACCGACATGGTGCCGGCCCTGGCCCTGGGCGCCGAGCCGCCGACGGCGGACGTCATGCGCCAGCCGCCCCGCCCCCGCCGGGAGCGGCTCCTGTCCTGGGCGCTGGTGGCTCGGGCCTATCTTTGGCTCGGCGTGCTGGAGTCGGTAGCGGCCATGGCGGCTTTCTTCTTCGTCCTGGATGCCGCCGGCTGGCGCTACGGCGAACCCCTGGGGGCGAAGGACCCGAACTACCTGGCGGCCACCACCGCCTGCCTGACGGCCATCGTCCTCACCCAGGTGGTCAACCTCCTGGTTTGCCGGGATGCCCGCCAGCACGCCTGGTGCCTGCCCATGGGGGGCAACCCGCTCCTTTGGCTCGGCCTCGGGGTGGAAATGCTGCTGCTGATCCTCATCGTCTATACCCCCGAGGGCAATGCCCTGTTCGGCACCGCGCCGTTGGGGGCGGAGGTCTGGCTGTATATTCCGCCTTTTGCCCTGGCCATGTTTGCCCTGGAGGAGGGGCGCAAGGAACTGGCGGGGCGGATGGGGAGATCTGAATGAGGGTGGTGGTGCAAAGGGTGCGGCAGGCGGCGGTGGCAGTGGATGACGAGGTGGTTGGAGCCATCGGCCCGGGGCTCCTGGTCCTGGCCGGCTTTGAGGCCGGGGACGGCGAGGGCGACCTGGACTGGATGGCGGGCAAGCTCGCCCGGCTGCGGGTATTCCCCGACGAGGCCGGGGTGATGAACCGCAGCGTCGCGGACGCCGGGGGCGACATCCTGGCGGTGTCTCAATTCACCCTCTACGCCTCCACCCAGAAGGGCAACCGGCCCTCCTGGGGGCGGGCGACGCCGGGAGAGGTGTCCCGGCCCCTGTTCGAGGCCTTCGTCGGCAAGCTTTCCGCTGCCCTCGGCAAGCCAGTGCCCAGCGGCGTGTTCGGCGCCGATATGCAGGTGAGCCTGACCAACGACGGGCCAGTGACCCTGGTCATCGATTCCAGGATGCCGGAGTAGGCCCCGGAAGGCTGGCGGCGGGATGATAGAATCCCGTGGAATATAGCTTAGCTAGAAACATGCCAGTCACTCTCCAGTCCCTCGTCCTCCTGCTCTGCGCCGCGGTCCTCGCCGTGGCCCTGGCGCGGCAATTGCGGCTCCCCCCCATCCTCGCCTATCTCGCCGTCGGCGTCGCCATCGGGCCCCATGGCTTGCGCTATGTGGCCGAGACCGAGCAGTCGTCCAATATCGCCGAGTTCGGTGTCGTCTTCCTGATGTTTTCCATCGGCCTGGAATTCAGCCTGGCCCGGCTCCGGGCCATGCGACGGCTGGTGTTCGGCTTCGGCGGCGCCCAGGTCCTGGTGACCCTGGCCGGGACCACGGCGGTCACCGTCTTCTACTACGGCCAGGACTGGCGGGTCGGCTTCGCGGTGGGGGCGGCCTGCGCCATGTCCTCCACCGCCATCGTCTCCCGGCTCCTGTCCGAGCGCCTGGAGCTCCATTCCCAGCCCGGCCGCCAGACCATGGCGGTGCTGCTGTTCCAGGATCTGGCGGTGGTGCCGCTCCTGATTGTCATTCCGGCCCTGGCCGGGAAGGCCGAGGGGCTGGCGCAGAATCTGTTGATCGCCTTCGCCCAGGCGACCCTGGTGCTCACCATCCTCATCATGGGCGGGCAGCGGATCATGCGCCGCTGGTTCGACCTGGTGGCGCGGCAGAAGTCCACCGAGCTCTTCATGCTCAACGTCCTGCTGGTGGTGGTGGGGCTGTCCTGGCTCACCTCGTCGGCGGGGCTGTCCCTCGCCCTGGGGGCCTTCGTGGGGGGCATGCTGATCGCCGAGACGGTGTACCGGCACCAGGTGGAGGCCGACGTCCGACCCTTCCGGGACGTGCTGCTGGGACTCTTCTTCGTTACCGTCGGCATGCTCCTCGATGTGGACTATGTCTTCCACAACCTGCCGGCGGTGCTGGCCGCCCTGGCCCTTCTGGTGCTGGCCAAGGGGGGCATCGTCATGATCCTCACCCTGGTGATGAAGAACTCCGTCGACGTGGGGCTGCGCACGGCTGTCCAACTGGCCCAGGCCGGGGAATTCGGCTTCGTCCTCCTGCAGCTGGCGGGCGACGGGGGGTTGATCCCCCGGGATGTCTTCCAGGTCACCATGGCGGCGATGCTGCTTTCCATGATGGCGGCGCCCTTCCTCATCGCCCGGGCCGCGGGACTGGGCAAGCGCCTCTCGAAAGGGGAGTTCGCCAGCCGCGCCGAGGTGGCCCACCAGGTGGCGGTCCACAGCATGGGCATGAGCGACCACGTCATCCTGTGCGGCTTCGGCCGCACCGGCCAGAGCCTGGCCCATTTCCTGGAGCGGGAAAGCATTCCCTTCATCGCCCTCGATATCGACAGCACCCGGGTCCAGGAGGCCGGGGGGGCCGGCGAGAATGTCGTGTTCGGCACCGCCGACCGCCGGGAAGTCCTGACCGCGGCCGGTGTCGCCCGGGCCCGGGCGGTGGTCATCACCTTCGCCGATCCGCCGGCAGCGGAGCGCACCCTGGAAATGGTGCGGGCCCTGCGGCCCGACCTGCCGGTCATCGTCCGGGCCCAGGACGAGAGCCAGATCGACCGCCTCAAATCCCTGGGGGCGAGCGAAGTGGTGCCGGAAGTGCTGGAGGGCAGCCTCATGCTGGCGGCCCAGACCCTGGCCCAGGTGGGGGTTCCCCTGGAGCGCAGCCTGGCCCAGGTGCGCTCGGCCCGGGCCGAGCGCTATGCCTCCCTGCGAGCTTTCTACCGGGGCGAGAGCGACCGCATGCACAAGCTCTCCCAGGAGAAGCTTGTGCTGGTGCTGGAACCCCAGGCCTACGGCATCGGCAAGACCCTGGCGGAGCTCGATGTCGCCAGCCGGGGCGTCATGGTGGAGGCCCTGCGCCGGCGCGGTGTCAGGAGCCTGGGGCCGGAACCGGAGACGCGCCTGGAGGACAACGACGTGCTCATCCTGGTGGGGGCGCCGGAAAACCTGGCCGACGCCGAGCATTTCCTCCTGGACGGCAGGCGTTCGGTCCGGCGATGACTTCGGCGTCCTGGGCTTGTGCCGGCCTCCGGCTCCGGATTCTCTAATTCGCCGCCTCGGGTTAGACTGCGTCTGCTGTCGCCCCGGGCGATGGCAGCCGACAAGATAACCACGAGGGGAGAAGAAAGATGAAACAGCGCATTGCCGCCGGCCTGGTGGCCGTGGCCGCCTTGGCGGCAGGTTCCGCCCTGGCTTCCGAGGACCTGGCCAAAGCGAAGAACTGCCTGGGCTGCCATACGGTGGACAAGAAACTGGTGGGGCCCGCCTACAAGGATATCGCCAAGAAGCGCGCCGCCGAGAAGGGCGCCGACGCGGCCCTGGCCCAGAAGATCCGCAACGGCAGCAAGGGTGAATGGGGCGGCCCCGAGATGCCGCCCAACCCGGCCGTCTCCGAGGCCGAGGCGGCCAGCCTCGCCAAGTGGGTCCTTTCCCTCAAGTAAGCCCGAGCAGCGGCCGGCCGCTGCCGGCTTTCCCTGATGCCGGCCCGCCCAGGGCGGGACCGGCCGCATCCCCCGTAAATTGATGACCAGCCACACCCCCGACCCCAGGCGCCGCCGCTGGATTGCCCTCGGCATCGTCGCCACCGCCTACGTCCTCTCCTTCTTCCAGCGCTTCGCCCCCGCCGGTATCGCCCACGACCTGGCGGCCGCCTTCCAGACTTCAGCCGCCTCCCTGGGCATCCTGGCGGCCACCTATTTCTACGTCTACACGGTGATGCAGGTGCCCACCGGCATCCTGGTGGATACCCTGGGGCCCCGCCGCATCCTCTTCCTGGGCGGCCTGGTGGGCGGCGCCGGCAGCCTCCTGTTCGGCCTCGCCCCCAGCCTCGACCTGGCCCTGGCGGGACGGACCCTGATCGGCCTCGGGGTGTCGGTGACCTTCATCGCCATGCTGAAGATCATCGCCGTCTGGTTCGAGGAGAACCGCTTCGCCACCCTGGTCGGCGGCTCCATGCTCATCGGCAACCTGGGCTCGGTTCTCGCCGGGGCGCCCCTGTCGGGCGTCGCCCAGGCCACCGGCTGGCGGGGCGTTTTCATCGGCGTCGGCCTGGTGTCCGTGGTGCTGGGCCTGGCCTGCTGGCTGCTGGTGCGGGACCGTCCCGAGGCAGTGGGCGGCCAGCCGGCGGTTCGGCCCCGGGTGGACCGGACCGTGATCCTGAGCGGGCTCATGACGGTGCTGAAGAACCGCTTCACCTGGCCGGCGGCGCTGGTGAATCTGGGGGTGGCGGGCAGCTTCTTCACCTTCGGCGGCCTCTGGGCCATGCCCTTCCTGACCCAGGCCCATGGCCTCACGCGGGCCGTGGCCTCGAACCACCTGTCCCTCTACTTCGCCGGGTTCGCCGTCGGTTGCCTGGTCATCGGCGGCATCTCGGACCGCCTCGGGCGCCGGAAGCCGGTGGTCATTGCCTCCACCCACGTCTACGGCCTCATCTGGCTGGTCTGGCTGTCCGGCGTGAGCCTGCCGCTGCCGGTAAGCTATGCCCTGTTCGGACTCATGGGCCTCGCTACCGCCAGCTTCACCCTGACCTGGGCCTGCGCCAAGGAGGTGAATCCGCCCCTCCTGTCGGGCATGTCCACCTCGGTGGCCAACATGGGCGGCTTCCTGGCCGGGGCTCTCCTGCAGCCCCTGGTGGGCTGGGTGATGGATATCCACTGGCAGGGCACCATGGCCAACGGCGTGCGGGTCTATTCACCGGAGGATTTCCGCCTCGGCCTCCTGCTGGTGGCCGGCGCCGCCTGGTTCGGCGCCGCCTGCGCCTGGCGCCTGCGGGAGACCCATTGCCGCAATGTCTGGCAGGCCGGCGGCGGAGCGGCCATGGCGAGCTGAGGAGCGGACGGGGGCAGTGACTGGAAGCCGAAAAGAATATTATAATTCGCTTATATTCAACGGGAGGCTGTCATGACCAAATCCTTCGTCGCCATCACCTCGGACGTTTCCAAGGCCCTCGACACCCTGCGCCGGGAAATCCCGGACACCATGCAGGGCTTTTCCGCCATGGCCAAGGGGGCCCTCAAGGGCGGTGCCCTCAGCGAGCTGGACAAGGAGCTGATTGCGCTGGCCATCGGCGTTTCGAGCCGTTGCGATGCCTGCATCGGCTTCCATGTGAAGGCCCTCATCCGTTTGGGCGTCACCCGGGAGCAACTGATGGAGACCCTGGCCATCTGCACCTATATGGGCGGCGGTCCGACCCTCATGTACGCCGCGGAAGCCGTCCGGGCCTACGAGGAGTTTACGGCCAGGACGGCGGCCCCGGCGGCTTGACGCCTGTCAGTGCAGCCGGTGGGGAGCGCCGCAGCAGGCCTTGAATGCCTTCCGGCTGCCGCAGCGGCAGGGGTGCTGGGCATTGGCCAGGGCATTCCTCGATTCCTTCCGGGCGATGAGTTCGAGGACGAAGCGCTGGACGTGGATGGCCTCCACCACGGCCGGGATCCACTCGGTGAGCCGGGCCCGCTGCTCGGGCGTTTCGCACATTCCTTCCCAGTCCGGCGGCACCGTGTCCGACCCCAGCAGCAGAATGGGAAGCAGCAGGCCGCTGCTGGTCGGGGTGGCGATAAAGCTTGCCCAGTGGGTGTCGAGCAGGACCATCCCGAGCATGAAGCCGTTGCACCACAGGGTTCCATCGCCATAGGGCGCGCCGCTGCCGTGGGCGGCGGTCACCAGGGGTGAGAAGCCGCTGTCCGGGTCGGCCAGGGTCGCCCGGATGTCGTCGTACATGCGCAGGATGTAGGCGGTGAGCCGTTTTTCCTGGGCCCGATCGGCAAAGCGGGGGAGTTCCTCCCGGTTCGTGCTCCAGACCAGGGGTAGCCACTGCTCCGGGTCGATGGCCGTTCCCGACAGGGCCACCGATGTCAGGAAGCCATGCAGGACATCCACTCCCCAGAGTCCGGCGGGCACGGCATCCGAGTCGAGGAACTCGTCGAGTTCGGCCAGCTCCTGAGGGCTCAGGGAGAGGGCAGCCATGGGGTATTGCCGATGGCGATTGCGATTGGGCGTGGGCATGATGGGCAGCGGGCAGATGACTCTGGCAGAGTACCCGTGGGGCCCGGTTTCCCTCAATACAGCCTTCACCCGAAGAAAAGTACCCGCAACCGTAGTCCCTTCGGGTTCCCCGGTTATCAGCGGTAGAAGGGCCCCTGCCCTCGAACCGGCCGGGGAGCGGATAGAATAGGCCGCATGTCCTTTTCGGAAATGCCGCACCGACCCCGCTCCCTGGAATGGGCGATCGCCTTGTCTTTGGCGGTGCACGGGATGGTCCTCTTCGCGCTCCGCCCGGCCACCCCGGTGGCGACCCCGTCGGCACCGCGGCTCGAGGCTAGCCTGGGCAAGCGGGAGGCGGCGGCGCCCGTCGACATCCCGGTGCTTCCCGGTCCGGCCCCGGCAGCCAGCCCCAGGCCGCGGATTCGCCCCAAGGTGCTGACGGCGCAAAAGCGCCCGGGGCTCCCGGCGCTCCGCTCCGCCCCCAGGTGGTCGGCGGCGGAAAAGGCGGAGATGGACCGCTTTTTGGGCGAACTCTCCGGGGAGGCCCGGGATCGACCCGGCCTGGCCCGGCGCTCCCTGGCCATGGCCGAGGAACTGGGCCGGCACCAGGCCAGCCAGGAGGACGGCGAGGCCGTGACCCTGGAACGCCTGCCCGACAGCCCACCGGTGGACCCCTTCAGCCTGGAAATGTACCTGGATAGCTTGGTGAAGAAGCTCAACCGGAGCGCCGGCTTTGTCAGGAACGACCCGCGGAGCAAGGGTGTGCAGACGGCCGCGGTGCGCATCCGCCTCAATCCCAACGGCTCCCTCGCCGGCTTTCAGGTGCTCGATGCCGGCGACCAGAGGGATGAAATCGCCTTCATCAGGGCCGTGGTGGAGCGGGCCGTGCCCTTCTCGCCCTTCCCGCCGGACTTGCGGCAATCCGCCCGGACCCTGTCCATGTTCATCTGCATCCTGCCTGCCGGCGCGGGTGGCGGCGGGTTCGGCTTTACCCGCAATCCAGGGGGGCGCGGCTGCTGACCGGGCGAGGGGCCGGAAGCCGCAACCAATCGCGCCGGGGGTGGTCTATTGTTGTGGCGGGGCGATGATCCAGCTTCCCTCGTCGGGCCGGCGCCGCCGGACCCCTTGGCCCGGCCCGTACAGGCTGCGGATGATCCCCTGCCTTCTTTTCCGGCAATCAATGCCCGGAGCCTCTGCCGCCCGAAGAAACCCGGGCTGCGGATCGATTTCTCCCGTTGTCTATATTTTCGAGGCCAAAATTTGACTGGCCGCCGCCTTCCCAGGCTATAATGCCGGCCCCGAGCGTTCTTAGCTCAGTTGGTAGAGCGCTAGCCTTACAAGCTGGATGTCGGCGGTTCGAGCCCGTCAGGACGCACCAGGGCCTTGGTGGTGAAATTGGTAGACACGCTATCTTGAGGGGGTAGTGGCGCAAGCCGTGCGAGTTCGAGTCTCGCCCAAGGCACCAAACAGCAGTTTTGCAGCATCCGGCAGCATCCGGCAGCATCCGATCGACCCGCCCAGCCGCGGGTCTTTTTGTTGGCGGCAAGGGAAACCGTTTTTCCTGTTCCGGGAATACGAAGCCGTGGATCGGCTCTGACCTGGCCCGGGCTCTCTCTGTCATTTAATGCTGCGATGACAACCAAGTCGACACTCGTGCGTTACATCAGGTGTCGAAGTCCATTTTCGTGGGGAAGTGCAAGTGCGTTGGTTATTGGTCGCAGCCGTGGCTGCGCTGTCCTCTTTGGGTGTTGTCGCCTCCGAGCTGCCGCTGGCGGAGCAGCAGGCAGTTGCCAAGCCGTCGGTTGTCACGGAGCAGTTGGCGGTGATGGAGCGGGCGGCCGGCGCGGAAGGAGCGGCAGGACAAGTTCCCGTCTCGGACTCGGCCGTCATCCTGACTCCGATCCCGACGCCGCCCCCGGTGATCGAGCTGCTGACGGAGCTGAAGCCCGTCGAAAAGCTGCATCCGGCCAAGAAGCTGAAGCTGGCGAAGAGAAAACCCGTCAAGGACACCATGTTCTCCCGCTCGGCGCGTCATCAGATGGCGCTGCTGGCGGCCAAGCCCAGGGCCGGCGATCCGTCCATCCGCGACTTCTTCGATGACGAGGATGTCGATTTCGGTGCCAGCGACCTGGATTTCCACCGCTCCTTCAGCCGGCCCAAGGTCAAGGAAGTGGCCGACCGGGACGAAGACGATGACGCTGATATCTCCGAGGCCGTGAAGCTTCGGCTGTTTGTCGCACGTATGAAGGCGGTCCAGGCCCACGAGAAGAAATTTGCCCAAGCCGAAGACAATCACGCCGATATCCCGGAAGCCGTGAAGCTGCGGCTGTTCCTGGCGCGCATGAAGGCCGTCCAGGCGCACCAGAAGAAGTTCTCCTGAACCAGGGCGCGGCGGGCGGGGCATTCGCTCCGCCGGGCTGCGGAACTCGCCCCCTGCGGGGCTCAGACAGTTCTCGCCCGGCTCCTCAAACGCCCCGCCCGCCGGTTACTACTTGTTGGAAGCCGTCTTACAGCGGCCGCTTGACCGACAGGATGCCGCGGATCTGGCCCCGGCTGTAGCCCACCGCCTGGTCGTGGGGATAGGTTTCCGCCAGCTTGGCCTTGAGGCTCCCGTCCATGCTCTCCGCCGGCCCGTGGCAAGCGACGCAGACGTCCGCCACCGGTAGGGCCTTGGCGTAGCGGAAGTAGGATTTGCCGCTTTCCTGGACAATTTCCGATTTTTCCAGGGTTTCCGGCTTGGTGCCGGCCGCCAGCTTCCGTTCCATTTCCTGCAGGGTGGCGGTTTCCCAGTTGTCGGGCTGGCCCCGCTCGGGATTGCGCACCTTGAGGCTGACGCGGCGGATGGACCAGCCGGTGGCCTCCCGCACCTGTTGAATCAATTTTGGCGCCTGCTCCCGGCAGACCGGGATGGCGTCGGCGACGCCCTTCTGGCCGACGGCCTCCTGCATGGCGGCCATCACCTTGGGCACCACCGGCAGCACGGTCTTCTTGGTGTCGGTCGTCAGGGCATCGATGTCCTGGGCGAAGGCGGAAAAGGCCAGGGTGGCCAGGGCAAAGGCGGCGGTGGTCTTCATGGAGTCTCCTTGAATTGACAACGTGTTGGGCAAAGCCGGCGCCATTCCGGCGCCGGCTCGTTGCAAAGAAATGGGCCGTCAGCCGGTCCCGGCATTATTGGGGCAGGATGAAGGCGGCCTTCTCTTCCACCCGGATAGAGCCATCCTCGGCGGCGACGATGGTGAAGCGCATCGGGTTGGAGCCCGGCTTGCCGGCTTCGGGCTGGACCCGGACCACCATCGGCATTTCCTTGACGCTGGCCGAGGCGACCTCGATCTCGCGGGGGCCGGCGATGCCGATGCTGTCCAGGCCGGCGACGCTGATCTGGTAGAGGTGGGGCTTCTCGTCAGTGTTCATCAGACGCAGCATGTAGATGTTCTCGATGCTGCCGTCGTCGGCTTCCCGGGCGAGGGTCGCCCGGTCCCGGATGACGTCCACCTTGAGGGGGATGCGGTGGCCCAGGGACCAGCCGGCGGCGCCGACGATGAGGAACAGGATGGCGGTGTAGAGGAGGATGCGGGGGCGCACGACGCGGGCGAAGATGTCCCGCCGCGACAGGTGCAGGCTGCCGGCGTTCTCGGTGGAGTAGCGCACCAGGCCGCGGGGATAGCCGACCTTGTCCATGACCTGGTCGCAGGCGTCGATGCAGGCGGCGCAGCCGATGCATTCGTACTGGAGGCCGTTGCGGATATCGATGCCGGTGGGGCAGACCTGGACGCAGATGCCGCAATCCACGCATTCCCCCAGGCCCTGGGCCTTGGGATCGGTGCCTTTCCTGCGGGTGCCCCGGGGCTCGCCCCGCTCCGGGTCGTAGGTGACGAGCAGGGTGTCCGGGTCGAACATGACGCTCTGGAAGCGGGCGTAGGGGCACATGTACTTGCACACCTGCTCCCGCATGAAGCCGGCCATCATGTAAGTGAAGCCGCCGTAGAAGAAGATCCAGAAGGTTTCCCAGGGGCCGAAGGCGAAGGTCTTGGCTTCCTCGATGAGTTCGGTCACCGGGGTGAAGTAGCCCACCAGGGTGAAGCCGGTCCACAGGGCGACGAGCAGCCACAGGAAGTGCTTGGTGAGCTTGATCCGCGCCTTGCGGACAGTCATGGGGCCGTTATCCAGCTTGATGCGGGCGTTGCGCTCCCCTTCCACCCAGTTCTCAATCCACATGAAGACTTCCGTGTAGACCGTCTGGGGGCAGGCGTAGCCGCAGAAGAGGCGGCCGCCGACGGCGGTGACCAGGAAGAGGCCGTAGGCCGAGATGATGAGGAGTACCGCCAGGTAGAAGACGTCCTGGGGCCAGAGGATGAGGCCGAAGATGTAGAACTTGCGCTCCACCAGGTGGAGCAGCAGGGCCTGGCGCCCGTTCCAGTCCAGCCACAGGCCGCCGTAGAAGATGGCCTGGGTGAGGACGACCAGGGCGATGCGCCAGTTGGCGAACAGGCCCTGGGTGGCCCGGGCGTAGATCGTCCGGCGCTTCTCGTAGAGGGAGACGGTGGCTTCCGTCTGTTCGGTGGCGGGTTTTGCAGCTTTACTCATTTGCTTTCCTCGGGATCGGGAATGGGTGCGGATTCGGGGGCGGCCTCGGCTTCCTCTTCGGGGAGCCGGCCGCAGCGCCGGTTGGCGGCCAGGGTTTCGGCCCGGGCCGGGAGCGGGGGAAGCTCGCGCCGGCTGGCCAGGGCGATGAATTCGTCCCGGCTGACGCCCAGCAGCATCGGATTGGTGCGCCTTTCCTCCCCGATGCAGCTGACCCAGCGCTGCTGGCTGCCGTGGCCGGGATAAACAAGATACTCGTCTGGTTGGGTCAGGAGGCGGCGGGTGACGCTGTCGAACAGCATCCCCGCATTGCCCCCCGGCCCATCCGTTCGCCCGCAGCCGCTGATCAGGAGGGAGTCGCCGGTGAATAGGCGGTCGCCCCAGCGATAGGTCAGGCAGGCGGGCGTATGTCCGGGAGTGGAAAGGGCCTGGAAGGCCAGGTCCCCGAAGTTCAGGGAGTCGCCGTCGGCCAGCAGGCAGTCGGCGCCCTCGACCCCGCTTTGGCGGCCGCAGACGACGGTGGCGCCGGTGAGGCGGCGCAGGGTGTCGGCGGCGGTGAGGTGATCCGCATGGACGTGGGTTTCGATAATGCCGGCCAGGCGCAGCCCCAGTTCCTCGAGGACGCCCAGGTACAGGGGGACCTGTTCCCGGACGGGATCGATGAACACCGCCTGACGGGTGGCGTCGGACCCCACCAGGTAGGAGCAGGTGCCGGAAGGGGAATCCCAGAAGCGTCGAAGGAGGGGCATGCCTCTTCCATATCAAGACCCGTGCCATGTCGGCTGGGAAGTGGTGGGGTCAGAATAATCAACGGCTTATGCATGCCTGGTAAAGACGGCCGTGCGTCCGGAGGCTTTCTCTGCCAAAATTGGCGGACGACTTTTGCATTGATTGCCATAAATGGCGCTTGCGGCCGCCCCCAATCTTCTCAGCGAGCTTCTTTCCTTCCTCGATGGCCTGCCGGAGCCGCGCATCGTCATGGATGCCGATTACCGCATCGTCGCCGCCAACCAGGCCTACGTGCGGGAATTCGGCAGCGGGCAGCCGATCCGGGGGCGCACCTGCTACGAGGTCTCCCACCGCTTCACCGTACCCTGCGACCAGGCGGGGGAGTCCTGCCCGCTGAAGCAGTGCCTGGAATCCGGCGTCCCCCAGCGGGTGCTGCACCTACACCACACCCCCCGGGGCGAGGAGCACGTCGATGTGGAAACCGTGCCGGTGCGGGACGATGCCGGCAAGGTGGCCTACTTCGTCGAGACCATGCGCCGGGTCCGCCAGGCCAGCAGCCGGGCTGCCGGCCAGGGGCTGGTAGGGCGCTCCCCCGTTTTCATGCGCATGCTGGAGCAGGTGGTGCGGGTGGCGCCGGCGGATTCGGCGGTGCTCATCCTGGGGGAGACCGGCACCGGCAAGGAACTGGTGGCCCGGGCTATTCACGAGGCCAGTAACCGCAACGCCGGCGCCTTTGTGGCGGTGGACTGCGCCGGGCTTTCGGAAACCCTGTTCGAGAGCGAGCTCTTCGGCTACGAAAAGGGCGCCTTCACCGGCGCCAGCCACCGCAAGCTCGGCCTGGTGGAGGCGGCCAGCGGCGGCACCCTGTTCCTCGACGAAATCGGCGACCTGCCGCCGGCCCTCCAGGTCAAGCTCCTGCGTCTCCTGGAATCGGCCACCTACCGCCGGGTGGGCGGCATCGACGCCCTGCCCGCCGACTTCCGGCTGGTGGCGGCCACCCACCGGGATCTGCGGACCATGGTGGAGGAGGGCTCCTTCCGGCGGGATCTCTATTACCGGCTCAACGTCTTTCCCATCCGCACCCCCGCCCTCCATGAGCGGACCGCGGACATTCCCCTCCTGGCCGCCTCCCTGCTGGAGCGGGTGGACCGCCGGCCGGGGCGCCGCTTCTCCGCCGATGCCCTGGATTGGCTCTCCTGCCGCCGCTACCCGGGCAATATCCGGGAGTTGCGCAACATCATAGAAAGAGCGGCGCTGATGGCGGACAATGATCCCTTGGCCGCCGAAGACCTCCGGGCCGTGGACGAGGACGGCGGCGAGGCACCGGCCGCGGCCGGGGTTGCCGAAGGCCGGGCTGCCTTTGCCGTCCCGGGCCTCGTCCCCCTCGATCAACTGGAGCAGCACTATCTGAAATGGGCCGCCAGGGAAGTGACCAGCGACCTGCCCCGCCTGGCTGCGGGCCTGGGCATCAGCCTCCGCACCCTGTACCGGAAGCTGAGGGAGGCCGGGATGGGCAGGGACCGACCCTAGGATCGCACCGAACTTCGGCGGTCTCGTCCTGTCCGTTGGTAGTGGGTTCCCAAAAGCCCGAAAGCGAGGATTCGGCCATGCTCTTTGCCCCCCACCGCTTTGCGCCGAATCCGGCCAACGACAGCTTCCTTTCCCTTCTCTACCGCTTCTTCTTCTTCGACTGGCTCTTCGCCGACATGACCCAGGCCAAGGGGCTGCTGGAATGTCACGCCGCCCGCCAGCACAACCGGGCGATGCGCAAGTACCTGCCGACCTACCTGCGCCGCTGGGGCGGCGTGGCGATGACCGCCTTCGTTGCCGGCAGCGTTTGCGAGCAGGTTTTCCAGGCGCAGCTGGCCGCCACCTGCTGCTTCACCGGCTTCAGCCTCACCCTGGGGGTGATGGCGGTCATCGTCGCGGCCTGGCTGCTCCTGGCCGCTCCCCACCGCTCCTAGGCGACCGGGAAAACCCGGGCGAGCCTCCGGGAGACGGGCAGCAGGAGCAGGATGGCGAGGCCCGAGAGGGGGCCGGCGAAGGTCGCCGCCAAGGTGGCATTGCACACCACCAGGTTCAGCACGCCGGCCTTGGCCGCATCCCGCATGGCGTCGTCGGTGGGCTCTTCGGCGGCCCGCACCAGGACCGGCCAGGCAAGGGCGGCGAAGAGGGCGACGAAGACCAGGGCGGGCCACTGCTCCCGCATGATGGCCAGGAAGCCGTAGGCAATCCCCACCAGGACCAGCATGCCCAGGGCGGCGACGCCCTGGGGGTTGCGGCCGTCGCCGCCGCCGCGGCTGACCACGGTGACCGCGAACATGTAGCCGACCGGAATCGACGCCAGGGGCCAGCCGACCGCGATGGCATCAACGCTGGCCGCCATCCCCAGGAGCAGGCTGCCGGCCCGGCAGAAGCCGGTGAGCAGGGGGCTGAACAGGGTCAAGGGCTGGCCGCGGCCATGGTGGAAGGCGATGAGGTAGGTGAGGCCGGCGGCCAGGAATCCGGCCTCGACGCTGTAAAGGCCGGCGCAGAACACGCCGGCGACGAGGAGCGCAGCGCTCAGGGCGAGGGCGGCGGGGAGGGAAATCTGGCCCAGGGGAATGGGGCTGGCGGGCCTGTTTCCCTCCTTCCCGTTGGCATCGCAGACGTCCCTCAGGGCTTCGCCGCCGGCATAGACCAGGAAGGCGGCCAGGGGCAGGAGCCAGAAGCCGGCCGTGATCCCCTGGGGGGCCAGCCCCCAGGCGACGGTGATGCCCCCCAGGGCGTCGGCGGCGGCGGTCAGGGCATTGGCCGGCCCCATGAGATGCAAGGGGGCCAGGAGCCTGGCCGTCTCCCGGGGGGCGGCCAGGGTATCGGTCGAAGACTGCTGTTTTCTGTCATTCACGGCAAGCTCCTTGGCGGAGGGGAAAAGCAGGCGGGGAAATTTATGCCCCAGGGCAGCAAACGACGCTCCCGGAATCCCCGGTGGGTACGGTCGGTGTTGCACGAAAGGCATATAAGCGTATACTTATACAGATGAAAACAAAGTACCTTTTTCTTCTCTGGGCGGCCCTGCCGATGGCCGGATGGGCTGAATCCCTGGCAACGGTCACCGCGCAGCCCCATGACGTGGCCCTGACTTTCCCGGCCGAGGCGCTGGTGGAAGCGGTCCAGCAGGCCACCGTGGCGGCCCAGGTGCCGGGGCGCATCATCGAGGTCCGGGCCGACGCCGGCCAGACGGTGAAAAAGGGCGAACTGCTCATGCGCATCGACGCCCGGGAGGCCGCCGAGGCGGTGCGGGGGGCGGAAGCGCGCTATATCGACGCCAAGGCTGCCTATGACCGCTCCCGGAGCCTGATGCAGCAGAAATTCGTCAGCCAGGCCGCCGTGGACAAGGCCCGGGCCGAACTCGACGCCGCTGCCGCCAACCGTTCCGCCGCTGCCGCCGGCCAGAGCCATGCCGCCATCGTGGCCCCCATCACCGGGGTGGTGGCCCGCCGCCATGCCGAGCTGGGCGAAATGGCCGCCCCCGGCCGCGCCCTGTTCACCCTCTACGAACCCGGCGGCCTGCGGGTGACGGCCAGCGTGCCCCAGTACCGCCTCTCCGAAATGCGCGCCATCCGGGGCGCCAAGGTGGAATTTCCCGAACTGGGCAAGTGGGTCGACGCCGCCGGCGTGACGGTGCTGCCCACCGTGGATGTGGCGACCCATGTTTCCCAGGTGCGGGTCAACCTGCCGGCGAGGCCGGATATCGCCGGCCTGGTGACGCCGGGCATGTTCGCCCGGGTCCATTTCGTGGTCGGCACGGCCAGCAAGCTCACCGTGCCCGCCAAGGCGGTGGTCCGCCGGGGCGAGGTGGCGGCGGTGTACGTCCAGGGCGCCGGCGATCGGCTGGCCCTGCGCCAGGTGCGCCTGGGCGAGGCGGTGGGCGAGGGCGAAGTGGAAGTCCTGGCCGGCCTCGCCGCCGGCGAGAAGGTGGTCCTGGAGCCCACCCGGGCCGGCATCGCCCTGAAGTCCGCGGGCAAGTAGGCCATGACCAGGCAGAACGGCAGTCTCGGCGTCTCCGGACGCATCGCCCGGGCTTTCCAGGCCTCCCGCATGACCCCCCTGCTGGCCCTGGTGGCCTTTCTCATGGGGGTTTTTGCCACCCTGGTGACCCCACGGGAGGAAGAACCCCAGATCGACGTCACCATGGCCGACGTCTTCGTCCAGTTTCCCGGCGCCTCCGCCCAGGACGTGGAAAACCTGGTGGCGCGGCCGGCCGAACAGGTCCTGTCCCGCATGCACGGGGTGGAGCACGTCTACTCCGTCTCCAAGCCCGGCATGGCGGTGATGACGGTGCAGTTCGAGGTCGGCGTCAAGTACAACGACGCGGTTCTGCGCCTCTACGACACGGTCCAGTCCAACCGGGACTGGCTGCCCCCCAACCTGGGCGTCCAGGAGCCGGTGGTCAAGCCCAAGGGCATCGACGACGTGCCCATCGTGGCGCTGACCTTCTCCACCGCCGATCCGGGGCGCTCCGCCTTTGAGCTCCAGCAGGTGGCCCGGGCCGTCGAAATCGAGTTGAAGCGCATCAAGGGCACCCGGGACGTGTCCACCCTGGGCGGGCCGGATCACGTCATCCGCATCCAGATGGACGCCGAGCGCATGAACGCCTACGGGGTCACGCCCCAGGACCTGGCCGGCGCCCTCAAGGTTTCCAACGCCCTGCAATCCTCCGGCAGCCTGGTGGCCGGCGCCCGGGAAGTCCTGGTGCAGACCGGCACCTACCTGGAATCCGCCGCCGACGTGAAGCAGCTGGTGGTGGCGGTGCGAGGTGACGCAAATGCGCGCAAGCCCGTCTTCATGGGCGACGTGGCCCGCATCGAGGACGGCCCGGACCAGCCCAGCCAGTACGTCTGGACCGGCAACAAGGCCGGGGAACTGCCCGCCGTCACCCTGCAGCTCTCCAAGCAGCCCGGCGTCAATGCCGCCGACGTGGCCGAAGCGGTGCTGCGCCGGGTCGATGGCCTCAAGGGCACCGTCATTCCCGACGGCGTCGATGTGACGGTGACCCGCAACTACGGCCAGACCGCCACCGAGAAGGCCCAGAAGCTCATCGGCAAGCTCATCTTCGCCACCGCCTTCGTGGTGCTCCTGGTCTTCTTCGCTCTCGGGCGCCGGGAGGCCGTCATCGTCGGCGTCGCCGTCACCCTGACCCTCGCGGCCACCCTTTTCGCCTCCTGGGCCTGGGGCTTCACCCTGAACCGGGTGTCCCTCTTCGCCCTCATCTTCTCCATCGGCATCCTGGTGGACGACGCCATCGTGGTGGTGGAGAACATCCACCGCCACCGGGTGCTGCATCCGGAGAAGGGCCTGCTGGAGATTATCCCGCCGGCGGTGGACGAGGTCGGCGGACCCACCATCCTGGCCACCCTGACCGTCATCGCGGCCCTGCTGCCCATGGCCTTCGTCAGCGGCCTGATGGGGCCCTACATGAGCCCCATTCCCATCAATTCCTCCATGGGCATGGCCATTTCCCTGGCCGTGGCCTTCGTGGTCACCCCCTGGCTGGCCGCCCGGCTCCTCGGCAAGGGCCACGCCGCCGCCCATGCGCCCTCGAAGCTGGACGCCAGGCTGGACTCCACCTTCCGCCGGCTCCTCACCCCCTTCCTGGACGAGGCCCGGGGACGCACCGCCCGCATCAAGCTGGGCATCGCCGTTCTGGTCCTTATCCTGGGGTCGGTGTCCCTGGCGGTGTTCCAGCTGGTGGTGCTGAAAATGCTGCCCCTGGACAACAAGAGCGAATTCCAGGTGATCCTCGACATGCCGGTGGGGACGCCGGTGGAGGAAACCGCCCGGGTCCTGCACGAAATTGGCGCCGAACTCGCCCAGGTGGAAGAGGTGGTCAATTACCAGGCCTATGCCGGTACCGCCAGCCCCATCAACTTCAACGGCCTGGTGCGCCAGTACTACCTGCGGGCCGCGCCGGAGCGGGGTGACATCCAGGTGAACCTGGCCGACAAGCACCACCGCTCCCGCTCCAGCCACGAAATCGCCACGGCAGTGCGTGACCGCATCGAGGCCACGGCCAAGCGCCACGGCGGCAACGCCAAGGTGGTGGAAGTGCCGCCGGGGCCGCCGGTGCTCTCGCCCATCGTGGCGGAAATCTACGGGCCGGACTACCAGGACCAGATCGGCGTCGCCAAGCAGGTGCGGACGGCTTTCGAGAAGACGCCGGACATCGTCGGCGTGGACGACTACGTCGAGGCCGACGCCCGCAAGACCGTGCTCCACGTCCTGCAGAGCAAGGCGGCGCTCCTCGGGGTGGCCCAGAGCGACATCGTCGAAGTGGTCCGCATGGGCCTTTCCGGCGAGGACGTGACCCCGGTGCACAACACCCAGAGCAAGTTCGAGGTGCCGGTGCGCATCACCCTGCCGGCGGAAAAGCAGTCCAGCCTCGATACCCTCATGAAGCTCCGGGTGCGCTCCCGGGACGGCGGCCTGGTGCCGGTCTCCGAGCTGGTGGAAGTGCGCGACCTGGCCCGGGAGAAGGCCATCTACCACAAGGACCTGCTGCCGGTGGTGTACGTGGTGGGCGACATGGGCGGCAAGCTCGACTCGCCCCTCTACGGCATGTTCGACGTGCGCTCCCGGCTCAAGGGCATGGCCCTTTCCGAGGGCGGCAGCCTCGGGGAGCACTTCATCCGCCAGCCCGACGATCCCTATGCCGGCTTCAGCCTCAAGTGGGACGGCGAGTGGCAGGTCACCTACGAGACCTTCCGGGACATGGGCATCGCCTATGCCGTCGGCCTCATCCTGATCTACCTCCTGGTGGTGGCCCACTTCGGGTCCTACCTGGTGCCGCTCATCATCATGGCCCCCATCCCGCTCACCATCATCGGCGTCATGCCGGGCCACGCCCTGTTCGGGGCCCAGTTCACCGCCACCTCCATGATCGGGATGATCGCCCTGGCCGGCATCATCGTCCGCAATTCCATCCTGCTGGTGGATTTCATCCGCGAGCAGGTGGCGGCGGGGATGGGCTTCAAGGAGGCCATCATCCAGTCGGCGGCGGTGCGGGCCAAGCCCATCGCCCTCACCGCCCTGGCCGCCATGCTGGGGGCCCTCTTCATCCTCGACGACCCGATTTTCAACGGGCTGGCCATCAGCCTCATTTTCGGCATCCTGGTCTCCACCCTGCTGACCCTGGTGGTGATCCCGGTGCTTTATTACTCAGCCTTCAATCAGGAGTTTTCGGAGCATGAATATTGAGCGTGCCATTCGTATCCTGGCCGGCAGCGTTGTCCTGCTGACCCTGGCCCTGGGCGTCGAGGAGAGCCCCATCTTCGTTTCGAAGTGGTTTCTCGCCGTCACCGCCTTCGCTGGCTTTAACCTTCTGCAGAGCGGGTTCACCGGCTTTTGCCCCCCCGAGTGGCTGTTCGCCCGGCTGGGTCTGAAGCGGGGCGGCTCGGCCTGCTGCAAGTAAGCCGTCGGCGCGTTCGATGCGCCCGTACAGGCCGTGGTTGGCGCCGGCCGGGCCGGCGGTGAAGAAGAGGGCGTTGGTGGGCTGGTCCCGCACCCCGTTGCCGAAGCAGATGCCCCACAGCCCGTCGATGGCGAGGGGGCGGCTGTCGGTGCCGCGGATCTCGCCCTTGAATTCGCCGCTGGCGGGGTCGTAGGCGTTGATCTTGCCGTCCCCGACATTGGCGACCAGCAGATGGTTGCTGAACGGGCCGAAGTCCGCCGGGGCCATGGCCATGCCCCAGGGGGCGTTGAGGTGCCCCCGGGAAGCCAGGCGGCGGACGAGTCGGCCGTCGGCATTGAAGATATTCACGAAGCCCATGCCGGCGCCGGCCACGCCGTCCTCCTTGTCGCTGTCCTGCTTGGCGTAGGTGACGTAGAGGTTGCCGTTGATGTTGTGGATGCCAAAGGGGGCGAATCCCGCCGGCAGGCTGGGGTCCTTGAAGGCTCCCGCCGGCAGGGTGACGGGCTGGAAGACGTTGTCGAAGACATCGATCTTGCCGCCGTGGAAATCGGTGGCGTAGAGGAAGCGGCTGTTGCCGTTGGCGGCGATGGCCACGCCCTTGTACACGGCGCCGCCCTGGGAGTTGTCCACCATGGCGATGGCCTTGGTCTCTCCGGCCCGATAACTCCAGCCCGAAATGACGCCGGCTTCGGTGGCGAAAATGAAGACGGCGGGGTCCACCGTCCCGTCCGGGCAGGGCAGGGCGAAATCGGCCCCTTCGTTACTGGCGATGCCGGTGGGGCTGCCGCCGGGGATATCCACCGCCAGGGACGGCGAATGCAGGGGATTGCCCAGGCCGTCGTACACCGAGGAGCCGCTGTTGCCGTTGCTGGCGATCCACACCATGCCGGTGGCGGTGAGGGCGATGCCCCAGGGATTGATCAGTTC
This sequence comes from Rhodocyclaceae bacterium, assembly GCA_018261935.1. Lineage (GTDB taxonomy): Bacteria > Pseudomonadota > Gammaproteobacteria > Burkholderiales > Rhodocyclaceae > JAGTRP01. The sequence continues at coordinate 68,352 of JAGTRP010000019.1, forward strand.
GGGATCGACATGCTCCGCCGGCACGCCGCCGTCCGACACCAGGTTGCGCTGCACATAGGCGCCGACCTCCTTGCCGGCCAGGGCCGCGGGGGAGGACAGGCAGCCGGCGGCCAGGATCGCCAGCAGGCCCAGGGCTGGCGGGGACAGGCGCCGGCAGCCGCCGGTCCGGGCAGGAACCGTATCGTTCATGTTGTCTCCTTCCTTCGGGGCGGCCGCGAAACGGGGATAAGGCATCCCCCTGCGCTGGCCGGATTTGTCCAGTCTAGGAAGGCGGCGGCGGATGCAAATAAGGTCAACCGGGGGATTGGGCGCCAGGAAGGGCTGCATATGGCAAGCCGATCGGCAGGGCCTTTGATTTTCGTGATTGACAGTCACCACCGGGCCGGGCAGTCTTCGCCCGGTGCGACGCGAGGGAATGATGAGAATTGACGGGATGGGCATTGATCCGGTGGAAGAAAAAGAGGATCAGCAGGCCATCTTCGATGCCGTTACGGTCGGCATCGCCCTCCTGCGGGACCGCAGGATCGAGCGCTGCAACCGCCGCATGGAGGAGCTCTTCGGCTTCGGCCCGGGGGAAATGGTGGGCCGCCCCAGCCGGGTGTGGTATCCCACGGAAGAATGCTATGAGCGTGTCGGTCAGGCAGTCTACGCCGATCTGGCCGCCGGCCGCGAAGTTTCCCACGAGCTGGAGTTCATGCGTCGGGACGGCAACCGCTTCTGGGGCCGGCAGGGAGGGCGCGCCATCGATCCGGCCGATCCCTACGCCGGCTCGGTGTGGATCATCGAGGACCTGACCGAGGAGTACGAGGCCACCAAGGAACTCCAGCTGGCCCGCAAGGTGTTCGAAGTCAGCTCCGAAGCCATCATGATCACCGACGCGAAGAACCGCATCGTCTCGGTGAATGCCGCCTTCCAGGCCATCACCGGCTACAGCCGTGAAGAGGTGGTGGGACGGGACCCCAAGTTCATGGGTTCCGGCCGCCACAGCCCCGCCTTCTTCGCCACCATGTGGGAAACCCTGCGGGACAGCGGCCATTGGGAAGGGGAAATCTGGGACAAGCGCAAGAGCGGCGACTGCTACCCGAAATGGCTGACCATCGACACCATCCGTGACGACCAGGGTGCCGTCACCCACCACGTCGCGGTCTTTTCCGATATCACCGAGCGCAAGGCCACCGAGGAGCGCATCGCCTTCCTGGCCCACCACGATCCCCTCACCGGCCTGCCCAACCGGCTCACCCTGACGCTCCACCTGGAGCACGCCATCGAGCAGGCCAAGCGGGACCAGCTGCGGATCGGGCTGATGTTCATCGACCTGGACAATTTCAAGCGCATCAACGACACCCTGGGCCACCACATCGGCGACCTGCTCCTCTGCGAAGTGGCCCGGCGCATCCGCGGCGCGGTGCGGGAATCGGACATCGTCGCCCGCATCGGCGGCGACGAGTTCGTCCTGGTGCTGGAGCGCAGCCAGCTGCCCAACGATGCTTCCGTGGTCAGCCAGAAGATCATCGACCAGGTGGGCGAGCCCTACCGCTTCGAGTCCCATGAGCTGCACACCACCCCATCCATCGGCATCAGCATCTATCCCGACGATGGCGAGGACATCGAAACCCTGATGAAGAACGCCGACGCGGCCATGTACCACGCCAAGGGCCTGGGCCGGAACAACTACCAGTTCTACGCCCAGGAAATGAACGCCGCCGCCTCCGAGCGCCTGCGGCTGGAATCCCGGCTGCGCCTGGCCATGGCCACCAGCGCCGACTTCTCCCTCTGCTACCAGCCCCAGATCGACCTGGTCACCGGCCACATCGTCGGCTTCGAGGCCCTCATCCGCTGGGACGATTCGGAACTGGGCCGGGTGCCCCCCGACCGCTTCATCCCGGTGGCGGAGGAGATCGGCCTCATCTGCTACATCGGCTCCTGGGTGCTCCACACTGCCTGCCAGCAGGCCCGGGCCTGGCTGGACGAGGGGCTGGCCTTCGGCCGGGTGGCGGTGAATGTGTCGCCCCAGCAGTTCCGCCAGCCCCGCTTTGCCGACCTGGTCCGCACCATCCTCGCCGAGACCGGACTGCCGGCGGCGGCCCTGGAGCTGGAAATCACCGAGAGCACCCTGATGGAGACCGCCGACACCGCCGTCTCCATCCTCAACGAACTAAAGGAAGTCGGCGTCGCCCTGGCGGTGGACGACTTCGGCACCGGCTATTCGTCCCTCGCCTACCTGAAGCGCTTCCCCATCGACTGCCTGAAGATCGACCGCTCCTTCGTCCTCGACATCGAGAGCGACCCTTCCGACGCCGCCATCGCCATCGCCGTCATCGCCCTGGCCCATTCCATCGGCCTGCAGGTGGTGGCCGAAGGGGTGGAGACCGAAGGCCAGCGGGATTTCCTCAGCCGCTACGCCTGCGACCGGGTGCAGGGCTACCTCTACTGCCGGCCGGTGCCGGCGCCGGAAGCGGCACAGTTCTGCCGGCAGAGGTAAACTCCCGGGCATCCATCCCGTCGGAGTTTCTTATGAAAATCGGTTTCATCGGCCTGGGCCTCATGGGGCGCCCGATGGCCCTCAATCTCCTCAAGGCCGGCCACGCCGTCACCGTCTGGTCCCGCCGCGCCGAATCCATGGACCCCCTGCTGGCGGCCGGCGCCACCGGCGCCGCCAGCCCGGCGGCCACCGCCGAGGGGGCGGACCTGGTCATCTCCATGGTGGCCGACGCCCCGGACGTGGCTGAGGTCATGCTCGGCGCCCAGGGCGTCGCCCAGGGCGCCCGGGCGGGGCTGGTGGCGGTGGACATGAGCACCATCGCCCCGGCGTCGGCCCGGGAAATCGGCCGGGGCCTCGCTGCCGCCGGGGTCGATTTCCTCGACGCCCCGGTGTCCGGGGGCGAGGTGGGCGCCATCGCCGGCAACCTCTCCATCATGGTGGGCGGCTCGGATGCCGCCTTCGCCTGGGCCAGGCCGGCCTTCGAGGCCATGGGCAAGAACATCGTCCACGTCGGGGATTCCGGCGCCGGCCAGGTCGCCAAGGCCGCCAATCAGATCGTCACTGGCATGGGGGTCCTGGCGGTGGCCGAGGCCTTCGCCTTCGCCAGCAAGAATGGCGTGGACCCGGCCCAGGTGCGGGAAGCGCTCCTGGGGGGCTTCGCCTATTCCCGCATCCTGGAGAACCACGGCAAGCGCATGCTGGATCGTAATTTCAAGCCCGGCTTCAAGAGCTGGATGCACGAGAAGGACATGAACATCGTCATGCAGACCGCCCACCAGCTGGGGCTGTCCCTGCCCGGCTCGGCCGCCACCGCCCAGATGTTCAACGCCATGGTGGGCTCCGGCCTGGGCGAGGAGGATTCGGTCGCCGTGCTGAAGCTCCTGGAGCGCCTCTCCGGCCAGGAAAATTGACATGAAAGTCGGATTCATCGGCCTCGGCGTCATGGGCCGGCCCATGGCCGGACATCTTCTCAAGGCCGGCCACGAGCTGGCCGTCTGGGCCCGGCGGCCGGAAAGCGCCCAGCCCCTGGCCGAGCAGGGCGCCAAAGTCTTCGCCACCCCGGCCGAACTCGCCCGCCATTGCGAAGTCATATTCACCATGATTACTTCCAGTGCCGACGTGGAGCAGGTCGCCCTCGGGCCCCAGGGGCTCGGCGAAGGCATGGCCCCCGGGGCCGTGCTGGTGGATTGCTCCACCATCGCCCCCGACGTCGCCCGCCGCATCGCCGCCGCCCTGGCGGAAAAGGGCGCCCACATGCTGGACGCCCCGGTCTCCGGCGGTGAGCTGGGGGCCGTCGATGCCACCCTCGCCATCATGGCCGGGGGCGACGAGGCCGTGCTGGAGCGGGTGCGGCCCCTGCTGGAATGCCTGGGCAAGCGCATCGTCCACGTCGGCCCCAGCGGCGCCGGCCAGGTCGCCAAGGCCTGCAACCAGATGATCATGGTCGCCGCCATCGAGGCGGTGGCCGAGGCCATGCGCCTGGCCGAAGCCTCCGGCGTCGATTGCGGCAAGGTCAAGGAAGCCCTCTCCGGCGGCTCGGCGGCGAGCCGGGTGCTGGACGTCATGGGCGAGCGCATGGTGCAGCGGGACTTCGCCGCCGGCATCGAGGCCCGGCTCCATCACAAGGATTTCGGCCTCGTCCTCGAAGCCGCCCGCCGGGCCGGGTCGCCGGTGCCCCTGGCCGCCGCCGTCAGCCAGCAGCTCAACGCCCTCATGGCCCAGGGCTGGGGCAAGGACGACACGGCCTCCCTGCTGCGGGTGCTGGAACTGACATGAGGCGCCTGGCCTGGGTCCTCGCCCTCCTCCTGGCCGCCTGCGCCGCGCCGATCACCAAGGCGCCGGCGGTCACCCTGGCGGGGGTGGATATCGAGTCCCTGGGCCTCTTCGAGCAGCGCTTCATCCTGACCCTGCGGGTGCGGAATCCCAACGAGGTGGACATCCCGGTGGAGGGTCTGGTCTTCGACGTGGAACTGAACGGCCGGCATTTCGCCGACGGGGTTTCCGGCCTGGCGGTGACCATCCCCCGCCTGGGGGAGGCCATGCTGGAGGTGCGGGCCACCAGCAACCTGGCGGCCTTCCTGCGCCAGTGGCGGGATATGGAAAAGGCCGGGCGCCCCGGCCTGGACTACCGGGTCAGGGGCAACCTGCGGGTGGCGGGGTATGGGGAGCTGCCCTTCGATCACCGGGGGGAGGCGGCTTTTCCGAAGCTGCTGCCCGGGGGCGAGGGGAGGCCGAAGCCGCAGCCCGGGGCGGTTTGAGCGGACCCCAGGCCTCGACGCCTCGCCCTTGACCATCGTCAACGTCATCAGCCCCCCGGCCGACTATCCTCGGGCCGAGAATGCTGCCTTGGTAAGGCGACGGCCGTGCCGTAGGTTGTTGCCCCCTGCCCGCCCTGGGTGCCAGGACCGCTTTCGATAGAACAAAAGGTTCGACGGCGACGAACCTCCGAAAAAGTGCGAAGCGGGATGAAACCAATTTCTTGCGGCATGGCTTTGGCCACCGCCTTTCTGACGCCCTGGGCCTTTGCCGCCCAACCGCCGGACGCCGGCCAGCTCCTGGAAAGCATCAAGCCTGTGCCCGAGCTGCGCCCGGATGCCGCTCCGGCGCTTCCCGAGGCCCTTCCCGCCCGACCGACGATGGCCCTTCCCGCCGATGTGAAGGTCTTCGTCAGGCACTTCCGCATCAGCGGCGCCAGGGCCTTCTCCGGCCAGGATCTGCTGGCCCTGCTCCAGGACGCGGAAGGCCGGGAATGGCGCCTGGCCGACCTGCAGGGGCTGGCCGACCGCATCACCCGCCATTATCGGGACCACGGCTATCTGCTGGCCTGGGCCTATATCCCCGCCCAGAGCATCGAGGACGGCACGGTGGAGATCGCCGTCCTCGAAGGGCGACTGGGCCGGCTCGCCCTGGAGAACCATTCCCTCCTCGGCGACAGCGCGGCGGCGCGCCAGTTGGGCGGCCTCCGTCCAGGCGAGGCCATCCAGGGCCCCCGGCTGGAGCGTGCCCTGCTGCTCCTCAACGACCTGCCGGGGGTGGAGGTGCGATCCACCCTGAAACCGGGCGCTTCCGTCGGCCTCACCGACCTGGATGTGGCCCTGGCCGCCGGTCGCCCCGTGGACGGCAACGTGACCATCGACACCTTCGGCGACCGTTTCACCGGCAGCCTGCGGGCCGGCGCCACCCTCAACCTCAACAGCCCCGCGGGCTGGGGCGACGTGCTCAGCCTGCGCGGCCTCACCGCCGGCGAGGGCCTCTCCTACGGCCGGGTCGCCTACCAGGTGCCGGTCGGCGCGGTCGGCACCAGGGCCGGCATCGCCTGGTCCCAGATGCGCTACGAGCTGGGCAAGGACTTCTCGGCCCTGCAGGCCCATGGCGATGCCGAGATCGCCACCGTCTACCTGCTCCAGCCGCTGCTGCGCAGCCGGCGGACCAACCTCAACGCCCAGCTGACCTACGAGCATAAGGAGCTCGACGACCGGGTCGATGCCCTGGCCACCGCCTCCCGCAAGAAACTGGATGTCTGGAGCCTGGGCCTGAGCGGCGACCAGGCGGACGGGCTGGGGGGCGGCGGCATCAGCCAGTACGGCGCCAGCCTCGTCGCTGGCGACCTGGGCCTCGATCCGGCCAGCGCCGCCCTCGATGGGGCCGGCCTGCGCACCCGGGGGGACTACACCAAAGTCGCCTACCAGGCCATGCGCCTGCAGCGGTTCACCGATAGCCTCCACCTCAAGGGCCAGCTCTCCGGCCAGTCCGCCCAGAAGAACCTCGATTCCTCGGAAAAGCTCAGCCTGGGCGGCGCCTATGGCGTGCGGGCCTATCCCCAGGGCGAGGCGGCTTCCGACGATGCCTGGCTCCTCAACCTGGAACTGCGCTACGCCCCGGCGCCGGCCTGGCAGCTGATCGGCTTCTATGACGCCGCCAGCGGGCGGATCAGCCATGAGCGGCTCCCCGGCACTTCCCGCAACAGCCGCTGGCTCTCGGGCGCCGGCGTCGGCATGACCTGGTCCCAGGCGGCCGACCTGAGCTTCCAGGCCTTTGCCGCCTGGCGGACGGCGGCCGGCCCGCAGTCCGATAATGACCGCAGCCCCCGCTTCTGGCTGCAGGGCGTCAAGCACTTCTGAAAAGGATGGCCAGACCATGAACCACGCCTACCGCCTGATCTGGAACGCCGCCGTCGATAGCTACGTGCCGGCGCCGGAATTCGCCCGCAGCCGGGGCCGGAAATCCGGCGGCAAGGCCCTGGCCGCCGCCCTCTTGTCCGGCCTGGCCCTCAACGCCCTGGGCCTGCCCACCGACGGCCAGGTGAGCGTGGGGCAGGGAAGCATTGCCACCGCCGGCGGCACCATGACGGTGACCCAGGCTTCCCAGAAAATGGCCATCAACTGGGATGGCTTCAGCATCGCCCCGGGGGAGACGGTCCGCTTCCTGCAGCCCGGCAGCGGCGCCATTGCCCTCAACCGCGTGCTGGGGAACGACCCCTCCGCCATCTACGGCAGGCTCCAGGCCAATGGCCAGGTGTTCCTGCTCAACCCCAACGGCGTCCTCTTCGGCCGCACCGCCCAAGTCAATGTGGGCGGCCTGGTGGCATCCACCCTGGGCCTGTCGGACCGGGATTTCGTGGCCGGGAGATTCACCTTCCGGGGCCAGGGCGGCAGCGTCGCCAACCAGGGCAGCATCGCCGCCCGGGACGGCGGCTACGTGGCCCTGCTGGGGGCCCGGGTGAGCAACGAGGGCACCATCGCCGCCCGGCTGGGCACCGTCGCCCTGGGGGCGGGCAGCCAGGCCACCCTCGACTTCGCCGGCGACCGCCTAGTCAACCTGCAGGTGGACCGGGGGGCCATCGATGCCCTGGCCCGGAACCGGCAGCTCATCCAGGCCGACGGCGGCCTGGTGGTCCTGACCGCCAAGGGGGCCGACGCCCTGCTGCGGGCGGTGGTCAATAACGAGGGGGTCATCGAAGCGCGCACCGTCGAGAACCGCAACGGGACCATCGTCCTGCTCGGCGACATGGCCGGCGGCGCCGTCCAGGTCTCGGGCCTCCTGGATGCGTCGGCGCCCGACGGCGGGAACGGGGGCTTCATCGAAACCTCCGCCGCCCGCGTGCACATCGGGAGCGATGCCCGCGTCACCACCGCCGCCCCCGGCGGCAAGGCCGGCACCTGGCTCATCGACCCCAACGACTACACCATCGCGGCCAGCGGCGGCGACATCACCGGCACGGCCCTGTCGACCAGCCTCGCCAGCAACAACGTCACCATCGTCAGCAGCCAGGGAGCCACGCCGGGCAACGGCGACCTCTTCGTCAACGACGCCGTCGCCTGGAGCGCAAACACCACCCTCACCCTCTCGGCCTACCGGGATATCAACGTCAACGCCAATATCACCGCTACGGGCAGGACGGCGGGCCTCGCCCTGAACCCGAACATGGGCGGCGGGGGCGGCGGCTACCGCCTGAACAAAGGCGCCATCATCACCCTGTCGGGCGCGACCCCCAGCCTCGCCATCGCCGGCCAGAGCTACACCGTGGTCAACGACGTCAATGCCCTGCAGGCCATGGGCGCCGGTCTGGGCGGCCGCTACGCCCTGGGGAGCGACATCGACGCCGCGGCCACGGGAGAATGGAACGGCGGCGCCGGGTTCGTGCCGGTGGGCAACGTTACGGCATCCTTCGCCGGCATCCTGGACGGTTTCAATCACACCATCACAGGCCTTGCCATCAATCGGCCGGCTGCCGACTACGTCGGCCTTTTCGGCAATGTCTCCGGCACGGTCATGAACCTGGGCCTGGCCGCCGGGAGCGTGAGGGCCCACCAGTTCGTCGGCGGCCTGGCGGGGTACAACACCGGGGCCATCGGCAACAGCCACAACACCGGCACGGTGGAAGGCGCCGCCCGTTACATCGGCGGCCTGGTGGGGGGCAACTCCGGCACCATTCTCTATAGCTACAGCGCCGGCCCGCTCAGCGGGGCCTCCGATTATGTCGGCGGGCTGGTGGGGAAAAACGTCAACGGCAGCATCCGCTACAGCTACAGCGCCGGCCCGGTCAATGGCTCTGCCCTCAATTCCTACTACGTCGGCGGGCTGGTGGGAGAAAACACGATTGGCGGCACCATCGCCGACAGCTACAGCACCGGCGCTGTCCGTGGCGCCTCCTACGTGGGCGGCCTGGTGGGGAGCAACGTGGCCACCATCCGCAACAGCTACAGCAGCGGAGCGGTCAACGGCACCACTTCCGCCGACGTCGGCGGATTCACCGGACGGAACCGGGCCTATATCTACGACAGCTACTGGGACACCCAGACCACGGGCAAGCCCTCTGTCCAGGGGCACCTGGCCACGGGCCTGTCCACGGCCGAGCTGATGGCCCAGTCCACCTATTCCGGCTGGGATTTCACCAACACCTGGTGGATGAGCGAGGGCAACACCCGCCCCATCCTGCGCAGCGAATACAGCATCAACATCGGCAACGCCCATCAGCTCCAGCTCATGGCCCTGGACCCGGCCGGCCGCTATGCCCTCACCCGGGACATCGCCATGGCCGAGGTTTCCGTGGCGTCGGGGGTATGGAACAGGAGCGCCGGATTCGTCCCCGTCGGCACCGGTTCAACCCGCTTCGCCGGCACCCTGGACGGCATGGGCCACGTCATCCGCAATCTCGCCATCAATCGGCCAGAAAGCGATTACGTGGGGCTGCTGGGAATCCTCTCCACCACCGGCACCGTCAAGGATATCGGGCTGGAAGGGGGCAGTGTGACTGGCCGCGGTTTCGTCGGCGGGCTGGCGGGCATCAACTGGGGAAGCATCAGCGGCAGCCACAGCAGCGGAACGGTCAACGGCAGCGCCCTTGGCGTCGGCGGCCTGGTGGGTTCCAACTTCCCCTTCGCCACCATCACCAACAGCTATAGCGAGGGCGAGGTCAAGAACACCGACTCCTATGTCGGCGGCCTGGTGGGATACAACAGCGGCGCCATCGCCAACAGCTACAGCCGCGCGGCGGTCCTGGGCAAGGCGATGGTCGGCGGGCTGGCCGGCCACAATTACGGCGGTAGCCACGGCGGCACCATCGCCAACAGCTACAGCACCGGTACGGTCAGCGGTACGTCAACCTATGTCGGCGGCCTGGTGGGGGACAACGAATACGGCACCATCAGCAGCAGCTATAGTAGCGGCAGGGTCAACGGCTACTATAGCCCGGGCGGCCTGAGCGCGGGGAATTCGGGCACCATCACCGACAGCTACTGGGATACCCAGACTTCGGGCCGGTCCACCAGCAAAGGCGGCACCGGCCTCACCACCGCCCAGATGATGCAGTCGGCCAGCCTGACCGGCTTTGATTTCACCAACACCTGGTGGATGAGCGACGGCAACACCCGCCCCCTCCTGCGCAGCGAATACAGCACCCGGATCACCAACGCCCATCAGCTCCAGCTCATGGCCCTGGACCTGGCCGGCCGCTACGTCCTGGCCCGGGACATCGACCTGGCCGAGGTTTCCGTGGCGCCGGGAGTATGGAGCGCCAGCACCGGCTTCGTCCCCGTCGGCACCGCCTCGACCCCCTTCAGCGGCACCCTGGACGGCAGCGGCCACGTCATCAGCCATCTCACCATCCAGCGGGCGGGTGCCGACCAGGTCGGGCTGTTCGGGCGGCTCACCGGTAGGGTCGAAGACCTCGGGCTGACGAATGTCAATGTGAGCGGCCACGACAACGTAGGCGCATTGGCAGGCAGCAGCAGCGGAACCATCGTCGGCAGCTACGGCACCGGCGCAGTCAAAGGCGCGTCGTCGGTCGGCGGGCTGGCGGGGTTCAACTCGGGCACCATCGAATCGAGCTACAACAGCGGCGCCGTCACCGGCTCCTGGTACAACGTCGGGGGGCTGGCGGGGTTGAACGAAGGAGGCACCATCGCCAATAGCTACAACCTCGGCCAGATCAGGGGCTTCTCCTATGTCGGCGGCCTGGCGGGGCTCTTTAAGTATGGCAGCATCCGCAACAGCTACAACAGCGGCGCCGTCACCGGTACCGAGATCCAAGTGGGCGGCCTGGCGGGGGAATCCTACGACAGCACCATCGCCGACAGCTACAACGACGGCACCATCAATGGCGGCGGTTATGTGGGGGGGCTGGCCGGGAGCAGCCAATGGCGAAACCGCATCAGCAACAGCTACAACGCCGGCGCGGTCTCGGGCTCCTGGGGCTGGGTCGGCGGGCTGGTCGGGGTTAATTTCTATTCCCCCATCGAAAACAGCTACAACGCCGCTCCCGTCAATGGCCCCGCCAGCTACGGAGACGGATGGGTGGGCGACAAGGTCGGCGGCCTGGCGGGGTATAGCGAATCCGGCAGCATCAAGAGCAGCTACAACCTGGGCCCGGTGGCGAGCCACGGCGACTACGTCGGCGGCCTGGTGGGGTACAACAAGAACTCCACCATCAGCGAGAGCTACAACGCCGGCACCGTCCGAGGTATCGCCACGCGGGAGGACCACAAACGCTACTACGTCATGGTGGATGGCGATTGGGTCGGCGGAGTGGCGGGGCTGAACGAAGGCACCATCGAAAACAGCTACAACACAGGCGCCGTCAGTGGGAAGCAGCTCGTCGGCGGGGTGGTGGGCGAGAATGCCTGGCGCGTCGTCACCAGCTACAACAGCGGCCGGGTCAGCGGCACAGGGGGGGTCGGCGGGGTGGTGGGATATAACCGCGCCTATATCATCGGCAGTTTCTGGGACAGCCAGGCCTCCGGTGTGACTTGGAGCGCCGGCGGCACTGGCATGGCCACGGCCGACATGAAGAAGGAGACCAGCTTCACCAGTGCCACCCCGGCCAACGGCAACGTGAACCCGGGCTGGGATTTCACCACCATCTGGCACATCTACGAAGGCCAGAGCTACCCGCTGCTGGCCAATTCCGTTCCTCCCCTCACCGGCGTCGGCGGCGGCCTCCTTGGCGGCGGCCTCCTTGGCGGTGGCTACGGCGGAGGCGCCGGTGGAGACCCCGCCGATATTCCCGGCGTGGCTGCACCGAACCCGGTCCTGGACTATCTCGGGACCGCTTATCGGTCGGCGGTAGGCGGACCTTTTGCCTCGCTTCCTCCCAGGCCTGAAAAAATGGTTGCCGCTGCCTTCGATTCCCGGATGGGTGAGGTTGCTTCGGAACAGCGAGCCGGCGAGGACGCAGCCCCCGGGAATCCGGCGGCGGTTGCACGGTCCTGGGAAGGCCCCGGTGCCCGGGACCTGATCATGTCGGGGATTCTGCAGGTGATTTCCAGCGGCATGGCGCTTCCCCCCGGGGCGGAAGTTCAGGCGCCCTTGAGCGACGCCGGCGAACGCTAAGCCCCCATCACCTTAGGGGGCATCGCGTCCCTGGGCCTCTTCGAGCAGCGCTTCATCCTCACCCAAGGGGGGCGGAATCCCTGCGGTGATGCCCGGAGACGCTGCAACCATGAGGTATGGATGCTCGCGGCCAAAACTTTGGGCCACGGCCCGGCATCAAATAGCAGTTAAACCTCGACAAGAGCCGAATATCTCTTGACGCCGCATTTTTTCTCCCTCGATTTCCGAAGGCGCTCCAGATGGGGATGATTTTCCCCGGCCGGGACATGCTGCGCCGAGTATGGGGCAAGCCCGCTATGGAGATGCTGTCATGGAGCAATCGCGAAAAGGCGGCGTGAGCAGACCGCCGGAAGCCAAGGCGCCAGGGGCGCAAGGCCGGGCGGACCAGCATTCCTCCCAGTACGCCCGCAGCCTGATCGAGGCGAGCCTGGACCCGCTCGTGACCATCAGCCCGGAGGGCAAGATCACCGACGTGAACGAGGCCACGGTCAAGGTGACCGGGGTAGGGCGGGAGGAGCTCATCGGGACCGATTTCTCGGACTACTTCACCGAGCCCCAGAAGGCCCGGGAAGGCTACCTGCAGGTGTTCGACAAGGGCTTCGTCACCGACTACCCGCTGACCATCCGGCACCGGGACGGGCGGCTCACCGAGGTGCTGTACAACGCCTCGGTGTACCGGGACAGGCAGGGCAACGTGCTCGGGATTTTCGCCGCCGCCCGGGACGTGACCGAGTCGAACCGGGCCCTGCGGGAACTCGACGAAGCCAAGTCCTTCCTCGACAACATCCTGCAGAGCTCGACGAAATATTCCCTTATCGGCAAGAACCTGGACCATATCATCCTCTCCTGGAACGAGGGGGCAAGGCGCAACTACGGCTATGAAGCCGCCGAAGTCATCGGCAGGGACTCGAGCATCCTGCACACTCCCGAGGACCTCGCCAACGGGTCGGTGGACCGTCTTTTCACCGAAGCCATGAAGAACGGGATCGCCGAAGCGGAGTTCACGCGGGTGCGCAAGGACGGCTCCCGATTTCCGGCAACCGTCGTGCTGACGCGGCGGGACGATGCGGAGGGGCGCCCGATCGGCTACCTGCTGATGAGCACCGACATCTCGGACAAGAAGCGGGTCGAGGAACAATTGCGCTCGGCCTCCCAGTACGCCCGCAGCCTGATCGAGGCGAGCCTGGACCCGTTCGTGACCATCAACCCGGAGGGCAAGATCACCGACGTGAACGAGGCGACGGTGACGGCGACGGGGGTGGGGCGGGAGGAGCTCATCGGGACCGATTTCTCGGACTACTTCACCGAGCCCCAGAAGGCCCGGGAAGGCTATCGGCGGGTGTTCGACAGGGGCTTCGTCACCGATTACCCCCTCACCCTCCGGCACCGGGAGGGGCGGGTCACCGAGGTGCTGTACAACGCCTCGGTGTACCGGGACACCCAGGGCAAGGTCCTCGGCGTCTTCGCCGCGGCCCGGGACGTGACGGCGCAGATGCAGTCCTCCCAGTACGCCCGCAGCCTGATCGAGGCGAGCTTGGACCCGTTCGTGACCATCAGCCCGGAGGGCAAGATCACCGATGTGAACGAGGCGACGGTGAAGGCAACGGGGGTGCTGCGGGAGGAACTGATCGGGACCGATTTCTCGGACTACTTCACCGAGCCCCAGAAGGCCCGGGAAGGCTATCGGCGGGTGTTCGACAAGAGCTTCGTCACCGATTACCCCCTCACCCTCCGGCACCGGGAGGGGCGGGTCACCGAGGTGCTGTACAACGCCTCGGTGTACCGGGACAGGCAGGGCAAGGTCCTCGGCGTCTTCGCCGCGGCCCGGGACGTGACGGCGCAGATGCAGTCCTCCCAGTACGCCCGCAGCCTGATCGAGGCGAGCCTGGACCCGTTCGTGACCATCAACCCGGAGGGCAAGATCACCGATGTGAACGAGGCGACGGTGAAGGCGACGGGGGTGGGGCGGGAGGAGCTCATCGGGACCGATTTCTCGGACTACTTCACCGAGCCCCAGAAGGCCCGGGAAGGCTATCGGCGGGTATTCGACAGGGGCTTCGTCACCGATTATCCCCTCACCCTCCGGCACCGGGACGGGCGGCTCACCGAGGTGCTGTACAACGCCTCGGTGTACCGGGACAGGCAGGGCAAGGTCCTCGGCGTCTTCGCCGCGGCCCGGGACGTGACGGCGCAGAAGGCCGCGGAGGCAGAGCTGGCGGTGCAGCACACCAAGGAACTGGAGAGGCTCGCCGATCTCGAACGCTTCCAGAAACTCACCGTAGGGCGCGAACTGAAGATGATCGAGCTCAAGAACGAGATCGCCCTGCTGCGCGCCCGGGCCGGAAGTCAGGAACAGTGAGCGCTCAATCCAGGCCCGCTGCCCTGACCGGCCCGTCTGCCGATGAGGCGGGCTACTTCAAGGCGATGCTCAACATCCTGGGCGATGTGGCGGAGGACAAGGCGAATCTGCTGGACGCCCAGCGGGCCATGCTCAACATCCTGGGCGACATGGGGGAGGACAAGACCTACCTCGAAGATGCCCAAAGGGCCATGCTCAATATCTTGAGCGATGTGGCGGGGGACAAGGCGCACCTGGAGGATACCCAGCGGGCCATGCTCAACATCCTTGAAGACATCGGCGCCGAGCGCCGGGAACGGGAGCGGGCGGAGATGGAGGTCCGCGCCCTCAACGACGCACTGGAAGCCCGGGTGCGGCTGCGCACCGCCGAGCTCGAGGCGGTGATCGAGGAGCTGGAGGGCTACAGCTATTCCATGGCCCACGACCTGCGGGTGCCGCTGCGGGCCATAGACGGCTTCTCGAGCCTGCTGCTGAAGCGCCACCAGGATAGCCTGGACGCCGAGGGCAAACGGCTGCTCAATGTGGTGCGGGACAATACCCGGAAGATGGGAGGGCTGATCGACAGTACCCTCACTTTTTCCCGGCTGGGACGGGTGGAAATGGCCCCGGTGGACGTGGACATGGAAGCCCTGGCGCGGGAGGCCCTGGAGGAGCTGAAACCCCTGGCCGAGGGACGCTCCCTGTCGGTGGATATCGAGCCTCTCCCCATCGCCCGGGGCGACCGGGCCATGCTGTGCCAGGTATGGGGCAATCTCCTGTCCAATGCCCTCAAATTCACTCGCCCGAAACCGGCTGCCCACATCGAGGTGGGCGGCAGAACGGAGGGCGCGGAGCAGATCTACTGGGTCCGGGACAATGGCGTCGGTTTCGACATGCAGTACGCCGACAAGCTCTTCGGCATATCCCAGCGGCTGCACGGGGTGGAGGAGTTCGAGGGAGTAGGCATCGGCCTGGCCATCGTCAAGCGCGTCGTGGCCAGGCACGGGGGACGGGTGTGGGCGGAGGGAAAGGTGGGCGAGGGGGCGATGTTTTCCTTTGCGCTGCCGGCCGGCAAGCCCCTGCCTTCCTGGCCGATGGCCAATTTGTAACAGTATCCGTTGAGGAAACACACGAATGGATCCGGTCCCCAACGAAGTGGAAATCCTGCTGGTGGAAGACAATCCCACCGATGCGGAACTGGCCATCACTGCGCTGCAGGAGCGCAACCTGGCGAACAAGCTCTTCTGGGTGAAGGATGGAGCGGAAGCCCTGGACTTCCTGTTCGGCACCGGCATCTATGCCGGCCATCGGATCGAGAGCGGTCCGAAGGTGGTGTTGCTCGACCTGCGCCTGCCGAAGGTGGATGGCCAGGAAGTCCTGCGGCGGATCAAGGCCGACGAGCGGACAAAAGCGCTTCCCGTGGTGGTCATGACCTCATCCCAGGAGGATCGGGACGTGGTGGACAGCTACAAGCACGGCGTCAACAGCTACATCACCAAGCCCGTGGATTTCGACCGGTTCGCCGAGGTCGTGGTGCAACTGGGCCTCTACTGGCTCCTCTTCAATCGACCGCCGGTTCGCGAAAAGAAGTGACACGGGCAGGCCGCGGCCGCAGGCCAGCCCTGAAATGGCGACTGATGTCGCCATTTCTTCCGCCGTCGGAAAGGCGCTCAGTCCCCGCTGCCGTCTGCAGGGCGGGGCCTTGCCCGTTGAATCCCGGCAGGATAATCTCGATGTCATTTACAGCCGGCTGCTTCCAGATCTGCCCCCGACCATGAACCCCTCCACCCGCAGCGAAGCCCAGCAGCGCGCCGACGACATCCGCGTCTTCCGTGCCGAGCTCGCGCGGCTCGACGCCGAAGGCGTCCTGCACCTTTCCAGCGAGCAGCAGCAGGCCGTCGCGGCCCACCATGACGGCCTCCTGGCGAGCTTCGCCGCCGCCTTCGACATCGACCGGGACATCAAGGCGCGCCAGCTTTCCCTCGGCATGCGGGTCGCCTCCTTCCTCGGCGCCCTGGCCCTCGCCGCCAGCGTCTTTTTCCTGTTCTACCAGTTCTGGGGCCACTTCGCCGAGACGGCCCAGGTGGCCATTCTTGTCGGCGCGGCCCTGGGGAGCCTGGGTCTGACGGTGGGGATCCAGGGCCGCGACCCCTCGGGCTATTTCACCAAGCTCGCCGCCCTGGTGGCCTTCGCCTGTTTCGTGCTGAACCTCGTCATGCTCGGCCAGATCTTCAACATCACGCCGACGGACAAGGCGCTGCTGCCCTGGGCGGCCCTGGCCTTTCTCCTGGCCTACACCTGCGACCTGCGCCTGCTCCTGGCGGCGGGAATCTGCTGCGTCATCGCCTATATCTCGGCCCGGGTCGGCGAGTGGGGCGGGCTCTACTGGCTGGACGCCGGCAAGCGGCCGGAGAACTACTTCCCCGTCGCGGCGCTGCTCTTCGCCACGCCGATGCTGATCCCCCATCGGCGCTTCGCCGGGTTCGACGTCATCTACCGGGTCTTCGGCCTGCTCTGCCTGCTGGTGCCGATGCTCGTCCTCGGCCATTGGGGCAATGGCAGCTATCTGGACCTGGACCCCGATCTCATCGAGGGCGGTTACCAGGTGGCCGGCTTCGTCGCCAGCGGGCTGGCAATCTGGTTCGGCGCCCGCCGCTCGTGGAACGACACGGTCAATACCGGCATCACCTTTTTCGTCATCTTCCTCTACACCAAGTTCTATGACTGGTGGTGGGTGATCATGCCGAAGTGGCTCTTCTTCCTGGTCGTGGGGCTGTCGGCCATCCTCATCCTGGTGGTGCTCCGGCGCCTGCGCGGCGGGGGAGCCCGGCCATGAGGCGGCGCGCCCTGACCCTCGCCGTCGGCGCGGCGCTGATCCTCGTCGCCAACGCCGTCGCCCTCATCGGCGTCGCCTACAACCGCAGCGGCGAGCCCGAGAGCCGGCTGGTCCTGTCCCAGCGGGAGCTGGGGCGGCCGTGGACCGGGTACCGCAACAAGGAGAACAGCGGCCTCTCCCTCACCCTGGAGTGGCGGGTGCCGGCCCTCAATGCCGAGTCCTCCCATGCCTACTACAGCAGCCTCGGCGGCAGCCCGGCGTGGCTGGACGAGAGGCGCATGGCCGAGCTGGGCTTCGATGTCGAGCGCGCCAAGGGCAACGACCGTCGCCGCGAGAAGGTCATCAGCCAGTCCGAGCGCCAGATGCTGGTAGTCCTCGAGCTGGCCGGGGCCGCCTGGCAGCAGGCCCGGGAACAGGCCCGCCAGCGCCTTGCCCACCAGGAGTCGCTGCGCCAGGCGAGCCCCGGGGCCAAGGAACTGGTCGAGGCGGAAAAGCGGGCCCGGGAAGGATTGGCGCGGGAAGAGAACGAGAACACCCGGCTGTTCGCGGTGGATGTCGGCACCGACCTGGCAAGCCTGCGGGCGAAATACCCCGACCGGAGCCGCTACCTGATTCTCAAAGGCAAGCTGCGCCTGCTCAGCACCTTCCGCGACAAGCAGCCCGTCGTCACCGGATACCTGGAAGACCGTGGCGTGCACCAGATCAACGTGCCCCACGCCCTGCGCGGCACCTTCGAAGCCATGCCGCCCCGGGCCGGCGGTCCGGCCGAGCGGAAGCCGCCCTTTACGGCCACCGTCGCCGTGGGGCAGCGGCTGGAGCCCAGGATCGAGGCGGTGGCTGTGCCCTGATGGGCCAGTTGGCCGTGGTAGCCGTAGTCGGTGATGAAACCCTTTCGGAAACCGAGGGGCTCTGTTCGGCCAGGAGCGGCCAAATGATCTATAGGCTGGAAGCAGGCCTTGGGGAATGCCAATAGAATTGGATACGGTGCCCATTTGTCGCACAATTGGATTTCCCGCAATTGCCTGTAGAACCAATCATGACTCGGTTGTGTTTTGGATCCGTGTTGCTCGCCGTTTCTATTCTTTTCGGACCTATTAACGCAGCCGAAGTCATTGTTAATGGCGAAAAGGTCCAATCCCGTATCTATGTGAATGAGTTTGTGTGCGATGGGTACAGCATTCTGATTAAAGAAGATCGGTTTCCCTATGAGTTGGAGGACGACATTGAGAAGAACTCGGTGCCCGTCCTCCCAGGCTTTTTTGGGAACGGAGTAACGGTTGGGGCCGCCGCTTTTGTGAAGGAAAATGGGATAGAGCATCCCATTCCCGACGTCAGCAAGGAGTACCAGAAGAGCGGAAAGCTGTTGAATGACGGGCGAGTCTACCTACCTGGCTTGGGGT
>JAGTRP010000042.1 GCA_018261935.1 Rhodocyclaceae bacterium
CCGGCGTGAATCTGGGCCTTGACCACCCAAATCTTGCCACCCAGCTCTTCAGCGGCCTTGACCGCCTCGTCCACGGAAAAACAGGGAATGCCGCGCGGGGTGACCACGCCAAACTTCCTCAGAATTTCCTTGCCCTGGTACTCATGAATTTTCATGCGTCTTCCTTGCGATGGAGGAACAAATCGGAAAATCCGGCCGGGTAAGCCGGAGCTTCCACCTTAAAGCCTTACTTCTTTTCCACCCCCCGGTACCACTGGGGGTAATAGCGCCGCACCGTCTCGGAGGTCGTCTCCAAGGAGTGGCACTTATCGAGCTGGAAAGGTTTTTCATTTCGCTGGCGAAGGTCTGGATTGCGGCGGTAGGCAGGGAGCCGAGCAGTTCGGTGATATGGGAACAACCGCGCACGGACTCGAACATCTCGGCCACGGTGCGGCGAAAACCGCGCACGAGGTTGAGCCCGACGATACGCCGGTAGGCATCCGCGATGGTGTCGCAACCGCCCGGATAGGGCACGGCGTCGATACTGGCTAAAGCATCCAGCACATTGAATTCCCGGTCAATGGTCACCCGGACCCACATGTCGTGTACCGGCTGCCCCTGCGGGCGCAGGCCGGAGGCCAGTTGATAGTCGTGGTCCTTTGCGTCGGTAATGCGCGCCTCGATGTCCCAAAGTCCATCCTCGCGCTTCCAGCCTTCCAGGGAAATTTTCCGGGAATGCAGGCGGGTGCGGGGAACCAGGGCGGGCGGCAGCGGCATATAAACGTCGGGAACGCGGCAGCGTCAACGGCTTGGGTCCAGAAGGTGCCCATAATACCACATTATGGACACCTCCGAAAAGCTAATGGACCCAAGAAGATCACTCCTGGCCCCGCTTGGTGTCGATCAGAGGCTTGATGCCCGGCAGATGGATGCGCTTGCGGTCAGGTTCCAGGGCCGTCAGAGCGGTGGTTTCGGTCAGGGTGGCCAGGCAGCGTCGGGTCAAGTCCTGATAGACCCCGGTGCCCTCGCCCTTCCAGGCCATCTCCTGGGCAGTCAGTTCCCGCACCAGTTTGGCCGGCACCCCGGCCGCCAGCCAACGGGCCGGCACTTCCATGCCGGCCTTGACGAAGGCCTGGGCGGCAACGATGGCCGACTCGCCCACCACGGCGTTGTCCATCACCACCGCGTTCATGCCGACCATGGCATTTCGCTTCACCACACAGCCATGCAGCACGGCGCCATGGCCGATATGGCCATCTTCCTCAACCACCGTATCGGTGCCGGGAAAGCCATGCATGACGCAGCAGTCCTGGACATTGGCGCCAGGGCCGACGATCAGGCGGCCGAAATCACCGCGCAGGCTGGCGCAGGGGCCAATGTAAGCGCCGGGACCGACAATCACATCGCCAATCAGCACCGCCGACGGGTGCACATAGGCCGAGGCATCCACCACCGGCGTGATGCCGTCGATGGACCAGACGCGGACGCTCATGGCGCCGGCCGGCGGGTCTGAATCACCACGAAGCGGTCGGCGACGAAGGAGCCGTCGGTAATACAGGCATTGGCCGCCGGATTGGCACCCGTGGCGTGAAAGTCCGAAAACGCTGCCGACTGATTGACGAACACGCCGCCGGTGAAATTGAAGGCCACGGAAACCTCGGCGCGCAGGGCCACGTCCTCCGCCAGTTGCTGAATCATCGGGTCGCTGGCATAGACCGAGAAGGTGATCGCGCCCCGCTCCCGCATCAGGCGCTCGGCCACGGCCAGGCTTTCGGTGGTGGCGGCGGTCTCCACAACAAAACTGATCGGGCCGAAGCGCTCTTCGCCATAAGCATCCTGGGCCGACGCCGGCACCTTCAGCAGCAGCGGCGTATGTACCCGGGCGTTGGGAAACTGCGGATGACCCAGGGAGGCCGAATCCCGCAGCACCTCGCCGAATTCGCGGCAGGCGTCGATGCGCGCCACGGTGGCTGGCGACTGAATCGCCCCCAGCACCTCGGCCGCCCGCGCCGGGTCTTCCAGCAGCTTGCCGATCGCCATCGCCAGATCGCGGCCGAACTGCTCGCCGCTCACGGTTCCGTCCGGCGTCCGCACGCCCTCCCGGGACACCAGCAGCACCTGGGGCGTGGTGCACATCTGGCCCGAATACAGACTCAGCGTAATCGCCAGATTGCGCAGCAGGCCCTTGTAATCGTCGGTGGATTCCACCACCACGCAATTGACGCCAGCCTTCTCGGCGAACACCTTGGCCTGGCGCGCGTTCTCCTCCAGCCACTGACCAAACTCCGGGCCGCCGGTGTAATCGATCAGGCGCACATCGGGCTTCGTCGCCACTTCGCGAGTGACCGGCGCCGCCTGGGTATCCACCAGAAGGCTCACCAGATCGGGCTCGAAGCCCAGGTCCTTGAGGGTCTGACGCGCCACCGCCACGGTGATTGCGAGGGGAAGAATCGCCCCCGGATGGGGCTTGACGATCACCGCGTTGCCGGTCACCAGGCTGGCAAACAGGCCCGGATAACTGTTCCAGGTCGGGAAGGTGGAGCAGCCGATCACCAGCGCCACGCCCCGGGGCGCCACCAGATAGTCCTTCTCCACCCGCAGCGCCGGCTTGCCGGCCTGGGGCTTTTCCCAGGTGGCCCGGTAGGGCACATGCTTCATCTCGCGCCAGGCCATGGCCACGGCTTCGAGGCCGCGATCGAGGGCATGGGGAGCGCCGGCCTGGTAAGCCATGGTGAACGGCTGGCCGGTGGTGTGCATGATGGCGAAGGCCATTTCATGGGCGCGGCTGTGCAAACGCGAGAGGATTTCGGCGCAGACGCCGGCCCGGGTGTCCGGCCCGGCCTTGATCCAGGACGGCATGGCGCTCTTGGCCGCCGCCACCAGAGCATCGGCGCCGCACTTGGGATAGCTGACATTGAGGGAAATGCCATAGGGCGATTCCTCGCCGCCGCCCCGGCCGATCAAACCGGGCTGATCGAGATAGAACTGGGCGTCCCGGTAGGCTTCGAAGGCCTGGCGACCGGCCTCGATGGAATCATCGCCGAAAGCCCGGGGATTCTCCTCGTAAGGACTCCAGTAGCCCCGGCTGTCGATGGCATGGACC
>JAGTRP010000020.1 GCA_018261935.1 Rhodocyclaceae bacterium
CTTGCAGACGTACCCACAAACCACGCCACCGCCATAGATGAGGCCACGGGGCTCGATAACGCCTTCAATAAACGCAATCAGGAGTTCTTCCTCAGCGGTGCCGACCAGCGGTTCCTTGAGTTCAGCTTCCACGTCGAAGCCCTGTTCCTGGAACTCATCGAGGTGGAGTTTCTTGCGAAGACGGCGGGAGCGCGGATATTTGGCCATTGGCTTACTCAGAGAAAATTGAAGAGGCCGGAAGGTATCACAACGCGGCCGCAATCAAGCTTGGCGATAACGCCCCTGCACTTCCATGTGCCGCGGACAAGAAACCAGATGGTCGATCACCGGCCATGACTCACAAGCCAGAAACGTTGGCGATAGATGCAATGCGATTGCGCCGCAATTTCAAACTGCCCAAGTCTTCTTAAGCCAACTCAACCCGAAGGTGGCGTGGAAAATCCGCCTTAGGCTAAAAGGTCAACCGTGAGTCCGGGAAAGCCGGAACCCACTGGGAAAACGTTGGCATCCTCTGCCAGCGCCTCTCTTTGGAAAAGGCAGAATACGACCGTGCCGACATTGAAGAAGGCAATGGTCTCCTGGCTGCGGGAAGACTCTCGCCAGCCCTGCGCCCGATAAAAGGAGCGACAGCGGACTCAAGAAGCCAGCTTTGGTTAACCCAGGTATTTGCCCGTCTTCATACGAGTGTCAGTGCCGTATCGGTGCGCCGCATCGACAGCCAAACCAGCGCCGATACTGCCAAACAGATCCCCTTCGACCACCCGGGCCAGGGGGAACCGGGCCGCGATGCGCCGACGCAGCAGGGGGATGCCGCTCGACCCGCCCGTGAAGAAAACGGTATCGATGCCGGTCGCTGGGATTCCGGCCTCGGGCAGGAGCCGGGTGACCGCGGCTTCGACCTGTTCCACCAGCCCTTGCGTCGCCAGTTCAAACTCGGCCCGGGTCAGGTTCTCCTGTTCCCCCGGCGCGAAACGTTCGAGGGAAAGCACGGCCGTATCGCCGCTTGAGAGGACGATCTTGGCTTCTTCCACCTGGTGCGCCAGCCAATGCCCGGCGCGTTCCCGGATCAGCGCCAGGAGCCGGTCCAGGCGCTCAGGCTCCATGGCATCGATGATGAGCCGTTGCTGCTCGGCCCAGACTTGGCGGGTGTAGGCAAAATTGATGGTGTGCCAGGTGGCCAGGTTGAAGTAGAGGCTGGCGGGCATCTCGCGTCCGTTCTTGAGCAGGCTGCGGTGGCCGAGGAGGGGCATGGCGGCGGTTAGGCTCAGTTGCCGGTCGAAATCGGTCCCGCCGATATGGACGCCGCCATTGGCCAGCACATCGCCCCAGCGTTCTGCCGCTTTGGCCCTTTCCGGGGAGAGACGAATGATGGAGAAGTCGGAGGTGCCGCCGCCAATATCCGCCACCAGGACGATCTCCTCGTGCGCCAGGGCGGTTTCGTAATGGAAGGCGGCAGCGATGGGTTCGTACTGGAAACTGACTTCTTCGAAGCCGACGGCCCGGGCGATATCGGCCAAGGTGCTTTCGGCGACCCGGTCGGCCGCTGCATCGTCATCGACAAAAAACACCGGCCGCCCCATCACCACCTGCTCGAAAGAGCGTTCCGCCTGCGCTTCCGCCCGGGCCTTCAAGGTGGCGATGAACTGGGCCAGGAGGTCCCGGAAGAGGATGGTACGGCCCTGCACCTCGGTGCGGCCATCGATCAGGCTGCTGCCCAGGAGGCTCTTGAGGGAACGCATCAGGCGGCCCTCGTAGCCGTCGAGATATTCCCGGAGGCCGGCCCGGCCGAAACTGACGGAATTCTCCTCGGCATTGAAGAAGACCACCGAGGGCAGGGTCGGCTTGCCATCCTCCAGCGGCAACAGGGTAGGATGATCGGGCCTTCGCCAGCCGATGGTGGAATTGGAGGTGCCGAAATCAATGCCGCAGGCGCGGGCTGGAAAAGCGTGAGACATGGGGAAGCTTCGGAGAGGGGCGGCGATGCTACGTGGGCTGAGCGAAGCTGTCCAGGGTCAAACGCCCACTCCGGCCCACAGCCAAGCTAGTCCAGCGGGTTGAGCAAATTGCTGTAGGTGCCTCTGCGCAAGCCTACCCCTGCTAACCAAGTTTGGCGGCTGGCAGGACCGTTCCGGCGCAGTCGCCAAAGCCGATGCGCCGCCGCCCCGGCCCCTCGCAGTAGCCCCGCAGGATCACCGTGTCGCCGTCTTCTAGGAAAGTGCGGGTTTCGCTGTTGGCCAGGCGGAGCGCCTGGCTGCCGCCCCGGGTCAGTTCGAGCAGGGAGCCGCCCTGGTCTGCCGCCGGGCCTGACAAGGTGCCCGAACCCAGCAGGTCACCGCTTTGCAGGTTGCAGCCATTCACCGTGTGGTGGGCGACGAGTTGGGCGAGGGTCCAGTAAGCCGCATCGCGGAAATCGGAAGTCATCAGACGCTGCCCGGGGTTTCCTGCCGCCTTCATGGCGGCCGTCTGCAGCCACACTTCCAGGGTAATGGCGAGGCTCCCGGCAGTCCGGTTGGACGGCGAATCGAGGTAGGGCAGGGGATCCGGGTCGCCTGGGGGCCGCTGGAAAGGGGCCCGGAAGGGCTGCAGCGCTTCCAGGGTGACGATCCAGGGCGAGAGGGTGGTGGCGAAGCTTTTTGCCAGGAAAGGTCCGAGGGGCTGGTATTCCCAGGCCTGGATGTCGCGCGCGCTCCAGTCGTTCACGAGGACCAGACCGCCGACGTGGGCCTCCGCCTCCGCCATGGGCACCGGGCTCCCCAGGGCATTGGGCACTGCGATCAAGGCCCCCACCTCCAACTCGTAATCGAGCCGCTGGGACGGGCCGAAGTCCGGCGCTGGCGCTGCCGGGGCCTTGGTCTGGCCCCGGGGCCGGCGGAAGGCCTGGCCGCTGGCGATGATGGAGGAAGCTCGCCCGTGGTAGCCGATGGGGACCCACTTGTAATTGGGCAGCAGGGGATTGTCGGGGCGGAACAGGCTGCCGACCGTCCGGGCATGGTGGATGCCGGTGTAGAAGTCGGTGTAGTCGCCGATCCGGCAGGGCAAGCCCATCTCCACCCGGGCCTGGGGCGCCAGCGCCCGTCGCAGGGCACTCTCGTCGGGACTGCCATGGCGCAGGCCCCGGGACAAGGCCAGACGCAGGGCCCGGCGGGTCTCGCGGCCAGTGGCCAGGAACTCATTCATGTCGGCGGTCGCAACCATCCCGGCCTGGGCCAGGTCAACGACCTGGTCGCCGATGGCCGCGCCGATGCGCCACGTCCCATCGCCGGCGCGGCGGAAACGCCCGAGGGGCAGGTTCTGGATGGGAAAGTCGGTGGCCGGGTCGTTGGCCGACTCTACCCAGCTCATGAGGCCGGGGGCATGGGTTTCGTCCAGTCCTGGGTTCATGGCTGCCTCCCGTCGAAGTGCTTCCTGAGCCCCTCCCAGCACCGGTAATAGTCGGCCTGCAACTGGGCGCTTTCCAAGGCATGGCGGGTGGGATGCAGGACGCAGCGGGTCTCGAACATGAAGGCCATGGTGTCGCGGATGTAGTCGGGCTGGGACAAATCGGCCTGGATGGCCCTTTCGAAGGTTGCGGCATCGGGGCCGTGGCCGCTCATGCAGTTGTGGAGGCTTGCGCCGCCGGGCCGGAACCCCTCGGCCTTGGCGTCATAGACGCCGTGGATGAGGCCCATGAACTCGCTGGCGATGTTGCGGTGGAACCAGGGCGGGCGGAAAGTATCCTCGGCGACCAGGACCCGGGGTGGGAAGATGAGGAAATCGACGCTATCCACCCCCGGGGTATCGGACCGGGACTGCAGCACAAGGAAAATGGAAGGATCGGGATGGTCGTGGCTGACGGAGCCGATGGTATTGAAGCGGCGCAGGTCGTACTTGTAAGGGGCATAGTTGCCGTGCCAGGCCACCACATCCAGGGGGGAATGGTCCATCTCGGCGGACCATAGTTTCCCCATGAACTTGGCCACCAGCTCGAAGGGGCCGGAACGGTCCTCGAACCAGGCCACGGGGGTCAGAAAGTCACGGGGAGCGGCCAGGCCGTTGGAGCCGATGGGGCCCAGATCGGGCAGACGGTAGAGGGCGCCGAAATTCTCGCAAACATAGCCACGCCCGGCCCCCTCCGGCAATTCGACCCGGAAGCGAACGCCCCGGGGGATGACCACGATTTCCTGGGGTTCGGCGTCGATCAGGCCAAGTTCGGTGGCAAAGCGCAGCCGGCCCTCCTGGGGGACGACGAGCAGTTCGCCGTCGGCATCGTAGAACACCCGCTGGTCCATGGAGCGGTTGGCGGCATAGAGATGGATGCCGCAACCGCTCTGGCCCTGGGGGGAGCCGTTGCCGGCGAAGGTCACCAGGCCGTCCACAAAGTCGGTGGGTGCGGCGGGGAAGGGCAGGGGGTCCCAGCGCAACTGGGTGGGGGGCGTCGCCAGGTGGCCGAAATCGCTGGCGAGAAGCGGGTGCTCCAGGGGCTGGAAGGAGCGATGCACCGCCGCCGGCAGGATGCGGTAGAGCCAGGCGTGGCGGTTGTCGCCCCGGGGAGCGGTGAAGGCGGTGCCGGAAAGCTGCTCGGCATAGAGTCCGTAGGGGCAGCGCTGGGGCGAGTTGCGGCCCTTCGGCAGGGCGCCGGGGAGGGCCTCGGTCTCCTGGTGGTTGGCGAAGCCTGACAGGTAGGACAGGGCCATGGCCCTCACTCCGCCTTCAGCACGCCGCGGCGCACCTGGTCGCGCTCCAGGGATTCGAACAGGGCCTTGAAATTGCCTTCGCCGAAGCCCTCGTCCCCCTTGCGTTGTATGAATTCGAAAAAGACGGGGCCCAGCAGCGTCTGCGAGAAGATCTGCAGGAGCAGACGTTTGCTGCCCCCCTCGATACTGCCGTCGAGGAGAATGCCCCGGGCTTGCAGCGCCTCCACCGGCTCGCCATGCCCAGGCAGGCGCTCGGCGAGCATCTCGTAGTAGGTGGCGGGGGGCGGCGGCATGAGGGGCACCTGCAGGCGGTCCACCGTCGCGACGAGGTCATCGGTCAGCAAGGCCACGTGCTGGATGCCCTCGCCATTGAATTTCATCAGGAATTCCTCGATCTGGCCGGTGGTCTTCGAGGCCTCCTCGTTGAGGGGGATGCGGATGCGGCCGTCCGGTGCCGTCATGGCCCGGGAGGTGAGGCCGGTGTACTCGCCCCGGATGTCGAAGTGGCGAATCTCCCGGAAATTGAAAATGCTCTCGTAGAAATGGGCCCAGTAGGCCATGCGGCCGTGGTACACGTTGTGGGTGAGGTGGTCGATGAGCCGGAGGCCGTGCCCAGCCGGATGGCGATCCACGCCCGGCAGGAAGACGAAATCGATGTCATAGATGGAGAGGCCGTCCTCGAACCGGTCGATCAGATACAGGGGGGCGCCGCCGATGCCCTTGATGGCGGGGAGGCGCAATTCCATCGGGCCGGGGGGGATGTCCACCGGCTGCGCTCCCAGGTCGAGGGCCCGGTTGAAGGCGGCGTGGGCGTCCCGGACCCGGAAGGCCATGCCGCAGGCCGATGGTCCGTGCTCGGCGGCGAAGTAGGCGGCGACGCTTTTCGGCTCCCGGTTCACGATGAAATTGATGTCTCCCTGGCGGTACAGCGCCACATCCTTGGAACGATGCTCGGCCACCCTGGTGAAACCCATCATCTCGAACACGGGTTCCAGGACATTAGGGGTGGGAGAGGCGAACTCGACGAATTCGAACCCGGCCAGTCCCATGGGATTGCCAGAAAAATCAGCCATGGCCGTTCTCCCGTGCATCGGGCTGCGCACCGGGGGCGGCGCGCCGGAAGGCTTCCAGATCCATGCAGCGCTCGTAGATGCCCATGACGATGGGTACATGGTCGAGACGGCAGGCGAAGCGTAGGGCGTTGAAGACCTGGGGCGCCAGGCAGCAGTCGGCCAGGGTCGGACTGTCGCCATGACAGAAGGTGCCGGTCCGCGGGTGGCCGGCCAGCAGCCGTTCCACCGTCGTGAGGCCCTTTTCCACCCAGTGGCGATACCAGGCATCCTTGGCCGCCTCATCCACCCCCAGGGTGGCGCTCAGGTAGCTGAGCACCGAGAGGTTGTTGAGGGGATGGATTTCGCAGGCCACGGTGAGGGCGATGGCGCGAACCCGGGCGCGATCCGCCGGCCTGTCGGGCAAGAGGGGCGGCTGGGGATGGATTTCATTGAGGTACTCGATGATGGCCAAGGACTGGGTGAATACCTGGACATCCTCGGCCAGGGCTGGCACCAGCCCTGCCGGATTGATTTGCAGGTAGTCGGGGGCGCGCTGTTCGTTGCGCACCAGATGGACCGGCACGGTCTGGTAGTCGAGACCCTTGAGGCTGAGGGCGATGCGTACCCGGTAGGAGGCCGAACTGCGGAAGTAGCTGTAGAGCTTAAGCATGATGCCTTGCCGCATAGAGCCGGTCGCCCGGCACCAGGGTTCCCGGGTCGATGTCGGGTTCCTGCTCGAGATCGGCATACAGGGCGTCGAAATCCCTGTCCATGGCGGCGAACAGGGTTGCGAAGTCCGGCAGGACGAAATAGGTTTTCTGGAAGTCGTCGATGCGGTATTCGGAGCGCATCACCCGCCGGAGGTCGAACCACACCCTATGGGGCTTCGGGCTGGTGATGGAATAGACGGTCTCGGCCTTCGACGACAGCATGCCGGCGCCGTAGGCCTTGAGGCCCGCGTCGGTGTCGATGAGGCCGAATTCCACCGTGTACCAGTAGAGCCGTCCAAGCCGCCCCAGCCCCGGCCCGTCTGCAGCCGTCAGCCCCTTGGCTCCGTAAGCCGCCAGGTAATCGGCGAAGACCGGGTCGAGGAGCATGGGGACGTGGCCGAAAAAATCATGGAAGAGATCCGGCTCCACCAGGTAGTCCATTTCCTCCGGCCGCCGCACCCAGACGCTGACCGGAAAACGGCGCGCCGCCAGGTGGCTAAAGAAGGACGCATCAGGGATGAAACCCGGCACCGCCACCAGCCGCCAACCTGTCCGTTGGAAGATGAAGTCGCTGAATTGGTCGAGGCGGGGAATATCCTGCGGTGCCTGCATGGTTGCGACGCCCTGCAGGAATTCGGTGCAGGCATGCCGTTTGATGATCTTAGTCTGGCGGGTCACCAATTGCTGCCAGACCGCGTGGTCGGTAGCGCTGTACTGGGCAAGATCCTGATCTACCGTGTAATCCGGGCCGGCACGGGAGTAGTCGCCGCGCAAGGGAGTGGCGGAGTGGGCACCGAGCATCGATGTATCCGGGTAGAAAAACGATGCCATTGAGACCGCATGGCTACTCTTGCGTTCGGAGCGAAAATGTCAGACGGGGCAGAGGAGAGCAACATCCCCGATTTCTGCTCGTCGGCCGAAGCGGTCACCCGTCTTCTATGGTGAATGAGGCAGCTAACGACTGGATAACCGTCGTACAAATCCGCTTCCTTCCGAATACTACGCTCGCCTCAGGAGAAGCAGAGAACTCATAATCCTTTGGCACAGGGTTCGAGCCCCTGCGGGACCAACAATAGAATCAAGCGGATAGCCTCGGTCTTTGACCGAGTCGTTTTGTTTTTGCTTTTATGCAGACTCCGTGTAGCCACCATCAAAGACTATCGTTTTGAAGGCCACTCCATACACGACAACGTACTCCAGGGCCCGGCAATGTGACAGGCTGGCGCTAGCGCCATACAAAGCAAAGCAAACTCGGTACATTGTCCTCTCCTTACCCCGAGTGCATAATGCGTCGAGTTACACGCTATAAGCACATTTCCAGGGGGTTGGGAGTACATGAACGGTCAATGGCTTGGAACCTATAGTGGGTCCAATGATGGCACGATAATCGTCAATATTGATGAACGTCCGTCCGCGTATCAAGGAATAGCATACTTACATGACTCAAACTCCATCATGCCTAGCATGGCTGCCGGGTTCGCTACCAATGGAAAGGGCCAGAACATCCAGTGTCGGACAACCTGGATTGCCCCTATTAACCCCAAAACAGGCCATCTGGATACCTGGGAAAACGCAAAGACGCATTTTTCTTACAACATAGCAATTCCACAGTATGCGGACATTACCGGAGGCTGGACGAGCGAGTCCTTAAGTCTGTCATGGCATACGAATATTAATACATTTGGTAGCTGTAGTTTGCCAAAATCGCAAGCCAACCAACCATCTAAACTTGTTGCTGCAGAAATAGATTGGGAAACCTATAAAAGCTCCGTTTCAAAACTCGAAGCTTACAAATACGTTTTTCGTGGACAAAATGAGCCTTGGCGATTAAGAACATCCTTCCATAGAAGTGGACGCGCCGAATTATCAAGATTTCTTTCAGAAGACATTTTGGCGCTGCATAAGAACCTCAGCTCCAGAACTAGGCATGTATTTGACTTAGATAAACCCAGCGAAAATGGAGCATTTTTAAACCTTGTACAACACCATGGATACCCGACACCGCTACTCGATTGGTCATATTCACCTTACGTCGCGGCTTTCTTCGCATTTCGCGGAATAACGAAAGAAGAGGCGGAAAATGCGCCACCCAATAAAAAAGTACGAATATACGCGTTCGACCAAGAGCAGTGGAAACAAAATTTTTCCCAATCGCAACTTGTCCACACCCCATTTCCACACCTATCCATTGGCGAGTATCTTGCCATTGAGAACGAGCGAATGATTCCTCAGCAAGCAGTTACTACGATAACAAATATAGACGACATAGAGAGCTATCTTATATCCCGAAGCAAGCCGGAAAATCCTTATTTGTGGGCCATTGATATACCCGCAAATGAACGCAGCAAAGCAATTCATGAATTGCGTTATATGGGCATTACAGCCGGCTCACTATTTCCTGGACTAGATGGCTCCTGTGAAGAATTAAAAGAAAGAAATTTCTAACAAAAACCAGTGTCGGCCTATGACTTTATGAATACCGCACCGATAAATATTATGAATTAACAACACCCCTACCCAAAATGAAAGCTGCCAAAAATTCTTGATGACTACGGCTAGCATTACCCGCATGAGGCTGGGTGGGAAATAACCAAATAGATTAACAAGAACTCTTTCGAACAGATACAACCTCGAATAGCTGTCGAAGGCATCAAGTTGCCGGACGAAAAAATGCGATGTTTTTTCGTTCGGCAATGAAGATTAATTATGTCAAAGCTACGGGGCGATACTATCGATAATCTTGTTTATCTCTACAGTATCATCCTTAATCTGACCACTGTAGTCAGTTGCTGTACCAAGATAACCGTTAACGAAGTCTGGCAAATTATTGTTTTGAACTTCATTGCAATTTTTTGAATAGGATTGGGTGGTCGGTTTCCTAAGTACCCATTGTTTCGTACCAACAGCTACCCATTGCCCATTCTTCTTGTACTCCAATGTCCTATCAAACGACGGGTTGCTTGATGAGAGAGTACAACTTAAGTTGCAGGTAAAGGCTCCGCAGTTGCCGTCTTCACATAGCTCGGTCGTCACGGTCGCGGTGTAGCCGACGCGAAATTCGTACAGTTGCCCTGCCGATCTTTTCTTCAGTTCATCTTTAAATACAGGTCGGAAGTGACGAACAGGACCTCGGCATACGGTTTTTATGGAAACAGTCCCATCTGATGTAACAGCACCGCCAACTTTCTTTGCCTCGTCTTGCGGAATCGGGCTTGAAGGTGCCGCCTGTATTTCTAATGCGACGGCATTAAAGAGTATTGCAGCAGCAACATTGCTAATCACCTGATGGGGCCGTGGTCTCATGTTGTCTCCCGGAAAATTGAATGTTCCAACAGTGACAAGATTTCCGCCCCCAGCTTTCGTTTAATGGCTTTGTACAATTCATCGTATACCTATGGCATTGTTCGTCAAGCTCCTTGTCATGCGCGCTTGGCGTGCCGTATCGAAGTGAACTACGGTTTGAATCGCCACGGCTTTTCTAGACACTTTGCAGGTTCTTATCGAACGCCCGGTAAGTGTGTTGAAGCAGTCACTTGGCAACTCGCCAGTGATGGTCTGCTTCGGCCGAATTTCGGGCGGAGCATGGGGGGAGATTGCCGGCCTGTTCATAACCAGTGTCGGGCACGCCTGATCGGAGCAGCCTGCGCTTGATATTTTGGCGACCGCGCCCGGGCTCGAATGCCCCAATTCCAACCGGGTTCTCCGTTTCAAATATTAGAGTATTATTATGGAATAAAGGAGGCGGGCGGGCCGCTTGGCTGTCGTAACAGGCAAGCCAGTCGGCTGGCGCGGACTGTATCAGCCGAGTACGCCCTTGCAGCATTTCGAGCCTGATCGAGGGGATGCAACAAGGAAGGACTTTGCTCACAATCCGCCATTTTTCTCATCAGTCAAAACCTATAAAAATATGGACGGTACAGCAACAATCAAGGCGGCAGGCGCCTTCTCCGACCTGCTGACGGAGGCCCCGGACGGCTCTCCGATCCTGGCCGACGGCGTGCATCCCATGCCGAATCTGCTCTCGCTGGAAGCGGAAGAAGTGCTGGCGGCCTTCAAGCGCAGCCAGCAGGAGGATTTCTGCACGGTCATCGACCAGCTGGAAGCGCCGGGCAATCCGCTCAAGCAACTGCTGATCGAATTGCGGGCAATGGCCGAGAAGGAGCCGGGAAACAGGTTTCAGCATCTGCCGCTGTTTCACGACAACGGCCTGAAAACCCTCTTTTCCGAACTGCACAACCATGTGATGGACCACCCCGTCTGGCGCCATCCCTTCTTTGTCAGGATCTTCAAGGGGGATTTCGACGAGGGGCAACTGGTCCTCTTCGCCCAGCACTATTTCAACCAGATCAAGAACACCCGCCAGTGCGTCGCCCTGGCGCTGGGGCGCTTCTCCGGCCTGATGCCCTTGCCCTACGGCTGCATCAACGAGCGGCTCTCGGAGCTCGGGCAGATCGTCCTCGCCCAGCTGCTGGCGGACGAGTACGGGGTCGGCACCCATACCATCGAGGACTACCCCGACCTCCATGGGCTGCTCTCTTCCACCACCCATATCGCCATGTACCGCAAGCTCTTCGACGGCCTGGGGGTACCCTTCGAACAGCAGGATGTCCCGATGCTGCCGGGCGTGGCGGACAACGTTCTGATCCAGCGCCTGATGGCCGGCCACAGCGACTTCACCCTGGTGGAATCCCTCGCCTCCGTCGGCCTCGGCATGGAATGGGGGGTGCCCGAGTTCTTCAGCCTGCTGCTGGGCGGCATGATCCGCTGGGCCTGGCGGAACGGCAGGCCCCTGACCCAGGACCAGCTGATCGTTTTCATCGCCCATGTCCAGTACGACGTGCTCCATGCCATCTCGGTGATGCTGGTTACCAGCTTCTTCAGCCACGAGGGCGATAGCGTGCGGCAGATCAAGCAGGCCACCAACACGCTGATGTCGGGCCGCTACAACATGATGAGCGACCTCTACCGGCACATCTTTGCCGAACCCTGCGCCGATATCGACGGCATCGGACTGGCCGAATGCTACCAGCTCCACGACCGGCGCATCGCCGATGCCCTGCTGCAGGCGCGCCAGCAGATCGCGCCGGAGCGCGTCGTCAACGGCAGCGATTATCGGCAGAGCGAAAAACTGCCCTTCGTCTTCCTCGATTAACCCCACCGCCAGGAAAGCCATGCAAGAGTTCTACAGCGAAGCCGCCGAGCGTTTCCGCAAGCGCCTGATCCTCACTGCCAAAGGCCGCCACGGCGCCAGGAACATGACCCGGGAAGAGGCCAGGGAGGCCCTGTCCTTCCTTTTCTCCGCCGAGGCCCATGGCGCCCAGGTGGGCGCTTTCCTGACCGCCATGCGCTTCAAGTCGGCGACGGTGGACGAGATGATGGGCTTTCTCGACGCCATGGAAGGATCGGCAACCCTGATCGCCCCCAAGGTGGATGGCCTGCTTAACTGCAACGGCCCCTACGATGGGCGCAAGAAATCCCTCAACCTGAGCGTCGCGGCCGCCATCGTGACCGCGGCGGCCGATGTCCCGGTGATCCTCCATTCCAACACGGGCCTGCCGCCCAAGGATGGCGTCACCAACGCCCGGGTGCTGGAAGCCCTGGGCGTGCCGGCAGCCCGGGAGCCCGAAATGGTGGCGGCGGACATCGAGCGCCACGGCTTCGGCCACCTCCATGCCAGCCGCTTCCTGCACGGCGTCGAGCGCCTCAAGCCCATCCGGCAGGTCCTGTTTTATCGCTCTTTCCTGCATGCCTGCGAAGTGATGCTCAACCCCGCCGGCGCCAAATGCACCTTGATCGGCGCCGCCCACGACACCTTCCTGGAGCGTTTCGCCACCGCCGCCGGACAGCGCGGCCAGGATCGCGTCATGGTGGTGCAGGGACTGGACGGCGGCGACGAGCTGCCCCTGGCGCCGACGCCGGTGGCCGACTACCGGGGGGGCGAGATCAAGCAGTACACCCTGGCGCCCACCGACTTCGGCCTGCCGGAGGCCGCGCACCACCGCTGCGAATCGCCGGCGGAGACGGCGCGGCGCACCGAAGCCACGCTTGCCGGCACGGATGATGCCCACGTGGATGCGGTCGTGTTCAACGGCGGCATACGGCTCTACCTGGGCGGCAAGGCCGACTCCATCGAGGCGGGGATCGGCCTGGCGCGGGAAACCCTGGGCAGCGGCCGGGCCCTGGCGAAGCTTCGCCAACTGCGCGGACAGACGACCCTCGCCGAAGAAGGCCGCTGAGGGCCATGGGCGCGTAGTCGCCGCTTCCCATACCCGTCCCATCCGGCCTTCAGCCCCCTAAGGGGGGCATTCCCCTCGGATGGGCACCGATGCTCCGGGGTTGGTGCGCTTGCGCCAGGTCCCTTGCCGCCGTCCCGAACGGATGGAGCGGAAACCTGTCCATCGGGCAGGTGCTTGGCAAGTCGCGGCCCGCGACGACCTCCCACCTGAACGGAGCAAGCCATGAAACTCAAGGATAAATCGGTCATCATCACCGGCGCCGCCAGCGGTATCGGCAAGGACATCGCCCTCCGCTTCGCCCGCGAGGGCGCCAAGGTCGCCATCGCCGACCTCCAGAAGGCGGCGGCGGACGCCACGGCCCAGGAAATCCGCGCCGCCGGGCAAATCGCGCTGGGCGTGGCGATGGACGTCGCCGACGAGGAGGCCGTCAACGAAGGCGTGGCAGCGACCATCGCGGAATTCGGTGGCGTCGATATCCTGGTCAGCAACGCCGGCATCCAGATCGTGCACCCGATCGAGGAATTCCCCTTCGCCGAGTGGAAGAAAATGCTGGCGATCCACCTGGATGGGGCCTTTCTGACGACCAAAGCCTGCTTGTCCCACATGTATAAATCGGGCCGGGGGGGCAGCATCATCTACATGGGTTCGGTGCACTCCAAGGAAGCTTCGCTCCTCAAGGCCCCCTACGTGGCGGCGAAACACGCTCTGATCGGCCTATGCAAGGTCGTCGCCAAGGAAGGCGCCCAGTACGGCGTCCGCGCCAATGTGATCTGCCCTGGCTTCGTACGCACTCCGCTCGTGGAGAAGCAGATTCCCGAGCAGGCGAAAACCCTGGGGATCTCCGAGGAAGATGTCGTCAAGAAGATCATGCTCAAGGACACGCTAGAAGGGGAATTCACCACGCTCGAAGATGTCAGCGAGACGGCCCTGTTCTGCGCGGCTTTTCCGTCCAACGCGATGACCGGCCAGTCCCTGGTCGTCAGCCATGGCTGGTTCATGCAGTAGCTTGCGAATCCCAAGGCGGCGCAAGCGCCTGATCCCGCTGGCGAGCCCCTGCACAGCGGCCAGTCCTCCCGCCGGCGCGGCCTGCTGATCCGGCCCCGCCCGCAGGCCTTCAAGGCGCGACGGGGCCGCTACTGCTGACCGCTGTCCCATCCAGAACCTCCCGGACGATCCGGCGCAGCACCTGGATCCCCTCCTGGATTTCCGCCGGCGTCGTGTTGAGGGCCGGCATGAAGCGCAGGCAATGGGGGCGGGGAGCATTGAGGAGAAGGCCCGCATCCCGGGCCCGGCTGACGATCTCCGGTCCCAGCTCCCGGCCCAGTTCCAGGGCCAGCAGCAGCCCCTTGCCCCGCACTTCGCCCAGGGCGAACTCTTCCGAAACGGCTTTCAGCCCGTCGGCCAACTGCTGTCCCGCATCCCGGCTCGCTTCCAGGAAGCCGTCGGCCAGCAGGCTGTTGATCACCGCCACCCCGGCCGCGCAAACCAGGGGATTGCCGCAATAGGTGCCGCCCTGGTCCCCCGGCGCGAAGCAGGAGCACGACTCCTTGGCCAGCAGGGCCGACAGGGGGATGCCGCCGCCCAGCCCTTTGCCGAGGGTCATGATGTCCGGCTCGATGCCGTACTGCTCGTAGGCGAACAGGGTGCCTGTCCGGCCGCAGCCGGTCTGGACTTCATCCAGGATCAGCAGCAGCCCGTGGCGGTCGCAAAGGGACCGCAGGCCGGCCATGAATTCCGGGGAAGCCGGGATGACGCCGGCTTCCCCCTGGACCGGCTCCAGCATGATGGCCACCGTGTTGCCGTTGATGAGGCGCCGAACCGAGTCGAGGTCATTGAGGACGGCCTTGGGGAAACCCGGGACCTGGGGGGCGAAGAGGCTGTCCCACCCCGGCTTGCCGCTCGCCGACATGGTGGCCAGCGTCCGCCCATGGAAGCCGTTGGCGAAGGTGATGATCTCAAAGGCACCCTCCTTGTGGAGCCGCCCCCATTTCCGCGCCAGCTTGATGGCCCCTTCGTTGGCTTCCGCCCCCGAGCTGCCGAAGAACACATGATCGAAGCAGCTATGCCGGGTGAGGAGGTCGGCCAGTTCGATGGACGGCCCGTTGTAGAAGGCGGGGCTGGGGTTGATGAGGGTCTCGGCCTGGGTCGCCAGGGCCCGGGCCACCGCCGCCGGGGCATGTCCCAGGCAATTCACGGCCCAGCCCTGGACCCAGTCCAGGTATCGCCTTCCCCGGCTGTCGAAGAGGTAGGCGCCTTCGCCGCGGACAAAGACAACATCCGGGCGCTGGGCAACAGGCATCAGGCTGGCGGTGGAAGGGGCGGGACTGGTTTGCACGGGGGGGCTCCTTGGGACGGTGAAAAACAAAAAGGCCACGGGGTTATGCCGTGGCCTTGCGGGGGGAAACTTGTCAGGGCTGGATCAGCTGCTTCGATCCGGAATCCGCTTCAGGCATTTCCCGCGCGCGCGGCACGGCCGGCCGGACTGGCGTCGGGCGGCTGCGCTGCGTCGGTGGAAATGCAATGACGTGTTCATCGTTTGATGATCCGGCAGGGAGAAGGCATTGTCAATGGGCCGATGCTTCTCCTCAATCCGCCTGGGGCTGCCAGGCCGTCACCTGGTTGCGGCCGTTTTCCTTGGATGCATACAGGGCGCCGTCGGCATGATCGATGAGTTCCTCGATGCGCACCGCCCCCTGGCAAAGGGATGCGACGCCGAAGCTTGCCGTGATTTTCCCGACCCGGGTCGAGCGGATCGCCTCCCCGGCATGGGTCTCGATGGCCGAACGCATGCGTTCCGCAATCGAGCGGGCCTGTTCGAGGCCGGTGTCGGGCAGCAGGATGCAGAACTCCTCCCCGCCGTAGCGGCACAGTGCATCTTCAGGGCGAGTCGTTCCCGCCATGGTCCGGGCCACGACCTGGATCACCTGGTCGCCGACCGAATGCCCGTACAGGTCGTTGAAGGACTTGAAATGGTCGATATCGGCCATGATGCAGGAAAGCTCCCGGTTGGTCCGCAGCCCCTGTTCGAAGCGCTCGCCCGCAATCTCGAAGAAGGCCCGGCGGTTCAGGCAGCCGGTCATGGGATCTCGGGTGGCGAGCAGGCGCAGCTCCTCGTTCTTGGCTTCGATCTTTCGGCGCGAATCCTCCAGTTCGGCCAGGGTCCGGCGCAGCTTGGCGTTGGCCCGATGGATATCGGTCACGTTGTCGAAGGTGACCAGGCAGCCCCGCAGCCGGCCGTCGGGGTCCGCAATCGGCGTGCACGCGACGTTCATTTCGAGGGAGGCGCCGCGGGGCTGGGCGATGGACATCGGATAGTCCTTGACCGGGTTGCCGTTCCGGAGAAAGGCTTCCCAGGGCAGGACCGTTTCCTGGCCCTCGGCCTTGGCGGCCCGGCTCCAGGGCAACTCGGACAGCAAGTGCCCGTGCAAGTCTTCGGAGCCTTCGGGCAGCATGCTCCGGAAGGAATTGTTGGCCAGCACGATGCGGCCGTCCGAGGCCAGGACCACGACGCCATCGGAGAAGGCGTCGAACGCCTTGCGGACGCGGTCCGGGATCGCAGTCGCCGGGTCGAGGTAGTGCAGGACGCGGCGAAGGTAGGCGTAAACGAGAAGGCCGCCACCGAGGGAGAACCCCATCAGCAGAAGCACCTTCGGCTCGCTCATCCATTCCCGGATACTCCGCGGCGGGTCGGGGGCGAAGGCGATTTCCACATCCCCCCAGTGCTTGCCCTCCGCCTGGATCGGGACGCGCAGGTGATTGGGGGCGGCACGTCCCGTTTCCGGCGCGGCCCAGTAGCGCCCGTGGTCGCCGCGCTGATCCACGACGTAGCCGGAAGCCTCCCGGAGGGCGACGGAAAGGATTTCATGGTGGCGTGCCAGCACCTGCTGCAGGGTCCTGCCGAGGGTCTTGCCGTCCCCGGACTCGGCCAGGGCGGCGACCTGGATGGCGAGGGTCTCGGCGAACTGCCGCCGCAATTCCTGTTTCGTCCGCTCCCGATCCGGGACTGCCTCGAAAACGAGATTCAGGGTCATCAGCATGCCCACCACCAGGCCCATCAGGCCCAGGGTCAAGCGCGCCACCGGGCTGGTGCGGGAGGGCAGCCGCAGGCTCACCGGCGAACCCCGGCATCGTGGGGGGCGAGGATGTCGCCGACCGAGTGCTCATCTCTCAAGGCTTCCTCGTCGCCCTCCTGCCTCCAGGGCCGCTCACCCTCTTCGTCGTCGGGCAGGATCGGCAGCAGATCCAGCTGCCGCCAGGCCGGCACCGTCGCCAGCATCCCCATCAGCAGCCCGCTGACCCGCATGGACCACAGGACCGCACCCGCGGTCATCGTGATGCCGAGCACCTGGCCTGCCTTGGCCGAGAGTTCCTGGCCGACGGCTTGGCCGTCCGGATCCGGGGGGGCGGGCGTGTCCCGGGCTTCGAGTTGGCGGTCCGGCCGGCCCGAAGCGCCCTCTGCCAGATTGAAGGACGCCGGGCGAAAGAGATGCGGGCCGTCGGTGACGCCCTGGGCAAGATCGAGTGCCATGGTTCGGCTGCCGGCGTCGGCGAGCACGGCCCTTGTGGTCACGGAATGGGGAGGCTGAATGGCGGCGGCAGCCCATTGGACCCGGGGGCTGGCGGCAGTCTGCATATCCACCCAGGGAGATGCCTGGGGCGGCGAGGCCGGCGTCCCGATATTCGCGGCCGCGGGCACCGGCGTCCCGGTGCGCGGCGCTGCGGCAGTCTGCGGGGTCGGACCTGTGCTCAGGCCCTCGGCGTGGGCCTGAGCCGGGGTGGCGCCTGGAGCCTGATCCGGTCCGGCGATGCCGACGGCAAGCGGCAGGCCGCTCGGGACATCGACGGGCCGGGACAGATTGGTCGGGGAACGGCTCGGGGATTCGGTCGTGCCCTGGCTGCCGGTGGCGGTCGTGGCAGCACTGGCGGTTGTTGCCGCACCTTGGTCGCCGGCCGGAGAAGATGTGGCGACGGTGGCCGGCGAGGGGCTCGGAGCCGTAGCCGTGCCTTGGCTGCCGGTGGAGGCGGGGGCGCCGGTGCCTTGGGCCGAATCCTGGTTGGCCGTGCTGGAAGGGACGGTGGGGACACTGGTGGCCGGCGAGGCGCTCGGAGTTGTAGCCGTGCCCTGGCCGGTGGAGGCGGGGGCGCCGGTGCCTTGGGCCGAATCCTGGTTGGCCGTGCTGGAAGGGGCGGAGGGGACACTGGTGGTCGGCGAGGCGCTCGGAGTTGTAGCCGTGCCCTGGCCGGTGGAGGCGGGGGCGCCGGTGCCTTGGGCCGAATCCTGGTTGGCCGTGCTGGAAGGGACGGTGGGGACACTGGTGGCCGGCGAGGCGCTCGGAGCTGTAGCCGTGCCCTGGCTGCCGGTGGAGGGGGCGGCACCGGTGCCTTGGGCCGAATCCTGGTTGGCCATGCTGGAAGGGGCGGAGGGGGCGCTCGCCGTATCGCCGGCGCCGGCCACGGCGGCGGTCAGGGTGCTGTCCGGTGTTCCGGTCGTGCCCTGGCCGTCGGTTTGGCTGATCGGCTGGCTGACCGGGCGGTCGACGTAGCCTACTTTGAAGGCGAGGTCCTGCCTGGCCTGGGGAGCGCCGTTGGCGTTGAGGTGGGCGCCCCGGGGATAGTCGCCCGATGGGTCGTAGCCCACGTAGACCTTGCCCGCCGTGCCGTCGGTGCTTATCCGGATGGTGTAGGTCGTGCCGTAGTCCAGCGCCATGTCGGGCATGGAGAAGTCGGTGAAGGCCAGGTCGATCCCGAGGCTGCCCGACGCGATGGTCGCGCTGCCGAGGATCTTGCCGTCCCAGCTGTCGCGCAGCGTCACGGTGATGTTCTGCTCCGGGGCATCGGGAGCCCGGCGCAGGGCCAGGCTAATCTCGTTTACGGCATAGGCGCCGCTGCCCCCCGGGTGCTGGAAAGTCTGGCCCCGCTCCAGGTTGGCCTTGATCTGCTGGTCGCCGGTGTAGTTGGTGAACTGCTCCTGGATTAGGCCATCCTGGGCGGCGTTTGCTGGCGATTCCAGCAGCCGGACCTCGGCCTGGCCGTCCCAGGGGCCGGGGACGGGCATCCCGGCGGCAAGGTCGGCGGAAAACAGGATGCGGGGCTCCAGCTCCTCCAGGGTGGGGAGCCGGCGCGGCCAGCGGGAAGGGAGCGGTTCCAAGATGGCCCTCCTCATTGGCTGCGCTTGAGGGCGGCGGCAGCCTCCAGCCGGTTCGCCGAGCGCGCCGGGTCGAGCCCCATGGCCACCGGCTCAATGGGCAGGGAAGAGGCTGCCGGGACGGCGGCCGCCTGCTTCCGCTCGGCCGCCGGCAGCGCCGGCCCGAAATCCGCCTTGCAGCGCAGCCCGGCCGGCAGCGAGAGGTCGGAATTGGGCAGCTCCAGCTGGACCCGGAAGGTATTGCTGGGCCCGTCGATGAGTTTGTCCACCAGCGTCACCCGGGCACTGGCGGCCGGGGCGTCCGGCAGCTGGGGCTGCACGCTGGCCGTCGCCCCGGGCTGGATCTTGCCGTAGAGGCTGGCCGGCACCAGGACCTGCACCTTGAGGGGATTGACCTTGGCGACCCGGAACAGGGGCTTTTCCTCCACCCGCTCGCCTACCGAGAGATAACGCTCGGCCACGATGCCGCCGAAGGGGCTGCGGATGACGCGCTGGAAGAGCTGGGCCTGGGCCAGCCCCAGCTCCCGTTGGCTGGTGCGCTTCTGTTCCGCCGCCTGGGCCGCCTTCTGCCTGGCCACCTCGTATTCGGCCCGGGCCTGGTCGAGGCCCTGCTGGGAGATGAACTTCCGGGCCAGGAGATTTTCCGCCCGTTCCAGCTTCTGGCGGGCGAAGTCCAGGTTGGCCCGGGCTGCCTGCTCGTCCGCCTCGGCCTGGGCGCGGCTGTCGGCCACCGCCACGGCGGCGCGCTCCACGTCGCTACGCAGCCGGGCCAGGACCTGGCCCTTGGCCACCCGGTCGCCCCGGTCCACCAGCAGGGCCTCGATCACCCCGATGATCGGCGACCCGACCTCGGCCACCTGCTGGGGCTCGATGAGGCAGCCCATGGGCTGGGCGGCGAGGGCCGAGCCGATGCCGGCGGCCAGCCAGGCAGCCAGTCCCCCGACCCGGAGGGCAGCGAAAGCGTGTCTTGTCATGGCTTCTCCCTTTCCCATTCGGCGGCCGCCGGCCCTAGCCGATCCACGACCAGAGGGTCATTTCCAGCCACTCCCCGATGCGGTGGGTGGCGATCCAGCCCAGAGGCCGGGTGCCGGCGCCGATTTTGGCGACCCCCTCGAGTCCCGGGCGGAGGCCGGCGGGCGGATGGTCGAAGGCCGCTTCCACCTCGAAGAAATTGCGGCCGTCGCGGCTGGCGGCGATGGGGATGACACGGCTGACGCTGAAGGCCAACTGCTCGCCGGGCAGGGCCGAGAGCGCCAGTCGGCCGCGCTGCCCGGGGGCGATGTCGCCGATGTCCCGCTCGTCCACCTCGATCATCAGGCGGAAGGCTCCCCGGGGGGCGAGGGTGAGCAGCACGTCGCCCCGCTTCACTGGTGCCCCCAGGGATTGGGACAGGTCTCCCTTTATGACGATGCCGTCGATGGGGGCCGTGACCCGGGAGCGGTCCAGTTCCGCCCGGGCCAACTCCAGCTGGGCTTCGGCCTCGCCGGCGCGGGCGGTGGCCAGGGCGTACTGGGCCCGGTCG
This sequence comes from Rhodocyclaceae bacterium, assembly GCA_018261935.1. GTDB lineage: Bacteria > Pseudomonadota > Gammaproteobacteria > Burkholderiales > Rhodocyclaceae > JAGTRP01. Next base: position 20,339 of record JAGTRP010000020.1, read on the forward strand.
GCCCGGGCCAGGGCCGCCGCCGCGCTGTTCTCGTGCTGGGCCAGTTCGGCCTCCCACTTGCGGCTTTGCAGCAGCAGGTCCTGCTGGGCCAGCCCCACCAGCACCTGTCCGGCCCGGACCTCGTCGCCGGGCCGCGCCTGGACGGATTGCAGATAGCCGTCGGCCGGGGCGGCCAGCACCCGCTGCACCGCTCCCTCCAGCCGGCCCGGGGCGCCGACCCGGTAGGCCATGGGGGTGAAGGCCAGGAGCAGGGCGGCGCCCAGCCCCGCCAGCCAGCCGATCCGCCCCAGGCGCCGGCCGGGCTTTTCCCACCCGCTGCGCAGCGCCTCCCGGGCGCGGGTATGCCAGGGCTCCTCGGCCCGCCGCTTGAGGTCGATCAGGGGGGCGAGGAGGCAGGCCAGCTGTTCGATGGCGCGGCAGGCCTCGGCCGTGACCGGAACGCTGCGCTCCAGGCAAAGGGCACCGATGGATTCGCCGGCATGGATGAGCGGAATGCTCAATACCCCCTCCCGGCCCCGGGCGGCCAGGGCGGCATGGGCCAGCACGATGCGGGGCGGCGCCTCGGGTGGCTGGGGATAGACCACCGAGGCGTTCTGGTCGATGGCTTCCTGCATCGCCCCGGCCAGGGCCCGGATCAGTTCCCCTTGGGGCGAAGGCTCCCCGCTGTGGGACAGGGCGACGACCTTCAATTCGCCGTGCGCCAGGAGCCCCAGGCTGACCTGCTCGAAGTCCAGGGTGTCGGCCAGGGCGCTCACCAGGGCGCCGGCGGCCTGGGCCAGGGGCCGGGGCTCCAGCAGCGGCGCCTGCAGATGGAGGAGCCGGGCGCCGGCGGCCTGGGGGGGCGGGCTCGATCCCTGCAGAGCCCCGGCCAGGGCCTGGGCGGCCTTCTTCAAATCCTCCTGCAGCGCCTCGTCGCCGGCGGGCGAACCGGCCTGCACCGCCACCGCGAAGGCCCCGAGGGTGCCCTGGTCGCCGGCCACGGGCTGGGAGAGGATGCGTCCCGGCCCGTCGCTGGCGGCCACCGGCGGGGTGAGGGCGATGGCGCACCGGCGCTGGAAGGCGGCCCGGGCGGCCGCCACCAGGGGGGGGCTGGCGGCGCCGGTGTCAGGCCAGCGGGCTGTCTCCTGCAAGCCTTGCTCGCCATCGAGGAGCACGACCGCCGATTGAACCCCGCCGCCGCGTTCGCACAGGCCGTGCAGCCAGCGCCGGGCCAGGTCGGACTGGGTCGCGGAGGGGGTCATGTCGGTTCTTCCTGCATGGGTGGTTTCCGGTTCTGCTCCTTGGGCCGGCCCCACTCTACTGGCCGGCATATTCCCTGTGGATACTTCGAAATCCCTATTTGCCGTGGCTGCATTCCCGTAATCCCGGGGGCTTTCAGGCGGTGGCGCCGGGCGCCGGGTTCATGACCGGCAGGCCCCCCGGGATCAGGAGCTCGCCGAAGTTCGCGGCCGGCAGCGGCCGGCTGTACAGGAAGCCCTGGCACACCTCGCAGCCCAAGTCCCGCAGGAAGCCGAGCTCCTGGGGGTTCTCGACCCCCTCCGCCACCACCTGCAGGCCCAGGCTGTGGGCCATGGCGATGATGGCGGTGACGATGGCTGCGTTGTCGTTGTCGTGCTCCACCCCGTTGATGAAGGAGCGGTCGATCTTGAGCTCGTCGATGGGGAAACGCTTCAGGTAGCTCAAGGAGGAATAGCCGGTGCCGAAGTCGTCGATGGAGAGGGCGACACCACCGGCCTTGAGCTCGTCCAGGGTTTCGATGAAGGCCTGGGCATTCTCCATGATGGCGCTCTCGGTGATTTCCAGGCAGAGGTAAGGCGGGGCGAGCCGGGCACCGGACAGCGCCGCCCGGACATGGTCGGGAAAGCCCCGCTGCCGGAACTGCTGGCTGGAGACATTGACCGAGATGCGGGGCACCCGGCGCCCGGCCGCCAGCCAAGCGGCCATCTGCCGGCAGGCGCTGGCGAGAACCCAGTGCCCGAGGGGGACGATGAGCCCCGTCTCTTCGGCCAGGGGAATGAAATCCGCCGGGCTGACCATGCCGCGCTGGGAATGGCGCCAGCGCACCAGGGCCTCCGCCCCGACCAGCCGGCTGGCCGCCAGGTCCACCTTGGGCTGGTAGAAGACTTCCAGTTCCTGGCGCTCCACCGCCTTGCGCAATTCGGTTTCCAGGCTCAGACGCTGGTGGGAGCGGGCGCCCAGATCCTTGGAGAAGAAGCGGTAGCTGTCGCGGCCTTCCCGTTTGGCCTGCTGCATGGCCAGCCAGGCCGCCTTGAGGACCGCGTCCCGGGCCGTGCCGTCGGCGGGGAAGAGGGCGATGCCGATGCAGCAGGTGACGAACAGCTCATGGCCGCCGACCTCGAAGGGGGCCTCGAAGACGGCCAGAATCCGCTGCGCCACCCGCACCGCGTCGGCGCTGTCGTCCAGCACCGACAGCAGCACGGTGAATTCGTCGCCCCCCATCCTCGACAGCATGGGCGGCTGCCCTTCCTCCGGCGCGCAGGCGAGGGCATCGGTTTCCCGCAGGGATTCGCGCAGGCGCTGGGAGACGGCCCAAAGCAGCCGGTCGCCGCCCCCCGGCCCGAGGGCCTCGTTGACCTGCTTGAAGCGGTCCAGGCCGATGTGGAGCACGGCGCCAAGGGTGCCGTAGCGGCGGGAGAAACGGAGAGTCCAGTCCAGGCGTTCGAGGAAGCGCTCCCGATTGGGCAGCCCGGTGAGGGCGTCGGAATAGGCCAGCCTGTCCTGGCAGGCCTTGAACACCAGGGCGTTGCGCAGGCGCGCCGCCAGCTCGCCGGAATCCACCGGCTTGGCCAGGAAATCCGTGGCGCCGCGCTCCAGCGCCTCCAGCTTGGCGGCGGCATCGCCGGCTTCGGTCAGCATGATTACCGGGATGGAGCGCAGCCGCCTGTCGCCCTGCATCCGCGCCAGGATTTCCAGGCCGGACACCTCGGGCAGGGCCAGGTCGACAAGAAGCACGTCGGGCCGCTCGTCCAGGAGCAGGTCCAGGGCTTCGCCGGGGTCGCAGGTGGACACCAGGTTCCGGTAGCCGACCTGCTCGAGGAAGGCCTTCAGCATCTCGATGCCGAGTTCCTCGCGGTTCACCAGCATGATCTTGGCCGACTTCCGCGCTTCGTCATCCCCCCGGGGGTCCGGCGGCGCTTCGGCAGCCGGCAATTCCGGGGCGGGGGAATCCTGCAGGTCAATCATCTTCCGGTCTCCTGGTGGGCGGGCTGGCGAAGCCCAGGTGGCGGTCCATGGCCAAGTCGTGGTCCAGCAGCCGCCGGCGCTCCAGCCGGTGGCGGCGCTCCATGAGCCGCTGGGCCAGGGCGGCGAGGGCGCGCACGCAGAAACCGGGCAGTGCCGCCGCCCGCGCCGCGATCAGGCGGCGGACCGCCGCCGGCAGCACCTCCCTGAACAGCGGGGCGTCTACCGCCAGCCAGGTCTCGACGCTGCCGGGATCGCCCTGGCGGGCGCAGCGCCCCATCAGCTGGCGGTCGATGCGGCGGGCGGCATTCATCTGGCAGCAGATGACGTGGAGCCCGCCGAGGTCCGCGACGCCTTTGCCGAGAACGATATCGGTACCGCGGCCGGCCATGTTGGTGGCCACCGTGACGGCGCCCCGCTGGCCGGCGCGGGCCACGATGTCGGCCTCGGCCCGGTCGTTGCGGGCGTTGAGGACGCTGTGAGGGATGCCCATTGCCCGCAGGCAGCAGGACAGCGTGTCGGAATCCGCCACCGAGGCGGTGCCCGCCAGGACCGGCCGGCCGCTGCGATGGATCTCCGCGATGCGCTGTGCCACCGCCGGCCACAGCGCCCGGCTATGGGGAAACAGGCGGGCCGGAAGCGTGCGGCGGCGGTCGGGACGGTGCAGCGGCACCCGGCGTACGGCCAGCCCGTACAGGTCGCGCAGTTCGCCGGCAGATTCGCCCAGGGTGCCGCTCAGCCCGCCCAGGCGGAGATAGCGGGGGAAGAAGCGCTGGTAGGTGATCTGGGCGACGGTCTCCGCCGCCCGGGTCGGGCTGCATCCCTCCTTCAATTCGATGAGCTGATGCAGTCCCCGGGACCAGGCCCGCCCGTCCGCGACCCGCCCGCTGGTCGGATCAATGATCAGGATGCGGCCGTACCGCACCAGGTAGTCGGAATCCCGCCGGTACAGGTGCAATGCCGCCAGCGCCGTGGAGACGGCCTCTTCGCGATGCAGGCGGTTGCGCCAGACGGGGGCGGAGTGCAGCACCAGGGCCTCGACCCGTTCCCGGCCCGGCTCCGTGAGCTGGGCCGTCCGGGCCGTCCAGTCGAGGCGGAAGTCGATGATGTTCCGCAGCCGGTGGGCGATGCCCAGGGAGTGGCTCAGATAGCCGCTTTCCTGGTCGTTCCGGACCGGCTGCGAGAGGATGAAGGGCACCCGGGCCTCGTCGATGAGGACGCTGTCGGCTTCGTCGATGATCGCCATGCACAGGCCCCGCAGCAGGGGCAGGGAGCTGGCGTCGCCGGTCAGATGGCGCAGTCGCTGGTGGAGCGGATTGGGGCTGCGCCCCATGCCGTCGCGCAGGTAGTCGAAGACCAGCTCCCGGGCCGTGCCGTAGGTGATGTCGCAGCGATAGGCGGCGCGGCGCTCCCCGGCCTGCTGCCCCTGGACCGCCGTGCCCACCTTGAGGCCGAGGAGGCCGTAGACCGGCCGCAGCAGGTCGGCGTCCCGGGCGGCCAGGTAGTCGTTGGCGGTGACCACATGGACGGGAATCCCGGCCAGGGCGGCGGTGGCCGCGGCCAGGGCCGCGACGTAGGTCTTGCCCTCGCCGGTGGCCATCTCCGCCAGCTGGTTGGCGAGGATGATGGCGGCGCCGACGACCTGGGTGTCGAAGACCCGGATTCCCAGCCTGCGCTCGCAGGCCACCCCGGCCAGGGCCAGGGCGCTTGCGACATGCCCGTCCTGCAGGCCGTCCATGTGCAGGGCCAGCCGGATGCGGCGGACGGCGGCGGCGAACTGGGCCTCGTCCAGCGCGCGGAACGATTCGCGCCGGGCCGCGAAGGCATCCAGCAGCGCCCGGCGGGAACTCGGCAGGAGCCGGGCCGCCCAGTCGGAAAGGGCCTGCAGCGCCGCCGGCAGGGCGGGCCGGTCGCGGTCGGGGAAGGCGCTGCCCCGCTCGGGGTAGTCGCCCCAAAGGAGCCCTGGCATCGGGTGGTCGGCGGATATCATCATGCGCTCGGGTCGAAGTGTTTGAGGAAGAGCTGGGTGGCCCGCCGGAAAGCCTGCAGGCCCAGGGGTTCGAAGCCGTGGTCGAAGCGCACCCAGGCGCGGCCCCCGACCCGGGCGAGGGTGGTGTCCGGCAGGGTGAGGTCCACCAGGAAGACCGGCGCCAGGGTGCGCCGCCCCTCGGTGTCCGCCGGATCGGTGGCGTAGGGCCCGCCGCCCCGGTCGCCGAGGGCGGGGCTCGGCAGCAGATGGGAAGCGGCCGGCTCGTCCCGGGCCAGGCTCGCCGGCAGCGGCGTTCCGGGGGCGTCCGCCAGGCGGGCTTCGGCTTGGCGGGTGCGGTTGCGGACCAGGTGGGCATCGGTTTCGGCCACCGCGGCGCGCACCCGCAGGGCGGCCGGGTTGAGGACGTAGCCCAGGTCCTCGCCCTGGCGACCGAATCTGCCCAGCATGTCGGCCTGCCGCGGCATGACCAGCCTGCCGGCGACCTGGGCGCGGATCTCGAGCTGGGCGATGCGCTGCTCGCTGCGCTTGAGCTCGGCTTCGGTACGGTCGATCTGCTCCATGAGGTTGCGGGCGCCGGCGGCATCCCGCAGGAGGCGCTGGTAGAGGTCGGCCTGGAGTCCTTCGAGCCGGCTCGCCAGCTGGTCCCGGGCCGCCGCCAGGTCGGGGTTTTCCAGCACCACCAGCAGGTCTCCGGGCTCCACCCGGTCGCCGTCCCGGCGGGGAAGTTCGGCGATGAAGCCGTCCACCTCCGGGCGCACATGGGCCTGCTCCGGCAGCCAGGCCACGGCGGGAGCGACTGTCGTGAGGGGGGCGGGCACGGCGAAAAGGAGGGCGCCGGGCAGGGCGGCCAGGAGGGCGATCCCGATCCGGGCCCGGGTCAGTTCCGGTCCGGGCGCGGCGGTAGCGAGGGCTGCCCTGAGCCAGGCCGCCAAGGGCCGCAGCAGCATGGACGCGGCGATGTAGAGGGCGGCGAAGAGGCCGAGGAAAAACCACTTGGAGCCCAGCCACAGGATGACCACGACCGAGATCCCGAGCCGGTAGGCGAAGGACAGGGGAGCGTAGAACAGGAGCCAGCCGGCCTCGCCCCGGGCGGGCTGGGGCGCTTCCGTCCGCAGCCGCAGCAGGTGGCGGCGGGCCAGATGGCTCCACCAGGTGCCGCTGCGGGCGGCGAGGTTGGGCAGGTCCAGGAGGTCGCAGAGGACATGGTAGCCGTCGAAGCGCAGCAGAGGGTTGCCGTTGAACAGCACCGTCGAAATGCCCCCGATGGCCATCACCAGGAGGGCGCAGTCCCGGGCCCAGCCGGGCTGGATGTTGAGCCAGGCGAAGAGGGCAAGGGCGGCGAGGGCGGTTTCCACCATGACGCCGGCCGCCGCCACGGCGGCCCGCTGGGTGCGCCGGGGGAAGGCCGAGGCGGCGGAGGCATCCACGTAGGGGGCCGGCACCAGGACCAGGAGGGCCACCCCGACCTCGTGCACTTCGCCGCCCCAGCGCCGCACGGCCAGGGCGTGGCCGAGCTCGTGGACGGCCTTGACGAGGGGGAAGACGATCCAGGCCAGCGCCAGGCTTCCCGGTGCCGACAGGCTCGTCCGGGCATGGGCCGCAATCTCGCTCCAGTGGGCCGCCGCCAGCACCACGCCGGCGGCGACGAGGAGGAGCCACAGCCAGAACACGGCGGGACGGAAGAGAAGCCCCCCCAGGGCATCGAGCCGGGGAAGCCATGCCGACGGATCGCCGAGGGGGAAGCGGAAGGCGAAGGGATTGACCATGAGCCGGCGCCTTTGCCGGCCGCGTTCCTCGCTGCGCCGGAAAAGGCCGTCGATATCGGGGGAGTGCTCCCACTGCAGGAGCTCGTGCTCGTTGCACTGGGCCAGCAGCCGGACGATCTCGTCCTGGGTCGGCGCCCCGTCCCCCTGGCTTTCGAGGACCGCATCCCAGACCCGTTGCACATCGTGGCGGCCGTCGCAGCGGCCGATGAACTGGTAGGCAGGTTCGTTGATCAGGTGCTGGCGGCCGGTGGCGGCATCGGACAGCATGTACCAGTGCTCCCCCCGCCGCAGCAGGCGCTGAACCCGCACCTGGGGCCGCAGCCGCGGGCGCAGGCGGGCGACCCGGTGCCACTGGGCGCTGAACAGGGACGGGGTCATCACGGATGCCTTCCCGGGGATCTGCCGATGGGGGCTTGCCGACCTGTGGTTGCCATGTTCCTTTCTTCCGGGGAACGAACGTTTTCTCAGCCGATGACGGGTGAGAGCACTTCAATGACATGCGGGAAAATTATTGGGGGCCGGCAAGGGACCGGCAATGCGTCGAAGGGGGTATGCGGCCGGCCCGAAAACCGGTATTCGCCCCGACCAGGCCTGAGTAGTGACCTATCCTGCCTATACCTTAGTGGCGTACCCGGGAATCCGACCGAGGCTGCGGCTGGCCGACCGCCGGGACCGGGGCGGGTACAGGGCCTGCCGGGAGACGCGTCCCCATGTCAGGTCCACGCGCTTGCCAAATAACGGGAAGAAGGTATCGGGCAAGGGGCGGCCGCCTTCTACGATGGGTCTAATCCGGCCGCAAACCGCCGGTAATGAAACCCATCCGTAGGTGAAGTCCCGTGGATATCAAGACGATGTGGCGCCCTGGCGCCTTCCTGTGCCGGTGGCGGCTCTGGAGCCTGGCCGGGATACTGGCTGTCCTGTCCTTCGGCGCCCCGGCGAGGGTGATCATGGACTTCACCTATAAAGTCGTGCACGGCGGCACCCCCCTCCGGTTTGTCTACGATGACGGCAACAGGACCTATCTGGTGCTGGCCCCCGGCACGGATGCCCAAGCTTTCAGGGAAGCGGCCAAGGCAGTCAAGGCGGTCCGGGACGGCAAGCTTTATTTCAGCACCATTGACCTGTCGTGGTCCAACCCCTCCTTCGTCGGCGTATACGACAAGATCGTGCTGAAAGTGGGTGGGCGGCAGGCGACCGCGACCCACATCGGAAGCCGTGTTCAACTGGCCGAGGAGCCGGGGCCGGCAGAGGAGAAGAGGCGGACGATCGAACTCGGGGAACGGATTTCCATCCACAAGATTCCCGTGCAAGAAGCCGATACGGATGATGTGGAGGAGGGGGCAATCCCGGGCGATGGCCAGGCAGCTGTCCCTGTTCCTCTCCCCCTCCCCGGATCTGCCAGCCCGGCGGCTATCCCGGCCGCCGTTTCAGCCGACATCCCGACACCGGCACCCGCCTCAACGCCTGCCTCGCCCGCTATCTTGCCGGCTGCACCGCCGTTGCTGGAAGCCAAGGCAGATCCGCCCAAGGCAGAGCCGCCCAAGGCAGAGCCACCCAAGGCAGAGCCACCCAAGGCAGAGCCACCCAAGGCAGAGCCACCCAAGGCAGAGCCACCCAAGGCAGAGCCACCCAAGGCAACCCAAGGCAGAGCCACCCAAGGCAGAGCCACCCAAGGCAGAGCCACCCAAGGCAGAGCCACCCAAGGCAGAGCCACCCAAGGAAGTGCCACCCAAGGAAGTGCCACCCAAGGAAGTGCCACCCAAGGAAGTGCCACCCAAGGAAGTGCCACCCAAGGAGGCGTTGCCCAAGGAGGCGTTGCCCAAGGAAACGCTGCCGAACCGCCAGGTCGTGAGGGTCATGGCGAAAAACGAGGATTCGTTGCCTCCGGCAACGGTGGCTGGCGCAGCGACCGAACAGGAAGAATCCGGCCCGGCGGTGGTGAACGATGTGGCGGAGTACAAGGTGATGGTCCCCTTTGCCATGGGCAAGACGCTCCTGGGAAAGGACGGCGAAAAGGCGATGGGGGAGATCGCCCAGATCGGGCCCATTGCCAAGGAAATCCGGATCCGGGCTCCGGTTGACCCCGGCGGCAATCTCCAGCGCGCCTACGGCCGGGCAGCCGAAATCCACAGAATGCTGATCAAGGCGGGGCTCGGCCGTCACCCCATCACCATCGAGGCCGTCGACGCGGTCCCCGATCGCAATGTCGTCCGTGCCGAGGTGGCACTCATCGTCGATCTCAAAGCGAAGCCGGGCCAGTAGGGAAGAGCCACGGGGCCACGGCGGCCCGCTCCGCCGATTCCGCCAGGCGGGCCTGAGTCGATGGGATCCACCCTTCCCATCTGCCGGCTTGCATCGCTGCGGCAGCCGGGGCCGGCTCTGCGCCAGCCCGTTATCCGTCCGGCCCGGTTCATGGTGGGGTAATATGATGGGCCCCTGGATAAACAGCCGTCTGTTGCGCGATCGCAGGCGGCTTCGCCGATGGATATCGTCTTAATCTTTTTCCTTATTCTCCTCAACGGCGTCTTCGCCATGTCGGAGATGGCCGTAGTCTCTTCCCGCAAGGCCAAGCTGCAGAACTTGGCGGATGACGACAGCCCGGGAGCCGGTTCGGCCCTGGCGCTGCACCAGGAGCCCTCCAGCTTCCTGTCCACCATCCAGGTCGGGATCACCAGCGTCGGCATCCTGAGCGGCGCCGTGGGGGAAGCCGCGGTGGCCGACCCCCTGGCCGCCTGGATGGGCCGCATTCCGGCCCTGGCGCCCTACGCCAAGGAAATCGCCCTCACCTCCACAGTCCTCGTCCTGACCTATTTCTCGGTGGTGATCGGGGAACTGGTGCCCAAGCAATTGGCGCTGCTGGCTCCCGAGGGAATCGCCTCCCTGGTTGCCAAGCCGATGACGGCATTTTCCCGTCTCGCCCATCCTCTGGTCCGCATCCTCTCCGGCTCCAGCGCCCTCATCCTGAAGGCGCTGGGCGCCCGGCGCAAGGAGGAGCCGCCGGTGACCGACGAGGAAATCAAGGTGTTGATGGAGCAGGGGGCCGAGGCCGGCGTTTTCCACGAGAGCGAACAGGAAATCGTCTCGAACGTGCTGCGCCTCGACGAGCAGCCCATCGTGGCCATCATGACGCCGCGCCGCGACATGGCGGTGATCGACCTGGAGGAGGGCGACGAGGCGGCCCGGCACCTCATCGCCAACACCGAGTATTCACGCCTGGTGGTCTGCCGTGACGGGCTGGACAATATCGTCGGCATCCTGCAAACCGGCGATCTCCTGAAGAGGACGGTCCAGGGCCAGGCCGTGGGCGTAGCCGAAATCAGGGCCGCGCTGCTCGCTCCCCTCTACGTCCCGGCGTCGGCAAGCGTCACCCAGCTCCTGGAAAACTTCCGGAATTCCCGCCTGCAGTTCGCGCTGATCGTGGACGAGTATGGCGATGTCCAGGGGCTGGTCACCCTGACCGACGTGCTGGCGGCCATCGTCGGCGAGCTATCCGTGCCCGAGGCCCCCGAGGATCGGGATATCGTGCAGCGGGAAGACGGCTCCTGGCTCGTGAATGGCGATATCGGCATCGATCGCCTGAAGTCGGAGCTGGATATCGACGAGGAGCTGCCGGGGGAGGAGGAGAAGTCCTTTCATACCCTCGGCGGGTTCATCATGGGCGTTTTCGGCCGTATCCCCGTTCCCGCCGACCACTTCGTCGCGGCAGGCTTCCGCTTCGAGGTAATGGACATGGACGGAAACCGGGTGGACAAGGTGCTGATCCTGAGAACCGCCCCCGCACAGGGATGAAGGCCGGTATGGCGGGGGCCGCTTCCCGCCGCTCCTTTAGCTGCAGCTGACGTTGACGTCGATGATGCCGACCTGCCCGGCCACCGGCGAGCGCTCGATCCAGCGCCCATGGGGGGCGACCGTATGGAAGCTGGTCCCGGCCGGGACGGGGCCGGTGGAGAAATCCATGCGGCAGCGGGTCGCCCGGTCGGATGTGTTGGTCAGGAGGACGAAGGCTACCGGTTCCCGGAAGCCGCGCACCTTGATCGCCGGATCCGTAGCGGGGGAAGTTCTCGCGTCGACCCGCGTCAGGTAATAGGTCTCGCCCTGGGCCGCGCCGGCCAGAAGCATGACCAAACCGGCCACGATGGCCTTTGATGGCATCGAGTTTGCGTGCATGGCTTTACTCCTCTCTACACGACTGAAGTAACTCCCTGCTACCGAATGACCACCAGGGCCACCGGTGGTTCCGGCCGCCGGGGAAGCCCCCGATCGGTTCCGGGAGGTCAAGCGGGCGGGGCAGCCCTTCCGGCCCCATGGTAGAATCCGCTGCTTTTTTCCAGTAACAGCGGAGAAGAGCTTGATGATCAGCGTCACCCAGGGCGATCGTGTGTTCCACCCAAACCTGAAGGAATGGGGGATCGGGAAAGTGTTAGGCGTCACCGCCGATAATATTGACGTTTTCTTTGTGGGCACAGGGGCCAAGCGCCTCTCGAAGTCATTTGTAAAGCTCGAGATAGCCGAGGGGGGCGATGCAAAACACCCCCTCCTGGACAATCTCATCGAAACGTCGCAAATCAGCAACGCCGACTATGTCCCGCTGCCCGAGGCGATCAAACGCTTCCTGGCGATCTACCCGGACGGGATGGAGGGAAAAGCCTTCCTCAAGGAAGAGCGGGAAGCCTGCCTCCGGGGCCACCAGTTCTGCACCCAGCTGCTTGGCCAGGCCGAACTGGCCGGGCTCATCGCCGAAGGCAGATACCAGGATGTCTGCGATCGGGCCCGTCACGTCGAGTCGGTCACGAACCTTCTGACGAAGACCGAAAAAGCGGCGCTCTACAAGGCCCTGGACATTGAAGAGGATCAAAAGCTGTTCTCCGTGGGCCTGGCCGACCTGCTCTATGGGACCGATACGGAAGAGGAGCGCTTCAAGCGCTTTGTCCGGGCCCTGGAGTTGATGGACATCGGCAAATGGCCCATCGCCACCCTCTTCGGATTCATCCGTTTCCCGCAGGAAAGAGCCTTCATCAAGGCTACCGCGATACAGAATTCGGCGAAGGCGTTCTGCTGGCGAATCAACTACAAGTCCGCACCCAACTGGAAAACCTATAGTTCGGTTCTCCGGTTCTACAATCACGTCCGCACTGGCCTGGTCGAAGAGGGGATGATGCCCCGCGATCTGATCGACGTGCAGTCCTTCATCGGGTCAGTCGGCCAGAAATAGGCGTCGCCGATGCAACAAGCCCCCGGCGGACCTTGCCGGGGGCTTCGTTTTTATCGGGCCGGGCCGGAGGGAATCTAGCGCCGGACAACCGTGTCGTTGGCGACCCTGACCAGCGTTCCAACGCCAAAGCCGGGGTCCTGGGCGAATTCGAACGCCCGCTCTTCGCCGCTATCGAGGCGGACCCGGACTTCCCAGGCTTTCGTCGCCCTGACCTTTTCTTCGATCATGTGGCCGGCAAAGGCACCACCGGCTGCGCCGGCGATGGTTGCCAGGTCCTTGCCGGTTCCCCGGCCCACCTGATTTCCCAGGAGCGCCCCGGCGACACCACCGCCGATCATGCCGATCGGGCCGCCTTCTCCCTTCTTATCCACCACATTCACCGCAACGACCCGGCCGCAGTCGGGGCAGCTTGCTGCCTTCTGGGAGGTCCTGCTGCTGGCGGATTGCGTGCTCTTGGCAGCGGCCAGGGCCCGGTCGTATTCCGCCTTTGCATCCCTGAGGCATTGCATGCGTGTGCCGGAATTGCTTTCTTCGGCACAGAGCTTCTTGTCCTCCGCATACCTGGCTGCAATCTCCCTGGTCGTCTGGAGATCGGCAGCGGAGACGGATAGGTGGGTGCCGCCCAGCGCCAGCAGGACCATCAGGCATATCCGCTTCATGACTGTTCCTCCCTTGAAAATGCGTTCCAGAATAGTTCAGAGGGGGGCGCCTGGAAATAGGGGGATTCTCTTACCCAGGGGGAAACCATTTCGTCATGGAAGATGTCCCAGACGGATGCCACCCCGGTGGAGGGAAATCTGCGGCCCAGGCCGTGACGTTGCCGCGAGGAACGGAAACATGGCAGATCGACCCACGATCCAGGAAAAGCTGGAGGCGAAGGTCCAATATCTCCGGGAGCGGCTGGAGGAGTCGGAGGACGCCCTGAACGCGATCCGCCGGGGCGAGGTGGACGCCTTGGTGATCGGGCCGGATGGCGAGCATATCTACACCCGGAAGGGTGCCGAGGAGCCCTACCGGGTCATGGTGGAAGCCATGACCGAGGGGGCGGTCACCTTCGCGCCGGACGGGATGATCCTCTATTGCAATACCCGCTTTGCCGAATTCCTGAAGCACCCCCGGGAGCAGGCCATCGGCTCGATGCTGCAAGGCTTTGTCGCTCGCTCCGAGCAGCCCGGCTTCGAGGCTTGGCTGCGGCGGAGCCGCGCGGCGCCTGCCCGCTGGGAAACCATCCTGCAGACGGCGGAGGGAGGCCGGGTGCCGGTGCAATTCTCCACCCGCCCCCTCAGGCTGGAGCTGGTGGAAGCGATTGTCGCGGTGGTGACCGATCTGTCCGCCGTTGTGGCCGTGGCTGAAGTCAGGTCGCGGCTGGCCCTGATCGTCCAGTCCTCCGAGGATGCCATTATCTCGACCACCCCGGAGGGGGGGGTGGATAGCTGGAATGCCGGTGCCGAGCGCCTTTTCGGCTACACCGCCGCGGAGGCCATCGGGCAACCGGTCCTGAGCCTTCTGATCCGGTCGAAGCAGCTGGCGGAAGCGGCCGGGGATCTGGAAATCCTGCGCGGCGGGCAGCCGCTGCACCATGAGGCGGTCGTGACGGACAAGGCCGGCAGGTCCATCCCCGTCTCCCTGACATCTTCCCCCATCCGGGACTTGAACGGCCGGATCATCGGCGCATCGCACATCCTGCGCGACATCAGCGAGCTCAAGCGGACCGAGGAGGCCCTGCGCCGGAGCGAGGCCTGGCTGCGGGAGGCCCAGCGGATCGGGCGGATGGGAAGCTGGGATTGGGTCTTCGCCACCGACATGGTGACCTGGTCCGACGAGTTGTTCCACATCTTCGGCCTTGAGCCGGCGCCGATCGCGCCGAACTTCTACAAGGAACAACCGGCGCTCTATACCGCCGAGAGTTTTGCGCGGCTCCAGCCCCTGGTGGCCGAGGCGTCCCGCAGCGGCACGCCTTACGCTGTCGACCTGGAAATCCTCCGGCCCGATGGCCGCACCACCTGGGCGACTGCGCGCGGCGAAGCGGTGCGGGACGAGGACGGCGCCATCGTCGGACTGCATGGCACCGTGCAGGACATCACCGAGCGCAAGCAGTCGGAGGACAAGATCCGGGAAAGCGCGCAGTTGTTCCGCATGGTCACGGACAATTTTCCGGGCTCCGTGGCCATCTACGATGGGGAGCGCCGCTTCAGGTACATCAATCCTTTCGGACGCCAGGTGACCGGCCTCACCCTGGAAGAGCATATCGGCAAGCGCGACGAAGACATCCGTTCTCCCGAAGCCGTTGATGCCTACCTGCCGCTGCTCCTCAAGGCCTACGAGACCCGCACGCCTCAACGCCAGGAGGCCCAGGTCTCCCTGCCCGGTGGCGGTTATGTCTTGTCGGTGATCTACATCCCGATCCTGAACAGCGAGGGGAAGGTCGATAGCGTCCTTGGCATTGCGGCGGATATCACCGAGCGCAAGCGGGCCGAGGACGAGGTCCGCCAGCTCAATGCCGAACTGGAGCAGCGGGTGGCGGACCGCACCGCCAGGCTGGAAGCCGCCAACAAGGAACTGGAAGCCTTCGCCTACTCGGTGTCCCACGACCTGCGGGCGCCGCTCCGGGCCATCGACGGCTTCTCCCACAAAGTGGTGGAAGGCTATGGCGACAGGCTCGACGACGAGGGGCGGCGCCTGCTCCAGGTGGTGTCCTACAACGCCGAGCGCATGGGCCGGCTGATCGACGACCTGCTGGCTTTTTCCCGCACCGGGCGCCTGGAAATGGCTCCGCAACGGGTGAATATGGAGGCCATGGCCCGGAGCGTCGCCGAGGAGCTGCGCCAGGCCGAGCCGGAACGGTCCATCGAGTTCGCCCTCTCGCCCCCGCCCGCTGCCTGGGGGGACCCCGCCCTGCTGCGCCAGGTGTGGGTGAATCTTCTCGACAATGCCCTCAAATTCACCCGCCGGCGCCCGGTGGCCCGGATCGAAGTCGGCGGGCAGGTCGAAGGCGGGGAAATCCATTACTGGGTGAAGGACAACGGCACCGGCTTCGACATGCGCTATGCCGACAAGCTCTTCGGGGTCTTCCAGCGCCTGCATCGCCAGGACGAATACGAGGGCACCGGGGTCGGCCTGGCCATTGTCCAGCGCATCCTCCACCGCCACAGCGGCCGCATCTGGGCCGAGGGCCAGCCCGATGCCGGCGCCACCTTCCACTTCGTCCTGCCCCTGTCCGAATCCGCTCCAGGAGCACCATAGGCAGTGGCGCAACTGATACCATGAGCACTTCGTACTGATGGCAATGGGAAGCTATGGGCGGAAATTCTTTGGATGACGGGTCAGGCACGCAATCTTCGGCGGAGATGCCGGAGCGGCGCGAGCATCCCCGTCGCGGAATCAAGCTCCGGATCCTGGTGGCAGTCGGCAAGGTCATCCTGCAAGGGCGTGCGGAAGACATCTCGGCTGGCGGTGCCAGCTTGCGCCTTGACGAGGTGCTGCCAGAAGGTACGCGTATTGCCGTGCGATTCCTGACGCCCCACCTCGAAAAGTTCAAGTGGATCGATGTCACCGCGACGGTTCAGTATGTGATTTTGACCTCGGGCAACCCGGCATACCGGACCGGCGTCAAGATCGTGGGTGCCGACGCCGAAGCCAGGAGCCGCCTTGAGACGCTGATCTGATCGCCGATCAAGCGGCCGTCAGTGAATCGTTTCCCCCTGCCAGAACCCGGCGTCGCGAAAGAGTTGGGTCACTTCCGCGAGGATAGGCTCGGCTTCGCTGTCCGAAACGAGCGCGGCACCCAGGGAACGGCACTCGATGTGGGTCGGATGCCGGCCATCCCAGACCACCAATACGGTAGATCTGGGCCCCTCGAGCCAGCGGAAGAAAAAGACCGCGCCGGCCTCGACGCCCTCGTACCAGTACGCGTCGAACTCGACGCCGGTGACCTGTCTCTCGCGGAACATGTCCGGCCACGACGTGATCGGTACGAGACGCCTGCTGCCTTTGATGGGCGGGGGCGGGAAGGTAGATTCCGCTTGGGTGTCGTTCGGCTGCGTCGTCATGGTTCGCGCTGGCGAAAGGGATTGTCCGTAGGTTATTACGGCACGTGGCGCTATTGCTTTAGTGATATCCAGGGCACCAAGGGAGGAGAGGGCAGGTGCGCGCTGGGTGCTCCCTACATCCTGCCGGTTAGCTCAACTGCAGTCGGGAGTGGGCGACATTTCTGGTTTTGCTGCATCGCAACAGGGGGCCGGTTTTGTTTCAATGAATGTATGACAACCAACTGCATTGATACCATGACCGACGAAATCAAAGCGATGCTCCTGGCGGCAATAGAACATCGGCGCCTGATTCACCTGCTATACGACGGCCGATCGAAGACTTTGGAGCCCTATGCACTGGGCGAGAACGAGAAGCGCGAGGAGATCGTCCTGTGCCGGCAGGTCAGGCCGTTGGGAAGCCCGGAGGCCTGGCAGGTTCTTCGACTGAGCAACATGTACGGCCTGCTGGTTCTCGAACGTGAATTCACGCCGGCTGAAGACTACATCGATCTCTCAGCCAAGCTGCCCCCGGGGATCCGCCTGGAGGTCTAGCCGCCAGGCGCGCGACTGCGCCGTCCGATGCGGTCTTGCCCGGTGCTAAGATGGCAAGCATGCAGTCTCCGTCGCTGAAACGCTATGCCTGGCTGTCCATCGCTGCGGCGCTCTCCACCATTGCCCTCAAGGGCATCGCCTGGTGGGTGACCGGCTCGGTCGGGCTGTTGTCCGATGCCATCGAATCCCTGGTCAATCTCGCGGGGGCGCTCATGGCCCTGGGGATGCTGACCCTGGCGGCGATTCCCGCGGACGACAGTCACGCCTATGGACACGGCAAGGCGGAATACTTCTCCAGTGCTTTCGAGGGTTTCCTGATCCTGTTGGCGGCAGTGGCCATCGGCTACACGGCCATCGGACGGCTGCTCCATCCCCAGCCCCTGGAAGCGGTGGGGATCGGCCTGCTGGTTTCCGCAGCGGCCTCGGCCGTTAATTTCATCACCGCCCGCACCTTGCTGGCGGCGGGTTACCGGCACGATTCCATCACCCTGGAAGCCGATGCCCGGCATCTGATGACCGATGTCTGGACTTCCGCCGGGGTCATCGTCGGTGTCGGCCTGGTCTGGCTGAGCGGCTGGCTCTGGATCGACCCGGTGATCGCCCTGCTCGTTGCCGTCAATATCCTCTGGACCGGCTGGTCGCTCATGGGGCGCTCCGCGGCCGGCCTGATGGACGCTTCCCTGCCCGCCGAGAAGCGCGAGCGGATGGAGGCGCTACTGGCCCCCTATTGCTCCCAGGGCCTGAAATTTCATGCCCTGCGCACCCGGCAGGCGGGCAGCCGCGTCTTCGTCACTCTGCATCTCCTGGTGCCGGGGTATTGGACCGTGCAGCGGGGCCACGAATGGTCGGAGCGTATCGAAGCGGATATCCGGCGAGCCTTTCCCCGCACCAACGTGACCATCCATCTGGAACCCATCGAGGACCCGCTCTCGATGGCGGACGAGGACCTCGACCGCTCGCCCTGAAGGACATCGGGGGCCCGGGGCGGGCGGGGCATTCGCTCTGCCGGGCTGCGGAACTCGCCCCCTGCGGGGGCTCAGACAGTCCTCGCCCGGCGACCCGATCGCCCCACCCGCCAGTTACTTATTGGAAGCCGTATCAGTGCGTCATCGCCACATGGCCCGCATCCGGGCCGCCAGATCCACCACCGCCGCCTGGCCGGCGGCAGGTTCCGCCGCGCCGGCGGCCGGCACCGGCCAGGCGGTGGATTCGAAATGGGGCAGGAGGGCGTTGGGGATGAACCGGGTGCGGCTGCCGTAGACATGGCGGTCCCCCAGCCCGGCCTGGCCGGAGACATAAAAGCGCTGGGGTATGAGCAGGTCCAGGTGGTCCTTGGCCCGGGTCATGGCGACGTAGAGGAGCCGGCGCTCCTCCTCGATCTCGTCCAGGCTGCCGGTGGCCAGGTCCGAGGGCAGGCAGCCGTCCACGGCGTTCAGGAGGGTCACCGAGGTCCATTCCCGGCCCTTGGCCGAGTGGATGGTGGAGAGGATCAGGTAATCCTCGTCCAGGAGCGGCGTTCCCGCCTGGTCGCTGGTGGCGTCCGGCGGATCGAGGGTGAGTTCGGTGAGGAAGCGCTCCTGGCTCGGGTACGTGGCGGCGATGCGGGCGAGCTGGTCGACGTCCCCCTGGCGGATATGGGCGTCTTCGTAGAGGCGCTCCATCGGGTCCTGGTACCACCGGCACACCGCCTCGAAGGCCGCCGGCCAGGGGGCGGTGCGCCCGGCCAGGTCCTCGATCAGAGCGGCCATTTCCAGCCAATCGGCCCGGGCGCTTTCCGGCACCGGCTGTTCGGCCAGGAGGGCGCAGCCGGGGGCGGCGGTGGCCAGGTTGTCGAGGACCCGCCCCGCTGTCTTGGGCCCGACCCCGGCCAGGAGCTGCATGGCCCGGAAGCCCGCCACCCGGTCCCGCAGGTTCTGCCCCCAGCGCAGCACCGCCAGCACGTCCTTGACGTGGGCCGCTTCCAGGAACTTGAGGCCGCCGAATTTCACGTAGGGGATGTTGCGCCGGGTCAATTCCACCTCCAGCCGGGCGCTGTGCTGGGAGGAGCGGAAGAGGACGGCCTGGGACTTGAGCTTCACTCCGGCTTCCCGCCGGGCCAGCACCTGCTCCACCACGAATTCCGCCTGGCCGGCGTCGTCCCGCACCGAGACGAGGCGGGGGCGCTGGCTCGAGGTTCGCTCGCTCCACAGGTCCTTGGTGAAGCGCTCCCGGGCCTGGGCGATGACGGCGTTGGCGGCAGTCAGGATGGGCTGGGTGGAGCGGTAGTTCCGGTCCAGGGTGATCTGGTGGGCGGGGGGCGTGAAATGGCCCGGGAAATCCAGGATGTTCCGAATGGTCGCGCCCCGGAAGGCGTAGATGGACTGGGCGTCGTCCCCCACCACGGTAAGCCCGCGGCCGTCGGGCTTCAGGGCGAGGAGGATGGCGGCCTGGAGGCGGTTGGTGTCCTGGTACTCGTCCACCAGGACATGGCTGAAGCGCTCCCCCAACTCCCGGGCGAGGTCCGGTTCGGCGGCCATCTGGGCCCAGTAGAGGAGGAGGTCGTCGTAGTCCAGGACCTGCTGGGCTTGCTTGGCTTCCACGTAGGCGAGGAAGAGGCGCTGCAGGTCGGCCTGCCATTCGGCGCACCAGGGGAAGGAAGTCTGCAGCACCGTCCCCAGGTCGGCCTGGGTATTCACCGCCGCCGAGTAGATGGCGAGGCAGGTGCCCTTCATGGGAAAGCGCTTGGCCTTGGCCGACAGTCCCAGCTCGTGGCGCACCAGGTTCATGAGGTCGCCGGAGTCTTCCCGGTCGTGGATGGTGAAGGCCGGGTCGAGGCCGATGCGTCCGGCGTACTCCCGCAGCAGCCGCGCCCCGACGCCGTGGAAGGTGCCGGACCAGGGCAGGACGGCATCGGCCAGCCCGGGGTGGCCGGCGGCGGCCTGGGCGACGATGCGGGCCACCCGCCGGGTCATCTCGTCGGCGGCCCGGCGGGAGAAGGTCAGCAGCAGGATGCGCTCCGGCGCCGCGCCCTGGGCGATGAGATGGGCCACCCGGTGGGCGAGGGTATTGGTCTTGCCGGAACCGGCGCCGGCGATGACCAGCAGGGGGCCGCTGCCGGCCTCCGGGGCTTCCGTGCTGCCGAATTGCACCGCCTCCCGCTGGGCGTCGTTGAGCTTGGCCAGGTAGTTCATGGGTGAGTCTCCATTTCCTGGGGTTATATACAGCTATCCGTCCTGTGGCA
The DNA here is from genome assembly GCA_018261935.1 of Rhodocyclaceae bacterium. Classification (GTDB taxonomy): domain Bacteria; phylum Pseudomonadota; class Gammaproteobacteria; order Burkholderiales; family Rhodocyclaceae; genus JAGTRP01. Next base: position 40,308 of record JAGTRP010000020.1, read on the forward strand.
AGGCGGCGGCCCGGCAAAATTCCGGCATCTTCCCGCCGGCATGGCGTGGGGGGGCGGTGGAAAAGACGAGGCTTTATGCGGTTATGATCTGGGGCTGTTGCCAACCCAGGCCCCACCCATCGGGGCGCCAGCGCCAGTGAACCGTCTCGCCGAAAATTTCGAAACCGCAGCCGAATCCCGCCTTGGGGAAAAATTCCTCTGGATGGGCATTTTCGTGCCCTACGCCGTGGGCTACTTCCTTTCCTACCTGCTGCGCAACGTGAATGCTGTCATGGCCCCGGAGCTGTCCCGGAGCTTCGGTTTCTCGGCGGCGGACCTCGGCCTTCTCACCGGCGCCTATCTGGCGGCCTTCGCCCTGGCCCAACTGCCCCTCGGCATCCTCCTCGACCGCTACGGCCCGCGGCGGGTCCAGGTCGGCCTGCTGGCGGTGGCCGCCCTGGGCTGCGCCGCCTTCGCCCTGGGGCAGAGCCTGGAACACCTGATCCTCGCCCGGGGCATCATCGGCTTCGGGGTCTCCGGCTGCCTCATGGCGGCCTACAAGGCCTTTTCCCAGTGGTTCCCGGCCCACCGGCAGGCCTCCCTCAACGCCGCCATCATGATCGCCGGCGGCCTGGGCGCCCTGACCGCCAGCAGCCCCTTCAGCCTCCTGCTGCCCCTGGTGAGCTGGCGCTGGATTTTCGCCGGCCTCGTCCTGGTGGCCCTCGTTGCCGCCTGGATCGTCCATCGCATGCCGGAAAAGCCGGTGGCCGTCCGCCACCAGGGCATGGCCGAGCAACTGGCGGGAGTGAAGTCCATCCTGGTCAGCCGCAGCTTCTGGCGCTTCGCCCCCATGGCGGCCATGATGATCGGCGGCTTCATCGCCATCCAGGGGCTGTGGGCCATGCCCTGGCTGACCGGGGTCGGCGGCATGAGCCGGGACGAGGCCGCTTTCTGCCTGCTCCTCCTCAATGTCGCCCTCATGGTGGGCTATACGGCCATCGCCACCCTCCTGGGCCGGGTGCTGCGGCGGGGCTGGACCCTGTCCCGGCTCCTGGTGGCGGGGGGCGGGGCGTCCCTGGTGGTCTCCCTGGCCCTGGTCCTCGATCTCTGGCCGGGCTACGGCCTGTGGATCGTCCTGGGGCTCGTCTCCTCCACCGCCAACCTGGCCTATGCCCACCACGCCAGCCACTATCCGGCGGCCCTGTCGGGGCGGGCCAACACCTGCCTCAACCTGGGGGTGTTCATCGGCGGATTCGGGGTGCAGTGGAGCTTCGGCATCGTGCTGGATGCCGCCGAGGCCCGGGGGCTCGGCCACTCCCAGGCCCTGACCCTGGCCTGGGGCCTGCTGCTGGGCCTGCAGGTGGCGACCCTGCTGTGGTTCGCCCTGGCCGGGCGCTGGAGTGATGGGGAGTCCAGCCGGCAAACCGCAAGTCGCGGCTGATCCTGCGAGTCGCGGCATTGCGCGGGCTGGCGCCCTTCAGTTCTGCCGCACCGGTTCAGTCATCGTGTTTCTTGCCGCGCCGCCCCTCCCCGCCGGGCATGCGGATATCGTGCTCGTCGCCACTGCGATGGCACTCGACGCAGTTCGTGAAGTCGCGAATCCCTTCCTCGATGTGCTCGCGGCGGATTTTCTCCGGCGTATGCTCGTGGCAGCCGTAACAGGTGTACCGGCTGTAATCGTTGCGTACGTGGCAGGTCGCGCACTTGGCGTTATGGTCGCGGTCCAGCAGGAAATGCTTGTCGTGATCGAAAGTGGCCGGGGTCCATTTCTCCTGGCTGTGGCACTGATTGCAGTTGCCCGTGATCTGCTGGTGGAGCGAGTCGGCCGGCGAGCGGTGGCAGGTCTGGCACTGCTGGCGTGAATCGGCTTGCAGCAAGGCGTGGTTGAAGCGTCCCTCCTGGCGGAAGCGCTTCACGCCGGCGTGGTCGCTGTGGCAGGCCACGCAATCGTCCTTGATGAGCTTCTGGTGGAACGGTGTCGACGCGAGGGGCTTGGCGATGGGCTGCCCGGCTGTCGTCAGCCGGCCGACCTCTTCGGGCTTGTGGCAGGTCGTGCAACGCCCGGACGTGGCGCCGCCGAAGGGCGCATGGCAGGCGAAGCAGTCGGTTGCGAGCTTCTGGTGGCCGGGAATCAGCTTGCCGGGGCCGACCATCAGGTCGGGATAGACGAAGGCAAGGACGGCCAGCACGAGCAGGTTGGCGGCAAGGATGAGCTTCAGGATGCGGTTCATCGCCAGCCCCAGAACAGGAAGATGCCGAGGATGTGCCCCAGCGACAGCACGGCAAAGACGGCGAAGATGGGAATATGGACCTTCCGCCACTGGGTCATGGCATCCAGGGTCACCGCATCCCAGAAGACCGCCTGCTCGATTTCGGAACGGGACAGCCCGCGCAATTGATAGTGCTCCCGCTGCTCCTGGACATGCTGGCGGGAGCGGCCGAGGAGCATCTTGCCGACCATGCCGCTGATCACATTGATGCCCATCGCGACGGTGGCCAGCCAGGGCAGGATCGCATTGAAGTGGATGCCGGCATGGATCAGGACGAACAGCGAGCCGAGCCAGGCCGCCGCTTCATGCAGGCTCAACAGGTTTTTCGGGTTGCCGGCGGCGATGACCTTTCGCTTGCGCAGGGAATACACCAGGGAGCCGATGATCAGCAGGGTGCCTGGAATCCCCAGGTAGCGGCCGACCCATGCCAGATCGAGGCGATGCAGCAGGTAGTCCCCCGCCAGCGTGGCGGCGGCCAGCAGGCCGACGAGGAGGGTGAAGGGCAGGATGTGCTGGCGCCAGAGGGAAGCACTGATGCTTGTCGAACTCGCCATTCAGGCCTCCAGGGTTACGCTGGTCTTCGGCGTGCAGACGCAGAGCAGGCAGCTGCCCGGCTCCGGATCATAGTCGGGGGCCTGGCGATAGGCTACCTCGCCGGCATTGATCGTCGTCTGGCAACTGCCGCAGCCGCCTGCCCGGCACCCGGAATTGACCGGAATGCCGTTGGCCTCGGCCAATTCCAGCAGCGTCCCGGCACCGGATTGCCACGGCACCTGCTTGCCCGATTTGGCGAAGGTGACGACGACCCCGCCGGCGCTTGCCTCGGCCGCGGCGACAGCCGTCGGGGCGGCGGCATTCCGGCGCTTTATCGATGCCGGGCCGAAGGCTTCGAAGTGAAGGTGCGAATCCGGAACTCCCCAATCCTCCAGTGCCGGGACAAGGGTCTCCATCATCGGCGCAGGGCCGCAGATGTAGAAATGATACGGCTTGAGGGGCAGTTCCATGCGGAACAGGGATAGGTCGACGCGTCCCTCGTGCTGGTAATCCCGGCCAGGCCGATCCTCAGGGAGCGGGTTGCTGAAGCACAACCTGAGATGGACGTTCGGATGGGCTGCGGCCAGTTTGTCGAGGTGGGGCTTCATGACCACCTCGCGGCCGTTGCGCACGCCATAGAACAACCAGACCTCGCGTCCCGGTTGTTCAGCGGCGCACCAGTTGAGCATGCTCATCATGGGGGTGATGCCGATGCCGCCGCCCACCAGGACGACCGGGGTGTCGCTGCGGTCGATGTGGAAATGACCGGACGGGGCGCGAACCTGCAGGGTGCCGCCGACCTGGATGTCGTCGTGGAAGAAGTTCGAGGAGCGCCCGGGAGGGTGTTCAGTCCCGGTGGGGGCCGGCACGCGCTTGATCGAGACCCGATATGCCTTGCGGCTTGGGGCATCGGACAGGGAGTAGCAGCGGACGATCTGCTCCGTGGCGCCGCCCCCGGCAGGCATGTCCAGGCGGAAGGTCAGGAACTGCCCGGGGAGGAAGGCAGGCAGCGGCTTGCCGTCTTCCGGCTCGAGGTAGAACGAGCAGACGGACTGCGCCCCATCTTCAATCACCTTTTGGGCGACCTTGAATGGCCGGAATCCGGTCCACGATTCAACGCCGGATGGCCGGGCCGCGGGCGTCTGCGAGGCCGGCATGGGAGTGCCGTCGCTGGCGCGCTCCTTCAAGGCTGCGTAGTCCTGCCGATGCCGCCAGAACGTGATGGCCAGGAAGATCGCCAGTTGAAGGGCGATGCCGAAGGCGATCCATAGAAGGAGGTGTAGCGATGTCATGGGCGCAAGTATCCGCCGGCTACGTTAATCAACCCTTAACGCAGCGCTGCCGGCATCGATTTGCCGCCGCTGCCCGGCTAAATGCTACAGACTGTTGTCGCCAGCTTCACCCCGATGGTCCCTGGGGCGGGGGCTTTGTACAGGTCGGGGTTGGCCTTGTCGGCCGGCTCGGAGGAGGATTTCACCGAGCCGTCGGGGGCATAGGCTACGGCCATGATCTCCAGAATCTTCTCCTCCCCGCAATCGACGCTGTAGCGGATGCGGGCGCTGGGCCTGTTGCCCGCCAGGAGCTTCTGCATGACCGGGGTGCCGTTCCTGTCCACGATGGGAAGACGGCCACCGTCGGCCGTCGGGTGGGTCCAGGGTTCTTCCCGGTAAGGTTTCATGGCGACCCAGAATTCCCGGTATTTCCCGTTGTCCCGGATAGTGCTCAGGTTGAGCATCATGGCCACATCCCTGGCGGTGGCCACGGCCAATTCCGTGTCGGTCGCAGCCATGGCTCCCTGGCTGCACCAGGCCGCCTTCATCCGGTTGAACTGGGGGCTGTCGAACTGGGGCTGCTCGATCGGGGTGCTGGGCAGGTTGAGCTTGTTCCGGAGGGGCTGGCGGTCCCGGTTGTGGGCTTCCGGAGACCAGGAGAGCGCCCAGTAGGCGTCCTGCCTGCAGCTGGCGAAAACCCTCTCCAGGAGTTGAGCGGACATGCCGCCCGGCACCGAGGTCCAATGGATCAGGTCGAACACGACGCCGGTGGGGTAGCGCAGCACCGAGTTGGTGGCGACCAGGGTTTCCCGCCCGCCCTTGTCGGGCAGGAGGACCCAGTTGTCTCTGGCCGAGGCCGCGGTGGACAGCAGCATCCCGGCGCTGACCGCCGCGATTGCCGCCTTCATGCCCCGGCGTGAGGTCCGCCGATTCCGCGCCATAGCCCACCCGTCATTGGAAGAGACGAAATGGTACTACAGGCGCCGATCCAACCGGCCGGCCGTCCTCAGGCCTCCTGGGCCGGCACCGGCTCCGCCGCGCCATGGGCCACGGTCTCGTTGCGCTTGAGCCGGTACTGCAACTGGGGCCGGGTGAGGCCCAGGAGCCGGGCGGCGGAGGCCAGGTTGCCCTTCGCCCGGTTCACCGCCTCCTGGATGAGCTGGCCCTCCAGGGCGTCGAGGGAGAGGCCGGCGGCCAGGATGGCATCGCAGACCTGCTCGGCGCTGCTTTTGTCGCCGGGGCACTCCAGGCGGCCGGCGTCGGTGACCAGGGTCTCCCAGTCGGCGGCGTCCCCGACGTGGGTGAACAGGTGCTCAGTCTCGATCCATCCCCCCTGGGGGGCGAGGATGACGCCGCGCTCGATCATGTTTTCCAGCTCCCGCACGTTGCCCGGCCAGGGGTAGCGCTTCAGGGCCTGGATGGTCTTGTCGCTGATGCCCAGGAGCTTCTTGTCGTGGAGGGCGCAGAAACGCTCCAGCATGGCCTCGATCAGGGGCGGGATATCGGCGACCCGGTCCCGCAGGGCGGGAATGCGGATGGGGTACACGTTGAGGCGGTAGTAGAGGTCGGAGCGGAAGCGGCCCTCCTTGATGGCGGCCTCCAGGTTCACATGGGTGGCGGCCACCAGCCGGACGTTCACCTTGCGGGGGCGCTCGTCCCCCAGGCGCTCGATCTCCCCCTCCTGGATGACCCGCAGCAGCTTGGCCTGGGCAGCCGGGGAGAGTTCGCCGATCTCGTCCAGGAAGAGGGTGCCGCCGTCGGCGCGCTCGAACTTGCCCATGCGGGAAGCGTGGGCGCCGGTGTAGGCGCCCTTCTCGACGCCGAAGAGTTCCGATTCGATGAGATCCGCCGGCAGGGCGGCGCAGTTCACCGCCACGAAGGGGCCCAGCTTGCGGGTGCTCATCTGGTGCAGGGCCCGGGCGAAGCGCTCCTTGCCGACGCCGGTTTCCCCCAGAAGGAGGACGCTGACCTGGGTGCCGGCGGCCCGGGAGATGAGGTCGTAGGCATGGCGGAAGCCCTGGGAGACGCCCACCATCTGGGGGGTGTTGGTCTGCTGGGTGATGGTGGTGCGCAGGTAATCCACCTGGGTGCGCAGTTCCAGCAGATGGTTCATCAGGGGATCGGACTCGAAATAGGCCGCGTATTCGGCGCCGTCCTCCCATTCCTCCACCGGCTTGCCGACGATGCGGCAGCCGTTGTGGCCGCAGGCCAGGCACTCCACCTCCTTGAAGAGAATGAAGCGGCCCATGAAGGCGCTGCTGTAGCCGGAGGCGTAGCCGATCTGCATCCAGCACACCGGGTTCTCGTCCTGGCCGAACTCCTTCAGGTGCACTTCTTCTTCCCAGGAGTTCTTCCACAGGAATTCGCCGAAGAAGCGGCCGCTCTCGATGTCCATGTCGAGCTTGACCGGCTTGACGCACGCCACCCCCTCCAGCATGTGGAGCTGGGGGCCGCTGAGGAAGGCTTCGTAGGGTGTCATGCCGGCGCGGATGCGCCTAGCCAGCTCGGCGTCGCGGATGCCGGAGGCGTAGCCCATGCGGGTGAGGATGCGGCGGGCCTGCTCCTTGCCCACCGAGTCGATGAGCTCCTTGCGCATGGCCCCCAGGGCGGCCGTATGCATGAGAACCATGCGGTTTTCCGCCAGCCAGATGGAGCCGTCGGTTTCCGAAAACCGGATGAGCTTCCGGAGGTCGCCGGACCCTGGATATTTGCAGTTCGTCATGCCTTGTCTCCTCGTTATTGTCGGTCGAGTGGCGCCTGGGGCAGCCTCTTTTTTGCCGGATATTACTGTGTCGCCGGGGGTAAGGCGACTCCCCGGGAATGCGCGCAATATCGATCTAATCTCGAGATTATATCGGGACTTCATCAATTCGTTAGCGATCGATGAACGAATTCATCAAATCGTAAGTTTCCAGCGCCGTCGGTGACGATCGCGATGGCGGGTTATTCAATAAATCAATTGGTTATCGATATGGCACGGTTGTTGATTACGCATTGTGCACGGGTCGCCGCGGTGGCGGTCCGGTGTCACGAAAGGAGAGGGACAGTGATCAACGAGGGAACCCAGGTCCAGGCGCAGTTCGACACCGCCCGCAGGTATGTCCGGGTCTGCAAGCAGCGCCCGGACGGCTTCGTGGAATTCGAATTCGCCATCGGCGACCCGGACCTGTGCATCGAGCTGCTGCTGCCCGCCAATGCCTTTCACGAGTTCTGCCTGGCCAACGACGTCATCGTCCTGGAGCCGGCCGCCGAGCAGGAGGGCGGCGACTGGATGCAGCGCCGGAACGACGCGTCGCGGCGGGGTTTTGAAGACGCCGTCTGATTCATCCCGGCAACGGGACAACAAGAGGAGACATCAATGCAAATCGACCTGCGCACGGTATCCATCAAGCCGGTGCGGCAAACCTTCGACCACATCGCCCGCCGTTTCGGCGACAAGCCTGCCAGCCGCTACCAGGAAGGCACCTACGACCTGCAGCAGACCGACATCTTCCACTACCGCCCCCTGTGGGAGCCCGAGCACCGGCTCTTCGACCAGCAGCGGACCCAGGTGGTGATGAAGGACTGGTATGCCCTGAAGGATCCGCGCCAGTACTACTACGGCTCCTACACCATCGCCCGGGCCCGCCAGCAGGACGCCGCCGAGGCCAATTTCGACATGGTCGAGGAGCGGGGCCTGGCCGACACCATTCCGGCTACCTTCCGGCAGATCGCCCTGGCCCTGCTGGTGCCCCTGCGCCACGTCGAGTGGGGCGGCAACATGAACAACTCCTTCATCAGCGCCTACGGCTACGGCACCGCCATTACCCAGCCCTGCCTGTACCACGCCATGGACCACCTGGGCATCGCCCAGTACCTGACCCGCCTGGGCCTGGTCCTGGAAGGCCCGGCCGCCCTCGACACCGCCAAGGATGCCTGGATGGGCGATCCCCGCTGGCAGGAAATGCGCCGCCTGGTGGAGGACGTCCTGGTGACCCAGGACTGGTTCGAGCTCTTCGTCGCCCAGAACCTGGTCCTGGAAGGCCTCTCCTATCCGCTCTTCTTCGACCACCTGGACAACGAGTTCTCCACCAATGGCGCCACCGCCATCTCCATGATGACCCGCTTCATGGCCGAGTGGTACGCCGAAAGCAGCAAGTGGGTGGACGCCCAGATCAAGGTGGCCGCCGCCGAATCGGCGGAAAACCGGGGCCTCATCAGTAGCTGGGTGCAGCACTACCGGGAACGGGTCGGCAAGGCCCTGGCGCCGCTGGCCGAGGTCGCCTTCGGCGAGCGTGCCACTGCCGTCCTCGGCGATGTCACCGCCGATTTCAACAGCCGCTGCGCCAAGCTCGGCCTGGCCATCTAGGAGATTCCATGTCCACCGTATTCATTGCCTTCCAGGCCAACGAAGAGAGCCGTCCCATCGTCGAGGCGGTCCTGGCCGACAACCCCCATGCCGTCCTCCACGAGTCGCCGGCCATGGTCAAGATCGATGCCGAGGGCAAGCTCGTCATCAAGCGCGAATCCATCGAGGAACGCCTCGGCCGGGACTTCGACCTGCAGGAACTGCAGATCAACCTGATCACCATCTCCGGTCATCTCGACGAAGACGATGACGAATTCACCCTGGCCTGGAAAAACTGAGGAGACAACCCATGGATATGCAAGCCACCAAGAAGAAAGTGGGCCTCAAGGAAAAGTATGCCCACATGACCCGGGGCCTGGGTTGGGAGACCACCTACCAGCCCATGAACAAGGTCTTCCCCTATGCCGAATTTGAGGGCATCAAGATCCACGACTGGGACAAGTGGGAGGACCCCTTCCGCCTGACCATGGATGCCTACTGGAAGTACCAGGCCGAGAAGGAACGGAAGCTCTACGCCGTCCTGGACGCCTTCGCCCAGAACAACGGCCACCTGGGGGTCACCGACGCCCGCTACATCAATGCCCTCAAGCTCTTCCTGACCGGCATCTCCCCCCTGGAGTACGTGGCCCACCGGGGCTTCGCCGCCGCCGGCCGCAACTTCCCCGGGGTCGGTCCGCGGGTCGCCTGCCTGATGCAGTCCCTGGACGAGGTCCGCCACGCCCAGACCCAGATCCACGCCCTCTCCAACTACAACAAGCACTACAACGGCTTCCACGACTTCAAGCACATGATCGAGCGGGTCTGGTACCTGTCGGTGCCCAAGTCCTTCTTCGACGACGCCTTCAGCGCCGGCCCCTTCGAATGGATGATCGCCATCGGCTTCTCCTTCGAGTACGTGCTGACCAACTTGCTGTTCGTGCCCTTCATGTCCGGCGCCGCCTACAACGGCGACATGGGCACCGTCACCGTCGGCTTCTCCGCCCAGTCCGACGAGGCCCGCCACATGACCCTGGGCCTGGAGTGCATCAAGTTCATGCTGGAGCAGGACCCGGACAACCTGCCTATCGTCCAGAAGTGGATCGACAAGTGGGCCTGGCGCGGCACCCGCGTCCTCACCCTGGTGGGCATGATGATGGACTACATGCTGCCGAAGCGGGTGATGAGCTGGAAGGAAGCCTGGGAAATCTACTTCGAGCAGAACGGCGGCGCCCTCTTCAACGACCTGGCCCGCTACGGCATCAAGGTGCCGGAGTGCCTTAGCCAGACTGCCATCGACAAGGAGCACATCTCCCACCAGGCCTGGGCCACCTTCTACCAGTACGGCGGCGCCTCCGACTTCCATACCTGGATGCCCACCGACGAGGAGATGGACTGGCTCTCCGCCAAGTACCCGAACACCTTCGACAAGTACTACCGGGCCCGCTTCACCCACTGGCGCGACGAGGCCGAGAAGGGCAAGCGCTTCTACAACGGCACCCTGCCCATGCTCTGCCAGGTCTGCCAGATTCCCATGCTGTTCACCGAGCCCAGCGACCCGACCCAGATCTGCTACCGGGAATCCGAGTACCAGGGCGAGAAGTACCACACCTGTTCCGACGGCTGTAAGCACATCTTCGACGACGAGCCGGAGAAGTACATCCAGGCCTGGCTGCCGGTGCACCAGATCTACCAGGGCAATTGCTTCAACGAGGGCGTTGATCCGACCGCCCCGGGCTTCGATCCCCTGGCCGAGGTCCTGAAGTGGTACCACGTGGAGCACGGCCGGGACAACCTCGACTTCGAGGGGTCCGAGGACCAGAAGAACTTCGCCGCCTGGCGCGGCCTGGCCACCAAGAACGTGTAAATGACGGGCGCGCGGCGGGCCTGGCCCGCCGCGCAGTCCTCCAAAATCCAAGGAGACAAGAATGGCTGTTAAAGCACTCAAGGCATACAAATTCGACGCCGCCGACACCCAGGACAAGTTCCACGGCAACCAGTTGCTCTACGTCGGCTGGGACAAGCACCTGATGTTCTGCGCCCCCTTCGCCTTCGCCCTGCCGTCCACCACCCGCTTCGGCGACCTGTGCGACAAGATCCTGTCCAAGTCCTTCGGCTACCACCCGGACTGGGCCAAGGTCGACCTCGCCAAGGCCGTCTGGAAAAAATCCGGCCAGCCCTGGCAGCCGGACATGAACAAGACCCTGGCGGAACTCGGCTTGAAGCACAAGGACGCCCTGCGTTTCGAGACCCCGGGGCTGAACGGCATCCAGGGCTCCTGCTCCTGAGATCGGAGGGCGCAGCATGAGCTACCAACTCACCATCGAGCCCCTTGGCCACACCATCGAAGTCGAGGAAGGGCAGACCATTCTCGATGCCTCCCTGCGGGCCGGCATCTACCTTCCCCATGCCTGTTGCCATGGCCTGTGCGCCACCTGCAAGGTGCAAGTGGCCGATGGCGAGGTGGAGCATGGCGAGGCTTCCACCTTCGCGCTCATGGATTTTGAGCGCGAAGAGGGGAAATGCCTCGCCTGCTGCGCCACCCTCCAGTCCGATACGGTGATCGAAGCCGAGATCGAGGAGGATCCGGATGCGGAGGACCTGCCGGTGGAGGATTTCAGCGGCGAAGTCGTCCGCCTGGAAGACCTCACCCCCACCGTCAAGGGCATCTGGCTCAAGCTCGACCGGCCCCTGCGCTTCCAGGCCGGGCAGTACGTCAACCTGGAGGTGCCCCTGGCCGACGGGCGCGCCCGGGCCTTCTCCCTGGCCAATTCCCCGGATCAGCCCGACCTGGTGGAACTGAACGTGCGCATCGTCCCCGGCGGCCAGGTCACCACCTGGCTCCACGGCAACCTGCGGGTGGGGGATCGCCTGACCCTGTCCGGGCCCTACGGCCGCTTCTTCGTGCGCAAGTCGGCGGCGGTGCCCCTGGTGTTCATGGCCGGCGGCTCGGGGCTTTCCAGCCCCAAGGCCATGATCGACGACCTCCTGGCGGAGGGCTCCGACCTCCCCATCACCCTGGTCTACGGCCAGCGCACCCGGGGCGAGCTCTACTACCACGACTATTTCGAGGACCTGGCGGCCCGTCACCCCAACTTCAGCTACGTGCCGGTGCTCTCCCACGAGCCGGACGATTCCGCCTGGCGGGGGGCGAGGGGCTTCGTCCACGATGCCGCCAAGGCTCACTTCGACAATGACTTCCGGGGCCACAAGGCGTACCTGTGCGGCCCCCCGGCCATGATCGAAGCCTGCATCACCACACTCATGCAGGGCCGCCTCTTCGAGCGGGATATCTACATGGAGAAGTTCTTCTCGGCGGCGGACGCCTCCCAGCAACTCAAGAGCCCGCTGTTCAAGAGCATCTAGGAGACGACACCATGCTCTATCACACGGTGACCATCGAAGAAACGGGGGAGAGCTACCGCTGCTCTCCCGAAGAGACGGTCCTGGCTGGTATGGAGCGCCTCGGCCGCAGGGGCATCCCGGTAGGGTGCCGGGGCGGCGGCTGCGGCGTCTGCAAGGTGGAGGTGCTGAGCGGCACCTACCTCAAGCGGGTCATGAGCCGGGAGTACGTGAGCGAGGAGGATGAAAGGGAAGGGCGGGTGCTGGCCTGCCGCATCCGTCCCACCAGCGATCTGCGGTTGCGGGTCATCGGCAAGCTGCAGAAGAGCCTGTGCTCGCCGCGGCCCCTGGCCCAGGCGTCCGCTGCTGACACGGTTTTCAGGGCGTAACTGCCTGTGGGCGCCGGGCTGGGCATTCGTTCCACCGGGCTGCGGAACTCGCCGCTGCGCGGCTCAGACAGTCCTCGCCCGGTTCCACGAACGCCCAGCCCTCCGGAAAACGCCTGCGGCTCGTATCAGCCGCCGCTGGCGCCGTTGCTGGCGAAGAACTCCGCCGGCAGTTGCTCCATGGCTTTCAGGGTCAGGCCGATGTGGTCGGCCAGGATGGCGGCGGCCTGGTCGGCGTCCCGGGCGAGGGTGGCCTTCAGGAGGGCTTCGTGCTCCTCGTGGACATTGCGGGGAATGGGCTTCCGGTAGAGGGAAAGGCGGCGGTAGCGCTCCGCCTGGTGATAGAGGATGGACAGGAAATGCTTGATCCAGCGGGACGGGCAGGCGGCGATCAGGACCTCGTGGAAGATGCGGTTGCGCTCTTCCCACTCTTCCCGGGCTTCCCCGTCGGAGAGCTTTTCCTCGGCCCTGGAGAGGCGGTGGAAGGCCGCCATGAGATCCCCTTCCCAGGCGTCGTCGCCGAGGGCGATGGACTGGCGCAGGGCTTCGCACTCCAGCATGAGGCGGGTGCGGGTGATGTCCTGGAAATCTGCCAGGGACATGGGGGCGACCCGGAAGCCGCGCTGTCCCTGGCTCACCACCAGGGCATCGGCCACCAGGAGGGAAAGGGCTTCCCGGAGAGTGCCGGCGCCGACGCCGTAGTGGTCCTTCAGGTGCTCCACCCGGAGCTTCTCTCCGGGCTGCAGTCGCCCCTCGATGATGTCGCGGCGCAGGTTGCGGTAAGCCGATTCGACCAGGGTCTTGGGCTCGGGTGCCGGCGCGTCGGCACCGTATACGACCGTCAGTTTGGGTTTGGGCATGGTGTGGAAATGACTATCGAATGTCTTGTTCTTGAAAGCATTCTACCTCAGTGAATGGGGCTTTTCGCGATTGTGCAAAAATCTCGAGAAAAAGTATTGACACCGAGATTTGGCGATAATATCGTATCGATAAACGAATTACGAAAAATACGGCCGGTGGGATTGGCTGGTGGCAAAAAGCCGGTAGCAGAAGCCGGCAGCGGTTTTTTGAACGTCAATAAGAGAGGAGCAAACAATGGCAATGACAGGCGTACTGCGCCCGGGACACATCCAGCTGCGTGTCCTGGATCTGGAGGAGAGCGTCAAGTTCTACAAGGACGTGATCGGTCTCATCGAGACCGGCCGGGACAAGCAGGGCCGGGTCTATTTCAAGACCTGGGACGAGCGGGACCACAACAGCTTCATCATCCGCCAGGCTGACCGTGCCGGCTTCGACTTCGCCGGCTTCAAGGTCTCCGACGTGGAAACCCTCTACAAGCTGGAGGCCGATCTGGTGGCCTACGGCGTCAAGACCGAGCGCATCGCCGCCGGTGAAATGCTGGAGACCGGCGAGCGCGTGCGCTTCGAGCTCCCCACCGGCCACCTCCTCGAGCTCTACGCCGAGAAGACCGACGTGGGCAACGGCCAGTCCTACGAGAACCCGGAAGCCTGGGTTCCCGCCGCCGAGCACGGCATCGCCCCGATCCGCATGGACCACATGCTCCTCTACGGGCCGGACATCGAGAAGGCCCAGGCCATCCTGCAGGACGTGCTGGGTTTCTACCTGGTCGAGCACGTGGTCCTGGAAGACGGCAAGACCGACCTGGCCATCTGGCTCTCCACCTCCATCAAGGCCCACGACATCGCCTTCGTGCGCCATCCGGAACCGGGCAAGCTGCACCACGTCTCCTTCCTGCTGGACAGCTGGGAAAAGGTCCTGCGCGCCGCCGACATCATGTCCATGAACCGGGTGTCCATAGACATCGGCCCCACCCGCCACGGCGTCACCCGCGGCACCACCATCTACGCCTTCGATCCCTCCGGCAACCGCTTCGAGACCTTCTGCGGCGGCTACCAGTCCTACCCCGACTGGAAGGCGATCAAGTGGACCATGGACGACGTGGGCCGCGGCGTGTTCTACCACGACCGCAAGCTCAACGACACCTTCCTGACCGTGGTGACCTGATGCAAGTTTTGGCTGCCACTCCCGGCATCACCGCGGAAGCAGCGGCAGCCGCCGTCCAGGCGGCGGTTGCCCATGCCGAAGCCCGGGGCTGGAAGATCAATGTCGCCGTGGTGGACCGGGGCGGCAACCTGATGGCCTTCCTGCGCATGCCCGGCGCCTTCCTCCATTCCATCCAGATCGCCATCGACAAGGCCTACACGGCGGCCAGCTTCGGCTTCCCCACCAAGGCCTGGATGGGAGCGGTGGGGCACGACGAAGGCATGAAGCTGGGCTTCTCCAGCCAGCCCCGCCTGATCGTCTTCGGCGGCGGCCTGCCCATCGGCGGCAAGGACGAATGGATCGGCGGCATCGGGGTTTCCGGCGCCTCCGAGGCGGAGGACGAGGAATGCGCCCGGGCCGGTCTGGCAGCCATCGGTTTTGGCATCACTCAGTAATAGGAAAACGACATGAAACAGATCCTCAACTTCATCAACGGCGAGTTCGTCGCCACCGGCAAGCAGTTCGAGAAGCGGACTCCCCTGGACAACTCCCTGATCGGGCTGGTGCACGAGGCCGGCAAGGCCGAGGTGGACGCCGCCGTGGCCGCCGCCAAGGCCGCCCTCACCGGGCCCTGGGGCAAGATGGCTGTGGCCGACCGGGTGGAGATGCTCTATGCCGTCGCCAATGAGATCAACCGCCGCTTCGACGATTTCCTCCAGGCCGAAGTGGCCGACACCGGCAAGCCGGTGAGCCTCGCCAGCCACATCGACATCCCCCGGGGCGCCGCCAATTTCAAGATCTTCGCCGATGTGGTGAAGAACGTCCCCACCGAATTTTTCGAGATGGCCACCCCCGACGGCCGTGGCGCCCTGAACTACGCCGTGCGCCGGCCCGTGGGCGTGGTGGGCGTCATCTGCCCCTGGAACCTGCCCCTGCTGCTCATGACCTGGAAGGTCGGCCCGGCGCTGGCCTGCGGCAACACCGTGGTGGTGAAGCCCTCCGAGGAGACCCCGTCCACCGCCGCCCTCCTGGGCGAGGTGATGCAAAAGGTCGGCCTGCCCAAGGGCGTCTATAACGTGGTCCACGGCTTCGGCCCCGGCTCCGCCGGCGAATTCGTCACCACCCACAAGGACGTGAACGCCATCACCTTCACCGGCGAGACCCGCACCGGCGCCGCCATCATGAAGGCCGCCGCCGACGGCGCCCGCCCCGTCTCCCTGGAGATGGGCGGCAAGAACCCGGCCATCGTCTTCGCCGACTGCGACTTCGACGCCGCCATCGAGGGCACCCTGCGCTCCTGCTTCGCCAACTGCGGCCAGGTCTGCCTGGGCACCGAGCGGGTGTATGTGGAGCGTCCCCTGTTCGACAAGTTCGTCTCCGCCTTGAAGGTCGGTGCCGAGAAGCTGAAGCTCGGCCGCCCGGAAGATCCGGCCACCGGCATGGGCCCCCTGGTTTCCCAGGAGCACCGCAACAAGGTCCTCTCCTACTACAAGAAGGCGGTGGAAGAGGGCGCTACCGTGGTCACCGGCGGCGGCGTGCCCGACATGCCCGGCGAGCTGGCCAACGGTTCCTGGGTCCAGCCCACCATCTGGACCGGCCTCGGCGACGATGCCGCCATCGCCCGGGAAGAGGTCTTCGGCCCCTGCACCCTGGTCATGCCCTTCGACAGCGAAGAGGAAGTGGTGCGCCGCGCCAACGACACCCACTACGGCCTCGCCGCCTCGGTGTGGACCAAGGATGTGACCCGGGCCCACCGGGTCGCCGGCCAGCTGGAAACCGGCCTGGTCTGGGTGAACAGCTGGTTCCTGCGGGACCTGCGCACCCCCTTCGGCGGCGCCAAGCAATCCGGCATCGGCCGCGAGGGCGGTGTCCATTCCCTCGAGTTCTATACCGAACTCAAGAACGTCTGCATCAAGCTGTAAAAGAGAGCACTCCCATGGCACTGACCAATCCCGAAATCGCCGAAGGCCTCGTCGCCGGCGGCATCCGCACCAACTACCACGACCGGGGTGAAGGCTCGCCGGTGCTCCTCATCCACGGCTCCGGCCCGGGGGTGAGCGCCTGGGCCAACTGGCGGCTGGTGCTGCCGGAACTCTCCCAGCAGCACCGGGTCATCGCCCCGGACATGGTGGGCTTCGGCTTCACCGAGCGCCCGGAGAACTTCACCTACGGGCTGGATGCCTGGGTGAAGCATGCGGTCGGCGTCCTCGACGCCCTGAAGATCGACCAGGCCGACGTGGTGGGCAACTCCTTCGGCGGCGCCATCGCCCTGGCCCTGGCTGTCCGCCATCCGGAACGGGTCCGCCGCCTGGTGTTCATGGGGGCGGTGGGCGTGCCCTTCGAACTCACTCCGGGGCTGGATACGGCCTGGGGGTACGAGCCCTCCATCGCCGCCATGCGCGGTCTCCTGGATCTCTTCGCCTGGGACCGCAGCCTGGTCAACGACGAGCTCGCCCAGCTGCGCTACCAGGCCAGCATCCGGCCCGGCTTCCAGGAGTCCTTCGCCGCCATGTTCCCGGCCCCGCGCCAGCGCTGGGTCGATGCCCTGGCCAGCCGCGAGGCGGATGTCCGTGCCCTGAAGCACGAGGCCCTGATCATCCACGGCCGCGACGACAAGATCATTCCCCTCGAGACTTCCCTCACCCTGCACCAGTGGATCGACCGTTCCCAGCTCCACGTCTTCGGGCGCTGCGGGCACTGGGTGCAGATCGAGCACGCCCGGGACTTCAGCCGCCTGGTGGGCGACTTCCTGGCGGGCTGAGAACTTCAACGAACGAGAGAAACGACATGGACAAGCAGCAGATCACCCAGCTGGGCGACGAACTCTACGAAGCGCTGGCCGCCCGGCGCACGATCAGTCCCTTTACCTCCCGGGGCTTCGACATCTCCGTCGAGGATGCCTACCACATCCAGCAGCGGATGCTTTCCCGCCGCCTGGAGAAGGGCGAGAAGGTCATCGGCAAGAAGATCGGCGTCACCAGCAAGGTGGTGCAGCAGATGCTGAACGTGTACCAGCCCGACTTCGGCTACCTGCTGGACGGCATGGTGTACAACGAGGGCGAGTCCATCCCCATGGACACCCTCATCCAGCCCCGGGCCGAGGGCGAGATCGCCTTCATCCTCAAGAAGGACCTCATGGGCCCCGGCGTCACCAATGCCGATGTTCTGGCCGCCACCGAAGGGGTGATGGCCTGCTTCGAGATCGTCGATTCCCGCATCCAGGACTGGAAGATCAAGATCCAGGACACCGTCGCCGACAACGCCTCCTGCGGCGTCTTCGTCCTCGGCGACCGGGTGGTGGATCCGAAGAAGCTCGACCTCTCCCTCTGCGGCATGGTGGTGGAGAAGAACGGCGACATCATCGGCACCGGCGCCGGCGCCGCCGCCCTGGGCTCGCCGGTGAACGCCGTGGCCTGGCTGGCCAACACCCTCGGCCGCCTGGGCATTCCCCTGAAGGCCGGCGAGGTGATCCTCTCCGGTTCCCTGGCGCCCCTTTTCCCGGTCCAGGCCGGGGACAGCCTGCGGGTCTCCATCGGCGGCATCGGCGGCTGCTCGGTGCGCTTCGTCTAAGGACAGGCCATGGATCTGCAACTCTCCGGCAAGCGCGCCCTGGTCACCGGCTCCACCGCCGGCATCGGTTTCGCCATTGCCCTGGAACTGGCCCGGGAAGGCGCCCTGGTGACCGTCAATGGCCGCACCCCCGAGGGAGTGGCGGCGGCAGTGGCCCGCCTGCGCAAGGAAGTGCCCCAGGCGGAAGTGGGCGGCGTGGCGGCGGACCTGTCCACCGCCTACGGGGCCGAAGCCCTGCTGCGCCAGTGCCCGGCCACCGACATCCTGGTGAATAACCTGGGCATCTTCGATCCGGTGCCCTTCGAGCAGATTCCGGACAGCGAATGGCTGCGCTTCTTCGAGGTGAATGTCATGAGCGGCGTGCGCCTCGCCCGCCACTACCTGCCCGCCATGAAGGCGGCGGACTGGGGGCGCATCGTCTTCATCTCCAGCGAATCGGGCATCAACCCGCCGGCGGAGATGGTGCACTACGGCATGACCAAGGCGGCCCAGCTCTCCGTTTCCCGGGGACTGGCCCAGACCACCGCCGGCACCGGGGTGACGGTGAACGCCGTGCTGCCCGGGCCCACCCGCTCGGAAGGGGCGGCGGCGTTCTTCGGGAAGCTGGCCGCCGAGCAGGGGGTGAGCTTCGAGGAGGCGGAGCGCCGCTTCTTCGCCGAAGCCCGGCCCACCTCGCTCCTGAAGCGCTTCATCGAACCCGCTGAAGTGGCGGCCCTGGTCACCTACGTCTGCAGCCCCCGCTCGGCCGCCACCAACGGCGCCGCCCTGCGGGTGGATGGCGGCGTCGTTCCCACCATGTGCTGAGCACTCCCCAATCGCAACAGAGATAAATCACTAAAGGAAACCACAGCATGAAAAAGATCAAGTGCGCGCTGATCGGTCCCGGCAACATCGGCACCGACCTCCTGTACAAGCTCAAGCGCAGCCCGGTCCTGGAGCCGGTCTGGATGGTGGGGATCGACCCCGAATCCGAGGGCCTGGCCCGGGCCCGGGACATGGGCCTGAAGACTACCGCCGGCGGCGTCGATGGCCTGCTGCCCCACGTCCTCGAGGACGGCGTCCAGATCGCCTTCGACGCGACCAGCGCCTACGTCCATGCCGAGAACAGCCGCAAGCTGAACGCCCTCGGGGTGATGATGATCGACTTGACGCCAGCCGCCATCGGCCCCTACTGCGTGCCGCCGGTGAACCTGAAGCAGCACGTCGGGCATAAGGAAATGAACGTGAACATGGTCACCTGCGGCGGCCAGGCCACCATCCCCATGGTGGCGGCGGTCTCCCGGGTGCAGAAGGTGGCCTACGGCGAAATCGTCGCCACCGTCTCGTCCAAGTCCGCCGGCCCCGGCACGCGGAAAAACATCGACGAATTCACCCGCACCACCGCCGGCGCGGTGATGAAGGTGGGCGGGGCCGAGAAGGGCAAGGCCATCATCATCATCAACCCGGCCGAGCCGCCGCTCATCATGCGCGACACCGTGCATTGCCTGACCGAGACGGCCCCGGACCAGGCGGCCATCACCGAATCCATCCACGCCATGATCAAGGAAGTGCAGAAGTACGTGCCCGGCTACCGGCTGGTCAACGGCCCGGTCTTCGACGGCAACCGGGTCTCGGTCTTCCTGGAAGTGGAAGGGCTCGGGGACTACCTGCCCAAGTACGCCGGCAACCTCGACATCATGACCGCCGCGGCGGCCCGCACCGCCGAGATGTTCGCCGAGGAAATCATCAACGGCCGCCTCACCCTCGAACCCGTGGCGGCCTAAGGAGGAAAAGAAAATGGATCTGCGCGGCAAGAAAATCACCGTTCACGACATGACCCTGCGGGATGGCATGCACCCCAAGCGCCATCTCATGACCCTGGAGCAGATGGTCGCCATCGCCACCGGCCTCGACGCAGCGGGCATTCCCCTCATCGAAGTCACCCACGGCGACGGCCTGGGCGGCTCCTCGGTCAATTACGGCTTCCCGGCCCATACCGACGAGGAGTACCTCTCCGCCGTCATCCCGAAGATGAAGCAGGCCAAGGTCTCCGCCCTGCTGCTGCCCGGCATCGGCACCGTCGACCACCTGAAGATGGCCCGGGAACTCGGGGTCAATACCATCCGGGTCGCCACCCACTGCACCGAGGCCGACGTCTCCGAGCAGCACATCACCCTGGCGAGAAAGCTCGACATGGACACCGTCGGCTTCCTGATGATGAGCCACATGAACAGTCCCGAGGGGCTGGTGAAGCAGGCCAAGCTGATGGAATCCTACGGCGCCAACTGCATCTACATCACCGACTCCGCCGGCCACCTGCTGCCCGAGGGCGTCAAGGCGCGGCTTTCCGCCGTCCGGGCGGCCCTGAAGCCCGAGACCGAACTCGGCTTCCACGGCCACCACAACCTCGCCATGGGCGTCGCCAACTCCATCGCCGCCATCGAGGCCGGGGCCAACCGCATCGACGCCGCCGCCGCCGGCCTGGGCGCCGGGGCCGGCAACACCCCGATGGAAGTCTTCATCGCCGTCTCCAGCCTGATGGGCATCGAGACCGGTGTCGACCTGGCCAAGATCACCGACGTCGCCGAGGACCTGGTGGTGCCGATGATGGACTTCCCCGTCCGTATCGACCGCGATGCCCTCACCCTGGGCTACGCCGGCGTCTATGGCTCCTTCCTGCTCTTCGCCAAGCGCGCCTCCGCCAAGTACGGCGTCCCCGCCCGCGACATCCTCGTCGAGCTCGGCCGCCGGGGCATGGTCGGCGGCCAGGAGGACATGATCGAGGATACCGCTATCACCATGGCCCGGGCACGGGGGCTGCTGGCATGAAACTCGACAAGGCCACCATCGCCGCCCTGGCCGAGCACCTGGAGAGCGCCGAGCTCCAGGCCTTCGACGTGGTGAAGATCACCGATTCCCATCCGGAAATGGATTGGGACGATGCCTACGCCATCCAGGACGAGATCCGCCGCCGCAAGCTCGCCCGGGGCGCCCGCATCGTCGGCCTGAAGTGCGGCCTGACCTCCCGGGCCAAGATGAAGCAGATGGGGGTGGAAACGCCCTGCTTCGGCTTCCTGGCCGACTACTTCACCGTCGCCGACGGCGGCGAGGTGAAGATGTCCGAACTCGTCCATCCGAAGGTGGAGCCCGAGATCGCCTTCGTCCTGAAGCGCGCCCTCAAGGGGCCGGGCTGCCACGTCGGGGCGGTGCTCGCCGCCACCGATTTCGTCATGGCCGGCATCGAGATCATCGATTCCCGCTACCGGGACTTCAAGTTCGACCTGAAGAGCGTCATCGCCGACAACTGCTCCTCCTCCCGCTTCGTGCTGGGGGGCTGCGCGGTGCCGGTGGATGACCTCGACCTGCGCACCCTGGGGGTGGTCATGGAGAAGAACGGGGAAGCCGTCGCCATCGGCGCCGGGGCGGCCGTCCTCGGCCACCCGGCGGCGGCCATCGCCATGCTGGCCAACCACCTGGGTGCCCGGGGCGAGGAAATCCCGGCCGGGACCATGATCCTCTCCGGCGGCGTCACCGAGGCGGTGGCGGTCAAGGCCGGCGACCACGTCAGCCTGCGCATCCAGTCCCTGGGCAGCGCCAGCGTCAAGTTCATCGAGTAGGAGGGAAGAACCATGCCATTTGCGCAAGTTTTCCTCATCGAAGGCCGCACCGAGGAGCAGAAGCGGGCGGTCATCGAGAAGGTCAGTGCCGCCCTGAGCGAAGCCGTCGGAGCCCCCATCGAGAACGTCCGGGTGTTGATCCAGGACATCCCGAACACCCAGTGGGGCATCGCCGGCAAGACCGCCAAAGACCTGGGGCGCTAGCCGGTTCCGGCCGCTCGCCCCCGGCCCGTTGTTCTCCTTGCGGCGAGGATTCCGTCCTCGGCGGATCTTCGCCCTGCGCTTGCCGGGGGGCTCGCCCCCCGGTTTTTTTGTTGCAACTGCCTCTCTTTTGGGGGCTTCGCGCCCCCATTTTTTTCGACCCGTCCTGGCGACCGGAGGACTGGCGATTTCCAGTCATACCTGTTGGGTATCAGAAAGTGCCGCTAATGGTCTTGGACAGTAATTCAGGGGCTGCGTAAATTCGAATCCCGCCGTTCTCGGGGCCGGATTCCGAGATGGATGTTTTGACCGAACACTTTGATTCCCGGCGACGTGAAGGAAAGCGATGAAGGATTCCAGCGAACACTCCCCCTTCGACACCCTGAGGCGCCTCGCCCGGGAGGATGGCGCCGCCTATTGCCGGGAGCGCCGGCGCCTCATCGACGAGTACCTGCAGAGCCGCGCCTGTGACGCCCTCGGCCGCCTCCAGGACGAGGTCGACTGGCTGCGTGCCATGGAACGGCCCGCCGCCGAAGGCTGGCCGGAAATCTGGGAGCTGCTGCAGGAAAGGGTCGCCGCCCTGGCGGACAAGGTGAACCTGCTGGCCAGGGAGTTGAACGAAGCCGCGGATGCCGCAGACAAGGAAAGGAAGGAATCATGACCGCTACTCGCGCCATTGGAAGTCTCGAGAAGGCAGCCCTCATCCTGGCCGGGCTGGCCGCCGCAGCGGCCGTGCCCGATATCTGGCCCCTTTGGGCCGGCTGCCTGGGGGCGGCCTTCGCCGCCGAATTGTGGGATGGCATCCGGACGGGGCGGGAGCGCCGCGCCCAGGCGGACCGGCAGCAGCCCGACCCCATCGCCGGCGAAGCGGCCCGGCTGGGCAAGCAGGGCCGGGAGCTGACCCAGACCAATGCCACCCTGACGGCCCGCTTCACCGAGGTGGTGATGGCCGTGGACAAGCAGTCCCGCTCCATCCACGAGGCGACGGAATCCATCCAGGTCTTCGCCGCCAGCACCCAGCAGATCGCCGACGGGGCCGGCATCTGCCTGGACAACGCCGCCCGCTCCTACGAGCTCGCCCGCCTCGGCGAGGAGACCGTCGGGGAGGCCGCCCGTGAGATCCAGGAGGTGGCGACGGCGGTCCATGGCCTCGGGGCGCAGCTCGCCACCGTGGTCAAGAGCAGCAGCGAAATCGGCGCCATCGTGCGCATCATCCAGGACATCTCTGGCCAGACCAATCTCCTGGCCCTGAACGCCGCCATCGAGGCGGCCCGGGCCGGCGAGCACGGGCGCGGCTTCGCGGTGGTTTCCGACGAGGTCCGGAAGCTCGCCGAGCGCACCAACGGGGCCACCCTGGAAATCGCCGCCATGATCGAGCGCATCAATGCCGAGACCCAGCGCCTGGACGGCGAACTGGCCCGCACCGACCAGCGGGTGGACCAGGTGGCCCGGCACGCCGGGGAAGCGGCGGCCTCCCTCACCGAGATCACCCGCAATTCCTCGGAAACGGTGGAGCAGACCCGGGCCATCGCCGGGCTGGCCGGGGAGCAGGCGGCGGTGCGGGAAAAAATCGCCGACAGCATCGCCGCCATCGACGACCAGGCCGCCCGGACCAGCGCCGCGGTGAATGGCTGCGACAAGCTGGTGCGCAGCGTCCAGGTCCAGATCGGCGACATCCGCCAGGTTCTGTCCGGCCTCGGGCAGCAGTCGGCGGGCGACCTGGAGACCATGCTGGACGTGCTGGAGGAGGCCCGGGCCAACAATATCCTGGTGATGAATTCCCGCACCGCCGAGGACGCCCGGGGGCCGCTGCGCCAGCTCCGGGAACTGGAAGGCCAGCTGGACCGGTGCCAGGCGGCCCTCCAGAGCGAGCAGGAAGCCCGCCCCCATCCGGTGGTGCCGCGCCTGCTGGCCGCCCTGGGAGACTACCGGCGGGTCTGGGATGCCTTCCTCGCCACCGCCGAAAGGGGCGACCTGGAATCCCCCAAGGTCATCATCTCCAAGGACCTGCGGCCCCGTTACGAGGCCCTGAAGGGCGTCCTCACCGAGCTGCTCGACAGCCGGCCCCAGCCGGCGGCCTAGTCCTGGCCACGGTCCCGGAAGCGGCGGCGAACCTCGGGCTTTGGCCAGCCCTCTAACCGGCTTTGCGGGCGGAAGGAGAGAAGAAGATGGCGGCCATCGTGCGAATCGACGACAAGGACGTCGATACGGAGGAATTCCTCAGGACCCTGAAGCTCGCGGGTCAGTTCGAGGGGCTCCTGGAGCAGTTCGTCAGGGACCGGGTGACGGTGCTGGCCGCCAGGAAGCAGGGGGTCGCCGTGACGCCGGAGGAAATCCAGGAGCGGGCCGACCAGTTCCGCCGGGTCCGGGGCCTGCACCGGGCCGCCGACATGAACCATTACCTGGATGCCGTCGGCGTCAGCCTGGACGAATTCGAGGCCTTCATCGTCGATAGCCTGTACCAGGAGAAAGTGCTGGAACAGGTCTGCAACGGCCAAGCGGTGGAGGACTACTTCAAGCTCAATTCCCCTAGGTTCGATTGCATCGAGGTGAGCCACATCGTCCTCGATACGGAAGGGGCGGCCAAGGAGATGATGTCCATCCTCCAAGACGACCCGGACAGCTTCGCCGACATGGCCCGGGAGCATTCCATCGCCGACACCCGGGAGGATGGCGGCGCCATCGGCAAGGTCCTGCGGGGCTCCCTGCGCAGCGATATCGAGGCCAAGATCTTCAACGCCGAGCCGGGCGACCTGCTGGGGCCGTTTCCTTCGGCCGAGCCGGGCCTCTACGAAATCTTCGCGGTCAATGCCAAGCACCCGGCCCGGCTGGACGAGGAGACCGGGGCCGAGGTGCGGCGCCTCCTGCGGGAGGAATGGCTGATGGCCCGGGCCCGGGAACACATGATCGAGGCGGCCTAGATCCGGGGGCGGGGCAACCATGGACGCCCCCCGGGATCCGCAGGCCGTCGCGGATTTCCTGTCGTCCGTCGAGATTCTCTCCCCCTTCGCCCGGGATGAGATCGAGGCCCTGGCCGAACACGCCGAGTCCCGCTTCTATTCCTTCGGCGAAACGGTCTGCAATGCCGGGGAGCCGGCGGAAGGCCTGTACGTGGTGAAATCCGGGTCCGTCCGGGTGTTCACCGACGAGCAGGGCAAGGAAATCAGCATGGGGGTGAGGAAAGAGAAGGAGGTCTTCGCCGAAATCGCCATGCTCCGGGACTACCACCACGAATCCTCGGTGCGGGCTTCCCTGAAGACCGAGGTCCTGCTCATCCCGCGCCGGGACATCGAGCCTGTCATCGCCCGCAACCCGGCCGCCCTGGCCTTCGTCACCAACTACGTGGCCATCAGCTCGGCGGGGGGATTCGTCACCCGCCTCTTCGACCTGCGGGGCAAGCTCGACAAGGCCGAGCTGGAGGAATTCGTGCGCAGCGTCGGCGTCAAGCGGGTCGGCGCCGGCCGGGAAATCATCCAGCAGGATGCCCGGGGCGACCGCCGGCTCTACGTCGTCCGCCAGGGGGAAGTGCGCATCGTGCGCACCGAGGAAGGCACCGAGTATCCCCTGGCGACCCTGCGCCAGGGCGAGACCTTCGGCGAGAAGGCCTGCCTCCTGCGCCAGGAGCAGACGGCCTCGGTCATCGCCGCCACCGACACCACCCTCCTGGTCGTTCCCGAGAAGACGGTGCATCAGATCCTGGAAGCCAACCCGAAGCTCAGGGAAGTCCTGGAGGAGCGCATTCGCTTTGTCGAAAGGGAGCTGCAGCGCCAGAAGAAGCTGGCGGAAAGGCGCAAGCTCCCGGTCACCCTGGACCTCGGCACCAAGCCCGGCATCGGGGAAAAGGTCATCAAGCGCTTCGCCCTGGTGGAGCAGGCCGAGGAGATGGACTGCGGCGCCGCCTGCCTGGCCATGATCTGCCGCCACCACGGCGTCGCCATGACCCTGGGGAAGCTGCGGGAACTGGCCAACGTCACCACCCAGGGCGCCACCCTCGACAGCCTCGCCCGGGCCGGCGAATCCCTGGGCTTCACCACCCGGGGCGTGCAGTGCACCTTCGATTCCCTCCTGGGCTTCGAGCCGCCCTTCATCGTCCACTGGGAGGGCTACCACTACGTGGTGGTCTATGGGGTCTCGAAGGACAAGGTCTGGGTGGCGGACCCGGCCATCGGCTTCAAGGAGATGGGCATCGAGGAATTCGAGCGCGGCTGGAGCGGCACCTGCCTGCTGTTCACCCCCGGCGAGAACCTGGTGCAGCTGGCCGCCTCCCGTTCCCCCTGGGTCCGCTTCGTGGGGTACCTGAGACCCTACAAGAAGATCCTCGCCCACCTGTTCATGGCCACCTTCGTGATCCAGGTGCTCGGGCTGGTGCCGCCGGTGATTATCCAGAACGTCCTGGACGGGGTCATCGTGCATCAGAACGTCGGCCTCCTGCATCTCCTGGTCCTCGGCCTGGTGATTTCCAGCGTCTTCTCCCAGCTCATGGCCACCATCCGGGCCTTCCTGGCCAACTTCATGGTCCGCAACATGGATTTCGCCATGATGTCCCACTTCTTCAAGCACACCCTTTCCCTGCCGTTCTCCTTCTTCGCCAAGCGCAAGACCGGGGACATCCTGGCCCGCTTCGAGGAAAACCACACCATCCGGGCCTTCCTCACCGAGTCCACGGTCACCACCGTGCTTAACCTGCTGATGATCTTCATCTACTTCACGATCATGTTCATCTACAACGTGAAGCTGACCCTGCTCCTCATCGCCTTCGTCATCCCCATCCTGGCGCTGACCGTGCTGGTGACCCCCCGGGTGAAGAATTTCGCCCGGGAAGTGTTCACCGCCGGCACCGATGCCAGGGCCTTCCTGATGGAAGCCCTGGGCGGGGTCGAGACCATCAAGGGCATGGGCAGCGAGCGGCCGGTGCGCCTCAAGTGGGAGAAGAAATACGCCAAGGCCCTGGAGGTGCAGTACCGGGCCCAGAGCTTCCACATCCTGGTGGGGCTGGCCGGCCAGCTCCTCAACGCCGCCACCACCGTCGCCATCCTGTGGGCCGGGGCGAGCCTGGTGCTGGCCCACGAGCTCACCATCGGCCAGCTCATCGCCTTCAATGCCCTCATGGGCAGCGTCATGGCCCCCCTCATGGGCCTGGTGGGGCTGTGGAGCCTTTTGAACGACGCCGGGGTCGCCATGGAGCGCCTGGGAGACGTGCTGGACATGGAGCCGGAGCAGAAGCCCAGCGAACTGGCCTCCAGGGTCCTGCTCCCCGACCTGCAGGGGGAGATCCGCCTGGAAGGCGTCTATTTCCGCTACGGCGAAGCCGACACCCCCTACGTCCTGGAGAACATCAGCCTCGACATCAAGCCGGGGGAGCTGGTGGCCGTCGTCGGCCGCAGCGGCTCGGGCAAGACCACCCTGGCCAAGCTGCTGGTGGGCTTCTATCCGCCCTCGGAGGGCCGGATTGTCGTGGACGGCTACGACATGGGCCTCATCGACAAGGAGTATTACCGGGCCCAGGTGGGCTACGTGATGCAAAGCAACCTGCTCTTTTCGGGGACCGTGGCGGAGAACATCGCCAGCGGCGACGAGAGCCCGGACCGCCGGCGGATCGAGGAGGTGGCGAAGATGGCGGACGCCCACGCCTTCATCAGCAAGCTGCCCCTGCGCTACGAGCAGGTGGTGGGGGAGCGGGGCATGGGCCTCTCCGGCGGGCAGATCCAGCGCCTCTGCATCGCCCGGGCCCTGTACCACGATCCGCGCCTGCTGGTCTTCGACGAGGCCACCTCGGCCCTGGACACCCAGTCCGAGAGCAACATCATCGCCAACATGCAGGACATCCTGAAGGGGCGCACGGCCCTCATCATCGCCCACCGTCTCTCCACCATCATGCGGGCCGACAAGATCCTGGTCCTCTACGAGGGAGCCATCGTCGAGCAGGGAAAGCACGAGGAACTGGTGGACCGGAAGGGCATGTACTACCAGTTGGTCCAGAAGCAGCTGAGCGCCGGATGAGGATACTGGACCAGGACGTCTCGGGCGGTTCCGCCATCGCCTACGCCGGGCTCATCGAGAAGATCGAGATCCTGCGCTCCACCTTGCGCTGGTCGGCGCGGCTGGAGCGCCCCGATATCGAGAAGCTGCTGCGGCAATTCACGGCCCTGCGGGACGAGGTCATGCAGCTTTCCCACCGGGAGCGCTTCGTCAAGGCGGCCGCCGCCGAGCCCGCCCGCCCGCGCCAGGCGCCGGGGGAGCGGCGCCAGGCCCTGCTCGAACGCAGCTTCGTCTTCGAAGGCACCTTCGGGGACAACCCCAAGCTCCTGGAGGCCCTGGAAATCGCCGAGAAGGCCGCCCCCACCGACCTGCCGGTGCTCATCGACGGCGAGAGCGGCACCGGCAAGGAGCTGATGGCCAAAGTCATCCACGCCAACGGGGCCCGGGCCGACAAGCCCTTCATTTCGGTGAACTGCGGGGCAATTCCCGAAAATCTCCTGGAATCCGAGCTTTTCGGGCACCGGAAGGGCGCCTTCACCGGGGCCGCCAGCGACAGGAAGGGCAAGTTCGAAAGCGCCCACCGGGGCACCATCTTCCTGGACGAGATCGGCGAGCTGCCCCTCACCGGCCAGGTGAAGCTTCTGCGAGTGCTGGAAGCCCACGAGATCCAGCGAGTCGGTTCCGACGAGGCCATCGCCGTGGATGCGCGCATCGTCGCCGCCACCAACCGGAACCTGCGGCGCTTCTGCGAGGAGGGGCGCTTCCGGGAGGACCTTTTCTACCGGCTGAGCGTCATCCACCTGACCTTGCCGCCCCTGCGGGAGAGGAAGGACGAAATCCCCCTGCTGATCGCCTACTTCGGCGACGAGGCGGCGGAAGCCCTGAAACGGCGCCCGGTGGCGCTGTCGCCGCGGCTGCGGGATTTCCTGCTCGATTACGCCTATCCGGGCAATATCCGGGAGCTGCGCAACCTCATTTACCGCATCTCCTGCCTGGCCGGGGAGACGGCGGGGCTGGAACATTTGCCGGAGGCCCTCCGGCCCGTCTCGCCGGCCTTCCCGGCCCCCGCCGGCAGCGCCGACGCCGCCATCCCCAAGTCCCTGAGCGACGCCAAGCGGGCCGCCAGCGACGAGGCGGAAAAGGCGCTGCTGGAGCGGGGCCTGCAGGAAGTCGGGGGGACGGTGGCGGAGCTGGCGCGGCGCTGGGACATGAACCGCTCCCATCTCCAGACCCTGTTGAAGAAACACGGCATCCACTCCAAGGACTTCCGCCGGGCGGCGGCGCCGGACAAATCCCCTTGAGAACCATCGCAATCGAGCGACAGCTCGCGGCATGGCAATGCCATTGGACAGGGGCGGCATCATGGGCCGGCTTCCGGGGAAGCCGGCCTGTGGTTTCCGGTGCGGGCGCAAGCGCCTGCACAGGCATCGGGGCCCCGATGCCTGAAGCCGGGCAGGATCAGGCGTAGCGGATCACATAATCCACATAGACATTCATCGGCCGGGATTCGCTGTCGCCGCCGCTCAGGGTGTGGGTGTGGCTTCCATCCTGAGAGGTGGGGGTGGCGGTGGGGTTGTTTTCGGCCAGATCGACCCCCGCCACCACATCGATGGTGTGGGTGTCGGTCGGAATGTTGGGAATGCTGTGGAGGTGGTTGCCATCCGTGCTGGTGGTGATGGGGACGACCGGAGCACCGGTTGTCGAGTGTTGCAGCACGGTGCCGGTCTTCGACTGTCCGCCGGCGCCGGCGACGAAATAGCCCCGCAGGTCGGGTAGCATGAATTGCAGGGGAACGCTGCCGTAGGTATCGCCGATCACCGCATACAAGGCGGCATATTTGGGATCCGACTTGGACAGCTTACCGCCATTGCAGGGCAGCCATCCCATTTCCAGCAGGATGGCGAGGTTGCTGAAGTTGGTGGTGTCCGCGCCGATGGCCAGGATCGAGCCGATGGGGGGGGCGGAACCCAGATTGTCGTTGGCGATCAGCAGGTCGAGATAGACGTTGGCCGGACGGGTTTCCTTGTCGCCGCCGATAATCGAGTGGGTGTGGTCTCCATTGGCGGTCGAGGTCGTGGTGGCGTCGGTCCATTCCATGCAGTTATAGGCCGCCGGGCCGCTGGCTCCCCAGGCCGCATGGTGGTCGTCATGGGGCACCTTGGCGATGTTGTGGGTATGGGCGCCGGCGCTCCCGGCCTGCAGATTGGCTGGTTTGCCGGTGGCATAGCCTTGGGCGGAGCCGGTGGCATCGCCGATGGCGCCGCCGGTATTCGCCTCATGGCGCTTGCTTGCATCGGGGTCGCGGCCGGTGGAATGGTTGGTGCCTCTCAGGAAGTTGCCGCGCAAGTCCGGGACGTTGAAGACGCTGACGCCGTCGCCGCCGTAGTTGTAGGAGATCATGGCATTGAGGTTCGGAAAGCGGGTCGTGCCGTAGGACATGCCGTCGCAATTGAGCCAGAAGTCGGCCGGAACGGTCAGGGCGCCGGCAAAACCGGCCAGCACGCCGGCCGGGGTGGAGCCGTTGGCGGTCTGCGGTTCGCTGGCCTTGATCACGAAGTACAGGGCCGTATTGACCGGGATCGTGGCGCTGTCGTACCCGCTCAGGGTATGGCTGTGGGCGCCGTCGGTGTCCGTATCGGCGGGGGCGCTCCAGCGCGCCATGGAGTAGGTGCTGCCGCACCATGCTTCATGCATGTCCGAGGTCAGATGGGAAACCGTGTGGGTATGGGTGCCGCTGGTGGCCACGGTCAATACGTTGCTGGTCGGCAGCGCAGTAGCGGCGCTCTGCAGGGAACCGACATTGTTGCCGGTGGCGCCGCCCGGGGCGGCGGCGACGCGGCTGCCGGCATCCGGGTCGCCGTTGGGAGTCTGGCCGTTGCGGCCCCGGATGAAACGGTCACGCAGGTCCGGCACGTTGAAACTGGTTGCATTGCCGCCGTTGGCGGCGCCGATTGCCGCATACAGGCTCGGATATTCGCTTTGACTGTATGAAGTGCCGTCGCACACGAGCCAGCCGGCGGCAGCGAGGCTCTGACGGTTGGCCGGGACGGACAGGTCCCCGGCGTAGGAGATGACGGATCCGACGGGCAAACTGCCGTTGGCCTGGGTGCTGAATGTGTTCTGCATCTTGCTTCCCTATGATATGGAGATTGGAAAAAGACGGAGGCCGAAGAGAACCTCCCCGCCCTGCCACTCGCCTGGCTCTTGGCTATCGGCTGGACGCCGCAGCCCTGAGCCGGCTCGAGACGAATGGAGGGGGAAGGAATCCTCGGCCCCGGCTGCACCTCGAAATCGTCAACAGAGTTGACGAGGGCATAATGCCATAGTCATTAATTGCGGGAAAGGAATGCTCGTCAGGCTACGAAAGCGGCAAGGCGCTTGCGGACATGCAAGGGATACTGCGCCGGTATGGCCGGGACGGGCGGCCGGGAGCGGGGGCCTGACGCCTCAGGCCGCGGATGCCGGCTGGCCGGACGCCTCGTCCTGGGCGCCGGCCAGGAAGGACATGAGTTCGTTCCCGTCCATGGGCCGGGCGAAAAGGTAGCCCTGGAGGTCGTGGCAGCCCTGGCCGCAGAGGTGCTGGTGCTGTTCGTCGGTTTCGACGCCTTCGGCCACGACCCGCATCTTGAGGTTGCGCGCCATGGCGATGATGGTGGCGACGATGGCCTGGGAGTCGCCGTCCCCCGGCAGGTCGCGGACAAAGGCGCGGTCGATCTTCAGGGTGTCGATGGGGAGCTGCTTCAGGTACGCCAGGGACGAGTAGCCGGTGCCGAAATCGTCCAGGGCGATGGCGATGCCCAGGGTCTTCAGCTGGTTCAGCACGGCGATGCTGGCCTCGGGGTCGGCCATCAGCATGCTTTCGGTGATTTCCAGCTCCAGGCAGGCGGGATCGAGGCCGCTATCCCTCAGGGCGGCATGGACCTGGGACGTCAGCTGCCCCCCCCGCAGCTGCAGGGCGGAGACATTGACGGCCACCGCCAGCCCCGCGAAGCCGGCGGCTTGCCATTGTTTGGCCTGGTGGCAGGCTTCCCGCAGCACCCAGGCGCCGATCGGCACGATGAGGCCGGTTTCCTCGGCCAGGGGAATGAAGCGGGCCGGCGAAACCAGGCCCAGGGCCGGATGCTGCCAGCGGATGAGGGCCTCGACGCCGACGATGCGGCCCCTGGCCGCGCTCACCTGGGGCTGGTAATGCAGCAGCAGCTGGCCGTGGTTCACGGCGATGCGCAGGTCGGCTTCCAGAGCCAGCCAATCCCGCAGGTGCTCGTTCATTTCGGCGGTGAACAGGCGGATGCCGTTGCGGCCGCTTTCCTTGACGTGGTACATGGCCACGTCGGCATTCCGGAGGAGGGTGTCCACGTCGGCCCCGTCCCGGGGGTAGAGGCTGATCCCGATGCTGCAGGTGACATGGAGCACGCGGCCCTCCACCTCGTAGGGCATGGCCAGGGACTCGTGCATCCGGCGCAGGATGTTGTAGGCGTCGGTCTCGTCGCCGAAGTCGCTGAGCACCACCACGAACTCGTCGCCCCCCTGGCGCGCTACCGTATCCACGCCGCGGATATCGGCGCTGAGCCGCTCCGCCACCTGCCGCAGGAGCTGGTCGCCGACCGAGTGGCCGAGGGCGTCGTTGATGTACTTGAACTGGTCCAGGTCGATGAAGGCCACCCCCACCAGGCGCTTGTGCCGCGCCGCCGAGCGCAGGGCCCGCTCGATGCGGTCCATGAGCAGGCTGCGGTTGGCGACGCCGGTCAGGGCGTCGAACTTGGCCTGGTACTGGAGCTGGCGCTCGTATTCGAGGCGCTGGGTGATGTCGCTGATATTGACCATGATCAGGTCTTCGCCGCCGATGCGGCAGCGGCTCAGGTGGATTTCGGCCGAGAAGCCGGGGCCGCCGGGGCTGCGGACGGTGCCGATGGCGGTGCTCGGCT
The DNA here is from genome assembly GCA_018261935.1 of Rhodocyclaceae bacterium. Taxonomy (GTDB): domain Bacteria; phylum Pseudomonadota; class Gammaproteobacteria; order Burkholderiales; family Rhodocyclaceae; genus JAGTRP01. The sequence goes on from JAGTRP010000020.1 coordinate 72,689, forward strand.
CGCCCTCGGCGGCCAGGTGCCAGGCCTCGGCGAAGCGCTCGGCGGAGTCCCCGGTGGCCAGGTCGGCGGGGAGCTTCAGACCCATGGCGGTCTCCCGGTCGAGGCCGAAGAGGTGCAGCATCTGGTCGTTCATGTCCACCACGCTGCCGTCCCGGCGATGCAGGATGGCGGCGTCGTGCATATTGTCGAAGACGGTGCGCAGGGAGCTTTCGGACTGGCGCAGCCGCTCCTGCAGACGCAGCATGGGCGCCAGGACGAAGCGGCCGATGCCCAGGTTGAGGGCCGCGATCAGGAGCAGGGAAACCACCAGGGTGGCGGCGGCCATGTACTTGATGCCCTGGTTGGCCACGTCCATGGCCTCATCCGGGTAGCCGGTGGCGAGGACGATCCAGCCCAGCTCGGGATATTCCCCGAAGGCGGCGATCTTCTCCCGCGGCTCGGTCTCGCCCAGCTCCGGGTTCATCCACTCGTAGCGGACAATGCCGTGGCGGCGGTCGAGGGCTTCCCGCAGCACCCGGGCGGCCTCCGAGGCGTCGTCGTCATTCACCAGCGGCTGGCCTTCCTTGGCGGGATGGAGCACGAAGCGGCGGTAGCCGGCGCCGGGCTCGGCATCGACGATGGAGGCATAGCCCGAGGCCCCGATCCGGAATTCGGCGATATGGCGTTTCAGGCTTTCCAGGTTGGAACGCAGGTCCATGCCGACGAACAGCACGCCGATCACCCGTCCATCGGCTGTGGCGATGGGCTGGTACTGGGTCATGTAGTGGTGGCCGAACAGGGGGGCATGGCCCTGGTAGGTGCGGCCGGCCATGAGTTCGCCGTAGGCCGGATGGGACTTGCCCAGCCGGGTGCCGATGGCCCGGGAGCCGTCCTCTTTCTTCAGCGAGGTGGCGATGCGGACGAAATCCTCGCCTTGGCGGGCGAAGATGGTGGCGGCATTGCCCCCGGTGCGGCGGGTGAACTCGTCCACTTCGTCCGGGGAGAAATTGAGGACCCGGCCGTTGAGGGTCAGGAGGGGGGTGGCGATCCCATTCCGGGGCACGAGGCGTTTCTCGTCCAGCCGGAACTCGCCGGCCAGGCGTGCGGAGAAGGCGTCCCCCAGCTTCCCGACCGCGATGCGCAGGCTGTCCTGGTTGCTGGCGATGAGGTCGAGGATCAGCCGGTTGGTGGCCACCAGCTGCTTGGCGAACTCGTCCTTGGCCCCCCGGGCCAGGATGGACGCGGCACCGTAGCCGAAACAGGCCATGATCAGGGCAATGGCGCCGACCACGATCAGCGACAGCTTGAGGCGCATGCCGACACTCCCGATGGGAGATGTGCTGGCGGCTGGCGATGGCAAAACGGGCGTCATGGCGCCAGGCATGATACCCCTACTTGGAGTAGGGGTCTATGCCGTAAGTCATACGCCTTCCGTCTAGGGGTATGGCATGGCCGGGCCACCCTCAAGTCCGGCCGCTAACCGGAATCAGCGCCCCGTTGACCGCCGATGCCGCATCCGAGATGAGGAACAGGATGACCTCGGCGATGGCCGCCGGCGGGACCCACCGGCTGAAGTCCGCGTCCGGCATCTCCCTCCGGTTCTGCGGCGTGTCGATCAGGGTCGGCAGCACGGCATTGACCGTAATGCCGTAGTCCTTCAACTCCTCGGCCAGGCTCTCGGTCAGGCGGGCCACTGCCGCCTTGGACGCGGCGTAGGCGCCCATGCCGGCAGCGGCCCGGGTGGCCGCGCTGGCGCCGACATTGACGATGCGGCCGGAGCCGCGGGCGATCAGGTGGGGCAGGGCGGCCTTGCAGGCGGCGACCGCGGTCCTCGCATTGATGTTGAAAAGGAATTCCCAGGTATCCAGGCTGCCGTCGGCCAGGGTTTCCCAGCGAAAGCCGCCGGCTGCATTGACCAAGGCATCGAGGCCGCCGTATTGCGCCGTGACCCGCTCCAGGGCGGCAGCCGCCGCGTCGGGGGTGGTGAGATCGATGTCTCCGAGCATGAGCGCACCGGGAAGGCTGCGCCGAAGCGTGGCCGGGGCCTGGGCCCGGTCGATCAGTGCCACCTTGGCGCCCCGGCCAGCGGCGGCCTGGGCGATGGCGGCCCCGAGGGTGCCGAAGGCGCCGGTGATGGCGACGACTTTTCCAGCGAGGTTCATGGCGAGTTCCTCCAGGCGGAAGGGCGATGGTATTCACCTTACATGATTCGCCGGGGCCCTGCTTTGATGCCAGACAAGTAGGCCTACGGGATGCCGATATTACATGCCGCACCTGATATGCCGGGAAACCACGATTCCAAATAATCGGAACATCGACGGCGCGGTAGCCCGACAGAGATGGAGCAACCATGACGAAAACCTGGCCCCCCTTGCACCAATGCCGGCAGCGGCGACCGTCCGGTTGGATCATTGACGGCTGGTGAGCCGTGGGCACCGGCGATCTCCCCCAAGCCCTCAAGCAGCTGCTTCGGGCTGCCATCCTCAGCCTGCTGGCCTTGCTGCCGGTGGTCGGGGGCATGGGCTTCACCCTCTTCCGGGCCATCGCCGGGGGCGGTTCGGATTGGGGCGCTCTGGGCATCACGGTGGTGGCGATGACCCTGATTCTCGTCGCCCTCTTCGGCACCATCCGCTGCGGCGCCACCCTGCTGCAGACCCGGCAAAGGCAGCTGGCGGAAATGGACGCCCTGGCCTTCATGGGGGAAATGGCTACCGCCGTCGCCCACGGCCTGCGCAATCCCCTGGCCAGCATCCGCTCCAGTGCCGAACTGGCGCTGGACGCCGATTACGAGCCGGTCAGGAAGAATGCCCGGGACATCGTCACCCAGGTGGATTTCCTCTCCCGCTGGGTGCGGGAGCTGTTGCTCTTCACCCAGCCGGTGGCCGGGGAACCGGAGCCGGTGGACCTGGCCGTGGTCCTCGGCCAGGTGGTGGAGTCCTTCGCCCCCGCCTGCGCCAAGGCCGGGGTCAGGATGCTATGGACCCGGAAGGACGCCGCCGGGATAAGGATCGAAGGCAATGTCTCCCTGGTCACCCAGGCCCTGCACAGCGTCCTCTCCAATGCCATCGAGGCCATGCCCGCGGGGGGCGAGCTGCGCATCGCCATGGCCTTCCAGGTGGACCGCCAGCGCTTCCTGCTGACCATCGCCGACACCGGCGTCGGCATGTCGGAAAAGCAGCTCGCCCTGGCCTTCAAGCCCTTCCACACCACCAAGCGCCACGGCCTCGGCGTGGGGCTGGCGATGGTCAAGCGGGTGATGGAACGTTTCGGCGGCAGCGTCGCCCTCTCCAGCCGGGAGCACGAGGGGACGGTGGTGCGGCTCGAATTCAGGATGGTCTAGGACCATGGGCAACACCATCCTGGTGGTCGAAGACGACGAAATCCTGGCGGGCAATGTCTGCACCTATCTCGAACGCAAGGGCTGGGAAGCGGAACGCTGCGGTTCGGCGGAAGAGGCCCTGGCCCGGGTGGAATCCCTGCGCCCGGCCGGGGTGGTGGCCGACCAGACCCTGCCGCGGATGACCGGCATCGACATGCTGCAGCGGGTGCTGGAGATCGATCCCGGGGTCAAGGTCATCATGCTCACCGGGGACGGCCGTGCCCAGACGGCGGTGCAGGCCATGAAGGCCGGCGCCTGGGATTACCTCACCAAGCCCTTCGCCATGGCGGAGCTCCATGCCCGGCTGGAACAGGCCCTCGGCCCGGGGGCCAGGGAGCCGGCGCCGCCGCCCCCTCGGGCCCGCCCGGCCGGGACCGGCGGTCTCGCGGCCCTCCTCGGCGATTCCCCCGCCATGGCGGAACTGGGTGCCACCATCCGCCAAGTGCTGGCGGCGGAACGGCGCATGGCCGACGGCCAGCTGCCGGCGGTGCTCGTCCAGGGCGAGACCGGCACCGGCAAGGAGTTGGTGGCCCGCGCCCTGCATTTCGACGGGGCGCGCCGGGACCGGCCCTTCGTCGAAGTCAATTGCGCCTCCATTCCCGCCCATCTCCTGGAAGCGGAACTCTTCGGTCACGAGAAGGGCGCCTTTACCGATGCCAAGGAGCGCAAGCCGGGCCTGGTGGAGGCGGCCGACGGAGGAACCCTGTTCCTGGACGAAATCGGCGAGATCGAGCCGGGCCTCCAGGCCAAGCTCCTCAAGCTCCTGGAGGAGAAAACCATCCGCCGCATCGGCGCGGTCAAGGAGCGCCGGGTCGATCTGCGCATCATCAGCGCCACCAACCGGGACCTGGAGCAGATGGTGCGGGACGGCAAATTCCGTAGCGACCTGTTTTTCCGCCTGCGCATCATCGCCATCAAGGTGCCGTCCCTGCGGGAGCGGGGCGGGGACATCCTGCTCCTGGCCCGGCACTTCCTGGAAGTCCATGGCCGCCGCTACGGCAAGCCGGGCCTTTCCTTCAGCCCCGAGGCGGAACAGGTGCTGATGGGCTACTACTGGCCGGGGAACGTGCGGGAACTGCGCAACATGCTGGAGCAGACGGTGCTGCTGGCCTCCCGGGACACCATCACCCCCGACCAGCTGGCCCTGTGCCCGGGGTTGGCGCCGGGCGGCGGCGAAGGGAATTTCGAGGATCAGGAGGGGGGCAGCCAGCCCCTGCCCAGGCAGCGGGCGAATCTGGCCGCGGCGGAAAAGGCGTTGGTGGTGAAGACCCTGGAGCGCACCGGCTGGAACGTCACCCGGTCGGCCAGGCTCCTGGGCATTTCCCGGGACATGCTGCGCTACCGCATCGAGAAGCTCGCCTTGGCGCGGCCAAGGCTCAGTCACTGACAACTCCCCCTCGGGGGGAGTGACAGCTTGCTGTCCGATGACAACGGCCTGGGGGCGCCGCCCCCGTTGTCCCCGGTATAGCCTTGATTGGCATATGCACGTTCGACCTGCTGCCTAACTTGAACCTGTGTCGCCGATTACAACTTCATCGCCCCATGCAATACGGCTCCTGCCGGAGTGATCGTATTTTTGTCTTTTCGTATAACCGTGCCCAATCCGCTGAGAAGTCCTGGGCGGATGGCTCAGTGATCAAGCGAAAGGCTGCTTGTATTCACCTTGAAAAGACGAATAAGGAGACTCTGTGATGGAATTGACGATTACCCCGAGGCGGCGGTTGCTGAGCGTTGCGATTGGCAGCCTGTTCGCGACAACTGCCTGGGCCCAGGTCCCGGCGGGACCGATCGACCCGGTTACGGCCAATGTGCCGAAGTATGTCATCCCCCTGGTCATACCGCCCGAGATGCCGAAAAGCGGCAATACGACGGAACCGTGCCCGAGCGGCGCCACCTGCCCGACAACGACTTACAACATCGCCCTGCGGCAGTTCAGGCAGCAGATCCTGCCGGGCGGGATCTGGAACGCCCTCAACGGACGCAGCGATGGCTTCGGCGCCACCCAGGTCTGGAGCTATGGATCCGCATCGGACCCGATCCCGATGGGGCTCACGGCGGCGAACGGCACGGTGCTGCAACCGCCCGGGGTGGCGCCGGTGCCCGCATCCCAGTCCTCCTTCAACTATCCGGCCTTCACGGTGGAGGCCAGGTCCCAGACGGCGGCTAGCGTGCGCTGGATCAACGAACTCGTGGCCCTGAACCCGATTACCGGCAAGCCTTACAGTTTCACCGACAAGCGCCGCACCGCACTGCCGCATCTGTTGGCCATCGACCGGACGCTGCATTTCGCCAATCCCGAGCGGCTGCCTTGCACCAATCCCGCCACCGGCGCCAAGATGCTGGGGGCGCCGGATTGTACCCCCTATGTCGATCCCGCCAACCCGGATCCGCGCCTCGGCCAACCCTATGACGGCCCCGTTCCGATGGTGGTGCATGTGCATGGCGCCGAGGTCGCCAGCAATAGTGACGGCTTCCCCCAGGCCTGGTGGCTGCCGTCGGGCTTCAGCCAGACCACCGGCAATGCGCTGACCCTCAACTATGCCGTCCGGGGCACCAACTACGATCAGGCGCCCAGCCTGCGCAGCAATCAGTATCCGGGTTCGGCCGCCTTTCTCTATGGGAATGCCCAGCCGGCGACAACCCTCTGGTTCCACGACCATGTCCTGGGCATGACGGCCAACAATGTCTATACCGGCCCCGCCGGCTTCTGGCTGATCCGCGGGGATTACACGGCCCCCAACGGCAGCCAGGTCAAGGAGGCGCCGGTCCTGGGCGTATTGCCCGGCAGTTCGTCGCCCTTCGGCCGGCCGACCAACCCGAAGCTCACCTACCAGGGCCAGCCCGGCTGCGATCCGAATTTCGATGCGGCCTGCCGCGCCCGGATCCGTGAAATCCCGATCGCCCTTCAGGACCGTTCCTTCAATGCCGATGGCTCGCTGTTCTATCCCCGGACCCGTGCCTTCTTCGACGGGGGAAATACGGTTCCCTACCTGCCCAGTCCCACCTCCGACATTTCGCCCATCCACAACCCGGAGGTCTTCGGCAACATGATCGTCGTCAATGGCGCCGTATGGCCCACCTTCGAGGTGGTGGGACAGCGCTATCGCCTGCGTCTGCTGGCCGGCGCCGATTCCCGCACCTTCAATCTGTCCCTGTGGGCCATCCCGCCGGGAGCGACGCCGCCCAACCAGAATTCGCCGACCTATATCCAGGATCTCAAGGCCATTCCCGGCGTGCAGGAGATTCCGTTCTATCAGATCGGCGCCGAGCAGGGCTTCCTGCCCAGGGTGGTGAAAGTGAAGACCGGCACCGCCGTGCCATTGCCCGGCAACGGCACCGAGCCCACTGCCACCTGCACCCCCGCCGACCCGTCGGATATCCGGTGTCAGATAGCCCTGCTCATGGGGCCGGCCGAACGGGCCGACGTGATCGTGGACTTCACCGGGCTGCCGCCGGGTACCAAGGTGCGCATGATCAACACCGGTCCGGACGTTCCGTTCAACAACACCCTCGCCCCAGCCGATCTTGCGAACCCCGCCGGGACCGGCCAGGTCATGGAGTTCAAGGTGGTCGCCGCCAATGCCAATACGCCGCCGGAGACCAGCACGGCGCCGGCGAATCTGCGGCTGAGCAGCGAGCCGGCCAACGCCGCGCCGGTCAAGGCGACGCGCCGCGCTTCCCTGATCGAGACCGACTCGAAAAAGCTCTGCGTCACCGTGGATGCGGCCGGCACCATCACCGTGGTGGGCCAGTTTGCCACCCCGCAAGCCGATATTGCCGCCGCCTGTGCGGCCATCGATCGCGCCGCCATTCCCTTCGGCCCGGCGCAAGCCTTCATCGGAACCCTGGTCGGCGGCGTCCCGCAGCCGCAGCCCTGGGATGCCCCGATTACCCAGGCCCCGACCGTGGGCGATACCGAGGTTTTCGAGATCTACAACTACACGGTGGACGCCCATCCGATCCACCTTCACGGCGCCCGGGTCCAGGTCGTCAACCGCGAAACCCTGGTGCTCGATCCGGCCACCGGCCTACCTGTCATTCCCGCCGCGACGACCGGCGCGGTGCAACCGCCGCGGCCGACTGAAACCGGTTACAAGGACTCGGTCTTTGCCCTGCCGGGCTCGGTGACGCGGATCAAGGCCAAGTTCGAGATCGCAAGCATCTATGTCTGGCACTGCCATATCGTCGAGCACGAAGACAACGAGATGATGGTGCCGTACTGCGTCAAGGGCTCCGCTGCCGAAACGGCGTGCACCACCTCCTTCGGCCGCAAACCCTGGCCGATCGTCAACGGCGGCGCCGGCCTGGCCTATTGAGAGCCTGAGCCGGACGGGTGGCTGCCGGCAAGGAGCGGCGGCCACCCGGATATCCAATATCGATTGCGGAAGGAAACATCATGAACATCAATTCGCGGCAAGCGCTCGCTTTCGCCACCGGCGCGTGTCTTGGCGCCGGTGCCTGGGCTGCCGGCAGTGGAGCGGACCTGGCATCCGAAACCGACCGGGTGAGTTACGCCCTTGGCTACCAGATCGGTGGCGATTTCAAACGCCAGCAGGTCGATCTCAATTCGGCCGCGGTGGTGCGCGGCATGGCCGATGCCCAGGCCGGCTCGGTGCCGCTCATGACCGAGGAGGCCATGCGCGGCACCTTGATGGAACTCAAGCGCAAGGTCGTGGCCCAGGAGCGGGCCGCGATGCCGCAGATCGACCGGCGTTCCGGTCCCGATGGCATCGCGGCGCCGCCGGCCGACGACGCCAAGCCCTCCGGCGCGGCCCCCTCCCAAGGGGGGCGCAAGGCGGTGAAGAGCCCCGAAGACGCCCGGGGATTTCTCGAGCGCAATGCTCGGCGGCAAGGGGTAGTGACGCTGCCGAACGGTGTTCAATACAAGGTGATCAAGGAGGGGAGCGGCAAGGGGCCCCAGCCGGCGGACAAGGTCGCCCTGCTTTACCGGGGTGCCCTGGCCGACGGGAAGGAATTCGGCAACACCGACCGGGAAGGCAAGCCCACGCCGAAAACCTTTCCCCTCGCCGCCTTGGTGCCCGGCATGCGAGAAGCCGTGTCGCGCATGAAGGAGGGCGCCCAATGGCAGATTTTCATCCCGCCCCAACTGGGCTTTGACGCCGGTACCCCGCTTTACCGCAAAGTCACGGTATTCGACGTCCAGCTGGTCGCTGTCAATCCTTAGCGCCACGGATGCCGGGAGAAGGCGCCGGATGTCGCTTCTTCTTGCAGCCGTTGCTGCGGCATGAAAAGGCAATACATCCAAATCAATGGGTTACGGCAATGACCGGTGCGTTGCTTCTGACACTATGTGAGCGCCATCCGGTGCTCCATCACAATGATTCAAGGAGAAATATCATGGCATTTCGCAATCTGGTTGCGGCGATGGCGTTGATTGGCATGACGGCTAGCGCCAGCGCAGCCGTGCTTTTCGACAACGGAACGGCCCTCGAGGACTCCGGTTTCTGCCACAGCAATACCCCATCGTGCGGCAGCGACGGGTGGGTGGTTTACGACGATTTTGCCCTCGCGCAGAAGAGCAAGCTGAGCGGCTTTTCCTACAACATCTTTTGGGACAATGGCAGTGACGCAAATTACGTCAGCACCAACTGGTCCATCTGGGGCGCCGACCCGAGTACCCACTTTGCCGGCGGCCCCCTTTTCTCGGGCACCCTTAGCGGTGCGCTGAGCGCAGGGGCGGCGGGTTCGACGCTGATAGACGTTTCCGGCCTGAACCTGAACCTGGGGGCCGGCACCTATTGGCTCGGGCTGCAGGAAAACGTCAATGCGGCAGGCATCATCTCCACCTATGCCGCCACCTCCCCGGGCTTCGGCACTCCGGCCATGCAGTCCGACAACTCGGGAACCGCCTTCAATACCTTCCTTCCGGAGGCCGCCTTCGCCATCCAGGGGAACACTGTTCCGGAGCCCGGCAGCCTGGCGCTCCTGGGTATCGGCCTTGCCGGTCTGACCTGCAACCGCCGGCGCCGGCAGTCCTGATCCTTCCGGCACGGGATTCGCCTGTCCCCAACGCCTCTTCCGTCGGCGGGAGAGGCGTTGCTGGAAAACCGCACCGCCTCGCTTGCGGTCCGAATCCGCTCTAACGATTCGGAGCGGTCAGTGGCTTCAGCTGCTGCTGCATTTCACGTTGCGATGGGGCCGGAGGGGTATCTGCCCTCTCCTGACGGCCTTCGGGTTGAGATGGGTTCCGGCTCCGCTCGCCGCTACTGGCGGCCAGCATCCGGTGCATCTGTCGGTGCGAGAGTTGCAGCGGTGCCGCTTCGGGCAAGGCGGCTGCAGCCGGGGCCGGGGTTTCTTCGGCAAAGGACAAGGCGCTGCTGCCGGCACCGAGAAAACCGGCTACCAGGAGGCCGAGGGCTGAAAATTTCCAAATCATGTCTAACTCCAACAAGTTGAGGAGTGTGCGTCCGCCGTGGGGCGATCACGGCGCCTTTATATCGGCAGTCCCTGGGGGTGGGGAATAGGGGAACCCTGCTATTGCGGATACCGGTTTTCCCCCGATTTCAGAAGCGATTCGATAGCATCGCTCCCCCTGGCGCGGGCAAGGCCCGGTCACTGGATGCTCCCCGCCAGCTCGAAGATCGGGATGTACATGAGGATCACCACGACGCCGATGACCGTCCCCACCACCACCATCAGCAGGGGTTCGAAGAGGCGGACGAACCACTCGATCCAGCGGCCCATTTCCTCGTCGTAGAAATCGGCGGTGCGTTCCATCATGGTCCCCAGGTTGCCGGCCTGCTCGCCGGCCCGCAGCATGCGCAGGGCGATGGGGGGCGCCAGGGCATGGTTCTCCAGGGCCTGGGACAGGGGCTGGCCTTCCCGGACTTGGCGGGCGGCCCGGTCCAGGCGGTCCCGCAGGTCGGCCCCCACCAGGCCGCGGGCCATGGCGATGGCGGCCAGGATGGGGATGCCCCCCTGAAGCAGGATGCCCACCGAGCGGTAGAGGCGGGCGATCTGGTAGAGGAAGATCCGCCGCCGCACCGCCGGCAGGGCCGTCGCCAGCCGGCCCAGGCGCTGGCGCACGGGAGGCAGGCAGGCCCCCAGCACCCCACCCGCCACGAGGGCCGCGGCCCCCGCCGCCAGGGGCCCGGCATGGTCGTGGATGGCCTGGCCCAGGGAGAGCAGCATCTCGGACAGCCAGGGCAGGTGGGTGCCCAGGTCGCCGAAGACGGTGCTGAAACGGGGCACCACATAGCCCAGCAGGAAGAGCAGCACCCCCGATCCCACCAGGATCAGCAGGGCCGGGTAGATGGAAGCCCCGACGATCTTCTGCCGCAACTGCTGGATGCGGGTGCTGTAGGCCACGTAGCGGCCCAGGGCCTCCCCCAGGGAGCCGGTCCGCTCGCTGGACTGGACGAGGGCGACGTAGAGTTCCGGGAAGAAGGCCGGCAGCTGGGCGAGGGCCTGGGAAAAGGACTTGCCCTCGTAGAGCAGGCGGGTCAGGTCGGCGAGCACCTGGCGCCGGGTCGGCTCCTCTTCCTTCTCGGCCAGGCTCTCGATGGCGTTGACCAGGGGCAGCCCGGCATTGAGGAGGGTGGCGAGTTCCTGGCTGAAGAGGATGAGGGGGAAGTCCGGGCGCCGGCCGAAACGGAACCTCAGTCCGGAGGCCAGGTCCATACCCACGCCGGGAAGCCGCCGCGCCGGGCGCAGGGACATCACCCGCAGCCCCTGGCCCTCGACCTGCTGCCTGGCCTCGATCTCGGTGGGGGCGTCGAGAAGCAGGGAAACGATGTCGTTGCCCGCGTCGACCGCCTTGACCTGGAAATGCATGCAATGCCCTCCCTGGGGGACTTGGGAAGAACCGCCATGACAATCGGAACGCAAGAACAATGCCCGGCGATTTTCCGCCTTTGCCTGGCGGCTGCGGCCGCCCTGGCCTTCACCCAGGGGGCCGAGGCGGACATCTATATGCGCGACGAGGGCGCCGGGGGCATTGTCCTCAGCGACCTGCCGGGAAAGGATGCCGCATGGATGGGGGCGGAGAATTCCCGGGCTGCCCTGCCGGATGCGGCCCGGCCCCAGCGCCCGGGCAGGAAAACCGCGTCACGGCAGCGGCTGGCCCCCCTGGTGGCCGCCGCCGCGGCCAGCCACGACCTGCCAGAGGATCTGCTGACCGCTGTCATCGAGGTGGAATCCAACTTCAACCCCGGCGCCGTATCCCCCAAGGGGGCCCAGGGGCTCATGCAGCTCATGCCCGGCACCGCCCGTTACCTGAAGGTGGAGGATGCCCGGGACCCGGCCGCCAACATCGACGCAGGGGCCCGCTACCTCAAGGAACTGCTGGGGCGTTACGACAACAACCTGTCCCTGGCCCTGGCCGCCTACAATGCCGGCCCGGCCTCGGTCCGGCGCAGTGGCGGCGCCATCCCCGCCTATCCCGAGACCCGGCGCTACGTGCCCCAGGTCATCCGGCGCTACCACAGTCTGCAGAGCTCTCCAGACCCCCGCTGACTTCCCCGGGAAAGGGGGCGGGGTGGGGAAATTCCCCGGCTTGCCCCGGTGGGTTGGGGAATTTTCCCCAACGTTTTTTCGGGTATCCGTAATCTGCGGCTGATTTTCCGCCCTGTGCCGCCTAGCGGTTGTGATCGTGGCCCCGGCCATGGCCGTTGCCGGCCACAACCGGCCCCTTGGCGCCTCAAAAAATCTCGGGGGCTAATGGCAGCTTACTTATGCAGAAGCTGCCATTGAAGATACACGACCATCAAGAGGCACCTCGGCCGGAGTAGACGATGACTTATCCATTTCACCGCTCTCTTCCGGCCTCATGCCAGGCCTTTTGCACCGGCGACAGCAGGTATTCCAGCACGGTGCGGTCGCCGAGCTTGATTTCCGCGTTAGCCTGCATCCCGGCGGAGAGCGGGAAGCGCTCCCCGTCCATTTGCAGCGCCATCGCCTGCAAGGCGACCAGGGCTTTGTAGACCAGAGGCTGGCTCTTCCTGCCAAGGTCCGGTGAGGAAGCATTGCCGTTGCCTGTCGCATTGTCGGCCGCATCGGCGCTCACATGCTCCACTGTCCCCTCGACCATGCCGTACTTCTGGAACGGGAAGGCGGCGAACTTGAGCTTCACCGGCTGGCCGGGGCGCACGAAGCCGATATCCTCGTTCGACACCCAGACCTCCGCCCGCAGCGTCTCCTCCTGGGGCACCAGAGTGAGGAGCACGGTGCCGGGCTGCACGACCGTCCCGGCCGTGTGGGTGGCGAGATCCTTCACCACGGCATCCTGGGGTGCCCGGAGTTCCAGGAGTTCCTGCTTGTGGGCCTGCTTGGCGATTTCCTGGTCGAGCTTGGTGGCTTGCCCCTGGATGTCGTTGCGCTCCGTGTGCAGTTGCCGGCGATAGTCGGATTCGAGCTGGGCGAGCTTCTTCTCCGACTGCTGGATGCTGGCCCGGGCCGATTCGATCAGGAATTCCTGGGTCTTGAGTTCCTGTTCCTTCTCAATGCGCTCCCGTTTCTTGTCGCTCGCCATCAGCGGGCCGGCAAAGCCGTCCTTGGCGAGCTTCTCGAAGGCTTCGTCCTGGCCCCGGTAGTGGGGGAGCGTCTCCGCGAGCTTCTTTCTCACCTGCTCGGCAGCGGCCAGCTCCTGGGTAGCCTTCACCAGGCGGCTGCGCTCCTCGGCCAGGGCCGCCGCCAGCGCGGCCCGGTTGGCCCGGTGCTGGGACTCGACCTCCCGGGCCAGGTCCGGCGGATCGCCTACTTCCACGCGAAAGGGCTGGCCGCCCAACTCGGCGTCGATGCGCCGCAGGGTCAGGCGCTTGCGTTGGGCGTCGGCAGCCAGCGACTTGGCGTCGGCTTCGGTGATGAGGGCGTCCATGCGCATGAGAATCTGCCCCGCCTTCACCGTCTCGCCTTCCTTCACCAGGATGTCCTTGACGATGCCGGCCTCGGCCGGCTGGACGATCTTGACGTAGCTCTGGGGAATGAGCTTGCCTTCGGCGACGGCGACGATGTCGAGGCGGCCCACCACCGCCCAGAGGAGCAGCGCCAACAGGAGGACTAGCAGCGTCCATAGCACTTTGCGACTGAGGGGATTGGGCGGCGACTCTTGCAGGCGTAGCAAGGGCGGTGAGAAGTCGAGTGGGGTGGCTTCCGGTCCTTGGAAGCGTTGAGCAAGGTTGTAAGCCTTCTGCATGAGAAGTCCAGCGAATTGGGGCCGGCGATGGTGTGCCGGCGCCATCGGTTATTACGTCAGTTTCACCGTCCCGGCCTGCAGGGTGGCCAGGGGCTGCAGGGCCTGGGGCTGGGTGCCAAAGCCGGCATTCCCCATCACCGACTGCGTTGCAGACACCGAGATGCTGGCCAGCATGCCATTCTTGCCATACTGATAGGCTAGATCCCCGCCAATGGCCGCCCCGTCGTCTCCGGCCAGGTAAAAATTTGTCAGCGCATTGGTCAAAGCCCAGGAGGTGAGGGTCGAGTCGGCGACGCGGGCCGCATCGAAGGCGCCAACGAGACCGTTGAAGTCGAACCGCTCCACCTTGTTGTCCCGCAGGGGGTCGGTACCCCCCGGGGCAAAGTCGGCCATGGCCTCGGCTACCACTTGCAAGTTCAGCGCGCTATGGTTGGTGGTGCTGGCATACCAGTTGGCGAAGGTGATCTGATCGGTGGCACCAACTTTCACGACAAGGTCGCTGGCGTTCTTCTGGAAAACCAGGTCACTGTAAGCAATCCCGCCCCCCAGGGACAGGGTATTGTCCGTGCCGGTGGTGGCAGCCACGATATCGGCGCCATCGCCCTTGTTGAAAAGGATGACGTCCGCCCCCGCGCCGGGGTTCAGGGTATCGTTGCCGGTACCGCCGATGCAAACCTCGTTGCTGGCGCCGCCAGTCATGGTGTCAGTCCCTGAGCCGCCGTCGAACAGGTTCGCTCCCAATGTATCAGTGAGGGAATCGTTGTCGGCGCCGCCCTGAAGGATATCGTTACCGTCGTTGCCGTTCAGGGAATCGCCACCTGCATCGCCCGAGAGATAGTCGTTGCCGGTCCCGCCACTCAGGGTATCGGTGCCATTCCCACCATAGAGATTGTCGTTACCGCCTTGACCGAGCAGCTGGTCGTTACCGTCCAAGCCCTGGAGAGTGTCGTTCACGCTGTCGCTGCCGTTGAGAACGTCGCTGCCGACCGTGCCTTTCATCGGCGCGTTCGTCAACACGGACGTGTCCCACACCGTACCATCGGCGAACTCGACCCGCTCGACTCGGTAAGACGGGTCGTAGAACCAGTTGCTGACCCGGATTGAGTCTGTCGTTCCTGCAAGAGACAGGAGCAAATCGTTGGTATTGTCCGCCGGCCGGCTCAGCACCACATCGGTGGGCAGAATCCCGGCCTTGAAGCGGATCGTATCTTCCCTGCCGACGGTCGCATCGTTATCCACGATCGTGTCCTGGCCGTCGCCCCGGCCAAAGACATAGACATCAGCGCCATACCCTTCGCCAGCATTGGGACCGATGCCGCCGTACAGCAGATCGTTCCCCGCCCCGCCTTCGAGCACGTCGTTGTTGGTGCCGCCATAGAGGGTGTCGCTGCCATTGCCGCCGTAGAGGGTGTCAGCCCCGCCCTGGCCGTACAGCACGTCATTGCCGTCCTGGCCATTGATGATGTCGAACAGGGTGTCGTTGCCGTAAATGGTGTTGGAACTGGCATCGCCCATGAGCGGCGCCTGGCTCAGCACCGTGGTGTCCCAAACCGTGCCGTCAGCGAATTCGATCCGTTCAATCTGGTTGGCGGTGCCGTTGAACCAGTCCTTGATCCGGATCGAGTCGGTCGTCCCGGCAATCGACAGCAGCAGGTCGTTGATAGCATTCAACGGCCGGGTCAGCACCACGTCGGCCGGCAGGATGCCGGCCTTGAAGCGGATAGTGTCGAGGATGCCGACCGTGGCATCCTGGTCCACGATCGTGTCCTGGCCATCGCCCCGGCCGAACACATAGACGTCGCTGCCGTACCCGTCGGACAGCAGGTCGTTCCCCGCCCCGCCTTCGAGCACGTCGTTGTTGGTGCCGCCGTAGAGGGTGTCGTCGCCGTTGCCGCCGTAAAGGGTGTCGGCTCCGCCATAACCGTACAGCACGTCATTGCCGTCCATGCCGTAGATGGTGTCGAATAGGGTGTCGCTGCCGTAAATGGTATTGGGACTGGCATCGCCCATGAGCGGCGCCTGGCTCAGCACCGTGATGTCCCAAACCGTGCCGTCGGCGAATTCGACCCGTTCGATCTGGTTGGCGGTGCCGTTGAACCAGTCCACCACCCGGATCGAGTCCGCCGTCCCGGCAATCGAGAGCACCAGGTCGTAGATGGCATTCAGCGGCCGGGTCAGCACCACGTCTGCGGGCAGGATGCCCGCCTTCAAGCGGATGGTATCGAGAATGCCAACCGTGGCATCCTGATCCACGATCGTGTCCTGGCCATCGCCCCGGCCAAAGACATAAACATCAGCGCCGTACCCATTATCGGCGCCGGGGCCGGTACCGCCGTACAGCAGATCGTTCCCCGCGCCGCCTTCGAGCACGTCGTTGTTGGTGCCGCCGTAGAGGGTGTCGTTGCCGTTGCCGCCGTAGAGGGAGTCGGCCCCGCCATAGCCATTCAGCACGTCGTTGCCATCCTGACCATAGATGGTGTCGAACAGGGTATCGTTGCCGTTGAGGATATCGTTACCGGCCGTGCCCTGGACGGGCGCTTGCGTCAGCGTATCGATGCTCCAGACCGTGCCATCGGCGAATTCGACCTGTTCCACCCGGTTCGCCGTGCCGCTGAACCAGTCCTTGACCCGGATGGAGTCCGTCGCCCCGGCAATCGAGAGGAGCAAATCGTTGTTATAGTCCGCCGGGCGGCTGAGCGTCACGTCGGCCGGTAGGATGCCGGTCTTGAAGCGGATCGTATCCACATTCCCGGCCGTCTCGTCCTGGTCGATCACCGTATCCTGGCCATCGCCCCGGCCGAAAACGTAAATGTCGTTGCCGTAACCCTCATTGGTACTGCCGGTACCACCGTCGAGCGTATCGTTGCCGGCTCCGCCATCGAGCACGTCGTTGCCCGTCCCGCCCCGGAGGACATCGTCCCCGTTACCCCCGTAGAGCGAGTCGTTCCCGCCGGTGCCGTAGAGCACGTCGTCGCCGCCTGCCCCGATGATGAGATCAGCGCCAGCATTTCCATAGAAGTAGTCGGTATTGGTGGTGCCGAGAACAATATTGACTGGCTCGCCTGCGCTGTACGGGAAGAACGTGGCGAGTTCGGTCCGCAGGGTTTCCCATCGCCCTCCCTGCTCCGCGCTGCACACCCAGGCATCAAGCTGGGTGCCGCTCTCCCAGCCTAGGCTGGTCAGAGAATCGCCGACGTAACGGGAAATCTCAAGCAGATCGATAAAGGCATTCTTCTCGTCCGCAGTGCGCAGGGTCTCCAACCGGGTCTGCATGGCACCGAAATCGATGTGGATGCCCGTCTCGTCCAGCACAAGGCTCACATCATCCAGGTAGGGCTTGAGCCGGGTCTGGAGAGCGAGTCCGGCGTACACCGACTGCCGAAGGGCCTGGTAGCTCTTTTCCAGGAGGTCGATCTGGGTGGCACTGAGGCGCGGAACACTAAAACTGTAGCTGTAGCTGGAACCCGATGAATCGCCATCCATGCCAGGGACTTCGACGGTCCCGGTGTTAACAGCCACGGCGACCCCATTGCCGAAGCTTATGGCATACG
Source organism: Rhodocyclaceae bacterium (assembly GCA_018261935.1). Classification (GTDB taxonomy): domain Bacteria; phylum Pseudomonadota; class Gammaproteobacteria; order Burkholderiales; family Rhodocyclaceae; genus JAGTRP01. Next base: position 89,751 of record JAGTRP010000020.1, read on the forward strand.
GTCCAAAGTTCAGGAAGGTTGCGCCGTTGAAGCGCTCCAGGATGCCCATCTTACGGTTCAGTTCTGCCGCCTGGGCTTTCATGGCAGCGTAGTGGACGGCATCGACGGGATAGAGCTCGTCCAGTGGGGTTTGGCTCATCCCCAGCGGGCAGAACGTTTCGAGAGACAGCCGGGCGGCTTCGTTGTCGGTCATGTCCGGCAGGACATAGGACAGGGCGAAGCCCCGGCTGGCGGCGGCCTGGGCCGAGGTCTGCAGGGTGGAGGTCCCCGACCAGGCATCGAGCAGGGGATCGATCTCGGCCAGCAGGGCGTCCCGGGTCCGGTAGCCTTCGTCCAGGAGCCCCTGGACCTGGGTGGCGAGCGCCGGCGAGAGGCTGGCGGCTTCCCGCAGGTCCCGCACCGCCCCGGACCCCTGCATGTCCGGCAGGGCCAGGGCCTCTGAGGTCAGCGGCACGCCGCCCGAGACGGGCTGGTTGAAGGGGTTGGGGAGTTCCTCGATGCTGCCGTCCTCGAATTGCCGGTAGAAGGGGTTTTCCACCAGGTTGAGGGCGTAGGCACCGCCGGTGGTGCCGTCGGTGCGGGTGTGGCCCGAGGTGAGGGAAATCGAGTTGCCGGTGGAGAGGATCTGGCCGCTCGTGGCGGCGGTGAGATCGATGCTGGCGATACCGGCTTCGGCGAGGGTCTTCAATTCCCTGGACTGGCTGATGCCGTCCTGGTTGAGGTCCTGCCAGACGCGTACCTCCCCATAGGCGGCGTCCTGGCTGTCGAAGACGCCGTCGTGGTTGGCGTCGAGGTCCGCGAGGGCGGCAAAGCCGTTGGCGGCGGTCTGGCCGTTGGCGAGGACGGTATCGACGCCGAAGAGTTCGCTGCCGTTGTCGATGGTGCCGTTGCCGTTGCGGTCCATCACGAGGAAGGCGTCGTCGGCCTTGACCCAGCCGGTGCCGGTGCGAACCCCGTCGCCGTCGTGATCGAAGAGGACGATACTGTCGCCGCTGGCGCTGACGGTTTCAATGCCGTCGCCGTCGCCGTCGCCGTCGAGGTCCAGGGTCAGGGGGTCGCGTTGGAACCAAGAGCGGGCTCGAATCCAAAGGTCATTAATCTCAGGGTTTAGTGCAACAATCTCTTTCCAAAAACTGGTTTTGGCAAGGTCAATAGTAAAAGCTACTCTATCTCCCAGGCCACTTATCTCATTCTGAAAATTTGTCCAAGCTGCTGTGGCGGCGTCCGATAGGGCATCCTCATTTGCAATACACTCCTTAAGTGCAGCCCCCCCTAGGTTAACAGCAATAGCTACCGCCTTAATGTTTGGTGGCAAGAATGGAATGCCCGCAACTATCCCTGCAAAGGCGGAGACTGCTCCAGCCATTGCGGCGTTATATGCCCTTCGATCACCTGTCGCCAGGGCCTCCGCCATTTGGGCTTTCGCAACTTCATATGCTGCCAAGTTAACGGTCATTCCTGCGATACCCGAGTAATAAGCAAGGTTGGTCGCTTTTATGGCTTCAAAAGCTTTATTCATTACAGTAACAGCCGCACCGAATATATTAAGATGTGAATCAAAATTTTGAATCGGGGTGCCATTGCCATCAGAAATGGACTTCATTCCGCCTGCAGCCAAAAATATGGATCCTACAACTTCACCAAGGCCAGCTATAGTCGGCACAATCATCTCCCAAAGTAAATGGCCATCGATTGGCCGACAAGAATTCCAAACAAAAGAGTTGCCTTGGCGAAGGCAATAACGGCAATTTGGACTCGCATCTTGGATTTTTTATCTAAATTGCTCCGTTTTATTTCATTCGTGACACTCGGGATGCCCCAGCCTTTCTCATATGCAATCGGGAAGGTTTTTTTCACAATGGCCCCGGCAACGTATATGTCTAACAAACCGAGCAACACCAGGGCGCCAATCCAAAGCCAATAATTAATACCAAGCCAGTGGCCTGCCGGAATAAACCAGCCAACAACAGATCCCGCAAATAGATATAGTCTTTCGTCTTGCATCGCCATGCCTTCCAAGGCAAACACATGAGCCATTAAATTGCCGCAAGTTGTGAGTTATTGGTTTTCATGGAAACATATCTACTTATATTCCTAGTTCTTAGCAGCCTGTTCCATAATTTCCATTCGCGTCGCGTGCTGAGAATCTCCCAAATGATATACATCGTTCACCTGCAAGCCACTTGGAATTTGGTGGGTGATGAAGATCATGGTGGCCTTGCCCTTCAGCCGGTTGATGGTCTTGGCGAAATGCTCGGCCGTGGGCTGGTCGAGGTTGGAGACCGCCTCGTCGAAGATGAGTATCTTCGGCCGCTTCAATAGCATACGATTCCACACAACTCATCGAACATAAACTGACGTGCTGACGTCCAATCCTCAACTTTCTGTTGCGCGGGCTTTCCAGGCGCCCGGCTTGCTG